>NZ_CP113929.1:1207907-2415815 GCF_029392075.1 Bifidobacterium sp. ESL0704
GTTGACAATTGCCAGTCGCAAAAACCGGGCAGCGGCGCCTTCTTGTTTTACGGCAAAGTATTGCCTGGTCTGACATGAAAGAGAATCAGATGAAAATTTGGAAAAAAGTGGCGTCGGTTCTATTGGCAGTGCCGATGCTCGTGGCCACAGCCGCATCGGCGAACGCCGCGCAGCCGCAACAAGCAATTCCGAGCCCTCTTGACGAAACGGGAATGTCCACGGATGGGCTCACCCTGACCAGCAGCTATGACTTCACCGGCGTCACCGGCACCGCGGTGCCAGACAAGACCGGATCCTACGATATGACGTTGCACAACGGCGCTTCCGTAGGCAAATTCGGCGACCGAGACAACAACGAGGCTCTGAACCTCGACAACAAGAACGACGGCGACAGCAAATACGCGTCGTTGCCATCCGGCTTGTTCCAGAGCATCGGCGACAAGGCGACCATCGATTTTGCCGCGAAATCACGTCATAATGACGATGGCAACTATTTCACCTTTGCCGTGGGTAAAGATTCCAACAAATACCTGTTCTTCTATCTGAGCACCAAAAGCGCCAAATTGGTCATTTCAGACAACAAATGGAGCAACGAGCAAGGATTCAAGGACGATCTCGACAACAACAACGGCATCTGGCACAATTTCCGCATTGTCATCGATGGCACGACACTTGCCCTGTTCCGTGATGGATCATTGGTCGACCTCAAGGAAAATACGGGTATCAAGCTCTCCGATCTCGGTGGCTACAACACCAATATCGGCAAGTCCTTCTATGACGGCGACAAGTACTGGAACGGCGCCATGGACGACCTCAAGATCTACAAGGGCGCGAATTTGACTTTTCCGACATCGGTTGAAGTGACCGGTGACGGGGTGAGCAGTGGTGCTTTGACCCTTACCGAGGGTCAGAACGCCGCTTTGAACGCCACGGTGGCACCGAACGATGCCATCAGCAAGGATGTGGTGTGGACCTCATCCAATTCGTCGGTGGCTTCTGTGGGCGCGACCGGCAAGGTCACCGCACTCAAGAACGGTACGGCCACCATCACGGCGACTTCGAAGATGAAGAGCTCTGTCAAAGGCACGGTCGCGGTTACGGTAAAGGCGCTTAACCCCGCTCAGGCGGCCAAAGAGGATGTCGATGCGGCTGTGGCGGCCCTCAAGGCCACAACGACCGAAAACCTGCCGTTGAGCGTCAAGGGTTCCAAGCATGATTCTGACATCACCTGGAGCTCGGCTGCACCCAAGGTCATCACCGGCACGAAAAGCGATTACCGGGCTCCGTCAGTCGGTGCCGCCGATCCCTACCACGGTGGTGGCGTCGTGACCAGGCCGGCTTATGGCGCTGGCGATTCCAAGCCCGTCAAGCTCACGGCCACAGCCGCCAAGAGCGGCCACACGGCCACCGCCAGCGTGGATGTGAGGGTCAAGGAGAAGACCCGCGTGGCGCCGAACACCGGGTATGCCGCGGTGACCTTCCTTTCCGATGCAGACACCACAGGCGGTAAGATCGGCGAGGCTCTGTATGAGTCGGCCACTTCGACCACGGAAAACAACTTCTTCTCCTTTACCCAGATCAACGACGGCAATCCGGTCATCGCCTCGAAGACGGATACCACGGGTTTGCGAGACCCGTTTGTGCTGCGCAGCCATGATGGCGACAAATACTATATGATCGCGACCGACCTCAAGGTCTCCCAGCAGGGCTGGGGCCAGAATCAGCAATATGGCTCCCTCAAGGTGGAGGTCTGGGAGTCTACCGACATGGTCAACTGGACCCGCACCAACGCGGAGGACGGCAGCGATTCCGGCATCGTGGTCAATTCGCCGAACCAGGGCATGACCTGGGCGCCGGAGGCGTTCTGGGATGATTCCATGGGCGCCTATGTGGTGTTCTTCTCCTCCCGTGCCTACACCGATGATTCGCGCTCTACCGCGAAGACCGGAAAGAAGGGCGGCGCCTACAACATCGTGCGTTACGCCATCACCCGTGACTTCAAGACGTTCACCCCGGCCCGCGATTGGCAGGATACGGGATATTCGCGCATTGACTCCACGGTCTTCAAGATCGGCGATTACTACTATCGCATGACCAAGAACGAAGAGAACGGCGCGGCCGGCGACTATGTGAAAACCGGCAAGACCACCTTCCTCGAGCGCTCCAAGTGCCTGACCGCCAAGACCACCTCGTCGGATCCCAACGCCGATGAGAACACGACCTGGAAGCTTCTCGACGAGAACTTCCTGCCGTTCGAGGGACCGGAGTCCATCAGACTCAACAAGGGCGACATCAACCAGAACAGCAAGGGTGACGCGATGGTGGTCATGGCCGACTCCAGCGGCTACCAGCCGTTCATGACCAGCGCCAGCGCCATCAGCGCCAGCAATTGGAACAACAGGCTCTCGAAAACCGACGGTTGGAACACCAAGAAGCCGGCTGGTCCGAACGTGACCGGAAGGGTCAACAACGACGGCATGCCCGTGCCCACCAGACACGGCGCGTTCGTGGCTGTGCCCCAGCAGGTGCTGAAGGCCATGCACGCCTACACGACGGCCAATCCGACGCATGTCGAGTCGGTCGACTCTTCGGTGACGGCGACCTATGACGCCGACACCAGAGCGGCCAAAGCCACGGTGAAGGCCGCCGACGAAGGCACGGTGGCCGGGTCGGTCACCTTCACTTCGGACGCGCAGACGCCGACCAGAGCGGGTACATGGAGCAAGCAGGTGAAGCTTGACGCTTCGGGCGACGCGTCCGTGACCATTCCCAATGATGTTTCCGGCACCGTCACCGTCAGCTATGACGGCTATACGGACGGGCTGGTCAAATCGTCAACGGCGCAGATCGCCGGCGTGCAGGCGGTCAAGGACAAGGACAAGGACAACCCCAACGACCAGCAGCCGGCGGGGAACGGTACGCAACCGCAGAAGCCGAACCATGACAAGGCGGGAGCGACCTCGCCCGATGCCTCCAAGGCGTCTTCGCATGGGGTGCTGGTCAACACCGGTTCGTCTCTGCTGGCTGTGATGGCCGCGGCAGTCTTGTTCACTGTGGCTGGCTTGGCCGTGAAAGGTGTGAGGCGACACGGGGAATGATGGCTCTTTGGATGCCGCTTTTTAGTGTCCGGCATCTCAGGGAATAAAAGGCGTTGGACGTAGTGCCTTGGAAAACCTTACGTCCAACGCCATTCATGATTACATCGGTATACGGAAAGGAATACCAATGCAAGACAAAAAGTATAGCTTTATGGCTAGAGCTGTCGGGCTGGCGTCGTGTGTTGCGACGGCCCTGATGGGCCTCGTCGTCGCTCCTGGTGTTGCCGGGGCGGCCGAGATGCCGTCGACGCCGGATGCGTTCATAGCGGATTCGCAGCCTGTGGCACATTTCGATTTCAACGATGTCTGCGCAGGACAGACCGGCGATATGACTGACGGTCTTGGCAACAAGGCCACCATTCACGGAGCGGCGAAGCTCTCGACCACCAAGAACGACGTGGACAAGTCGCAGGGGTTGTTCACGTCAAAGGACTTCTGGCTGAGTGTCAAGAACAAGAACGGTGATTCCCCGTTGAAGGGATTGCACGCCGTCACCATATCCTATGATTCCCGCTCGAATACCGATGCGAGCAACCAGGGATGGACGGTGTTCGCCGCGCGAGACAACTCGACCCAGCAGTACCAGCAGGAGCATTATCTCGGCGTTCTCGACACCAAGACGTATGTGACCATGCAGCGTTACAACAACAGCGGCTCGCGCAACGAGTCGGGAACCGCGCAGGCAGGCGGCCAGCAGAAGGCGTGGAAGCATGTCGACCTGGTGGTCACCGATGAGACCAGCGAGATGTACATCAATGGCAAGCTCGCCGCCACCGGCTCTCCCGACAGCGCCAGCGGGCTGGCAAGCATCCTGGGGGCATCCGGCGGAATCCTGCAGATAGGCAAGGCCAACTGGGGCGACGGGGAATACTATCCCGGCTTCATCGACAACCTCAAGATCTACGACAGCACCAAGCCCGCCGCCAAGCAGGCCCTCGGCACCATGGCGGTGCCCAAGAGCACGACCAAGGACTTCAACGTGCCCACATCCACCAATGGGGTGTCGGTACGTTGGAGCTCATCGGATACTTCGGCGGTGTCCGTTGACCAAGGCACCGGCAAGGTCACGGTCACCCAGCCGACCAACGGCAAGGATGCCACGGTGACGTTGACCGCGAAGCTGGACGGCCACGGCCTCAGCGATTCCAAGACCTATACGGTCACCGTGCCGCATGTGCTCAGCGACACCGAAAAGGTGGACGCCGACCTCAAGGCGGCCTCCATCGACAACGCGAACGACATGCGCACCAACTTCTCGGTGACCACCAAGGGCGTGAATGGCTCGACGATCAGCTGGGCGATCAAGAACGCGGGCAAGGCCAACCCCCGTATCGGCGACGGCATCAACGACACCTCGAAATCCGTCACCGTCTCGCGTCCCGCCTCAGGCTCGCCGGCCACGACGATGACGCTGAGTGCGACGGCCACACTGAACGGCGTGAGCCACAGCAAGGACTTCGACGTCAAGGTGCAGCCGATGCCTTCCAAGCAGGGCAAGGACCAGGCGTACGTATGGGCCTTCTTCACCGGCGAGGGCGTCGGCGGCGAGAAGGTCAGCCTCGCGGCCTCCAAGGGTGACAACGCCCTGGATTGGAACACACTCAACAACGGCACCCCGCTCTTCACCTCCGCAATGGGGGAGAAGGGGCTGCGCGACCCGTTCATCATGAAGTCCAAGGATGGCGACAAGTTCTATATGATCGCCACCGACCTCAAGATCTCCGGACGGGCCAACGCCCCCGGTGGCGCCGGCGGATTCATGGGCGCGCAGGTCAACGGCTCCAAGTCCATCGAGATCTGGGAGTCCGATGATCTGGTCAATTGGTCGAATCAGCGTCAGGTGAAAGTCAGCTCCGATCTCGCGGGCAACACCTGGGCTCCCGAGGCCTACTATGATTCGGCCATCGGCAAGTATGTGGTCTACTGGGCCTCGAATCTCTACGACAGCGCCAGCCAGCAGGATCGCACCAAGCCGACATATAACCGCATGGTCTACGTGACCACCGACGATTTCGTCAACTTCTCGACCCCGACGACCTGGATCGACGTCGACCGCCGTGGCCAGGACGGTTCCGGCTCCATCGACGCCACCGTGCAGAAGGACGGCGACACCTACTACCGCGTCTACAAGGACGAGAAGACGATGACACTGCGCCAGGAGAAGTCCACCGATCTGCTGGCCACCGTCGCGGGCACGTATCCCGCCGACGCCTCAGGCCCCGCCACCAACCAGTGGTCCACCGTGGCCACGCAGATCGGCAAGGGTTCTGTGGGCTACAACGGCCACTTCAACGGCCAGGGCGAGGGACCGTCCCTGTTCAAGGCCAATGACGGCGACGTCAACGGCTACCAGTACTACCTCTTCGCCGACCAGCCCAATTACCACCACAACCAGGAGGGCAACTCCGGGCCGAACCACTATGTGCCGTTCGCCACGAAGGACATATCCGCAGGGCAGTGGGAAGGGCTTGCCCAGAAGATGCCAGACGGCAGCGAAGAGGGCGGAGCCAACAACTTCCCGACCAACTCCGATGGCGGCAAACCAAGGCACGGCACCGTGTTGCCGGTCACGCGCGCGCAGTACCAGAAGGTGCTTGAGGCCTATGCGCCCGCTGTGGCCGTCACCTCGGTCGATGCCATCGACGTGACCACGAAGGTCGGCGAGAACCCGACCTCGAAGCTGCCGGCCAGCGTGAACCTGACCCACAAGGACGGCTCCAAGTCCAGCGCCTCGGTGAAGTGGGAGGCCATCAAGCCTGCCAGCTATGACCATGCGGGCACGTTCACGGTCAATGGACTCGCCGACGATGATTCGCGCATGCCGGTTCAGGCGACCGTCACGGTCAAGGCCGACGAGTCCACGCCGGTGACGCCTCCGGCTCCGACGGCGCCGAAGTTATCCATCAGCGGCCCCGGCGTCTCCAACGGCACGTTGACGATGCGTCCTGGCCAAGAGACTACCGTTTCCGCGACGTATACGGCGGAAGGCAGTGTCGATGGCAAGACCGTCACATGGACCTCGTCTGATCCCAGCGTGGTTGGCCTCAAGAAGGGCCTGACACGCGATTCGGGCACGGACAGCGTAACGCTGGTCGCCCTGAAGGCGGGCAAGGCGACTGTCAGCGCCGAAGTGGAGGGAGTGACCACCTCGATCGCGGTCAACGTGTCAGCGAAAACGACCGTAGGCGGCAGCGGCGAGCCGGCCAAGACCGGTCGGGATCCACAGCAAAGCGGCAAGAAACAAGGTGAATTGTCGAGGACCGGGGCATCGGTCACGACGCTCATCGTCTTCGTCGTCGCCGTGTCGTCCGTAGGCGTCGGGCTTATTCTGCTCAGGCGCCAACGCTGGTAAGCCAGCGTCTTCGAGGCCAATACCTCTCTTATTCGGGTATTGGCCTCGAATCCCATATCAGGCTGTTGATAGCCGAAAACGCAGATGTTTTCAAAGACGAAAGCAAAGGAAGAATACCGTGAAAATATGGAAGAAAGCGGTGGCGTTGGCCATGGCCGCGCCGATGCTGCTGACGATGACCTCCACAGCGGACGCCGCGCAGATAGGTGACCCACAGGATACCCACGCCGCGCCGGTCGGCAATGAGACCGGGGCCAATGGATATCTGTGGCTTCATTTCAAGGCCACCGATTATGAGAAAGTCAATTTTGGCTATAGCGCCGACGGGTACCACTGGAAGGCGTTGAACGACGGCAATGCCGTGATGGACAATCCGTCAGGAACCAAGGGGTTGCGCGACCCCCATCTTCTGAGACTCCACCAGCCCGATTCCCAAGGCAACAAGTATGTCATGATAGGCACCGACCTGCATGCTGAGGGCACGGCGCACGGAGGAAGCTGGGACCAGATTTCGGCCAGCAAGAATCTGGTAGTGGCCAAATCCAAGGATCTGGTCAAATGGACCACGCCGAAACTGGTTTCCACCGGACTGGAAGGGAAGGTCGGCAACGCATGGGCGCCTGAGGCCATTTGGGATGATGAGACCAATGACTACCTCGTGTACTGGGCGAGTCGTGATTTGTCCACAGGAGGAGCGCACCCCACCACCAGTAACACCAGCCTGAAAATCTACAAGGCCCATACCGCTGATTTCAATTCTTTCCGGAATCCAACCAAGTGGATCGACCAAAGCTCGATTGACAACGACAACATCATCGACACGACGATCGTGCGGGGCGATGACGGGGATTATTACCGTTTCTCCACCTCTGACTGGTGGACTGTGGTGGATGTCTCGCCGACGCTTGAAGCAGCGAAATGGACTCGCTTGGTCGAGCGCGACAATGCGATCAACGCTTCTGGCGTTTCCAAGGTCACCGGCGACCGGGTCGTCTCAACCACCCAGTCGGGATTGACCAATCACATTGAGGGGCTGACGGTCTATCGGTTGCCCGATGGCACGTGGATGGCCATGGGCGATAGCGGCGGCTATCGAGGTTTCACCATACCCAAGCTCTCGTCGTTGAAGAAAGGCGTCGGTTTCGCCAACGCCAGCGGCGTCACTTTCGACCAACGTTTCCGCCACGGCACGGTCATGCCTTTGCGCGCTGACGAGGCGCAGGCGGTTCTCGCGGCGTTCGGTGGTGCCGATCAGGCTCCTGTGGCCGTTGATCCACCAGGGGCGAAACCCATCGCGAGTTATGATTTCGAGGACGCGTCGGCACCCGGCAAGGACACGTCCGGACACGGCAATGACCTGAGTCTGCATGGTGCCGCATACCGCCATCATGACGGCGAGCACGGCAATGTACTGCATTTGGAAAGCGTTGACGCGGAGGAGGGAGCCTATGCGCAGTTCCCGAAAGGTCTGTTCGATGGGCGCAACAAGCTCAGCGTCGCCATGGATGTCTATTCCCAAATCGACGCCAACCAGTTCACCTTCACTTTCGGCAAGGACTCGACCGCATACTATTTCCTCAAGTACAACAGTTCCGGTGAGCTCGCCAGCCGTATCACCACCGACTCATGGGGCCATGAGGCCCACGCCGATTCGGTGGTCGGGGCGAACCGATGGCATCGGGTGACGGTCACCATCGACGGGACGGTCATGACGTTGTATTGCGATGGGGAACAAGTGGCCCAAAACAGGAACACCGGTGTGTCTGTCACCGATCTTGGCCGTGGCCTTCAAGCGTATCTGGGCAAGTCTTTCTATCAAGACGCCTATTTCAAAGGCTCGTTTGACAATGTCAAGGTGTGGAACCGCGTTTTGGCCCCCTCCGAGGTCGCGCATGACGTTTCTTCCGATCCCACCGATCTGAGAGTGGAGAAGACGGCTCCGAACAACCAGGTGCTCGCGCAGAGGACCACCGCCGGAAACAACGGAGAACGGAACCTCAACCTGACGCTTGACTATTGGACTCCTGATGGCGGGACCAACGGCACCAAGACCGACATATCCAAGTTGTCATTGCGCTTCACCGCTCCCCAGGGGTCATCGCTCAGCATGGCCGATGGTTCGCCAGTGCCCTCGACCCAGGATCTGGACAAGCCGTTCCGCGTGATGGTGCGCCGCGGTGATAGCAGGCAGATATACAATGTCACCGCACAGGTGCTGGTCACGCCGATTAGGGTGTCTGGGCAGCGTGCGCCGACCGGTGAGATTGGCCGTAAGTTCTTCGCCGATCCGCAGGTGGTGGCCTATGGCGGGAAATATTATATTTTCCCCACCACAGATGGCTCCGCAGGCTGGTCCGGCCATGAGATACACGCCTTTGAGTCTTCGGATATGGTCGATTGGACCGACAAAGGAGTGGTGGTCGATCTGGCCAAAGACCATGGTCTGATGCCTGATGGCCGTGCCGAGAAGGCTTGGGCTCCCGCATTCGCTGTGCGCCATGGCAGGTTCTATCTCTATTTCTCCGGCAATGGCATGGTCAATGTGGCCATTTCCGATCCGGCCGAGGGAGGCACCATCACCAGTGGGTATAAGATCCAGACGGTGAAGGTCGCCTCGAGCATCGATCCGGCGGTGTTCCAGGATCCGGGCCAACCGGACAAATGGTATCTCACATGGGGGCAATCCCCTGGCATGTACGCTGAATTGAACGATGACATGAAAGGCGTCAAGCCGGGCACCACCGTCACGACGACGGCCACCAAGAACATTCGTGAGGGGTCGTATCTGACTGCGAGGAAGGATCCGTGCAAGCCCGGAAACTTCCTGTATTACTACAGCTATTCGATCGATGACACCAATGAACCGACCTATCGGGTCGCGTATGCGTATGTCTCGGCGCCCAACCTGTCTTCGGTCAAGGGTTCCGATTGGAAGTACGGCAAGGAGATTCTGTCCAAAGACGATTCCAAGGGAATTGTGGGGACGGCCCATCACTCCATGGTCAGAGTGCCGGGCACCGACGATTGGTATATCGTGTATCACGCTTTTCTCACCGACGAGATGCGTCCTCGCGGTTATGACGCCGAGCACGGGGGCCAGCAGATTCGCACGGGGAACAAACGTGAGATCCGCATAGCCCGCATGACCTACGACGCCGACGGGCAGATCGACGTCGTGCCGGTCACGTACGGGTCCGTGCCTCCGGAAACCACCCCCAAGGTGACGCTCTCCGACCCTGGACACGGTGTCGCTTCGCAGGGCAGCACGCTGAAGGTCGGCTTCAACCGTGGTTGGAAGACATCGAAGGTGCAGTGGTATCGCCGTGACACGACCCGTTCGGCGGCGACAAGGATCGATGGTGCCACGTCCAGCGCCTATACGACCACCAAGGCCGATGTCGGGAAAACCGTCTTCGCCAAGGCCGTTGGTGAAAATACCTCCGGGGTGTTGTCGAACGCGCAGGCAGGTACGCCGGGAGCCAAGGCCTCCAAGACCGATGAATTATCCAGCGATTCCGTCGTGGTGTCGGAGCATGAGGCGCAAGCGCCTCCGGCTGAGGGAGGTCATGGACATGCTGGTGCTGTATCCCACGGGTCTGGCGTAAGCGATGTGCCGGCCAAGGATCCGGATAGCAGCCGTGGGGTTCTCGGCGCCACGGGCGCCACGGTCGCGCTCGTGCCGTTGGTGGTGCTGGCACTGTTGCTGTTGGGGACGTCGCTGAAGTGCGCGGCTGCGGTCAGGAGGAACTCGACAAGCTCGTCGAATCGGCAAGGAGATGGCAGAAGATAGCGGGATGGTGCTGATGCCCATGGCCGTTGGGCGTGGCGACGCGGTTGGTGGTCGCGCCCACGCCGTGGGACTTGATTCGTGAGGTTGCGTTGCGGCATGCGCGGGTTGCACGATGCCTAATGGACGTGCCTCATCGGGGAGGAAGAGACATCATGGGTATAAAGAAGCGAATAGTGGCGTTGGCCGCGGCGGTACCGTTGGCCATCATGTTGTTGCCAGGCGGGTCCGCCATGGCGGAGCCGAATGCATCTCATATCGAAGAGGTGACGAACGCCGCCAATGAGGTGCTGGACCTTGGATTCGATGGCGCGCTGCATGACGCGAGCCCGGCGGGAAACACCGTCAGGACGCACAACGGCAACATCGGCTATGCCAAAGGGGTCAGCGGTCAGGCTCTTCGGCTCGCTTCGGGATCGTTGGACCTTGGCGTGAGCCGGAAGCTGCAGCCAAAGAGCTTCAGCCTTTCGCTCTGGTGGAACCCGAGCGAGGTGATGACCGGTGAACAGATACTCATGTGGTGCAAGGGCGTCTACAACGGCGAGGGCTGGTACCTCAGCTCGAATTCCGACGACAAGCCGTTGGTGCTGTCGATAGGCACAGGCGCGCCACAACCCCTGGAATTCAATATGACGGGGGACAGGGCGAAGATCTTCCCGGCGCATCAGTGGACGCATGTGATGGTCACCTTCAACGCGGCGAGCAAAACCGCGAGGTTTTATATCAACGGCGAGGGAAGGCAATATTCACAGGGCAACACCGAACAGCCCGGAACGGTCAATCCTGACGATAGCGTCAAATACATCGGCTGGAACGGGGCCCATCATTCAGGTGGACAACTTGATGGTTCGCTCGACGAGTTCAAGATGTGGAATGTGGCCGCCACAAGCGCCGACGTCGAGCGTGAGGTGAAGGTCGGCGACCCACGATTCGATCCAAGGGCTTTGGCCCAGAAAGCGCTTGACGATGTGGATATCCCCTCAAAGGCATTGGTGAACATTCCGTTTGTCGCGGATTCGACAAACGGTTCGTCGCTGACCTACTCATCGGACAATCGCTCCGTGATCTCCGATACCGGGGTCGTGACTCGTCCGCCCATCGGTGCCGGTGACGCCAAAGCGAAGCTCACCGTGACTTCGAGCTATGGCTCGGCGTCGGTGAGCAAGCAGGTCGATGTCACGGTGCCAGCCATGAGCGAGGACCAAGACGGTTCCGGATTGCTCGATGAGTCGGGTATGACGGATGTGCAGGTTGACGATGCCTACTTGAAGAACGCCAGTGAAAAAGAGATCCGATACCTGCTGAGTTTCGACACGGATAGGTTGCTTGTCGAATTCCGCGCCCATGCTGGACTCGATACCAAGGGCGTGAAGAACTATGGCGGTTGGGAAAGCGGTTATAGCAGCGCCGACAATCCGGACGGAGCCACCAACCCCACCCGGTTCACCGGTCATTTTGTCGGTCATTATCTGACCGCGGTCTCACAGGCCGAGCGTTCCACCTTTGCCACTTCGACGCAGAAAGCCCAGCTGTCCGCCAAGCTCAAGGCCGTGGTCGACGGTATCAACGAGGCCCAGCGCGCATATGCGGCGAAGGATTCCGGGAACGCCGGATTCTTCCCCGCTTTCAACGTCGACGCCGTTCCCAACGGGCGTGATGGGCTTCTGGTTCCCTTCTATGACTTGCACAAGGTCGAGCAGGGCATGGTTTCCGCCTACGACTATTCAAACGACGAAGCCGTACGGCAGACCGCCAAGAGCAGCGCGGTGGCCTTCGCCAAATGGGTCCTCAAATGGCATCAGTCCCATCCGTCAACCAGCATGCTTGCCACGGAGTACGGCGGCATGAACGATGCCCTTTACCAGACCGCGGCGATAGCGGACACATCGGACAAGCAGATGGTGCTCCAGGCCGCGCATCTTTTCGACGAGACCAGCCTGTTCGCCAATCTCGCCCAAGGCAGGGATGTGCTCAATGGATTACACGCCAACACCACCATCCCCAAACTCGTCGGCGCGATGCAACGTTACGTCACCTATACCTCGGATTCGGAGCTTTATCATTCCCTCTCGGCGCAGGACCAGGTCGAGCTCAAGAGCCTGTACCTCGCCGCGGCCCGAAATTTCTGGACCATCGTCACGCGCGACCACAGTTACGCCAATGGAGGCAATTCATGGTCCGAACATTTCCATGAGGCGGGGCAGCTATGGAAGGACGCCACGCAAAATGGCGATGACAAAGGCGGGTACCGCGATTCCTCGACGGTGGAGACATGCAACGAATACAACATGCTCAAGCTCTCCCGCCTGCTCTTCCAAGTGGATCATGACGCAAAATACTGCGAGTACTACGAGCACACGTTCATCAACGCGATTCTGGCCTCACAAAATCCCGAAAACGGAATGACCACTTATTTTCAGCCCATGAAAGCCGGGTACCCCAAGGTGTTCGGCATCGACGGCACAGGGCTTTATGGCAGTGAGATCGGTGAGTTCTGGTGTTGCCAGGGATCGGGCATCGAGAATTTCTCGAAGCTTAACGATTCGATATATTTCACTGGCGACAGGGACGTCTACGTGAATATGTTCCGTTCCTCGGTATTCAACGACAAACGGCATCATCTCAAAATCACCCAGATAGCGGATGTGCCGAAGCGCTCGGACGTGAATTTCGAAGTTGCCGGTTCGGGGACGGCGAAACTCAAGCTCCGAGTACCCGTTTGGAGCAACGGGGCGTCGTTGAGCGTCGATGGCTCCGCCAAGTCCGTCGACGACAAGGATGAGGCCGGGTGGCTCACGGTGCCGATAAAGAACGGTACGAAGATCACCTATACGCTTCCCGCCAAGCTTGCCAGCGTCGCGGCTCCGGACAATCCCGATTGGGTCGCGTTCCAATACGGTCCGGTCCTCTTGGCCGGTTCACTCGCCAAGACGGACCCGAAGACAAACTACTCATACGGTGGAGTGAAGGTTCGTGTGTCCAATTTCGATGCCGACGCCAACGCCAAGGCGGCGATCGTGCCCAGTGGGGGACAGTCCGTCACCACATGGCTCAAGGGCGTCGAAGCCGATGCGACCAGCGGCAATCTGATTCGTGAGGACAGGCCCGGCGACGGCCAGGCCCTCACCTTCCGGTTCGCCAACGTCGACGGGGCGACGGCGGACGTAAGACTGCATCCGTATTATTCCACTTACCAGAGTTCCTACGCGCTGTACTGGGATTTGGCAGAGGTGGATTCAGAGGCATACCAGCGCAACATCGTCAAACAGAAAAGCGATGAGGCGCTCGCCGGGCTCAAGATCGATTCGGTGGATGCCTTCGACAACGAGTTTCAGCAGGAACTGGCGCACCATGCGGCCAAGTCAGCGGACTCGAACGCGGGCACATACGCCGGCCGGCAATACCGCGACGCCCAGGCCGGTGGCTGGTTCAGCTACGATCTGAAAGTGAGGGATGGCGGGCCGAACTATTTGGCGACGCTCTACAACATCGCCGACAAGGGACGCTCATTCGATCTCAGCGTCGATCCAACCCCATCGGCGGACCCGACGCAGGGTACGATATCCGCCAATGCCAGGGTAACCGCGGTCACCATAGGAGCCGGAGAGACGGCCTCGCACGCCGATGATTCGGGTTTCTACTGGAATGTTGCGAAAATTCCTGACGACATCCTCTCCAAAGCCACCGGCGGCAAAGTGAGGGTGATCTTCAAATCGAGCGGAGGGCTTGTCGGCGGGATCTACGGGGTCCGCACACAGCGTGCGGCGGCATACGCCTCGAACGCAAGCCTACGCGGTCTCTCGTTCGGGTCCGGTGTGCTGGCTCCGGCGTTCTCGGCGCAAAGATCTTCCTATACTCTCACCGTTGCGAAGAGCTGCGACAGGGTTTCCGCGACTATCGGCGTCGGGGATCCGGGAGCCTATGCAAGCGTCAACGGTGTGGTCATCGACGATAGGAAGCCCCGCGACATCACGCTGGACGGCGACGTGACCATGTTGGAGATAGCTTCATACGCACAGGATCATCAGACGGTGCGTTATTACTCCATCACCATAGCCAAGCAAGGCTCCACGCCATCTGTTTCGAACTCCGGACCTAAGTTGCTCTACGACTTCGATGGCATGTCGGATTTCTCCGATGGACAAAGAATCGCGAACCGTGGCAGTGGACATTCGGCGTTTGACGGCGTCATCGCCGGCGATGGTGTTTCGTCGACGGGTCACCAAGGCAATGGCGAGGCGATGACACTGCCTGGAGGAGCCAGCGCTTCCCCTGCTCCGTATGTCAAAATTCCTGCCGGTCTGGTCGGGCCAGGCCAGAAGGATATGACGGTCAGCGCCGAATACGCATGGAACGGACAAAGCAATTGCGTCTATCCATGGGCCCTGGGCAAGAATTCGCGGGACTATTTGGTCAACATCGTCAATTGCGGCGCGAACACCAGGGTCGAGGCGTCGAAAGCCGGTGCCCAGACTCAACTGACGGATCAGACCCCTGCGGCTGACCGGTGGGTGCAGGTCTCCGTGGTCGTCAAAGGCGGCCAATACATCGCCTACTACCGTGACGGACGATTGGTTCGGCGAACTTCCACCGCGCTTGGCGCCGCGGACTTCATGGGAACGGAAGCGTTCTCGGGATATCTCGGAAAATCGTTCTACAATGATCCCTATTTCGGAGGAAAGATCGACAATTTCAAAGTTTGGGACCGGGCGTTGACCAGCACTGAGTTGTTCAATCCGGATGTTGACGGTTCTGCCATCTCCAAGCCTTCCTCCGATGCCACCTTGAAGTCGCTGTCGGTGGCGGGCAGAGAAGTCGATCTGCAGGAGGCCGCCGGCCCACAGGGTTCCGTTCTGCAGGTCGATGATCCCGATTCCGTGCGGGTCGAGGATGTCAGCGCATCCGTTCATGACGACAAGGCCAGAGCCGAAGTCTCCATCGCCTCGGGTGTCGTGCAGGTGAAAGTGGTGGCCGAGGACGGCACGACGACGAAAATCTATAAGGTCAGGCTTGTCAGAGCTGCCGTCGACCATCCGTTGCCGATTCCTTCCCCGGTACTTGGAGCGCCTGCCGAGGCGGAGCTTACGGAAGCCAATCATCAATCCGGATTGATTGATGAAGACATGGTCTCGCCAGGTTCGCTGTTGCGGATTTTCTGCGGGAAATCGAATGCCGGTCGCCGCGTCAGGGTCTATTTATTCTCGTCGCCGCAGTTGCTTGGTTCGCTTACGCTTGATGCCCAGGGAGAGGCGTTGGTGCGATTGCCTGCCGACGTGCCCGAAGGCACCCATCGCGTGGCCGTGGTGTTCTCTGACGGGATTGCCTCTAAAACCATTCTGGCGTGGGATTGGCTGGACGTCGCTGGGGCGAGTGGGGCCACTCACGCCGACTCCCATGACGAATCGCGCAATCCCGCCGCCGGACGGCGATCGCCTGTCGCTTTGTCGACCACCGGGACCGATGCGGTGTCGGCCGTTGTCCTGACCGTTCTGCTGGCCCTTTGCGCGACGGCAATATGGTTCCTACAAGGAAGGGAGCGCCGAAGATTTCTACACTGATAATTGAATAAATCGACATGAATGAATATCCACAAAGAAAGGTGGATCATGAATAAGATGAGGAAAATAATGGCGGCGCTCGCGGCGTTGCCGATGAGCCTGGTGGGGCTGGCGTTGCCCGCAAGCGCGCCGGCCGCGCCTGCGAGTGTGCCGGAAGACGGATTGTTGGCGCAATATTCGTTCGCCAGCAAGCCAAGCGACGGCAAAACCGTTGAGAACACCGCCGCAGGCAGTTCCTTCGGGCCCGCGGTCGCGCAGAATCCGACAGACGGCTACTGGACCGACAAGGCGTTCACGCTTTCCGGCGGGCCCCATGACGGCAACGGCAGCTGGGTGAAGTTGCCCGCCGATCTGCTCAAGGGCAAGAAGAGCGCCACGGTGCAGATGGAGGTCAAGGCCGATCCGTCGATGCTCAGTACCTTCCACTTCATGTGGAACATCGGCAACAGCTCCAACAACGAGTATGTCTTCTCGGCCTTGGCATGCCTCAACGGGCGCACCCCGTTGGCGGGCATCAAGGCGTTCGGCACGGAAACGCTGGTGCAATCGCCGTCCTGCACGGCACGTGGCAATGAGTGGATGTCGGTGACCGCCACCTTCGACTCTTCCGGCGACACCAACACCGCCAAGCTCTATATCGACGGCAAACAGGTGGCCTCGGGCAAGGTCCCGGCCACGCCCGCCGATGTGGCCGACCAGAGCCTGGACACCATCGCGTACTCGCCGTGGGGCGACATGGACTTCAAGGGCGCCGTCTCGACGTTCAGGGTCTACGACACCGCGCTCAAGCCTGAGCAGGTGGACGCCATCAACCAGGTGGATGCCCAAGTGCACGGAGACGAGATCGCCGGATCGGTGATTGACGGCCTTGGCTTCAGCGACCAGAGCGTGGACACGAATTATCTGGCGTTGCCGACCGCAGGAGGCCGGGTGACCTGGCATTCCTCGGATACCGATGTCATCACCGACAAGGGCGTGGTCACCCAACCCGCCAAGGGCTCGGCCAGCAAAACGGTGACGATGACCGCCTCGACGACGATCCGTGGCATCACCAGAAGCAAAAGCTACACCATCACCGTCGAACCGACGAGCAAAACCGCCGATGACGTGCTCGCCGAAAAGGCGAAGGGCTATGTCATCCCACCGGTGCTCGCCGATGGCCAGACGCTTCCCGCCGCCATCAAGGGCACCAGCCTGCAACTGAGTGGAGACAAGAACGTGAGCGTC
Organism: Bifidobacterium sp. ESL0704; assembly: GCF_029392075.1. Lineage (NCBI taxonomy): Bacteria > Bacillati > Actinomycetota > Actinomycetes > Bifidobacteriales > Bifidobacteriaceae > Bifidobacterium > Bifidobacterium sp. ESL0704. Next base: position 1,224,930 of record NZ_CP113929.1, read on the forward strand.
TCCGCCGACAGGAGTGTTCACGCCGCTGACGGCAAGCTGCGTAGCGGAACCATCACCGCCAAGATCTCAGCCGACGGCGCCGCCGCACCGGTGAGCAAGAGCTTCTCCGTGCGCGTGCTGCCCAAATCCGACTCGCAGACACTGCTCGCCTATGACCGCAACGCGACCAGCGAGAACGAGGCCAACAACGGCGACATCGCCCACAGCATGCACCTGGCGCTCAAGGCGGACAAGGACGCCAAATACACGCCGCTCAACGAGAATTACGGCATTTTCTTCCCGCTGAGCGCCGATGCCCAGCCGCTGAACATGAACACTGTAGACCATGCGCGCAGCCTGAAGGACCCGTCCGTGCTCTACATGAAGGACGGCAGCTATGGCGTCCTTAGCGTGCGCACGAACCGCGGCACCGACACGTCGGATCCCTCAGCGCGCGGCAAGGTGCTGTTCGTACCTTCCAAGGATCTGCTGAGCTACCAGGAGCAGGAGAACTCGGCCAGCCTCATCGACCTGGGGGAGAGAAACGGAGTCAATCAGCCCTACGGTGTCTACGACTCGGCAAGCGACAAGTATCTCGTCGGGTGGAAGGACGATGCCGGAGTGGCGAAGTACACCGTCTTCGACAACCTGACCGACAAGACCTCGCATCACGGAGACGTGATGGTCGGTGATTTCTCCAGCGTCGGACGAGTGACCGCTTCGACGGCCGCACGCGGATCGTCCGATGGCGCCAATGGCGTCGACGACTTCCGCGGCGGCTTCACCATCCCCGTCGACAACGCCACCGTGAAGGCCCTGAACGTGCGCTTCGGCCGAATCAAGAACACCGGCGTCAGCAACCTCAAGACCGTCAGCGTCGACAAGGGAAGCGACAAGTCGGCGATCAAGCTGCCGAAGAACGTCGATCTGACCTATTCGGACGGCTCAACCGGCTCATTGCCTGTTGCCTCATGGGACACCTCGGCTCTGGACACCAGTAAAGCCGGCGAATACACGGTGACAGGCAAGGTCAAACAGACCGAATACCAGGTGCCCTTCGCCGAGGAACGCGCCGACCCGTCCATCGACAAGTGGCAGTGGAAGCACATGGTCGACGGCAAGGAAACCACGCAGATCAAGTACCTCATGATCGCCACCAACGACATCTACGGTGACTGCTCATGGCAGCATGGCACGCCACATATGCCGTTGCGCATGGCCGACAGCATCGAGGCGCTCGCCGATACCCCCAACGAGGCAAGCGGCATGATCGATTCCAACGGCTACAACGCCAAGGAGCATGTCATCCTGCAGAAAGGCGACAAGGACGCCGACGGTGTGCCGATCGAGCACAGCTTCTGGGCCCCCGAGATCCACGAGATCAACGGACGGCTCACGATTCTATTCATGGCCGGCTATGGCACCAATTGGACCAACGGCAAGGCGGTCTACATGCAGCTCAAGCAGGACGCCTCCGGATATGACATGGATCCGACCCAGGCGAGCAGCTGGGACGCGCCACGGGCCATCACCCGCGCCAACGGCGACCCGCTCGCGCTCGACGCGAACCACAACGTCGGCATGTCGCTGGACATGACGTACTTCAAGGACGGCGACGGCCAATCCTACTACGCCTGGCAGCAGCTTGGCGCCACCTACATCGCCAAGATGAACCCCACCGACCCCGCACACGTCACCACCGACCCCGTGCGTATCGTGGCTCCGGAATACGCGTGGAACGTCACCATCGCCGAGGGGCCGAACGTCACCATGCGCAACGGCAAGCTCTACCTGATGTATTCGGGTTCGTCGGTCGGCAAGACCTACACCACCGGTCTGGCCGTGGCGGACGCGAAGGGCAGCGATCTGACCGACCCCAAGAGCTGGTCGAATCTCAACTACCCGATTCAGAAGTCCGGCATCTTCAACGGCAAATGGCAGCTCGGCACGGGCCACGGCATGTGGAGCGAGGACGAGGACGGCAACCAGATCTACGTCTTCCATGCCTATGCCAACACCACGACCGGCCTGCGCAACTACAGCGGACGCGACACCTTCGTGCGGCGCGTGCATTGGGCAGCCGACGGCATGCCTGTCTTCGACATGGACGCGGCCGAGGAACTGTCCAAGCCGACGGTGAGCTTCAAGGTGAAGGTCGTCGACCAGTCCATTGACGGCGGTCATGGAGCCGGTGCCGGACAAAATCCCGGCAGTGACCACAACGGCAACGGCGGCCAAGCTGCCAACGTGCCGTCGACGTCCGGCTCCTCGGTTCCATCTTCCACAGCCGTTGCAAAGTCTCTTTCCCGCACGGGTGCAGCGGTTTTGACCGTGGTCGCAGCGGCCTTGGTCTGCGCGGCGATTGCCGTCGGATTGCTGGCAGTCGGAAAGGTGCGTCAAGGAAAGGAGCATGAAGCCTGATTTCCGGATAGTCGGGTCGGGTATCCCGGTGCCGGGATTGCCGGGATACCTTGCCGCGATCGATGCATATCGGGACCGTTCTCAAAAGTGATATCGTAGAATCGGAACGTCACTGCGAAGACGGTCCCGCTTTCAGAATCGGTTTCAGAAGCAAGGGTGCCAGATGAAAGGTAATAAGATGAATGAACATCAGCATAACCAAGGCAAATTGATCGTCAATTGCATACCCGTTGATGAAAAGGACAGGCAGCGCTTCATCGAGGCTGCGGGCGACGTGCCCATCGAATTCTACGGCGATCCGGAGCACTATGGCGACATGAAGGTGAAGGCGCAGATTCCTGAGGAGCTGCGCGGAAGGGCCACGGCGGTGTTGGGCAATTTCGACCCGGCAATCGCCGACCAATTTACCAGCCTTGAATGGTTGCAGACCTGGAGCGCCGGCGTCGACGCCTATATCAAGCCGGGTTTGTTGCCGGAAAGCGTGAAGATCACCAGCGCCACGGGTGCCTATGGCCAATCCGTGGGCGAACACATGATCGCGATGATGTGGGCGTTGATGAAGAACTTCACCCGGTATATGCGCGATCAGACGGAACATCAATGGAAGGACGAAGGCACTGTACTCACGCCGAACGGTGCGACCGCGTTGGTTATCGGTACCGGCGACATCGGCTCGCACTTCGCCGGTCTCGCCAAAGGTGCCGGCATGCATACCCTCGGTGTGCGACGCAGCGCCGACAAGCCCGTCGACGGCGTCGATGAGATGCACGGTTTCGACGAACTCGATTCGCTGTTGCCGCAGGCCGATGTGGTCGCGTTGTCGTTGCCGCGGGCGGCCGACACCCATCATCTGCTCGACGCTCGTAGGATTGGCCTGCTGAAAAAAGACGCCATCGTCATCAACGGTGGCCGTGGCGACGCAATCGATGACGATGCCTTGGCCGATGCCTTGAGCCGCAACGCCATCCGCGGTGCCGGGCTGGACGTCTTCGAGACGGAACCGTTGCCGCCCACTCATCCGTTGTGGGACCAACCGCAGTGCCTGATCACGCCGCATATCGCCGGCGGCAGCCATCTGGCCAGCAACGATGCCCATATCGTCGACATCGCCGTAGCCAATGTGCGTCGCTACGTCAACGGAGAGCCATTGCAGGACAATGCCCATCGCTAAAGACTAGGAATACCGAAGTGGTCGCACTGTGGCGGTCATCGGTTTGAACGTCGACATTGGTGGTCCGGCTTTATTGCAACCGGGCCACCAATGTTATGACGCTCAAAGGCGATTCTGTTGGTTGGAGTCCGGTTTTCTTACCGTCTTGAAGACATGATGCGATGGGGCAGTCAAATAAAAAAATCCGCCATACCTGACGATGCAGGATGGCGGATTTAGGTTCTATGCAATCGGAAAAGAAGTCAGCGAGAACCTTTTTTCAAAGGATGAGTCGGTTTACTTATACGCCTCATCCAGCTGGGCTTCCATATCGTCGAAACGATCGACGTGCGGGTGGAAGACCGGATGGCCGCCCGCGACCACGAGCAGCGGTTGCTCGAGCGTGCGCAGGTTGTCGACGGGATTCTCGTTCAAGACCAGCAGATCGGCGGATTTGCCGATCTCCAGCGATCCGGTCACGTCGCCCAGGCCCAGGATCTCGGCGGTGACCTGCGTGCCTGCATGGAACGCCTCGGCCGGGGTGAACCCGGCAAAACGAACGAGCAGCGCCATCTCGCGCCAAGTGCCGTACTGCGGGACGAACGGCATGGCGGTATCCGTGCCGACGCCCACCTTGATGCCGGCTTCGTGCGCCTGCCTCGCGCCATTGACCATGCCTTCGACCACCGGCACGGAGTTGCGCATCTGGATGTCGGTCATGTTCAGTGCTTCCTGCGAAAGGTATTTCATCGGCAGCCCGGCCGAAAGCGTGGGTTCCAAAGCGCTGAAGCCACGAAGCGAATTCGGGTTGTGAAGGAAGAGCTCGGTCAGCTCGTCATCCAGGGTGCATCCATGCTCGATGGTGTCGACGCCGGCTTTCAACGCGCGGCGAACGCCTTCCTCGCTTTGCGCATGGGCGGCGACGATGATGTCGTTGGCATGTGCGGTCTCGCAGATGGCGCGCATCTGTTCTTCGCTCATCTGCGGAGCGCCTGCCTCGCCAAGCACCTGGGAATCGGTGACACCGCCGGTTGCGGCGATTTTCAGGGCGTTGACTCCATGGTCGATACTGTATTCTGCCTCGCTGCGCGCCTCTTCGGGAGTGGTGCTTTCCATGGCCACAAGCGGTGCACCGTGCCCGTCGGGAATCGCGAGCATCGGGCCGGCGGCCAGGATGCGCGGGCCGACCATTTTCCCGGCGTTGATGCGGTCGCGGATAGCGACGACCTCGTAGCCGACATCACCCACGGTGCGTATCGTGGTGACACCGGAATTCAGCAATGTCATGATGTTGGACTTGCTGGTCTCATACATGAATAATTTGCCTGGAGCGGAATGCACCAGCTTCGCGGTTTTGCGCTGGCCTTCGGGCGTGCTGCCCTTGGGATCGAGCGGACGGCCTTTCGAGAAGGTGTGGGTGTGTCCGTTGATCATGCCGGGGGAGACGACCTTGCCGGTGCCGTCGAGACGATGATAACCCGGAGGAACCACGACGGCCGTCGAAGGTCCGATTTTCCGGATCTTGCCCAATCCGTCCACAACGATGGTGATATCGCTCAGGGTACGGCCGTCGTCGTCGCCGGTGGCCACGGTGGCGTGTTCGATGGCGAATGGTTCTATTACAGTGTTATGTGATGCGTGCATATCGTCTCCTTGATAGGCGAAACAGTTTGATGAAAGCTATGCTCCACTCTATCAGGATTTGCCGGATAGAGTCGGGAAAGAGGCGAATTCGCCGTCTTGTTTTTGTTTGCCGAAAAGCGCTTTGCGGCGTCACCTATAGTCTTACCACCGAGAAGATTCCTGCTTTCAGGCTCAGCAGCAGCGCAAGATACAGTGCGCACAGCACGATGAAGCACACATCCTTGCCGGTAACATGCATGGCATGCCAATGGGTCCGGCGGATGCCCTCCTCGTAGCTGCGTGCGTCGAGGGCCAGCGAGAGGTTGTCCGAATGGCGAAGCGCGCCGGCGAAAATGGGCACGATAATGGCCACGATCGCCTGGATTCGTTTAGCCGGTGTTCCGGTTTCGATACTGCCGCCGCGAGCGGCCTGGGCGTCCATGATGTTGCGCGCCTCGTCGGCCAATGTCGGCAGGAAACGCAGCGCCAGGCTCATCACCAGCGCCAGTTCCTGGGTATGCAGACCGAGACGACGCAACGGGGAAAGCAACGAGCCGAATCCGTCGGTCAGCGCCGTGGGCGTCGTGCTTTGCAGCAAAATGATTCCCAGCAGGATGACGAGCCCGAAACGGCAGGTATAGAGTATCGCCGCCATCACACCCTCGTCGGTGATCGGGAAGTCGAAGAAGGTCACCAAAGGCCTGCCGGTACGTACGAAGAGCATATTGACGATTCCCATCACCAGAAGCAGTATCAGGAAACCGCGCATCGAACGCAACAAACGTTTGGGACCCAGCTTCGCCGTCGCCGCGAGAAAGATGACCATGAGCGCGGTGAGTCCCAGCTGCGGCAAGGAGCTGACCATGAACGAGGTGAACATCAGCACGAGGAACACGACCAGCTTCACTCTGGGGTCGAGCCGCGCGACGAGATTCGTCTGCTGGCCGATCGCAGTGCCCGTTGCTGATTCAGCGATGCCGGATTCGCCGGTATCGCCGCCGTTGCCGTTCTCGGCGCCATCGCTGCCGTGCGTCTCTCCCAGAGTGATGACACGGTCGGCGAGCTGACGCGCCTGACGCGGGGAATGGGTGATCATGATGACGGTGACGCCGTGCGCGTTGAGCGTCCGTACCAGCGCGTAGATGCGTTCGCTGGCCGTAGTGTCGAGGCCGGCTGTCGGTTCGTCAAGGATCAGGATGCTCGGGGCGCAGGCGATGATGCCGGCGATGGCGGCGAGACGTTGCTGTCCGCCGGAAAGCGAGAACGGGGAGCGTTCGGCCAGATCGCTGATGCCGAGCAACGCCAATGCCTGATTGACACGTTGATCGACGATTTGCTGCGTCAGACCGAGGTTGCTCGGACCGTATGCCACATCCTGCCGTACGGTTTCGGCGAACAGCTGATGCTCTGGTTGCTGCATCACCAGTCCGATGCTGGAACGAAGCGCTTTTTTGTCATGACGCGACATCGAAGCCAAATCGATGCCTGCGACCTTGATCGTCCCGTCATCGGGTTTCGACAGTGCGGTCATCAGCCTCGTCAGCGTGCTCTTGCCGGTGCCGTTGCGGCCCATGATGGCGACGACCTCGCCCTGCTCGATACGCATCGAAAAATCATGCAGCGTATCGTTGTCGGCCTTGGGGTATCTAAACGAGACGTGCTCGAAACTCACCGCGGGTTCATCGCCAGAAAGTTCGTGGTCCTGTGTTTGCGGGGTTTCGTTGTTCCGGTTTTGGCTTGCCTTTGTGCGGGCCGGGCGATGACCTGGTTTCCGCGGCTGATGTGCGACGGCGCCTGCCGAAACGGTGTCGTTGCTCCCGGCACTGGCGTTTCGGGTGTGGTCTTGGCGTTCACCATCCGCATCGATGATGAGGCCGTCGGGTTTCAGCATCGACGCGTCGTCCGCGTTGGTCACCGAAAGCTTCAGCGTGGCCTCGATCTGCGAGAGCCTGACCAACTTCCCGTTCTCAAGGCTGAGGATTCGGTCGGCTGCCTTCAGCTCCTCGGGCCGGTGCGTGACATGGACGATGGTGGTGCCGGCCTGCTGAAGAGCGTCGAGCACACGCAGCACGTCATGCTGAGCTTCCAGGTCAAGCATCGCCGTCGGCTCGTCAAGCACGATCATCTGCGGATGCATGGCCAGTATCCCCGCGATGGCGATGCGCTGCTGCTGTCCGCCGCTCATCCTTGATGGGTCGTCGTCGATAGAATCGTGCATATCGACAGCAGTGAGGGATTCGTCGACCCGTTTCGTGATCTCATCCGGATGCAGCGCAAGGTTTTCCGGTCCGAACGCCACATCGTCGCCCACCACAGTGGTGATGATCTGGTCGGCAGGATTCTGGAAGACCGCGCCGATGTTTTTGCGTGCCTTGCGGTACTGGTCGCTGTGCGGGGTTCCGGAAGAAAACACATCATGGCCAAGCAGGGTCACCGATCCGTCATCGGGTGCGGCAAGACCGGCAATCAACCTTGCCAGAGTGGATTTGCCCGATCCGTTCGGGCCGACCAGGCATAGGCGTTCGCCGGCACGGATATCAAGGTCGATGTCGTTTAACGCCCATGACTTGCCGCCGTCGTAGCTGAAACGAATGCCGTCCAGTTGCGCCGCGAACCCGTTGGCGCGGTCCGTTGCGCGGACCGTCGCCGAGCCAGCCTGACTGTTGGAATCCGCATGGCGCGGACTTTCGAGGGATTTGCCGGAATCTTGCCCGGCGAGGTATGCCGAGGCCGAGCCCTGGTCTTCAAAAGGCGCACGAGGCTCGGCACCGGCTGATTTGCGGGGGACCGTAGTCATGTTCTGCGGTGTCCTAGCGGTTGAGGAGGTTGGAGATCGGCTTGTAGATGACGAAGGTGACCACGCCGTGGATGGCGAATTTGATCAGATTGAACGGCAGGAGAATCGGCACCACCATGGCGAGCACCTGAGCGGTGGTCATGTGCGCGTAAATCGGGGTAATGAGTATGTTGCCGCCGATGGCCGCGAGAAGGCCGAAGACCACGCCGACCAGAATGCCGACCAACGCGCCGACGCGGGTGCGCATGCGCTTGTAGACCATGGCTGCCGGAACGCTCAGGAACACGGAGACGGCAATGGACATGATCGCACCCCACGGATTCATGAACAGGTGGGGAATCCAGCTCAGGACGCTGACGATGAACGCCGCCATCGGGCCGAACGCGAAGCCCGCGACCAGGCAGATGATGCCGGAAAGGTCGTATTTGAGCCACGGCACGCCAGGCATGATGGGGAACTCGATGAAGGAGGCGGCCATCGCCAAGGCCACGAACAGCGCGTAGATGGCGATGCGTTGGGTCGACCAGCGGCCTTTGTCCGCTACACCGGTTGAATGTGAGGATTGCGTCTTGTCCCGCTTATGGGAATCGGACTGATTTTGGGTATCAGAAATATCGCTCATGATGAGCCCCGTTTCTTTCATCCGGACTATTACCGTTGGCCTCGGATTCTCACCGGATCAACCGCTTTCACGGCTCGCGGGCTTCGGCAATGCTGTCATTTTGAAACCGACAGTGCCGTTACCGCCAATAAGGGATTTCACCTTCCCTGAAACTTACGGTTCTATCTATACCCGTATGTATGCCCAAAAGTCAAACGGTTTGGCACATATTGATGAATTTTCGAATGCGCCGTCCGACGTGCGACGATACCCGGCGTTCTTTCCGGGCTGTTTGCCGCCATCGTGTGCGAGTGCAAGAATAAGGGTATGACTGAAAACAACAACACTGTGAATACCGATGGCGCCGAAGGCAAGAAAGACGTCTCTGCAACGGCATCGCCGATCGAGAAACTGGCCATCGTCGTGGTGACCTACAAAAGGCAGCAGCTTCTGGCAAGGCTGTTCGATTCCATCAAGGCGCTTCGCGCCCCTGCGTGGCGTGTGATTGTGGTCGACAACGAACACAGTGACGACACCAAAGCGATGGTGCAACAGTTTTCCGACGCGATCGATGCGCAGTGGGGCAAGACCGGGCCTGATGAAAGCGGCAACACCCAACGTGTGGTCTATGCGCCGCAGAAAGGCAATATCGGGGGGTCCGGCGGCTTTTCCAACGGTGTGAAAAAGGCTTACGAGCTGGGAGCCGAATGGTTCTGGGTGATGGACGACGACGTGGCGGTGCTCCCCAACGCCATCGGCCAGCTTGCCAAATGGACGCCGCGGCACGACGTGATTCAGGGTTCGCGTCTGGATTACGACGGCGGCGATTTCTATTGGCAGTACGATTTCATCGTCCCGCTCGGCATCCCCAATCCCATCGCGCCCGCGGCATTCGGTCCTTCCGGCTATCGCACGATGGACACGATGTGCTTCGAAGGCGGGCTCTTCCGCCGCAATATCGTCGAACAGATCGGTCTGCCTGACCCACGCTTCTTCATCTACTGGGACGATACGATCTACGGCTATCTGGCCAGCAAGGTGACCGATCCGATCGTCATCGACGACAAGATCATCCAGCGTACGCGCGATATCGGCAACTGGGACATCGCCGGTTTGCGGCAGCTCAACTCGACCTCCGACATGAACCGGTATCACATCATGCGCAACCGTGGATACATGGCACGCTATTTCATGGCCCACGGCGACTACCGTCCGGCGCTCTTCGGATTGGGCACGTTGCTGACTGCTATCAAGGAGGTCATTCGCCTCGTGGCCGTCGACCGAGAGCACATCAAGACCGGTCTCAAGGCCATTGTCAAGGGCTGGGTCGATTCGCGCAGCCTTTTGCACGACCCGAACTGGCAGCCGATGCCGCCGCTCAAATAACGGTGTGAGGGAGGCTGCGCGCCTCGATCCCAGATGCAGGAGCCGGGGCGCTGATATTGGCCATCGAGTGCGGTACAATGTCAACGATTATTTTTCCGCAAATACCAAGAGGGGTTAGCGATGATTGAGACAGCACAGGCCTTTGGCATTGATATCGGGGGTTCGGGCATCAAGGCGGCACCTGTGGATCTGGAAAAGGGCGAGTTCGCTCTGCCGCGTCTGAAGATCCTTACTCCCGAGGTTTCCACGCCGGATGCTGTCGCCGCCGTCGTGCGTCAGCAACTGGAGCATTTCGAAGTGCCTGCAGGCGCTCCGGTCGGTATCGCGTTCCCTGCGCCGATCAAGCCCGGCAAGCCGCTTGACTTCATTGCCAATCTCGACAAGTCATGGATCGGTCTCGACGTCACCGAAGTGTTCTCCAGGGCCTGCGGGCGCCCGGTCACCGTGGTCAACGACGCCGACGCGGCAGGGCTCGCCGAGCAGCAGTACGGTGCGGCCAAGGGCCAAGAGGGATTGGTCATCGCCACCACTCTCGGAACCGGCATAGGAACCGCGCTCATCTATAACGGCGTGCTGCTGCCGAACACTGAGCTCGGCCATATCCAGCTTGAAAAAGGCAAGGGGGACGCCGAAAAGTACGCGGCATCCTCGGTGCGCGACAAGAAGAGCCTGGGCTACAAGAAGTGGGCCAAGCGCCTGACCAAGTATTACGGCTTGCTTGAGAAATACTTCAGTCCCGACCTCTTCGTGGTCGGCGGCGGCGTGAGCCGTAGGGCAGAAAAGTTCCTGCCGTATATCGATATCAAGACCCCGATCGTGCAGGCCAAGCTGCGCAATGAGGCAGGCATCGTGGGCGCTGCATATTACGCGACGACCAAGCTGGTCTGATTGTTGATTTTTTCGGTTCCGTTCGGTTGTCTGCCGGACGGAACTTTTGTTTTGCCGGACAAGTTACAATAGAATCGTCGTTGATGGCCACGATTTGACCTTTCGATTAGTGGCAGGCGAAACAGTCGATCGACGATGGTTGTGAATATTGCGGTATTGAATATTTCTGGATGTGAATGGAAGATCATGCGTTTTTCGTCAAGGGTCGGCTCGACTAAGCTCAATCCCATCGCCCAGGCCGAAGCCGAGGCAAGAAACCGAGGGATCGCGCTCGGCAGCGTCAACGATTCCAACCCGACGAAACACGGTCTCGCACCGAGTCAGGTGCCCGGAATATACACGGCCGAGCCGCGCGGGCCGCTGACGGCGCGTCGGCAGTTGGCCGAATTCCTGACACAGCGAAACCGCGAAGAGACGAATAGACTTCAGGTCCCGACCATTGTCGGCGAAGACAGTGGACACTCGACTGTGTCTTCAGCTGCGCAACGAGACACCTTTGAAACCGTCGATCCCGATCGGCTCTACCTGTTGAGCTCCACATCCGAAGCCTATACATGGCTGTTCAAGCTGATGTGCGATCCGGGGGATATCGTCTTGGGCCCCAAGCCCGGCTATCCGTTGATCGAATCCATCGGCGGTCTGGAGAACGTGGATACGCTCGAATACCAGCTGCAGTTCGACGGGTCGTGGTTTATCGACGTGGTATGGCTGCGCGAACTACTGGAAAGCCCGAAAGGGCGGAAAGTTCAAGCCATCGTTCTGATCAACCCCAACAATCCGACCGGGTCCTATGTCAAGGGGGCCGAACGCGAGGCGCTGGTCCGGCTTTGCCGTGAGCATGATGTCGCCATCATCGCCGACGAGGTGTTCTACGACTATGCTTTGCAGCCGTTTGCAGGCAACCGCAGGTTGGCGGGAGAGCCGGGAGCGTTGACGTTCGCCCTTGACGGATTTTCCAAGCTCTTGGCCGCACCGCACGCCAAGGTCGGCTGGATTCAGGTCAGCGGGCCCGAGGACCTGGTGGCGGAGGCGCAACGCAGGCTCGACATCATCGCCGACGATTATCTGCCGTTCAGCGACATCATCGCCGCGCGTATGCCGGAACTGCTCGCTGCGGTGCCTGGGCAGCTCGCGCGTGTGCAGCAACGAACTCGGGCCAACCTTGTACGTCTGCATGCCGTCCTGGAGGCCGATGAGGCAGGTTTGGTCTCGGTGCTGCGCGCCGAAGGCGGTTGGAACGTGCTGCTGCGTTTCCCCTCGGTCATCGACGAAAATACGCTCGTGCTGCGCCTGATCCGTGATTTCAACCTGACCGGCCAGCCCGGCTATTACTTCGATATGACCGAAAACGGCTATCTGGCGGTCTCGCTGCTGCCCGAACCGGATGTTTTCGAGCGCAATATCAGGGCGGTCCTTGAATCCGTATCGCGGGAAATAGGGCAATAAGGAAGCACGATCGCAAGATGTTTTTCGATGATGAAGACCGTGATGCCGCCGATGCGTCGGCCCAAATACCGTATGACGCCACAGTCGACCAATCGGTCAGCGATGCTTGTGAAGGGCAGGTTCCCGCCGACGAAGCGATGGCACCCAATCCCGATCATGACGCTGATACTCACGATGAAAGCAGAGGTCATCATTGGATTTTCAAGCGTCACAGCCCACAGTGGCATCGCCAGTGGGAATCGGGCTGGGGTGTGGCTTATCTCATCTTTGTGATGCTCTTAGACTTGTTTCTAGCAGTTTTTGGCTTTTGGTTCTTTGTTTCTTCCATCAAGCAGGACATGGGTTATATCGAACCTATGTGGTTGCTGTGGCCTATCAAGATTCTTGAATTAGTCGTGGTGGTTCAATACTTTGCCTCAATAATAGGAATCCTTGTTTTTCTTGTCGTCAGGACCGCGCGCAGTAAACGGCTGTTGAAAAGAACATTGTGGCTGTGGACCTTGGCTGTGGTGGTCCTATGCGTCATCGCCATGGTCGTCTCCTATTATGTCAATCCAAAAAACGATGTTGATTTCCTGCTCATCGCTTTGTTCAGCCTGATGGTTCCCTTGTCTGATTTCAATGGTAAATACGGGCATCAGCCGATCAACGATGTGATCCTTAAAAAGTAAAGCACACGTCATCGTTGATACCGTTTGGTCCGTCCGGATGGCCTCTACATGACGAACCAGGAAGCCACGGCTTGGAACTGCGCCGGATTCGCCTGACTCAGGTCGCCCTCGCGACCGGGGACGAAGATGATCAGAAACGCCAGAACGACACTCAGCAGCAGAAGCAGCAGCATGGACAGGCGCAAGGCCACACATCCCCAATCGATTGAGGGCCGTGGAATCTCGGCCGTTCCCCGACGAGGAAGACCGAGCTTCGCAAACCGATTGTGCGGGTTTGCCGCTGATGCAGGCTTCTCCTTATCCGGTAGTGCAGCTTGCGGTCCAGATGAGGTTTTCGATTTGCTTCTGCATGGCCGGGCGTCACCCAGAACCGCCCCGGACACCACAATGGCCGAAAGCGCCACCAACCAGCCGAAATCGACCATATAACGCCAGCCGATGCCACCTTTGAGGATGTCGACAAGCAGCAGCAGCAAGGCCAGGGGCAAAGCCGAATAGACTAGGCGAAGCAGGCCGGTACGGCGGATACGTCTTCTGACGGCCGGCAACAGCAGCAAGACGATGAGCAGGAGGGCCGGGCACAGCATGAAAAGCCCGCCTACCAACGGTTCCTTATAGCACCATGCCGCCAACGGTGTGGGGCTGATGGACAGGAAGGGGAAATCACCGGAGAGGCGCAACGGCAACAACAGGTAATAGCCGAGCATGGGCAGCAGGTTGGCCGGCGAATTGCGGTAATGGGTCATATCGGCGACGGTGAGCTGGTAGCGATCGCCGAAATTCAGCGGCGAGCCGAATCGGATGGCGTTATAGAAGCACAGCGGCACCACCACGATCAGTGCAGGCAGCAATATCGAAGCCAGCGCGCCGGCTATCGCCCTACGCTTCCCGGACTGTTGCGTGGCAGGAGACTTGACGAATATCGCGCGGATCTGTGGCCAGAATATGGGGAAGGCCAACAGTGAGACCAAGGCGAATGTCGGGCGACAACCGAAGTTCGCCGCTATGCACAGCGAGCCTGCGGCAAGATGGGGCCACGACAGCGCCGGGGCGGACCCGATGGCCAAGGTATGGCGGTGAGGCAACGACGAACCCGACCAGAACCATAATCCCATCAAACTCAAGGCGAGGGAAGCGGCGAAGGGAACGGAATAGAAGTTCATGCGAAATGCCAGATAGCCGACTTGCGAGCCCAGCAGAAGAAAGGCGATGGCCATCGAAACCGTGGCCAGCGAGGTCTTGGGGTTCAGCCTTTTCAGCAGCCGGATGACCAGCAGGGAGCAAAAAAGCGTGAAGAGGAACAGCAGAAACGCCACGGCCGCATCCGTGGGAAGTATCAGCCCGCCGGGTACGAACAGCGAGGTCAGCAGACGATAGGGAGCGAAAAGCAACAGTGCCGGCAACATGCCGAAATAGGAATACCAATGGCCCCGATAGAACGCGTAGTCCCAGTAGATCGGCGTGACCCCGTTGCGCAGCATCGTTTCACGGGTTTGTGGGTCATAGGGGTTGGCTGCGTCTTTCAGGCCCTGTGGCACAGGCAGATCCAATGTGGTCTGGCCGTGGAGCAGGGAATCCGCCAGATGGCCGTACTGATGGAAATCATAGGTGTAGGCGCCCGGCTGGCGGAAGGCGGCCGAGGGAGTCGACGCCGCGATGGATTGCACGATCGAGACCAAGGCATACGCGCCGACCACCAAGATGAACGCCGCGAAGGTAAGCCGCTGCCACACGCTTGAGGTGTCCAAACGCCGCTGCCACAGGACCGAGGTCGGCATCCACAACGCGATCAGCACGACAAGGACGAACATGGCCGCCACGCGTCCCCAACTGGCGTGGAACGGTACTCGGACGTTGGCATGGACGGCCGCGATATCGACCTGGGTTCCTGCGGGTTCATCGACCCAGACCTTGATATCGGTGGACCGGGGTGATGGAGCGAGGCGAGGAATGCGCAGATAGCAAGAACGGGAAACGGCCGTTGCGACCAAATGGACGGCAGAGGCCTGCCCTTCGGCGTCCACCCGGATATGGAAGGCCGTCAACGCAGGCTTTGATTGTTTGTCCACCTTGCTTTGCGTGCCCTGCGTGTTTTGTCCGCTCTGAGCCAATCCCCAAACCTGCGAAGGCGAGGTGAAGCGGAAGGTCGATTCGGCCGAATCGAGACGGACATAGGGTGAGCTTCCATCGGCCTTCGTACTCAGAAACGCTGTGGTCGGGTCGGTGACCAGAAGCGTGCCGTCTTTCTGGCGGGCCAGACCCGGGCCGAGCGTGTTGAGCGCGGAAACCGAATCGCGGCTGGCGCCCAGCGTGCTCCAGAACTGCAGGTTGAATGCGAAGCATTCGAGCAGAAGTATGATCGCTGCCGCCAGAAGCGCGAATATGGCGGTCTTGTGGCGGTGTGCGTTGCTGACAGATGAAGTACTCACATGTTTATTCTATAAGCTTTATGTCTGGCTGAATTGAAACAATTACCTATATGTCCAATTTCGCACAGCATTTGCATGATTTCGCCTCTTCTTCGGGTTTCAGCAGGTTCGTAGAACGAGCCGGGGGCATTGCACATCGTGTGAATACCATGGTCGGCAGTGGTGTTTCGCGCCACGCTGCCGGCAAGGCAGCCCCCGCTTCCTCGCTGCATGCGAAAGACGGCAGGGGAGCCAACCTGATGATGCAAGGTCTTTTCAACCGTGCCGTCCAATTGGGACCGATGGTCAAGCGGCATGTTTTCGAAGACTTTCCTGATGTGCCGGATGGGGTTTCACTTGGTTGGGCGCAATTGCCGCAGCTTGACGGACGTTTTTTCGCTCTGGGAGTTTTTCTTGCCCCGAATGAATTCTGCCAGATCGCGTTGGTCGACGGCAACGGCCGGGTGTTTTTAGGCGGAAACCCGCAAATGGACACCCACGATGCCGATCCCGCGCTCATTTTCGGCAAGGAAGGCGACTTTTCACTCTCCAATGACAGCAGGATGCGAGGCGGCAAGACCGGCAGGTCCCGCGCGCCGCACGGCACCGTCCAACATATCGGTTCTGAAGCGAAACCGGAGAAAGAGTTCGGTCGGTTTGACGAAAACCATGGCATAGACGTGGTGCAGGGCGGTATCGTCGGCCGCGATATGTTCGGTCAGATGGCCTGGCTCGCCTCCTGGCTCAAGCGCGGCAACCGCTATACGTTGGAACAGATGCGCTACCGTCTTCCGCAAAGCCTGCGCCTCGATCTGGAATATCGGGATGCGATGGCCATCGCCTTTTTCGCCACATACATGCTTCCGCAGCTTGATGGCCAGCTTATTGGTTTCGGAGCCGGTAACATCTTCCGCAGGCTCAACCGGGAAGCGCCGCTCGGTGCGATTCGGCGCAGCGTGCGCGACAGCCTGGAGGCGAGGACCCATGGGTTGCGTGTCTCAGGACTCGAAGACTATTTCGCCGATCTGATGCGCGAAGCGGGGGCTTTGAAACCTTCCGCCGGACTGGAGGCCGTGCACGGTGCCGAACCGTTACACCTGTATACTTCCAGCTATTCTGGCGCTTACTTCTTTACCTGGGATGATTCGCTGAACCTGGCACCGGCGCTGGAGGCGCTGAACATCGAAGGCAATCTCAACCGTTTTTCGGCCGTGAGCGTTTGGCTCGAGCACAATGCGCATACCGGCGCGCTGCCCATCGAAGATACGGTCACGCGGGCGCAGGCGGCCCGGATCGACCATGCGTTGCTGGACAATCCCGCTTTGATGGCGTTGAAGCCTTTGCCCAAAGAAGGCATCGAACTGCGAGAGCCCAGCTCGGTCTCGTTGCAGCGAATGATCGGGATAGCACGACGAAGCGCCGACCGTATCGCAGCAAATGCCCCAAGCGCTGACGATACCAGTCACAGTGCCTCCGCCCGGACCTCCGGTTCGGCCGGCCGCGGCGAATGGGTCTATCGCCAGGCCCTTTCCACCTTGCTGCGCGAGATACGGGTTCCGTATCGTTTCGATACCGAATTCCGTTCCAATCTGGAACTCGGCAATGTGGCCGTCTCCTTCACCACCGCCGGACGCACCATGATGCCGGCCAGCAGATATGACACGCAACGGCATACCTGGGTGGCGTTGAGCGACGACGAACGCATGGTGATGAGTCAACGTTACAACCTGCGTGTCGGCCTGATGATCGCCGCGCTCTGCTTCGGTGTCGATGACAGCGTCCAGAACGTCTCCATCCGTATCGATTCCATGGGCTTGGAAGAGGCGGTCGAACAGCAGGATTCGGCGATTTCCAAGCTGATGGCCCAGGCTCTCGGTGCATTCGAACGTATGCCAAGCGGGGAGGCGAGGCCGGGCGGCTCCAAGGCCGACCCCAAGGACGGCGACATCCACGGCGACCCTTCCCAGGCCAGTGCCGTGGCGGCAGGTCACGATCCCATGCCCTTTGCCTCGCCCTCCGTTCAAGGTTCCGACGAAGAGGGAACGGATCCTGCTGCCAGATCGGCAAACGACAATGTTCGTCACGGGCAGAGCGATTCGAACACCGATGGAGCGAGGGCGGATCAGAGCCATACGACAGGCAGGTATTCGGACGGCAATGGCGTATCGGACGGTGCGGACGGCAACCATATGAGTGATGCCGACGGGCAGAAGGCTGCCGCGTCCGAGAACCCGGACACTTCGGACGGGCAAGGGCATGATGACGACGTCACCGGCGATGGTTCCGAAAACGATGAAGAGCGAATCGACGCCCAATTCGCCGATCTGATGAAAGACGTGGACCTTGACAGCATCACCATGGTGGTGCCTCAGGGGGAACAGCAGACGGATATCGGCGACGGCAGTGAGCAGGGGGACGGGGACGGCAGCGACCCTCTCGCAGTGTTGCGCAGCGGCCCCACAGCCCACAATATGGCAACTGTGACCTTCACTCGTGAAGCATTCATGCGACGTGTCGCTTCCTGCGGATTGGCGCACCCCATCGAGACCTATCGTGCGTTCGGAGCGTCGCTGAACATCGTCGGCGCATCGCCCCGCAATGCCAATCCCCAATTCACTTTGCGCGACAAGCGTTTCTCCCCCTTGGGAAGCCAGGAGGAGCCGGAACTCGCCGATGTGGAAATCAACGGGAACGCCAGCCGTGTGCTTGGCACGGACAACATCACCGGGCTTTCCATCCAACGCGCCGATCTGCTGCAGCGCGCCGTGAGTGATTTCCACAGGATCGCCGAAGAGAGCTCCTTGCCCAGCGTCGGCAAGGCGCAGCGAGCCATGTCGATCGTGGAAGCCAACGGGGATCCGGAACTGGCGAAGCTTGCGCCAAGCGTGAGCAGCGCCTTGATCGACGGGGTCGACACACCGGATCTTGATTTCAGTGTGGCCAGGGAGCTTGATGCAGAACGTGTGAAGGCACGCGACCTGCTGTTTTCCGGGCAGGTCGACCAGGCGATCTCAAAGCTTGAAGAGGCCGTCGACAAGGTGGATGCGCTCTATGCGTCGACCGGGGCCCCACGATACTTCAACTCCTATGCCGAACGCGTGGTCTATAACCGTCTTTTCGCCACCAGCGACGAGAACACCGTGCTGATTCCCGACAACCTTTTCTACGCGCACATGGAGTTGGCCGACATTCTGGCCCAATTGCAAGGCGCGAAAGCCGCATTGCCGCACTTGAACGCGATGGTCTCCTACGCTCCTGCCTATCCGCTTTCGCATATGAGGCTTGCGGTCCAGTTGGCGCGTGAAGAGGATTGGAACTCTGCCCGGGCGGCCTGCCTCAACGCCTTGCGCGTCTCGCTTGACCGCGATGACGCGGCGTACGCCTATTACCGTCTGGCCTACGCACAATGGATGCTCGGCGATTTCGACGTGGCGGCAGCCAGCTACATCATGGCGGAGCACATCTCGCCGGGAAAGATCGCCTCGCTCGACGGCGAACTTCAGGAACTGCTGGCACGCGCGCAGTCACAATGCATTCTGGTGCCTGTCTCGTTCGAGTCCGCGCAACAGGTGCTCGCCTCCCACGATCTTCCGGTGTGGCCGCATACCGAAGTCGGCGACATCGTACGCGACGCGGCCCGCGTCTGCGTCGACAAGGCGCTTTTCGTGCCGGCACGCACCCTTTCGGTGGCAGCGGCGAGAATGGATGACAGCGCCGATGACGGGATGGACATGGCACAGGCGCAGTTCCTGCGTTCGCTCAATGCATAGTCTCGCTCGAGCTTCCGGTTTTTCCGTCTGTCTTTCCCGACTTTCCCGTACAATCGGGAAGTGAATGCTCGCGGCCGATATCGTAATGTCTCACAGTGCCGCCTGCGGATTGGATAGGTGACATGGTCAGGTCGACGAAATCCCGAACAGGACAAGGCAAGGCAAAGGCGACGTCGCAGGGTGACCAGCTCGCCTGGGATTTCGGAAGTGACAATGCTCCAGTCGGCGAGAACAAAGGCGTAGCGCAATATGCCCCTGGCTCTCTGCCGTGGATAGCGGCACTGCAGCATAGCGATGCCGACGCCACCAGACTTGAGAGACTCGACGTCTCCAAACTCACCAGCGAGGCAGCGGCACGGCTCTGGGCGCGGGTGGCCGCCTGGGTGGAAAGCGACCAGATCGCCTATTACATCGATTCCGATCCCGTTTCCTCCGATGCCGCCTACGACATTTTCCTGCGTTGCCTGCAGGCGCTTGAGGCCGATTTCCCTGCCTTGGACAACCCTCAATCGCCGACCCACCGCGTTGGCGGCACGTTCTCAAACGAATTCCCCGACGTCACCCTTCCCTCGAAGATGCTCAGCCTGGACGATGTGTTTTCCATCGCAGAACTCAGGCAATGGTATGACGGCGTGCTCAAAGCGCTTGAATGGCCGGAAGGCAAGCCGCTGCCGATGACCTGCGAGGTCAAGATCGACGGGCTGGCTCTTGACCTGCTCTATCACGACGGCGTTCTGGAACAAGGGCTGACACGTGGCGACGGCACGACGGGCGAAGACATCACCACCAACGTGCGCACCATCGCCTCGATTCCCCAGAACCTCAAAGGCGCTCATGAGGATATTCCTCAATTCGTCGAGATCCGCGGCGAGGTGTTCATGCGCTGGGACGATTTCCATGAACTCAACAAGGTCAACGACAACGAAGGCAAGGCGCCGTTTGCGAACCCGCGTAACGCAGCCGCAGGCTCTTTGCGTCAGAAAGACCCGCGGATCACCGCAAGCCGTCACCTGAGCTTCTATGCGCATGGTCTGGGGCTTTTGCAATGGGCGCCCGGCAGTGCCAATGAAGGCCATGATGCGGTCGACGATCAGTCGGAGGCCTATGACCTTTACCGGAAATGGGGGATTCCTGTTTCGCCGCACAACCGTGAGGTCACGAGTTTCGACCAGATTCTCGACATGATCGACTATTACGGCGAGCATCGCGGCGACATCGAACATGCGCTCGACGGCATCGTGGTGAAAGTCGACGATCTAGCGTTGCAGCGCAGGCTCGGCGCCACCTCGCGCGCCCCGCGCTGGGCCATCGCCTACAAATACCCGCCCGAGGAAGTCAACACGAAACTGCTCGACATCGTCGTGCAGGTGGGACGGACCGGACGGGTCACGCCGGTGGCCGTGCTGCAGCCGGTCTACGTGGCCGGGTCCACAGTTGCCGCAGCGACGTTGCACAACCCAACGGAGGTCAAGCACAAGAACGTGATGATCGGCGACACCGTCGTCGTGCGCAAGGCCGGTGACGTCATTCCCGAAATCGTCGGGCCTGTGCTGGAACGTCGCAAAGGCCACGAAAACGAGCTGCACGAGTTCGTCATGCCGCAATACTGTCCGTCCTGCGGCGCGAAGCTGGCGCCCGCCAAAGAGGGCGACAAGGACATCCGTTGCCCCAATGTCGAATCCTGCCCGGCACAGTTCACCCAACGGGTCATGAACCTGGCCAGCCGCAAGGCGCTGGACATCGAACACCTGGGGGAGCAGAGCGCCATCGCCCTGACGAATCCGGAGGAGAACCGTCCCGATTCCGTTGCGACCTACGCGCCTGATCTGCGCGATATCGAAGTCAGCCCCGGTGAGGAGCCCGAGCCTTATGAGCCCGTTGCCGGGTTGCAATTGCCTGACAGGCAGAAACCGGTGCTGACCAGCGAAGCCGACGTGTTCAGCCTCGACGCCAACGACCTGAAGGACGTCGAGGTCTGGCGCGAATCGGCCATCATCGAGGTCAGCGAGCAGATCGACGAACAAGGGCGCAAGCACAAACGGCGCAAGAACCGCGGCGGTTCGGGCCTGTGGCATCGCGTCCCTGCATTCTGGACGGCTCCGATAGAGGCGAAAAAGGTGAAAACCTCCGGTAGCCCAGCGGATGGCGGAAATCAACCGGCGGTTGAAGGCGGCGAAGTCGCTCCCGAGCAAACGCCATCACAGCCGGATCAGGCAAGCTACCCGGGCTACAATGTTCCTGTCGACGCTGTGGTGGTGAGTACTCATCGCCGTAAGACGCGCGACGGCATCAGTGTTGTACCGGTCTACATACGTCCTGGTGAAAATACCAAGAAGATGCTTGAAGAGATCGACAAAGCCAAACAAGCCGACCTTTGGCGGGTGCTGGTGGCGCTTTCCATCCGTCGCCTCGGGCCGCCGACGGCACGTCTCATCGCCAACCGTTTCGGTTCGCTGGACGCCATTGCCGGCGCGAGTGTCGAAGACTTGGTCGCCATCAACGGTATTGGTCAGGAAATCGCAGAATCGGTGGTTTCCTGGTTCTCCAACGCCAGCAAACCGGGCGATTGGCGCGGCAAGATTCTCACGGCATGGAAAGCGGCCGGTGTCGGTCAAAGCGTTGAAGAGAATACGCTGGCGCAGACGCTTGCCGGCAAGACCGTCGTAGTCACCGGTTCGTTGGAGGGCTTCAGCCGCGAATCGGCCAAGGAAGCCATCGTCGAGCGCGGCGGCAAAGCGGCCGGCTCAGTGAGCAAGAAGACTGACTATGTCGTTGTCGGCGCGAATGCGGGTTCCAAGGCCTCTAAGGCCGAAGAGTTGGGCGTACCGATGCTTGACGAAGCTCAGTTCAAGACCTTGCTCGAAACCGGGGATTTCGGGAGCAGGAGCTGAGTCTTACGAAAGGCTGCGTGATTGACGTAGGCATCTGCTTGCGCGGCAGTGCGGCGTAAGCCTGAATCTGATGGCATTGTGCTGACAGCAGTGCTGTTTCACTGTTGATATGTGAATGCATAATGTTCTGAGGAGCGCTGTCTTCTGGAGGAAATGTTTTCAAATATCTTGCCAAGATACGTCGAAAGTACTGGCGAGCCTTCTGCGGACACGATACAGTGAAAGGCGAGTGAAAAGGAAGGCGCAATGACGGATAACGACGGCACCATTGAACGGCAGATCGAACAACGGGTCTACGAGCGTCTGAGTCAAGTCATCGATCCGGAGCTGGGCCGTTCCGTCACTGATTTGGGAATGATTCCCGCGCTCGAGGCCCGCAAAGCCAGCGATGACGCCAACCATTATGAACTCACCGTGCACGTCGAGCTTACCGTTCCCGGTTGCCCCCTTTCCAAAACCATCAGCGAACGTATCACGCAGGCGGTGCTTACGTATCCTGATGCGAAGCTGACGCCGAATATTGAAATTGGTGCGATGAGCCGTGACAAGCTCGAAAAACTGGTGGGCGAGCTCAAGGCCGAGCGCCGGCAGAACCCCTTCAACAAGCCTGGCACGAAAACTCGTATCTTTGCCATTGCTTCGGGAAAAGGAGGGGTCGGCAAGTCTTCGGTCACGGCGAACCTTGCGGCCACGTTCTCAGCGCTTGGCTACGATACTGCAGCCATCGACGCCGACATTTACGGATTCTCCTTGCCCTCACTGTTCGGCGTGCATTCACGCCCGACCGATCTCAACGGCATGTTGATGCCAGTGGTCGCGTGGGGCGTCAAGATGATCTCCATCGGCATGTTCGCCGGAGCCGACCGTGCGATTCTTTGGCGCGGGCCCCGGCTACAACGTTCTCTCGAGCAATTCCTCGCCGATGTGTGGTGGGGAAGTCCTGACGTGTTGCTGCTTGACCTCGCCCCAGGCACCGGAGACATGGCAATTTCCGTGGCGCAGGCATTGCCGAACGCCGAGCTGGTCGTTGTCACCACCCCGCAACCCAGTGCCTCCGATGTGGCGGTGCGTTCGGGCCTGGTCGCTCTTCAGGTGCCGATGAAAGTGCGCGGCGTGGTGGAGAACATGAGCTATTTCGATCACAAAGGCGAACGTCTACGCATCTTCGGCGAAGGAGGAGGCCAGCGCGTATCCGACCAGCTGACCGAGGCGCTTGGCTACGATGTACCGCTGCTGACCAAACTTCCCCTGCAACCGGAAATCCGAGAAATCGATGATTCAGGTCGTCCAGCTGTTCTCAATCCTGATGGATCTCTCGCCAATACTCCCGTTGCCGACGCCTTTAAGACGCTGGCGGAGAGCTTAATGCGGTGATGACTTACACTTTTCTAAATTCAAAAAAGTGTAAGTCAAATGAACATTTCGATAATGTGCACAAAGTCTGAGAACGCTCGAATTTCAATGATTCTGATGGATATGCTCTGATTAAATGTTCATTTGGGGCTCACACTTTTCCGCCGGGCTGGAAGCCATGTCTAGCTCAATAAGCCTTTTACGAATTTCCATTCTGCGACGCTCGGTGGTGAACAAAATAAGAAGATTCACATCTTGATGGAAGGGAATGCCCTCTGTTCATTCATTTTCGGTGATTTCTTGGAAAGAACAGCAACGTGTCTGCCACCTTGTTGAAGTGGCAGACACGTTAATGATGAGCGGATAAACAGGCTCAGCAGTTGAAGTAGAGCTCGTATTCGAGAGGGGTCGGGGCCAGACGCTGCTGGTCGATCTCATCACGCTTGAGCTTGATCCAGGTCTCGAGAAGGTCGGTGGTGAAGACATCGCCGGCGGTCAGGAAGTCGTTGTCTTCCTCGAGGGCGTCCATGGCCTCGCCAAGGGAGGCGGGGACGTGCTTCATGTTGTCCAGCTCCTCTGGCGGCAGCTCATAGATGTCCTTGTCGACCGGAGCCGGAGGCTCGATGTGGTTCAGGACACCGTCCATGCCGGCCATCAGCTGGGCCGAGAAGGCGAGGAACGGGTTGCAGGAAGGATCGGGAACGCGGAACTCGATGCGCTTGGCCGCGGGTGCGGTGCCGGCGAACGGAATACGAATGGCGGCCGAACGGTTGCGTGCCGAATAGACGAGGTTCGTCGGGGCCTCGTAACCGGGCACCAGACGCTTGTACGAGTTGAGCGACGGGTTGGTGAAAGCCAGCACCGAGGAGGCGTGCTTGATGAGGCCTCCGATGTACCAGCGTGCGATGTCGGAAAGGCCGCCGTAACCGTTCTCGTCGTAGAAGAGCGGCTTGCCGTTCTTCCACAGCGACTGGTGGCAGTGCATGCCGGTGCCGTTGTCGCCGGCGATGGGCTTGGGCATGAAGGTCACGGCCTTGCCGGCTTCGAACGCGGTTTCGTGCACGACATACTTGTACTTCTGCAGGTCATCGCCCGCGTGCTGCAGGGTGTTGAAGCGGTAGTTGATCTCCTGCTGGCCGGCACCGCCGACTTCGTGGTGGCTGCGCTCGAGGATGAGACCGACCTTCTGCAGGTTGGCGACCATGTCATCGCGCAGGTCCTGGTTGTGGTCCTGCGGGGCGGGCGGGAAGTAGCCGCCCTTGACGCGGTTCTTGAAGCCGATGTTCGCCGAGCCGTCGGCCTCGAGCTCAGCGCCGGTGTTCCACGGCGCCTCCACGGAATCGACTTCGTAGAAGGAACGCTGCATCGTGTTCTCGTAACGGACGGAATCGAACAGGAAGAATTCGGCTTCGGGAGCGAAGCAGGCGGTGTCGGCCACGCCGGTCGACTTGATGTAGGCCTCGGCCTTGGCAGCCACCTGACGCGGATCGCGCGAATAGGGTTCCATGGTGATCGGGTCGACCACGGAATGCGCCACGACAAGCGTCTTGTGCTTGCGGAAGGGGTCGATGAAGGCGGTGGAGACATCCGGAACCAGTTTCATGTCCGAGTTTTCAATGGCCTGGAAACCGCGGATGGACGATCCGTCGAACGGCTCGCCGTCCGTGAACGCGTCTTTCAGAAATTCGCTGGCAGGTACGGTGAAATGCTGTTGGCCGCCCAACAGGTCGGTAAAGCGCACTGAGATGTATTCCACACCTTCCGTGTTGATGAGGGCTTCGAGGTCTTCCTTCGTTTCGAGTGCAGTCAATGGACCGTTCCTTTCGTTGTACTAACAATGTATAAGTGTAGGGTAATGAGTTTCGTCACGTCGCGTCTTGAGTTACGAATATGTTTCGGACGGCGATTTTCAATTCAGATTCGTTTGAATTTCAAGGAAATGCGGGATAAAAAAATCCTCTCGCGATTTGGTCACGAGAGGATGGGATCACCGGCCGCGCATGGCTCGGCGGCTGATGTGCTGCGGACGTGTGGGATCGATGCCCTTGGGAATGCCGAGACCGCGCTTCTCCTGGAGGGTGCGCAGACGGCTGTTGAGCGTATCGAGCTCATCCTTGGTCAGCACGAAGCGACGGCGTGGATGGATCTTGTTCATCAAGGCGAACTTGTGCTCGACAGGCTCGTAGCTTTTGCATTTGAGCACGGTCTTGCGCAGATCCTTGAGACGTACCTGTCCTTCTCCGGTGCCGACGGAAATGACGAAGACCGGAATGTTGCTTCCGGCGGTCACGCCTTTGATGGACTGCTTCTGACGCTCCAGCGGTCGTTTCGTGCGGCTTTCGCTTCCTTCGGCCAACAGATAGATACCGTTGTATCCGGTCCCTCGCCAAATCGCCTCTTTGGTCTTCGGATCGATCCAGACCGGGGTCTGGGGGAAGTTGTAACCGGCCTTGTTGATATTGCCGAGCACGCTGACCGCAGCACCAGGCTGGCCTTCAAGCTTGGCATAGCCGACTTTGTCTGCACGATTGGTCAGCGTCATGGTGAACAGCAGCACGCCTACCATCACCAGCAGGATGACCATGAAAATCCAGGTGAGCCAGCTCCAGCGCATCAACAGGCCGACGATGACGCCGACAACCAACGGCAGCAGGAACGCAACGGCAAGCAGCCAGGGGAGCGCCTTGTCTTCCGCGTGCGTGTATTTATAGATCTGGCGAATCTGATTGATGACTTTCAGGCCCTGTTTCTTGTCTTTTTTCGCCTTTTTCTTTTTGGCCATCGACTTCCTCACTTGCGTTATCGGGCACGGACAAACTAAACCCTGATTTTAGGGAGTGGTTGCGACGCAACACATGCGGTTGCGTCGCCTGTGCGGAAATCCGTTGCGAACTTGCAGGATTTATCTGGTGTGCAACGGCCGTCCGTCCGCTTTGAGCAGAGCCTCTCCGAATGCCTCGCTGAAGGTGGGATGCGGGTGGATGAGGCGCGCGGCATCGCTGAGTGCCACGCGATTGCCGACAAGCTGTTCGGCTTCGGCTATCAGGTCTCCCGCATCCGGGGCGAGCATGTGGACTCCGAGAACGACCGGCGTATCGGGTTTGTCACCATAAGCCCCTGAGACGATGGACATCGAACCCGCCTCGCCGCTCATCAGCATCCTGGCATTGCCCATCATCGGGTAGGCGGTCTCTTGGGGCTCGAGGATGTCGGTGGCCGCTTTGGCCTGTTCGATCGTCAATCCCACGCTGGCGAATTCCGGGGTCGAGAACACGACTTCGGGAACCGTGGTGTCGTCGACCGGTTTGGGGTCGCGGCCTGCGATGGATTCGGCGATGACGATGCCTTGTTCGAAGGCGTGGTAGGCGAGGGCCGGTCCTGGTGTAATGTCTCCCAGCGCCCAGAGGCCGGGTTGGCCGGTACGTCCGAAATCGTCGGTTTTCACCAGACCATGTTCATCCAGTTCGATGCCGGAGCTCGTAAACCAATCAGCGTCGGTATTGGGATCGCGTCCGATGGCCGCCAATACAACGTCGGCCTGGATCTGATGCTCGGTTGCGTCTTTGTCCTTGTCGCTGGAGTAGCGCACCGTTGCACCTGCCGAGTTCGCAGAGTCATCGATATCGGTCAGATGGCTGTGAGTGATGATATGCACCCCGTTTTTGGCCAGTGCACGAGTCAGTGCCATCGACGTGCGGCGGTGCATGTGGGAGAGCACGCGTTCGTGACGAATGAGCAGGGTCACGTCGACGCCTGCCGCGTTCCACATCGATGCGAATTCCACAGCCACGGCACCGGCGCCGACAATGACCGCGGATTTCGGCAACGTTGGCAGATCGAGCGCCTGGGTGGAATCGATGACCACTCCCTCGAAGGGATGATCCGGCAACGGTCGGGGACGTGAACCGGTAGCCACCACGATGTTGTCGGCGGTGATTTCAACGGGAGTCCCTTGCGCGGTATCGGAATGGGGGATGGGTGAACGGTCGGTTTCTGCGATGTGCTCCGGACCGGCGCAATCGCGGTTTTCGGTATCTGTCTGGGCTGCCGTTGCTTCGACGTGATGCTTCCCGACGATCGAGGCGACGCCGTTGATGACCGTCACTTTTCTTGCGGCAAGCAACGAGGCCAGGCCATCGGTCATCGCCTTCACCGCATGGTTTTTGAAGTCTGCCAGTTTCGCAACATCGATGTTTTGAATGCTCGCGTCGATGCCCATGCGCTTGGCGTCCCTGACGTTGTGTATCGCCCGTGTTGCAGTGATGAGGGCTTTGGAAGGGATGCATCCGCGGTTGAGGCAGGTGCCGCCGAGCCGGTCTTCCCGATTGATCAGGGCGACGGAAAGTCCGAGCTCGCCGGCTCGCAATGCCGTGGCATACCCGCCAGGACCGCCGCCGATGATGGCAACGTCAACATGTGTATTCTGCATTTTGCCCCCAATGTCTATGCCCTATAGGTAAGAAAATACCTTTGCCTCCATATCTTATGAATGGGTGCAAAGGTATCTTGTATCAAAGCCGGCGAATCGAAGGTTTTACTTCGGCCAGTTGCCGCGTTTCTTCGACGTCGGTTTGGGAATACGCCAACGACGCAGCTGAAGCGCACGTCCCCACGCATAGGAAGCCATGCGCGTGCCCTTGGCCACCGATTTCTCGCCGAATTTCTCGATGAGCTTCTTTTTGAGCTTGTGCCACATAATAACGACGTCGATGACCGAAGCGATCAGATACACATACATCAACACCATCATGATGCCGTAAAGCGCCTGTGAGATGAAGCCGACCACCATGGTGAGAATCATGATGACGAAAAACGCAGGGATGAAGTATTCCGCGAGATTGAAACGGGCATCGACGTAATCGCGCACGTAGATATGCGCCGGGTCACGTTCGAGACGCGGCATATGCGCCACATCGCCGGTGCGCATCGCATCGTACTGTTCGTCTTCTTTTTTCCGGATACGCTCTTTAGCAGCCTTGCGGTCGGCTTTGCGGTTCTTGGGAACAAGCGGATGGAGGTTGCGTTGTTCGGCGACTTTGCGCTTGGGCGTGGGATGCCCCTTGCTTTCCTGCGCTTCAGATTCCTGTAATGTGGAATCGACGGATTTTTGCGCCGTTTCCTTGTCTTTGTCCTTGCTGAAGGGATTCCATGTCATTCTCTTGAGATTACGGGCAAGTCTCGACTCGCGAATCGAGGCAAAGAGCAGGGAACAGAGGAATATTCAACGGTTTTCTCGCGTTTTCCCGGGGCTGTGTGATGATCGAGATAACGGACAAATCTGACAAGGAGCATCACATGGCTGTACTGGACAAGGAAGAACTGCGCTCTCGGGTTGATGACGATTTCGAGCGTGTCGTCGATCTGCTGAGCAGGAAGGTCGCGCTGAAATCCGTTTCGGCGCAGGGCATCACCGGCGAGCACATGCGTCGTTCGGCGCAATTCGTGGCCGACGAGCTCAGGGAACGTGGGGTGGACGCCGAAGTGGTGCAGTCAAAGAACCCTGACGGCACTCCGGGAGCGTTCGAGGTGGTCGGTTCCAAGATCGTCGATCCCGAAGCGCCTACAGTGCTGCTCTACGCGCATCACGACGTCCAGCCGGTCCCGGACGCCTCGGCCTGGGATACCGACCCGTTCAAGGCGACCGAAATCGACGGACGTCTTTATGGACGTGGCGCGACCGACGACGGCGGCGGCATCGCCATCCATTCCGGTGCGTTGCACGCATTGGGCGACGATCTGAAGGTCAATGTCAAGGTCTTCATCGAAGGGGAGGAGGAGATGGGCTCGGCGAGTTTCATCCCCTTCATCGAGTCCCACCGCGACGCGTTCGATTCGGATGTCATCATCGTGGCCGACTCCGGCAATTGGAGCGCCGAAATCCCGAGTCTCACCACGAGCCTTCGAGGCAACACCGATCTGGATGTCACCGTGCGTGCCCTGGAGCATCCGGTGCATTCCGGACAGTTCGGCGGCCCGGTCCTTGATACGAATACCTTGTCGGCCATGCTCATTGCCTCGATGTATGCCGAGGACGGATCGCTGAACATTCCCGGACTCACTGGCGGCGACCCCGTTGGAGGACTCCAGCGCGACCTCGACGAGGCCGGCTTCCGAGCCGATTCCTCGGTGGTCTCCTCCTATCGCCTCGCCGGCTCCGGTTCGTTGGCCTCGAGACTGTGGACCAAGCCCAGCATCTCGGTCATCGGATTCGATGCGCACCCGGTCGAGGGCTCGTTCAACGTCATCGCCAACGAGACCCGTTTCCGCCTTTCCATCCGCACCGCACCGAACCAGCGTCCCGAGGATGCAGCCAAGGCCGTCACCGACTTCCTGACCGGACATGCCCCGTTCGGTGCCGAGGTTACGGTTTCCACGCTTGATACCGGTATGGGCTGGAGCATGGATCCCGACGCCGAGGCCACCCAGGATGCGCTGGAATCGATGCGCGAGGCGTTCGGCGTCGAGCCGATCAACAAGGGCGAAGGCGGCTCGATTCCGTTCATCCCCGAACTGCAGCGCATCTTCCCCGACGCCCAGGTCCTGGTCACCGGCCCCGAAGACCCCAAAGGCAACGCCCACAGCCCCAACGAATCCATCGACCTGACGAGCCTTAAAAACAACGTCCTCACCGAGGCCCTGATTCTGGACAAACTAGGCAAATAAGCTGATTGCACTGACGTCAGTCGTGTGGGGGTTGGGGCATACAATGCTCGACACGCTCCGGGCTGAGCCGTTAAGCGGGAAGTCCTGTGGACTTCCTGTAGGCGAAGTGAGCGCGATGTATCGAGCGCGAAGGCAAAATCTTCGATTTTGCACTGGCCAAGCTTTACTCCTCAGCATGGCATATCTGCCGCCGCCACTAATGCATGAAATATCTGACTGATTTGCCGAGTTTGTCCAGAATCAGGGTCGGTGCTACTCCAAGCGAATAGCTGCCGCATGCGCAAGGTTCCTCGATGTATACGGGCGCAATTGCGCGGTCGATGTCATAAGGCTCCTCACTCAGGCGGCAGCTATTCGCTGGTGAGCCACCTCCCGCAACCCCTGTCAGTCAGATTCCTTGTACAGAGTGTGGGGCGGGGATATGCGATGTTCGGGCGTAAGACACGGCCTATGCAAAATCGGAGATTTTGCCTTCGCGCTCGATACATCGCGCTCACTTCGCCTACGTGAAGCCCACTGGGCTTCACGCTTAACGGCTCAGCCAGTAAGCGTTCCGAAGCATTGTATGCCCCAATCCCCACACGACCACCCGTTGACAGTTGACAGGGGATTGCTCTAGGATGGCGAATTGACACGGGGGCTGGCCATTAGAGGCCGGCTGAGATGAGGATTTCCTCGACCGAATGAACGTGAGTCCGGACAATGCCGGCGCACGGACGTCTCTCTTTCCCGTGCCTTGGTATGCGCGCCGATAAACGGTGTGCACCACAGAAAGGCACAAATCATGACATCATCAAATCAGACGACCATTATCTCCAAACCGAATCTCAAATGGCGTGTCGTCGATATCGCCGTGGCTTCGGTCATCGGCGTGGTCAGCACTTTCGTCTACTGGGCCGCGGCTCTGCTGTATGGTCCCATCGGTTCTCCGCTGGACGCGCTTGTCCCTGGCCTTGGCGGCCTGATGAACGGGCTTTGGCTCTTTGCGGGTCCTCTTGCGGCCGTCATCGTACGCAAGCCGGGGGCCGCGACCTATGCGGAAGTCGTGGCGGGCGTGCTCGAGGCCCTGCTCGGCAATTCTTGGGGCGGAACCGAAACCTTCCTGATCGCGCTGGTGCAGGGGCTTTGCGCCGAGGTGGTGTTCCTCTGCGTGGCCTACAAGGTCTGGAACCTGCTCACGCTCACGTTGTCCGGCATGGTATCGGCCATCGGCTGCTGGGCTTATACGTTCTTCACCCATCTGCAAGGCTTCAACATGACGGGTGCATACGGCATCTGGTACCTGGTCGCCACGGTGATCTCCGGGGCGTTGGTGGCCGGCGTGCTGATGTGGTATCTCTATATCGCCATCGCCAAGACCGGTGCCATCGACAAGTTCGCTTCGGGCCGTCAGGTCCGTGCCGCTTCCAAGTGAGTGGTATCAGGTAGAATTCAGGCATCGATGGGGGAACGTATGCAAGGCAGACAATCTCAGGGCGGCGGTAGGCGTGAAGGCGACCGACACAAACCATACGTTCGGGATATCCCGGCCTCTGAGAGCCAGGCTCCTTCACAGGCCGGGCAGCCTGCCGGCGAGAAGGTTGCCCGCAAAGCGCCGCCTGCGGCTATCGCTTTCCGCAACTGGGGCTACCGCCATGCCTCGCGCCGGCATTTCGCCGTGCGTGGCCTGAACCTTGACATTCACCCCGGCGAACATGTACTCCTGCTGGGAGCCTCCGGTATCGGCAAATCGACGATACTCGAAGCCGCTTCTGGCCTGCTCGGCGGGGAGGTTGCCCAAAGCACGGACGAGGACAGGCCGGGCGAAGGCGCCCCGGTGGTCGCCATCGAGGATTCGGAAGGCGGCATCACCGAAGGCGGCGTCTTCATCGACGGCATCCCGGCCGTCGCCGCCCATGGCCGTGTCGGCCTTGTCCTGCAGGACCCGGATGCGCAGACGATCTTCGAACGCCTCGGCGACAACGTGGCCTTCGGTCCGGAGAACATGGGCGTGCCGCGTGACGAGATCTGGCAGCGGGTGCGGCAAAGTCTTGCCGACGTAGGCCTTGAAGGATTGCAGCTGCACCGTTCCACCATGCACTTGAGCGGCGGGCAGATGCAACGCCTCGCCTTGGCCGGGGCATTGGCCATGCAGCCCGGCGCGTTACTTCTGGACGAGCCCACGGCGAACCTTGACCCTGAAGGCGTCGAGCAGGTCATCGGCGCGGTCTCCAACGTGTTACGCGACACCGAAGCCACCATGCTGCTGGTCGAGCACCGCGCCGGACCTTGGATCGACCTTATCGACCGGGTCGTCGTTCTGGGTCTTGAATCCGACGATCAGGTCAAGGCACGCGTCACGCAGGTCGGCGACGCTGCCGAAATCGACCACAGCGGATTCCGTCGTACCATCGTGGTCGCCGACGGCACGCCGGACGATGTGTTTGCCAACCGTGACCTCGACTTTGCGGCGCTCGGTATCTGGATGCCCAGCAGATATCGCCGTCCGGAAGACGAAATCCATCGAATCCATACCGATGACGAGCCCGCCAGCGATCCCGCGATCGGCGACGGCAAGGCGCTGCTCTCCACTAATGACCTATCGATCGGCCGCGACGGCAAGCCCATAGCCGACCATATCAACATTTCGTTCGCGGCCGGGCAGATCACCGCTCTAGTAGGGCGCAACGGTGTCGGCAAGTCCACGCTTTCACTGACTCTCGCAGGCCTCCTGCGGCCTGTGGCGGGCAGCGTCGAAGCCTCTGTGCAGCTCGCCAAGGGGGCCAGCGGCAACTCTCCGATGGATTGGAAATCCACTGAACTCGCGGCGCGTGTCTCTTACGTCTTCCAGAATCCCGAGCATCAGTTCGCGCGTGGCAGCGTACTGGAAGAAGTCATGCTCGGGCTTGTGCGAACCGGAACACCGGAGGATGATGCCAAGAAGAAAGCCATGGCGCTCTTGCGCCGGTTCAGGCTTTCGCAATATGCCTCGGTCAACCCTTACACCCTTTCCGGAGGGGAGAAACGTCGCCTGACCGTCGCTGCCTCGCTGGCCGCCGCACCGCGCGTGATCATCCTCGATGAGCCGACCTTCGGCCAGGACCGACGCACGTGGATGCAGATCGTCTCGCTGATCCACTCCTTGCGCGGCGACGGCGTCAGCGTCATCGTCGTGACCCACGACCGCGATCTGGTCACCGCACTCGGCGCCCGTGTCATCGAATTGCAGGCGCAAGACGATGCCGAAGGCGTCCGCTCGATGCATGAGGAGCGTCGCAAGGCGGAACCATCAAGCAGGGACGCTGGGACCTCTGACGACGAAATCGCCGTCAGCCCGGTCAACGAGCGCGACGAACAGGAACGGCAGTCCAGTCGTTCGCCTTTCCTTGCCTCGCTCAATCCGACGTTCAGGATGCTGGGCGGTTTCCTCGCCGCGCTGCCGTTGATCTTCAGTCTTGACTGGGTCTCGGCGAGTGTCGCGTTGCTGATCGAATTCGTTCTGCTCGCCTGCATCGGTCTGTCGCCTTGGCGCGTGGTCAGATCGACCTGGCCAGTGTTCATCGGTGCCCCCGGCTCGGCGCTGGCCGTGCTGCTCTACGGCAAAGAAGGCGGACGAATCTGGTGGCATTGGGCGATGATCACCGTCACCGACCGTTCGGCGGTGCTGGCGCTTGCCACCGGCATCCGTATCCTTGCCGTCGGCGTCCCGGCCATCATCGCAGTACTCGGCGTCGAGACCACTGATCTGGCCGATTCCTTCAGTCAGATCCTTCACCTGCCCGACCGCTTCGTCTATGGCGGCCTGGCCGGCATGCGCCTCTTTTCTGTGTTGCGCGACGACTGGGCCGCGCTCACCGCTTCCCGTCGTTCGCGCGGCCTCGGCGACGAAAACAAGGTCAAGGCGTTCTTCCCGCAGACCTTCGCCCTATTGGTCCTTTCCATCCGCCGTTCCACCACGCTCGCCACTGCCATGGAGGCCCGCGGCTTCGGCGGCGACACTCCGCGCACCCATGCCCGCATCAGCCGAGTGAATCCGCGGGACTGGGCCTTCGTCATCGTCTGCGCCGTCGTACCCGTTCTCTCCCTCGTCATCGCCGTCATCGCCGGTACCTTCACCTTCTTCGGTGGGTGAGCCGAGCCGACCGTTTTCGATTACGCCGATTCCGGATTGTCGCAAACGGGCCAAAGCGTTGTCTTTGCAAGAACCGGCGGTCTGCTATGAGTAAACGGTGTTCCGGCACTGTTGGCAAGAACCTCGCGTAGAGTATGGGCTATGCCTTTTAACCAGCACATTATCGACAATCCCAGGTCCGAGCGCGTGCGGCGCGTGACAGAACTGGAGAAGACCAAGGGTCGCAGGAAATCGGGAAAGTTCCTTATCGAAGGACCGCAATCGGTACGCGAGGTCGTGCGTTGGATGCCCGACGTTGTGGAGGATTGTTACGTACAGACCGACGAGCGGCAATCGCGGTTGCTTTCGACGGTGGTCGACGACATCGCGCGAGAGGCCGACGAGGCGGGCCTGTATATCCATCAGGTGACAAGCGATGTGATGCATCGGATGAGCACGGACGCGCAGGGCATCGTCGCCGTCGGCAATCTCGGGGCCGTGCAACGTCGTATGGCACAGGGTTTTGAAGGCCGGGAAGCCACTGGCTCGGAGCATGCCGAGGTGGTCCATAACGTTGCGACCCGGGGTACCGAGATACGAAGCGCAATCGCGAATGATTTCGAAGCCGATAACGTGACGTCGAAGGAGATTGCACACTCAACATGGAACAGCGGGAATCCTGATTCGTCCGGAGGCACGGTGGCCGCCTTCTGGCAGATTCGTGATCCGGGCAACGCGGGGACCGTCATTCGCTCGGCCGACGCCGCCGGATGCCACGCGGTCATTTTCGTGTCGGATTGCGTCGACCGCTTCAATCCGAAGGTCATCCGTTCCACGGCCGGCTCGTTGTTCCACCTGCCGGTGGTCACCATGAGCACCGATGAATTCTTTGAATGGGCCGCGCAGCAGCATCGCGAGGTGATTGCCGCCGACGTCTACGGCACGCCAACGCTCAAGCCGGAATCGCTGATTGATGTGGTCGAAGAATGCAGCAGTGCGACAGATGGTGACGGCAACGACGAACCCGCAACAGCGATTCTGTTCGGCAACGAGGCCCGTGGTCTGCCGGCAGACATCCTTCAGCGCGTAGAGCGTATCGTGTCCATCCCGCTCTACGGCAAGGCCGAATCGCTTAATCTCGCCACGAGCACCGCGGTGATGCTCTTCAGTCTGGCGATGGCTCGTGATGCCGCACAACGCAGATAAAACCGGTTCGGGGACCGGCCGGTCGAGATCGCTGATCAGGTACAAACGCACGCGGTGCTATGTCGAGTCATATTGAAACAATGAAAAGGCTGTAAATGCTTGGGATTCATGACTTTTGTGCGTGTAATCTTGGACGTTTTCAAGGTTTGGAAATTGCAAGGAAAGGGTACTCGTGGCACAGAGTGCGTCATTCGATGCGGAAGCGGTGACCGACGCGGTCACTGAGGGCATCGCGAAAATCAAGGGTGCCTCCACCATGGAGGAGCTCAAAGCCATCAGAACGGAATATGCCGGGCCAGAATCGGCGATGATGCTGGCGAACCGGTCGATCGGCTCCCTGCCGAAAGAAGAGAAGAAGGGTGCCGGCCAGTTGATGGGCAAGCTGCGCAGCGAGTTCGAGCGCACGTTCGGCATCAAGACCGCGCAGGTCAAGGCCGAAGAGGAGACCCGCCAGCTCGCCGCCGAAACCGTCGACATGACCTTGCCGGTCAATCGCAAACCGCTTGGCGCCCGTCATCCGTTGCCCAAGCTGATGGAGGACGTCGAGGACCTCTTCATCTCCATGGGCTGGCAGATTTCCGCGGGCCCCGAGGTGGAGACCGAATGGTACGACTTCGATGCTCTGAACTTCGGCCCCGACCATCCTGCCCGCCAGATGCAGGACACCTTCTACGTCAAGGGCAACCAGGCCAAGGACGCCGCCGGTTTCGTGGGATCCAACATGGTGCTGCGCACCCAGACCTCTTCCGATCAGGTTCGTGCCTTGCTGACCCGCGGCGTTCCGCTCTATATCGCCTCGCCAGGCCGTGTCTTCCGCACCGATGAGCTCGATGCCACGCATACGCCCGTCTTCCACCAGTGTGAGGCGCTGGCCGTCGACAAGGGCCTGACGATGGGCGATTTGAAGGGTGTGCTCGACAAGCTCGCCGTCGCGATGTTCGGCCCGGAGGCCAAGAGCCGTCTGCGTCCGAGCTACTTCCCGTTCACCGAGCCCAGCGCCGAGCTCGACCTGTGGTTCCCCGACAAGAAGGGTGGCCCGGGCTGGATCGAATGGGGCGGCTGCGGCATGGTCAACCCGAACGTCCTGAAGTCCGCGGGTCTTGATCCGGACGTCTACACCGGCTTCGCGTTCGGCGTGGGTATGGAGCGCACGCTTTTGCTGCGCCACGATATCAACGATATGCACGACCTCGTCGAGGGCGACGTGCGTTTCAGCAAACAGTTTGTGATGGGGGAGTGAACCAA
Organism: Bifidobacterium sp. ESL0704; assembly: GCF_029392075.1. Lineage (NCBI taxonomy): Bacteria > Bacillati > Actinomycetota > Actinomycetes > Bifidobacteriales > Bifidobacteriaceae > Bifidobacterium > Bifidobacterium sp. ESL0704. The sequence continues at coordinate 1,261,518 of NZ_CP113929.1, forward strand.
CAATGCCAATGGTAGATATTGACTGGCTCAAGGAGCATGTCGAGGTTCCGGCCGGTCTGACGTACGAACAGCTCGCCAAGGATCTGGTTCATGTCGGCCTCGAGGAAGAGGAGATCCATTCCTCGAACGTCACCGGCCCGATCGTGGTCGGCTACGTGGTCGATGCCACGCCGGAACCGCAAAAGAACGGCAAGACCATCAACTGGTGCCATGTCGATGTCGGCGACAAGTACAACGACACCGACGAGAACGGCAACAAGGTGCCGCGCGGCATCGTCTGCGGCGCGCCGAACATGGCCGCCGGCGAGAAGGTCGTCGTCACGTTGCCGGGAGCGGTGCTGCCCGGCGATTTCAAGATCGAACCGCGCAAGACCTATGGCCACATCTCTAACGGTATGTGCGCCTCGGAACGTGAGTTAGGCTTGGGCAGCGACCACAGCGGCATCATTCTGCTCAACGATTACGGCTTCAGCGCAGAGGAGGCCGCGGCGTTGAAGCCCGGTGACGATCTGATGCATGTGCTGCATCTCGATCAACCGGTGCTCGAGATCAACATCACCCCCGACCGCGGATACACGCTGTCCTATCGTGGTGTGGCCCGAGAATACCATCATTCAACCGGTGCTGCTTACACGGATCCGGCCATCGAGCTCAGCGACAAGGCGCCTAAGGGCGTCGAGGCCGACAAAGCCGACATCGCCGTCGAGATCGAAGACAACAACCCGATTCACGGCGTACCCGGCTGCGATCGCTACTATGCGCGCACGGTGCGTAATTTCGACCCGGCGAGCCCGACGCCCAACTGGATGCGTCGTCGCTTGATTCGCGCCGGCATGCGTTCGATTTCACTGGCGGTGGACGTCACCAACTACGTGATGATGGACCTGGGCCAGCCGATGCACGCCTACGACCTTGACAAGATCTGCGGGCCCATTGTCGTTCGACGCGCCAACAAGGGCGAGACCCTGACCACGCTCGACGGCAAGAAGCACGACCTGAGCGTTGAAGACCTCCTGATCACGGATTCGCCCGATGGCAAGCGCAGCTCGAGGATTCTTGGACTCGCCGGCGTGATGGGCGGCCTTTACGGAGAGGTCACAGCCGAGACCAAGAACATTCTTCTGGAATCCGCGCATTTCGACCAGGTCACCATCGCCCGCTCCGCACGCCGTCACAAGACCCCGTCAGAGGCATCCAAGCGCTACGAGCGCGGTGTGGACTATGCTCTGCAACCTGCTGCCGCGCAGATGGCCGCCGAACTGATGGCCAAGTATGGCAAGGGCACGCCGAGCGGCACTCCGATCGACGTCGACCACACGCAACCGCGTGAGGCCATCGATTTCAAGTTCACCGAGACCAAGCGCCTCACCGGGCTCGACACCTCGGACCAGCGCATCCGCGAGATTCTCGAAGACATCGGCTGCAAGGTCAGCGACAGCAAGGAGCAAGGCCACATTTCCGTGATTCCTCCGACCTGGCGTCCGGACCTCACCATGCCATGCGATTTGGTCGAGGAGATCGCGCGTCTCGTCGGCTACGACGAGATTCCGATCACCATGCCTCCCGCTCCGGTCGAGGGCGAGGTCGGACTGACGCCGGACCAGCAGCGCCAGCGTGACGTGGCCAACGAGCTGGCCGAATATGGTTTGGTGGAGACGCTAAGCTACCCGTTCGTCGGCGACGCCGACTTCAAGGCGTTCGGTTACGATGCCGAGGAAATCAAGCCGGTAAGTGTCGAGGTCGCCAACCCTCTCGCCGGCGACCGCCCGTACCTGCGTCGCACCGTTCTGCCGACACTGGCACAGACCGTGCAGCGCAACCTGCGTCGTGGCCTTGAAAACATCTCGCTTTACGAGATTGGTCACGTCTATCTTTGGGATCCGAATGCTCCGGCCATCCCGGCTCTGCCTGGTGGACAGCGCCCGAGCGAAGAACAGCTCAAGGCGCTTGATGCCGGTCTGCCGGAGCAGCCGTTGCACGTCGCCGCGATCCTGACCGGCAAGGCCGTGGAAACCGGTTGGCTCGGTGAAAGGCGCGATGTCGACTACAGCGATGCCGTCGAGGCGATGAACCGCGTGGCTGACCGTCTGGGGGCCAAGGTCTCCCTCGTGCAGCCGCAACCGCAGGATGTGCCGATGCAATGGCATCCGGGTCGTGCCGCCAAGGTCATGGTCGGTGACACATTTGTCGGTATGGTGGGTGAGCTGCATCCGCATGTCAACGCAGCGCTCGGCTTCCCGGAGCATTCCGCGGCCTTCGAGCTCAACCTGACCGCGCTCTTCGCCACGTTGAGCGGCAAGCCGGTACAGGCCAAGCCCATTTCGACGTTCCCTCCGGTCAAGCAGGATCTCGCCTTCACGGTACCTGATACAGTCACCGCCGCACAATTGCAGCAGGTGATCGTTGAGGCCGCAGGCGACGATCTTGAGTCCATCGAGCTGTTCGATGTCTTCGCCGGCGACCAGCTGGGTGAGCATCAGAAGTCGCTTGCCTATGCGGTTACTTTCCGCTCTCCGGATAAGACGCTGACCAGCAGCGACACCGAGGCCATCCGCAAGGCTATTGTCGATAAAGCGGAAACGATCGGTGCGCAACTGCGTGCCTGAACAGTCAGTTCCAAGATATCTTGGGAATTGAACGATGCGGAGTCCGTGGACCGGTGGTTCGCGGGCTCCGCGATTATTGTATTGATTTTGGAGTGGCATGATGAATGAATCTCAGAACCCGTTTGATGTCAACGGCAACGGCAGCGGGGGTCCATCGACCAATGCCGCTCCTTCCGGCGGCCAGGTCCCGCAGCGTTCAGCCGAGGAATCCAACGCGCCTCAAGGCGCCGATGTTTCGAGCGAGGGTTCCGCTACGAATGGCGCGAGTGCTTCTCAGCGGCCATACGGTCAGACGAAGGTCCCGGAATACGGGGCCATGGCCAGTCAGTTCCCTGCGCAATACAACCCGTACGTCTACGGCAGGCCTGACGAAAAGCCGAAACCCCAAAACGGACAGACGAATAGCCGCGATGGCCAGTTCAACCGTCAACCGGAAGGCGGATACGGCAACGGCATGGGTCCTTATCAAGGCAATCAGGGCAATGCGCCGTACGGCGGACCTTACCAGATGCCTGGAGGTTACCTGAATAATCCGAATAATTCCTACGGTCAGCCCTACAACAACGCTCCGATGCAGGCTGGTGGCCCCGGAACACCGGGATACCGACCGGACATGCACAATGGCGTCGATATGAACGATCCGGTCCAGAACCCCTACCTGGGGCACTGGGATCCGATGGCGATCGCTTCCGTTATCCTGTTGTTCCTGCCGATTACCTTCCTGCCCGCCATCACGGGCGCACTTTCCATGTGGCGAACCAGAAAGTACCATATGAAAGGCTTCTGGGTAGCGACCGTATGCATGGTGCTTGGGGTCATCGCCACGATTTTCTCATTGTGGCTGTTCTCGAAAGGCATCACCCTCAACGACCTGTCACAGCAGCTGCTCAATCAGAGCGGTTCCGGTCCGGCTCCCGGCGGTTCCGGCGGCGGCTCGGTAAGCGCCTAGTCCGGGCAATATTGTCACAAAGTCCGGCTTTTTCGAATTCACTGTCTAAAGAAGAACCCTTATCCATGAAAATGGACAAGGGTTCTTCAGTATCGCTGAGATTGATGTGCTGTGGTTCGGATTTGCGGGTTGCGAGATTACAAACAGTCATCGGCGAATCCGACTTGTCGAAAACGATGAAACATCATAAAAAACGTCCATTATTTGGATGCATAACTATACATAGTACTGAATATATGTAATCTTGGCATCATCTTGAGGAAAGGTGATGTTCATGAGCACATACACGGTGGCGGTGGTTGGTGCCAGCGGATATGCCGGAGGGGAGATGCTGCGTATTCTTGCAGCGCATCCCGCGTTCGAAGTGACCACGGTGACCGGCGAGTCTTCTGCTGGCGACAAACTCGGTCGACATATGCCGCATATCCCGAAGTACAGGGACATGGTCATCGAGCCCACGACGCCTGAGGTGCTCAACGGCCATGACGTCATCGTACTTGCTCTGCCGCACGGGGTATCGGGCGCATTGGCGGAAAAGCTGCATGCCAATGACGCGGTGGTCGATCTGGGGGCCGACCACAGACTTGAATCTGCTGACGCATGGAAGCACTATTATGGCGGCGATTTCCACCAGCCATGGGCCTACGGGATGCCGGAACTGATTATCGGCAAGGGCACTGACGGCGGATATCGGTACCAACGCGAAAACCTGCCCGGTGCGTCGTTGATTGCAGGTCCTGGATGCAACGTGACCGCCGTCACTTTCGCCTTCCAACCCGCTTTGGCCGCTGGCCTCATCGAATCTGACGACATTGTCGCCGACCTTGCTGTCGGATATTCGGGAGCTGGCAAGAATCTCAAGCGACGGAATCTGTTGGCGGCTGAAGCATTCGGTTCCGCAACGCCATATTCCGTTGGCGGCGTTCATCGCCATATCCCGGAGATCGTCCAGAATCTTTCTCATGCAGTGGCGGCTGCTTATGCCGATGGTGCCCATTCAGACTTCTCTTCATCCAGCGCATCACCTACGACCATCAATGTCGGTTTTACCCCGATGCTGGTTCCGATGGCTCGTGGAATCCTCGCGGTCGTTTCGGCCAAGCTGAGCGACAAGGGTGAGGCTATGAGTGACGAAAACATACGCGAGGTGTTCTCTGAGGTCTATCAGGGGCAGCGATTCATCGAGCTTTTGGACCCTGGCGACATGCCGGCCACGGCAGACGTGCTGGGATCCAACGAGGCACAGGTCCAAATCGCCGTCGACAGAAAGGCAAAACGTCTGTACGGTTTTGCGGCCATCGATAATCTCAATCGCGGCACGGCCGGTCAGGCGGTGCAATCTTTGAACATTGCGCTCGGACTTCCAGAAGACCAAGGACTGACAACGATAGGGGTGGCGCCATGAGCGTGACATTTGCAAAAGGTTTTTCGGCTTCCGGGGTCAACGCCGATATTTCATCGAACAACGAGAAACTTGATTTGGCGCTGGTGGTCAACAACGGACCGCTTGATGCCGCGGCCGGGGTCTTTACCTCGAATCGTTTTAGTGCGGCCCCGGTGCAATGGTCGCGCAAGGCCATTGCCAACGGACATATCAAGGCCGTAGTGCTCAATTCCGGCGGAGCCAACGCCTGCACCGGCGAGGCAGGGCTCAAACAGAGTGCAGACACGGCGGCCAAGGCCGCCGAGGTCCTTAGCGGCGAAAACGTGGTCGCGCTTGACGACATCGCGGTTTGCTCGACAGGTCTCATCGGCGAACTATTGCCGTTGGATAACGTGCTGGCAGGTGTCAGCAAAGTCGCTTCGGCATTGAGCGAAAGCGTTGAATCCGGTATTGACGCGGCGAAGGCCATCATGACCACCGATACGAAACCGAAAACAGTGAAACTGCAAGGCTCCGGTTACCGTGTGGGCGGCATGGTCAAGGGATCAGGCATGATAGCACCCCAGTTGGCGACGATGCTCTGCGTCATCACCACCGATGCCGTGGTCGATGCGGCCCAGTTGCAGGCCGTTCTGGCCAGCGCCACCGACAAGTCGTTCAACCGTATCGACGTGGATGGTTGCATGTCCACCAACGACACGGTCTTGCTGCTTGCCTCCGGCGCTTCAGGAATCACCCCTGAACCGCAGGAATTCGCTGATTTGGTCCACTCGGCTTGCTCCAGTCTTGCCCGGCAGATTATCGGCGACGGAGAAGGCTCCAGCCACGACATCAAAATAACGGTAAGCGGAGCGGAAACCGAAGACGCTGCGTTGGCCTGTGCCCGTGCGGTTGCCGGCTCAAACCTTCTGAAGTGCGCCATCTATGGCAACGATCCGAACTGGGGACGTATCGTCAGCACGCTCGGCACTGTTCCGGCGGATGTCGCAGCCTACGAGCCAGAGGATGTTACGGTGGATATCAACGGCGTGCGCGTCTGCGAGCACGCCGGTGCCGGCATCGACCGTTTACAAGTCAAGATGGAAGCCAGAGAGGTCGATATCGATATCGACCTCAATCACGGTTCGCAAAGCGCGAGCGTATGGACCGACGACCTGACCCACGAATACGTGCATATCAATGCGGACTACGAATCATGAGATTCTGTCAAACACCAAGGAAACCGTTCGACCAATTTCAAATAAGCATGCAACCATCGAGCCCAAGAAAGGCTGCGATGGAAGACGGATGGAAGACAGCGAATGAAGGATAAAATGGCTACAAACGAAGCCGAAGGAACCCAGCAATCGACAAATTCGGTTGATGAGGGTGCAAAAACCGATGAAGGTGCATTCGATGTTCGTAACGATCTTAAAGACGAGCAGAAAGCCGAGGTGCTGATCGAGGCCCTGCCATGGCTGGAAGAATTCGCCGGTCAACGCATCGTCGTCAAATACGGCGGCAACGCCATGGTCGACGAGCATCTCAAGCGTTGCTTCGCCCAGGACATGGTCTTTCTGCACCAGGTCGGCATGCACCCCATCGTCGTCCATGGTGGTGGCCCGCAGATTTCGAGCATGCTTGAAGAACTTGGCATCGAATCTCATTTCAAGGCCGGGTTGCGCGTCACCACACCCGAAATCATGCGGGTCGTACGGATGATCCTCACCGGTTCCGTCTCGCGCGAGCTGATCGGGCTGATCAACGCCCACGGCCCGTACGCGGTAGGCCTTTCGGGAGAAGACGGATCGTTGTTCGGGGCGAAACGGTATCGCCCGGTCATCGACGGGGTGCAAACCGACATCGGCTTGGTCGGGGAAGTCACCGAGGTCGATCCTTCCGCGGTTGAGAATCTTATCGCGCAGAACCGGATTCCCGTGGTCTCATCGATTGCTCCCAACGCCGACGACCCCACGCAGGTGTTCAATGTCAATGCGGATTCTGCGGCGGCTGCACTTGCGGTGGCGGTGCACGCAAGAAAGCTGGTCATCCTGACAGACGTTGACGGACTCTATGCCGATTGGCCCGACAAGAACTCGCTGATCAGCTCAATCGGCGTCGACAGGCTGCGTAAGGTGTTGCCGACATTGCAAAGCGGCATGGTGCCTAAAATGCGTGCCTGCATTCGGGCGCTGGATGGGGGCGTGCCGAGGGCGCATATCATCGACGGCCGTCAGCCGCATTCGATTCTCAACGAGGTGTTCACCAGCGCCGGCATCGGCACCATGGTCGTGCCGGGGAACGCCATGAAACTGCGACGAAGCTGAGTAGCGGCTGCATCAACCGCGGAAAGCCGATTCCGCATGTTTCGGCCCGTACGGATGCCTCGAAATCAGTAGGAGTCCTGCATGGTGCTGTTTCTGTTTGATGCAGATACTCACCGTTACTCACGCAGTGCTGCTGTAAGGCATACAAGACAAGCAAATAAGACGAACAAATTCAGAAAGCAACCAAGATGGACAACAGCAATCAAAGTACAGCGCTATCCGGCAATTCCAACATCGGTTTCGAGGCCGCTACAACGCCAATCGGCTCACAAAGCGAACAATGGATCACGCGATACGAGAACGCGCATACCCACGCCTTCGGTACGCCGCTGCGTGTTATGGACCACGGCGAGGGCATGCATGTCTGGGACGTGGACGGTAACGAATACCTTGATTTTCTTGCAGGCATTGCGGTCAATTCCTTGGGCTATGCCCATCCCAAATGGGTTCGTGCGTTACGTTCCCAGGCCGGCAAAGTCGCGCATATCAGCAATTACTTCGCTTCGGTTCCGCAGGTCAGACTGGCCGAAAAACTGCTCGAAATCTCTGGTGCCCCAGAAGGCTCGCGTGTCTACTTCGGCAATTCCGGTGCCGAAGGCAACGAAGCCGCGATGAAGATGGCCAAACTATATGGCAAGACGCTACCAGGCGGTGACCCGGAACATGGCGGTGCGCCTGCACGAATCCTTGCCTTGACCAAGGGGTTCCACGGCCGCACGATGGGAGCCTTGAGCGCCACTTGGAAACTTTCCATCCGCGAACCATACAATCCTCTGCTTCCTGCGGTGCAGTTTGTCGAAGCGGGAAACCTTGACGCGATGCAGGCCGCATTCGACCAGACGGTCCAGGACGGTGTCGGTCCGGTGGCAGGGGTGATGCTCGAGCTCATTCAGGGCGAAGCTGGTGTACGACCGCTTGATCCGATGTACGTTAAGGGGGTACGCGAGCTTTGCAACAAGAACCAGGCGCTGATGATCATCGACGAGGTGCAGACCGGTATCGGGCGTACCGGCAAGTGGTTCGCCTTCCAGCGTGACGATCTTTCAGGCAGCATCACCCCCGATATCATCACCTTTGCCAAAGGTGTGGCGGGAGGTTTCCCGATGGGCGGCATGATTGCGTTCGGCAAACCCTTGGCGTCCCTGTTTTCACCGGGACTGCATGGTTCGACGTTCGCCGGTGGACCGTTGGCAAGCACAGCCGGATTGACGACTTTGCAGATAATTGAAGAAGAAGGTCTGGTTTCCAATGCGGAAACCTGCGGTCGGCAGCTGCGTGAAGCCCTGATGGCTTGCGGAAACCCTCTGTTTGTTTCAGCTCGCGGTCGTGGGCTGCTCAATGCCGTTCAGCTCGCGCATCCGTGCTCGCATGCGGCCATGAACTGGTCGCTCGATCACGGTCTCATCGTCAATGCGGTTGCTCCGGATGCCTTGCGCCTTGCCCCTCCGCTTATTGTCAGCAATGACGAAGTCAACGAAGCCGTATCGATTCTTGCCGAGATTCCGTCCGATTTGTCTGACGACTGATTGTTGAGGAGCTGGTCGATATACGGATTTCACATCATTCGTTCTCAAATCGGCTCCAAAATTTCGCTAGATGGGAATGGGAAATATCCTGATGGCGTGAAAATCGCCTTGAGGAGTGGATTATTTCTCAGTATATATGCCAATATGCGGATAGAAATGTTATATTCTTGGTTTATGCGGTATATTTTAATAGTCAACTCAGCACAAGGAGATGGTTATGACGGGTCAACTTCGGCATATGCTTCGTGATGATGATGTCAATCACGACGAACAGAAGCAAATACTTCAACTGGGTATGAAGTTTTTCAAAGACCGTTATTATCATCGTCCGTTTGCCGGCCCGCAGGGTGTCGCCGTCATTTTCGACAAGCCCAGCACCCGTACACGTTCCAGTTTCTCCGTCGGTGTCGCCGAGCTTGGCGGCTATCCGTTGGTCATCGACAAGTCCGGCTCCCAGCTTGGCCGGGGTGAACCGGTGGCCGATACCGCGCGTGTGCTCACCCGCATGACCAGCGCCATCGTCTGGCGTACTTTCGGCCAGGACCGGGTGGGGACGATGGCGAAGTATTCCACCGTTCCTGTCATCAATGCCCTGACCGACCAGTTCCATCCCTGCCAGATTCTCGCGGATTTCCTCACCATGGCGCAGCATCGTGGGGGAGTCGACGCTCTTGCCGGCCAGACCATAGCCTACTTGGGCGACGCGGCGAACAACATGTCCAACTCCTATCTGCTTGGAGGAGCGACCGCCGGCATGAACGTGCGTGTGGCCGGCCCCCAGGGATTCCTGCCCGACCCGCAGATCGTGGAGGATGCCGAACGTATAGCAGCCTCGAACGGCGGCTCGATTCTGGTGACCACCGATCCGCGCGAAGCCGTGGCCGATGCGGATTGCGTATTCACCGACACCTGGGTGTCGATGGGCGAGGAAAGTGAATATGCTGTGCGTTCCAAACCGTTCTGGGATTATCAGGTCAACGACGAATTGATGAAACTCGCCAAGCCTGACGCGCTGTTTCAGCACTGCCTGCCGGCATACCGTGGCAAAGAGGTTACGAGCTCGGTGATCGACGGACCCCAATCGGTAGTGTGGGACGAGGCGGAAAACCGGCTGCACGCCCAAAAAGCCCTGCTGACTTGGCTGATCGGAATACTTCGAGATGACAAGGAACTACTCAAATGAACGATACTGAAGATAGCGATATTATCAGTGACATCGGCGACGGCTCGGCCGGTTCGTCCTACACCCGAGACGACAAGACGCAAAACGCGGAAAACAGGCTACGGCACCCGACGAACAGGACCGCCCGTCTGAGCGTCATCCAGGAAATCCTTTCCAATTCGGTGGTTTCTTCGCAAGGCCAGCTGCTGGGCTTGCTTGCCGATCGCGGCATCGACGTCACCCAAGCCACGTTGAGCCGTGATCTTGATGAGATGAAGGCGGTGAAAACACGGCTGAAAACCGGAGAAATGGCGTATACGCTGGGCGTCGAGCCCGAGTTCGATGACGCTACCGCCGAAAAAATCGATCAGCAGCTTTCCCGTGGCCTTTCGGGGTTGATCACCTCGGCCGCAGCCGCCCGCAATCTGGTGATTGTGCACACCCCCTCCGGAGCCGCGCAGTACATGGCCAGTGTCATCGACAAGCAACCCATCGACGGAATTCTCGGCACGGTAGCCGGTGACGATACGGTGCTGTTGGTTTGCAATGACGACAACGCCGCGGTGTCGCGCATGCAGTGGCTGCTTGGCATCGTCTCGCGCAGTCAGAATACGCGCCTGTGATGGTGCTTGCGGCCAGACCAGGCTATGACCTCGCCCTTGCGGCGTGAAAGTGTGATTATCTGCGCTTGCCTCTGCACAATGCAGAGTTAATCACGAAAACAGGTCGAAAAGTGTGATTGCCTCTGCATGGCACAGTCGGGTGCAGAGCTGATCACAAATAACTGATGAGCAAGCATATCAATAGATGATATCTGTTCACTGGATTCCAAATTGTGGACAATTAACATCTGCGAATTGCATATATATACAATAGAGTGTATATATAGATATACAAAGCTTTGAAGAAAGGGCTGTCATGAGCGATAAGAACCGCATCGTACTCGCATATTCCGGAGGTCTCGATACTTCCGTCGCCATTCCGTATCTGAAGGAGCGCACCGGCAAGGATGTCGTCGCCGTTTCCCTCGATGTCGGGCAGGGCGGAGAAAGTCTGGAGACCATCCGCCAGCGTGCCTTGGCTTGCGGGGCGGTAGAGGCCTACGTGGTCGATGCTCGCGAGGAGTTCGCCAGCGAATACTGCATGCTGGCGCTGAAGGCCAACGCCAAGTACGAAGGCGTCTATCCGCTGGTCTCCGCCATTTCGCGCCCGCTGATCTCCAAGCATCTCGTACGTGCCGCCCACCAGTTCGGCGCCGACACCATCTCGCACGGCTGCACCGGCAAAGGCAACGACCAGGTGCGCTTCGAGGTCTCCATCGCCTCGATCGACCCGAACCTCAAGGCGATCAGCCCGATTCGTGATCTGTCGCTGACGCGTGACGTGGAAATCCAATTCGCCAAGGACCACAAGCTGCCGATCACCCAGACCGAGAAGAGCCCGTATTCCATCGATCAGAACGTCTGGGGCCGCGCCATCGAGACCGGATTCCTCGAGGATCCGTGGAACGGCCCGACCAAGGACTGCTATACCTACACCGACGACCCGGCATTCCCGCCGGTCGAGGACGAGGTCGTCATCGAATTCAAGCAGGGCGTGCCCGTGAAGATCGACGGCAAGGACGTCACGCCGCTGCAGGCCATCGAGCAGATGAACAGCCGCGCCGGGGCTCAGGGCATCGGTCGTATCGACATCATCGAGGATCGTCTGGTCGGTATCAAGTCCCGTGAGCTCTACGAAGCACCGGGTGCCGTCGCGCTGATTGCCGCGCACGAAGAACTCGAGAACTGCTGCCTGGAACGCGAGCAGCATCGCATCAAGCGTGACATCGACAAGCGCTGGGCCGAGCTGGTCTACGACGCGCAATGGTTCTCACCGGCGGTCCGCTCCTTGAACGCTTTCATCGAAGATACGCAGCGCTACGTTTCCGGCGAGATTCGCATGATTATGCATGGCGGACGTGCCGTGGTCACGGGCCGTCGCAGCGACTCCTCGCTCTACGACTACAAGTTGGCGACATACGATTCCGGCGACACCTACGATCAGAACGCCTCCAACGGATTCATTTCGATCTACGGCCTGCCCGACAAGGTGGCCGCCGCTCGCGACGTGAAATTCGGCAACGGCATCGAAGTCCCGGATAACTCCGTCGAATAAATTCTCTCACAGTCCTCACCTTTAAGGTTTCTGACTGTGGGGAGGTCTGGGGATATACAATGTTCGGGACGCTCCTTGGCCGCTCGGCCATGTCTTACGCCCGAACATCGCATATCCCCAGACCTCTGTTGACTTATGCATTAGTGATTTGAAAGAAAAAAAATGACGGAACAGGATAAAAAAGGGAACGAGCATCTGGCGCTGTGGGGCGGACGGTTCAAGTCCGGGCCTTCGCCGGAGCTGGCGCGGCTTTCCAAGTCGACACAGTTTGATTGGCGATTGGCCGATGACGACATCGCCGGATCGCGGGCGCATGCCAGGGCTCTTGGCAAGGCTGGGTTGCTGAGTGCCGATGAGCTCAAGCGGATGGAAGACGCCCTGAACAAATTGCAACAGCTGGTGGATTCGGGGGAGTTCGCTCCTGTCGAGGATGACGAGGACGAGGCCACCGCGTTGGAACGCGGGCTGCTCGAGATCGCGGGGGACGAGCTCGGCGGCAAGCTGCGTGCCGGACGTTCGCGCAACGACCAGATCGCCTGCCTTATTCGTATGTGGTTGCGTCGCCACGCACGTACGGTCTCTGGTCTGGTGCTCGGCGTGGTCGAGGCGTTGATCGGTCAGGCCGAGCAGGCCGGAGAAGCCGTGATGCCGGGGCGCACGCACATGCAGCACGCCCAGCCGGTTCTGCTGGCGCATCAGTTGATGGCGCATGTCTGGCCGCTGCTGCGAGATGTCGACAGACTTGCCGATTGGGACAAACGCATGGACGAAAGCCCGTACGGTTCAGGCGCACTGGCCGGCAACACGCTCGGGCTTGATCCGGAAGCGGTTGCTCACGAACTTGGCTTCTCGCGCGTGACCGCCAATTCCATCGACGGCACCGCCAGCCGTGACTTGGTGGCCGAATTCTCGTTCATCGCCGCCATGATCGGCGTGGATTTGAGCAGGCTCAGCGAGGAAATCATCATCTGGAACACGCAGGAATTCGCCTTCGTCCGTCTTGATGACGCGTATTCCACCGGCTCCTCGATCATGCCTCAAAAGAAGAACCCTGACATAGCCGAGCTCACCCGGGGCAAATCCGGCCGTCTTATCGGCGACCTGACCGGTTTGATGACCACGCTCAAGGGACTGCCGACAGCCTACGCCCGTGACCTGCAGGAAGACAAGGAAGCCGTGTTCGACCAAGTCGACACCCTTGAAACCCTGCTCCCTGCGTTCGCCGGCATGGTGCGCACGATGGTCTTCGACCTTGACCGGCTCAAAGCCCAGGCGCCCACCGGTTTCGCGTTGGCCACCGACATCGCCGAATGGCTGGTCAAGCGCGGTGTCCCGTTCCGTCACGCGCATGAGCTCTCCGGCGCGTGCGTCCAATTGGCGGAAGGCCGTGGCGTCGAGCTGTGGGATCTGAGCGATGCTGATTTCGTCGACGTCTTCAAGGATTTCCTTTCCTCCGACGTTGCCCCTCAAGTGCGCACAGTCCTTTCGGTGGAAGGTTCCGTCGACCAGCGCAACGGCAAGGGCGGCACCGCCCCCGTCCGCGTACGCGAGCAGATGGCCGAAGCCAGACGGGTCGCCGCCAAGGCACGCACATTCGCGAATTCAACCAGCGACGGTCCGGCATATGTGAAACCGGAAACCATGAGATGATGGCGCATTGTTGACATCGCTTTGAGTAGAATGGCATGCTGAAAGCCTATACGCAGAAAGGTGTGAATAGCATGACATTGGGTATCGGAACCCCGATAGCGGTACTCGAGGCGATGTGGGCGAAACATACGATTCATCTGGCCGAAGCGCCCGGCGGTGAGACGTTCGGAGTGCAGAAATACCATCAGCCGATTCCTGATAACGCCAAGCCGCTGACCCTGTGCGCGATCGGCGATTCCATGGTGGCTGCTTGCGGCACGCAAGACCAAAAGGAAGGTCTTACAGCCGACCTTGCCCAAGGGCTTGCCCAGGAGTTCAAACGCGATATCAGGTGGGAGGCCCACGGCAAACTTGGTGCCACGATGCGCCGTGTTCGTTACCGTCTGCTTCCGGAAGTTCTCAAAACTGGAAAAACATTCGATATTCTGGTGATTTGCGCAGGTTCCAACGACATCATGGCCAACCGGACACTTAATGAATGGCGCGCCGACCTGGGTGCGGTGTTGGACGAGGCCAATCCGCTGAGCGGCCATATCGTCGTGCTCAGCCCCGGACAGATGCAGCATGAGCCGGCATTGGGCAAGGCCCTGCGTCGCGCTCTCGAGCGTGAGATGGATGAGCAGGCAGCCGTGAGCAAGGATGTCTGCGCGGAACATGGCGCAACTTACGTCGACATGATTCACGAAAACGTGCATGCCGACGCTCCTGATTTCTTCTCTGCCGACCATTTCCATCCCAGCGCCAAAGGTTATGGCTATATGGCTCAAGGCGTGGTCGCCAAGTTGATGACGCTGCGGCCATAGACGGCAACTGCCATTACTTCGGCTACATTGCTCAGGTGGTGATGGCTGCCATCTTCTCGCGTCAGGTTTTCGGCGATGTCTCTAAGGAAGGACACGCGACGGTATCGGCTGTTCTCATTCGTGCAATACCGTTGGAATGTTGGCATCGGTCGATGGGAATCACCGTTGCCGTCTCTTGTTTCGTCAGCATTCCGCGGCTGACGGTGCCTGAGGTGTCCATCCGGCTCCGTGTATTCGCTCGAGCATGTCGGCTCAGTGCACGGGTATTCCCCTTCTCGACATGTCAATAGCCCGACTGGCTGCGGCTGTCGTAGTCATCTGCGAAAATATAAAGGTTATGGAGGCTGGATTTGGTCTCGGATGCTCTCACAAAAGAATAGGGGAATACGGTTATGGCTCACGTCACCGATTTCAAGGAAGCGGGATTCGACTCTCTCTTCGATGAATTGAACTGGCGAGGGCTGATTTCACAGTCCACGGACCGCGATCAGCTCGCCAAAGCGTTGAACGGCGGGCCGATCACCTACTATTGCGGTTTTGACCCTACTGCGGCATCGCTGCATATCGGCAATCTGGTGCAGCTGATCAATATGCGGCATCTTCAGGAAGCAGGCCATCATCCCATCGCCCTGGTAGGCGGTGCCACCGGACTGATCGGCGATCCGCGCCAGAGCGGCGAACGCACGCTCAACCCCAAGGATGTCGTCGAAGGCTGGGCCCGCAGGCTGAAGAAGCAGATCGGCACGATCCTCGTCACCGACGGCGACAATCCGGTACGCTTCGTCTCCAACTATGACTGGACCGCCAAGATGTCGGTCATCGATTTCCTGCGTGACGTCGGCAAGAACTTCCGCATGGGCACCATGCTCGCCAAGGACACGGTGGCACGCAGACTGAAAAGCGACGAGGGCATCTCCTTCACCGAATTCAGCTACCAGGTGCTGCAGGGCAACGATTTCCTCCATCTTTTCGACGAATACGAGTGCACGCTTCAACTGGGCGGCTCCGATCAGTGGGGCAACCTCACCAGCGGCCTCGACCTGATTCGCAAGGTGCATGGCGCGAGCGTCAACGTGTTCACCAGCCCCATCATCACCGACAGCCAAGGCAAGAAGTTCGGCAAATCCGAAGGCAACGCCGTTTGGCTCGATGCGACGATGCTGAGCCCCTACAAGTTCTATCAGTTCTGGTACAACCAGCCAGACGGAGAGATGGAGAAGCTGCTGAAGGCGTTCACCTTCCTTCCCAAGGCCGAAATCGAGCGTCTGGCGCACGAGGCCCAAGTCAACCCCGGCGCCCGTGAGGCGCAGAAGGCGTTGGCATGGGAGGTCACCAGCTTCGTCCACGGCGAAAAGACCACGCAGGAGGCGATCGATGCGGCGTCGGCCTTGTTCGGTCGTGGCGGCGATCTGAAGTCCATCGGCTCCGATATGCTTGAATCTTCTATTGACGGACTCAAGATCGAAAACGAGGAAGGCGAAAAAGTCTTCGCCAAGGCGGTGATCGGCGAGCGTATCTCGCAGGCCGCAGTCTCGGCGGGTCTTTTCAAGTCGATTTCCGAGGCGCGCAAGACCATCAAGTCCGGCGGCGTCTATATCAACAACACGCGTGTTGAGGATCAGGATCAGGAATTGACCGGCGATGATTTTCTTACCGGTCACTTTGCGTTGATTCGTCGTGGCAAGAAGGCCGTAGCGGTCGTCGAACTCGGCTGACAGCAAGCGTTGAACAAGCCGATTAGAATTTATTACAGAAAATAATTTAGGATTCCCGTTCAATTCTGAAGGCGGGAAAAGCTAAACCCAAACAAAAGGTATAAGCATATGGCAGAAGAACAGCGCGGCAATCGCGGCGGCAATTCATACGGTCACGGTTCGTCCCGTTCAGATGGCGGCTATCGAGGCCACGGTGGATTCCGAGGCAATAATCACGGCGGCGGCTACCACAAGGGCGGTCACGGCGGTTATCGTGGCCACGATGACGATCGGCGCGGCGGCTACCGCGGCAATGGTGGCGGACACCGCGACTTCCACCGCGATGATCGACGTGACGGCGAACGCAGCGGCGGACACCGCGGATACGGTGATGGAGATCGCCGAGACTTCCACCGCGACGGTGAACGCGGCGGCTACCGCGGAGGAGACCACCGTGGCGGTTATCGCGGTCACGATGACGATCGGCGCGGCGGCTACCGCGGCAATGGCGGTGGACACCGCGACTTCCACCGCGACAATGAACGAGGAGGCTACCGCGGAGGTAACAATCGTCATGACTTCCAGCGTGATGACAGGCGAGATTTCCATAAAGACGGAGACCGCAGGGACTTCCACAAAGGAGGCTATCGCCACGATGACGACCGTCGTGGAGGCTACCGCGGCGGAGACGACCGCAGGGACTTCCACCGCAATGACGATCGTCGAGGCGGCTACCGTGGCAATGACCGTCGCGATGGCGACAGGCGTGATTTCCGTCGTAACGATGATCGCAGGAACGGTTACGACTCTCGAGGCAACGGCCGTCGGGACTTCCACCGAGATGATCGGCGTGACGGTGAACGCGGCGGATACAAGAGCTATAACAACCATCGTGACGATCGCCGTGATAATCGTCGTGGCGGTTACCACAACGACGGGCGTGAGGAATACATGCACAGGGGCCCGCGTCGCAATTCCGATGGGACCGTCTCGTTCCCGTCGCAGAACCCGTACACCGATCGTCGACCCGGTGAGCCCCGCATGCCCAAAGGCATGGAATGGTCGATGCTCTCCAAGGACGAGAAGGAACGGCTGAGGGGACTCTCCAAGGAGCACGCCGAGAACACCGGTCTGCACATTCTTGCCGCCTACGCGCTTGAGGAAAGCGATCCCAAGGCCGCCCGCGAACACGCCGAATGGGTCGCTCACCAGGCCTCCCGCATCGACTTCTCCCGTGAGACCCTGGCATTCATCGCTTATCGTCAGGGCGATTACAAGACCGCCTTGAAGGAGTTCCGCACCGCGCATCGCATGAACGGCTACAACGACTATCTGCCGTTCATCGCCGATTGCGAACGCGGACTCGGCAATCCCAAGCGCGCCATTGAAATGGCGATGTCCGATGACGCCAAGGAGCTCACCGGCGAGTCAAAGGCCGAGATGTTCCTCGTCTACGCCGGAGCGTTGGGTGATTTAGGGCTTTGGGACAAGGCCGTTGATGTGGTCAGCAAGCTGGCCGGCACCAAAGGTCTACCCGGCGCCTACCGCATGCGCGCCCTGCAGGCCGAACAGTATTTCCTCGAGGAATCCGGGCGCGGAGATGAAGCCGCCGATCTCGACACCACCATCGAGCAGCTTGAAAACAAGTATGCCGACATGGACGATGACGATATCGATGCCGAAGAAGTGGTCATCGACTACGATCTCGAGCGTCTGCCCGACGATATGATGGAACAGCTCGGCATCACCGAGGACGATGCGCAGTATGCACCCGTTGATCCGTATGAGGAAGACGACGAGCGCGAGCACGAAGACCATGATTCCGATTCCGAACAAGACGAAACGGATGAGGATTCCGAAGAACAGGCAGGGGCCGAGCTCGATACCGACGCCGATCTTGACGACCAATCCCAGTCGGCTCTCGATCCGGAAACACCGGAAGCCCAACAAAGCGCTGATGCTACGGCGCAGCAAAACGCCGATGGTATGGAAGTCGTCGACGAATCAGGCGATGAGAGCGCAGACCAGGAAGCCGCCCTGAACGCGGAAGGCAACACCGAAGAAGACGACGAGGCGCAGACCCAGGACGACGGCGACGATGATGAAAACGAGTTGCCTGCCGAGGAGGCGACCGCAGGTGCGCAAGACCCCACAGATCCGGCCGTCGAGCAGGAGGCCGCCGACGAAAAAGACGGATCCGGCGAAGAGGAGTAATGGCGACAGTGCTCAAGGCAACCGAACAGCCTCTCGAACAGGCGTACAAGCTGGCGTTGCTCGATCTTGACGGCGTGGTCTACAGGGGCAAAAACCCTGTGGATTACGCCAGCGAGTCGATCGCGAAAGCCCAGCATGCCGGTATGACGGTGGAATACACCACCAACAATTCCTCCCGTTATCAGCAAACCGTGGCGCAACAGCTTCGCGGTTTTGGCCTTGAGGTCGAGCCTTGGCAGGTCATCACATCCTCGGTTGTGGCCGCACGAATGGTGGCACGTGCCGTGCCAAGCGGGGCCAAGGTGCTCATGGTCGGTGCCGGCCATTTGCGTGAGGAGTTGGAAAAACAGGGGCTGACGGTAGTCGATCGGGTAGAGGACGATCCGGTGGCCGTGGTGCAGGGATGGTATCCCGAGGTCACGTGGAACGAACTCGCCAACGCGGCCTACGCCGTTGAACGCGGTGCGAAATATTTCGTCACCAATCTTGATCTGACGATTCCACGCGAATTGGGCATCGCCCCCGGTTCCGGGTCGATGGTCCAGGCCGTGATGAACGCCACGGGCGTTGAACCGGTCGCATCGGCGGGAAAACCGGAAGCCGCGATGTATGATGAGGCGCGGCTCCTGGCCTCGCACGACGGCGCCACCTTGGTGCCGAAGGCCGAATGCCTGGCCATCGGCGACCGGCTTGACACGGATATCGAAGCCGGCAACCGGGGCGGCTATGATTCCTTGGCCGTCCTTACCGGCGTGGCCGATTCCAAGCAGCTGATGCTGGCCGCGCCCCATCTGCGTCCCACCTTCATCGCCCGCGACCTGCGCGAGTTGCACGAGACTATGCCGGCACCCGTCCAGGTCTCGAAGAGCGAATGGGAATGCGGATCTGCTTCGGCAAGCGTCGAAGGCAACGCAGTACTGGTCAGCGATAGCGCTGATATCAACGCATTGCGTGCCGCGTGCAGCCTGCTCTGGGACCTGGCTGACAGCGAAAAGGCCGATGCCGCCGCATTGCAACTGCCTGAGTTCAGGCTTTAGGAGATTCCATGGTTTCCCGCTATGAGGAAGAACACGCAACGGCCGACAATGCCGAGGGAGACGAACGCCATGACGTCACCGCATTCGATGACTTGTGCGTGCGTTATCCCAGGCTCGAAGGACTTGGCGATCTCGACGCCGAACAAACGATCGAGGTGTTTCGCGACGTTTTGGACACCATGAACGGTGATTTGAACAGTCAGCAACGAGCATGATCGGCTGACGTGAAGTTCGGCATCAAAGGTGACGGAAACGGTGAAACGGTGAGG
Source organism: Bifidobacterium sp. ESL0704 (assembly GCF_029392075.1). NCBI lineage: Bacteria > Bacillati > Actinomycetota > Actinomycetes > Bifidobacteriales > Bifidobacteriaceae > Bifidobacterium > Bifidobacterium sp. ESL0704. The sequence goes on from NZ_CP113929.1 coordinate 1,281,275, forward strand.
TCGGGAATCCTCCCATCAAGACGTGTCGTGGCGATTTTGGTCGCGCCTGCGTGCGAATGCCCGGGTTGTCATCACGGCGGAACGTCGTTTTCAGCCGTTGCGGAATCGGTCTGTCAGTTGCCGTTTACCAGACGTTTATCAGGGGAAGGGTGATCAGACATGCGTTTGGACGCATACATGGCTGCTGCACAATTGGCGCATAGCCGTACCCAGGCCCAGCGCCTCATCCGTTCCGGAAAAGTCCGTGTCGCGGGACGGCTCGCGAGCAAACCTTCCATGCAGGTCGACAACAGTGCAGTGATTGCGGTCGACACCGGTGACGACTATGTGTCGCGAGGGGCCTACAAGCTGCTCGGTGCCTTTGATCGATTCGGCGATTCGGGTCTGCCGTCGCCGGCAGGCCGTCATTGCCTGGATATCGGTGCTTCCACCGGCGGTTTCTGTGACGTCCTGCTTCGGCATGGGGCTTCGCAGGTCATTGCCCTTGATGTCGGGCACGGCCAGCTGGATGCGCGCATAGCCGCCGATTCGCGCATCATCGAGATGAGCGGCGTCAATGTTCGCGATGTCGAACCGGAAGACCTGCCGTATCGTCCGGATTTCATCGTTTCCGACGTGTCCTTCATTTCGCTGACCTATGTGATTCCGGTGATCGCCAAGATCGCCGCGAACCATGCCGATATCGTGCTTCTGGTCAAACCGCAGTTTGAGGTGGGCAAAGGCCATCTTGGCAAGAACGGCGTGGTGGAAGACGAGAAACTCCGTCAGAAAGCGTTGAACAACGTGTGCCGTTGCGCCACAGCCAACGGGCTCGATGTGGTCGGCACCTGTCCCTCGCCGATACAGGGGACCCACGGTAACCGGGAATACCTGCTTTATGCCGCCCTGCGCTGAAGGGCTTCATACTCGCCTTCATTCCAACGGCGTTCGATGAGCTTGACGCTGGAGGTCCTGTCGAACCTCAAATCGTCGTCGAATATGACTTTCTCGACATGGGTATGATCGTGCAACGATACATAGCCGGCCTCAATCTTTTGGCTGATGGTGCTGCACAGCACCACATTGTCGGCCGTGATCCGTGGGATACTGCTGGGCTTGAGATACCCTTTCATGCCGAATCTTTCGAACATGGTCGTGCGTATCGGCCGTATTTCAAGTCTGTCCGCTTCGGCATACTCCCCGATGGTGGCGTGGCCTGTTATCCTGGCGTCCGTCGCCGTCAGGGATTTGGCTTCGACCAGACCGTTGACGCGGGCGGTTGTTTTGACGTAGAGGCCGTGATCGGTTTTGATTTCGCCTGTCAGATCGATTCTGCGTGAGCAGATGCATTGTTTGGCGCTGATGCGTCCATGCCCGGCAAGAGAATCGGAGACGAGTCGGCTTGAACAGTTCAGCATTCCGCCTTCCATGACGATTCTGCGCCCTCGGCAAAACGCCGCCTGCAGGATTCCTTGCACCACCAGCGTATCGAACGTCACGTTTTCATACATTCTGGCGTTGCCGTGAACGATGAGGACACCATAGTCGCCGCCTTTGATGGTTCCGCCGAAGGTGTTGAGGTTCATCTCGTCTCCTTTTGGCCGTCAGACATTTTTCATACCGTTTCATACCGTTTTCATACTGCCGCTATCTGTATTACATGAAGTCGAGGCAAAAAAGAAATCAGAACATAGGCATCATTCAAAAAATCAAGATTTCTTGATATCATAAAATAGCGAATATTATCTTAAAAGAATGTTCTGCTTCGCATCGCCACGGCGAATCCCCGTTGGCGCCATCCTGCCTCCGACGCAGCCTTTCCTCCTGGCGGATTGCCTTGGAGTAAGCTTCTTGTAGACACCGTCCGGTTAGGATATAAGCGCAGACGGTCACAGCGGTTTGACGCAGGAAAAGAGGCAGGACGATGGTCGGTAAACGCCATGCGGTCATGGTCACTCATGCTCATCTTCGTGAGACCAGCCTTGTCGTGCGCGAGGCGGTCGAGCAGCTTGAGCGCGCCGGGTTCTGCGTTCGAATCGTCGACAGCCTCGATCCGCCTAGATTCGGTGAGTCTTCCCCCATCGTCGACAGCGACACGGAGATTGTGGTCGTGCTCGGCGGGGACGGCACGATTCTGGGTGCGGCGGAACTGGTCCACAATACCGAAGTTCCCATTCTCGGTATCAATCTGGGACATGTCGGATTTCTTGCGGAATTCGAGAGTTTTCAATTAAGCGAAGCCATCGCCCGTGTCGCCGGTCGGGACTATTCGATTGATGAACGCAATCTGGCGAATGTGTCCGTGACTTCTCCGGACGGCAGCACGACGCTCAGCGATTGGGCGTTGAACGACATCACCATCCAGCAGGCCGATCGCGACCACATGATCGAGCTTTCCGTCGGCGTCGATGGGGTGGAGGCCAGCTCGTTCAGCTGCGATGGCGTGATCATCTCGACGCCGACCGGCTCGACGGCCTATGCGTTCTCCGCCGGGGGTCCGATTATCTGGCCGGACGTCAAGGCCTTGCAGCTGATACCGCTGGCCGCCCATGCCCTGTTCACGCGCCCGATGGTGATCGGGGAGCATTCGCGCTTCACCGTCGATCTGATTGACGATTCCCTGACCGAGGGCTGGATCTGCTGCGATGGCAGAAGGAAGATGAGACTCGGGTACGGAACCAGGACCACCGTCCATCTTTCCTCGCGCACTGTCAGGCTCGCCAGCCTTTCCGGCGTGCCGTTCACCAATCGTCTGGTCACCAAGTTCAACCTTCCCAGCGTCAGTCTTCGTCAACGTTCGCGTCTCGAGGAACGCAAACGGGAAGGCATCATCGCCAACGAAAACAAAGCCCGGGTGTGCTATCCTTTGGCGGTCGGACAACAGGGGGAGTGGAACGGGGTCACTGCGGAGCCAGCACATGATGGTGTCGGGCCGTTCTCTGCCGGTTTCCCGCAGTCCGGAAGCGACGTCAAAGGAATTGACGAAACGGACGCAGGAAATAAAAAGGACACTGCTGCGCATCGCGACAGGCAAGGCCTGGACGGAAAACAGGATGCGTCTGAAAGGTGAAACACGATGCTTGAAGAACTGGAAGTGCGCAATCTCGGGCCCATTCGTTCTGCACTATTGAGTCCGAACAAGGCAATGACCGCCATTACCGGTGAAACCGGTGCAGGCAAATCGATGCTGTTGAGCGCGATTCGTCTTATCTCGGGAGCGACGGCCAGCGTGGCGCGGGTATCCGCCGGCGCGGATTCGGCGTGGGCCCAGGGAATTTTCGATGTCGACGAAAACGGTGAGGCGACCCGTCTCGCGCAGGATGCCGGAGCATTGGATATCGATGGCGAAAAGAGCGACCCGGATCCCGACGAAATCGGTCGGCAAGAACTATTCCTCTCGCGTATGGTTCCTGCTTCCGGACGTTCCAGAGCGGTATTGTGCGGGCACAGCGTTCCCAGGAATGTGCTTGGCAACGTCGCCGCACAGCTGGTCACCATTCATGGGCAGGCCGATCAGATGCGTCTGGCAGCGCCGGCGCGGCAGCGGGAATTTCTCGATATGGCCGCCGACGACACAGCCGAACGTGACGCCTATCGTCAAGCCTGGCAACAGCTGCAGATCATTGACCAACGGTTGAGCAATGTCACCAATCAGGAGGCATCGACCCGCGCACGAACGGATTACCTGCGGGAATCCATCGAACAGATCAACAAGGTGGATCCCAAACCTGGTGAAGACGAGGAACTCAAGGAGAAACGCTCACGCGTCGAAAACGCAGCGGAAATCGCCCAGGGTGTGGGGTCGGCGCTTTCTGCATTGGATGCCTCGCAAGTGGATTCCGACAGCGACGCACAAGGAGCCTCCGATGCCATCACCCATGCCATCCAGGCATTGCGCACAATCCATGTAGGCGGCTCGTTTGGCCAGGCCGCCGACCGCTTGGAGTCGTTGAACGCCGATCTTTCCGATATCGTGTTCTCGCTTTCCAACGAAGTGGATACCGACGGTGATGCCGAGGGATTGGATGCCATCAACTCCCGCATTCACGAACTCGACGAGCTGACTCGACGTTGGGGGCCGACTCTCGAAGACGTCATCGCCTGGCGGGACAAGGCGGTGTTCGAAGTCGAAGATCTGGACGCCTCGCCAGAAAAGATCGATGAACTCAAGGCACAGCATCAACAGGCTTTCGACAAGGCGCTCAAGACGGCGACCGTCTTGAGCAAGAAGAGGAAGCTCGCGGCGAAGGCGCTGGCCAACATGGTCACCAAGGAGCTTTCCGCCTTGGCTATGGCGGGAGCAGGCCTTGAGATACGCGTGGTAAGGCGCGGTGTGTCTTCGGAAAACACAAGCACGACGGCCGCAAACGGCGAAAACGATACGTCTTCCGGAATTTCCACCTGGCCGTTGGATGCCAATGGCATGGATGACATTGAATTCCTGTTCACCCCGTTCCCGGGTTCCCCGCAATTGCCGATGGGCAAAAGCGCGTCCGGCGGTGAGTTGAGCCGACTGATGTTGGCCCTGGAACTTTCTGTGGCCGAGAAGCGTACAACCGGTTCAAGCGATATGACCTTCATCTTTGATGAGATTGACGCCGGCGTAGGCGGCAAGGCGGCGCTTGAGCTTGGCAAACGCTTGGCCAAGCTGTCGCAGACCTCGCAGGTCATCGTCGTCACCCATCTCGCACAGGTCGCCTCGTGGGCCGATGCTCAATTCGTGGTCAGCAAAGGCAAAACGGATGCCGATGCCAAAAGCGCGGGTTCGAAGCCAACCGTTGAAACGACCGTCAATGAGGTCACCGGAGATGCCCGTATCCACGAAATCGCCAGAATGCTCTCCGGCAGCGAATCCGCCACGTCCCTAGATCACGCCAAAGAACTCCTTGCTCAAAGCAAATTATGAATATCATGTTTAACGGTTAGTCGCTGTTGGCTGGGATATACAATGTTCGACACGCTCCGGGCCGCTCAGACCAAGTCTTTACGGTCGAACATCGCATATCCCAGCCAACAGCTAATCAACAACAAAAAGTGATTGCATTAGATTTTTGTGGGAAAACTATATTTTAGCTGTTTTTATTCGCTTCAGGCCGTATCTTTGTGCAAGTGAGCGGGTTGTGAGTCAGTTAACCTTTAACATGAGCTGGGGTGGCGGGATATGCGATGCACAGGCGTAAAGCTTGGCCTACCGGCCTGGAGGGTGCCTGAGCATTGTATATCCCGCCGCCCCAGCGTCACGCCCTTGAAGAGGAGATAAATAGATGATGAGAACGAACGAAGGCAAAGCGGCCATCTTCGATCTGGACGGGACCCTGCTCGATTCCATGGACGTGTGGCATCAGGTCGATGTTGACTTCTTCGCAGAGCGTGGGCTGACGCTGACCGATGATTACATGAGCGACGTCTGTGCGATGAAACCTGACGAGGTGGCGCGTTACACCATCGAGCGGTACGGGCTTGATGATACTCCTGGTGAGCTGTCACGGCATTGGGACGAGATGGTGCTGGAGGCGTACGGCACGACGGTGCAGGCCAAACCGCATGCCATCGAATATCTGGATTATCTCAGAGGCAGCGGAGCCAAGCTGGCGGTGGCCACGTCGCTGTCTCCCAAGGTTCGAGAGGTGGCGATGCGTCACGTCGGCATCGATACGTATTTTGAGACGGTCGTCAGCGTTGAGGACACCCAGGCTGCCAGCAAGAACAGTCCCGAGGTCTATCTGCTTGCCGCCTCGCACCTTGGAATACCTGCGCGGCATTGCACTGTCTTCGAGGATTTGCTAACTGCGGTATGCACGGCGAAGGATGCCGGCATGAATGTCTGGGCCATGGAGGATTCGTATTCAGCGAATGACAGGGCAGACATCACCAAAATTGCCGATGGCGTCATCAACGACTTCGATGACGCTCCGAGACAACTGTTATAGTACTGACTTGCACAGTTGGTTTTACTGTTATATAGTGTAGCTGAACAGTATAACAGTCTTATCCAGAGATATGTACACTGTTCGACAACCAGAAACAGAAAGGGGCATAGATGAAACTGATCATCTCATCCGTGTCCGGGGAACCGATCTACGAGCAAATCAAGCGTCAGATTCGCCAGGCCGTACTTAGCGGCGAGCTCAAGGGCGGGGAGGCGCTGCCAAGCCTGCGCAAGCTGGCCCGCGAGCTGCGTATCTCCGTGCTCACCGTCACCCGTGCCTACAACGAGCTGGCGGATGAGGGCATCGTCGTCAATGTGCAGGGCAAGGGAACGTTCGTCGCCGAAAAGGGTGATGAACGAATGAAAAAGAAGCTCACCGCCCAGGTGCGCAACGCCTTGCGACAGGTGGGAGTCGCGGCCAAAGCGGCCGATATCCCGCTTATCGACCTGATGGACATGCTCGAGAACGCATACAGGAAAGCCAAGTGAGATTCACTGGTAAGCACTGCGTTGCTCAGGCACTTACGTAACTGCGCAACGCCAGCCAACCATCGTTCGTTGACTGGTCAATGAAGGTTTCCGCGCAGAACGTATCGGTTCACCGTTGAACAGGAAGGAATACGATGATGACGCAGTCATCACCTACAACAATCACATCGGACACACAGAACGTTTCTGCTGCCGGCAGTGGCATGCCGATGGCGTTGAGTGTCACCGATGTCAGGAAAAGCTATGGTTCCGGCTTCAGCCTCGGTCCGGTGACCTTCGACCTGCCGATGGGCTACATCATGGGGCTCATCGGACCGAACGGCGCCGGCAAATCGACGCTCATCAAGCTGATTCTCAATATGATCCATCGCGATGCCGGTTCGATCGGCGTGTTGAGTCTCGACAACATCGCCGACGAGGTCAAGGTAAAAGAACAGCTTGGAATCGTCTTCGACACCAGCTATTTCTCGACCTATTGGACGGTCAAGATGGCCGGCCAAGCAATGATGACAATGTATGACAGTTGGAATCAGACAAGATTTGAGCATTACCTTGACCGATTCGGACTTGGAATGAAGAAGGTCGTTAAAGATCTTTCACGCGGCATGCAGATGAAACTAATGATCGCGGCCGCCCTGAGCCATGATGCGAAACTGCTGATTTTGGACGAGCCGACCAGCGGCCTTGACGTGCTGGCCCGAGACGAACTGATGGACATCCTGCAAGGCTACGTGGAAGACGGGGCGCACAGCGTGTTGTTCAGCACCCACATCACCTCTGACCTCGAGCGGGCGGCTGATTTTATTACTTACATCACGCAAGGGCGGCTCTATTACACCGGTCCCAAGGATGAGTTCGAGGATTCTTTCCGCATGGTCAAAGGCGGACTCGACCAGGCGGCGGATATCGAACCGCAAGCCGTCGGAATCCGACACTTCAGCACCGGTTTCGAGGCGCTGGTTCATCGGGAAGTCGTGGACAGAATTGTCGGTCAAGTCCCCGGATTGGTAAGCGAACCCGTGCCCATAGATGACATCATCCGCCTGACCAATGCGGCCAAGGCGTCTACCGACATGAACAAGGAATGAGGAATACCATGGACTTCAAACAAATCGGCAAAGCGCTTCGTATCGATGTGTTCAAGATTCTCGCATATAGCAATGGGAGCGTTTGGCTTCTCGTCCTTCTGCCACTGGTCTTCGCGGTCGTGCCCGGGATGATGGGCAAAGAGTCGGTGCTGTATCCTATGAGCGGTGCGGTCACCGGAATGCTCACGTTCGTCTCGGCAATGGCCGGGATGTCGGTTTTCAGCTATGAAGACCAGACAGGAAGCGCGAAACTCAACGGGTTGTTGCCCGTATCACGGAGAAATCAGGTCGTCGGGCGGTATGCCTTTGCTTTGCTTGTCGTTGTGGTCGCTGTCGTCTTGCAGATGATTTGCGGGATGATGATGTTTAGACTGCGGCGCATGGGCGCTGTGGCTGGCTTGATGACAACGGTGCTGGTTGCCAGTCCGATCCTCGCCGGTATCTATCTGCCCATTGGCTATCGTTTTCCTGCGACGAAGGCTGTGGGATATGCAATCATCCTGTTGTTCGTCATCGGTGGAGCGCTGGTGCTCGTCGCATTCACCGTGCCGGACGCCGTACTGAATAACGTGATGGACTTCGTCACGAGTGCGAAACTGGGGCCGATCCCATGGGTTGCCATCATAGGCATCCTCGTAGCTGCGGTGATATTCGTCCTATCGTGCCGGTTGTCAATGCACATTTACGAGCGTAAGGAACTCTGATGGATACCGATGATGATTCTGGCGACAACAAGAAGCAAGACGAACAAAATCAGGCCGAGAAGAAGGACAGCGATCGAAGGCTGACCATTTTTCTCCCTTTGCTGGTCGTCATGATCTGTTTGCTGATGCTATTGAACAGCGTCATCGCGGATTCCGGTTCCATAGGAATTCGAATTTTCATCTGTGTGTTGATGCTCGCGGATGTCGGTTTCATGGCAGCACTTGCGGCACGTAATCATCAATAACGCGGATCGGGCGGTTGCGCAATGTAGTCAGTGGATTGCCGACAGTGTTTCCTTATCGGCTGATTACGGTCATAACCGTTCGGACGCGGCTCTGACGTAATCGGCCATCTCACCGATATCGATGACATCGGTAAAGCGTTCGGTGGCGTGTTCCAGCCCGCGCAGGTTCTTGGGGGCGGTGGTGCCGGTGGCCTGCGCAAGACGATCCATGCACTCGAAGCCGGAGCCGGTGGTGTCAAGGCCGAGCGCACGGCCGACCACGCGCGGGAACTTGTATGGGCTGGCAGTGCTCAACAGCACGCGCGGCATAGTCGATTCCCGTGGTTCTTGTGACATCACATGGTAACCGCAGGCGGTGTGCGGGTCAATGACGTAGTGGTTGTTCTTCCAGCATTCGGTGATGGCCTGACTCACCTCGTCCTCGTCGGCCCAACCGCAGGAGAACAGTCCACGGATTCGTTCAAGCAAGGGCTCCGGAATCGTGAACGAACCCTTGTTCTGCAAATCGTCCATGAGGTTGCGAATCAATTCGGTGTCGCCGTCCGACATGTAATAGAGCATACGTTCAAGGTTCGAGGAAACGAGGATATCCATCGACGGCGAGGTGGTCTCAAAGAACGGACGCTCACGGTTGTAGGTGCCGGTGGTCAGGAAGTCGAAGAGCACGTTGTTGCGATCGCTGGCCACGATGAGCCGTCCGACCGGCAGGCCGAGTTTCTTGGCGTAGTATCCGGCGAGGATGTCGCCGAAGTTGCCGGTGGGCACCACGAACTCGACTTCATCACCGACCTTGATGGCCCCGCGCTCGACGAGTTGCGCATAGGCGGAGAAGTAATAGACAACCTGCGGCACAAGCCTGCCGACGTTGATGGAGTTGGCGGAGGAAAGCGAGACGTTGTGGCCTTCCATAAGTTTCGCGGCCAGAGCTTTGTCGCCGAAAATGCGTTTGACGGCGGTTTGCGCATCGTCGAAATTGCCACGTACGGCGCAGACATTGACGTTCGAGCCGGCCTGCGTGGTCATCTGCAGACGCTGAATCTCGCTGACCTTGCCCTCTGGGTAGAAGACGGTGATACCGGTGCCGGGGGTGTCTGCGAACCCTGCGAGCGCCGCTTTGCCGGTGTCGCCGGACGTGGCGGTCAGCACCATCACCTTGTCGCCGATCTCCGACGAGGCGGAAGTCGTGCGGGCCATAAACTGCGGAAGGATCTGCAGCGCGACGTCCTTGAACGCGCTGGTCGGCCCGTTGAACAGTTCGAGGACGTAATCGTCACCCAATGGTTTCAGCGGAGTGATGGCGCTGTCGAGCCACTGGGAGCCATACGCCGCGCGAACGCAGTCGTCCAGTTCGGCGGCCGTAAAGTCGGGCAGCAGCACGCCGAGTACCGTACGGGCCATTTCTCGGTAAGGCTTACCAATCAACGTGGAGACGTCAACCTGTTGTCTGCCGAGCTCGTCGCTGACGAACAGGCCACCATCACTGGCAAGCCCTTGACGGATGGCCTGACGGCTGGTCAGCTGTTCGGAAGAACTTCTGGTGCTGTGGAAAGTGGTATTCATCACCAATGCCTCGTTTGTTCTGTGCGTTCGGTAATTGCTCGGTGTCAACAGTCTAATGGAAAGCAGACCCGAATACCGAAGGTGTCCGAATCGGCTGTTGCAGATCCGGTTTGGACGCGGCAAGGCTTACAATCGTTGGCAACAGTGCAGGCGTGCAACGGTCTTTTTGAATTGAGGCCGATGCACGACCGTAGTGGAATGTGTTTTGAATATCAGGGAGAACAACATGCTCGCAGATGGTCGTCAGGATTCGTCGGTTCTGGATCCGGAGGTGTTCCGGCAGGTCTGCGCCATGGGCGACGCCGCAACGCGGGCGCAACGGGTGCTCGCCGAAGCCAACAGCGAGGCGAAGAACGCTTTGCTGGGCGCGATGGCGGACGCACTCGAGGCGGCGGGCAAGACCATCGCCGAAGCCAATGATGTCGATATGCGTGCCGCCAGGCAGGAAGGCATGAGTGAGGGAAAGCTCGACCGTCTGCGCTTCGACGAAGCCCGCGTGCAGGCGGCGGCCGACGGCGTCCGCCATGTAGCCACCCTTCCCGATCCGGTCGGCGAGGTCGTGCGCGGCTCAACGCTGTTCAACGGCTTGCGCTTGAACGAGGTGCGAGTTCCGATCGGCGTATTCGGCATGATCTATGAGGCCCGGCCCAACGTCACGGTCGACGTTGCCTCGTTGTGCCTCAAATCCGGCAATGCCGTCCTGTTGCGTGGCGGGCACGAGGCGCAGCATACCAACGAGGCCACGCTTGCCGTCATCCAGAAGGTGCTGCGCGAGCAAGGCTTCGACCCGGCGCTGGTCGTCTCTGTCGACAGGTTCGGGCGTATGGGCGCCACGGCGATGATGGAGGCGCGCGGCCATATCGACGTGCTGGTGCCACGCGGGGGAGCCGGGCTCATCCAGGCCGTCGTGCGCAATTCCAAGGTTCCGGTCATCGAAACCGGGGCCGGTAACGTTCACATCTATGTCGACAAAGCCGCGGATTTCGCTAAGGCCATCCCCATCATCCTCAACGCCAAAACGCAGCGGGTCGGTGTCTGCAACGCCGCCGAAAAGCTCATCGTCCATCACGACGTGGCCAAAGACTTTCTGCCCTTGGCGGCGCAGGCGCTTGCCGATGCCGGAGTGGAACTTCACGCCGACGATGAGGCGTATGCAATCATTGAGGGCAGCGACATCGAAAATGTGAACCTGCTTCATGCCACGCCCGAGGACTGGGATACGGAATACCTCGCCCTGAAAATGGGGGTGAAGGTCGCCGGCTCGTTGGACGAGGCCATCGACCATATCAACGCCCATTCCACCGGTCATACCGAATGCATCATATCAGAGGATTACAGTGCCATCGAACGCTTCACCAGGCGTATCGACTCGGCGGTGGTCATGGCCAATGCCTCCTCAAGGTTCACGGATGGCGGTATGTTCGGTTTTGGAGCCGAATTGGGCATCTCGACGCAGAAGCTGCATGCCCGCGGACCGATGGGACTTACGGAAATGACCACCACCAAATGGATCGGCTACGGCACCGGCCAGGTGCGGGCCTGAAGACAAGCGAAGGACATGGTATGAACGACGCTGAACACAGCAACGACGACGCTGGCATCAAGGGCGCTGACAACAATCTGGAAGGCAATATTTCCGCAAGCCAGAATCCCGACAACCAGCCGGCGACCGCTACCGCCACAACGGACGGGCAGAAAATGCCGGAAAGCGAGCAAGGCGCACAGGAAACGGGGCAGGCCGATTACCTGCTGGCCAAAGACCGCGGCATCGACATGAGCAATCCCCGCATCGGCCTGAAGATCGCCTCGGAGCGTCTCGCCATCGTGCGTTACGTCTTCCTGGTCCAGGTCGAGGACGGCATCGCCACCGCCGACCAGCGGGCCTCCTTGGAGTACGCTGATGCAGCTCTTGTCGGATGGCCGGAAATGGACGCGGACGACGTCGTAGACCTCGACGAGGACGGCAAAAAGACCGTGGCCGAGCGTCTCTCCGCCATGGAGCACTATATCGCCGAATTCAGCAGGCAGGAAGCGCAAGGCGGCATCGACGCCATGACCGACCTGCTGATCCGTGCCAGCGAGTGCGTCGCCTCCGTGCGTCGCCTTTACCAACCCGATTTCCCAATTCCGACGTTTGCCGAGATCCGCCGTGTGGTGCAGGACGAATACGACGAGGACATGGGCAAAATCGACACCAGCCAGCACGCCACCGCCGAAAAGATCGAGGAACAGACGGAACAGGCCGACGAAAAACGCGAAGAGACTGTGTCGGACCAATCCCAGAACGAGAAAAACGCCAAACACAAGGGAAACGGCAAGGCATGAGCGACGCCGAAACCTCCATAGGCCAGTATGCAGCGGCCGGCAGCGGCGAATCTTTCAAGCCCGCTCACGCGGGTGCCGTGCCGTCAGCGTCCAACGCCAAGACTTCGAAACATCGCGAACCGGCACGCAAGATGTCCGGTCTTTCCCCACAACCCGATCCCGACTCCATCGATGCCGCAAAAACCGGACAACAGGGGCATCGCCACGGCAGCGGGCATCGACGCATCGGCATCATGGGCGGCACCTTCGACCCCATCCACAACGGCCATTTGGTGGCGGCAAGCGAGGTGGCATGGGTCTACGACCTGGATGAGGTGATTTTCGTGCCGACAGGCCGACCCGCGTTCAAGCTCGACAAGGACGTGACCAACGCCGAGGACCGCTATCTGATGACCGTCATCGCCACGGCCTCCAACCCTAAATTCACCGTCTCCCGCGTCGATATCGACCGCCCTGGCGTCACCTATACGATTGATACGCTGCGCGACATCCGCGCATTGAACCCCGATGCCGAGCTCTTCTTCATCACCGGAGCTGATGCCGTGGCCGAAATCCTCAAGTGGAAGGAAGCACGAAACATGTTCGGGCTGGCGCGCTTCGTCGCGGTCACCCGTCCCGGCTACCAGAGCCCTGAACACATGCGCACCCAGATCGAGGTCGACACCTTGGAGATTCCGGCCTTGGCGATTTCATCGACCGATGTCCGCCATCGGGCCTCGCTGGGAGAGCCGGTGTGGTATCTCGTCCCCGACGGCGTGGTGCAATACATCGCCAAACACGGGCTGTATACCCGGGAGGAAGACGATGGTCGTAAATAAAATCGGCCGTGTCGTTTCCGTCGCGTTGAGAGGCTAATATAGCTGTGGTTCATACAGACGATAACGTTTGGAGACATGGTGAGCGCAATCCTAGAAGGAAAGCCCAGTAAGAATCTCATTCTCGTCACCGGCAGGGTTCATCCCCAGCTGGCGACGGACGTCGCAAGCCAGCTTGGCATCGACGTTTTGAAGACCACCGCATACGATTTCGCAAATGGGGAAATGTATGTGCGATACACCGAATCGGTGCGTGGCGCCGACGTCTTCGTGCTGCAAAGCCACGCCGGCGACGTCAACAAGGCCATCATGGAACAGCTCATCATGATCGATGCGCTGAAGCGTGCCTCGGCCCGTTCCATCACCGCCGTCTGCCCGCTTTTGGGTTATTCCCGCCAGGACAAGAAGCATCTTGGCCGCGAACCCATTTCCTGCCGCCTGGTTTTCGATCTGTTGCGTACGGCGGGTGCCGACCGTGTGATGAGCGTCGACCTGCATGCCGCACAGTCCCAGGGCTTCTTCGACGGGCCGGTCGATCATCTGATCGCCATGCCGGTGCTTGTCGATTACATCCGTGACCGTTTCCAGGGCAATCTCGACAACGTCGCCGTGGTCTCGCCCGACGCCGGCCGCATCCGCGTGGCCGAGCAGTGGGCGCAACGCCTGGGCGGCGGTCCGCTTGCTTTCGTCCACAAGACCCGCGACATCAACCGTCCCAACCATGCCACATCCAACCGTGTAGTCGGTGACGTGGTCGGCAAGGACTGCGTCCTGGTCGACGATCTCATCGATACCGGCGGCACCATCGTCGGTGCCTGCGACGTTCTGAAGCAGGCCGGCGCCAAGTCGGTGACAGTGGTGGCCACGCACGGCGTGCTCTCCGACCCTGCGGTCGAGCGTCTCAAGAACTGCGGCGCACGCGAGGTCGTCTTGACCGACACCGTGCCGATCGATGAGTCCAAGCGTTGGGACGGCCTTACGGTCCTTTCCATCGCACCGTTGCTCGCCAGCGCCATTCAGGCGGTTTTCGAGGACGGCTCGGTCGCCAGGCTTTTCGACAACTACCCCGAACATCACGGGCAAGGCTTCCTCTTCGCGTGATTTGACGGCGTCCAAGCTTGCACGGTTTGCTGGTCGTTTGTTATTCGACTTGAGACGATTCGTCTGTCGCGCGTGTCGAGTTGTCAGAGGCAACCAGCATAATAGAAAATCGGTTCGGTCTTATGGCCGTTCCATTCCTCCATGGTGTAAAGGCAGCACACGGGTCTTTGGAACCCTTAGTCTTGGTTCGAATCCAGGTGGAGGAACTTGTTCAACCGGCTGGCTTCCGTGTATCGGATACCAGCCGGTTCTCATATTTTAACGGCGTGTTTCGCTTTCGAAACAGGAATTGGAGTGGATATGGCATTGAGTGCAGCGATCATACTGGCAGCCGGCGAAGGCACGCGCATGCGTTCGTCAAAGCCGAAAGTGCTCCATGAGCTGGCCGGCAAGACCTTTCTCGAGCGTGTGATGAGTTCCGTTTCCGCCCTCGAGCCCGAAACCCTTGCCGTAGTCGTTCATTATCAGGCCGAGCGCGTTGCGAAAGCCGCGAAAAGCTACAACGAACATGTCGAGATCGTCAACCAAGACGACATTGCCGGCACCGGACGCGCCGTGCAATGCGCCATGAACCAGCTTGATGCCGACGGGAGGCTTACCGGTTCGGTGCTCATCGCCGCCAGCGACATGCCGCTGCTCGATACCGCCACCCTTGACGCGCTTCTCGCCTTCCACAAGGCCAGCGGCAATGACGCCACCGTGCTCACCGCCAATCTTGAGGACCCGACCGGCTACGGCCGCATCATCCGCGACAGCGACGGCAGCGTGCTGCGCATCGTCGAGCAGAAGGATGCCAACAGCAGCGAGCTGGCGGTTCACGAGATCAACACCTCCGTCTATGTCTTCGACGCGGCGGTGCTCGCCCGTGCGGTGCAAGGCCTGGATTCGAAGAACGCACAAGGCGAATTCTATCTCACCGACGCTCTCGAGACCGCGCGAAAGAACGGCAAGGTCGGCGCACTCGCGGCGTCCGACTCCTTAAGCGTCGAAGGCGTCAACGACCGCGTGCAGCTGGCCCACCTTTCCCGCACGCACAACCTGCGTACCTGCGAGCGTTGGATGCGCGCAGGCGTGACAATCCCCGATCCGCAAACCACGTGGATCGAAGACGACGTCGAGTTGGCGCAGGACGTCACGGTCCTGCCGGGAACCTTCCTGAAAGGGCATACCACAATCGCCGAAAACGCGGTTATCGGACCTTACACCACGCTGATCGACGCCCGGATCGAGGCCGGAGCCACTGTCGAACGCAGCCGTGTGCAAGAGACCCATATCGGCCCTGATGCCAATATCGGCCCATGGACCTACCTGCGTCCGGGCAATGTGCTCGAAGCAGGCACGAAGGCCGGCGCGTTCGTGGAGATGAAGAAGGCGCATATCGGAGCCGGCACCAAAGTGCCGCACCTGAGCTATATGGGCGACGCCGAACTGGGGGAGAACTCCAACGTGGGCGGCGGTTCCATAACCGCCAACTACGACGGCGTGCACAAGAACCGCACCCATATCGGCTCGAACGTCCATGTAGGTGCCGGCAACCTCTTCGTAGCGCCCGTCGAGGTCGGCGACAATGTCACCACCGGAGCCGGATCCGTCATCCGCCACGCGGTGCCGGACGATTCGATGGTATATTCGGAGAACACACAACACGTAGTAGAGGGCTGGAAGCCCGAATGGGAGCGTTGATTCATGACAGCATTGCAAAGTACGATTGAGGCCCTGCGTCTGGCTGCGATGGCGGCCGACCGGGTCAAGGCCACCGACCTCGTCGCCTTCGACGTCACCGGCCCCATCGCCATCACCGATGCCATGCTCATCGCCACGGCATCCAGCGAACGTCAGGTTCTGGCCGTGGCCGAAGAGGTCGAGAAGGAGCTTTACACCAAGGGCGGAAAACTTGAGCCTATCAGTCGCGAAGGCCTCGATGAAGCTCGTTGGGTGCTGCTTGATTACGGTGATTTCGTCATTCACGTCATGCATGAGGAAGAGCGCGGATACTACGATCTTGAGCGATTGTGGCAGGATTGCCCCGCTATCGACCTTGAGCTTCCGAAGGAGCCCGATCACCGGCCCGCCGACGGGCACACCGCCGACGAACGCGTCTGAAAAGCCACGGGCACGGCGCCGGTCTTTGCGGCCACGTTGAAAATTTAGACCACTCCGTCAGTATCTTAGGAGTCACACGATGGATTTCAGTACCTTATTCGATCCCAATGTCCACGTCCGTTCATTGACCTTGGTGCGTCACGGACGTACCTCGTACAATGCCTCCGGCCGTGTTCAGGGAGTCACCGACATCCCACTCGATGAGATAGGCGACTGGCAGGTCCGCCAGACCGGCAAAGCGTTGAAAGAGCTGTATGTCGACGGCGAGAAGGACCAGGCACGACACCGCCTGATCGTCGCGTCGGATCTGGGCCGTGCCATGGCCACAGCCCATGCTTTCGCCGATCTGATCGGCGAGGAGGTCCACCCGGATCCGCGTGTGCGCGAACGGCATTACGGCGATTGGGAAGGCCATGCCACTCGTGAGATCATGGAAAGGTACCCGGATGATTTCATTTCGTGGCTCCATGGCGAGGGCGGCGAGCTCAAGCACCACGTCGAACCGGATAAGCACGTGGGGCAGCGGGCCACGCAGGCCATAGCGGAATGGGCAGGCAAGGCCGAACCCGATACCGACCTGTTTGTCTTCTCGCATGGCGCCTGCATCGCCGACACGGTACGGACCCTGCTGAACGCAGACAATGACGCGGACGCCAATTCAGCGGTCTTTTCGATGCGCAACGCGCACTGGGCAAGGCTCATCCCAATCGCCATCGCAGGCAAACCGCTGCGCTGGTCGCTTTCCGAGTACAACCACGGCCCATCCATCGCCGATACCCCCGAATGGGAGAATCCCAAGCTCTAAACCGATGAATTGCGTATGATAGAAACAAGGTTTCTATCGCGGTATTGATTCGAGGTATACGGATGGACGATTGCAGCAAACGAGTCTGGTGGCAGGTTTATCCTTTGGGTTTCTGCGGAGCTCCCGTCCGCCCGCAATCCGATGCCCAACGTCAAAGAAAGCCCAGGCTCGAGCGCCTGATCAATTGGCTGGATTATATGAAGGGGATGGGCTGCAACGGCCTTTTGCTCGGTCCCGTTTTCGATTCGGACACCCACGGCTATGACACCATCGATTTCTACAGGATCGACCCGAGACTCGGCGATGACGAGACGTTCGGGCGTCTGGTCGAAGCCTGCCACGAACGCGACATCGCATTGATGCTCGACGGTGTCTTCAACCATGTCGGCAGGAATTTCCCGGAGTTCCAGCGTGAGCTCAACGAAGCGCAAGACAAGATGAAGGCCGGCAAACCCGTCGGGCACGACAGCGATGACATGTTCAGCTTCTCAGTGATGCAAGACGGGACACTTGATTATGCAAAATTCGAGGGTCATGCCATCTTGCCGGCGTTCAACCACGATGCGCCCCGCGTCGCCGATCTGGTGACCGACGTGATGACCCATTGGATGCGGCGTGGCGTGGATGCCTGGCGTTTGGACGCGGCCACAACGGTGCCGACATCATTCTGGGCAACAGTCCTGCCGCGCGTGCGCCGTGAGATTCCCGATGCCTGGTTCATGGGCGAGGCGATACAGAGCGACTATCCACAGTTCGTACACGACTCCACCGTCGACACCGTCACCCAGTACGAACTGTGGAAAGCGATATGGAGCAGCCTTAAAGACGGCAATTTCTTCGAGCTCGACTGGTGTCTCAAACGCCATGACGCTTTCCTGGAAACCTTCATACCCCAGACCTTCATCGGCAACCACGACGTCACCAGAATCGCCAGCCAAGTCAATGACGAAGGGAAACTCGCCTTGGCAGCCGTGATTCTGTTTACTGTGGGCGGCACTCCCTCTGTCTATTACGGCGACGAACGAGCGATGACAGGCGAGAAAACCGAGGGTGTCGGCGGCGACGACATCGTCCGTCCCGAATATCCCGAGACTCCGGAAAACCTGTCCGACGACGGCAAGTGGATGTACCGCTTGATCGGCCAATTGGCCTCGATGCGCCGCTCCCGACCATGGCTGACCGACGCCACCACAGAGCCGACGTTGCTTGAAAACAGGCATTACGCCTACGATGTCACGGCCAGGGATGGCAGCGCCAAACTTCACGTCGATTTGAATCTCGACGCCACCCCACATGCGGATATCTACGAGGGCGGTGGCGCGCCATTGCTGCACGTCGAACACCACATATGATGCATGATCGATAGACTCGGATGGCGATGTGGCTTGTATCCTGTGATTATCTCTGTAGGCTTGCGGAGATAATCACGAAATCCGTTCTGTTTCTGTGATTTTTAATGCATTTGTTTTGATCTGCAGAGACAATCACATAATTGGGCTTCTTTCTGTGATTATCTCTGTATCTCATCAGAAAGTACGGAAATAATCCCGCAATCCGTAATCGATGTGTGGATAGCGATGTGCGTAACTGAAAAGTTATGCACGAAACACCCGAGATTTTCCAAATTGGCTATCATTCGACCACAGTACCTATTTTTGCCACGCAAATCGGAGCAAATTCATTAGAGTTTGTGATATGAAGATCAACAAACGTATCGAAGACAAACTGCATGAGGCAGCGAGCCATGCTGACCAGGAAATTCTTTACAGGCTTACCCGATCGGGACAGGTGATCAGGGCAAGGCGCGGTTTGTACGTATTGCAAGACGTTTGGCGGGACCTTAGCATGCAACAGCAGTATGCATGGATAATACGAGGACTGCATGCCTGGCGTCCGGAATTGATTTTTGCAGGTCTGAGCGTGATTGCGCTCTACGGCATCGAGTATCCTTTCTGGCTTAACGAGCAACAAACGATATTTCTGGCGTCTACAAAAGCAATTGGTGTTGCCAAAACAAGCAAAACACGATACGTTCACGTCACACCGAGCGAGACGCTTTTTAACAAAGACCGGTCCATGACCTCGGTTACTCAGGCTTTGCTTGATTGTGCGGCAAGATTCGAATTCCACGAGGTGTTGCCGATGATCGATTCGGCATTGAGAAAACGGCTGACAACGAGGTCAGCGTTGACGCAGATCTCGAAGGCTGTGCCAGCTGTTGAAACCAGAATCGGTGTGCTGCTGCGCTATGCAGACCCGAGAAGCGAAAATGGGGGAGAATCGCTGTGCCGCGCAATCATCATCGAAGAAGGTTTCCCGGCCCCTGAACTGCAACAGGAATTCCGGATGCAGGATGGTCGAAGATATAGGGTTGATGGATTGTACCGGCTCGCAAACGGGAAAGCTGTCGTTGTTGAATATGACGGTATGAACAAATACACTGACGATACTATGACGGGCGGGCAGAGCATTCGTCAGGTGGTTCATGCCGAGAAGCAACGCGAGCAGGATTTGCTGAATTCCGGCGTTTCGCAAATAGTACGTTTCGATTACAACGATGTATTGCAACGTGATACGGTGACGAAAAAGCTGATTGAGGCTGGTGTTCCCCGCATCGCTGACAGAACGACGTTTTGGAACAGATAATCAACGCCATACCTGGTCAAATTGGTTATCCGATTTGTTGGGCCACTTTTTAGCGTGACAAAGCAACATCAGTGACAAAGCAACATAAATTCAGGAAAATCGTGGAATAAACTTCGAATCGAAAGTGTGATTAGCATCTTCGACGTACAAAGATAATCATGATAATGGGGTAAAAGTGTGATTAGCGTCTTCGACGTACAACGCTAATCACAGAAAATGCGCTAAAAATGTGATGTTCTCTGCATATTGAGCGATTCTACAGAGTTAATCACGAAAATGAGGCCAAAACTGTGATTAATTCTGCAACCAGTCCGTTTGTTTGCGTTATGGCATTCCTGTTTGAGGCTCAGAAAAGACTCAGGCACACGCGCTCTGCCTTCGGGCGGATGCACCGAGGTCCGTCTTCTTCTGGTGCCGGTTCGGCGACCTCATAACAATCAAGGTTTTCGGACATAGATAGGCTCGCCGCATGAATATCGTCAATGATTCCAGATCCATCGACGTGGCGATCAAGCCATTGTCCGGTCATATCACGCGAAACGAGCAACGGCATGCGGTTGTGGATTTTCGCCGCCTCTTCGATGGCATCACAGGTCAGGATCGTAGCGGTGAGCGTCCATGGGGAATCCGCGTTGTCGCGCCACCACGAAAACAGGCCGGCCATGGCGAGCATGGCGTCGCCTTGAGCATGAAAATAAAACGGACGCCTGCCTTTGAATTCGAAATACCCGGAAGCTGGGATGATGGCACGACGGCTTCGCATCGCGTCTTTGAATGTCGGCTTTTGCGCGGCTGTTTCCATACGTGCGTTATAGGTCGGATAGGTGAGCTCCCGCTTGTCGCTGTAAGAAGGTACCAGCGACCAATAGCCGCCCGAAAGATGCCGTCGGCCATCCTCTCCTGCCGCGAGGACCACGATGGTCTGCTTCGGTTCGACCCGAAACGTTCGAGCCGGCAGTGCGTAAGTGTCGACGTCTTCATCGTCGACACCGAAATCCGAAGCGACGGTGTTCCAATCAAGGTCAAGCGAAAATCTGCGGCACATTCCCACTCCTTCGTCTACTCAGCCCTGTCTGCTTTAGCCCTTTGATGCATATCAGGCAAGGCAGGCATACAAAAAGAGGACCTCCATACGAATCACGGAGGCCCTCACACCGTTGACGGCCGGGAATCAAGAGCCCAAGCCGTTCTCAACAAGTTCAGTCCTTGCTGATGGTGGTGCCGGCCTTGGCGCCGGCGGAGAGATCGTCGATCTCGGTGATCTCGAGCACCGGGATGGTGGCGGGCTTCTTGGTGCCCTTCTCTTCGGCGACCTTGACCTGCTCGTCGTAGATGGCGTCGTCGGAGTGCAGAGTCACGTTGCCGCGGAAGCGGTAGCCCTTCTTGCTTTCGAGGTTGGCGAAGCAGATCACCAGCGGGCTGCCGTCCTCAAGGTTCTTGTAATGCTGGCCGGCAGTGCGCTCGTGATAGGCGAGGTGATTGTCATCGAGCACGAACATCGACATCTTGGGGCCGAGGTCGAGCTGCCCGTCCTTGCTGACGGTGGTGATCCACGCGAGGTTGTTGTTGATGAATTCCTTCATTTCCGGGGTAAGTGTAGCCATAATGCTGTCCTTTCGTTCGAACTGCTTTCTATACGTTTCCATGGTACGTCTTCAAACTGTTGTTCACTAACAGATGCGTGTGACATTGCTCACCGCCAATCCGTTTTCTGCGAACGATTTTAGCTTCGTGCTCAACATGAATTGCGCATCTGATTTGGGCGTGTTGGGTAGGGGTACGGCTTATTGTCGCGTTGGAAATGTAATCAACGCGTGAATTGTTTTCATAACCGTGATTTCGGGGTATTTCTAGGCGTGTCGCGAAAAGAATATGTCTATTTTGAATAGCGACAAATAAGGTTGGAATGCCCGTCGGAACGGCTTGACCGACGTTGCCCGCCTGGGCCGGATACGAAGAGAGACAGAGCAGGCAGGTACGTCCTGAGGGTTCCGGGCGAAGACCGGAAGAGAAGACCCGATCTGGCCGCAAAAGGCGTGAGCGAACATATCGGAAACGGACAAGAGGAGAAGGCCATGGCCCATATGTTTGCCCCCTACCTTTCGTCGAAGGGCACCGCTCGCCGTGGTTTCCAAGGCCTGCGCAGTCGCCTTTCCCGCAATTTCCCACCCAATCTCGCCAGACTTATGTTGCTGTGCTGCGCCGCGCTATGGGGCGGCAGCTATCTGGTTTCCAAAATCGCCATGACGGCGATCACTCCGCAGTGGCTGATGGCGATGCGTACCGGCGGGGCGTGCCTGATCATGTTGCTGATGTTCCACAACAGCATTGTTCCCGCGCTCAACAAGTCGATTCTTGTCCCTGCCGTCGTTGTCGGAGTCACCTACTGGGGGACGATGGTTCTGCAAACCAAGGGGCTGCTGACGATCGACCCTGGCAGGAGCGCCTTTCTGACGGCTTCCTACTGTGTCCTCACGCCCTTCGCCGCCTGGCTGGCCACCAAAAACAGGCCGCATAACATCAACATCATCGCAGGGGTGATTTGCCTGATCGGCGTCGGTTTCGTCTCGCTGAAACCGGGCGGCTTTTCGCTTTCCCTCACGTCAGGCGACTGGATGACCATCGCCTGTGCCGCCGTCTTCTCGTTCAACCTGACGTATCTCGGCATCTATTCCAAAAAATACAACGCGATTGCGATTACCTTCGTCCAGTTCGCCGTCGCCTGCGTCCTGTTCCTGATCGGTGCGATTCTCACCGAACCGGCTCCCAACGCCTCGTGGCTGGAACCGAAAATCGTGGTGAGCTTCCTCTATCTGTTCATCGGGGCGACGACTTTGGCTCAGATCATGCAGAATATCGGCCTGGCGCATGTCTCCGCGTCTTCCGCATCGATCGTGATGTGCACCGAAAGCCTGTTTTCCGAATTGTTCTCGATCCTCTTCTGGAGGACAACGCTGAGGATGACGACCCTGGCCGGTTTCGCCTTGATTTTCGTGGCTGTTCTGATGTCCATCGTTCATCGTTCCGTCATTGTCGATCTTTTCCGTCATGCGGAAGACATGCTGCATGACTGGCGCAAAAAATAGCGGTCTCGTAGCGCGTGTCTTGGTTCCTGTAAGCGTTCGGCGAGGTTTTGCACGTTTTAAGCTTTTTCCGATTTCCTCCCGTTATCCTTATGGTTTATGAAGAATTTTTTCAAGGGGATTTCGGTCTCGCAGATCATAGCGGGTGCGCTTGCTGCGGTCACTTCGTTCCTGTTGTCGGCGAAGATCGGCATTGCCGGATCCGTGATCGGCGTGGCTGTCGGCTCCATTGTCTCGGCTGTCGCCTCGCAGATCTACCAGAATGTGCTCAAGGAATCCGGTAGGAAGCTGCAGGAAAGCGTACCTCAAGACGATGGCACCGCGCAACAGAATGCTCTAAGCGCCGATCCAGGCGATCAGACACGGGTCATAGGATCCGATGCGCAGCATCACGGTCGATTGCCTGGCCCGGTTTCGGCCCAAGCGGCCCAGAGTGTTCCGATGCCGCGCATGGACGGAACATCGCCGAGCCTGGCCGCTTTGGTTCGCAACGAGAAAATGGCCACCGGCTCAGATCAGAAGGACGCGACCAGAACCTTGGCCGCTGAGCGTCAAGAAAGCAGGAACAAAACAGGAGATCTGGGGGATGCAGACGGTAAGTACCATGCAGATGACGGCAAGAACGATTCCACTGAGGTCTTGACGTCTTCAGCGTCAGGCAAGACCACCGTGATGGCGCCCATCGGCAAAACCCGGGCAACAAAAGCAATTTCCGGAACCCGTCAAACGCTCAATGGCGGTCCGGGGCAGCATGACGGCCATGTTCGCGTCTTCGATTCCTCACGGCAGAAGCGTTATAAACGGCTGGCCATTGTCGTCGCTGTCGTCAGCGCCTTGGTTGCGGTCGGCATCACCGCAGGTATCATCTCGCTGGCCACCAAAGGTCAGGGCACCGATGACGTGGTACGCAACATCGTCACCAACTCGACCACCAAGAATCAGCCGCAGCGCAACGATTCAGACAACACTCCCAGCGACAGCAACCAAAAGACCGACGGCAACACGCAGAAAAACAACGGAACGAACAATCAAGGAAATTCCGGAACCACCTCAGATTCCGGGACTTCAAATGGTTCCACTTCCAACGGTTCAGGCACTGCCAACGGTTCAGGAAATACAAACGGCGATAATTCCGGCAACGGCAATTCAGGAAATACCGGCGGCGGCACGGGTTCGAATTCCAACGGTTCCAGCAACTCTTCCAATGATTCGTCGAACAGCGGAGCAGGCAATGGGGGCGGAGCAGACTCCGGCTCCACGAACGGTTCGCCATCGAACAGCAACGGCACCGGCAGCTCTGATCCGGGATCTCATACCGGAGACGGCACACCCGGAGCGAATACTAGTAATCCGCAGTGAGCATGACCGGGCTGAAGGACAGTACAAGACCTTCAGCCCAGTTTCCTTCGCCATCAGGGGTTTCGCAGATTTGTTGATACGCCTCAGCCATTTGGGGTTCCGCAGGTTTGTTGATAAGCCTCAGCCATTTGGGGTTCCGCAGGTTCAGCAATCGAATAAAACCCTTGTGTTCTCTTGTTTTTATGGCTCTGGCAAGCTTCGGCGACACGCCGATTTGGTCATTCGCAGAGTTTGTTGTAAAGTATCTAAGGCTTCGCAAGGAGCGATAACTTAAACAAGACCGGGGCTATGGCGCAGCTGGTAGCGCATCTCCATGGCATGGAGGGGGTCGGGAGTTCGAATCTCCCTAGCTCCACGGGTAAGGCTTCTGAGAAATTCTCAGAAGCCTTTTTCTTTTCTCGTTTGCTGATTCCGGTATCATTGTGGATTTCATCGGCGCTCATCGACGGGCCAATGAGACGGCTCTGCGTTAGGCTGGAACGAGATGAACGTCAGTCCAAGGAGTAACGAAATGAGCGAAGAAGCGGTAACGGCCACAACCGGGCACAACGCGTCAACCGAACAAACACCGAAGCCGGAAATCCGGCCGACCGGCGAACGCAGGACGCACCACACGATGGAACTCAACGGAGAAACGCTGCATTATCGGGCGACCGTCGGCTCCATCACCATCGACACCAAGGAAGTCAAGCCTGCGGCCAGCGACTTCTACGCGGCTTTCGAACTGACCGACGAGCACGGCAAAACCGACACCACCCGTCCGGTCACATTTATCTTCAACGGCGGCCCGGGCTCGTCCTCGACGTTTTTGATGATGGGATCGTTGGGTCCCAAGCGCATCGATATCCCGGACGCGGCCCCGGTCCCTGCCGCTCCATACGGCTTCAAAGACAATCCTTACACGATGCTGCCGTATTCGGACATCGTCTTCATCGACGCCCCGGGTACAGGATTCTCGCAGATCGCCGAAAAGGCTAAGAAGGAGCTGTATTCGGTAGACGGCGACGTCAAGGGTTTCAGCGCGTTCATCCGTGCCTATCTGACCCGCTTTGACCGTTGGAATTCGCCGAAATACGTACTGGGCGAATCCTATGGCACCACGCGCGGCGCGGCCCTGTCGTATCGTCTGCAACAAGACGGTGTGGCGCTCAACGGGCTGGTTCTGATTTCCAACATCCTCGACTATGCCTATACCTTCGACACCTCCGACCAGTTCTACATCGGCTATTTCCCAACCTATGCCACCGTGGCACACTACCACGGCAAGGCCGGCCAAAACGTGGATATAGAAACGCATCTCAATGCCGCCCGCGAATTCGCCAACGGTCCGCTTCGTGCGGCTTTGGCCCAAGGCGACGGCATCGATGAGACCACGAAACGCAATGTCGCCAAACGTTATGCCGAACTGACCGGGCTGAGCGAGCAATACGTCTACGATTCCGACCTGCGCGTGCTCGACATGCGTTTCCGCAAGGAGCTGCTGCGCCACGATAGCGGCAACGACACCGGCATGATTGTCGGCCGTTACGACGGAAGGAGCAAAGGCTACGACCTCGACCGTACCGCCCAGGAAGAGACGTTCGTGGTCGACGACAGCTTCCTCGACCCGGCCTATTCCAGCGTCGCCAATGCCTATCTGCGCGACGAACTCGGCTGGGACGGCATTGAGGAACGCCGTGGATACGCCGATTTCGACTGGAACTCCACCGAACCCGGCAAAGGCTGGACGTGGTGGCACACCCTGCCGGAAGGTGCGAAGACGTCGTGGGGCGCACACATCCCGTTCCCGACGGTCACCGCCGACCTCGCCGCCGCCATCGCGCATGAACCGACGCTCAAGGTCATGATCGGCAACGGCATCTACGACCTGTGCACGCCGTTCAACCAGACCGAATACGACATCGACCACATGGCCCTGCCCAAGCCATTGCGCGGCAACGTGGCGTTCACCTACTACCCGGCCGGGCACATGCTCTACACCGCGCCCGAAAGCATCAGGAAATTCGCCGGCGACCTGTCGCGCTTCTACGCAAGCGACGTCAGCGGCCTCGCCGACATCAACGAACGTCGCAACCGGTGACAGCCCGATTCGAATACGTCTTGTACGGTTTCGAAAGTGCGTGATGTGTTTGCTCAGACGAATGTGAAACAGTCACATGACGTGATCGACGAATAGCCAAACAATCAAGTCACCGAAAACGAGTGGAGAAAAGGAGGTCATCATGACCGACTCATGGCAAACGATCCTGCTGTATGGGCCCAGCGTCGTATTCGCCGTGTTGTTGCTCATTTCGGTGATAGGGGAGCCTCGCCGGTTCCGCAACGCGATCTGGTTGGCGTTGTTCGTGCTTTCCCTTTCCAGCGCCCTGCTGCTTGATTTCTGGCGCGATTGGGTGATTGTGCCGTTGGCGCTGATTCTCATCCTCACCCCGCTGACGGTGGTCGTGTTCCTCTTGGCCAACGCGGCGGTGGTGATCCGTCGAGAGGGATTTTCGATGTCGACCGCCTTGCCGGCTCTGCTCGCCTTGGCCTTGGTGGGTTTCATGGTGGTCTACCTGTTGAGTGTGAGGCTCGGCGCTCCCGGATGGCTGCAATGGCTTGCGCTGTTGGCCGTCCTTGAAGGATTGTGGTTCTTCTTCACTTTCGCTGCGCTGATGCTGTATTCATGGGTCTACCGCATCATGCCCAAACGGCGAACATACGATTACATCATCATCCATGGTGCGGGACTGCAGGGCAGCGAGCCGACACCGCTGCTGCGCGGACGTATTGACAAGGCCGTGGCATTGTGGCATCGGCAGCACGATCACGGCGTTTTCATCGTCTCGGGAGGCCAAGGCGCCGACGAGGAGGTCAGCGAGGCGGAAGCGATGAAACGTTATCTGATCGGCAAGCGCGGCGTGCCCGCCGAACGCATCCTGATGGAGGACACTTCGAGAACGACGATGGAAAACCTCGTCAATTCCAAGGAGATTATGGATGAACGTTCCTCCTTAGCCCGATCGTTGGGAGTCAGGGACAGCGGCGTCGGCTCCAACGATGGAGTATCTACCTCCGTCAAGCTGCAGCGTGCCGATAACGATAAAGCTTCGTGGACCTCTGCATCGATTTCCCGAGCGTCCTCCAGACCGAAGCCCAGCCGACGGCGCAAAGCCAGTCGTGCAAAGTCGCTGTATCGAGCGGCATTGGTGACCAGCGACTACCATGTGTTCCGCGCCAGCGAATACGCGCACGAAATCGGGCTCAACGCCGACGGCATCGGCTGCCATACCAAGGGATACTACTGGCCGACGGCCTTCATCCGCGAATTCGTCGCCATCACCCGTGCCCATCTGTGGCCCTACGCCGTGATCGCGGCGCTTTGGCTGGTATGGGTAGCGATAATGGCATTTCTTCGGTAATCGGGGCACAATTGCGACCGAAGGTCAGGACACCCATCAATCCGAAAGGCAAAGCGTAGGCATGCCACCAGCTAACAGTCCCGATCGGCCTCAAGGACCCTTCCTTTTCGCCGGGTAACGGCACAATGGGAACAAATGCATCATATGCATGTCATATACCTGTTATCGATAGGGGAGAGAAAGGAAAACAATGATTGACGAGATCATTTTGCTCCGTCACGGAAGGACGTCCTACAACGTCGTTCACCGTCTGCAGGGCCAGATTGACGTCCCGCTTGACATCATCGGCCAATGGCAGGTCGACCAGACAGGCCTGGACCTTGCCAAGCGCTATTACTGGGCGAAGGTCGCCAATGTGGCCGCCAACCCCGACCTTCTGCCGCAGCCGGGGCCACAGGCCGCCGAACAGAGCGACATCAGCGAATACCGGCAGGCTCCTGCGGGCAGACGCAAGATGAAAGTGATTTCCAGCGACCTGTTCCGCGCCTCGCAAACGGCCCACGCTTTTGCCGATATCCTCGGCCTGCCCGTCACGCTCGACAAACGTCTGCGCGAACGCAGTTTCGGTCAGTGGGAAGGCAAGACTCGCCCCGAAATCAAGGCGATGGACGCCGAAGCCTACCGTTCATGGCGCGCTCACGAAGGGGGAGAGACCAAGTACGGCGTCGAGACCCGCACCCAGGTCGGAGCCAGAGGCGCCAAGGCGGTCCTCGAACTGCTTAACGAACACACGGAAGACAAAAACCCGACCACGCTGATGCTGGTCAGTCATGGGTCGTTCATCGCGGCGACCGTCGAGACCCTGCTCGGCATGGATCCGGAAGTGGACGAACTCGGCAACATTCCCAACGCCTACTGGTCGACGCTCAAGCCGCGGGCCCAGTCGGACGGAAGCTATCAGTGGACGCTTGCGGAATTCAATTGCGGACCTGCGATATCGACGGTCGCCGACTGGTCCAACGGGCCTGAGGAACTGCGCCATCCGGGTATGAAACTGATGGAGCCGCTGCCCGTCACCGATACCGTCTGAGGCGAGCGGGCTCGAGCACCTGTTCCTTTTGTGAGTCGGCCGATTCCTTTTTGTGGCAAGGAATGCGGCTGCTCGGCACCGGTGCGTGCCGCTCAGCGGATCAGCTCGCGGCACGCATCCGGGGCAATAGGGTGAAACAGGTGCAGCCTGCTCGATGGGTAACGCTATGCGCAAAGAACGCCCAAAAGTTCCACCTCAAGGGTTACTCTTGAATTTTGGGTTAACAGCAGGAATCCGGAATAACCGTTTGTCTCTTTCGTATCAAGACAGGCATTCCGGTGGCCAGGACGCATGGCGAACGAGCCGGCGTCTCCTGCAAGATCCGTACAGCGAATAACGCGAAAGGCGGGTGGCAGACATGTTGAGGATGTTCAATACGATCAACGGGCAGGTCGAACAGATAAACAAGCTGGAAAACGGCTCCTGGGTCTGTTTGTCGAACCCGACCGACGTCGAACTTGCCACCGTCTCCTCCCAGACCGGCGTTGATCTGGCCGATTTGCGCGCTCCCTTGGATGACGAGGAACGTTCGCGCGTCGATTCCGAAGACAATTACACCATGATCATCGTCGACATCCCTACCGTCGAGCAACGCGACGGACGAGACCATTATGAGACCATCCCGTTGGCCATCATCGTCGCGGCCCATACCATCATCACCGTATGCATGCAGGACACGCCGGTGCTCCACCCATTCATGGAAGGCACCATCCGCGGCTTCAACACCTACATGAAGACGCGGTTCGTATTGCAGATTCTTTATCGCAATGCCACCATGTACCTGCGCTACCTGCGCATCATCGACCGCAGCTCCGACAATCTCGAACTGAAACTCCAGCACTCGATGCAGAACCGCGAGATCCTGCAGCTGCTGGAACTGTCGAAGACCTTGGTCTATTTCACCACGAGCCTCAAATCCAACGAAATCGTGATGGAAAAGCTGAGGGTGACCGAAAAACTCAACTCGCTGACCCACATCAAGCAGTACCCCGAGGACGAAGACCTCCTGGACGACGTCATCACCGAAAACAAGCAGGCCATCGAGATGGCGAACATCTACAGCGGCGTCCTTGCGAACATGACCGACGCCTCCGCCTCGATCGTCTCCAACAACCTCAACAATGTGATGAGGATCTTCACCATCATCTCCATCGTCCTGTCGATCCCGACGCTGATCTTCTCGATGTACGGCATGAACTTCCAGCAGGGTATGTTCGGCATGCCTTTCACCAACTCGCGCTGGGGCTTTTTCATCGTCGTGGCCATCTCGATGGTCATCACCGGGCTCGTGGCGTGGTGGCTGACGCGCTCCAGACTCTTCAAGTAGGTTTTCGATGCGACGGTTACGATTGAGGTTCAGGGCTTCTTCAGCTAAAAAAGACGTTCGCCGGTATCTCAGGGCATCGCTTGCGCTGGTTTGCGGCGTCGGTCTGCTATGCTCGGCTTCCGCTTGCGGGGTGGCCCAGACACCGCCTTCCGCCGATATCCCCGAGGGGCCGACCATCGTCATCGCCGTTCCTGGCGACGAGCTGGGACTCGGCTACGAGCATGAAGGCCAATACTCCGGTTTCGACATCGAGGTCGCCCGCTACGTGGCCCAAAAACTCGGTTATGCACACAAACAGATCGTTTTCAAACCGGTGGACCCCTCTTCCGCAGCCAAGACGTTGAAACAATCCAAAGCCGACATGTTCATCTCCGCACTGCCTTCCGTCACGACCCACGACGCGGGGAAACGGTTCGGGACATCAAAGCCGTATCTCACCGATCCATTGGGGCTTCTGGTGCCGTCACGGCTGCAGCAGGACTTCACCGATATGTCGTCGTTGAGCAACCGGAGCATCTGCACGGTAAAGGGAACGGCGGATGGGCATAGGCTTTCCTCGGCACTTCCCGGCGTAAGGATTCAGGAGCGCGAGACCTATCCGCAGTGCCTCACCGCTTTGCTTGTGGGCGAAGCGAATGCCGTCGCCGCTGACGCGGCCATTCTGCACGGGCTTGCTTCAAGCGTCATCGAGCACGATGTCACGGTTTTGGGTCAAGGGGCTTCGTCATCGTCGGCGCCTTTGGCCCAAGCGATTGCACGGGTCGCAACGGTTCGCCATGCCGTGATGATCCGTCCCTCGAACGGCGAGCTCACCAGGAAAATCAACACCATTCTGCACGATATGGTCAAGGACGGGTCATGGCGAAAAGCCGCCGATGCCATGAGTCACGACATCGACTACACACCCAATCCGACTCTCAACCCTGCAATGGCACATCGTTGAGCTTCTCAACATCGCAATGGAACACGGCTGATCCGGGTCGCCGTCTCGTTGACCGGAATTCGGCCGGTATAGCCGGCTCCCGCTGCTTTGTGATTATCTCTGTATCGTGGGGCAACGTACAGAGATAATCACGTAATCGGGCCGTTTTCTGTGATCATCTCCGCATCTGCGGTCTCAATACGACGGTAATCACATTATCGGGTCGTTTTCTGTGATTATCTCTGCAGGTTCTTCAGCATGATACGTGAAATCACTATCCCAACTGCCGGATTCATCGCGGTTCGCCATCGTCGGTGACCATCTTTCGGAAATGTGTGGGTGTGTGTCCAGTTGAGCCACGATAATTCCTTATTATGAGCGACAATGAGCAAGGCGCGGCTTCGAGCGCCAATACAGCAAGTGTTCCGTCATACCGATACAACGCGCAGATGGCGCAGGATATCGAAGAAAAATGGCAGAAAACGTGGGATGAGAAGGGCACCTTCTGGGCCGCGAACGTCAAAGGCGATCTGAGGGACGGCAACGGGCAACTTGCGGATGGGCGTACCCCCTACTTCGCGATGGACATGTTCCCGTATCCTTCCGGCAAGGGCCTGCATGTAGGCCATCCGTTGGGCTACCTCGCCACCGATGTCGTCAGCCGCTATCACCGCATGAAAGGCGAGAACGTGCTGCATGCCATGGGTTATGACGCGTTCGGCCTTCCGGCCGAGCAGTACGCCGTGCAGACCGGCCAGCACCCGCGGGTGACTACCGAGGCCAACATCGCCAACATGCGCCGTCAGCTGCACCGCATGGGCCTGAGCTTCGACAACCGCCGCACCTTTGCCACCATCGACCCCGGCTACATGCGCTGGACGCAATGGATTTTCTCTCGCATCTACGACGCGTGGTACGACCCCGATTTTGTGCGTCCTGACGGCGGCAAAGGCTCCGCCCGCCACATCGACACGCTGATCGACCAGTTCAAGAGCGGCGAACGCGCCATCCCCGGCTTCGAGGATTCCGGCAAGGGCTGGGACGAGCTGACCGAAGCCGAGCAGGCCGATGTCTTGAACGACTTCCGTCTGGCCTATATCTCCAAGTCGCCGGTCAACTGGTGCCCGGGGCTCGGCACGGTGCTGGCCAACGAAGAGGTCACCGCCGAGGGCAAGTCCGAACGCGGCAATTTCCCGGTCTTCCAGCGTGAGCTGCGTCAGTGGTCGATGCGCATCACCGCCTACGGCCACCGTCTGATCGAAGACCTTGATATCATCGACTGGCCCCAGAAGGTCAAACTCATGCAGCGCAACTGGATCGGGGAATCCCACGGTGCCTCCGTCCACTTCAAAGTCGCCACCCCCAACGGCGAGCGGGACATGGAGATCTACACGACCCGTCCCGATACACTCTTCGGCACCACCTTCGCCGTGGTCTCGCCCGAGCATGATCTGTTGGCCGACGCTCCTGCGGCATGGCCGGAAGACACTCCGGAAAGCTGGAAGGGTGGCTATGCCACACCTGCGGAAGGTATCAAGGCCTATCGCCTCGCGGCCGAATCCAAGACCGCGCAGGACCGCGTCGACGAGGGCGGCGAGAAGACCGGCCTGTTCACCGGCCTCTATGCCGTCAACCCCATCACCGGCGACAAACTGCCACTCTTCACCGCAGACTATGTGCTGATGGACTACGGCACCGGCGCCATCATGGCGGTGCCCGGCGGCGACCAGCGCGATTATGATTTCGCCACTAAATTCGGGCTGCCGGTTATCTATACCGTCGAACCGCTGCCGGATTCGGGTGAGAACCTGAGCGATTACGAAGGCAAGGCGCCGTTCGTCTCGCACGATGGCATCGTCATCAACTCCTCGACCGAGCACACCGCAGCCAAGGGCGATGCGCTGAGCCTTGACGGGCTGCGCGTCAACGACGCCATCGACAAGGTCAACAAGTGGCTCGAATCCGCGGGCGTCGGCAAAGGCACCGTCAGTTACCGCCTGCGCGACTGGCTCTTCTCCCGCCAGCGCTACTGGGGCGAGCCGTTCCCGATCGTCTATGATGAGGACGGTGTGCCGTATCTGCTGCCGGACTCCATGCTGCCGATCAACCTGCCCGATGTGCCGGACTACAGCCCCAAGACCTTCGATCCGATGGATGCCGAAAGCAATCCCGAGGCGCCGTTGAGCCGCAACGAGGACTGGGTCAAGGTTACGCTCGACCTGGGCGACGGTCCCAAGACCTACTACCGCGACACCAACACGATGCCCAACTGGGCCGGTTCCTGCTGGTATTACATGCGCTACCTCGATCCGAACGACACCGAGCATATGGTCGATTCGGACGAATACGAATACTGGATGGGCCCGAACCACAACCAGGAATCAGGCAAGACCGGCGGCGTCGACCTCTACGTCGGCGGCGTCGAGCACGCGGTGCTGCATCTGCTCTACTCGCGTTTCTGGCACAAGATCCTCTTCGATCTGGGCTATGTCGATTCCCCGGAACCGTTCCACAAGCTCTTCAACCAGGGCATGATCCAGGCCTACGCCTACACCGACGACCGCGGCCAGTACGTGCCCGCCGCCGAGGTGGAGGAGGGACCGGCCGACGCGTCCGGCGAGCCCACCTTCACTTGGAACGGCCAGCATGCCAATCGCGAGTTCGGCAAGATGGGCAAGAGCCTCAAGAACATCATCACCCCCGACGACATGTACGCGCGCTACGGCGCCGACACGTTCCGCCTCTACGAGATGAGCATGGGCCCGCTCGACGAGTCCCGCCCTTGGAACGACCGCAACGTCGTGGGCGGCATGCGCTTCCTGCAGCGGCTGTGGCGCAATGTCCTTGACGAAAACACCGGCGAGGTCACCGTGACCGACGAGACTCCCGACGCCAAGACACTGAAGCTGTTGAACAACACCATCGCCGACGTGACCGTCGAGATGGAGAACATGCGGCCCAACACCGCCATCGCCAAGCTCATCGTCCTGAACAACAAGCTCACCGGCCTCAACGCTGTGCCGCGCGCCGCCGTCGAGCCGCTGATTCTCATGCTTTCGCCGATCGCCCCGCACATCTGCGAGGAACTCTGGCAGAAGCTCGGCCACAACGAGTCTCTGGCCCATGAGCCGTGGCCGAAGGCCGACGAGCGTTACGTTGGCGAGGACACCGTCACCGCCGTGGTGCAAGTCAAGGGCAAGGTCCGTGCCAAGCTCGAGGTCAGCCCCTCGATCGACCCCGACGAGCTCAAGGACATGGCGTTGAAGGCCGTGGCCGACCGTTTGGGTGGCAAGGAGCCGCGCAAGGTCATCGTCAAGGCGCCGAAGATCGTCTCCATCGTTCCGGCGGAGTAATCGCCAAACGGTAGTTTCGCCGGCTGTTGCCTGAAATGGCATCGAACGGCATGCGAAGAATCGTATGAAAAGGACACCAGATTAATTCCGGTGTCCTTTTTGCCTATTGAATCACTACCATGAATCCATCATCGCTGAGATGTGCAAACGCGAGAATTGACGATGGACAAGATTTGGATTGCTCGTCGAATGGGTTGCGTCTCGGCTTTTTGCTCTGACCGTCACTCGTCCGTGCTTGTGCATGAATGTGGACGGTTCTGCGGTTGAGGACACGACACGCCTCAAATGTGGATAACCCCTATCATTCGACCACAGTGGCCGTTTCGGCTCGACTTTTGATGCCGGTTCGGTCATGCTTGAAGTATGGGCATTCATTTCGATGGCAGGGCAATAAGTCAAGACCGGTCTGCGGCCAGGCGGCTGCATTCGTCCGCCGTGTCTTCGGATGGGTCGCAGGCAGTACGAATTGGCGAACCCGACGCGGCACTATTGCGCGCGGGTCTCCCTCCTTTACCACCTATCGAAAGCTGGCTCATCGAGCCAGGCGAGGGCCGAGAAAAACCCGAGGACAACAGCCGTTCCATAGCTTTCAATGACCAGGATTCAACGCTCGATACGGCAACTGATAATCCCGATTCGACGCTCAAGGAAACCGATTCGGACGCACTGGCCGATTCGGATGGGCAGCTGACCGTTCAATCGGCTGCTCAGCGGCAATCCATACCCCGGCTGGTGTTCAAACCCGCGCAGGCGGTGGCTGTGATGCTGATACTGATGGCCGCCTTATGCGCAAGCCTGACGATGCTGGTGACCCAGGCGATCAACTACAACAAACAACAAGCTGAAGCCTCATCTTCCGCAAGCCTCAACGCAGGAACGGCTGCACATGGCCAAGCCGCGAAACGGCAACACGGGAAAGCCTCAAAATCAGACGACGCTTCGCCTTCATCGCAAAGTCCGGGTAGCGCTGGTAGCGCAGGACAGGGCGGTGGCGCGGCAACGCCGGCGAATCCGTCGGCTGGCACAGGCAAGGCAACAGGGCAGGCCGGGGCTTCGGCCGGTTCATCCGATCTCGTCAATATCAACACTGCCGATAGCACGCGGCTTCAGCAGATCAAAGGCGTCGGTCCGGTGATGGCGCAGAAAATCATCGACTACCGTTCGTCGATAGGACGTTTCACAAGCGTCGACCAGCTGCTCAAGGTTTCGGGCATCGGGCAGAAAACGCTTGAAAAGATACGCGGGCAGGTGACGGTCTGATGAACGATGTGCATACTCCCGTCGGGGGAGAACAGGGCAGCAGGGACTGGCGGATGCTGCCGGTGGCGTTATGCGTATGGGGCATCGAATTGGCTTCGCACACGGTCTTTGTTCTGTACACCGAGCGACAGAACGATCCGTATTCGCTAGGCCAGGGAGCCGCCGGCTCCAGTGATTGCACGTCGTCGAATCCTGTATTTGCCGCAGTGACGGGCCGCTTGATGCGGCCATCGGTCGGTGGAATCGTTCTTTCGGCAGCCTTATTGCTGCTGTTGGCTGTGTTGGTCGTTTTGCTCGCGCTGTCCCTGCACTGGTTCGGTCGCAACGCCGGGCATTCGCACGACTCGCTGCGCTGTTGCCCGCTTTCCGAATCCGCTGTCTGCCGACCTCCCGGGATTCATTGGCAGCGGCAATCCGGACAAGGGAAGCATACTCGCATTCCGACCACATCGGCCAGAACCGATCATTGCGCAGCGAATGGGAACAAGGCGGCAACGGCATCATATCCTTCCCAGTCCGCAATCCGACTGATAGTGCGTCAATCGCGTGGCAACAGGACGGTATGGGCGGCGGTGTTCATATGCTCGGCTCTGACAGCCATGATCGTCTCGCTGAATGCCGAGGCCATCGCATATCGAGATCCGGCGACGGCCGTTGTCCGAAACGGCGAAAGCAGGATTGACGCGACGCTGCGCCTCGATTCTCCGGTTACTGCGGCAGGTTCGTGGCAGGCGGATTGCCAGGCCGATGCGCATCTCATCGGTTTCGTACACGACGGCATCGCGCAGGCCAGCAGGTCGCGTATCGTCCTGTACGCCGACAAACCGGTGTGCGGCAAGCTTGCAGACGGGCAGACCATAACGACTTCGGGCATATTGCAAAACGCCCGGTATGGTCGGCGTCCGATCTGGCTGACTGCGGATGTCGACGCCGATACGCGTGTGGTCGAACAGGCTCCGCCCGTCAGCCGGTTTGTGGATTCCATGCAACGTTCCTTCTTCTCGGTGACCCAGGGACTTTCCGACCAAGGACGTGTGCTCGTCCCGGGGCTGACCATCGGTCTTTTAGGACAGGATTTCATGGGGACGACCGCGAGCGGCCAAGAACCCGTCAACGCGACGTTCGCCAAACTGCTGGAAATGCATTTCAAGGACTCCGGCATCATGCATCTGATGGCCGTTTCGGGCGGGCATTTCGCGTTGATCGGCAGTCTGATACGTTCCGGCTGCGCCCGGTTCCTGCTGCCGCGTCAGATGGTGGCGGTGCTGACGGTGATGGCATATGCTGCGCTCGCGAGCGCCATGTTCCCATCCGACTCGGTGATGCGGGCGCTTCTCATGGGTGTCTTCTCCTCCTTGGCGTTGTTCGTCGGGCGCAGGGCTCAGGCGATCAGCGCACTGTGTTGGACCGTCATTCTCACCTTGCTGCTCAATCCCGCGATGGCGAGAAGTTACGGCTTCGCCCTGTCTTGCGCCTCGGTGCTGGGCATTGTGCTGTGCTCCGGCCCTATGGCCAAGCGTCTTTCAGCGGTGTTGCCGGCATTCCTCGCCAACGGCACGTCGGTGACCCTTGCCGCCCAGCTGTTCACCCTGCCGATACAGGTGCTGATGACCCCGACATTGCCGTTGCTTTCGGTTCCCGCCAACCTCGTAGTCGCCCCGTTCGTGGATTTCTCCACGCTTACCGGATTGGCGGGCCTGGCGCTTTCGCCGTTGGCTCCGCATCTGGCGTTCGTGTTCGTGTGGCTCTCCAGTTGCGGGACGTCGGTGATGCAATGGTGCGCGGATACCATAGGCGGCTCGCCGACCGCCACCATGCCTTGGGCCGGTGGGGCCGCAGGGGCATTGACGGTGGTCGCCTGCGAAGTCGGCATGGTGCTGCTGGTCAAAACCGCGTCCGCGTTGGCAGGTAAGAGCGATAAGGAAGATTCCGTGAACGGTCACGAGAGTCGTTTCAAGGGTTTGCGGAACAAGGGGGCGGTATGGTTCAAGGAAACCGAACAGATGTTCGAACGGCTTGGTGATTCGAGCTGAGCGGAGAGACACGGCGTATGTCCAGCTGTGCCACCACATTGAATATCATAGAAAGTCGTAGAGGTCTCGCCGTGATGCGGCCGGACCGGGTAATCGGAAAGAATCGAGGAATGATGGCCGGAAAACGAGCCCGACGGCGAACCCGGTTCGTGTTGGTCGTCGGAGGAGACGAGTTCCTCAACGAGCAAGAGGTACGCGATTGCCGTGACGAGGCCGCAAAGAACGATCCGGAAGCAGAGATCGTCGAACTCGATGCGGGCGAGGCGAGCCGATACGACTTCGACGAGGCCGTGAGCCCGTCGCTGCTGAGCTCGAGCTCGATTGTCATCATCCGCCACATCCAGAATTCCGAGGACGCGTTGACCGACACCATGGTCGATTACTGCACGTCCATGGCCAAGGACCCTTCCACTGCGGCGGGAACGGTCATCGCACAGCATGACGGCGGGCAGAAAGGCAAGAGAATCATCGACAGGCTCACCAAGGCGGGAGCCGAAAAAAAGGCGGTTCCCGATCTCAAGCGTGCCGACGCCAAGCTGAACTTCGTCATCCAATGCTTCGAGCGCCGCAAACGCCGCGTCGACCCGGCCGCAGCCCAACAGCTGGTCGCCGTGCTGGGGGAGAAGACCGGTGAGCTCGCCGCCATGTGCGAGCAGCTGTGCTTCGATTTCGACGACGACCCCATCGGTCTCGAGCTGGTCGACCAATACCTGACCGGCAACGCCGAGGTCACCGGATTCGCAGTGGCCGATGCGGCGCTGAACGGCAATGACGCCAAGGCCATCATCAACATGCGCGCCGCCGTCGCGCAAGGCACCGATCCCATTGCTCTGGTCGGCGCTCTGGCGATGAAACTGCGGACGTTGGCCAAGGCTTCCGCGCTACGTTCCGGCAGCATATCCCAAGCCGAGGCAAAGACCAATCCATGGGTCCTGCGCAACGCCACCCGGCAACTCGGCGGATGGACATCCGCGGGGCTTTCCAGATGCATCCAGACGCTGGCATGGGCCGACGAACAGAACAAGACCAACGGGGGAGACCCGATGTATGCGCTGGAGCGTTCCATCGAACTGATCAGCCACAAAGGACATATGACAAATGAACGATGAATCTCGCTATACCGTCGAAGTGCCGACCGGCACCGATATGCAGGCTCTTGGAGCGAAGGTGTCCGCGTGCGTGCGAGGCGGCGATGTTTTGCTGCTTTCAGGACCGTTGGGGGCAGGCAAGACCACCTTCGCGCAAGGTTTCGGAGCCGGCCTGCATATTCAGGAACCCATCGTTTCCCCGACCTTCACCATCGCCCGGGAACTTGACGGGCGTTTTGCCGACGGCACCCCCGCGCATCTGGTACACGTCGACGCGTACCGGCTTGGAGGCAACGCCTACGCACCCGGCCAGGACACGGTCGACCGGCTCCTTGATGAACTCGAATCGTTGGGGCTTGACGAGGAGCTTGAAGATCCGGGCGAGCATACGCTGGTCCTCATGGAATGGGGGGAGCAGATGGCCTCCGCGTTTGCCCAGGAACGTCTTGAGGTGCATATCGAACGTCCGCTTGACCGGCAGGCACTCGCCGAAGAAGCCCAAGACTGGCAAACGGAGCTGACAGGCGACGGCATGCGTACGGTGGCCTTCGTTCCGGTCGGTGAACGCTGGAAGGATTTCGGCCGCCAACTCGACGCGTTGCGATAGTCAAGACCGTGCCGGAACTCAGCGGTTATGTCGACGATGTACAGTTGCAACGGCATGAATCCTGATGTCCGGCGATCGAACAGTCATCGGCCGGATGACAATCAATGGTAGGAGCGGCAAATATGGCGAACACACTGGTCATAGACACCTCGTTCGGTTCGACGGTAGGCGTCTTGGGACACGAGCCGATCGTGGAAACCGATTCACGTACCCATGTCGAAAAGCTGCAGGTCAATATCGGCACGGCCGTGGGCTCGGCGGGGCTCGCGCCCGGCGAGCTTGACCGGATTGTCGTCGGTGTCGGACCGGCGCCATTTACCGGGCTCCGCGCCGGAATCGTCGCGGCGAAGGCCATCGCATACGCCACCGGCGCGCAATTGCTCGGCGCCGACGTCCTCGAGCCGCAGGCATGGATGATGAAACTGAAACGCCAAGGTGATGACCGGCTTGCCGATTGCGGTTTTCTCGCCACGACGGGAAAGACTGCAGGCGAGCAACATACACGTCATCTGACTCTGGCCGTCAACGACGCCCGTCGACGTCAGCTGTATTTCGCCCTTTATGCCGATGAAGAGAACAAAGCCGAGGGGGAACACAAGAAGCCCGAATCCGCTGTCGCAGGCGAGCGGCCGTTTGTCTTCACGGCAGTCACTATGGACATCGATTATCCGCAACATATCGTCGAACGGGTCCTGAAGGCCATTGAGGGGTTGGATGGCGTTGGTGCCGCCGGTGAATACCGTATCGACATCGTCGGCCATGGTGCCTCGAAATACGATGAGGCCTGGCAGGGATTCGGCGAATCATTGGGGCAGGTCATCGACCATTCCGTGTTGGATGCCGGGGCAGCAGGCCTACAGATTTTCACTGATTGCACCCTGGCAAGCAACGGTTTCGACATTGCAGCATCGAACGATGCCGAGGCGATATCGGATAACGGCAATAAGAACGGTATACGGCCGGTAGAACCGCTCTATCTGCGCCGTCCGGACGTCTCCGTGCCCAATCCCTTGAAGCATGTGCTGAACCATGCCGGCGCCACGAAAGCCTGACGGTACATGATCGTCGATTTCGGTGAGCTTGATCAGCAATGGGCCCTGCGGTCCGCGCTTGGGCTCGAGACCGAGCTTTTCGGTGCCCAGGCTTGGGACATTCAGACGCTTCGCACCGAGATAACGGACACGTCACGAACCTATCTGGCCGATATCGTCGAGGGATCCGGTGCCGCCACGACGCCAGATGCCGATGGCCGTGGAACCGATGGCGGGAGTGCATTCGCCCCACCGTCCACGACCGCCTTGGCGATGCGCGGTTACGCCGGCATATGGCACGCCGACGCCCGGGCCGAGATCATGACTATCGGCGTCGGGAAACGGTTCCAACGCAAGGGCGTCGCCAGGAACCTTCTCGACGCATTGATCAGCCGTGCACGGCATTGCGATGTTCGTCGCATCACCCTGGAGGTCCGTGTCGACAACGAGCCGGCGAAACGGCTCTATCGCTCACGTGGCTTTGAGGGTATCGGCCTGCTGCGGCATTACTATCAACCCGAAAACATCGATGCCGTCGAAATGGCCTTGGACCTCGAAACGCATATCATGGGATTCGGCAGCGTCAAAGAGAATATGGAGCAAAAGCAATGAGCGAACCGACAGTACTGGGTATCGAATCGACCTGCGACGAGACCGCGGCGGCCATCGTGCGCGGACGCACCCTTGTTTCCAACGTGGTCGCCTCCTCCATGGAGGAACACGCGCGTTACGGCGGGGTCATCCCCGAAATCGCCTCACGCGCCCACGCCGAAGCGTTCGTGCCCGTGGTCAGCAAAGCGCTGGCCGACGCCGACATGGACCTTTCCGACATCGACGCCATTGCGGTGTCGGCCGGTCCGGGCCTTGCCGGCTGCCTGGCCGTCGGGGTGTCCGGAGCGAAGGCGCTTGCATGGTCGGCGAACAAGCCGATCTACGGCATCAATCACGTCATCGGTCATATCGCCGTCACCCAACTGCAATTCGGGCCATTCCCGAAAGACACCCTGGCGCTTATCGTTTCGGGCGGCCATACGTCGCTGTTGCACGTCGGAGACGTCGCCCGCCACGTGGACGTCGTCGGCACGACGCTTGATGACGCCGCAGGGGAGTGCTTCGACAAGGTCGCCCGCCTGCTGGGCTTCCCCTACCCGGGAGGCCCCCATATCGACAGGCATGGCCAGCTTGGCGATCCCCACGCCATCAAGGTGCCGCAGGGCCTCACCAAGGGCAAGGCAGGCAAAGAGCATCCCTACGATTTCAGCTTCTCGGGCGTGAAGACCGCCGTGGCCCGTTGGGTTGAGGCACAACAGGCCGCAGGCAACCCGATTCCGGTCGATGACGTCTGCGCCTCGCTGGCCGACTCGGTCGCCACGGTGCTGGCCAATAAGGCCATGCACGGATGCGAGGAATACGGTTCCAAGACGTTGATCGTCGGCGGCGGTTTCTCCGCCAATTCCCAACTGAGGGCCAAACTGCTTGAAGTCGGCGAGCAGCAAGGTGTCGAGGTGCGCATCCCGCAGATCAAGCTGTGCACCGACAACGGCGCGATGGTCGCCATGCTCGGAGTCAACCTGGTCGAGGCCGGCATACGTCCTTCTGCTCCCGATTTCCCGATTGATTCGGCCATGCCGATGAACGTCATCAGCGTCTGAGCCGCTTCCTTGAACCGCGACACCCCGCAAAAATCAGGCGACACGCCATTGGAGTTGCGAGCTGACGATTCTTGTATATTATATATTTCTTGTGCGGTGCTTGAGGCTTCGCACGGGACATTCCCGCATAGCTCAGTTGGCAGAGCGTCTGACTGTTAATCAGAATGTCGCTGGTTCAAGCCCAGCTGCGGGAGCGGAAAGATAATCCCGGGAGTTTAACTCCCGGGATTTTTCGTAAGTGCTAGGATTCAAGCTTTCGGATATATGACTCTGAGGCAGGGGAATTTCGGTAAAGGTATATCAGCGTCGGCGATGAACCGTCTCCACTCAGGTAATGCGAACAGCGGCGTGTCAGCCCCCGTAAAGCATCTACGCCTTTTGTTACTGTACTGCTTTGTGACCCGAGCGATAAGGCCACGTATTGGCAGTGAATGAAGAAGAGGTTGATGTTGGGACGCACCGGAAACAGCCCAAAACCGACTGAAAAGAATACGCCCGGTGGTTCCCTCACTTCGAATTCCCTGCTGGTTTCTCAGCCTTCCCGCAACAACGCAATCGATGGTCTGAGAGCCTTGG
The DNA here is from genome assembly GCF_029392075.1 of Bifidobacterium sp. ESL0704. Taxonomy (NCBI): domain Bacteria; kingdom Bacillati; phylum Actinomycetota; class Actinomycetes; order Bifidobacteriales; family Bifidobacteriaceae; genus Bifidobacterium; species Bifidobacterium sp. ESL0704. The sequence goes on from NZ_CP113929.1 coordinate 1,323,786, forward strand.
CCATCATCGGGGTGGTGGCCTATCATGTGCGTCCGTCTCTGCTGCGTGGCGGCTTTCTCGGCGTCACGGTGTTCTTCGTCATCTCCGGTTTCCTGATAACCGGCAGCGTGGAACGACGGATGTCCGGACCGCAGGGGTTTCATTATGCAGGCTACCTGTACAGGAAAATCAAGCGTCTGACCTTCCCGCTGCTTTCCCTGATCGCACTGGTCGTGCCGATCGCCTATCTGCTTTCGCCGGGCATGCTTCCGAAACTGCATCTCGATGCGCTGCCCAGCGCGTTGTATGCCAGCAATTGGGTCTATATCTTCCGTAAGGTTTCCTATTTCAGTGCCGCGGGACTCCCGTCACCGCTTACCCATCTGTGGTTCCTCGCACTGACCATGCAGTTCTATCTGGTCTGGGTCTCGCTGCTGTGGCTGATGCACCGTTTTGGCTTACGGTTGCGCATCAGATTCCTGGCAACTCTGCTGCTTGCCGTCGCGTCCACGGTTCTGATGACGGTGCTCTATGTTCCCGGAACCGATGTGTCTCGCGTCTATTACGGCCTTGACACACGTTTTTCGGAATTGATGGTCGGCGCATTGCTGGCGTTGATGGTCGAGCGGGCCAAATCAAAACAAGAACTCGATTCGGAGACGTCAGGCACCGGACGTCGGCCTGCTCTGTTCAATCTCGCCTTGGCGGGAGCCGGGTTCTGCCTTCTCGCCGCCCTGATCGTCCTGTATTATGCTGCAGACGGCAATGACGCATGGCTGTACCGCGGCGGCTTCCAGGCGGTCGCCCTGATCGTCGCCCTGCTGCTCGCCGTCGTTCTGGTGCCGGGCAATCTCTGCCGTTCGCTTTTGGGGATGCGGGTGCTACGTTACATCGGCTCACGCTCCTTCTCGATCTATCTGGCCCATTATCCGCTGCTTGAATTCATGAACCCCGCCATCCGCACACAGCCGTTGCGTTGGTGGGAATGGATCGTGCAATTCATGGTGCTGTGGGCGTCCTGCGAGGCCTTCTATCAGATGGCCGAGGCGACGCGCAAATCCAGGCCTGCAGGCAAGGGGCCATTGCGCGAAATGCGCCTGATCACTAAGATCCTGGCGTTGTGCGGTGTGGTGGCCGTTGTGCTGTGTACGCTACTGCCTGTGAATTTCAATAGGGTGGCCGGCGAACGTTCGTCTGTCTTACGACGGGAATATCTTGCGGTCGAGCGAAACATGGGAATGGCGACTGCGATCAGAAGCGACCTGATGACGCTGCGCAGGTCGGCCGTGCCCAAGCCGTCGCTGAATCTGCCTGTGCGTTTGGTGCCGAAGGCCGCCAAGGTACCCAAAAACCTCGATACCAAAGGTTGGACCTACGATGCCGCCACAGGTTCATGTAGTGCGAATCCTCTGATTATCAGCGATTCCGTGGAGATGGGTGCGCACGATTATGTCCAGCAGCATATCCCGGCAAGCATTCAGGACAATATGGTCGGCCGCCACTTTTCCACAGGTGCCGACCTCTTCCGCAAGCATCAGGGGCAAGGCCAGGCCGGAAGCGTTGTCATCATGGCACTGGGGACCAACGACCGCATTGTCGACGAACAACAGGTCGAGGACCTGATAGCGGCGGTGGGCGACGAACCCATATACCTCACTACGGTCCGTATGCCCGATACCTGGCAGGATTCGAACAACCAGATTCTGCGTTCCGTGCTCGCCAGGCATCCGAATGTAGGGCTTCTTGATTGGTATTCGGTGAGCAACATGCATCCTGAATACTTCTACGACGACGGGACGCATCTGACTCCCGGGGAGAACGGCGGCCGTGAGGCCTACGGCATCATGCTGAGGCAGGGACTGTGCGGGCAATGATGTCCGTTCAACCGTTGCGGCAGTGAAACGAATTGAGGCACCAGCCCGCCAGCCGGGAATAAGGAGCCGAACCTGTCAAGTGGCGCACGGCGAAACGCGGCTGCCGGCCGTGTCAAGGAACCCGTCATATTGATCGTGGCATTGAGCTGAGACGCAAATCTTCGGGAGACGAACGTCTATTGGCTCAACCCTGACCTAACGTCATCAATCCTGCCTCTGCGGGCACCGGAAACAGCCCTGAAGATGGTCGTTGACCATTCCCGTCGACTGCATATAGGCATACATGGTGGTAGGCCCGACGAACTTGAATCCGGCCTTTTTCATGGCTTTGCTCATTCGCGTAGAGGCTTCCGTGACCGCCGGCACCTCCTCAAAGCTCTGAGGCCTGCGGATATACGGGCCCGACGGGGCGAAACTCCAGATGTAATCGGCGAACGGCATACCCAAGCCCAATACGACCTGTGCATTATGGACGATAGCCTCGATTTTTCGCCGGTTGCGGATGATGGCCTTGTTGGCCATCAGGCTGGAGACCTCGGGACCCATCTGCGCGACACGTTCGATATCGAAATCATGAAAAGCCTTGTCAATGGCCCTGCGTTTATTGATAATCGTGTTCCAGGAAAGCCCGGCCTGCATGGCTTCAAGCGCTAGACGTTCGAACAGGGCCTGCGAATCATGGCAGGGCGTGCCCCATTCCGTATCATGATAGACCAACATGTCGTGGCTCAGGTTGAGATACGACTCGGGCCAGCAGCGATAAAGGCCATCAGGCTGCGACCGAGTGATCTGGCCGTTCGGATCGTTTTCCTCCGTCTCTTGGTCAGCGTTCATGTTCTCGACCGCTCCTTTCTGATTCCGTTATCTCTTTTATACTCCCTTTCGGAGAACTGGCAGCATGTGGATAACTTTTGCGACACGCCCGGGCGTTGTGGATAACCGGGGACATCCGACCACACTACTTGTTTTTGACCCGCTGATCGCAAGATTCGGGGCATAGTGGAACAAGAGGTCCGGGCGAATACAGGCCAGTGTGCAATGAAAGGAGAAGCCATGGCAATGATGAGCAACAGGGAAAGGCAACGTCGTAAGCGCGAACTCGTGCGCTTCGTCAGGCAGCAACGCAGGCAACGGCTGATCGGCTTGATCTGGGGGTCGGTCACCGTGGTAACGGTATCCGCAGTGCTGCTCATAGGATTCGGCACCTCGGGTCGGCAAGCCTTGGCCGCTACGGGCAGCATGGCCGATCAATCCGTGGACTCGCCTGCGATCGATGGTGAAACCGATGAGCCCCCATGGTCGTTCAGCCATCATCCACTGGGTGTCGTTGAGCCGATCGAATCCTCAGACCTTGCTGTCCAGAACACAAAAGGCTGTCAGGCAGACATGAGATGGCCGGTCGTGCCACATGTGGTGATACGAAAATTCAAGGCCCCCAAGCAGGCCTGGGGACCGGGCCATCGCGGTGTCGATATCGCGGCGATAGAGGATACCCCTCTGTTCGCTCCTGCAAACGGTTTCATCAGTTTCGTCGGTATCGTGGCGGGCAAATCCGTGGTAAGTATCCGCCATAAGAGCCTCACCCTGACGCTTGAACCCGCGCAGACGCTTTTGCCGATAGGGACGCCTGTGATCAAAGGCATGCCGATCGGCACCGTCAAAGGGGTTTCGGACCACTGCACGGGACTGTGCGTGCACTGGGGAGTGAGAAAAAGCAGAAAGGAATACAGGGATCCGCAACAATTGGCGACAAAGCGAAAGATAGTCCTCAAACCTGTTGCAGCCTAAGTCGGCCTGTAGCCCGCGCCTGGCGGAAGAGGCAAAAGCCAATGGCGACAAGCCAACACTCAGCGTGAAATAGATACGCCTTACTTTCCTCGTCCGCCAGAGACGGCCTAAAGGCAGCCGCCACCGTACCGGCCCGAATGGTCGGAAAGGCTGCGAGCGCAATGACGCTGTTTACAGTCCTGCGTCCGCCAGAGAAATGTACCCGGGTTCAATCAGCAGGTGTTTGAGGTTGCTCGCGCTGACGGTCAATGACTTTTCATGGATGGTGCCCATCTCCACGCCGTCGACGGTTGTCGCCTTGACGTAGGGGAGTTCGCTCACCTTTTTCCCATTCTCGATTGCCACCGTCGCACCGGCGATGTCCTGCGAGAGCTTTTGGATGTTCTCCATGCCGGTCATCCACTGCTTGCCGTTGACCACATCGGGCAACATGTCGACATAGGCGCCGTAGCCGGTGATGATCGGCCAGGCCATATCCCCGTCATCGTTCGTTCGCACCCGACTCTTGATGCCGGGAACGTCCTCTTCGCTGTCCTTCGGCTTGGGCGGGGCTACCTTGTTGAGATTGTGTTTGCCGGTCAGTGTTCCGACTATGCCGGAGACTTCAATCTCGGGATTGATGTCGGCGGCGGTACCGGTGTATTTGAGGGTGGTCAGCTCATCCACAACCGCGGACGATACGAAATCGTTCATGGCCAGAATGCCATCGACATGAAGCGGCTGGCCTTCTTTGGACGAATCGGTGAGCCTGTCGTTGAGTTCCGTCTTTATCTCGGCTGTTTTGGAAGCCTTGAACGACACCGATTCCCAATCCTTGTCGGTAGTGGATGCGCTGAGCTTTTTCGACGGGCTGATGGCGCGGCCGTCTTTGAAGTAGGGCTGCAGCACGTGCCATATACCCGCAAAAGCCTCTTTGGCGAACGTCTGGCTCGTATTGAGAGTCGAATCGGTGTCCTCTCCCACGGGAATCATGACCTCAAGGGATTTCGGATGCATCTTGGTCGTCTTTTCCAAAGCGAGTTTCGAGACAAGCTGCCGGGCTTGCAGAACACCGATCTGGCGTGGGGTCGATAGGCTCACGAAGACATCGGGAGTAAACCCGGCCAGCGGATTGGCGAGAATGACGGTATGCGCTCCGACTTTCCTGGCAAGTTTCAGGGTCTTCGCCAGACGCTTCCCGGCCGCGATTTCGTTCTGTTTGTCGGTTCTGTCCTTGTCATCGTTCTGCGCCTGATCCGATGCGTCGCTCGAAGCGGATGATGGTTTGGCCTTCGTGTCATCGTTGGTTTGTCGATCGGTCTTGCCAGCCGGCTTCTCCGTGTCGTATGCGGGCGCATCGGCGGGATTGGTGACATAATCGCCGTATTGCTCGTTGCCTTTGTTGGCCGAGGTCGCAGGTGCGACGATCAGCGTCGTATGGCGGTTGGAGTCATCCGATGCGGTGGCAAGCTGGTTGACCACATAGTCCTGCACGTCATCACTCTGCTTGCGGAGGTTGCCGTCCGTCTTCACTTTGATGTTCTTTGACGAAAAGCCCGCATCGGTCAGCGATTTCGTGATGGCGGGGGCGAGCTTGGCCCACTTGTTCAGCGGGGTGTGCGAGGAGATGGAAATCCCATCGGACGGGGTGAACACCATTACATTGCTCTTGGCCACCGCCGAACTCACCGATATCTTGTCGGTGTCGATCGATGTGCTTCCTGCGTCCTTATGCCCCTCACCGCAAGCCGCCGACGTCATCGTCAGGACCACAGCAGTAGCGAAAGCCAGGAATCGTGCCAGGGAATGCTTGCCGCGCGTCGTCATGAATCACCCTTCTTTATACGCTAAATTCAATCAAGACCGATAATAGTCTTGGGCCGATATGAAGCGCCGCCGCAATTGGATACCTCTACAATATGTGCGACAGCGCCATCACAGATCCGCCCTTAACGTGATTGGCCCAATTCCTTTTGCAGTCCTTCGTCCAAGGCATCCATGAAACCAGCCGTATCGAGCCAAGGCTGGTCGGGACCTACGAGCATGGCCAGGTCCTTGGTCATCTTCCCGCCTTCCACGGTGTTGATGATGACCTGTTCCAAGGTTTCGGCGAAATGGCCGACTTCGGGCGTCTCGTCAAGCTTGGCCCGCTGCTTGAGCCCTCCGGTCCATGCGTAGATCGAAGCGATGGGGTTGGTCGAGGTCTTCTCGCCTTTGAGCCAGCGACGGTAATGGCGGGTGACGGTGCCGTGCGCAGCCTCGGCTTCCACGGTCTTGCCGTCAGGGGTCATCAGCACGGAGGTCATCAATCCCAGCGAGCCGAATCCTTGTGCCACCGAATCGGACTGCACGTCGCCGTCATAGTTCTTGCAGGCCCAGATATAGCCGCCGTGCCATTTCATCGTGCTGGCCACCATATCGTCGATCAGACGGTGTTCGTAAGAAAGGCCCTCAGCCTCGAAACGGTCCTTGTATTCGGTTTCATAGACTGCGGCGAAAATGTCCTTGAATTCGCCGTCGTAGGCTTTGAGAATCGTGTTCTTCGTCGACAGATACACCGGATAGTGACGCATGAGCCCGTAATTGAAGCAGGCCCGCGCGAAGCCGCGGATGGAGTCGTCAAGATTGTATTGCACTTGGGCGACGCCCGCACCCGGATAGTCGTAGACCACGTGTTCGATGGGCTCGCTTCCGTCGGCGGGTGTGAAGGTGACCGTCAGGCGTCCCGGTTTGTCGACCTTGAAATCCGTGGCCTTGTACTGGTCGCCGAAAGCGTGGCGGGCCACGACGATGGGCTTCTTCCAGCCGGGGACCAATCGCGGGATGTTGGCGATGACGATGGGCTCGCGGAAGATCGTGCCGCCGAGAATGTTGCGGATGGTCCCGTTCGGCGACTTCCACATCTTTTTCAGGTTGAATTCCTTGACACGTGCCTCGTCGGGGGTGATGGTGGCGCATTTGACGCCGACATGGTGCTTTTTGATGGCGTTGGCCGCATCGATGGTCACCTGGTCATCGGTCGCGTCGCGGTTTTCGATGCCGAGATCGTAATAGTCAAGATTGACGTCGAGATAGGGCAGGATAAGGCGGTTCTTGATATCCTTCCAGATCACCCTCGTCATCTCGTCGCCGTCAAGCTCGGCGACCGTCCCTTCGACCTTGATCTTTTTCATATCTGCCCTTTCTCTGCTATCAGGAAATACGAAGCCATTATCACGCCTGAAGATGTCATCGGCGTTGCTTTGACTGACTGGCGAGACGCTCTTTGTACGTCATTGCCGATCGTCTACGCTCGTCACGTAGGGGAAGTAATCTGGAAGCCATGACTCAGGAAATTGAAATCGGTTTGGGCAAAAAAGGCCGTTTGGCTTATTCCTTGGACGATATCGCCATCGTCCCCTCACGCAGGACCCGCGATCCGCAGGACGTTTCGACGGCTTGGCAGATCGATGCCTACCAGTTCGACGTGCCGGTGCTTTCGGCTCCGATGGATTCGGTGACCAGCCCTGCCACGGCGATCGCCATGGGCAAGCTCGGCGCTCTCGGAGTGCTCGACCTCGAAGGGTTGTGGACACGATACGACGACCCGCAGCCGCTGCTTGATGAGATCAGCCGGCTTGACGAGAGCAGCGCCACGGCCCGTCTGCAGGAGATCTACGCGGAGCCGATCAAGCCGGAACTGATCACCCGGCGTCTTCATGAGATACGTGACGCAGGCGTCACCGTCGCCGGCGCGCTTTCGCCCCAGCGCACGCAGGAGTTCTATTCGACCGTCGTCGACGCCGGCGTCGACCTCTTCGTCATCCGCGGCACGGCGGTTTCGGCCGAGCATGTTTCGCAGAAACACGAGCCTTTGAATCTGAAGAAGTTCATCTACGACCTTGATGTGCCGGTCATCGTCGGGGGAGCGGCCAGCTATACCGCGGCCCTTCATCTCATGCGTACCGGTGCCGCCGGCGTGCTTGTCGGTTTCGGCGGCGGGGCCGTTTCCGCGACACGGGCAACCATCGGCGTCCATGCGCCTATGGCCACCGCGATCGCCGATGTGGCCGAGGCCCGTCGTGATTATATGGACGAATCCGGCGGCCGCTACGTGCAGATCATCGCCGACGGCGGCATGGGCACCTCCGGCTCGTTCGTCAAGGCGCTGGCCATGGGCGCCGACGCGGTCATGCTCGGAGCGCCTTTGGCACGTGCGCAGGAAGCACCCGGCAAAGGCACGCATTGGGGTGCCGAGGCTCGCCATCCCTCCCTTCCCCGCGGGAAGCGGACAACAGTCGGTACGGTTGCGCCGTTGCAGCAGATTCTTTTCGGGCCCAGCCATAACGCCGACGGAACGGTGAACTTCATCGGCGCCCTTCGCCGGGCCATGGCTTCCACCGGCTACGTCGACCTGAAGAACTTCCAGCATTGCGACGTAACAGTCACGCTTTCGCATCTGGGCTGATACGCTGAAGCAAGCATTATTCCGTTCGGGCTATCTGGGTAACCAGATAGCCTTTTTCCGTTCGTTGATTAGTATTGTACGTTTATAATCATCGTATTCGATTCAAGGTTTTCCGAAACTCGATCGATAATCTTGATTTTTTGCCGAATCGGCCCTTTTCCCTTGACAATCCCTTGAATTTCTGTTGCTCTGGATGATAGCAAGAACAGCGAAAAGGAGGCTCAATGATGACCACGGAGACACGACCGCAACAGATGGTGGTCACCTATCGTTCCGGATTGCCGGCCTACGACGGGTCAATTCGAATCGAGTTGTCGAACAGACCGGTTCCCTTCCATATCTCACGCTGCTACCCCGGAACCTTGAGCGAGGCCGAATGCCGACGATTCAGCCTGGCGTCCTGCAGGCTGGCATGCATGAGTCTGGACGTGGTGCGAGGACGCACGCCTCCGCAAAGGCTGCAACAGGTCCTGAGCGGCCCCTGCGTCCAACGTCTCGAAACCATGTCGTATCTGTTGGAGAACCATCTGCGCACCCATCCGGCACTCAAGGCCAAGTTGTGTTATCTTCCCGCCATACCCATGTTGGTCTACACCACATTGGTCAGCCCCGAGATCACGGAGACCGTGGTAAGCCTGTCGGTCGGTCAGTCAACGTACTGGGTCACCCTGGTCTTCAGACGCAACGGATCACGATGGATCTGCACCACCGCCGACCTGGGATGAGGCGGTATGAACAGCCCCCATGCAGGGTCAAAGTTACGCTAACGTAGTTTTGGGGCAACGAGCGCGTATAGTTGTGCTTATGTTGCGAGAATTCTATTTGGATCCTGTCACCAAGACCACAGATAAGGACACCATTTATTCACTGTTGTCCAAAAGAGCCGGAAAAGACCCCGACGGCGAGATAGCTGAATGGCTGGACGGAAACACCCAGCAATGGCAAAGCGTGACAGCCGGTGAAATGCTCGATCGCGTGCGCTCGGTAGCCAAGGGACTCATGGGCCTGGGGGCCAAGGCAGGGAGCATGGTCGTCATTTATGCCGCGACCAGTTACGAATGGGGAGTGGTCGACTTCGCATGTGCCGCCATCGGGGCGGTAAGCGTGCCGATTTACGAAACGGATTCGCCCAAGCAGGCCAAAGGCATCGTCGAGGATGTGGACCCGATTGTCGCTTTCGGCGGGGATGCCGAGCATACCCAGACACTCGAGGAACTACGCCGCGACCGCGAAGGCCTCAAGTATGTATTCAACCTGCAGGAGGGCGGCCTGGACGCCATCTCGGATTTCGGGACTTCGGTCAGCGATGAAAAGCTCGACGAAGCCATCTCCCGCGTACGCGCCGATGACATGCTGACCATCGTCTACACCTCCGGTTCCACAGGCAAGCCCAAAGGCGTCATGCTTTCGCACCGTAATTTCGTTTCCACGACGTTCATCGGCTGGGCGGTGCTCGACGACATGCTGTATCAGCCGAGCAGGCTGCTGCTCTTCCTGCCCCTGGCACATTGCTTCGCCCGCTACATCCAGTATGTGGCCATCGGCGCGCACGGCGTGGTGGGCTACACCTCGAGCGCCAAGCATCTGCTCACCGATCTGAGGACCTTCCAGCCGACGTATCTGCTTGGGGTGCCGCGTGTATTCGAGAAGGTCTACAACGCAGCCTCCCAGAAGGCGGGCGCAGGGCTTCAGGGCCGCGTGTTCGGCATGGCGTTCGATCACTTCGTGCGTTGGTCGAAGGACGGGCAGGAAGGCAGGGGCCACACCATTGCCGAACGTATCAAGCACAGGTTCTACATGAAGACGGTCGGCGCTTCCGTACGCAGCGCCTTGGGTCCGAAACTGAAATATCTGGCTTGCGGCGGCGCCCCGATGAACGCCGACCTCGCGCACTTCTTCAACGGCATGGACGGCATCACCTTCATCCAGGGATACGGCATGACCGAAACGGCGGCCCCCTGCATCGTCGCCTTCCAGGACTTCAACAAGGTCGGAGCCGTCGGACGTCCCGGCACCGGCATCGCCATCAAACTTGCCGACGACGACGAGCTGCTGATCAACGGCGAGGACGTCTTCCTCGGCTACTACAAGCAGCCGAAACTGACGGCCGAGGCCAAGGAACCGGGCGGCTGGGTGCATTCCGGCGACATCGCCCAGATCGACGACGACGGTTTCGTCTACATCACCGGAAGGAAAAAGGACATCATCATCACCGCCGGCGGCAAGAACGTCAGCCCCGCCCCGATGGAAGACACCATCGGCACCTGCCCGGTCGTCTCCCATGCTGTCGTGATCGGCGACGGCCGTCCCTTCATCGCCGCGCTCATCGAGCTCGATCCCGAGATGGTGCGCTCCTGGCTTGCCAACAACGGCATGGATGAGAATATGCCCATGCCGGATATCTGCAAGAACGATGCCGTTCGGGCCTTCGTCCAGCAATATATCGATCAGGCCAACAGTTCGGTCTCGCGCGCCGAATCCATACGTAAGTTCGTCATCATCCCGGATCAGTTCACTCAGGAGAACGGCATGCTGACGCCAAGCATGAAGGTCGTGCGCGGTGAGGTCCTGAAACACTACGCCGATCTCATCAACACGCAGGTCTATACTCCTAAGACGCGAGTCAAGCCGGCCCCGTCGGCTACTGCAGGCTTCATCGACAAGACCGCGGAATCCGTACGTCAAGCCACTGATGCCATGACGCCTAAAGTCCGCGAAGCCTATGAGCAGGCCAGGCAGAATGTAGGCGTCCATCTTGCCGAACGCGAAACGGAGCATGACGGCGACGATTCTCGCGAGGATACACCGAAGGCGCAAGAGCAGGGAAACGACTCGCCAGCAGAAAAATAAACGGCCGCTAAAGCATACAGAGGAGCAGAGCATTGTCGTTACGAGAAATAAGGGTCGTGCCGGATCCGGTGTTGAGGACCCCATGCGAACCGATTCGTGAGATAACCCCAGCCGTACGCAACATGGTGCAGGATTTGCTGGATACCGTCGACGACCCCGGCCGCGCGGGGCTCTCCGCCAACCAGATCGGCATCAGCCTGCGCGCGTTCTCCTACAACATCGACGGCAAGCTCGGCTACGTGCTGAACCCCGTCCTCGAAGAGACCCGGGGAGAGCAGTACGGCGACGAAGGTTGCCTTTCGGTGCCCAAGCTCTGGTACAAGACCAGACGCGCCGATTACGCCCGCGTGCGCGGCATCGATCTTGACGGCAAGACCATCGTCGTCGAGGGCACCGGCATCATGGGCCGTATGCTTCAGCACGAGACGGACCATCTCGACGGCCACATCTATCTCGACCGTCTTGAGAAGGAGGAACGCCGCGAGGCCATGCGGCGCATGCGTTCCGTACAATAAGCCGAGTCTTGTCAGGCTGCATTGGAGTAATGCAACCTGACGATCGATGTCGCCGCTTGACCTCCGCAAACAGTCATGGAGATCAAGCGGCGAGGTGTATCTGCCACGATTCGGCAGCAACACGCCTTGGCAGTGACACCGGCGATATTCAGGCATGGACCGCGCTAGAGTTGTCTTGCCATGGTTCGCCATCGCCGTCGTCGCCGTCACAAGCCATCAGCGTTTTCTGATCAACGACTGGCGGCGATGGCGAACCATGGCAGAGAGAACAACAAATCGAAGATGATGCGAGGGTTCATCAATGTACGTCGATCCTGAACGCAACCGAACGTCAGGCAATCTCAAATGGATTCTGCAGTACTGCAAGCCCGACCTGCCGCGCGTGGCGGTGTCGGTGCTCCTATTGCTCATCAATGACGCCATGGCCGTCACCATGCCGTTGTTGGCCGGCCTGATCGTCGACCAGGTCATCGGAGCCAGACATCTCGATATACTTACCCGTATCTGCGCGGCCATGATCGTGGTGACGCTCGTGCGCGTGATTTCGCGCTATATCTATCAGATCCTGATGGAACGTTTCGGCCAGAATTCGATCTACCGGCTGGTCAGCGACGAATACGAAAAACTGCACGAACTCGACTTCACCTATTTCAACCACACCCGCAACGGCGACATCATGAGCCGCATGACAAGCGACACCGAGGCGATCCGTCACTTCCTGTGCTGGGTGAGCTATCAGGCCACCGATTGCGTGGTCATGTTCCTCGGTGCCCTGTGCGTGATGTATACCATCGACTGGCGGCTGGCTCTGGCACTCACCTGCGTCACCCCGTTCATCTTCATCCTCACCCGTGCGCTTTCCAAGCGCGCCGCACCGCTGTTCTACGCCATCCGCAACTCGCTGGCCGATCTCAATTCCATGGTCGAGGAGAACATCGAAGGCAACCGTGTGGTCAAGGCCTTCGTGCGCGAGGATTACGAGACCGAAAAATTCGACAGGCACAACGACGACTACATGCAAAAGAACATGGATTCGGCCTACAACAACCGCAAGTTCATGCCGTGGCTCGACGGTCTGGGCTTCTCGTTGCAGCTCATCACGCTGGGGGTCGGCGGATTCCTCGTCATCAAAGGCCATATGACGATCGGCAACCTCGTGAGCTTCAACAGCCTGTTGTGGATGATCGACGGACCGGTACGGCAGTCCGGTTGGCTGATCAACGACTGGCAGCGATTCGGCGCCAGCTGCATCAAGATCCGTCGCCTGCTTACGGCGGAATCCCGTATCACCGAAAAGCCGCATGCCGAGGAATCGGTCAGACACGCGGTCGACATCCAAGAGCGGGTGGGCGTACGCAAACCCGAGAGTGTCAGCCCCGATCGTATGAGCGGCGAGATACGTTTCGACCACGTCAGCTTCGCCTTCCCGGACGATCCGGAGACGCCGGTCTTGAAAGACCTTAATTTCTATGTCCCCGCAGGAACGAAGCTCGGTATTCTGGGCGAGACGGGGGCCGGCAAATCCACGCTCGTCAACCTCATCGCCCGATTCTACGATCCCACTGTCGGCACTGTCTTGCTCGATGGCATCGACGCCCGCGACTGGCCGCTGAAAACCCTGCGCAATCAGGTAAGCATCGTGGCGCAAGACACCTTCCTCTTCTCCGACACCATCGGCGACAACATCGGCTTCGGTGCAGGTTCCTCACGTTCCTCCGACCCGGCCTATATCCGTCGCATGGCCGGTATCGCCGGGGCGGACGAGTTCATCTCCTCGATGCCCGAAGGCTACGACACCATCGTCGGCGAGCGGGGAGTCGGACTTTCAGGCGGGCAGAAACAGCGTCTTTCGCTCGCACGAGCCCTGGCCGACGACCCCTCCGTTCTGATCATGGACGACACCACATCGGCGGTCGACATGGAAACCGAGGCACAGATTCAAGAGCATCTTCGCCACATGGAGACACGCAAGACGGTCGTCACCATCGCCCATCGCATCTCCTCGGTCAAGGACGCCGACCTGATCCTGGTACTGGAACACGGCCGCATCGTCGAACGCGGCGACCACGAGCATCTGGTGGCGGCCCATGGCCGTTATTGGGAGATATACCGTAAACAGCTGGGCGTCGAATCCGGCGGTTCCCAAGGATTCGAAGAGTAGGAAGGAGGCAATCATGGCAAAACGCAATACCTATAACGAGGACGAAGAGCTCGAAGAGAAAATCAACCTCCACGACATCGTCCGCATAGCCGCCTATCTCAAAGCGTATCTCGGCCAAGTGGCCCGCATCGTCGTCGTGGTGCTGCTGATGAGTTGCATCACCGTCGCGGCCCCCTATCTGACAAAAATCATGATCGACTCCGCCATCCCGCACAAGGATTTCGGCCAGTTGGGGCTGCTTGCCGGCGTATTCGCCGTGCTCATCGTGCTCTATGAGATCGGCGTGCGCTACAGGACCGTGGCGATCACCCGGGTAGGGCAGATGATGCTCAAGGACATGCGGCGCGACCTCTTCACCCATATCCAGACCCTGCCGTTCAGCTATTTCGACTCACGTCCCCATGGCAAGATCCTGGTGCGCGTCGTCAACTACGTCAACACGCTTTCCGACACGCTTTCCAGCGGCCTGATCAACGTGATCGCCGACATCTTCACCTTCGTGGTCACCTTGGTGGTCATGTTCGTCGTCGATTGGAGGCTGGCGCTCTTCAGCCTCATCCTCTTCCCGCTGCTGACCCTCTGGGTGCTGGTGCTGCAGCGTGTGCAGAAGCACGCCTACCAGCTGCTCTCCAACAAGCAGAGCAACCTCAACGCCTATGTGCACGAATCGATCGCCGGGGTCAAGACCACCCAGACCTTCGCACGCGAGCGCAAGCAGTTCGAGACTTTCCAGGAGCAGCAGGGCACGGTGCGTCACTTCTATATGAGGGCGATTTACGTGCAGGACCTCATGTGGCCCGGCGTGCAGACCATCAGCGCCATGACCATGGCCTTCATCTACTATGTCGGCATCATGGGCCTGGGCGGGGTCAACGTCACCACGGGTGTGCTCATCGCCTTCGTCGGCTATGCCAACAACTTCTGGAACCCGGTCATCGACCTGGGCAACTTCTACAACCAGCTGATCACCTGCTCGGCCTATCTTGAGCGCATCTTCGAGACGCTTGACATCAAGCCGGAGATCACCAACAAGCCGGGAGCCGCGTCGCTGCCGCACATCCGCGGCAAGGTCGACTTCAACGACGTCGTCTTCCGCTACGAGCCCGACGGCCGCAATATCCTGAACCTCGTTGATTTCCATATCGAGCCGGGCAAGACCATTGCTCTGGTTGGGCCCACCGGCGCAGGCAAGACCACCATCGTCAGCCTCCTGTCGCGCTTCTACGACGTGAGCGAGGGGTCGATCGCCATCGACGGCTACGACATCCGCGATGTCACGCTGCAATCGCTGCGCCGGCAGATGGGCGTGATGCTGCAGGATACGTTCGTCTTCTCCGGCAACGTGCGCGAGAACATCCGATACGGCAGGCTCGACGCCACCGACGAGGACATCGTCGAGGCGGCCAAGGCCGTACACGCCGACGAGTTCATCCGTGAGATGCCCGACGGCTACGACACGGTGGTCGAGGAACGCGGCTCAACGATGTCGGCCGGGCAGCGCCAGCTGATCTCCTTTGCCCGAGTGCTTCTTGCCGACCCGCGCATCCTCATCCTGGACGAAGCGACCAGCAACATCGACACCCGTACCGAGCAGGCGTTGCAGGCCGGTCTCCAGCACCTGCTGAAGGGACGCACCAGCTTCGTGATCGCGCACCGTCTTTCCACCATCGAGAATTCCGACGAGATCTACTACATCGACCACGGCCAGATCGTCGAGCATGGCACGCATGCGCAATTGCTCAAGAAGAAGGGCGCGTACTACCGCCTCTACGAATCCCAGTACGCCATGCTCAAGGTGCAGGAGGACAACCGGGATGGCGCATCCGCCTAGCCGGAATCGAGCCAACCGATGGAACGGGGTTTCGCCGACCAAACGCTGTCGCCGAAACCCCGTTCCCTTATTCAAGGGCTGTGGTATTTTATTGTTTGTGTGTTCAAGGTGCGCGAGGCTGTCACGTCGCTGAGCAATCCACTCAATATTGTCTAACAAACACACAAATTCGCGTCATGCACGTGACGGACTGTGTCGGTCGACCGACTCGCCTGCAAAAAGGCGGGGACGTTGCACGCAGACCCGCATGGCCAGGCAATAACCGACTGAAAGGTAGCATTATCATGGCTCAAATCACTATGAGCGACATGCTGAAGGCAGGACTGCACTTCGGCCACCAGACCCGTCGTTGGAACCCCAAGATGAAGCAGTACATCCTGATGGAGCGCAACGGCATCCACATCATCAATCTCTTCAAGTCGCTCGACCTGATCGACAAGGCCTACGATTTCATCAAGCAGACCGTGGCCCACAACGGCACCGTGCTCTTCGTCGGCACGAAGAAGCAGGCTCAGGAAGCCATCGCCGCACAGGCCACCCGCGTCAACATGCCGTATGTCTCCGAGCGTTGGCTCGGTGGCATGCTCACCAACTTCCAGACCGTCTCCAAGCGCGTCGCGCGCCTGAAGGAACTGGAAGAGATGGACTTCACCGACGTCCACGGCAGCGGCCTGACCAAGAAGGAACTGCTGCTGCTTGAGCGCGAGAAGAACAAGCTGGAGAAGCAGCTCGGTGGCATCCGCAACATGAACCGCACTCCTTCGGCCATGTTCGTCGTCGACATCAACAAGGAGGCGTTGGCCGTCGAAGAAGCTCACAAGCTGAGCATTCCGGTCGTCGCCATCGTCGACACGAACACCGATCCCGATCTCGTCGACTATCCGATTCCGGCCAATGACGATGCCATTCGTGGCGTCGAGCTGCTGACCAGCCTCATGGCTGACGCCGTGGCGGATGGCCTGCTGGAGCGGAGCGGCAAGGCGGAGAAGACCGAGGACAAGGCCGAGCAGCCGATGGCCGCTTGGGAAAAGGACCTCTTGAAGGACAAGGAAGAGAAGCCTGCAGAGAGCGCATCGGCGACCGCCGAGACCAGCCCGGCCGCAGCCAAGTCCGAAGAGACGAAGGTCGAAGAGGCCAAGGCCTGACCGACATTGCATACAAAGGCGGTGTCGGAACCTTCCGGGCTTTCGCACCGCCTTTGGCGCATTCAATACATATTCAGTATTTTTAAAGGAGATATCAATGGCAGCAGTAACAGCAGCTTTGATCAAGCAAGTGCGCGACGACACCGGCGCCGGCATGATGGACGTCAAGAAGGCGCTCACCGAAGCCGAGGGCGACGTGGCACGCGCCAAGGAAATCATT
The DNA here is from genome assembly GCF_029392075.1 of Bifidobacterium sp. ESL0704. NCBI lineage: Bacteria > Bacillati > Actinomycetota > Actinomycetes > Bifidobacteriales > Bifidobacteriaceae > Bifidobacterium > Bifidobacterium sp. ESL0704. The sequence goes on from NZ_CP113929.1 coordinate 1,340,575, forward strand.
CGCGCCAAGGGCATTCAGGCCGCAGGCAAGCGTGAGGGCCGCACCGCCCAGGAAGGCACCATCGCCTCCCGCGTGGTCGACACCGACAACGGTCAGGCCGGTTACGCCGTCGAGCTCAACTCCGAGACCGACTTCGTGGCCAAGACCCCGAAGTTCGTCGCCTTCACTGACAAGGTGCTCGATAACGCCATCGCCGCAGGCGCAAGCACTGCCGACGAGGTTCTCGCCGCCAAGAGCGAGGATGGCACCGTCAAGGAGAGCGTCGAGGAAGCGGCAGCCCTCTTCGGCGAGCATGTCAAGGTCGGCCAGGTGGCCAAGGTCGAAGGCCCGAAGGTCGAGATCTACGCGCACAAGAAGTCCGCAGAGATGCCGCCGAGCATCGTCGCCATCGTCGCCACCGATGAAAAGGGAGCGTCAGTAGCGCATGAGGCCGCTCTGCAGATTTCCGCCATGGGTGCGAAGTGGCTCACCCGCGAGGATGTGCCGGAAGACGTGGTCGCTTCCGAGCGTCGCGTGGCCACCGAGAAGTCCCAAGCCGAAGGCAAGCCCGAGAAGATCATCCCCAAGATCGTCGAAGGTCGTATGAACGCCTTCTACAAGGAGAATGTGCTGCTCGAGCAGGAGTATGTCAAGGACACCTCCAAGCGTGTGGGCGATCTGTTCAAGGAAGTCGGCGGCCAGCTGCTCGGCTTCGCTCGTATCGAGGTCGGCAAGGGCGAAGAGAAGTGATTCGTCGCTCTCCGCGGTTCTGATCTGATCTGAATAATTGGCCGGTATCTTCGGGTACCGGCCAATTGTTGTCTATCACGATATCCGAGGATTCTTTGTAGCAACAATGTCCGGCGATCGGCTGCTCCTATGAAGCACTGATTCATCGCCGGCAGTAGCGGCTGCGGTCGAAAAGATCGGCCGATCAGGGCAGTGGAGCTGGCCGGGGGACTGCTGTCGCCGTGAACAGATAACCTGTTAGTCAGTAATATGCCGCCAAACCCCAAGAACAGAGAGGCCGCTGATGACTAACGATGGCAAGGACGATACCAAGCGCCGAGTGCTGCTGAAGCTTTCAGGTGAAGCATTCGGCGGTGGTCATATCGGTATCGATACGGCGGTTATTCGCCGTGTCGCACAGGAGATCCATACAGCGGTAGGGCGAGGTGTCGAGGTCGCGATTGTCGTCGGCGGCGGCAATTTCTTCCGCGGCGCGGAACTCCAGCAGGCCGGTATCGAACGCAGCCGTGGCGACTACATGGGCATGCTCGGAACCGTCATGAACTGTCTCGCTCTTCAGGATTTCCTCGAACAGGAAGGCCAGGCCACTCGCGTCCAGACCGCCATCACCATGGGCCAGGTCGCAGAACCCTATATCCCGTTGAAAGCCATTCGCCACCTTGAAAAGGGACGGGTGGTTATTTTCGGTGCAGGTGCGGGCATGCCGTATTTCTCCACCGACACCGTCTCCATCCAACGTTCGCTTGAGATTCACTGCGACGCGGTGCTTATGGGCAAAAACGGCGTGGATGGCATCTATACCGCGGATCCTCGCAAGGATTCGAGCGCCAGACGTTTCAAGACCCTGAGCTACAAGCGGGCTCTGGTCGACAACCTCGCCGTCATGGATGCCGCAGCGCTTTCCATGGCCCGCGACAACGACCAGCACATCCGTGTATTCGGCTTGGAAGAAGCCGGAAACGTCACCAAGGCCCTGGTCGGGGAGCCCATCGGGACCTTGGTGTCCAACATGGAATCGGAAATCGCCCAATAATACGGCGACATCCCTTTTCTATGTTTTCCAGAAGTCATTAATCCACCCAACACAAAACGCAAACCAGTGGCTCGCATCGCGGGCCGTGAAGGAGAAACCATGGCAAATCCTGTAGAACAAGCCAAGCTGCAAATGCAGAAGTCCGTCGAGGCGACCAAGGAGAACTTCTCCGGAATCCGTACCGGTCGTGCCAACCCGGCGCTTCTGAACGGCATCGTCGTGGACTATTACGGCGCCCCGACGCCGATCAAGGCCGTCGCGTCAATCGGCGTGCCCGAACCGCGCACCCTTTCGATCACCCCGTTCGACGGCTCGCAGGCCAACGCCGTCGAAAAGGCAATCCGCGATTCCGACCTTGGCGGCAGCACCAGGCGAGACGGCAACGTCATCCATCTGACCATGCCGGAACTCACCGAAGACCGCCGCAAGGAATACGTCAAACTCGCCAAAGGCAAAGCCGAAGACGGCAAGGTCGCGGTACGCAACATCCGCCGCAAGGCCAAGGAATCGATCGACAAGTCGGTTAAGGACGGCGATATGGGCGAGGACCAGGGCGATCGTCTGCAAAAGGATCTCGACAAAGTCACCAAAGAAACGACCGAGACCATCGATGAACTTCTCGATGCAAAGGAAAAGGAAATCATGGAGGTCTGATCGATATTTTGCACTTCTCTCCGGATTACGATCGCGCAGAGAAGTGCAAAATCCATTCGGCAGACATGAAAGAGAAGGGTAATGACCAGCAAACAAGGGCATGAGGCAGGCGACGAAGTGAGTTCGGCGCTCAATGACATCAATAAGAAGACGGGGCGCAACATGCCTCAGGCCGTTGCCACAGCCGTATTCCTCGTCGTGCTCATCGTCGCATGCCTGCTGATCAGGATCGATCTGTATGTCGTGATGATCGCGGTTTTCCTTGTTCTGGCGCTGCGTGAGCTTCATGTCTCATTTGCGACAGTGCATCTTTATATTCCGCTGATTGTACTATGGCTGTGCTGCGTCGGCACCCTGCTCTCCATTTACTACGTGCCTGACCATGTGCTGGCGGCAGGCGTCGGCATCACCGTTTCCACGATCGCGGTCGCCATCGCGGCCAATCTCCGTCATAATGTGGGTAAACGCCTTGCCGGGGCCATCGAAGGAAAACTTAAAGCCGCCCAGGGCATCGAAAAAACGGCGGCCCCGTCGGCTGCCAATAAGAAAAACGGCGAAAGCAGCATTGACAATGTCGCGGTTTCGGTGTTCCTGGTACTCTATATTCTCGTACTGGCCTCATGCATCATCCTTCCGGAGACCTTCAACGGCCACCCCGTGGCCCATGCCATCATGCTCATCTTCCTGCCGGCGCTTTCCGACACCGGAGGACTTTTCTTTGGCGCGTTCTTCGGACGTCACAAGCTTTCGCCGCGTATCTCACCCAAGAAATCCGTTGAGGGACTATGCGGTTCGATTCTTTTCGCCATGGTCGGCGCATTGGTGATTTTCGCCATCACCTACCCGGGTCTATGGGCAACACGCTGGTGGATGCCGATTCTCACCGGAGTGATGGTCGGCGTCATCGGCACGTTCGGCGATCTATGCGCCTCGATGCTCAAGCGCGACATGGGATTGAAGGACATGGGCCATCTGCTCAAAGGCCACGGCGGGGTCATCGATCGCGTCGACTCGATTCTTCTATGCGCACCCTTCTTTACCGTATTGCTGTGGGCGACCGGCATGTAACTACTGAGAAATCCCGATTCCAGAGGAATTTCTCTGCGACAATGCTTTTATTCTGCACGGATACCAGCAGACACCCGTAAAGGTTCCTGGTTTATTGAATGATGATAATGATGAATGATGCTGTACAAGACAATTCGAAGAACGGCGGACCCGCAAGCGTTCTTTCACCCACAAACGAACCGGTCGAATCGGGAGTGACCGCCGGAGGCAACTCCGGTGCTTTCCGCGATGTGCTGGCCAAGAACCACGCACGCCGAGGAAAGCCGCCGCTGCACTTCGCCGATATGAACGAGGAGCAGCGCATAGAGACGGCCAAGCAGCTGGGCATGCCGAAATTCAGGATCAAACAGCTCGGCAACCATTATTTCGAACACTTCGACAACGACGTCTCCGCGTTCACCGATTTTCCTGCCGCCAAACGCGAAGCGGCACAGCAGGCGTTCTTCCCGACCCTGATCCGCGAAGTGACTCGCCAGGTCGCCGACAACGGCACCACCGTCAAAACGCTGTGGGAGCTCTTTGACGGCTCGCACATCGAATCGGTGCTCATGCGTTATCCGAACCGTGCGACGCTGTGCATCTCCAGCCAGGTGGGTTGCGGCATGGGCTGCCCGTTCTGCGCCACCGGAGGGCTCGGGCTGACCCGCAACCTTTCCACCGCGGAAATCCTCGAGCAGGTTCGTGTCGCCGCCAAGGCCATGGCATCCGGGGCAGTCGCCGGCGGCCCGGGACGTCTGAGCAATGTCGTCTTCATGGGCGAGGGCGAGCCCATGGGCAACTACAAATCCGTGCTTGCCGCCGTTCGTCAGATCAGTGCCATGCCGCCGGTCGGTTTTGGTATTTCGGCGCGTAACATCACCATCTCCACCGTCGGCGTCGTTCCCGGCATCAAAAAGCTGACGAACGAGGGAATTCCCGTACGTCTCGCCGTTTCCCTGCACGCCCCCAACGACACCCTTCGCGATGAGCTGGTGCCGATGAACCGACGTTTCGATTCCGAACAGGTACTTGATGCCGCCCATGATTACTATCTGGCCAGCCATCGCCGGGTGAGCATCGAATACGCACTGATGCGAGGCATCAACGACCAGGCGGAGCACGCCCGCCAACTGGCGCATCGTCTGAACCATTACGGCGACAACTGGGTGCACGTCAATCCGATTCCGCTGAACCCTATCGAGGGCTCGAAATGGACCGCCTCCAAACCCGAGGACGAAGAACGCTTCCTCGATATCCTGCATAGCGCCGGCATCACCGCGACATTGCGCGATACCCGTGGTTCGGATATCGACGGCGCCTGCGGACAGCTGGCGGCCAAGAACATCCGGGCATAAATCTCTGCCTCTTCAACGGGTTCTTTCCCATTTACACGTTTCCTTTTGTGCCAGTTGCTGTTGGGTTAGAGGCAAAAACGCCATCTTCTGCCTCTAACCCAACAGCAACTGTGTTTTCATAAAGGGTTGGAGGCAGGTTTCCCATTTCCTGCCTCCAACCCAATAGAAACAGTGGCGATGAAGTGGGAAAGGGGCAGGATTTTCGTAAACTGCCCTTGACCCATCCGAAAGTCGCGGATTGCTGTGCCGGGCAGTGAAGGATGTGTACCTACTGGCAATGGCTTACCTTGTTTCGTGAGATATCTGATATTCGAACAGCGTTTATGGTCTAGGCTTAAACCAATGATTTGTTGACAAATAGGAGTTGCACTATGTCATTGGCGGTACGAGTGATTCCATGTCTGGATGTGGATGAGGGACGGGTGGTCAAAGGCGTCCATTTCGAGAACCTGCGCGATGCCGGCGATCCTGTCGAGCTTGCGGGACGCTATTACGATGAGGGTGCCGACGAACTCACCTTTCTCGATGTCACGGCCTCGAGCAGCCATCGGCAGACCATGATGGACGTGGTCGCGCGCACCGCAGGCCAGATTTTCATCCCGTTGACCGTTGGAGGAGGCGTCCGCACCGTGGGCGACGTCGATGCACTGCTGCGCAGCGGAGCGGATAAGGTCAGCGTCAACACCGCCGCCATCAACAATCCCGGGCTCATCAGTCAGGTCGCCGAGCGTTTCGGCAACCAGGTCCTGGTGCTTTCCGTCGATGCACGGCGTGAACAGGGGGAGCAGCACACCGAGTCCGGTTTCGAGGTCACCACGATGGGCGGACGGCATTCCACCGGTATCGATGCACTGTGGTGGGCGAAACGCGCGCAGGAGCTTGGCGTCGGCGAGATACTGCTTAATTCGATGGATGCCGACGGCACCGGAAACGGGTTCGATATCGAGATGCTCAAAGCCATGCGCAAGGTGGTCGATATCCCCTTGATCGCCAGCGGCGGCGCCGGAAAACTCGAGGATTTCCCGCCTGCTGTCGAAGCCGGGGCGGACGCGGTGCTCGCGGCTTCCGTGTTCCATTACGGCAAGATGACCATCGCCCAGGTCAAGGCAACCATGAAAGAGCATGGCATCACCGTCCGTGAGCCTGTACACGCCTGATCCGCCGAATGACCGTCTGGGTATCCTTAACCGGATATGGAGACATGACGTCGAATTCGCAGCTGGCAGGTGATTGCATGCAGAAAATAAGGAAAGTTGAAAAGCCAAAAAGATGAAGAGCAACGATATTGTCTACGATAATGCCGAAACGCTGGATCCAAGGCTTGCGGCAAGGCTCAAACGCGATGACAAGGGGCTTGTAGCCGCCGTCATCCAGCAGTACGATTCCCAGCAAGTGCTGATGGTCGGCTACATGAACGACGAGGCGCTGCGCCGCACCCTCACCACCGGCAGGGTCACGTTCTGGTCGCGATCCCGTCAGGAATACTGGCGTAAAGGAGACACCTCCGGCCATGTCCAGTATGTCAAAAGCCTTTCGCTGGACTGCGATGGCGACGCGCTGCTTGTCGAAGTCGACCAGGTGGGGGCGGCCTGCCATACCGGTGCGCGTTCCTGTTTCGAACAAGGAGGGGAAGTCCCCGTCGTCGTGGGCGAACGCAAGCCGGCGGACGCCGCCAACGACGTCTGCCGCTGAGGTGAGCGGGTTATGGCCACGCGTATGATGGCCGGCAGAGACAATAATCAGTTAACGATGCTTTGAGGGGCTATGACACAAGGATCACCATTGAATTTGTTTGCAGGTCGGAATCTGGCGTATATTCCGTCGCCGACCATCTCGAAAATCGTCATCCCGCAGATAACACTCGGCAATTGGTCGATCGGCCCTGTCTCGATTCGTTTCTATGCGCTGTGCATTCTTCTCGGAATCGTGCTGGCAGTATGGATCTGCGAAAAGCGATGGAAGAAACTCGGCGGCAATTTTGATCAGATTCTCGACATCGCCCTGTGCGCGGTGCCGGCAGGCATCATCGGTGCACGCCTCTACCATGTGGTCACCACGCCTGAACGGTTCTTCGGACCTAGCGGCGACCCGATGGAAATACTGCGCATCTGGAACGGCGGCCTCGGCATCTGGGGTGGGGTGCTGTTCGGCGCGCTGGCCGCTTGGGCATGGTGTCGGCACAAGCATTATCCGATGGCGTTGCTCGGGGATGCCGTCGCCCCGGGGCTTCTGGTGGCACAGGCAGTAGGAAGATTGGGCAACTGGTTCAATCAGGAGCTTTATGGCGCTCCGACCACCTTGCCTTGGGGTCTGAAACTCAACATGACCGGCGCGATAGGTCACACCGAACAATGCTATGACGGTCAGACCTGTCCTACAGGGACGCTTTTCCAGCCTACATTCCTTTACGAGATGATTTGGAACCTCATCGGTGCGGCGCTGATCGTCTGGATCGGCCGCAAGGCGGTGAACAAGCTCAAAGCCGGAAGCCTGTTCACCGTTTACGTGATGTGGTACACCGCCGGACGCACCTGGATCGAGGCGTTGCGCATCGATTTTGCGCACGAAATCCTTGGGGTACGAGTCAATGTATGGGTTTCGATGGTCGTCTTTGTGCTGGGCGTAGTGGCGTTTATCGTCGTGCAGAAGATCGGCAGTTCCACCATAAGCCTGTCCGAACGTCTCCGCACCTTGACGGAAGTCGAAGAACTCGCACAAGCCGACGCCGAACAAGCCAAAGACAAGTCCGAAAAGAAGTAGCCCGGACCAAGGGACACATCAACCTCAACCGACATTGCGAGAGAAAAATCCAATGTCTCCAAAAGCGAATAGGATTCTCAAAGGCTTTGCTACGAGCCGTTTTCAAGTCGTTCGCCCAGCATAGGATATACAGTTATGACCATTCAAATCGCACCAAGCATTCTTTCAGCGGATTTCTGCAATCTTGAACGTGACCTCAAAGCCATCGACCATGCCGACTTGGTCCACGTCGATGTGATGGACCATCATTTCGTCCCTAATCTCACCCTTGGCGAACCTGTGGTCAAGCGTATCTGCGAGGTCACCGACCTGCCGGTAGACGTGCATCTGATGATTGAGGATCCCGATCGCTGGGCTCCCGAGTACGCCAAACTCGGAGCCGCTTCGGTGAGCTTCCATATGGGAGCCGTCCACGCCCCGGTGCGCCTTGCCCGTCAGCTGCACGAGATGGGTTGCAAAGCCTGCTTCGCGGTTCGTCCGGCAGAGCCTGTGGAGCCGATTTTCGACATCCTCGAAGAATTCGACATGATTCTGATTATGACGGTCGAACCCGGATTCGGCGGTCAGAAGTTCCTCGACAACCAGATGGCAAAAGTCCGCCGTCTGCGTGACGAAATAACCCGTCGTGGCTTGAAGACCCATATCCAGGTCGATGGCGGGGTAAGCCCCAAGACGGCCGACATCGTAGCCAAGGCTGGAGCCGATGTGCTCGTCGCCGGTTCCGCGGTCTACGGGGCCGATGACCGAGCCAAGGCGATAGATGACATCCGCGCCAAGGCACAGGCCGCATACCAGGACTGACCCAGCTACGCCAACGCACCATGATGTGCGAAAACAACGGAGAGATAACCATGAAGACATTCGAATCACTGTTCAAGGAACTGAGCGAAAAAGCCGAGAGCCGACCGGTCGGCTCCAAAACGGTCGACGAGCTCGACAAGGGCACGCATTTCATCGGCAAGAAAATCACTGAAGAGGCGGGGGAGACCTGGATCGCCGCGGAATATGAAGGCGCCGAGCGGACCGCAGAGGAAATGAGCCAGCTCATCTACCATATCCAGGTGATGATGATCAAGCACGGCATCAGTCTGGAAGACCTGTATAAGAACCTTTAGGAACCGATGCCATTGCACACCGGACAGCAGCGATAAGCGAAGAAGCGAAGGAGGAGGATAATGCTGAGAATTGCCGTTCCCAACAAGGGCATGCTCTCTGAGCCTGCATGGAGTCTCTTGAAGGAAGCCGGATACCAATTGCGTACCCAACCACGTCAACTGGTGGTCGAAGACCAGGACAACCAGGTTGAGCTCTTCTATCTCCGTCCTTTGGATATCGCCATATACGTGGGGCAAGGCGCCATCGATGTCGGCATTACCGGCCGGGATATGTTGCGCAATACCGATACGGACGCCACCGAGGACCTTCCGCTCGGTTTTGGGGCCTCGACATTCCGTTTTGCGGCTCCGAAGGATTCGCCGATCACCAAACTCGAGGATGTCGACGGCAAGCGGATCGCCAGCTCGTTCGACAAGCTGGTCGGCGATTACCTTTCGGCGCACGGCCTTCACGCCGATATCACCCATCTTGACGGTGCAGTGGAATCATCGGTCCAACTCGGTGTCGCCGATCTCATCGCCGATGTGGTGTCCACCGGTACCACGTTGCGCAATGCAGGGTTACGCATATTCGCGGACCCGATTCTGCAATCCGAGGCCGTCCTCATCCGTTCGCCGCATATCTCCGAAAACGACAGGCAGCTGGTGATCTTCAAGCGCCGTCTTGAAGGCGTGCTCACCGCTCGACGCTATGTCATGATGGATTACGACGTTCCGCTCAGCAAGGTCGGTGCCGCGGTAGCACTTACCCCGGGTCTGGAGAGTCCGACCATCTCGCCGCTGCACGATCAGCAGTGGTGCGCCGTGCGGGCGATGGTGGAACGCGAAAAGGTCAACCAGACGATGGACCAGCTTTATGACGTGGGCGCGAGAGCCATCATCGTCACCGCATTGCAGGCTTCAAGAATCTGAATCCGCCTCATGAAACTACCAATCAATTTCGACAACCGTTACAGTCCTGACGCGCGTAATATCTATATCACCGTCCCGAACCTCATCAGTGTTCTGCGCATCGTCTCGATACCATTCATCTCGTGGCTGACGGCGCAACACAAAATGATTGCGGCGCTTGTCGTGCTCGCGATTTCGGCGGCAAGCGACGGGCTGGACGGAATCATCGCCAGGAAATGGAACCAGGTCAGTAAAATAGGCCAGATCCTTGACCCTGTGGCCGACCGATTGCTGATATTCTGCAGTATTCTCGCACTGGGCTGGGCCGGGATAATACCATGGTGGATGCTGTTCGTAGTAGGCCTGCGTGACCTCATGTTGCTGGTGTTGATCGTTGTCCTGGCCCAGCACGACTACGGGCCTCTGCCTGTTCATTTCGTAGGCAAAGCCGGAACCGCGTTATTGATGATTTCCATCACCGCGCTGATTTTCGCCGACCTGTGGAGCAATATGTTTACGCAGATCCTCCATCTGGGCGCTTTGGCCGCGGGAATCTGGGGCATCATCCTCTATTGGATGGCCGGTTACATCTATATTCGTCAAGGCATCACCCTGCTTCGGCATGATTCGGACCAATAATGGCAAAGCCGGAACGAACACCCGCATCCTTTCGTGTGGAAATCGACGGACAACTGATCAAACGACGCGCGGTGTTCTCGAAGGCCGTCCGAGATCTCGGCCCCTGGCACGCCGTCAGCGAAGACGCCGCTGCCGCCCTCTCTGCACGACACCGGCGCAAGGTCGTCGATGACAGCCTGCGGCTCATCGACGACCTGACCAATCGCCCGCTCGACCCCCTTTTTTCCGATGCCCGGCTTACCCAGCAAAAGCAACGCTCGAAATTCTCCACCTGGTTTACCCGCATCATCGTCTTCATCATCTGCATCGCGGTGGGTTTCGTCGGCATCGTTTTCGTCAGACAGCTCAATACCGACCCGCGCAGACAGGTGCGTGCAAGCCTTATTTCAGAACTGCAAGCCCAGAATGCCAGTCTCAAAAAGACGACCACCGAAGTCACCGACTTGCATACCAAGGTCAGCAGGCTTTCCGATTCCATGCCTAATGCCGGCCCGGATTCCACCCTTACCCAGGATGAGATGACGAACGGCGCACTGGCCGTAAAGGGATCCGGGATCGTCGTCACACTGGCCGACCCCGTGGCCTCCGGAACCGCAAACGGCAATGGTCCAAGGGAGAACAACGCCAACCATATCCGCGTGGTCACCGATTCGGACCTGCAGAATATCGTCAACCTGCTCTGGAAAGCCGGGGCCGAGGCAATTTCCGTCAACGGTTATCGTCTCGGAGTCTCAACTTCGGTGAGAACAGCGGGGCAGACAATTCTCATAGGGGTGAATCAGGTGGCCAGTCCCTATAAGATAGAAGCGATAGGGAACCAGAAAAACCTGTCGCAGGCAATGGACAACGACTCGCAGCCTGGGTTGTATCGCACGCTTAACGCCGCTGGTATCAACCCGCAGGTGTCAAGATCCTACTCATTGAGGTTGCCTGCGGCGCAAGCCACAGGTGTGACGCACGCGAAAAGGAGCAAATGATGGCAGCAGTGCTCGGTCTCATCATCGGAGTCATCATCGGCATCTTCGTGAAGCCGGACATCCCCATCGTCCTGCAGCCTTACCTGCCGATCATGGTGGTGGCGGCCCTCGACGCCCTGCTTGGGGCGGCAAGGGCGTATTTCGAACGTTCGTTCTCCGACAAGGTGTTCGTCATATCCTTCATCTCCAATGTCCTGACAGCCACATTGCTGGTGTTGCTCGGCAACCAGCTCGGGGTCGGGTCCCAGTTGCAGACCGCCGTCATCGTCGTGCTCGGCATACGAATCTTCTCCAACGTCTCCGCCATTCGCCGATTCATCTTCAAGGGCTGAGCGACCATGGGAGACAAAAAGAATCGCAACATTCTCAGCAGCATGCATATCCAGCATGCCCAGGACCGTGAAAACGACCGGACAGACACCGGTTCCTTCCCCATAGTGCGTCAAAGGCCGAAAAAAATGGGCGGCGGGCTTGTCAGCAGGTTGATGACCAGCCTGTTGATCGTCCTTTTGTGCGCGTTGCTTGGTTTCGGCTATGCCATTCAGCTCAACAACAAGACCTCCACCTACGAGACGATGAGCGAAGAGGAACTCACCAGACTCATCAGCGAAACCAGCACGCAGGTCCAAAATCTCCAGCAGCGCAAAACCGAACTGACCGGCCAGCTCAATTCCTTGAAGGCCGCTGCCAACAAACAGCAGGAAGCGCAGCGTATCGCCAAGGAAAACGAGGATACCAGCGGTATTCTTTCCGGTCGTTTGCCTGCCGTCGGCAAAGGCGTCATCATCACCATTTCTCAAGGAAGCAAGGAGCGCATCGATGCCGCCACCATGTTTCAGCTGCTCGAGGAGCTGCGCAATGCCGGCGTCGAGGTGATGGCATTGAACCATGTGCGTGTGGTGACCTCGACGTATATCACCGAGACCAGGAAAAGCCTTGAATGCGATGGACAGATATTGAAGCCCCCATACAGGGTCAAAGCCATCGGTGACCCGCAGAATCTGCAGAATGCCGTCAATATCGCCGGGGGCGTGGGTTCGAGGTTCAAGGTGAAATTCGGAGCCAAGGTCACCGTGACTCCGAGCGAAAGTGTAGATATCAGCGAGACACGCGATGCCGAGCAATATCAGTACGCAAAAACGGTAGAATGAGCATATGACTAATCCGATTCCAAGCGCAGGCGAGACAACCATCATAGGTCTTCCTGCTGTAAATATTCCGGTCACCTCCGCAGGAGACCGTCCGTTGACCCAAGACGATCTTGATACCATGACCAAATTGTCGCCGGGCTCGGCATTGCTGATTTCGACCAGGGGAGCGGTGTCGGGTTCCCGTTACCTCCTCGATGAGGATGAGGTGAGCGTCGGTCGTGACCCGCACGCGGATATTCTTTTGGATGATTCCACCGTCTCCCGCGCTCATGCGGTGTTCCGCCGCACCGGTGACACGTTTGAAGTGGTGGATGCGGGCAGTCTCAACGGCACCTACGTCAATCGTCAACGCGTCGATCGTGCGACGCTGCACAACGGCGATGAGATCATGATAGGCAAGTTCCGTCTGGTGTTTTTCTCGTCATCAGCGGTGGTTGCCAAGTAAACAGTAAGGCCGTGCACTGAAACGGTGTTTGCGAGGAGGAGAGGAGGCCAGCATGGACCGAGATGGCGCGGCATCCATATCCCGTTCCTCCTTTTCGGGAAGGGCACGCAAGGCACGGCATGACACTCCGACAGACTTGGTGCAGGGGGAGTTGTTCTCCGAACCCAACGAAGAGACGGCCACTCGAGGTTATCGCGGAACAGTGGCTTCCAAGGTCGCCGGCATCACTTACCGTCAACTTGATTATTGGGCCCGCAAGCAGATTGTGGTGCCTTCCATCACCCAGTCGCATGGCTCCGGTTCAAGAAGACTGTACTCATTCAAGGATGTCCTTATCCTGGCGGTTTCCAAGAAACTGCTGGATACCGGCGTCAATCTGCAGAATGTCACGGCGGCGATTAGATTTCTTGCACGGCATCGCACCAAACAGCTTGAGCACATGACCATCATCTGCGACGGTCAGGATGTCAGGGAATGTGAGAACGGCGACGAAGTGCTGAAACTGATCGATCAAGGTACAGCTGTTTTCGCGGTGTCGGTGGGGAAGTTGTGGCATCAGGTCGAGGAGCAGCTCAAGCAGGAAAAATACGTCGACATCACGCCGGCGGATTCGACCGCTTCATCGTTGCCCGTCTCGCCTGTCGATGACATCGCCGCCGCACGTATGCGTCAAAAGCTCGAGAACCAGCATCGTGAACGGGCGATGCGACACTGATGCCGATGATGATGTCTTGTCGAATCGCGCTGATTGCCTGTCAAGGTGATATGTCTACGCATTTCCAGACGACACATATACAATAGTCATGAGCACACGTCGACACAAAGGTTGAAGAACACATGGCCGCTATACTTCCGGGATTTCTTTGGATTTTCGCTTTGCTCTGGGCGCTGGGAATCTGCGCGATTTGCCTGGTCAACGGTGCACTGCGGAAAAAAGACGAGCATCGCAAGGTCGAGACGGTGCAATGGTCGGTCATCATCATGCAGGTGGTCTCGATGTTCCTGTGCTGCGCACCGTACGGAGTCTATAAACTCTTGCACGACCAGATCCCCGACAGCATTCGTCATTTCTACGCCATTCTCGGCATCCCTTCAGCCGTCCTCCTAGGCATCTTCTTCGTCGCCGAACTGGTGCTGATGTATCTGCAGGCCAAACAGGCCCAACGAAGCATCATCGACGAGATCCTTTCAAAGCGTCATCATCCCAAGTTGAGCTGAAAATCCAAACAAACATTGCAGCAGGCCAAATATAGCTTGAGTATATGACGAGGTGACCGTGAGCGGTTAGCAGGCAAGCTTGCTTGGTAAATCACCACGAAACCGTTATGTCCAATCCAAAAACCGGAAAAAGAAAAAGACCAGCACTACGTAACATAGAGACATTATATTCATGAAACCGAAAGAAAGAAGAGGGAAGAAGGAGCGCGCTTCGTTATGTAAGCAAGCTTGCTTGGTACATAACGAAGCGACGTTATGTCGAGATTTCTCCGAAATCTGACATAACGTACATTATCGGATAATCATTAACAGTTGGAATTTCCGTTACCATTTGACCCCAGTCAAATTAATCCGCATAACCAACCGCCGACCAATTAACCCAGTATCGATTGATTCGATCAACATGCTCCGCAATCCAGTGTCTTTGAAAACTCATCACCGAATCAATCAAACAGACAAACGACGAGACCACGACGAACTTTTTCTCAGCGTCATTCTAAGAGACATCATTGAAAAATCGCAAACAAAAACGGCGGCCGACCCGTCAATCAAAGTCAGTCGCCGTTATGTCATCGTCTATTGTGGCATTTCATCTATGTCAAGCAAACGCTTACTCGTAATCCGGGAACCAACCCTCACGATGCATTTTGAGTCTCTTGTCGAGCAAATCCTTCAATTCGCTTTCGGTACGACGTTCCATGAGCATGTCCCAATGCGTTCTGGTCGGCTTCTTGATCTCGTCGACCTCATCCGAATCGGCGTCTTCGCGTTTGGCGACCTCACCGCAACGGCATTCCCATTCGGCAGGAACGTCCGCGCCCTCGGCGAATGGCAAAATCGTGCGATGACCTTTCGGGCATACGTACGCTACATCAGATCTCGCTGCAAAATCGACGTTTTCATCGGATTCGAGTGACTTCGCCCCGATACTCATACCACGCAGGCTGCGTTCCGCCATACATTCTCCTTGTAGTTAGTCTAGTTCTAAAGTACAGAACAGTTCGGACGAGTTTATTATTCCCTGTCCACAATGTTTTGCCGCTCAGTCGACCCCCGAGTATGCGACGATACCACGGTTGACCAGTTTGTTGGCCTTTCTTGCATTTTCGGCCAGATGCGGATTGTCCGCCTCGTAGTAGGTCTGTGCGGTCGAAATCTGTTGAAGGACGTCTGAGAGACGTTTTGCGTTACGAACGAAATCGCCGCCGGTCAGCTCGCTGCCGTGCAGAATCTGGGCGAGATCCTCTCCCCGCGCCCAGTCGTAGATGACATCGACAAGCCCGAAATCAAGCGGTTCCAATTCATCCAAATCGGCATCCTCGCGCATCATTTCGACATCCGAGAAGACGTCACGCAGCCGTCTGCAGCTTGAAGCCACAGCACCGCCCGGACCGCCGGGATAGCGTCGCGGTTCATTATCTCCTCCTCTGCGTGCCTGATACACGAGTGCCGACAAGGTCGCGGCCAGTTCTTCAGGCTCGAGCCCGTCAAGGAAGCCATCACCAATCGCTTCGGCGAGCACCAGATCATATTCGCTGTACAGGTGGCGAAGCAACTGGCCTCGCATGGTGAGCCGATAATCGCGAAGTCCTTTTACAGGGTGGGATTCGGTCGTCTTCGCCGAGGTGTCGCAACCGCTATTCAAGATCGTCGACGACGAATCATGTCCGTCGGTGCGGGAAGGGTTCCGACCGGCATGCCCACGCGTTTCGTCCAAATAACCGAGCGAGGAAAGCACGGCGCAGATCTGGTC
Source organism: Bifidobacterium sp. ESL0704 (assembly GCF_029392075.1). NCBI lineage: Bacteria > Bacillati > Actinomycetota > Actinomycetes > Bifidobacteriales > Bifidobacteriaceae > Bifidobacterium > Bifidobacterium sp. ESL0704. The sequence continues at coordinate 1,356,342 of NZ_CP113929.1, forward strand.
GAACTGACGTGCAACAGACCCGGTGCGTGACTCGTAGCGTCCTCGTGCATGCCGCAGCTCTTTGGATTCACGCAGCCAGCGATGCCCCCACTTCAGATGGTTCTGGAAGTCCGGGCATGACTTGCAGGGATGCTCGCTTTCTTCGGTTTTCAGTTGCTCGATACGTTTGTCGAGATTGCGGAACTCTGCGCTGCGTTCCTTGTCACTGGCAAAGCTTCTGCGCTTGAGATGCCTGCGTTCGTCCTTCTGCAGATAGGAAAGCTTCTGGCGGATGGTCATGAATTCCTTGAAATCACCGTGCGAGCAGGCGAACGCCTTTTCATAGCCTGCAACGGCCTTTTCGAGCGTCTGTATACGACTTTCCAAGTCTTCGGCGGACTCGTTGGCCTCCCATTGCGCGAACGAGTGGTCGAGCGTGTCTCGCGCGGTTTCGTAACTGCTGGAATTGAGCAGGTTCACCGCCATATTGAACGTGGGTTTGAAGCTGGAATGCAGCGGATAGACACGTTTGCTGGAAAGCGAGGCGGCCGTGGCCGGCACGAAGCCCTGATGGTCGACGATGATCGCATGCCCGATGGTGTCGATGCCTCGTCTGCCGGCGCGACCGGTGAGCTGGGTGTATTCGCCCGGTGTCAATGTCACGTGGTCCACGCCGTTGAATTTCTCAAGCTTTTCGATGACCACGCAACGAGCCGGCATGTTGATGCCCAAGGCAAGCGTTTCGGTGGCGAAGATCATCTTGATCAGCCCTTCTTCGAAAAGCCGTTCGACAATCTGCCGGAAAAGCGCCACCATACCGGCATGATGGGGTGCGAAGCCCTCTTCCAACGCATAGCGGAAACGCGCGAAACCAAGCGCTTTGAGGTCGGCGTGGTCGAGTTCGCCTTCGACCATTTCATCGACGATGGCTCGTATGCGCATCACCTCGTCTTTGGTGGTCAGCTCCAATCCGGCACGAAGGCATTGCTCGACGGCCTCGTCGCATCCGTTGCGCGAGAAGATGAAGTAGATGCCCGGCAGAAGACCCATGAAGTTCAGTTCGTCGACCACGGCCCATCGGCGTGGGATATAGCGGCGAAGCTGACCGGGCCTACGACGCTTCTCCACTCCCCTGCGATGCCTGTTTTTGCCGCCTCGCCGTTCTTCATGGGCGCGCACGACGGCTTTCCTGTCGAGCTGGTCGATACGGTCGACGAGTTTCGCGTTGAGCTTGTCGGTCTGCACGCCGTTGTTGTTGTGACGGTACAGGTCGATGAGTTCCGGCTCATGCTGGTCGTCGCTTTGCATCATGACGTGCTGTTCAAGCGGCACGGGACGTTTTTCGGAAACGACGAGTTTCGTGGCCCCGCGAACGGATTCTATCCATGCGCAGAAATCCTCGACGTTGGATACTGTGGCGGAAAGTCCGACGATTTTGACGGACTTGGGAAGGTGAATAATAACCTCTTCCCACACCGGCCCGCGGAATTTGTCGGCGAGATAGTGGACTTCGTCGAGGATGACATATCGCAATGCGCGCAACGTCTCCGAATTCTCATAGAGCATGTTGCGCAGCACCTCGGTGGTCATCACCACGATGTTGGCTTCCGAGTTGATGGATGTGTCACCGGTCAGCAGTCCTACGTTCTCGGCACCGTATACGTCGACGAGATCATGGTATTTCTGGTTGCTCAGAGCCTTGATGGGCGTGGTATAGAACGCCTTGACGTTCCTTTCCTGCGCCAAGTGCATGGCGAAATCCGCGACGATCGTCTTGCCGGCACCTGTCGGGGCTGCGAGAAGAACATTCTTGCCGGCTTCAAGCGCTTCATCCGCTTCTATCTGAAAGGGATCGAGCTCGAACGGGAGCCTCCGGGCGAATCGTGCCGCTTCCGAGCGTTCGTAAGCGCTGTGCTTTTTGAACGCGGCATAACGCTGCGAGGGAGACATCGGCTGTTCTTCGGACCAGTCGGTATCAACCGGTGAGTTGGCATCTTCGAAATCCGAATTGGAATGTTTTTTATGACGATAATGATGTGAATGACTCATAGAAGTGAAACTGTCGATTCATGAAAGACGGATATGCTGATAACTGTGATGATGACGCGTGCGAAAAACGGCAAAACCGTCATCGAATCGGCCTCGAAGCGTTCCGATCGGCATGCATCCACACTTGCCCGGCTTCCGAAGAAGGTTCGGTCTTCTCGACCATGCCGTCGAAAGCCTGATTCGATGATGGGGAAACCGCCTGGTTATTTCCCGGCACCGGATTGCCGGTGAACGGAACACGGTTGTGTCTCCAGACGCTCCAACGCTGTGCGTGACGATCGTGTCTGGCGATCCTCCTGCGTTCGACCTCGGTCTGCGCAAGGCTGTAACGACGTGCAGCCTTGGAAAGGGGCTGTGTGAACAGGGGTTGTTCCGGGACTTCGCCACCCGGGGCCGACTGTTGCATCGCATTCAGGTAGTGCTGGATCTCTTTGCCCGTGCCTGCAATGCTGCGAGCCGCGCGAAGCGCATGGATACCGGCATAAACCAAACCGACCACAAGAGCGGCAAGCACGACTACGGCGACGATGATCCAACCCCACCAAGGCATGTGACTCCCCTTTCCCGGTTTTTGTTCGGTTATGGCCTATCTTAGCAAATCACGATTTCGGGTATATTCTCAAGCCTACTTATCCTGCTGAATATTGTTCTCAAGAGTCAGCTCTCGATGGGCTCTGGCGACAATCATCGTCAACAGCGGTTCCGGTGCGACGGCGATGATATGGCGAGCATGCGCGATGGCGAAAGCGACGAACCACGAATCCGAGGAAACCGTGAGATGAACTTTCTCCCCCTCGCCGCAAGGTTCGACGGTGGCTCCGGGAAGTGTTTTGGTGAACGCCAGATCAGGTTTGTCGGTGATGAACACGGTGGAGGTCCCGTTGTCGAAGCTCCACTTGCGCAACTCGGCGACAGGGACATCCGGGATATCAAGCTGGCTTGTCGGCTCGACAAGGTCCGCCTTTTCGATGCGGGAAAGACGCAGGACCTGCCAGATGCGCGGATGGCCGGTGGCCTTGTTGATGGTCGTGTCTTTGGCAACGAACTTCTTCTCATCCTTGGGCGCGGCCTTGGCGACATCGGTCCAAACGGCGACATAGTAGACGCCTTCATCCACGAAGATCTTGGAGGGCGCGACGAGCTTACGCCGAGTGCGGCCCGTGCCGTCGGTGTATTCCATATCCAACAGCGAATCAGTGGAGATCGCCCGCTTGACCACGCTGAAACTGCGAGGCTCGACTTCGTAACCGGTCAGGGAAAGCCAAGGGGTCTCCCCCGGCTTGACATGCTGGCGCAGACGGACATACAGGGATTCCGCCTGTTCGCGCTGAGCTGCGGGAAGCAAGGAAGAATGCGCAAGATAGCTCACCGATGCCGTCAGCATGCTCAGATATTGCTGCGAAATACCGGCAAGACGTTCGAGACCAAGCGAATTGGTGGCCGAGACGATGCCATCGGCATCCAGCAGCGACCAATCGATGTCGAAGAACTGGCTGCCCGCCATCTCGCCATCATCGGAAACGGTGGTGAGCGTGTTGATGTCCTTGCGGATGACGGCAACACCCTTCTTCTTCTCGTCCTCGGTCTTCGGCTCGCCGATGAAGCGTTCCGCAAGCTCATCCAGGGAATACTCCTCGCCCAGATGCGCAGAGAGGAACAGCATCAGACGCAGCCTGCGGTCCACTTCGCTGCCGGTCTGGAAGGAGGAGCTGCGCTTCGAGTGCGACTTGCCGTTTTCGGGGTCGACATCGCTGTTCGCCGTGGTTTTGTTGATGGACGGGGTGACGATGGTCTCCCCCATCTCGCCCTGGCTTTCGTCGGCCAACGTGAAATTGACCGCGGCGTTGAGCCTGCGGTTCCAGGCATCCACCGCTTCCTGAGGAGAAACGACCGAAGAGCCCGGGTGTTCGAGCATGAACATGGCAAGATCGTCGGAATCCGTGTAGGCGACGTTCATATGTCCGCCGTCCACGTCGATGGTCGCGGCGAAACGCCGCTGATCGACGACCTTCATCAGATTGTCAGGAATCGGCTGCGTGCCAAGCCCCGGGGCGATCGAGTCAAGCCCGAGTCCCGGCGTCGGGGTCTGCGGCACACGCGGCGCGGTGCGGGAGGCGTGCTGTTCTTCGTGCTTCGACGAGGACGAGGAAATCGACATCGAACGCGCCAGATAGTTCGCGGCGGCGAGCACCGGCAGGTCTTCCTGCTTGAAGCGAAGGCGCACCCTCGGCTCATCGCCCAACTGCAGACGGTAGGATGCGAAATCCTGCCCTTCGGACTTCGAAGAGTATTCGGGTTGGCGGGATTCGATGGCGATGCCCATGGCCGCCAACTTGGCGCGGTCACGCTGGAATTGCTTGGCGAACGCGGCCTTGGCCGCCTGATCGGCAAGTTCTCCGTAAGAATCAGCATAAGCCTTGACGCGTTGCGCGATCTGCCGTGAAGTCAACCATTGGGGGAACGCAGATGATAGAACGGCGAGGACATCTAGTTCGTGCTTGCCCCACTTGTCGGAAAAACGTCGCCTTCCGTTGCTTCCTTCTGCCATTAGTCCTCACGTATCGTTATTGTTCAGGTAAAAGCGTGCGACTTGTGACGCACGCCCTTATCTATATTAGATGCTTTTTTTAGTAAATTGCGGAATTTCGCAAATTTAATTCTTTTTATCACGTTTTTTACGCGTGTCCCCGCGCTTTTCGAGACTATGGGATTGGTTCATCATGCTCATAATTGCGTTTGCCGATCATTCGCGTCGAACATCAATAACCCACAAGCTAAGAACCGCAAGGCCATGGTTGCGACATTGCGGTTCTTGACGTTTGTGGCCAATCACCAAAGCCATTCGTCCGGTTCGATGCCCTGCGGACCCACGAATTCGCCATTGGGAACGTAGCTGGGTTTGCCCTGATCCTCCAAGACCGCATCACCGTAGAAGACGACATCGTGGCCAAAGGTCCAGTCTCCGTGGATGGTCACGGAATTGGCGGCCGCCAGCGAAGGGATGGCGTACGGGAAGCGGTCATTGAAATCCTTGATATTGCGATAATATTGCGAATCCAGCGTGACGTCGGGGAAAATGTAGTTGCCGTCCTCCATTTCGTAGGAATCGGTCAGATGGAACCGGTCCGAACGCATGATGAACAGGTCATCGGTGGTTTTCACCGGCAGGAAGCGCATGCGGTCGACCTGCACGCAAATCGCACCGTCGAAAAGGCCGACTGCCGCGCCCATGGCGGTTTCCAGCTGTACCACTTTTGTGCTGGCAGGATCGGTGGGATCCACGGTTTTGTAATTGCGGATGATCGGCAAGGGCAGAACGCCGTTATGCTGTTCCAACGTGGCCTTCAGCACATCGATGCGCACCCAGATGCTGTTCGTATTGAAATAGGGGTGGCGATCGATATCCTCCGCAGCCTCCCTGTCATCGGGGTGGACCTGCGTCATTTCGCGCAAGACGAGACGGCCGGACTTTTTGTCGCGTACGAGATGGCCGCCCTTGCGATCCGCATAGGTGCGGTTGGCCACCTCTACCATGAACGGCGCACCGGTGTTCTCGAAATACTGGGCAAGGGTACGCGAGGGACGCGCGCCCAGATTGTCGGAATTGGATATGAACAGGTATTCAAAGCCCTTGTCGGCCAGAATGTCCAAGAGACCGGATTCCCAGATGGTGGAGAACAAGTCGCCGTGGCCAGGCGGGCACCATTCCAATTCCGGATTTTCCGAGAATTCCACGGGTTTGCCGGTCGCTACGTCGATTTTTGGCTCCCGATGCTGCACGATCTGCGTAGGAATGTCTTCCTGTTGGAAATCCTTGTTCTGTTCAAGGGCCTCTATGGTGTCAGCGGAGGTACGGAACGAGTTCATCATAGTCAATGGCAGCGGGACGTTGAGGCGCCTTCGGGCCGTGACCACCTGACCCATGATAATGTCGATGAAACGCATCGGCCGCGCCTTGTGACGACGGACCGGAAGCAACGACTTCGCCTTGTCAAGCCCCATCGAGGTGCCGAGCCCGCCATTGAGCTTGAGGAACGCGGTTTTGGCGAAAGCATGGACAGCCTTGTCATGGTCGATGGTCTTATAGACATCGTGGAAACTTGGGACATCGCGCAAAGGTTCTACGTCATCCTCGCGAATCCAGCTGCTGGCATCGTTGTGCCGCCACTCGTCATAGAGCCTTTTGAATTGTGCAACAGCCACATCGCTCATGTGCGCCTCACGCATCTTTTGCGCCGAAGCTTCGAAGGCGTCTTCCAAACCGCACCTCTTTCGTAGTTGTGTTTCTTCTTGCTCCATCGGTCGAGCCCGAAGCTGCAACCGATACACATAGCTTTCAACTGTACTAGCTTTTTTGAAAGCTCGCTGGGCACCAAGGCTCTGAAACGTAAATGAACAGTAAAAATGTTCGGTTTATACTTCCGATACGCCCGCCCAAAGTTCATTTCATGTTTTATTGTGTCAAGTGCATCTTGCTTCGATTCCGCTCCAAAAACCCATTCGAGGTACACGACATTCGAGGAAGCCATCGCGTGTTCCTCCAACACCGTCCACGCCGAGAACTTTGCCGCCCGATTCGGCTTTGAGCCTTCGGTGGAACGCCCATGGCAGACCGTCTTGCCCGGCAATGCTACGATAACGAATTATCGGAAACGACGGATGCGTCAGCCAATCTAAGAGAGCCATCATGAACGAGTCGGAAGAGTCTGCCAAAGAAATGAACACATCGGAGTCCGGGCGGCAGGTTCGCGGCAAGCTGCTGATGGTGTGCATGCCGTATCAGGGGCATATCAACCCTACGCTGGGCACGGTTCGCGCGCTGGTAGCCGACGGGTGGGATGTCACTTATGTCTGCGACCCGCGATGGAAGCGGCAGGTTCGGCGCTCAGGGCGACGTTCGTGCCATATGACGGTTATTCGGCCGATCCCGGCAGATTCGAACGTACGATCCAGGCGCCTGAAAAAGCCGACAACACGGTGTTGCGGCTGGGACGTAAGTCGCGTTTCGACGCGTTCCTGTATGAGGGCCTGCTGGTTTCGGGTAAGGCGCTGGCGGATACACTGGAGCTTCCTTCGATTCGCCTGTATTCGACGTTCTGCTACAATCGCGACATTCTCGACCGGCTGGCCGGCGCCAGCAGAGGGCTTCATCTGACGTCGGTGCTGCGCAGCAAGAGATTCCTGCGCCTGATGTCATCGAGCACACGGCGCAGAGGGTTGATGGAAACCGAGGATTTCATCAGCGAGATGGTCGACAACCCGCCGACGCTCACCTACACCTACACGTCGCGTTCCTTCCAGATCGACGGCGATTCCTTCCCGCAGGAGCACTACCGGTTCATCGGCCCTTCCCTGGATGGCAGAGAAGACCAGAAGCCGAGCGACGACTTGGCCAAGGTTTTGGCGCACAATTCCGGCAAGCCGATCGTCTATGCCTCGCTCGGCACCATTTTCAATACGTTCCTGCCGTTCTACCGTGCCGTGGTCGGCGCGTTCGCCGGCAAAGACGTCACTGTCATCCTCTCCGTCGGCCATCATTTCGAGCGTGGCAAGCTGGGCGAGGTCCCCGGCAATATCCATATCTACGAATCGGTGGAACAGCTTTCCGTGCTGCGCCGAGCCTCAGTGTTTCTGACCCATGGCGGCATGAACAGCGTCAACGAAGCGCTGTATTACGGAGTGCCGCTGGTAGTGGTGCCGATGGCGGATGACCAGCCGACGGTCGCGGCGCGGGTCGCGGAGCTGGGCTTGGGGGTCAGCCTTGACAAGCAGTCGATTTCTGCGCAATCCCTGCGTGAGGCCACGATGAAAGTCATGACCGACAAAGCAATCGCCGCCAGTGTCAAGACGATGAGCCGCGACATGCATGAAGCCGGCGGCAACGCACGAATCGTCAAGGACCTTGACCAACTATTGGCGCGATGACTTGAGCCCTGTCGAACCGTTAGGGGAAGGAGCTGTCATGAGCATGGCCGTCATTGAAGCGTGACCGGTCCGGTCAGACGCGCCGTACGTCCTGCAGGGCGACGGGAAGACCTACCGACTGAACAAGAACGTGCTCGGTGCGGCGATGGAAGCTGACCGGGAGGTCTCCGACGCGAGCCGTACCATCGGCACAGGCGAGGCGGCGCGGATCCTCGGGGTATCGCGCAAGACCGTGCAGCGCATGCTTGACGCCGACGCCATCCCCTACCGGCGCAACGGCGAAGGAGGCAACCGCATGATGCGCCAGGCCGACGTCATCAGCTACGCCGAGACCATGCAATCCGAGCGGAGGACCGCGCTGGACGACCTGCGCGACCAGGCCGAAGACATGGGCCTCTACGACAACAACCCGGAAACCGTCACCGACACGATACACCGCATGGTACAACGCAAGAAACACCCGCCCCGCACAATACGCGAACAATATCAAGGACTACGGAACGCTAGGCTTTCAACATCCACTAAACGACTTAAAAATCACCGATAAAAGGAATTGGATAATTACAGATTAACTTTCAGGAAGCCTAAACTATTCATCTGCTGTTGTAAATAACCTGGCGCTAATTCACCATATCTTTAAGAGACGAATCAGATAATTATACTGGATGGTGTCAGGCAATTCTATCATCTGCTGTACTCCTTCCTAAACAGTTACAGGCGATAAAAGACTTTTACAAAGGATGGATTTTCTCAGTCTCGACGGTTCGAAACACATTGATTTTCAGAATATGTCGGATATTAGGTATACAGATTCACTACTCTACTCCAAAACGTAGTCCGTACAAGCCATTCTTTATAATTTGCATCAATATCTATGGGAGGTTTCGGGAAGGGAAACTATGACAGAGCAGTCATCAGATAAAATCTGTATGAAGTCCATACAGGATTTAAACTACGGCAATGAGGGACACGCCTATCATTTTGTGGTGCCTAGTTACCAGAGAGGATATCGTTGGGCCAAATCGGAAATATTTGCGCTCATGGATGATCTGAGTCAATATTTCAAAGGCAGTGATCAACGATATTGCTTGCAACCCATAGCTGTTCGCCGAATCGACGATGAGACCTACGAGGTCATTGACGGACAGCAACGGCTCACCACGCTGTACATCCTGGGGCAATACTGTGATCCCACAAATCGCGGCGCAAAATACACGCTTCAATATGTCACAAGAAGTCAAAGTCAGGAATTTTTACAATCACTGAACACTGACGGCGCGACACGAAAGCAACTGAAACAGGACAATCCGGATTTCTATTTTATGTCAAATGCCTTCGATTGTATTAGCACTTGGGTCCAGAACCACAATAAGAACAAGATGGATCTTTGCAACTTTTGGCATGCTGTGGTCAAAAACGTCACTGTTATTTGGTACGAAGTGCCGTCCAAAACGGATCCGATTGACCTTTTTCGAAAAATCAATGAGGGAAAAATTCCGCTGACCAATGCAGAACTTATCAAAGCATTGTTACTCAGCAACCAAGAAATCAACAATCGCCGTGAAGCCACTGCTGTTGCCCTGGAGTGGGATAATATCGAGCAGCGACTGCAGAATGATGAATTCTGGTACTTTCTGATAAACGATGACCGTAACTCTTATCCAACACGTATAGATCTGATTTTTGATATTTGGGCTAAGGCCGCCCCCATAACATACTCCGACAGACCCTACACCGTATTCGACTATGTATACAACGAGTCAAACCGCTCTGACTCAAAAGAGTCGTTTGTACGAACGATGTGGCATAGCTGCAAAACTATTTTCGCAAATCTTGAATATTGGTATCGTACCGATGATCTTTACCATCTCATCGGCTATCTTGTTGCCTGCCGAGGAACGGAAAACCGCAGAATCATCGAATTGTATGAACAACTGGCTGAACTCGACAAACCTGAGATGGTTGACTATCTTAAGGAAAAGATTCGAGGAACGCTTCATTTTTCTCAAACACCTGAAATCGAAGGTGATGATTGGCTCTCTCCCATCGAGGAACTTGAATACGGAGATTCCAAAAATTCAAATTCTGATATTATCCGTAATGTGCTGTTGCTGTTCAACCTATTGACTATAAATAACACGATAAGTTCTAGAACACGTTTCCCCTTCGATTTATACAAGAAAGAACATTGGGATATAGAGCATATTCACGCGTTGGCTGGCGGCCCACCGACGGATGAAGAAATCAGCAAAAATTCAGGAAAAGACAATGTTGACTTTGCGAAATCCCGACAACATTTTTTTGAAGATTTAGAGAAACTTATCGCTACAACTTCAACCAATTCTGCGACCCATAACCAAACAGGCGGCTCCCGGAACCAAACAGGCGGCTCCCGGAACCAAACAGGCGGCTCCCGGAACCAAACAGCGATAAAAATAATTAAAGAATTCGTAAAAAAGAGCGATTTTAGCGAAGAAAAATGTCATGACTTTTGGGAAGAAAACGGATCACAACTACAGTCTATCTTAATAGATGGGAATGAGAACAACATTAGCAACACGGCTTTGCTATCCGCTACAATCAACCGCGGATATCAGAATGCAAGTTTCGTTATGAAACGCCGCTGGATTATAGCCGCTGACCGCAAGACTGAATTTGTTCCTCCATGCACTAAGAATGTTTTTCTGAAGTATTATTCTGATCCGCCAGATAATTTCTCCATTTGGAGCGCGCAAGACCGTGAGCAATATCTTCATGGCCCATACGGCATTATCTCGACTTTCAAAGCATTTTTCGGAACTAAGAATAATAAGGAGGACTACAAGGAATGAACGAAGATGTCTTCCGCAATGGACGATCTATTAGCTTTTGGCAACTAATCCAGTATCATGCCATCCGCATCCCAGCAATTCAACGCGACTATGTATACGGACAGCCCAGCGCGTCTAGCGTACGATCTGGAATACTTGATGAAGTAGCGACACACCTCGAGGACAACACACGTCTAAGCCTCAATTTTATATACGGAGAAATTGAGGACAACCCTGAGGACAGGGATGTTCCTATATGTAAACCTTTGGACGGGCAACAACGACTTACCACGCTCTACTTTATATATTGGAACTCATTAGTACATGTCCATGCCGCCCATCCAGAAGTGAATATCACTGAGGCTACTGATACGCTTAGCCGCTTTTCATACGACACCAGACAAACGGCGAAAGATTTTTTCGAACTCATCACTCAGCAGAGAACGATAGACGACATCGCGGAATGGATGCAAAATCCCGACGGCAATGAATGCTCTCATCTTTCTCAACTAATCCGTGAAAAACACTGGTTCCGTCCGGACTTTTCCTATGATCCGACCATTATTTCGGCGCTCGTTGTGCTCGATGAAATACAGGAAAGGCCTATACTGTCGGAATACAGAAGCTGGAGACTGCTTACCGAGTCTGATTGTCCTATTCGCTTCGAGTGGTTGGATATCAAAGACATAGGCAACGGTGACGATCTCTATATCAAGATGAACGCACGAGGAAAGCAGTTGAGCGTCTTCGACAACTTCAAAGCTGAATTCGAAGACGCCTCAAAGAAGTTGGTATCAGAGGAAGACTATTTCAAGCTCTGCCAAAAAATCGATGGGCCTTGGATGGATTTCTTCTGGAATACAGCCAAGGAGACAGCCGAACCTTCAGCCTTATATGATACGTACTACATGCGGTTCCTAAACTGGAGTTTATGGAACCGCTGGGCAGAAAAAGTCGAAGCCTCGCAAGTGGATGCATCTTCTAAGAAAATCCCGGATCAAGGGGACATTGAGAATCGGCACTTGGCTGATTACGAATGTATTCTGCCTGAAGGGCAGAACACTATGTGTGCCAAAACGTTGGAAACCCTCTCACACTATCTAAACTATATTTCACAAGATGACGCGATTGACGGAATCGTGAATGCCGCACGTCAAGTAAGCATAAGTAAACCGAGACAAACGGAGTATGCTGACCGTATGCGGTTGGAGTCAGCGATGGCATACATCAATGGCATGTATAACCTTGGCGAGAAGCCAAATCAGACATCATGGAAGCAATGGAACCGCATCATCTCCCACCTTTCCAACGCAGCTCAAATCTGGCAAGGCTACAACTCGCCAGCACAATATACCAGAGCCGTAAAGGCCGTGGAACTGTTCCAATCCTATGCAGATAATCTTACCGCTTATTTTGCCGGATTCCCTGATGTCCAAGGTTTTAATCCGCATGACCAGATAGAAGAAGAGGAATTGAAATCGTGGCTTATCGTCAACAATAATGACTGGGCTAAAGCCATTGAAAGTGCCGAAGAAATCAAATATTTTAAGGGTAAGATCGGCTTCCTCTTCGATTTTGTTGACATCAATAAAGATACAAGGCACACCGCGCTTGATGACCCCGAGAAACTTGACAAATTTAATCAATATGTTTCAGTTGCAGCTGCACTGTTCCCAGATAAAGAACCAGATGAACTATCCATCTCGTTGCACCGAGCATTGCTTACCAAGGGAGATTATTCATTACATGAAGGCACTGTATCGTCCTACCTTACTCGGGCAAGCAGTTTCACCAGATCAATCAGTTGGAAAGCCTTGTTACGGAGCAAAGACAACTATAGGAAACATGAAGTCAGAAACAAAGAATATCTCATGCGCGACCTATTCGACGATATTATCGCTCGACTCCTCAACTGTGATCATCCATCCACCAGTCAAGCGATTAAAGTACTGAACGATATCATCGCGGCATATCGATGGACAGATGGCGAAAGGGATGATTGGTGGGCTCAATGGCTCATCAAATATCCAGAACTTTGGTCTGGCAATTACTTTGGTACATTAAAACAGTTTAGAGTTGAAGATGGTATTTGTTATTTGCCCAGAATAACGAATACACAGCTCAAAAGCCTTAATAAAGAACTCGTTTCATGCGCCATCGGTGCGATAATCGCCTCTGAAGTTCCTGGAGTGGTCTGCTACCCACAGGAAATGAGAGGACGCCTATATCCTGACTGGGATTATGACTCAATACCACCTTATGTCATTCTTGAAAACGAAAATCTGAAAGTCGGCATTGGCCGGATATACAAAGACAAATACCCTTCTCAGGGGCATAAGTTTCCTGAAATTTGGGTAATTTGCCAAAATACATCCGAGCAAAACGAAACTGACCAACATGAAAAATGCTTCACAAATGCAAAGGAAGTAATCCATTTCGTGAAACAGATTTTCATTCAAAACCAAAGTTGAACGGCATGCGCAGCAATTGTGCTCTCGGCTGGATCGGAATCAAGATATCTATCATCGCTTTTGATTCGTATAAAGTCATTTAGAGATGTAAAATTTCGAAGTCCTTTACTGCTTTCATACCTTTCCAGTTAGAAAGCAACATAATCTATGTAAGCAGCAAAGTCGATGATAATTATACACCATCTTCTAATTGGCTCTGGAATTGTGTAGCACTCGTCTTAAATACAGACTCAGAAATGCAACCTTTACTATCGCCATAATATTTGTCAGAATAGAAATGTTTTTCTGAGGCACACCTACGCCGGCCTGTGGCCGGAACGGCTCAACGAACTCGCCGACGCCGTTGACGACGCCAGGACGAAGACGCTCGAACTGGCAGGATAGAAGAAAACTACTCAAAGCCGCCTGACGTCTGCCTGTCGCTTTGGGTAAAACCTCGACAACGAAAAATCGCGTCTGAAATCGTGTATTGGAATGATTCAGACACGATTTTTCGAGTTATCGGCTAAAAAGTGTTGTTTATGATCCGGGTTCGGCCTTGCGGGAGTATGCGTTTCATGCCGTTCTTTTTTCGTTTCCGAAAAGCCAAGGCGCCATCGGGCCGATTCTTGGGTCATGAGGACGAGATCGAGGCAGGCGAAACGGTGCCCGCGCTGCGGCGGCAAGATGATACGGCACGGAAAGACAAAAGCGGGCGTGCAGCGGTGGCGCTGCCCGGAATGCCGGGTCAACGGCGTCTTCCATGACGCCAGGGGGGGCGGCGCGTAATGCTGCGGCAGCTGGACTCGTTCGTCGCGCGCCTGCTGGGCGGCCATACGCTTGAGGAGGAAGGGCGTTCCTTCCGCCGCGACCGCCGGTGGTGCTGGAAGGTCCCCCGTCATCGCGATGCCCGGGGGCGAAGAGTCATGTCCTGGAGATGGGCGGCACGTACGTCAACGGCCGGTGCCTGCTGGTGCTCATGGACGGGACCAGCAGCCTGGTCGTGCGGATCCGCCGGCGCGTGCACGAGTCGATAGTCGAGTACCGGGCTTTGTTTCCGCGGGGTGCCCGCCCCCGACGTGCTCGTCAGCGACGGGATGCAGGGCATGGAGCGGGCGGCCGCGGCCGAGTGGCCGTGCACCCGGCTGCATCGCTGCCTGGTGTCCGTGCACCGCGACACCAACCGCGACCTCACCCACAAGCCCAGGACCCAGGCCACACGAAGGAATTGAGAAAGCTGTCTTCCCGGCTGTTCAAAGTGCATGACGAGGAGGACGCGACGAGATGGGACGAGGGCCTCAACGCCTGGTACCAGCGCTGGAAGGACACGGTCAATGAGAAAACGACGGCGAAACAGGATCCCTCACACGCGGCTTGCAGGAAGTGGTGATGGACACACGAGCGGCTCCGCCGCTGCTACAAGAGGCTCAAACGCCTCTCCCGGGACGGCAGACTGTTCGCCCTACACCGATCCAAAACTGCTCGCCGGCAGCGAGGTGCCCCGCGACACCGACCGGCTCGAGGGCGGGATCAACTCGCCGGTCAAACGCGTGCTCGACGACCACCGCGACATGCCCAGGCAACACATGATGCGCGCCTGCGAATGGAAATGCTACATGAGAAGCGGACACCCCGACACCGGGACGGTCCTCGACGCGTATCTCGAGCACTCCAGGCAGAGGGCCGAACGGACGGAAAGGCGGACATACGAAACGAGACGGCGACCGGCGACGAGCCGCAAGCCGGCACAGGCATCGAATGGGACGAATTCCATACCACCACCAGATACCCCGACGCCACCGACCAGAAAAACCGAGTCTAAAACAACACTTTTGGCCTATAACCCCTCAATGACTGCTTTTCAATCAATGCGTTTTGTCCTGCGCGGCGAGAATGGCGTCAAGAAGGCCGGGAAACGCCTTGTCGAGCGCCGCACGACGTAGGGTGTTCAATGACCTGATACCGTCGCGGCGAGTCTCGATGACACCGGCTTCGCGAAGAATCTTGAAATGGTGGCTGAGTGTGCTTTTGGTGACCGGAACATCAAAAGACCCGCAGGCGACGTCATCAGGAGCGGATGCGATCTGACTGACCACAGCAAGACGCACTGGATCCGCCAAAGCATGAAGAACGACGGCTAGGTCGAGTGTTGCCGGCGGTGCGGGATTCTGTCTCATGGTTTATATGATACCAGACATTCGATAGTTTGACGAACATCGAATATATCTGCTACACTCCAGTTTCATGGTTATCAAACAATCAAAATCACCGGGCACACTACCCGTTCTCATCCTGTCCATCGTCGCGCCTCTTCTGGTGTTTGTGCAAAGCACCGATATGAACGTGCTCTCCGGGCCGCTTACGGCGGCCTTCGGAGCCACCCGCACCCAGGTCGAATGGACGGTGAACGCCTACACACTGACTTTGGCGGCCGGACTACTCGGAGCTGGAGGCCTTGTGGACTCATGGGGACCTTCACGCTCGTTCCGTCTCGGCGCTGGACTGTTCGCGCTCTCCTCCTTCGCGGCCGCGGCCGCGCCCAACGTCGAAGTCCTTGTGGCCACCCTTCTGGTCATGGGTCTGGGAGCGGCTCTGCTGATGCCAAGCTCGCTGGTGCTCATCACCACGGGAGTCGCCGGCAAGGCACATACCGTCAGGGTGGGATGGTGGGCCGCGGCGGGATCGGTCGGCATGTCCGCCGGACCTCTGCTGAGTGGCCTGTTCACTCAACTTGCCAACTGGCGTGGCGTCTTCTGGTTCAACACCGTTCTTTGCGCGGTTGCTCTGATATGGGGATGGGTGGCCATCCCCCGCACCGTTCGCAAACGCGGACATGTCGACATGCCAGGCCTGTTGACCGCGGCCATCGCCATCGCGGGTCTCGTCTATACGCTGATCGAAGCCGGAAAGGACAACGGGCCGGACGTCTATGTGGCGGCGGTCATCGCCATACTCGCCATCGTGGCCTTCATCATGGTCGAACGTCGCAGCGAGACGCCGGTGCTGCCCCTGGCCGTGTTCTCCGACCGCGTCTACCGCACCACGCTGCTGCAAGGTGCGCTGTTCAACTTCTCGTTCTTCGGGCTCATGTTCGCCATGGGACTCATGCTCCAGCAGGGCCGCGGCATGACGGCGTTCCAGTCCAGCCTGCTCTTCCTCCCCTTGACGGCGGCCGTCCTCGTCTCCAACCTGTTGACCGCTTGGCTCTCCGACCGCTTCGGGACCATCCGCATCCTGGCCATTGCGCAGGTCGTCTTCATCGTGGCGTTGCTCGCCCTGGGATGGACCGGAGTCGCCGGATCATTGCCAGGCATGGTCATCTCGCTGATTCCCTCGGGTCTTGCCGCCGGCATACTCGTGCCCATCATGACCGGGCAATCCCTGACCACCATGCCCCGCGAGCTGCAAGGCGCGGCCAGCAGCGGCTTCAACACCGCGCGGCAGCTCGGCTCGGCCATCGGCGTGGCTGTCTTCGGACTCCTGCTGGGCACCGATCTCATCACCGGCTTTGGCAAATGTCTCGCCGCCGCGGCCGTAGCCGGGGTCATCTCCTTGGCGATGACCCCCATACTGCGCAAGTCACGAGTCTAAACATGGACTCATATTCCAATCGCACAGCCGAGCACACAAAAGGTAACGCAATAGCTCAAGGACCTCACTCACAGTAGCATTCACACGATGACCGCAGCTCGATATTCTCGAGGTCTGCGGTCATCGTGTCTGAAACCGAAAAAGCCTGAAATTTCCATGTCTTGAAAACGTTGGAATTTCAGGCTTTTCTCGTCGGGTCGGCAGGATTTGAACCCGCGACCCCTTGCTGGATTGACGGTTGAAACGGCTGGTAACGGACAGTGCCGGAAACTGCCGGTAACACAGGAATCGCAACGGGAATCGGGACGATTTTAAAAACGATACCGACGGTTGGTGACGGCTAATGACGGAGGTCACCGTGTCTGAATCGTGTCTGAATTGAAAACGTAATAGTGTGACGCAAAACTTTTTCGTGCAAAACGGGTTCAAATATTGCCTATTCAAAAGAGGTTTCTTTGGACAGTACGATGAACAGTCTGTGACTTGTAGAAATGCCCAGCTTCTTCTTCAGCAATTATTTTGTTTGTGAATGAACAAAAATAGACTCGGTTTTGTCGTTTTGCAATGGAGTTCTGGTACGATTAGCAATAAAGAGGTGAGGCCAAAGGCGGTTTTCTGAAAAGAGGAAATAATGAAGAAGAAAAGTATCCATAATACTTTAATATCAGGTTTAAGTATGTTTTGCGTGGCGACAATATTATTACAACCCACACTGGCATTCGCCTGGGGCCCGAATCGTGAAACTTTCACCATGAAGCATCCAGCCACGTATCCCACACTGGATTCCATTACAGATAATCCTGATGTAGGTGACGAACTAAATTTTTTCAGAGTTAGCGAAGCTGGACAAAAGGGTTGGAGTGACACTGCAATAATGCAGCAAGATAAAGAGTATTTTGCTCGGGTTTATGTACGTAACGCTTCCGCCGACAATCTGAATCTTGCTGCTAACGAAGTTAGGGCAATGATTAACATGCCGACCCGTGCTACAACTTGGGGTAGAGCATTTGATATCAATGCTTATCTATGTGGCTCGAATACCAAACCATCGGAAATATGGGACAATATTGTTTTGCGCAGTAACCGTAAGTTCCATGTAAAAATTCTTTCCGCGAACTATTACAACAATTATCGCACTGAAGACACTTCAGGCTTCCCTCTGGGCGACAGCCTGTTCTCGACCGGCAGTTTACTCGGGTACGACAAAATGGACGGCACCATAGGAACCAGCTATAAGGATAGCGGATATGTTTTGGTCAAGTTTGTTCCTGTTATGAAGGATCCTATCACCGCTTGGATGGAAGACAACATGCTTGACAAGCTCTCAGGGGCCATGACCCATGACAACGGTACCATCAAGCTCGATAAGGCGCCGGACTGGACGACGGCAGATTGCCCGACCAGCCAAAATTAGGAGAGAAAATGAAGAAAACTCAAATACACATCAAAGAAGTATTTACAAGAAAAAACGCTGACAAGAATATAAAAGCAAAGAAGAAATCGGCTCAACATGAAATAAATGTGACGGTCATGCTTTATGTCTGCCAGATACTGGTTTCCTTAATCTTATTTGTGTTTATCGGCTTCGACTATGTTCGTTATAAGACGGCATACGGCACCTTAGGAATGGAACTCCTTATTTTTGTACTCGCTGGTTTTGTCGTGAGGTGGCAAACGATGAACGCCAAGCAGTATGTTTTTGATGTGGAGGTCTTTAAGAAAATTCAGCAATTGCGCATATACCCGATCATGCTGTTTACATTCATGCTGCTGTCGATAGTGTTTCCGGCTGATTCGTTCAAGAACTTCATGGATATGTTCCGTTCAACTATCATGGGCTTGCTTGTATTCACCCAAATCAAAGACGTCTACGAGACGCATATATTAATCAGGGAAAAACAAGTTCTTGAAGAAGAGAATAGAGTGGACGGCGTAGATTCCTGACAACGCATGCTGTTTTCAAGGGGAATTCCTGTACAGGTCAGGTACACAAACAAGGAGGAGGAAAGCATGTGGAAGAAGAGACAATTCTACGAGTTCTTCATTGACTGTTCAAGTTTGCTATGTGCCGTAGCAATAACGCTGGGATTCCCGCCATCTGCCTTTGCATGGGGGCCCATGCGGGAAACCTTTACTATGGAACACCCTGCTCCCTATCCGACCTTGGACTCGATAACAGACAATCCGGGATGGGGCGACGAACGTAATTTTTTGAGGGTACGAGAAGACCGCAAGTCAGCATCCTGGAGTGATGTAGCGGAGATAAGGAAAGGCAAAACCTATGCGATACGTGCATACGTGCGGAACGCATCTGCCGATAACCTTAACCTCGACGCCGAGAACGTGAAACTGGCAATCAATTTGCTAAGCCATAAGGACTCTTATAGAAACTATATGGAAGTCAATGCGGCTCTTTCAGGAAGCAATACACAACCCGAAAAGATCTGGGACAACATCGTGATACGAGGCAACCATCGATTCCGTATCAAGGTTCTCTCAGCAAAATACTACACAAATAAACATACCTACAGTACTGGTGGTCTCCCTCTCAGCGATGAGGCCTTTACATACAGTGGTGCATACCTTGGATATGACAAAATGGATGGAAGGGTCGGGACCAAAGGAAAGGATTCCGGATATGCCCTAATTCGGTTTACTACTGTCACCAAGGATTCTTTTACCGAGTGGTTTGAAGATCATATCCTTAACAAACTTTCCGGTCCCATGACAGGGAAGACCAGTAGCGACGAAACATGGGAGAACCCGGACAACACAAAGCATTCGTCTACATTTCAAAACAAATGATGCATTCTTGTCAGCCAAAGTATATCGAGTTATCTCTCGAATTATGTTTTGTACAAATTCAATTATTTAATGCTCCGATACAGGAACAGAAACGAACAGATTATTCTAAAACTACTGATCCGATCATTGAAAATCCACGGTCATCATATCAGGATGATTTCGAAACCAACATTTGCTTCATTATTCTCCTAAGATTTTCCGTTTTTCAATGTACGACAATCTAGACGGATGCAATCCCGGTCCGTTTTTAACATCTCTGCAGATTAAACATGAACCGATCTAAGCCTATCTGACGCGACTATTTTATTATTGGTCATATTAGACATTTACAGATGGAAGCAGTTGCCATGAGCATGGCTGTCATCAAGGCTCGGCCGGTACGGTCAGACACGCCATACATCCTCCAAGGCGACGGGAAACCTACCAGCTGGCCTGGAACGCGTTCCAGGCGGCGCTGGAGGCGGCCAAGGAGGCCTCCGACACCAGCCGTACCATCGGCACGGGTGAGGGCGGCGCGGATCCTCGGGATCTCGCGCAAGACCGTGCAGCGCATGCTCGACGCCGACGCCATCCCTACCGGTACAACGGCGAGGGCAGCAGTAGACGATCTACGCGGCCAATCCGAAGACATGGGACTCTACGACATGCCCGATGCCCGCCAGAAGGGCCGAGGTCAGTGGGACTTGCCGTCATCGACACCGTCATCCTCTCTCCTATACAGATGCTAACTTTAATATCATTTAACGAAACTTTTCCAAACAAACGCCTCAGTTCAATTGTGAATTCTTTTCAGAATACATTTATTGCTCAAAATACCGCTCTAAAGATTAGTATGCATTCTTCAGGCAGAAACCTAAATCTCCGATTTGTTTGCAGCTGTTGAGTCGCTGGCTGTATACCACTCAATTATTTTTTGCAAATATGTAATTGATAACAATACAATAAAAGTAGATAGACCACTGCTGATACCCGCATCAGTAATCCTCACTTTAAAGGTGCCAAATGCTAACAAAATAAAGACGAAAAAAATGACTCCACAAATAGGGTATGTAATAGTCCGATAGACCAGATTCGGAGTAATTTCCTCTCTTCGGTGGAATTGGTAATAATAAGCAATTATTAAAGCACTCGTCTCTACAAGCGTCATTGCAAATAATCCGAGTACAAGAAACACTAATGCTGATGCAGCATCTGATCTATCATAAGCCGTGCAAGATGGAGCAAACCTATGTGTTAAAGGATGAAAATCACGACAAACCCATTCTTGCTCTGACGCACCACGCAATGATTCTTCATTCGCTGCAATCATGATAAATGCAGTGAATCCCATTAGCCAATAAAAGAAGTGCAGCATCCACGACATGCTGGAAATTCCACTCCCATCATCCTTTGCCATGGGAATAACACAAAAAAACAGAGCAGCCAAAATCATGAATACTGGCGATGCAACAAGACCAAAATTCCCGAAAAAACTGTCTATCGCAGAAGGCAGATTTTTACCTGCAATTACTAATAGAATGCAAATGAACAATCCGATCATAAAAGCAAAAAGAAGAACAAAACACCAAAAGAAAGTACGGACACAAACATCAGTAATTTCAACGATTTTCTTTCTTGTTCCAACGTTTCTAAAACTGCAAACAACTACAGGAATCATTAATATAAAAACAACAACAACCGATGTCAACCCAAGATTATGCCAAATCAACTTCAATATACAATCAATTGTCGCCATATTGCTAAAAAGCGACAACGCTATCAGTATTATTGCCAAATAATATAGTAGTAATGTAATTATTAATTCATACAATAACAGAGCATGGGCCGTCGTAAAACGACGCAAACTTAAGTTGCTCAGCAAATCAGATTCACTTTTAGTCATAACTTGATATTACTTTACTCAGTAATCGAAACTCAAAAGCGCTAGGGCTCCGATAAACAAAGATGTATCTTATCTTCCAGTTTGCTGTTGCACGGTACTATGACCAGAAAAATATTTAAAGATAAGGCTGTGATCAGCAACCAACGCCACGGCGAAGCCAAACGTTCCATAGAATCATAATCTAGGCAAAATAAGACGTAAGCATTTATTTACTCAACTATTATAGGTACCCGCTATAGGTGTCGAAAACGACGAAGGTCTGCGGTCATCGTGTCTAATCGTGTCTGAAAAAAGAAAAAGCCTGAAATCCCGATGTCTTGAAAACATTGGAATTTCAGGCTTTTCTCGTCGGGTCGGCGGGATTTGAACCCGCGACCCCTTGACCCCCAGTCAAGTGCGCTACCAAACTGCGCTACGACCCGAACAGTGCAAAGCACCAAGAAGAAAGTCTAGCACAAATGCGACATTGGCACTACTATCGGCGTGGCGCAAAATCAATGTGGGCCGAAAGATGAAAACAAATCCTCGACCCACATTCCTAACGTTCGCTAACGTATATATCCGTTATTTCTTCTTCGACTTGCGCTCGCGGATGTGCACCGAGATCTGGATCGGGGTGCCTTCGAAGCCGAATTCCTCACGCAGCTGGCGTTCGATGTAACGGCGGTAGCCGTGCTCAAGGAAGCCTGTGGCGAAGATGACGAAGCGCGGCGGGCGCGTCGACGCCTGCGTGGCGAACAAAATCCGCGGCTGCTTGCCACCGCGCAACGGGTGCGGATGGGCGGATTGGATGCGACCGAGGAACGAGTTGAGCTTGCCGGTCGGTATGCGCTTGTCCCAAGAGTCCAAAGCCGTGTTCATCGCCGCCAGCAGACGGTTGGTGTGCCACCCGGTCTTGGCGGAAAGGTTGACTCGCTGCGCCCACGTGACCTGATCGAACTCGGTCTGCCATAGGCGTTCGAGACGCTGCCGGTCGAATTCGTCCATCAGATCCCACTTGTTGAACACCAGCACGACGGCTCGTCCGGCGTCGACGGCCTGGCTCATCACCTTGAGGTCCTGGTCGGAAATCGGCTGCGAGGCGTCGAACAGGACCAGCGCAAGCTCGGCGCGTTCGATGGCGGCCTGCGTACGCAGCGACGAATAGTATTCGGCTCCGGAAAGCTTGTGCAGACGGCGCTTGATGCCGGCTGTGTCGATGAACAGCCAGTCCTCGTCGCCGATTCGAATGATTTCGTCGACCGGATCTCGTGTGGTTCCTGCCAAGTCGTTGACCACACTGCGTTCCTCGTGCGCCAGCTCGTTCAAAAGCGAGGATTTGCCGACGTTCGGCTTGCCGATCAGCGCCACACGACGCAGGTCGGTCGGCGTGAGGAAACCCGAGGTCTTCTTGGCTTTGGCCAGCGTATCCACCGCCACGTCGAGCAGGTCTCCCACTCCCCTGCCGTGCATGGCGGAAACCCCGTAGGGTTCGCCCAGCCCGAGCTTCCAGAAATCGGCGGTCAGATATTCGTTGGCACCGTCATCGATCTTGTTGACGGCCAATACCACCGGCTTGCCGCTTTCGCGAAGCATCTTGACGATGCGCTCATCGGTGGCGGTGATGCCGACCTGGCCGTCGACCACCAGAACAACGGCATCGGAAAGCCCGACCGCCACCTGAGCCTGTGAGGCGATGGCTGATTCGATGCCTTCGACGTCGGCCTCCCAGCCGCCGGTATCGACCAGTTTGAAATCGGTTCCTGCCCATTCGGCGTCGTAGCTGACACGATCGCGGGTCACGCCGGGAGTGTCCTCGACTACCGCGGCACGACGGCCGAGAATACGGTTGACCAGCGTCGATTTGCCGACGTTCGGTCGACCGACCACAGCGAGAACGCCGACGGCCTTCTGCTTGGCTGACAGATCCTCACCGCCGGTTTCGCCGGCGAGCAGAGCTTCGTCTTCCTCGTCAAGGTCGTAACCCTCAAGATTCGCGGCATACTGTTTGTAGGCCTGCTCTTCGGCCGCTGCGTCAACCAGAGAAATCAGTCGGTCAAGCGTTTCTTCGAACGTCAGGTCGGAATTGTCGACGGTCGTCACACCGTCGGCGGCCTCGAGGAAGCTGGTGACCTTGGAGTCGGCCTTGTCACGCGCAATGACGTTATCGGCGCCGACACCCGCCTGCGACGCGGACTGCCCGGTGCGCCGGGCCTGACGGACTTCAGGGCGTGCGGTCAACAGCACCCGCACTTCCGCGTTCGGCGCGACAACGGTCGTGATATCGCGTCCTTCGGCGACGATTCCGGCACCCTTCGAGAAGGAGTCGAGGGAGGCTTCGCGGTTGATATAAGCACGTTCCGCGGCGATCAGCAAGTGCCGGACCGGAATGATATTCGAGACTTTGGAGACATGCGACGAAACATTCGAATCGCGAATCGCCTCGCTGATATCCTCTCCGTCAACCAAGACCTTCGAATCGTCGGGATCGACGCCGATATCGAAATGGTCACCGGTGAACAGGTCCCCCACCATTTCGGTGATGGCCTGCTCGTCGACACTCTGCGCTTCCAAATCAGCACCCTGCTTCAGGCACCACCAAGCCGCAGCGCGGAACATGGAGCCGGTGTCGAGGTACGCATAGCCGAAATATTTGGCCAATGCCTTGGAAGTCGAGGATTTGCCCACTCCCGCAGGCCCGTCGATGGCTACTCGGATCACAGCCCTACCTCCTTGGAAAGCGAGCGGACTTCCGTCTGCGAAAGCACGCGGTAGGAGCCCGGCTTGAGATCGCCCAGCTTGATAGGCCCGATTTGCGTACGCACCAGCCTGCGCACTGGGAAACCGACGGCGCCGAAGATACGGCGGACAATACGGTTCTTGCCCGAATGCAACACGACCTTGACGATGGTGGAGTCACGTGAGGAATCGATGATGGCGCAGTGGTCCAGCCTGATGAGCCCGTCATCCAGATTGACGCCTTGGGTCACCAGACGGCGGCAGATGTTGCCGCTGATGCGTCCGTCCAGCGTGGCGACGTACGTTTTCTTGACCTCATAACGCGGATGCATGACGTGTTGGCTGAGCTCGCCGTCATTGGTCATCAGGATGAGGCCTTCGGTTTCATAATCGAGACGCCCCATATGGAAAATGCGCTCGTACTTGTCGCCGACGATGTCACGAAGCGTAAAGCGTCCCTTCGGATCGTCCATGGTCGAAAGCACCTTCTTCGGCTTGTTCAACGCCAAGGTGATGTGCCGATTGTTCAGCCTGATTCTCGAGCCGTCAACGCGAATCTGCTGGCTCGAAGGATCGACACGGGTGCCGAGTTCGGTCACCAGTTCACCATCGACCTCGACCCGGCCTTCGGTAATGATTTCCTCGCACTTGCGCCTTGAGCCGAAACCTGCCTGCGCCAAGAGTTTTTGAAGGCGAATCCCTTCATCGTAATTATCGTGATGCGCCTTTTCGGCGTGTGAATATGCGTGTGGCATCGTTCTCCCAACGTGGCCTTGCGAAACGGCAGACCGCCGGTTCGTCGCGTACTGTATCGATTGCATGTCCGCGTGATGCATCACCACCGGAACACTACGGGATACCAGTATACAGTATGCATCGTCCTCTTGCTGACATATCATATTGTTTGGAGTCAACGTCAATTTATAAATAAAAAAGGATATGTAGATGACGGAACAAACAGCACAGCAAACGGAACATACGTCCGCAAGTGCCATTTCAATTTCAGGGATTTGCGGCGAGCTCGTCGGCAGCTTCCTCATTTTTGTGGCTATCTATCTCGTTTCCGCACTCAGCCCATCACTTTATGGCCCCAGTGCGATTCTTATAGCTGCCACCACCGGTCTCGCCTACGCTGCCATGACCTTCATCTTCGGTAAGTTCTCAGGCGGCCAGTTCAACCCTGCGGTAACCTTGACGGCGATGCTGATCAGCAAAACAGGCATCGTAAACGGTATCTGCTATATCATCGCCCAGGTCATCGGCGCCATTGCGGCCGGTGGCGTCATCAAGCTGGTCATTCCGACCTCCAAGGCCGCTCCGGCCAAGATGTGGTTCGCCAATGTCGTCAACGGCTATGATCAGGGATCCATTTCATCCGCACAGCTGCAGCAGGCCGGCGTAAGCTTCGGCATCCTCTTTGCGGTCATCGCCGAGGTCATCGCCACGATCATCGTCGTAGCCGCTTCGTTGCAAGCCATTGACGATCAGGGTCATGCCTCGAAGAATGCTCCGGCGATGATGGGCATCGCCTACGCGCTCGGCGTCACCTTCACCTACCCGCTTACCGGTTCCTCGCTGAATCCTGCCCGTGCCACCGGCATCGCGATTTTTGCTAACAACGCCGGTCTCACGACCAGCCCGCTGAAGCAGCTCTGGATCTTCTGGATCTGCCCGATCCTCGCCGCGGCCATCGTCTCCATCGTCGTCATCGTGGCGCAAATGATTTCCGACAAGAATACGGAAAATGCCGAAACCCTTGACGTCACCACCAACTGGGAAGAGGCAGACGAGGATTCCGAGGATGGCAACGAGGACGCTGAAGAAGGCGAATCCTCCGAAAATCCCGATGATTTCCAGATGCCGTCTCTCAGCACTGCAGACGAGGCTCCGGTTGCCGCTGATACAGACAACACTGACGATGGCGCAACCGTCGAAAGCTTCAACGTCGCCCAGACCGAGACGAATAAAGACTGATGAACGGATCGTCTACATCAGCAGTTGAATACTGAAGTAAACGACCAACAATCCGATTCCCAAAACGATACCGATAAAGGCATCGAATCCGACTGAACGGATTTTCCAGGGACTCCGGTCTTTAAGGATCAATCTGATCAGTCCGGTAATGATGGCCGTCGCAGCGAACACCGCTGTGGCGGCCATCGTGTATCCGAAACCTGCCAGCAGAGCGGCGATAATGACCAGGGCAAGCACTCCCCATTCGAACAGTGGTTTGCCTTCGTTTTTCTCGGAGACATAGGGGTGCTTGTGGGACATGGTCATTCCTTTGGAAACAAAAATACCGGTACGCGGCCTATTTTAGCCTTGTACCGGTATTTTGGTGCATCAGACTATCGCAAGTCCGACACCGCAGCGAGCGAACTCAGTGGAAGAAATGCCTCGTGCCCGTCAGATACATGGTGATTCCGCGCTTCTGCGCCGCCTCGATGACTTCCTTATCGCGGATGGACCCGCCCGGCTGCACGATGGCCTTTACACCGGCGTCAATCAGCGCCTCGGCACCGTCGGCAAAGGGGAAGAACGCGTCGGAAGCGGCCACGGAACCTTGCGCACGGTTCGCGCCGTCAGCCAAGGTATTGGCACGCTCGACCGCCAGATGGCAAGAATCGACACGGTTGACCTGCCCCATGCCGATGCCTACCGTAGCCTGGTCGTGTGCAAGAAGGATGGCATTGGATTTCACGCATCGTATCGCCCTCCACGCAAATTCCAGATCCTTGAGAGTATCTGCATCAGCGGCTTGGCCCGAAACCAATTTCCATTGATCGGGATTATCGCCCGAAGCGTCGATTCTGTCGATGGACTGCACCAGAATGCCGCCGTCGATCTGACGGAACTGCATATCGGTGTGCGGCCGCTGTGCCACTTTGAGGATGCGTAGGTTCTTCTTGTGCGCCTTCAGCAGTTGAAGCGCCTCCGGCTCATAATCGGGAGCCACGATGACTTCGGTGAAAATCGGTCGGACGTTCTGCGCCATCTCAAGGGTGACCGTCGAATTGGCTGCGATCACACCGCCATAGGCGCTCATGGGATCGCAGGCGTGCGCCTTGAGGTGCGCCTGCGCAACGCTCTTGCCGACCGCAAGCCCGCAAGGATTGTTGTGCTTGCACACGGCAACGGCAATCTGCGGTGCAAAATCCCAAACCGCGCGCCAGGCAGCATCCGCATCGACGTAATTGTTGTAGCTCATCGGCTTGCCGCCAAGTTGCTGCGCATGGGCGAAGCCGGTCTGGTCCAACACGTCGACGTACAGACTTGCCTGCTGATGCGGGTTTTCGCCGTAACGCAGCCCGTGCTCATAGTTCCATGTACGGGTGAGATGAGCGGGAAACAGCTCGGTTTCATGGTTTTCTTCGGGTTGCTTACTCTCCTGAGATCCGGCGGCGTCCTGCCCGTGCGAAGCAGCGACGTCGACAACGCCCGCCGGTTGAGGCCAATGGCTTCCTGTCCACTCGGCTATGGTGGCGTCGTAAGCTGCTGTAGTCGCAAAGGCCTTGGCGGCCAGCCAGCGACGTTCTTCCAACGAGAACCCGGTGCCATCGGCCACGCGCCGTGCAGCGAGAGCGTAGTCCTGAGGATCGGTGATGACCGCCACACTGGCGCTGTTCTTTGCTGCTCCGCGAATCATGGAGGGCCCGCCGATATCGATTTTCTCGATGATATCGGCTTCGCCGGCCCCCGACCGGACAGTGTCCGCAAAGGGGTAGAGGTTGACGATGACCATGTCGAAAGGCTTGATATTCAATGATTCAAGTTCTTCAGCCTGCGCGGGATTGGTCATATCGGCCAAGATGCCCGCATGAATGTGGGGGTCGAGCGTTTTGACGCGTCCTCCAAGACTTTCGGGGAAACCGGTGACCGCCTGTACTTCGGTCACGTTCACACCGAGTTCAAGAAGTCGTTTCGCGGTGGATCCGGTGGAAACGACTTCGGTTCCTGCCTTGACGAACGCCCTGGCAAGCCCTTCGATGCCGGTTTTGTCATAAACCGATACCAGGGCCCGTTTGACCATGCGATTGGTTGCTGTCATCTGTCTCTCCCTTTGTTGTGGCGGTACTATGGGATTTCTGTCTCATCTTCCGGTGCAAGACCGGTTGCTGATGACGAGACCGAAGAATTGGAAACATCGGGGACGAAAGCGTCGTTATCGGTATCACCGTGGCTGCCGTGCGTTTCGTTGGCACCCATCTTGCCCTGTGCTCTCAGATATCCGAAGAACAGCCTCATCGCAAAGACCAAAGCGACGACCACAACGGAAAGGAGCCAGGCGGCGGAGAAGCCGAGGGCGCTGGGCAGGCATACCACCCGGGAAGACGCTGCCGAATCGACACCTACGTGGGCCAGGCGGTGCTGTCCAAGAGCACCGGAAGAAAGTCCGAAAAGAACGTTGACGCACAAGGACATCAAGGCGCTGGTCAGGAAGAAGGAAAGCATCGGATACAGGAACTGAACGATGATTTTGCCGACGTTCACGGGCTCGTCCGGCTTGCCTGCACCGATGGCGAAGCAACGTGGCAGGAACAGTTCGATGACACCGATGAGAAATCCACAGACAAGGGGTATCGATATGAAACCGATACGGAGCATATCGTTGGAAACGGCCTGTGGGAATATCGCAAAAACCGGCACAGCCGGAAGACCTGCGGCATGGTCGTTCCACAAGGTAAACGACGCCAGATCGCCTATGGCAAATCCGGAACCGAACAGCCATGAAAGCGCCCACAGGCAGAGATTGGGCAACCAAGCCAAGGTGCAGATCGTGGTCAGAATCCGTGACCCTGTCTGCATGTTGGCCATGTGAAAGACGCGAAGCATCGCACTTTGATTGGTGACGACCCAAACAATAAGCGTGACAAGGCCGATGGCGAAATAGCCCAAGAGCAATACGGCCGTATTGGCGAAACCGAGTTTCAGACTTAGCGCCAGACGGTCGGAAACACTATCGCGGACGAACTTGACGCATCGTTTCATCGTTTGTGATTGCGGCAAGGCACCGCAAAGAAAACCCACGCTGAACACCATGGCGGTCTTGAGCATCACCAGCCAGACAGGATCCTGGAGGATGACCGCGACGTTCTGCGCGAACACCCACATAATCGCCGTCCAAAGCAAAATACCGGAGACATAGGCTTGTAGGCTGCGGGAAAGCACTTTGGTCAACCAAGCAATCAGCCAGATGAGCAGAACCGTCAAAAGCAGAGGAACAACGCTCAAAGTGATGGCCCCTGCCCGGAAACCCGCGCCTTGGCTTAAGAGCACAATCGCCAAGGTCAGGGGAACAGAATCATTGGAAAGGGTTCCGCCGCCTTCTTCCATGGAGACGACCAACAATGTCAGCGCCATGAAAAAGCCGAGGCACACCGTGAAGATCACGGATGCGCCAAGAGCTATCAGTATTCCCTTGAACCATGGCCGCTGGTGTGTGCTCATGCCTTGGAAGTACCGCCGTTCATGAGCTGGCGAACGAGCTGAGCCGCCTGCCCGGGGGTCTTGCCTACCGAAATACCAGCGGCTTCGAGCGCTTCCTTCTTGTCTTTGGCTGTGCCTTTTCCGCCGGAGACTATAGCACCGGCATGCCCCATCTGTTTGCCTTCAGGAGCGGTGAAACCAGCGATGTAGGCAACCACGGGTTTGGTCATATGGTCTTTGGCCCAGGCAGCGGCATCCTGCTCGGCGTTGCCGCCGATCTCACCGATCATGACAACGGCTTTGGTCGCTTCATCGGCCTCGAATTGTTGCAGCGCTTCGACCAACGTCGTACCCACTATCGGGTCGCCGCCGACACCGATGCAGGCCGTAAAACCAATGTCGGAGAGCTCCCCCATCAGCTGGTAGGTCAGGGTTCCGGATTTGGAAACCAAACCGAGCGGACCGGAAGAAACGATTCCGTCGGGAATGATGCCGAGGTTGATGCCATGATCGGCAGGATCATCGGCCTGGGGAAGTTTTAAGAGACCCGGGCAATTGGGCCCGATGATCCTGATGCCCTTCTGCAACGCCAACTCGACGCAATAGGCCGTGTCGGCCACAGGGATGCCTTCGGTGATGACGACGATGAGACCGATACCGGCGTCAATGGCTTCCAGCATCGCGCTCTTTGCGAAACGAGGGGGAACGAAAATCACGCTTGCCTGAGCCCCGGTAGCTTCTTTGGCTTCGCCGCAAGTCGCGTACACAGGAATGGAAACGTCGCTGTCGGACGCTTCCACATGGAATGCCACACTCTGGCCGGCCTTGCGAGGATTGACGCCCCCTACGATATTCGTGCCTGCGTTGAGCATACGTGCCGTATGCGTCATGCCTTGGTGCCCGGTCATGCCCTGAACGATGACCGGAGCGTTGTCTTCAACGAACAATGTCATTTGGTGGCCTCCTTAATGGGCTTTGCCAGCCTTGCGGCCTCTTGTGCGGCCTCTTCCATGGTGCCACTGACATGGATATTGGGATTGTGCGCGTCCTCGAGTATCTTCAAGCCGAGCCGCGCGGCGTTGCCGTCGAAGCGGACGACAATCGGTTTGGAGACATTCAGCGCAGCAAGGGCTTCGAGGATTCCATGCGCCACCTCATCGCAAGCCGTGATACCGCCATAGACATTGACGAACACCGCTTCCACCTGCGGGTCCGAAAGCACGATCGACAGGCTTTCACTCATGATCTCCGACGATGCGCCTCCCCCGATATCAAGGAAATTGGCGGGCTTGGCACCGTTGCCCTGTTCTTGTCCAGCACCGGAAACGGCGTCCAGCGAGCTCATCACAAGCCCTGCACCATTGCCGATGACCCCGACCTCACCTTTCAGATGAACGTAATGCAGTCCGTGCTCTTTGGCACGTTCCTCGAACATATCCGTGTGCGTAGTGTCGGCGAATTGTTTCCAGCCGTCGTGCCGGAATGCGGCATTGTCATCCAACGATATTTTGGCGTCAAGAGCGCAGAGCTTCTTGGAGGATTCGTCATCGGGATCGCCGATTTTTGCCAATGGGTTGATTTCCACCAGTGTCGCGTCGTTGTCCTTGAAACATTTCCACATTTTGAGCAGCACATCGGCAGCCTGATCGACATCCGCGTGATAAAAACCAATGGATTCCGCCATTTTACGGGCAGCATCGATGTCGAAATCCTCCAAAGCGCTGATATGCAGGCGTTTGACCGATTCCGGATGTTCCCGTGCTATTTCCTCGACCTCGGTACCGCCGTTGGCCGTGGCCAATACATCGAAATCGCGGGAGGAGCGATCGAGTGAGATGGAAACATAGTACTCATGGAGCACGTTCTTGGCTTCGGCGACCAAAACGCCGTTCACCTTGTGCCCGCTGATGGTCATCGGCAGAATCTGTTCCGAGGAGAGAATCGCCTCATCCTGCGTCTTCGCGAGTTTTACCCCGCCGGCCTGCCCACGATGCCCGGTACGAACCTGCGCTTTGACGACACAAGGATAGCCGATTTCATCAGCGGCAACGGCCACTTCATGGGAATTCTGGGCGAATATGCCTGTAGGCGTATCGATACCTTGTTCCGCAAGCAAATGCCTTGCCTGATATTCATAAAGATCCATTTGACCCCTCTTACCGATAGATGCTCATTCAACCTGCGCTTCGACGTCCAACGCCCTGACTCAGGCAGGCATCGTCACCAAGGAGCTGATTGGCACATCACCCAGATCGCTGCGTCCCGTAAGACCGATGAGTTCCATCACGAAGCTGAAACCGACAACCTGGCCCCCGGCCTTGGAGATGAGATCGGCCGCGGCCTTGGCCGTACCGCCCGTAGCAATCAGATCATCGACAATCAGCACTTTGTCGCCTGGTTGGATCGCGTCTTTTTCGATTTCAACCTTGGCTTCGCCATATTCCAGCGAGTAGCTTTCGCCAATGGTCTCCGGAGGTAGTTTTCCGGCCTTGCGTACAGCGAGGAAACGCTTGCCGAGCCGCGCCGCGAGAGGCGGTCCAATCAGAAAGCCGCGGGCCTCCAGACCAGCGATGTAGTCGAAGGAATCAACGGAAACCGGCAGTGCCGTTTCCAGTGCCTTCATCAGGATGGAGAATCCACGAGAATCTGCAAGAACCGGGATGAAATCACGGAACATCACACCTTTTTTCGGAAAGCCCGGAATGGTGCGGATGAGCGAGGCCATGTATTGTGCATCCTCTGCACCGACCTTGCCAAGTTCTGTGATGGTGATATCAGATTGTGTCATGAGCAAGCCTTACTGCCTATTGGCCATTGATTATTGATCTTGGGTCCATGTTCGAAACATCAACCCACAACTGTGAACGAGGAATCACTTGTCTTTTGGACTATCCTCTTGCGTAGCGGCATCATCCTTGGGAGTGCCACCGGCGTTTTCCACGCCGTCATCCGAGTGTTGTTCCGTTTCTTCGGTTTCGTCGAGACTGTCAAAGGGTTTCTGCGCCTGATCATCGGATGCCGATGTCCGATCTGTCGTATTGTTGACATCCTCGGCATCATTTGCAGGTTCCTCATCAGCATCGACGATAGGGTTGCCGTCCTCGTCCACCTCGTCATCATCGATGAAAGCCGGACGTTCGTATTTCTTGCTGATGGCGCGGAAGGTGAAGCGAAGCTTCGAGCCTTCCGAGTCGATGACGATCTCTTCGTACTTGGTGTCTACGGAAACGACCTCACCGATAATGCCGCCAATGGTCTGCACCAACTCGCCGGGCTTCAACGAACTGCGGAAATCCTGAACCTTCTGCTGCTGTTGTTTCGATTTGCGCGACTGCCACCACATCAATGCAATCATCGCAACAAAAAGAACGAAAATAAAAATCGTATTGCCACCAGTCACAGGTAACTCCAATCGGACGAGACGTTCACTACGGACTTGCTGAAGATGCCAAACTCTCTGATATCTACATACCTACCGTACCGGATTTTAGAATAACTTATTGACATCATCTCTGGGAACAAGGCCCAGATGACGCCAGGCTTTTTCGGTCGCGACCCTCCCTTTCGGGGTACGAACCAGGAATCCTTCACGCACCAGATAAGGTTCGCAGACAGTTTCCACCGTTTCGGATTCCTCACCCACCATCGCCGAAAGATTGTTGAGACCGACCGGTCCGCCGTCGAAATTCCTGACAATGGCGTTGAGCACGGCCAGATCGAGCCTGTCAAGGCCTTCCGAATCGATCTGATAGAGCTCGAGTGCCGCCTGAACATCATCAGGTCCGATTTCATCGAGGTCATGGACAATCGCCCAATCGCGAACACGCCGGAGCAGACGGTTGGCGATACGGGGCGTACCACGGCTGCGCAGGGAAAGCTGTTTTGCACTCCCCGACGCCAAACTGATGCCAAGCACACCCGCGCTGCGTTCGATAAGCCGCTCAAGCTCCTCGTGAGGATAGAAGTCCAGATGGGCGGTGAACCCGAAACGGGCGCGCAACGGTGAGGGCAGCATGCCTTCACGCGTCGTGGCACCGATGACGGTGAATCGAGGCAAGGTCAGTGGAATAGAAGAAGCGCCTGGACCCTTGCCCACCATCACATCGACTCTGAAATCCTCCATGGCGATATACAGCAATTCTTCCGCCGGTCGAGGCAGACGGTGAATCTCGTCGATGAACAGGACCTCACCCTCATCCAGGGAGCTCAGGATGGAAGCCAAATCGCCTGCATGCTGGATGGCCGGACCGGAAGTCACACGTATCGGCACCTGCAACTCATTGGCCACGATCATCGCCAGCGTGGTCTTGCCTAATCCAGGAGGGCCCGCAAGGAGGATATGGTCAGGTGGCACGTCACGTTTTCTTGCAGCGTCCAAGAAGAGCTGTAATTGGGCTTTCAGCAAGGGTTGACCGATAAAACCTTCAAGTGCCCTCGGGCGAAGCTCCTCATCACTGACGGGTTCATTGCCTATCGGCTCGGAGGAAATCATGCGCAACGATTGCTCATCGGCCCCTATGTTGGACTGTGATCCGTTGGTCTCTGCCATAATGATTTAGCGCCCCCGATCCAAAGATGTCAATGCCAGTTTCAAAACTTTGGGAATATCCGCATTCTCCAGCGGCGTCCTGATGTCGTTGTCCTTGCAAACCTTCGTCACCGCGCGAGCAGCGTCGCTTTCCCGCCAACCCAAGGAGACCAAGCCTTCGATGACCTCGGTGGTGCCGGTGTCGTATTCGGGTTCGTCGGAGGCGCGACCGCTTTCGATCTCGTCGAGATTAATGGATCCACGCAGTTCGAGGATAATCTTCTGCGCACCTTTTTTGCCCAACCCCGGCGCCTTGGCCAAGGCCGCCGCGTCTCCGTCCATGACGGTTCTCGCGAGCTTGTCGGGAGGAAGCGTCGAGAGCAGCGACAACGCCACACGCGGACCGATGCCGCTGACCTTCTGCAACTGCAGAAACATACGCTTCGAGGACGGCGAAAGAAACCCGTAGAGTGCAATGGCATCCTGCGATACGTTGAGCGAGGTGAACACCTTGGCATCCTGGCCGGTATGCAGAGCCGAAAGCTCCGCGGCAGGCATACGCACTTCGAAGCCGATGCCGTTGACATCGATCAGGGCCGCGGCGTCTCCTACGCTTTCCACCTTGCCCTTGAGCATTCCAATCATCTGTCACTCCCGCTGCCAAGAAGCCGTGAACCGACTCAACACCATTTGCAATTGCGATGAACCGAAATCAAGATTGGCCGAATTGCCGATGAAGAACCGATAAGACGACATCTCAAGTATTCGAACATCTGTTCGATAGCTTACATGCCCCTATCGACGCTGTGGCGTTTCTTGGCGTGCTGCTGCGCCTGCGCCCATTGGCGCTGGGCCAAGGTGAGATGCTGCTCGCGTTCTCCGCCCTGGAGCGCACCGGAGGGACGCAGCGCATGGCATATCGCCTGTGCCAAGGCATCGGCCGCGTCGGCGGGTTCCGGAATCTTGTTGAGGTTCAGGATACGCGCGACCATGCGTTCCACCTGGATCTTTTCGGCGCGTCCGTTGCCGGTCACGGCCATCTTGGCTTCGGTCGGCGTGTGGAGGGCCACGGGAATCCCGCGTTGAGCCGCGGCAAGCATCGCCAGTCCGGCTGCTTGTGCCGTGCCCAATACCGTATTGCGGTTTTCCTGCGCGAAGACACGCTCGATGGAAACGGTGTCCGGCACGAACCGGTCGATCTTCGCCGCCAGTCCGTTGTAGATGGCCAGAAGACGAAGATCCTGCGAGATATGCGGATCACTGCGCACGACATCGACATGAACAAAAGAAAGCCGGCGCGACGCGTCGGCTTCAATTACACCGACCCCGCAGCGGGTAAGCCCGGGGTCGACGCCAAGAATAATCACAGCGAATTACTCCGCATCCAGCTGTTCCATGACCTCGTCGGAGGCGGTCCAGTTGCTGTAGATGTTCTGCACATCGTCAAGGTCGTCGAGGTTGTCGATCAACTTGGAGACCTTCTGAGCATCCTCAAGACCAAGATCGATCTCGGTCTTCGGAATCATGACCAGATCGGCCGAATCATAGTCGACATTGGCCTTCTGCAGAGCCTCACGAACCGCGACCATGTCCTCGGGTGCGGTGACGACGACGTAGACTTCGCCCTCGTCCTTGACATCCTCGGCGCCAGCCTCGGCGGCGACCTCGAAGATGTTGTCGTAATCGAGCCCCTCGGAAGGCACCACGATCTGGCCCTTACGCTCGAAATTGAAGCTCACGGAGCCGCTGGTGGCCAGCGAGCCGTTGCCCTTGGTCAGCGTGGAGCGCACTTCGGCGGCCGCGCGGTTGCGGTTGTCGGTGAGGCACTCGATAATCAGCCCAACGCCGGCAGGCGCATAGCCTTCATAGTTGATGGACTCGTAGTTGGCAGCGCCGGCCTCGGCACCGGAACCGCGCTTGACGGCGCGCTTGATGTTGTCCGCCGGCATGGAGGCCTTCTTGGCCTTGACGATGGCGTCATAAAGGGTCGGATTGCCGTCCGGATCACCGCCGCCCAAACGGGCCGCGATCTCGATGTTCTTGATGAGTTTCGCGAACAGCTTGCCGCGCTTCGCGTCGATGGCGGCCTTCTTGTTTTTAGTGGTCGCCCACTTGGAATGCCCTGACATATTGCTCCTAGCAGGTATACGAATACGTTAAACGTAACAATTTTAAAGCAGTTTCACGACAATACACGGGCGTAGACCTCCAAAACGCGGTCGGCCACTTCAGCCCAGTCGTACTGTTTCGAATGTTCAAAGCCCGCCTGACGCAGACGTTGCCGACGTTGTGGGTTGTCCAGCAGCGAAATTATCCGACGCGCGCAATCATGCCCGTCGCCATTGGCAAACAACGCCGCATCCTCACCGTTTTGAGCGACGGCCGCAAACGCATCAAGGTCGCTGGAGACCACGGCGCATGAGGCGGCCATGGCTTCGACCAGGACGATGCCGAAACTCTCCCCTCCTGTCTGAGGGGCAACATAGACGTCAAGCGATCGGTAGAATCGCGCCTTGTCCTGGTCGCTGATCCTCCCCAGGAATTCGAAATGATCGGCGAGCGTTCCGCTCGGGTCGATGTTGGCCAGTATTTTCATCGCGTCATGCTGACCGGTTCCCGCACAGAGGAAACGGGCCGAGGGATACTGTTTGACAATGTCATACGCGGCACAGGCAAACACGGAGAACCCTTTGCGGCTCTCCCCCATGCGCCCCAGGAAGCCGATGGTCGGTTCTTTCTTCGTCCCCTGCCAAGATTGCTTGGGTTGCGCATCGGCGAAAAACCCGCGGTTGATGCCGTTGGGAATAACGTCGTATCGAATCTTGCGAGGCCCATAATGCTTCACCACGTCCTTGGCCGCATCCGAGACGCAGATGCCTGCGGAAAGCGGGGAGAGATAGCGCCTCAGATAGCCCTGGAAGAAACGCAATGCCAACGGATAGGGGTCGAACGCGGCGTGGAAGGTGCCGACGAACGGCGGATGGTGGATCATCGTCAGCGGCTTGTGGCTCAACGACGGGGTCTCCGGTTCGTGCAGATGGACGATATCGAAATGGCCCTGTTTGACCCAACGCCGGGTGCGCGGACCGACGAAACCGAAATAACTGAGGCGTGCCACCGATCCGTTGTAGGGTATGGAAAACGAGGAATCGTTGGTGGTCACCCATAGCGGCATGTCCCTGGTGCGTCTTCCGGGCGCAAGCACCTCCACGGTATGCCCGCGTTTCATCAGTTCCTCCGCGAAATCACGGATGTGGAACTGAACGCCGCCAGGCGTCTCAAACGAATACGGGGAGATGATGCCGACATTCAGTTTTCTGCCATGAAGCGGATCCGGGCGCTCGATGGTCTCTTCGTTTTCTACATAGGACATGATTCTTCATTCTGCCATAGCTTCGGTATTTCGCGGTTTGATTCCTGACCAATCACCATAGAGACAATAATCACTTTCCGATGGGCTTGGTGTTATCGTCTGCATTGATCTGTCTGAGTTCGGCCAGCACGTCATCGGGCACATCCTTGAGTCGGGACATATCCAAATCCTCGATGAAAATCGGCTGCAGCATGTGCCAATCCTCGGGATGCGCGGCAATATCACGGCTCCACACGTCCACCCATGCCTGACTGATGGCGTGAATGGCCTCTTCACGAGGCAGACCGCGGAACTGAGCGACATCGATGGGAGCGCTGAGATCGACGACGTAACCATAGCCGATGCCCGCTTTGCGTCGTGCCTCGCCATGAAGCCTTTCACGGAACATATTGACCACGAACAGCGGCTTGCCGGTATCGAGAGCCAGCGTCGCCGGCCCCCGCGCCACCCTGATGGTGGAGCCGAAGGCATGCACGAATTCGCCGTACCGGCTCAAATCACGGTCGGCGAGCAGAGGCACCAGTACGTGAGGCTTGGCCAGTGCCCCCTCCAGTTTCTCGATCAAGTGGGGCTGGCCGGTCAGCAGTACCGTGATGTCCATACGCTTGCGGATTTCGATGAAGACGTCAAGCAGTTTCTGGTTTTTGAGCCGTTCCGCGGTCACAGTTACCGGCGCGATAACATCCGCCGCGAGAAACCCTTCGTAATCCCAGTTACCTTGATGGCTGATGGCCATGGGCGCACTGCCGGGATTGTCGTGCACCAGTTCTTTGCAGATGGGCAGTCCCGGTCCAATCGGCCTGGCCCGGGCCAGCAGCCGTTCATCGCTCTGCCCGCCCACCGTCATCGCCTCTGCGAAATACGTGAAATAGGAGCGCATGCCCTTGTGGCTTGTCTTGCGCAGCATTGTTTGCGATACGCTTCCGTCACGTGATTCAAGGACATGACGCAGGTTGCGCTCAAGCTGCTGCACTCCCCCGATATGCAACAGCCAGCAGATATCGGCAGCACAGAGGAAAAGGCCACGAAGCAGTGGCTCGGGGATGATCCTTGGGTGTTTGGCAAGAAATACGAGAAAATTATCGAACATTGCGGTTATTGTCCTTCAGGCTTGATGGAGATGCGGCCATATTGCCCTGCCGCCGTCTCTGCAAACGAATCACATACCATGTTGTGTTCGTAACGTAACGCCGCGTCAAGACGGTACGCAAAAGCCTGTCCGGCAACCAAACGAGGTATCGCAAGACAGGCTTTGCACGTGGTTTCAGATTGCGCCGTCGGCTTTCATCTGCCGGCGTACTTCAAAGATGCGCTGGAAAACCGTGATGGTTCCCAGAACCGCGAGGATGAGGATAAACGCCAAAAGCCACAAAGGGCTACCGAAGATGCCGGTCAGCAGCATGCCGATCAGAATGATCACCAAACGGTCGCTTCTGGTGGCAATGCCGTTCTTGGCCTCATAACCGACCGACTCGGCGCGAGCACGGGCATACGAGGTCACGAACGAGGTCATGATCGCATACAATGCCGCACCGACTCCGAGGTAACTGACGATATCGGGTGCACTCGTTGTCGCCGGATTGTACCACCAGTCACGATGCAGGCAGAAGAAGATGATGACCGCGACCAAAACCGCCCAATCGGCAATGCGGTCGAGCGTCGAATCCAGGAAAGCTCCGAATTTGGTGCCTCCCGTGGTCAACGCCGCCACCGATCCGTCCAATGAATCGAACGCCGCAAGAATGGCCAGCAGT
Organism: Bifidobacterium sp. ESL0704; assembly: GCF_029392075.1. Taxonomy (NCBI): domain Bacteria; kingdom Bacillati; phylum Actinomycetota; class Actinomycetes; order Bifidobacteriales; family Bifidobacteriaceae; genus Bifidobacterium; species Bifidobacterium sp. ESL0704. The sequence continues at coordinate 1,395,633 of NZ_CP113929.1, forward strand.
ATGGAACCTGGGATGAGCCAGCCGGTGATTCCCGTGGCAATGGCCACGAGAATCGTACCGACTGCCCCGATAACGGTCACTGCGTTTGCCGTCAGACCCACCGCCACCAACAGCTTTGCTATCGGGGCGATGAGGCGTTTGAACGGTGGTCGTAGTTTCTCAAGCATGCTTCAGCTTTTCCTTGGGGCAGGTTTTCTTACTTCGTCGCTTCTGCGAAATCATCGGCGTTGTTGACCTGGGCACGGGACTTGATGACCTTCAGGATATCGGCCTTGGCCGTCTCGACAGGAACACCGTTGAGCTGGCTGCCGTCGCGGAAGCGGAAGCTCACCGCGTTCTTGTTGACGTCATCCTCGCCGACGATCAGAGTGAAGGGAACCTTCGACTTCGAGGCATTGCGGATCTTCTTGCCGAAGCGGTCGTCGGAAGTGTCCATCTCGCAGCGCACGGTCTCCTGCGTCAGGGAATCGATGAACTTGCGCAGATGAGGCGCGAACTCGTCGGCCACAGGAATGCCCGTGACCTGGACCGGGGCCAGCCAGACCGGGAAGGCGCCGGCATAATGCTCGAGCAGGATGGCGAAGAAACGCTCGATGGAACCGAACAGGGCGCGGTGAATCATCACCGGGCGCTGGTGGGTGCCGTCCTTCGCGATGTACTCGAGCTTGAAGCGCTCGGGCAGGTTGAAGTCGAGCTGGATGGTCGAGACCTGCCAGGTGCGGCCAATGGCGTCACGGGCCTGCACGGAGATCTTCGGGCCGTAGAAAGCGGCCCCGCCCGGATCGGCGACGAGCTCGAGCTTGGATTCCTCGGCGACCTCACGCAACGTCTCGGTAGCCTCGGTCCAGATCTCGTCGCTTCCGACGAACTTCTTCTCGTCCTTGGTGGAAAGCTCAAGGTAGAAGTCGTTCAGGCCGAAGTCCTTCAGGACCTTCAAGACGAAGTTGAGGATGGACTTCAACTCGTCCTTCATCTGCTCACGGGTGCAGTAGATATGGGAATCGTCCTGCGTCAAGCCGCGCACGCGGGTCAGCCCGTGGACCTCGCCGCTCTTCTCGTAGCGGTAGACGGTGCCGAACTCGAAGAGGCGCAGCGGCAGCTCCTTGTAAGAGCGCTGGCGGGACTTGAAGATGAGGTTGTGCATCGGGCAGTTCATGGGCTTTAGGTAGTAGTCGAAGCCCTGCTTGGTGATGTTGCCGTTCTCGTCGCTCTCCTCGTCGAGGTGCATCGGCGGGAACATGCCGTCCTTGTACCACTGCAGGTGGCCGCTGGTCTCGTAGAGGCCGCCCTTGGTGATGTGCGGGGTCTGCACGAAGCTGTAGCCGGCCTTGCGGTGCATCTCACGGGAGTAATCCTCCATGGCGTTGATGATCGCGCCGCCCTTCGGGTGGAAGACGGCCAGGCCGGGTCCGATCTCCTCCGGGAAGGAGAAGAGGTCCATTTCGGCTCCGAGCTTGCGGTGGTCGCGCTTGGCGGCCTCCTCCATGCGGGTCTGATAGGCCTTGAGATCTTCCTTGGAAGCCCAGGCCGTGCCATAGATACGCTGCATCGACGGATTGTGCTCGTCGCCGAGCCAGTAGGCGGCGGCGGTACGTTCCAGCTTGAATGCCTTGATATAGCGGGTATTGGGCAGGTGCGGCCCTTGGCAGAGGTCTTTCCAGACGATATTGCCGTCACGGTCAAGATTGTCATACATCGTGATTTCGCCCTGATTCGGCACCTCGGTGCCGACGGTTTCGTCGATGTCTTCCTTCTTCTTGCCGATGAGCTCGAGCTTGTATGGCTGGGCGGCTTCCTCGGCCTTTGCCTCGTCCTCGCTGACCACACGGCGGCGGAACGACTGCGAGGACTTGATGATGCGCTTCATGCGCTTGTCGATTTCCTTCAAGTCATCAGGGGTGAAGGGCTTGTCGACGTCGAAATCATAGTAGAAGCCGTTTTCGATGGCCGGGCCGATGCCGAGCTTGGCATCCGGTCGAATCTCCTGAACGGCCTGCGCCATGACATGGGTGGCGGAGTGGCGCATGATCGCCAGGCCGTCCTCGCTGTCCAAAGCGATGGGTTCGACGGTGTCGCCGTCATGAAGCGGGGTGTAAAGGTCACGAGGCTTGCCGTTGAGACGTACAGCGATGATGTTCTTGTCATCGGCAAAGAGATCGGTGCCGGTCTGTGTGGCTTCCACCTCCTTTGCGCTTCCGTTGAGTGTGATGGAGATGGTTTGTTCAGCCATGATAGGTGTCCTTTGCTTTCAGGGTCCGCGTTACTAGGGGCAGACCTGGACGGTAATTCAACAGTGACAACAATATGAGAGCAGGCCGACATGGCTGCGAAAGCGATGTATCCCACAAGGCCACTTACTGTGCGGGGTTTGGGGATATGCCTTGTTCGGGACGCTTTTGGCTGAGCCGTTAAGAACGAAGCCCTGTGGGCGCCGTTTAGGCGAAGTGAGCGCGATGCATCGAGCGCGAAGGCAAAATCTTTGATTTTGCTCGGCCGTGTCTTACGCCCGAGCAAGGCATATCCGCCAACCCCAATCAAGAATGGTAAAGAATTAATTACTTCAAGAAATAAGCGTAGGATTCATTGACACTGAGAAAGAAGGGAATGAGAGCGGACAACGGGACTCGGACCCGCGGTCTCGACCTTGGCAAGGTCGCGCTTTACCAACTAAGCTATGTCCGCAAAAGACAACATAGTGAGAATACCGATAAGTAGCGATCTGTGCAAGTCCTCGGCGCGTTGAACGTTTCGTATTCTCGGCATAAGCGCGAACGATACGCGCGAAATCGTTGGAATACGGGCATTTCAAGCTCCCTCAATGCTGCCGTCGGCTATTAACAGCGAACGAAGGAAATACCTTCCCGTTTGACGTGAGGCCACCAACATGGTGTCGTTGCCCATTTCGAGCCAACCGTCATCGGTATCCTGGCGGAATCCGGAACTGGCTACGATGACGCCCATGTCATGTCCTTTCTCATTCCTGATGTCACCAGGACGGAAAGCAGGCGAACACCCTGTTGTCTTCGACGAAGGAACACAAGCATTCAGCAAAGTCACCATGCCTGTTTATTCCTCAACAGTTTTATTCTTCTGGCCTTCTATACAGATCAGGTTCCACGTAGATTTCGAAACGATAGAAAGGCAATGCTTGACGCACTGCGGATTCGATCTTGTTGACGGTTTCGACATCGTAGTCACGGTCGAGTTTGGACGTCTGCACCTTAAGACATAGCAGGATATCGTCTTCGGCCATATGCATGGCCTGCAAGTTGATCAGCCGGTCTACCCCGCTCGTCTGCTCCACGGCGTCTCGAATGCGTGAGACCATCACAGGCTCCACCGCTTCTCCGATGAGCAACGAACCCGATTTGAACCCGAGCGCCACGGCTCCGACGATAAGGATGATGCCGACGCACATGCCGCCTACAGCATCCCAGATCTCGTCACCGGTAACCAACGCGAGGGCGATGCCCAAGCCGGCGAATACCAATCCCACGAGAGCCAGCGTGTCTTCCATCATCACCGAAGCGAGCTCGGCGCTTTTGGTCTTTCGCCAGAACGCGAACAGATTGATGTCGCCGATCTTCAGCGTCTCCATGCGCTCTCGGGCTTCACGAATCGAGGTATGCAGGCCATAGCCTTCCAAGCACGCCGAAATGACGATAACCGCCAAAGAGGCCAGCAACTCGATTGATTCGACGTCTCTCGGCATCGAACCGTTGGCAAGCCCGACAAGCTTTCCGAAGCTCTGTGACGACGAGAACCATCCGCCCACGAAGAACAGCAGGGTCGCCACGAGAAACGAGGCAAGGTATTTGGCCCGGTAAAGACCGAAAGGATGGTCCCGGTTCGACTTCGCAGCAGCCCTGCCGCCCACCATAAGCACCAGTTCATTGGCGCAATCGGCCACGGAATGCACCGCCTCGCTCAGCATGGCCGACGAGCCGGTGAACGCGGCCGCAAGCCCTTTGGCGACCGCCACTCCGACATTCGCCAACAACGCGGTCTTTACGGAATCACTTGCCATTCGATCTCCCAAAATATTTTCGCAATATATCTAATGCTCGGAAATCCAATGATAGCGGCAGGCAATGAACGATATCTGCATATCAGAGGACCTGCGATATGCCATTCCTGGCGATGCAAATAAAAAATGATGTCAGACCACGACATCAAACAGCGACAGAATAATTGAAAGAACGAGCATAAAATGCTGACTCGTAAGAAAACTGTGGGTGATGCTGGAATCGAACCAGCGACCCCTTCCGTGTGAGGGAAGTGCGCTAACCGCTGCGCTAATCACCCGATTACTTTGAATTATGAAACAAAAACCGGAGTTTCCTCCGGTCCTTGTGGGCGATACAAGATTCGAACTTGTGACCCCTTCCGTGTCAGGGAAGTGCGCTAGCCTCTGCGCCAACCGCCCAGGTTGCTTGGATTCGGAAACCAAAGGTTTCCTCTTCCGAGGTGGGTACGAGAGTCGAACTCGTCTATACGGCTTTGCAGGCCGCTGCCTAACCGATTGGCTAACCCACCGTAAGGTCGTGTACAACTCCTCGGACCTAGAGCGGACAACGGGACTCGGACCCGCGCTCTCGACCTTGGCAAGGTCGCGCTTTACCAACTAAGCTATGTCCGCAAAGTCTCAGTGGATTTCTCCACCGAAGCACGAGAGATAACTATATATGCTCTTGCCCGATTTTACAAATGGCTGCGTGTCGCCGCGGAATATCAATGTTCTGCAGGATAATTGGTCACCTCAATACGGTCTGTGGCAATGTCTGTTTCTACTCCCGTAGATGAAAGTCATTCACCGATGGCTTAAGCCCTCAAATTCCAAGGTTTCCACCAACTACATTAGGATTCATGACAATTGATGCGAAAACAACGAAGCCTATGATGGTCTGCGCTTTCGAGGGGTGGAACGACGCCAGCCAGGCAGCCACCAACGTGATCCGGCATCTCGTGGCCACATATGAATCACGCGAAATCAGGCATATCCGCACCGACAGCTATTACGACCTGCAGTCCGCGCGTCCGATGATCTGCCACATCACCGGTCAGGCCCGTATCGTCTGGCCGCAAACGACCTTCTACGAAATCACGGTTGCACCCGAAACCCGTATCTATGCCCAGATAGCCCCCGAACCCAATTACCGCTGGATCGATTATTGCCGTCACTCCCTGCGTATCGCCGATGAACTCGATATCAGCGAAATCGTGACTCTGGGATCGATGTTCGCCGACTGCCCGCACACCCGCCCACTGCCCATCGAAGAATCAGCGTTGCGACGCGGCGAATCAAGCATTCGCGGAGGTGCCGTCAAAGACTCGGAGAAGCACAGCAAAGGCGGTAACCCCTATGACGGGCCGGTCGGCATCCCCACGGTGCTCGACATGTTCGCCGAACAGGAAGGGTTCAGCACCAATTCGATGTGGGTCTCCGTACCCCAATACCTGGCTGGGGACGAATGCCCGCAAGGCTCGTTGCAGTTGTTGCAGAGGCTTTCGCAGATACTCGGCGTCGAGCTCGATGCCGGAACTCTGCCGCAGCAATGCGTGACATGGAAGGCGCAGGCCGACGTCCTTGCCAATTGCAACGACGATCTGAAGTTCTATATCCACCATCTTGAATCCAAATACGACCTTGACCAGCAGCTCGACAAGTTGGGCGACGGCACGGTTTCACGCGGCGACGCGATAGCCCAGGAGGCCGAAGAATTCCTTTCGCACATCCAAGACTGAACACCTGCGACGCCGGAAGGCGGATAGCATATAACCGATATCGCAAACAACACAGTCCAACCAAGAAGGTGCCTGCCGATCACATGTTCGGCAGGCACCTTCTTTCGCATAATGTCGCTCGATCAAAGAACGACGAATACCATCAAATCATGGCGACAATCGGTGAAATCGCCGACACCGCGGCCTCGGCGGCAGGAGAGGCCTGAAGCACGCCGGCAATCAAAAGAATCGCGACCACGACGGCGATGATGATGCGGTAGACGGCGAATGCCTTGTACGAGAACGTCGAAACGAATTTCAGGAACGCGATGATCACGAAATAGCCGACCAGGAAGCTGACCACCATGGCGGCCAATGTCGCACCCCATCCCGGGAAGTTCGGCTCGCTTTTGTAATCCTCGACCGCTTTGAGAGCTTCAAGGACGCCGGAGCCGAATACAGCGGGAATGGCCATGATAAAGCTCACACGCACGGCATCCTCGCGCGTATAGCCCATCGCACGGCCGAAGGTGATGGTGCCGCCGGAACGGGAGACGCCGGGAATCAGCGCCAGCATCTGGCCGACGCCGAAAAGCAGGGCGTCTTTCCAATTCATCTCGCGAACGGTCTTGCGTTCGGGGAATCGCGCGTCAACGACCCACAGAAGGATGCCGAAAAGCAGAAGCACCGTGACGGTGATCCACAGATTGCGCAGCGTGGTCTCGATGGCCTTCTGGAAGAGGAGGCCGGCGATGAGGATGGGAATGGTGCCGATGATGATGTACCAGCCAAATGTGGCATCACGGTCGCCTTTGCCAAGCCGTGATTTCCAGTCTTTGCCGCGATGGCCGAACAGGCAGGAAAACCAGTGGGCCAGAATATTGGCGATATCACGGCGGAAATAAAGGATGACCGCAAGCTCGGTGCCGAGCTGGATGATGGCGGTGAACGCGGCACCCGGGTCGGAATGAAGCATCAGCTCGCCGACAATGCGGATATGCGCGCTTGAAGACACCGGAAGGTATTCGGTGAGCGCCTGGACCAGTCCCAGAACGATGGCTTGGAAGAAATTCATAATCCCTCTTTGTGCGTATCCCCGCCGGGAAACGGCCCACATTCACGTATCGATATGGTGAGTGTCTTGCGGGGGTTCGTGTCTAACGTGTTCAGATTACCCAATATCTCGGAACTTCGGGCGCCGAGGCATGGGATTGTCTCACATCGCTCACACAATCGAAACCACAGGACCGCGTGAGCGCGCGGGACGGACGTCGTGCGACGAATCACGAACCGGTGAAATCCATAAATCCATCGTGCGCAAGCTGGTAGGATTCCTGTATAGCCGCTAAAGGCGGAACAAGGGGTGGCATCATGGCAACATATCGTAAGAGCAGGGCGTTTGCGCCAAAGGGATTCTTCGAGTGCGAAGGCAAAGGCCTCAAATGGCTGGGCGAGGCCCAATCCCAGGGCGGCCCGCGTGTGGTCGACGTGTACGGTTGGGGTGACGGCTGGCTCGATATCGAACGGGTGAACTCCTGCTCCCCTACACCCAAGGCCGCGCATGACTTCGGTGCGGCGCTGGCGCATATGCACGACGCAGGCGCCGACTATTTCGGTTCGGCCCCGGCCGATTATGACGGGACATGCTATTTCGGGCCGTTGCAGGACCCTGTGGCGATGGACACCGGCCAATGGACGAATCCCGTGGATTATCTGGGCGAAGGACGTCTGCTGCCCATGGTCAGGCTCGGCATCGAACGCGGTGAACTGAACGACAACGACCTGAAGATGACGCAGGAAGTCATCGACGCCTTGCCGGATCTGCTCGGCCCTGCCGCCGAAGACAAGCCGGCCCGGGTGCACGGCGATCTGTGGAGCGGCAACGTGATGTGGACCGACGATTCAGGTCAGGCCGAGGCGGTCCTGATCGATCCGGCCGCGCACGGCGGTCACCGCGAAGAGGATCTCGCGATGCTCAATCTTTTCGGTATGCCGTATCTTGACGAGATTCTCGACGGCTACGAATCGGCACATCCGCTCAAAAAAGGCTTCCCGGATCGAATCACCATCTGGCAGCTCTATCCGATTGCCGGGCACTGCGTCTTCTTCGGCGGCGGCTATGTCAGCGAATACCGTGCGATGTGCCGCTCCCTGCTGTCCTGAACGGCACAGGGAAACCGCACACAACCGTTAGTGAAGGGCGTCTTTGATCTTGTCGAAGAAGCCTTTCCTGTTGGTGGCAGGCCTTGCGCTTTGGCTCACCTTGCCGGCATGCGCGTCGTGGCTGTGTGCGAATTGCTCGATCAGATCACGTTCGCCGTCACTGAGCTTGGTGGGAATGTGCACGCTGACATGTGCAATGAGATCGCCGCGCTCTTCGGGCTTGCGGATCTTCGCCACACCGATTCCCTTGATGGAAACGGTCTCTTCAGGCTGGCAACCCTCGGGGATGCTGATGGTCTGTTTGCCGTCGAACGTATCGATATCGAGGTCATGGCCAAGTACGGCCCAACTCATCGGGATCTGGATCCAGCAGTGCAGATCGTCGCCTTCGCGGGTGAACTGCTTGTCCGGCTTGATGCGGATATCGATGTAAAGGTCCCCTGCGCCGCCGCCGCCTTCACCGACCTCACCCTGATTGGCAAGGCGAAGGCGGGTATTGTCTTCGATGCCGGCGGGAACGGTGACGCCGACCTCGCGAGAGGTGCGGATTCGGCCATGTCCGAGGCATGTCGGGCACGGATGCTCGATGATGGTGCCATGCCCTTCGCAACGCTCGCATTGCACCGTCGTCATCATCTGTCCAAGCATCGTTCGTCTGACCTGCTGACGCACGCCCTGACCGCGGCAATCCGGGCAGGTGATCGGCTTTTCGCCATTGGCCGTTCCTTGCCCGCCGCATTTCGGGCACAGCCCGAACGTATTGATCTTCACATGCGCGGTGCCGCCGAATACCGCTGTCTTGAGGTCGATGGAGATGCTTGAAAGCGCATCGCGTCCGGGCTGGGTGCGGGGAATCGGGCCCTGCCCGCCACCGCCGAAGGCATTGCCGAAGAACTGCCCGAAAATGTCGCCCATGTCGCCGAAACCTGCGGAGGAGAAGCCGGCGCCCGCATTCGGGTCGTTGGGATCGATGCCGGAATCATACATGCGCCGCTTGTCGGGGTCCCTGAGCACTTCGTAGGCGTTGTTGACTTCCTTGAATTTTTCCTCGAACTGAGGGCCTGCGATGTCGGGATGGTATTTGCGGCTCATCTTGCGGTAGGCCTTCTTGATCTCCTCGTCGCTTGCGCCACGGGAAACGCCCAACACTTCGTAATAATCTGTTTCTGCCACTGAAATTCCTCGAATGTATTGCTATAACCGATTGATATTTATGCTACGTTCTGCCAGTCATTGTTTCATAAGCCTTGGAAGACTAAGCCGTCTCATCGCTTGCTATCAGGTCCGTCAGATATCTGGCGACGGCCCGCACCGCCGTGATGGTCGTCTCGTAATCCATGTGGGTGGGGCCGATGGAGCCGACAAAGGCGACAGGACGTGAGATCGATTCCATCGCCTCATCCTTACCGGAGCCGTTGCCGGCATCCGACACCTCGTCCGTCTTGCTGCGTCCATAGCCGGAAGAGACCACGGAAGCATGGATGAGCCCGGGCGTTCTGGTCTCGGAACCGATGGCCACACCGACTTCCCCGTCTCCCTGGCTGAGGTCACTCATCAAATGCATGATGACGACCTGTTCCTCCAGCGCGTCGAACAACGGAGCAAGGTCGACGCGGGATTGCTGGTGGGCCAGCTGCGAGGTCCCGGCCATGTACATTTGCCCGGTGCCTTCATCGTGGGCCATGGATTCGACGGTTTTGGCCAGGCTCTCCCCCAGCGGACGCACCGAGTTGTATTCAGGCGCCTTGACGATGGATCGGATGTGCTGCGAGGCCTGCACCAACGGCATATCCATGCATTGCTCATTGACGAGTCCGGAGAACCTGTTCAACGCGACGGTGTCAGGCAACTGCCTCAAAGTAAAGGTATGCTGAGCCACCGAACCGGAATCGGTGATGATCACGGCAAGCATGGTGACAGCGTTCAGCGGGACAATCTCGATATGACGAAGTTTTGATTTGGAGAGGGCCGGCGACGAAACCACTGCGACCTGGCCGGTGATATTGGCCAAGAGACGGGCGGCTCTCTGCAAGGTGTCGGAAAGGCTTACCGAACCCGAAAGAAACGTGGTGATCCCTCGGCGCTGCGCCTCGGAAAGCGGAACGAGAGAAGCGAGCCGGTCGACGAAATAACGGTAACCACGTTCCGTCGGGATGCGTCCGGCCGAGGTATGCGGCTGGATCAGGTATCCCTCTTCCTCCAAGGCCGACATGTCGTTTCGTATGGTCGCGGAGCTTACTCCCAAATCGTGCGCCCGCGTCAAGGCGGTCGACCCGACCGGCTCCTGCGAACGGATATAATCCTCGACCACGGCCCTCAGTACCAGCATGCGTCGTGACTGTGCCATCGGTCCTCCTTCCATGGTCATTTCGATACTCAAAGCGATACCAAATTCTTTGATAAGTATAGCAAAGTATTAGCACTCTTGACCAGAGAGTGCTAATTGTTCCACTCTCAGGGTATTCCGGCATTTCGGAGATTTTTGTTTACGTGAACGTTAACATAACAAAACATACCAAAGACGTTCAAAATCTTACTTTTCGTCGGCTCTTAAAGTTAGCATGAAAGAGCAATGTGAGGGTGCTTTGCGGCGCGGAATAAGCCGCGTTTGCGGCACCCGAAATATTGGAAGGAAAGTATACACCTATGACCGATTTCACATGGTCGGATTTGGACGAGCGCGCCGTCAAGATGGCGAAGGTGCTCTCCGCGGACGCGGTTGAGCGGGCTGGCAGCGGCCACCCGGGCTCTCCCATCTCCCTGGCTCCGATTGCCTACACACTTTATCAGCATTACATCAAGCACGATCCCAACGATCCTCACTGGGATGGCCGCGATCGCTTCATTCTCTCCGGCGGACATGCCTCGTTGACGCAGTACGTCCAGCTTTACTTCTCCGGCTATGGCTTGACCATCGACGATCTCAAGTATTTCCGTGGCGGCGCCGACACGCGTACCCCGGGCCATCCTGAGGTCGGTCTGACCCCGGGCCTTGAGATGACCACCGGCCCGCTCGGCCAGGGTCTCGCCTCCGCTGTCGGCTTCGCCTACGGCCAGCGCTTCGAACGCGGCCTGCTCGACCCGAACGCGCCGGCCGGCACCTCGCCCTTCGACCACAAGGTCTGGGTCATCTGCGGCGAAGGCGACGTCGAGGAAGGCGTCTCCTCCGAGGCTTCCTCGCTCGCCGGCAACCAAGGTCTCGGCAACCTGACCGTGATCTTCGACGCCAACCATATCCAGATCGAAGGCGATACCAAGCTCACCTTCTCCGAAGACATCCTCAAGCGTTATGAGGCCTATGGCTGGTACACCGACGAAGTCAGCTTCATCCAGCCCGACGGCTCCTACAAGGAAGACACCGAGGCTCTGGCCGCGGCGCTCGACAAGGCCGAGAAGGTCACCGATCGTCCGAAGTTCATCAAGGTCGACACCCTGATGGCCTGGCCGACCCCGGGCAAGACCAACGACGAATCCGCCCACGGCTCCAAGCTCGGCACCGAAGCGGTTGCCGGCTTGAAGAAGGTCCTCGGTTTCGACCCGTCCGTCGACTTCCCGATCGACGAAGAGGCTTTGGCCCACGCTCGCAAGGTCGCCGATCGCGGCCTCGAAGCACACAAGGAATGGGACGAGAAGCTCGCCGCCTGGCGCAAGGCCAACCCAGAGCAGTCCAAGCTCTATGACCGCATCAAGGCCCACAAGCTCCCTGTTGGTTTCGACGAGGCCATCGACGAACTCGAGAAGAGCTTCGCAGCCAGCGATCAGGCCGCAACGCGCAAGTCCTCTGGCCAGGTGTTGAACGCCATTGCCAAGGTCATGCCGGAACTGTGGGGCGGCTCCGCCGATCTCGCAGGCTCCAACAAGACCGATATCGACGGCGCAGCCACCTTCGGCCCGAAGGCTGACGAGACCCGCACCTGGCCCGAGGCCAACGAGTACGGCCGTCAGCTGCACTTCGGCGTTCGTGAGTTCGCCATGGGCGCCATCACCAACGGCATCCTGCTTGGCAGCGACACCCGTCCGTACGGCGGCACGTTCTTCCAGTTCTCGGATTATGAGCGTCCGGCCGTGCGCCTCGCCGCGCTGATGAAGCTGCCGAACCTCTACGTCTGGACCCACGATTCCGTGGCCCTCGGCGAAGATGGCCCGACCCACCAGCCGATCGAGCACCTGGCCGCCTTCCGCGCCATGCCCGATATGGAAGTCGTTCGTCCTGCCGACGAGTTCGAGACCGCCGAAGCCTACCGTTACTTCTTCGAGAAGAAGAACACGCTGCCGACCGCGATGATCCTGACCCGTCAGGGTGTGCCGACGCTCGCCGAAACCGCCGAGAAGGCGCACGACGGCGTTCGTAAGGGCGCTTACGTCCTCGTCGATACCGACGGCGAGCCCGATGTCATCATCATGGCCACCGGTTCCGAGGTCCAGTGGGCCGTCGAGGCCGCCAAGACGCTGGCCGGCAAGAACATCAAGGCCCGCGTGGTCTCCATGCCGTCCATGGAATGGTTCGAGGAACAGGACGAGGACTACAAGGAAGCCGTGCTTCCTGCGTCCGTTCGTGCCCGTGTTTCCGTCGAGGCCGGCATCGCCATGCCGTGGTACAAGTACCTCGGCAGCTGCGGCAAGCCCGTCTCCATCGAGCGCTTCGGCCTGCAGGGCGACGGCGCGCAGAACATGATCGACCTCGGCATCACCGCCGAGCATGTGGTCGAGGCTGCGGAAGCCTCCATCGAGGAAGCTCGCGCCTGAGGTTTCCACCTCTTGATGCATAAGCGATGTGGTTGTTCATGAATCTCGTAAGAATCGTAAGCAGCCACATCGCTTGCAACAAATAAAATCTTTCCAATACCGATATTGGAATAAGGAGATAAGAATATGACAGAAGCAACGCAGCGCACCAGTGATTCCGGTGTTTCGATCTGGCTTGATGACCTCGATCGCACCCGTATCACCTCCGGCAATCTGCAGGAACTCATCAAGGACAAGAACGTTGTCGGCGTGACCACCAATCCGTCCATCTTCCAGAAGGCTCTGGCTCAGGTCGGACCTTATGACGAACAGCTCAAGGAACTCGGTCGCATCAACGTCGAAGACGCCGTTCGCGAACTGACCACCACCGATGTGCGCAACGCCACCGATATCTTCCGCGAAGTCGCCGAGAAGACCGATTACGTCGACGGCCGCGTGTCCATCGAGGTCGATCCCCGTCTGGCCCACGACACCGAGAACACCGAGAAGCAGGCTGAGCTGCTTTGGAAGATGGTCGATCGTCCGAACACTTTGATCAAGATCCCGGCAACTCTGGAAGGCCTGCCGGCCATCACCGCCACGCTTGCCAAGGGCATCTCCGTCAACGTGACGCTGATCTTCTCGCTCGAGCGCTATGAGCAGGTCATCGACGCCTACATCTCCGGTCTCGAGCAGGCCGCGAAGAACGGCCACGATCTGAAGCACATGGCTTCGGTCGCCTCCTTCTTCGTCTCCCGCGTCGACACCGCCGTGGACAAGCTGCTCGAAGCCAACGGCTCCGACGAAGCGAAGGCTCTGGAAGGCAAGGCCGCTGTGGCCAACGCCCGCCTCGCCTACAAGCTCTATGAGGAGAAGTTCGCTTCCGATCCTCGCTGGCCCGCACTCGAGGCCAAGGGAGCCAAGAAGCAGCGTCCGCTGTGGGCTTCCACCGGCACCAAGAACGCCGCCTACTCCGACTGCAAGTACGTCGACGAGCTCGTGGCCCCTGACGTCGTCAACACGATGCCCGAAAAGACGCTGAACGCCCTCGCCGACCATGGCGACGGCAAGCCCAGCATCGCCGGCACCTATGAGGAGAGCCAGGCCATCATGGACAAGCTCGCCGCCCTCGGCATCAACATCAAGGACGTCACCGATCAGCTCGAAGCCGACGGCGTCTCCAAGTTCATCGCCTCCTGGGATTCGGTACTTTCCGACACCCAGGCCGGTATCGACCGCGTCAACGGCTGATTCCTTTTAAACCGGGAGTCGTGAGGCTCCGGGATATGTGTTGTTCAGACACCCTCCAGGCCGGTAGGCCAAGCTTTACGTCTGAGCAACACATATCCCGGAGCCTCACTCATATCCAAGCAAAGGCGACTCTTTCTGCCAGCGGACGTATGTCAATTTGTCATGAATGACTTCGCATGGATTGCTTAAGAAAACTGACGAGTGGAAACCAATCCTCAAAGCAATCCATGTGAAGCTGCTCTTACTTGAAGAACTTAGCGATTGCTTCAGCTATTTCTTTTGGCGATGATTTGCTGGAAATTGTCTTGAGAATCTGGGCAATCTTCGCGGCGATATCCTTATTCATCAAATACCGTTCTCCGAACTTGCGTATCCAATCAATATCGTCAAGCTTTTTGTTACCTAGATATACTTGTTCATACCCATAAACAGATATTTCTCCTACCGCCGCCACAATTGTGCCAGCTACCACTGCATTAATCGCAGCCGCGGCAATATTCAATCCGGGAATTGCCTTGATGGCAACAAGAATTTGCTTTGCAATCGTTCCCGCTGTTCCCATTTCTACGATGGTTTTTTTAAAATCTTTTGCTATATCATCGTTGCTGATTCCATATATCTTGGCTATCGCTGATATTTCAGCAGTTTCGACTCCTGCCAAAATGCCGGCATCGGGAATCGGAATAGGAACAGCACCGATGGTTGTTCCACCTGCGGTGGCAGCGGTTACAACGCCATGTGCAAAAACTCTTTTTCGTTGAAGAATAAATTTCTGGATATCGCGTTCTGCACTTTTTATCGCTTCCGGCATTAACCTGTTGGTGGTATCAATTAAATCGGTGATACCATCTGGCGCGGCATAAGCTTGCTCATTCAAACGGAAAATTGAAGCTACAACTGGAATAATGGAGTTGATTCTTTTACTCATTTTCAGTTTATCAAAAGCTTCGGTGACCATTTCAATATTTTCTTTGCGATCAGGCTCAGAGAAAGATTTGGTGATCACGACGATGACCGGAACAGACGGCCACCGTTTTATCGCACTCGATAAATTCTTGATTGTTACAGGGAACAACTTTCCGGCTGTACCATCAATGCAAAACCAGACTTCATTGATTTCTTTCTTTTTATCGGTTTCACTTTCAGATGACCACTTTTTTACAGCGTGTATTGCCTGCTGCTGTTTGACGAATGATGGTTCAAAGCCGACACTGTCGATGAGTCGAAAAGGAAGATCGTCGGATTCGTAAATCTTCAGTTCCTGTGTTGTTCCTTTCATGCCGCGACTTGTCTCACCTCGGTGTTCACCAAGAACAGCGTTGATCAATGTAGTCTTGCCTACACCAGAATTTCCAAGGACCAGTACATTACCCTTGTCCATAGCTTCGCTCCAATCTCCAAATTTCTTCTCTGAATCTATTACAGCAACCACACCGCGACTCTACCTCTCACAGCCACACTACGGCTCACACACTGTCAACACCGACGCCAACCGCCAACCGACTCTCATACCCGACCAGCAGTTCATCCAAGACCTCATAGAATCACCGGAACTCCACAGACAATGAGTCCCTCCCACTCGGTGGCATCGAATCAGTCAAAGCCAAAAAGACCGCCGCCAGATAAAAAATACAAGACTGACATCGACGACCACGGCACACGTTTCAAAGCTATCGCCCTTCCTGAACACGACACCAGCCAAAACCTCCGGTACGTCGCCATCAATGATACACCAGTTCTAACTAAAATCACTAAAGTATGGCATCCAGTCAAATATTGTGATAAAAGAACTTCAGGTCATGACGTTGTGACCTGGCCATCAGGTATTTCATTTGGTTTTTGTTATTTGAAATGTCTTTGACCGTCAATGTTGACATATAAAGAAAGAGGCAAAAGATGAAAAAATCACCCTTGAAACGAATATTAGCTGTTGGCACCGTAGGATTGATGATGCTTGCAGGCACTACCACCTCAGCTTCTGCAGCAGAAGTAGGTACTGTCGGCCCTCAATATAATGTTCCTTGTAGTGTTCAACAGTGGAGCAATCAAGTTCGAATCCATTGCAGTCATTCATCACGCTATGCACGTGGAAAAATTGCCTGCAGATCCTTCCCAGACCAATATACCAATTGGATCAAAGACGGATATTCATATTCACCTGGATGCCCCGTTGGCGTGAATGATCTTCCCGGTGGACCCGTCACAATAGAAGTTGGTGGTAACTAGTTTCCATACTTTCGCAATGGCTCTCGGCATAGACAGAGTAATCTCTATGCCGAGAGCCATTGCATGTGTCACCCATATTATTTGACGATTTGTTGCACAATTCCTGATCCACCGGTAAAAGACCATACGAACAGTGAAAATATGACTGTAACAGTAACGCCAACAAAGACAACTAGATATATGACACTATAACTTTGAAACAGATAAAGCCGTAAGACGAAGCCTGTACGGGTTTGGAATGGTTGAGTCAGGACATTTGCCAATGCGAGCATAATTCCAAAACCGAGTCCGTAGAATTGTCCGAATAACGACATGCCCAAAAGAATCAGGGCCATGTCGACGAACACATTGGCAAGAATAACCAAGATTGGTGTCTCTGCTGAACGGAATACCGCCACGAACGTACCGATACCCAGTGGAATGACCAGTGACATGGATGAGGCCAGAAGCGAGTGCAGGAACGAGCGTCTCGGTGCGAACCGTTCCCAAAAAGGCATACGGGATGTGAACAGCACAAGGCTGGCCGCAATGCATAGCACACAGAGCAGTTCAAGCAACGGGATGGTCATGACCGCCTGTCTGGTACCCTGAGGACACCCTACATAGCCGGCACCGGTGTAGGCGGGTTGCGACGAAGACGGATCCGGAAAACAGACATTGTCCACGTAGACGGGTGCGTACGAAACCGACGCCGGCAGGACAGCTGGGAACAAGGTCGTGCAGAACGTCGCGCAGAGAAGCATGATGACTGCCGCGATACCATACCTGCCTTCAAACCATGCCAAATGAAACGATGACGACTTTCCTGCCATCAAGCCCCTCCCCTACTTTCCACTCCGGCCTATTGAATCCGCCTGTACTTGTTTGGGAGTCAGAGCGCAGGTTTCGATGGCCGCTGCATTACGCTTGATAAACCCTTGCAACTGGCTATCGGTTGCGGAACCCAACTCCTTAATCGTCCTGTCGCTGGCCCCTTCAATGTCGTACATAGATGACAATCCAGTGTCTGTATTGCCATATGCGTTGTCTCTCATGGCAATCGGCAGCTGCCCCAATATGAACGCGCTCACATCGGCACCGTTTCGCAGCGTCTTCTGTTCGAAGACGGTTCTGCTAGCAACCTGCGCACAGTGTGCAGGCAGATATTGGCTGACGATGACCTGCATGACCATCGACAGGTCACTATAGTCACGGTTTTTCTGGGTGGCGGTATCGGTCATGATTTCAATCGCTTCGGTATTCGGGCCGTTCTCCGGAATCATGCGTTTGCCTTCATCATCGACGTTCCATTGTTCCTGATTCGTTTCAGGCGTAAAGGCGTTGCCAAGCAGCAGGTACAGCTTTTTCGCCGGAACCTGCCCACCACTTATCTGATCAGTAGGCATCCATCGCAACGCGGAACGCACGTAACCCGCATATCGGCTGCGATGAGCCTGATCATCCGGATGGGAGCAAACCGTCACACCGGATTGTTCGATATTCTCGCAGACCGGCGTAAACGGCCCGGTTCGCAGCCAGATGCCGATACCGGATAATGCAATCGAGAATCCCAACGCCACCGGTATCACGACAATCGCACATATCGCTTTTATTGCGGCAGCCCTGTGCCGAGTAATCGTGGATTGTGCCATATACAGACAGGCAAGAAGGCAGACTACCGCTACAGCCAAAAAGAACGCAGCACGGACGATGAAACCTGGAACAGACATCCGCAATCCCGGTTCGGCACCGATACCGGAGTCGGAAACCGGCAATACCGCCGACAAACCGTTTCCCCATACCCGCGGCGAAGTGCTACCTTCCGGAACTCTTGGATGAACCGCAAAGAACCCGCCCAAGCACAACAGTGCCAGTGCAATACCAACGCCGACCACAGACCATTTGCTGCCGGTCATCACGCCTATGGCATAGCCAAAGCAGCAACACACGGACAATACCATCATGCCGCCAATAAGCGGGAGCAGTGGGAACGGGCCAGGGGACGCACTCATCGTCCTGACGATGGCGGGCAGACACGCTAACAGATACGAAAACGCACACAACAGACCGGCCTTGGCCATCGGCACCACGTACCGGCTCGCGCGTATGCCTTTCCACAAGGGAGCAATCATGCTTTGTGAGCGGTATATCGCGCATGAAAGCCAGGCGCCATACACGCCAGCAAGCACATCCGAGAACACGTGCATCCAAGACAAATCGAGTTGCAGATGAGAGTTACTAACTCCCACCGTGCCTGGAGCGTTAAGAATGCCATAGTTACGAATCCCCAGTATCAATGGATAGGCCATCATCAACACAAAGAACAACAGCGTGCTGAAAAACGGCAATGGCCACAGCAGGACACCCGGATGGAACCGTTTGTGTCCAAGTGAACGCGTCTCATTCATCGCGAACCTTCTTCAGCTCGTCGGATTGCACCAGTGTGGAACAGACCTCGGCACCTTGCCTGTGCTTCGCATCCATCAATGCCTCATAGCCCAATTCCCATACCGAGGCCAGTGCATCCGATCGTCCTTTGCCACAAGCTGCAAGGTCATCCATATTCCCCCGCATGATGACTTGACCCTGATCCATCACAATGACCCGATCAGCAACAGCCGCTAGATCTTCAACCATATGTGTACTCAGCAACACAATCTTCGTTTGAGCATAAACGTCCAAGAATCTACGAATATCGATTCGCTGCATGGGATCCAGACCAACTGTCGGTTCATCCAACAACAGCACAGAAGGCTCGGTAACCACAGCGCACGCGATGCCTGCTCTCTGTCTCATACCACCAGAAAGACTACGTACTGGACGCAGTTCCACATCGGCTAGCCCCACCAACGCAATCGCCTTATGAGCAGCCTCTTCTGCCATATTATAAGACAGGCCATGAGCCCACGCCGCATACCGAACATTGCGCAACAGACTCGAAGATTCCATCAACTCGAAACGTTGGGGCAAATAACCGATTCGTGGACGAGCTTTTTTCCTCCCATCGCTGGTAGTGACGCTCTGACCGTCTAAAAGGATTGCTCCCCTTTGGGGCGTCTCCAACGTCGAGAGCAGATTCATCAATGTTGTTTTACCGGCACCATTAGGCCCCAACAAACCAACAACCCCAGGATGCAACGAGAATGAAACATCATTCAACGCCTTGTGCCGGCCATATGAAAAGCAGACATCCTGAACCTGAATCTCGGAAATCGAAACAGCAACCATAAAATCCAACCTCTCCCAGACATCTTCGAACTGAAGCTCCACACCGCGCTCATAAAAACTTATATAACCATAATAGGTAAAACTACAGAATAAACCAAGAGTTAAGCAAACTAAGGCGTGTCTTATTCTGTTCGGATGGTGGTCATGTTGATTGTCTGGTCTATCCTTTTCTGATGCCGAATCCCAATTCATATGTGTTCGGGCAGTGTCATCATGATCTGGTTACTGCACTGAACGCCGCTCAAGGCCGGGCAGCTGGATGCCGTCGCTGGCCTCCCGCAGTTCCGGTTTTCCTTCCGGAGCACGCCAAAAAGGTCTGCGAACAGTTTCTCTGCATGAAGACTCCGAAAACAAAACACACTCTTGTTCACTAACTCGAATTTCTTTGCTAACGGTAAGGAGGAAGGAATCCCCCCATTATGAGCATTGTTTTTTACGCGAGGTCGGATTACCTGATCACATTGCTTCTGAAGCATCAAACCAGCTGAGAAGCCCAATTGGCGAGGAGTGATTTTACGGCGTCGGGCTGGTCGATGTGGATGTTGTGGCCGGATGGGTCAATGATTTTGTAGACGGCATTGGGATAGTGCGGAAGCAGGGCCTTTTGGTCCTCGTTGCCGACAATCTGATCCTGTTGGCCGGTGACGATGAGCGTCGGACCGGTATACGTGCCCATGCGCTGTTCCGGATCTCCGTCGAGCCAGTAACGTTTGCTAAGTCGAGCGTTGGCCTCACGATCGCAGAGCTTGGTTCCGGGAAGAATATAGCGCTGGTAGCGACGCCAGGCGTCGAAGGACTGGTTGACACCCATGGTGATGAAATCGATGACCTTGTCCTGCGGCAGGCTCTGGGTCAGCTGCGGGTTCGCGTCCGCAATGACATGCTCGGCCAAACGACGATGCGACATCACCGGATCGACCACAGGAGCAATCAGCGCCAGACCGGCGACACGCTTGGGCTCGCGTGAAAGCGTGTCACGTACCAACGCACCTCCCATGGAATTGCCGAGAAGAGCAAAACGTTGATGGTCGCCGACCAATTCGTTGACGGTATGCATGAACCATTCGGCAAGCTCCGGCAGACCACCGATACCAGACAAGGCCGGTGTCCGCCCATAGCCCGGTAGATCCATATAGATACGTTGCGTCCCTGCAGGAAACGCGTCATCGAGCATCATCAGCGAGCGATGGTCGACACCCATGCCGTGGGCTATGACGATGGGCAGCCCCTCCCCTTTGACAACCGTATACGCTTCAGGCTGCGTGACCATATGATTACTCCCCTTCGTTTTCCTAACGTGTTCGGCGACAGGACAATACATCTCCAAAAGCTTGCTGAAGTTCCAGAATGCTGATTCGAGATCTTGTGTTTCCTCTATTCGCCGAACCCACATATTCTATTACCGGTCGGGCATGTTGACGTGATTCCCAACAGCATTGACCAACACAAGCCCGAAAACGCTTACAGGTGTGCTTCAATCCATTGGGCCACGCCGTCGTCGTTATTGGACGGGCAGATTTCGTCCGCTACCGCTTTGACTTGCGGCCTGGCATTGGCGACGGCCACGCCGCAACCGGCATGCTCCAACATATCGATATCGATCGCATCGTCGCCAAAAGCGACGGTATCTTCCATGGCAATGCCGAAATGACGACACACTTCACGCATAGCGTTGAGCTTGGTGGCTTTGGGATTCATAAGCAGCCAGAGCACATCCTCGGAAACCAACAGCGACAGGTCGTTCGGTAGCAAGGACTTCAACTGCTCTTTCTGTGCTTGAGTAGGAAATATCATGATCTTGTCGGCCATGCCCTCGCGCAGATCGCTGAAATCGGTGGGCGTGTACTGCTGATTCGGCCAAACCTCGTGCAAATCGAAGTTCATATAACGGGTATCATCGTATTCAATGCCCATCCGCAGATCGGGGATGCTTGCAAGCAACCTCCGGCAGATTTCAACGCAGCGCTTGACCGGAACACCGAAGCGAAGGATGTTCGGATTGCCGACATTGCCGTTGTCGGCCAGCTCTTCCACAGCCGAGTGCGCGCAATCGAGATCGACAACGCCGCCGTTGTGATAAGCGCATGCCAAGGCGCCGAGTCGATGCACCAGCTCAAACGCGCTCATCGGCGGTCTCGCCGTGGCCACCATCACGATGTTGCCGGCCTTGTTGGCCGCCTCGAACGCCCGCTCGCTGCGTTCGGAAAGCCAACGTCTGTCGTAATCGTCACCGCACAGCGCAGTCAGATCCAAATCGACCACCAGCAGCTTACCGCCATGCGATAGGTCAATATTCATAGTATTCGTTGCTTTCTCATAGCTCCGCCCAACAGTTTGAGATACGGAGCATCACCAAAGCAAAAATGCGTTCCACGGTGATTCCATGAAACGCATTTGCCTAAAAAACTAGAAATCGTCACTTGATCAGGTTGAACTTGGTCATCAGACCCAGCGCGATGATGATCGCGACCCAGAGCAGGGCGATGATGATGGTCCAACGATTCAGGTTCTTTTCCGCGACGCCGGAAGTACCTGCGTTCTGGGTCAGACCACCGCCGAACATATCGGAGAGGCCGCCCCCCTTGCCCTTGTGCATGAGAATCAGCAGCGTCAACAGAACGCTGAAGACAACAAGAATGATTTGCAGAACCAGCTTGACGATTGCCATTGTCGACACAGTTGAACCTCCAGTTCGAAACACTAATTATCTAGTATACCCCGAAGTACGGAAAACGTTCTATTACGCTTACGTAGATCAGCGGGAAGAAGCCACGGTTTTCAGCGTGAGGCGGCAGATCTTCGCAAGCTCATCCGCATCGAGCGAGGCACCGCCGATGAGGAAGCCGTCGACATCAGGCTGGCTGATGAGCTCGACTGCGTTCTTCGAATTGACCGAGCCGCCGTACAGGATGCGTACCGCTTCCGAGACCTTGGAACCGAACGTTTCATAAAGGTTGCTGCGGATGGCCTTGGCCGCGTCCTGGGCGCTGGCCGGAGTCGCCACCAGCCCGGTGCCGATGGCCCAGACGGGTTCGTAGGCGATGATCAGTTTGGCCGCTTCTTCGTCGGAAAGGTCGCGGGTGACGTCATGGACCTGGCCGACCGCGAAATCGAGCTCGATGCCCTTACGGCGCTCCTCCATGCTCTCCCCCACGCACAGGATCGGCTGCATGCCAGCGGTCAGCACGGCACGCACCTGATCGACGATGTTGGCATCGTCCTCCGGATGGTACTTACGACGTTCGGAATGACCGACGATGACGTATTTGCAGCCGAGCTGGGCCAGCATGTCAGCGTTGACGTCACCGGTGAACGCGCCCTGGTTGGTCACCGAAACGGTCTGCGCGCCATAGTTGATCTTGAGCTTGTCGGCCTCGACCAAGACCTGTACACTGCGAATCGAGGTGAAGGTGGGCATCAGCGCCACTTCGACGCGTTTGTAGTCAAAGTGGGCGTCGCGCAGGAGCCACGCGAGTTTTTGCACGAAATACGTGGCTTCCAAATGATCGAAATTCATCTTCCAATTGCCTGCCACCAACGGAATACGTGCAGAGGACATTGCTTTCCTTTCCCACTTACCTAAGGCTTGCGTCCGTCAAGGACGAACCGGCGCGACCGCGGTACATGCGATCACGACAATCCATCGCCAAAAAGAATGCGGACATACCAATCGGCATGTCCGCAAACATTCCTGTTAGTAGTGTAGCGCAACTTGACACTCAGCTGCAAAGCGCTACAGCACCAACGGTTTCGATTCGATTACTCAAGCACCTTGAGACCGGGCAGGGTCTTGCCTTCGAGGAATTCGAGGGAAGCGCCGCCACCGGTGGAGATGTGCGAGAAGCCATCCTCGGGGAAGCCGAGGTTACGCACTGCGGAGGCAGAGTCGCCGCCGCCGACGATGGTGAAGGCACCCTTGGCCGTGGCGTCGACCATACCCTGGGCGACGGCCTTAGTACCGGCCTGGAACTGCTCGACTTCGAACACGCCTGCGGGGCCGTTCCACACGACCGTCTTGGAATCGACGATCTTGTCGTGGAAGAGCTTCTGGGTCTTCGGGCCGATGTCGAGGCCCATCTTGTCAGCGGGGATCTTGTCGGCGTCGACGACTTCGGGGGCAACCTCGGTCTTGCCGTCGGGGAAGCCCTTGTTGACCACGACATCGACGGGAAGAATGAGCTCGACACCGTTCTTCTTGGCCTCGTCCATATATCCCTTGACCGTCTCGATCTGATCGCTTTCCAGCAGGGAGGTACCGACCTCATAACCCTTGGCCGCTAGGAACGTATAGGCCATGCCGCCGCCGATCAGCAGACGGTCGGCCTTCTTCAGCAGGTTCTCGATGACGCCGAGCTTGTCGGAGACCTTCGAGCCGCCGAGCACGACGGTGAACGGGCGCTCCGGGTTCTCGGTGGCGCGGGACAACGCCTTGACTTCCTTCTCGATGAGCTTGCCGGCTGCACTCGGCAGATCGGCGGCCACATCGTAGTCAGAGCCTTGTGCACGGTGCACGACACCAAAACCGTCGGAGACGAAGACCTCGCCCAAGGCGGCGATCTTCTTGGCGTAAGCGGCGCGCTCGGCGTCGTCCTTGCTGGTCTCTTCGGGGTTATAACGCACGTTCTGCAGCAGCACAACGTCGCCGTCATTCATCGCGGCGACCTTGGCTCGGGCATCCTCGCCGTAGGTGTCGCTCGCCAACGTCACGTCAACGCCGAGCAGCTCGCCCAGACGCTTGGCGACCGGTGCCAGCGAAAGCTCAGGAACGACCTTGCCCTTCGGGCGACCGAGATGGGCCATCAGGATGACCTTCGCGCCATCGGCACGCAGTTCCTTGATCGTCGGCAGAGCGGCGCGGATACGGCCGTCGTCGGTGATGGTGGTGCCCTTCAGCGGCACATTGAAATCAGCACGGACAAGAACCTTCTTGCCTTTCAGATCTCCTAAATCCTTGAGTGTCCTCATTGGTATCCTTTCCTTGAAAAACCATTTCCAGCCGGAAGAACCGTTTTCTTCGGCCGGATAAGAGTACAAATTGTGACCCATGTCACTTGTAATGGTACATTCCTCGCTCAACAAGAAAACCGTTTTGGGCATACTTTTACCTCAAAACAAGCTTTAATTTGTGAACGCTCACAGTACCAGTTTTGCCGATAAAACCTCATATTTCAACGGCAAATACCCGTGCTGAGCCTCGCCCGGACAACACGGCATGCAACGATTGTTAGTCGGCCTGCTGCTGTTCGCGCGCCCTTTTCGTCTTGTTGGCCAACTGCAGCAAACGGCGTATACGTCCGGCGATGGCGTCTTTCGTGATCGGAGGATTTGAAAGACGGCCCAGCTCTTCGAGACTGGCATCCGTGTGCTGGAGCCGCAGATCACCGGCCGCCTTGAGGTTTTCGGGAATATCGTCACCCAATATCTCGAACGCCTGCTTGACTTTCTGGGTGGCCTCGGCAGCGGCCTTGGCACTGCGGCGCATGTTCGCATCGTCGAAGTTCGCCAGGCGATTGGCCTTGCCGCGAGCTTCCCCATCCGTGCGCTTGCCGGTCCATTCGCGGGCCGAACGCGGCGCTCCCATCAGCATCAGCATGCGTTCGATGGAATCGGAATCACGAAGTGTGATACGTTCGGAGCTGCGGACCTTGCGAGCCTGGGCGGAGATGCCGAGCCTGCGGGCCGCACCCTGCAATGCCGTCACCGTCTCATGCGAAGGGCAGATGATTTCGAGATAGCTGGACTTGCCAGGATCTGAAATCATGCCACGCGCGAGGAACGCACCGCGCCAGGCAGCCTTTACCTGGGCGATATTGCCACTGATGACCTCTGCAGGCAACCCCTCGACCAGATGCATACGCCGGTCGAGCAGACCCGTCTGCAGAGCAAGCGCGGTCGCTCCGCGCTCGACGAGCAGATCATAGCGTTGCACGATTCCGTTGGGAGTCTGCCTGCTTATTTTGGTGACTTTAGCTTCGCGCTGAAAATAATGCGCGATAGTCTTGCGCAACCATTCGGTCGCCTCAAGCGAATCGAACTGCGCGCGGATGACAGCCTTGTTGCCGACGGGACGCAGACCTCCCCCGAACCGCATCATCGTCGCAGCTTGCGCCATCTTTGCGGTCGGCAAATCCGTCTCCACGCTTGCCAACTCGCTTTTGACCTCGTTCAGAAGAGCCAAAGCCCAACCTCCTACTTCCCGTTCTTCATATAAGTGTAATTGGAACATTAAACGGAGTCATCTCACGCCTATGCCACGGCTATCTGTGATAGCGAATGACTTGGACAAGAATCCATCGTTCTGCTTCCCTTTGTCCGTTTTATGTCGATACCGAATATCCTGGTCCATCACCAGATTCAAAAACGATCGACAATTTCACACCTGGCTATTGTCGCTCATGACGATGCAACTCCCTCGCCGATACCGTCACACTAAGCCCGTGAGCCTTGAACCTTCTCGCCAGCTCATTGCTGATAGCCACCGAACGATGCTGGCCACCGGTGCAGCCGATGGCAATTGTGACATAATGCTTATCTTCCTGAGCGTAACCTTTGATGGCCACCATGATGGCCTTCTCGTAGGAGTCGATGAAATCCCTGGCGCTTTCGCTGGAAAGGACGTAATCGCTGACGGCCTGATCGTTCCCGTTGAGTTCACGCAGACTCGGCACCCAATAGGGGTTGGGCAGGAATCTGACGTCTGCGACGAAATCCGCATCAAGCGGAATCCCGTATTTGAAACCGAAACTGAAGATGTGGACGGAAACGGTTTTCGCGCCGCTGCCAAGCAAAGCCTCATACAGTTTCGTCGAAAGCTGATGGATGCTCAGCGTTGAGGTATCGATGACGGTATCGGCCCGTTCCTTGAGATTTTCAAGCAGCTCACGCTCCTCTCGAATCCCGTCGATAAGGCGGTTGCCGCGCTGAAGTGGATGCGGACGCCGCACGGACTCGTACCGCTGCACCAGAACCTTGTCGCTGGCGTCGAGGAAAAGAATATGGGTACGCACACCCAGATCATCCAGATGACTCAAAACAGCGGACAGATCGTCGAAATAACTGCGTGAACGCACATCGATGACCGCCGCGAGCCTATGGACTTTGGAACCGGAAGAGGTCATCATATCGACCAGCGGTATCAACAGCTTCGGAGGAAGGTTGTCAACCACATACCAGCCCATATCCTCTACGCAATCGGCGGCATGGGAACGACCGGCTCCGCTCATGCCGGTGATAAGCATGACCTCGAATTGACTGGCGGGTTTGGGCTTATTGCTACCGCTTTTCGTGGAAACGGCACCTTCCTTGTCGTTCAAGCCAAGCACAGAAGCCGTCTTTTCGGCCTTGTTCCCGGTGCCGTCCGGTCCTTGCGTTTCCGAAATCACAGTGCCTCCTGTAAGGCGCTTCTCATCGCCTGCTCGAAATCTGCCGTTCCTATGATATGCGCCCCTACCGTCATCAACCGGACTTGGGCAATCGCCTGATACAGCAGCATTTCCTCGCCGCCAATTGCGGTTGCGCCGTTGGCGCGCCAGACCTGCATGAGCTTGGTGGGACGGGGATCATAGACAACGTCGAGAAGGGTGCCCCGGAGACGCACGCCCCTAGATCCGAGGAGGGATTCGGCTAGTTCCCAGGCCGTTTCGTCGGCTCCGCGGGCCGGTATGGTGTTGATGACGATATCGGCCTGCATCAGGTATTGCGGAGCATGGCAAAGCGGTACCTGCCGATAGTCAAGACCAGGCTGCGAATCTGCCAAATGTCTCATCGGATCGTGGTCGTGTTGGTGACGGGCGCATACCGTTACCTCCGTGATGGCACCCGCCCCGGGCACTCTGATTTCGGTGCAGGCGGCCAAAGCCGAAAGCGCCGTGTTGCCGTTCCCGAGGATGACGGCTTTGGCTCCCGGTCGGCTTATCGTGCACCTGCTACCCCGGTCAGGCATACCTGCGCCAGCCTCCGCTGCGGACATTGTGGCTCCCGAACTCTGCCAGCAATGTGAGAACGCTTTGACGATACCTTCGACATCGGTGTTATACAGTTTCACATCCGGTTTGTCAGTGCCTTCATTCCATGAAAAAACGGCGGTGTTCGCCACGCACAGTCTGCGTGACCAAGTATCTGCCGGAGTGCCGTAAGGTTGAATGGTCCGTTTCAGCGGCATGGTGAGGCTCAATCCGGCCCAGGAAGGATCCAGCCCTTTAAGAAAGGCCTCAAGATCCGCCTCTCCGACCTCGGCGCGTGAATACTGCCAATCGTCAAGCCCAAGGGCTTGATAGGCCGCGTTGTGCAGCACCGGCGAAAGCGAATGTGAAATGGGCTTGCCCAGTACCGCACAGCGGTGGTGTATGTTGTCGGTCATTTGTCGATGCCCCTTTCGCCAATCGCATTGATCCACACCGGTATGCCTACCCTGATTTGTTTATACGATGTTTCCGGTTTTTGATTGCTCATTGTGTCCGCGATATGGTCGCCGTTGAGGGTTTGGCTTCATCGGAATTGCTGTGAAGCGCTGTGTAGACCGCCTGGGCCTTGGCTTTGCCGATGCCCTTGACATTCTCAAGGTCTTCAAGGCTGGCCGCGCGGATACCCTTTACCGAGCCGAAGGCACGCAGCAGTTTCTTCTGGTAGCTTTCGCCGATGCCCGGGATGTTGTCGAGCGCGGAGCGAAGGGCACCTTTACGCCGGGACTTGCGGTGATAGGTGATGGCGAAACGATGGGATTCATCACGAACCCGCTGCAGAAGATACATGCCTTCGGACTGCCGTTTGAGGATAAGCGGATAGTCTTCCCCGGGCATCCAGACCTCTTCGAGCCTCTTGGCGAGACCGCAGACCGCCACATCGTCGACACCGCAGTCCTTGAGGGCCTTGGCCGCGATTTCCACCTGGGGCTTGCCGCCGTCGACCACGATGAGGTTCGGCTTGTAGGCGAAATGACGCGGATGGGTGTCTTGTTGGACGACGGCATCCGCACTGGTCAGGCCGGCGGCTTCCGTGCTTATAGTGGATTTTGTCGGAGCAGGTTCAACGCCATCATGGTTTTCGACAGACTCTTTTCCTTGATTGCCAATCGCAGACGATGACGAATCTTCGTTCCTTCCGTCGCTTCCGTCGTTTTCGGACGATGGCGACGACTCGTTGCCACTTACCGAGGGTGTCGATATCCCTGCGTCACCGGTTGCACCAGCAGCGCCGGCATCGGCGTTGGCGCCCACCTCATTCGTTGAGTCTGCAAATTGACTATGCGAAGCAGCTTTGGCCTCTTCGATCCGCTTCTCGTTGTCGATGCTCTCGCCCGTGTCTCCGGCGATGTTGCCATGGCGGAACCTGCGGGTGAGCGTCTCGTACATCGCGCTCAGATCGTCAAGCGCGCCTTTGCCGTCTTTGCCGCGAATGGCGAAACGACGGTATTCGGACTTCTTGGCTATCGCATCCTCGAACACCACCATGGAGGCGACCTGATAGATGCCGCCGATAGTGTTGGAGATATCGTAGCCTTCGATACGCAACGGGGATTCGCTGAGACCCAACGCCTTGGCCACGTCGTTCATCGCCTGCGTGCGGGCACCGATGTCGCTGATGCGGCTCATCTTGCTGCGCTGCAACGCCTGCTTGGCATTGCTGTCGGCCCGATCCATCAGAGCCTTCTTCTCGCCGCGGCTCGGTACACGGATTCTCACCGCAGCCCCTCGCAGGCCGCTGAGCCATTCTTCAAGTTCGTCTCGTCGGGCAGGCTCAATCGGAACCAATACTTCTCTGGGAACCGGCGAGATCGGGGCCAGCAGATCGCTTCTGCCGGTCTGCATCCTACGCTCCCTGCGGATGCGTGTCGCTTGCGCGCGCGAGAGGCTGTCGGTGGCGGTGATGCTTTGTGTCGCGCCCAATGCGTCACGCCGTTCGACGATGTCGATGGCGCTATCGTTAGAGGCAGAGGCAGAGGCCGGAACGGAGACGGAGCCATCGTCATCAAGACCCTCCGAATCCTTGGCGACTTCGCTGTCCTGTTCCAGCAGTTCCTCGCCGTTGCTGGGAAGATTCAACGGTACGTTGGCCTGGCTCTCCGTCTCCTCCATCATGTCGGAATAGACCTGTGTGATGAGGTCGGCGATGAGGTCGGCATCATCGATGTCCTCGACGCGTTTGACGCTCCAATTGCGTTCGCCACGGATGGAACCTGAACGGACGAAGAACGCATGGATGGAGGCTTCCAGCTCATCCGATTCCATGCCGAAGACATCGGCGTCCACATCCGAATCGAAAACGACCGCGTTCTGCTCGGACATGGTTTTCAGCATGGAGATCTGGTCGCGCAGCCGTGCCGCCTTCTCGAATTCCATGTCGTCGCTGGCCTGTTTCATCTCGCGGGTCAGTCCCGCGATAAAGGATGTGCCGTAACGCCCGGTGAGCACGCCGACCAGCCGCTCGCACATGCGTCGGTGATCTTTTTCGCTGATTCTTTCGACACATGGGGCCGAACATTTTCCGATGGATGCCAGCAGGCAGGGTCGGTTGGTCAGATGTGCGCGGTTGAAGACGGTCTTCGTGCAGGTCCGCACCGGAAACGCCTTGAGCAGCTTGTCAAGGCTATGGCGCAAATCCCATGCCTTGACATATGGCCCGAAATACCGTGTGTCACGGCGTTTGCGGTTGCGTGTCACCCACACCCGCGGATACTGTTCGCCCAACGAAACCGCCAGATACGGGTAGGTCTTGTCGTCTCGGAACACGACGTTGAATCGCGGATCGAATTCCTTGATCCAGGTGTATTCGAGCGTGAGCGCCTCAAGCTCGGTGGCGACCACGGTCCATTCGAGGCTGCGAGCGGTGAGCACCATGTTCTGCGTGCGTGGATGCAGCTCACTCAACGGCTGGAAATAGAAGGTGAGGCGGTTGCGCAGGTTCTTGGCCTTGCCGACGTAAATGACCCTGCCGTCGCCGTCACGCCATTTGTAGACGCCCGGATCGGTGGGAATCTCGCTGGTTTCGGGGCGGAACAGGTCACGGGTGTCCCCCAACAGCCGCTTCGGCTTACCGGCATCCGCCTGAGCGGTCTTACGCCAGCCTGTGGTCGTTGCACCACCTTGTTCGTCCGCTGTTACCGCCATTGCCTGCCTTCCTGCATATCGCTTGGTTCCGCCTCAGTGGCCATTCAGCCGAGCATGGGGCCGAGGTATTTGCCCGTCCAGCTCTTTTCGCATTTGGCCACATGCTCCGGCGTGCCTTGGGTGACGATGGTGCCGCCGCCGTCGCCGCCTTCCGGGCCAAGGTCGACGATCCAGTCCGCGCACTTGACCACGTCAAGGTTGTGTTCGATGACGATGACCGTGTTGCCTTTGTCGACCAGGCCTTGAAGGACCTGCAGCAGTTTGCGCACATCCTCGAAATGCAGACCGGTGGTCGGCTCGTCGAGGATGTAGACCGTGCGCCCGGTGGAACGACGCTGCAGCTCGGTAGCGAGTTTGACACGTTGGGATTCGCCGCCGGAAAGCGTGGTCGCGGGTTGGCCGAGACGGATGTAGCCCAGTCCGACATCGACCAAGGTGTCGAGATAGCGGGAGATGCCGGTATAGGCCTTGAAGAAGTCGGCGGCCTCGGAGATGGGCATGTTGAGCACGTCGGCCACGGATTTGCCGTTGTACTTCACCTCGAGCGTTTCGCGGTTGTAGCGTTTGCCGTGGCATTCCTCGCATTGTACGTAGACATCGGGCAGGAAATTCATCTCGATTTTGATGGTGCCGTCGCCGTGACAGGCTTCGCAACGTCCGCCTTTGACATTGAACGAGAAGCGGCCAGGGCCATAACCGCGGACCTGGGCTTCGGGAGTCTTGGCAAACAGCTGACGGATTTTGTCCCACACGCCGGTATAGGTGGCAGGGTTGCTGCGTGGGGTACGGCCGATCGGGTTCTGGTCGACGTGGATGACCTTGTCGCACTGCTCGATGCCTTCGATGCGTGTGTGCTTGCCCGGCACGATGCGTGCCCCGTTGAGCTTGTCGGCCAGAGACGGGTAGAGAATCGAATTGATCAACGTCGACTTTCCGGATCCGGAGACGCCGGTGATGCAGGTCATCACGCCGAGAGGGATGGAGACGTTGATGTTCTTAAGATTGTTCTCACGAGCTCCGATGACCTTGAGCTGACGACTCCTGTCGGTCTTCCGACGTTTCTTCGGCACCTCGATCGTACGGCGGCCGGCGATGTAGTCGCCGGTGATGGAGCGCGGGGCGTCGATGACATGCGCCGCAGGCCCTGAATAGACGACTTCCCCGCCCTTTTCACCGGCTCCCGGGCCGATGTCGACCAGCCAGTCGGCCTTCTCGATGGTCTCCTGATCGTGCTCGACCACGATCAGCGTATTGCCGAGATCGCGCAGGTGATGCAGCGTCTTGATCAGTCGTTCGTTGTCGCGCTGATGCAGACCGATGGACGGCTCGTCGAGCACGTACATGACGCCGACCAGTCCGCTGCCGATCTGGGTAGCCAGACGAATACGCTGCGCCTCGCCGCCGGAAAGCGTCTTGGCGGCACGGGACAGGGTCAGGTAGTTCAACCCGACGTCGTTCATGAAGCCGAGACGCGCTCGAATCTCTTTGAGGACCTCTCCGGCAATCACCGCGGCCGAGCCTTCGAGCCGAAGCGACCGAACCCATTTGAGGCTGCGTTCGACCGGCATATCGCAGACGTCGGCGATGGATTTGCCGTCTACGGTGACCGCCAGCACTTCAGGACGCAGACGCTTGCCTTGGCAGGTCTGGCAAGGAACCTCACGCATATAGGATTCGTAATAAAGCTTCATCTGGTCGGAATCGGTCTCGTCATGACGGCGCATCAGGGTACGCACCACGCCTTCGAAACCGGTGCTGTATTCGCGAAGCCTGCCCCAACGGTTGCGATAGGAGACCTTGACCTTGAAATCATGGCCGTACATGATGGCATGCTGAATCTTCTTGGGCAGGTCTTTCCAAGGGGTGTCGAGGCTGAATCCCATCTCCTCGGCAAGGCCTTCAAGGACGTGACGATAGTATTCGCCGGTGCCCTTGGTCATGCCCCACGGTTCGATGGCGTTCTCGTTAAGCGATTTGCTCGGATCGGGAATGACCAGTTCGGGATCGATTTCCAATTTGTAGCCGATGCCGTCGCATTCCGGGCAGGCGCCATACGGGGCGTTGAAGGAGAACGTTCGCGGTTCGATCTCGTCGAGTTCAAGTTGATGGCCATTCGGGCAGGAACGCTTCTCGCTGAATGGTTCACGACGGTTCGGATCCTTTTCGTCCAGATCGACGTAATCGATGACCACGATGCCTTTGGCCAGCCTCAGCGCGGTTTCGATGGAATCGGTAAGGCGTTGGCGGATGCCGTCCTTGATGACCAGACGGTCGACCACGACCTCGATGGTGTGTTTCTTCTGCTTGGTCAGTTTGATGTCGTCGGAAAGCTGGCACATCTTGCCATCGATCAATGCACGCGAGTAACCGTCGCCACGCAGCAGCTCGAGCAGATCCTCGAACTCGCCTTTGCGACCGCGAACCACAGGAGCCAGAATCTGGAAGCGGGTCCGCTCCGGCTTCTTCATCAAGATATCGACCATCTGCTGCGGCGTCTGAGCGCTCACGACTTCGCCGCAGACCGGGCAATGCGGGATGCCGGTACGCGAGAACAGCAGGCGCAGGTAATCGTAGATCTCCGTGATGGTGCCGACGGTGGAACGCGGATTGCGGTTCGTCGTCTTCTGATCGATGGAAACGGCCGGGCTCAGGCCTTCGATGAAATCGACGTCGGGTTTGTCCATCTGCCCCAGGAACTGGCGGGCATAGGCGCTCAGGGATTCGACGTAACGACGCTGCCCTTCGGCGAACAGTGTGTCGAACGCCAGCGAGGACTTGCCGGATCCGGAAAGTCCGGTGAATACGACCATGCGGCTGCGCGGGATGGCGAGGTCGACGTTCTTCAGGTTATGTTCGCGAGCGCCTTGAATCGTGATCTTCAGGTCGCTGGGGATGTGCGAGATGTCCGCGACCAGCGAATTGCCGGTCTTCTTGAGCGGCGCCTTCGCTATCTCCTGGGACAGGAACGAATCGCTGTCCATCAACTTCTGCGCCACTACGCTTGCCGACGAATCATCGGTCTTTCCTGATGTATGCGCCGTCGATGATGTTGCCAATGCTTACCTCCGCTTGATGCCGAATGCTCCACTGTAGGATAACCCATCATAGCGGACGGTTCGAACAATTGTTCGACAGCCTGTGGTGCAGGCCCGCTTCCCGCATATGATTCGAGATCTGCCGATGCCGCAACACCTTGTCTGCGTGACTTGAAATCAGCGCAACCAGAATGCCCGCCCTGTTATCTCGATTACCCCGCGTCTCCTATCGCTTCATGAAAAGCATACGTGTCGCTATGATGGCATGTTGGTATATTTCACCGTAATTTCAGTAAAAGAAAACAGGACAGGTAATAAGGTATGGCAATCGAGGCGCAAGGGCTGGAAATTCAGATCGGAGCACGTACGCTGCTCAACCCCACTGATTTTCACGTGAGCAAGGGCGACAAGATAGGTCTGGTCGGCCGCAACGGCGCTGGCAAGACCACGCTGACCCGCACCATTACCGGAGACCTGCTTCCCACGGCCGGCAAGGTCCGTGTCTCCGGCAAACTCGGCTACCTTCCTCAGGACACCCACGCCGACGACCCCGAGCAGAGCGCGCTGGACCGCATGATGAGCGCCCGTGACATCGCCAGCATCATCAAGCGTATGCGCAAGGCTGAAAAGGAAATGACCAACGAGAATCCGAAGGTCATGGAAAAGGCGATGGACAAGTACGACAAGGCGATGCAGGCGTTCGACAAGGCCGGCGGGTATGCGGCGCAGTCCGAGGCGATTTCCATGGCGGCCAGCCTGGGGCTTCCCAACGAAACCATGCAACAGCCGATCGGCACGCTGTCCGGCGGGCAGAAACGTCGTATCGAACTGGCGCGTATTCTGTTCTCCGACGCCGACACGCTGATTCTCGACGAGCCGACCAACCATTTGGACGCCGATTCGATCGAATGGCTGCGCGGCTATCTCAAGCGTTTCGAAGGCGGGTTCCTGGTCATCTCCCACTCCACGGAACTGCTCGATGAAGTGGTCAACAAGGTCTGGCACCTGGACGCGCAGACCGCACAGATCGACATGTATTCGCTGGGGTGGAAGGCGTACTTGAAGCAGCGTGTGGTGGACGAGGAGCGCCGCCGCCGCGAGCGCGAGGTGGCCGAGAAGAAGGCCGCCCGTCTGATGAAGCAGGGGATCCGCCTGCACGCCAAGGCCACGAAGGCCGTCGCGGCACAGAACATGATGCGGCGGGCGCAACGTCTTTTAAGCGAGACCAGTGAAGCGGAGGCCAAGGAAAAGGTGGCGGACATCCGCTTCCCCGAACCCGCACCGTGCGGCAAGACGCCGATTATGGCCAAAGAAATCTCCAAGGCGTTCGGCTCCAACATCGTCTTTGCGGGCATCAACCTGGCCATCGACAAGGGCTCGCGTGTGGTCATCCTGGGCTACAACGGCGCCGGCAAGACCACGACGCTGCGCATCCTGGCCGGCGAGGACAAGCCCGATACCGGCGAGGTCGACTATGGGCACGGCTGCAAGATCGGCTACTTCGCCCAGGAGCACGACACGCTGGAAATGGACGCGACCGTGCTCGAGAACCTGCAGCATGTCGCCCCCGACCTCGACGACACCCACGCCCGTTCGATTTTGGGCAGCTTCCTCTTCTCCGGAGACGACGCATTCAAACCGGCTCGCGTGCTTTC
The DNA here is from genome assembly GCF_029392075.1 of Bifidobacterium sp. ESL0704. Taxonomy (NCBI): domain Bacteria; kingdom Bacillati; phylum Actinomycetota; class Actinomycetes; order Bifidobacteriales; family Bifidobacteriaceae; genus Bifidobacterium; species Bifidobacterium sp. ESL0704. The sequence goes on from NZ_CP113929.1 coordinate 1,430,724, forward strand.
CGGCGGCGAACAGACGCGCTTGGCTTTGGCGACTTTGGTGACTTCACGCGCGAACGTATTGCTCTTGGACGAGCCGACCAACAACCTCGACCCCGTTTCGCGTGACGAGATTTTGAAGGCCATCGCCAAGTATGAGGGTGCCATCGTTCTGGTCACCCACGACGAGGGCGCTGTCAAGGCGCTCAACCCCGAACGGGTGCTGCTGATGCCGGACGGCGACGAGGACCTGTGGAGCGACGATTATCTGGATCTGGTCGCCGAGGAGTAGCCTCACGACGTTTTTCCGTTTCCGCCATAAACGAACCGCCGACGAACACCAAACGGCCTGTTTATGGCGGATTTTTTATATCGCGCCATCAATGGACCGCTGACGGGCGCTGAGCGGCCTGTTTATGGCAGGTTCCGCTTATCGGCAACCCCATGTGGCCGCGCTGGGGTAACATCGAGCTAGATATCGGCGGACATAGGAGGTCGGCAATGGACGAGGTAACGATGACGGAGCTGATGCGTAAATCGATGCTGCGGCGGCAGGCCTACAGCGTCGAGACGGTTCGCGGCATGGAACGTCCGCTGCTCGATCGGGGCGTTCCGCTGATGCGCATGGCCGCCTCGGCCGCGGCCAGGGTTACCGCCGAACTGCTTGACGAGCGTGACATCGATATCGACGGGGCGAAAGTCGTGCTGCTGGCCGGCGCAGGCGATAACGGCGGCGACGGGCTGTTCGCTTCCGCACAGCTGGCTCGGGCAGGTGCCCAGGTCACGGCAATCGCGGTCGGCAAATCGCTGCATCTGCAAGGCCTGCTGGCCTTCACCCGCAGCGGCGGAAGGCTGTTGATCATCAATCCAGAAGCGGACATTCCAGGCGTTTCCAACGGTTTCGGCGCAGGCGAGGCCGGTGAACGGTTGCAAGCGGCGATTGAATTGACGCAGCAAGCCGATGTCGTGCTTGACGCCATGACCGGTATCGGCGTGCACGGCGCCCTTCGCGGGCCTGCCGCAACGATGGCGAATATCCTCCACCCCACCAACGAGGATGGGACAGAGCCGGAAAAGCCGCCGTTTGTAACCAACACCGAGCAGGAACAGAAGCCGCTTGTGGTAGCCATCGATACACCCTCCGGAATCGGCGTCGATGACGGAACCCTGCCCGGCAGCTATATTCCCGCCGACATCACCGTCATGTTCGGGGCCATGAAGCCTTGCGCGATGCTGCCTCCTGCTGCTTTCGCCTGCGGGCGCATCGTTCTGGTCGATTTCGGCTTCGACATCACGCGCGCCTATCCCGTGGTCTCTTCAATCGACGGCACGGCCGGCAACATGATACGGCTGCCAAAACCAACCGATTCCAAATATTCGCGCGGCGTGGTCGGTCTGATTACCGGATCGGCGAAATACCCTGGTGCAGCCGTCCTGAGTTCCGGCGCGGCCGTCCGTTCCAATATCGGCATGGTGCGTTATCTGGGGCCGGTCAACGCGTCCGATATGGTGCTGCGCAATGCGCCGGAAATCGTTATCGGCAAAGGACGCGTCGAGGCTTGGGCCGTCGGTTCCGGAGTTCCTACCGCGCAAGCCGTGAACGACGCCGGCAACGAGAATGCCGGCAGACACAGCGTACATGGACCCGATAGCCAGCGAGAGGCGATTGGCGCGTTGCTCAAACATTATGCATGGCCGGATGCGCAAGCCTGCAAAACCACGGATGAGACGGAGATTCCGGTCCGTGATCTGGATCAAGAAAAAATATCGTACAAGTCCACACGTACCGGAATCGTATGGGGCAGCACCGATCCAGGCATCGATTACGAGCGTGAGCCTTGGACCATGCCGCCGATCTGCGTCGACGCGGGCGCGCTCGACCTGTTGCCGGAACGCGTGCCCCCGCATGTCGTGATCACCCCGCATGCCGCCGAACTGGCCGCATTGCTGCGTCTGCGCGGCGAGGACGTGGACACCGCATCCGTTACCGCACAACCCTGGCATTGGGCCAAACGGGCTCACAAGCTGACCGGCGCTACCGTGCTGCTCAAAGGTGCGGTGACCATCGTGGTCGGCGACGCCAATGTGGAAGGGTTGCCGGCCGGCACCGAAGCAGGATCCGAAAACGCCGATGGCACGCGCAAAATGACCACGACCTACATCTCCGGCAGCGGGCCGGCATGGCTGGCAACCGCCGGGGCCGGTGACGTCTTGGCCGGCATCATGGCGGGCATGCTCGCCCAGCAAGGCGAGGAAGAGCTGCAACACGATCCAAGCCTCGACGTCATGACCGCCGCCAGCGCAAGCTACATCCACGGTTATGCCGCAAGCCTCGCCTCCGAATCCGACCAGCACGGCTGGGAGCCGCCTGAAATCTTCGACGAAGACAGCACCATCTCGCCGGACGGCAAGCCCGGGCACCCGATTGTGGCGACCGATGTCATCGCGGCACTGCCCCAGACGTTCGAGGAGTTGATGCAGAACTAAGTATCGACGTCGCCGATCGGCCGATTTCGATAGTCGTGGCACGATAGTCGAAATGAGTGATAGGCATATCAAAAAAGAAAGAGGAACGATGTCCAAGCCGCAAAACAATAATGTCGACAAACGCGATACCGAAATCCGCGATGTCATGTTCGATTTCTGCGGAGTATTGCTCGAACTGAACTATCGCCCGTGCTTCGAGGGGCATTTCCCTTCAGCCATCATCGACCAGGTTTGCTCGGACAGGGACGTCTACGGGTTCTTCGCCGCCGAAGCGCGTATGGATGCCGGCGAAGACTTCGCGGTGGTCATCAAGGACGTCGAAAAGGAATACGGCGACAAGGCGGCTACGATGTTCCGCTATTACATCGAGCATTACGACGATGCCCTGCCTAAGACGATCGACGGCATGGAAACGCTGCTGACGGATCTGCGCAAGGCCGGCTATGGCGTATGGGGTCTGACGAACTGGTCGGCCGAGACATTCCATTTCGCGTTCGAAAAATTCCCGCAGCTCGAACGGCTGCTGCAGGGCACGGTGGTTTCGGGCGTCGAAAAGATGCACAAGCCGAACGCCGACATCTTCGATCTTGCCTTGAGCCGCTTCGGACTTGATGCGGGCCGAACGGTGTTCTTCGACGATACGCAGGCCAATGTGGATGGCGCGAAAACCGTTGGCATCAAGGGAATCCATTTCAGCGATGCGGTCCAAGCCCGAACAGCGCTGCAAAGTCTGGGTGTGCGTATCTGAACCCTGTTATGATATACGCATATGCGGGCATCCGCGCCAGACATTTACAACGAACGAACACGAAATCAAATCTTCACGTACGCGGATGCCTGGTCAGTTTCGCCGTCTTTTCAACGATTCAAGAATATTCAGACGGAGTTATTATCGCTTTACACCAGTTCCAATATCAACTATCGTTATAAGTTAATCTCGTCGATACACGCGTTGTTATAAACTTCTGCTATGACACTGCTGCAGCTGAAATATATCGTCAAGATCGTGGAATGCGGCTCGATGAACGAGGCCTCCCACGAGCTGTATGTCTCCCAGCCCGCGCTGAGCTCGTCGGTCAAGGAACTCGAGCACGAGATGGGCATCGAAATCTTCACCCGCTCCTCGCAGGGTATCGCGCTGACCGTCGACGGTGCGGAATTCCTCACCTACGCGCGTCAGGTGCTCGATCAGGCCGAGCTGATGGAGGAACGCTACAAGCACGCCAAGCCCCGCAAGCAGCTCTGCTCGGTCTCCACGCAACACTACATGTTCGCCGTCGAGGCGTTCGTCGAGATGATCAATTCCATCGAATCCGACGAATACGAGTTCACGCTTCGCGAGACCCGCACACGCGACATCATCGATTCCGTCGCCAACATGCTTTCCGAAATCGGCATCCTCTACCTCTCCGACTTCAACAAGGACGTCATCGGCAAGCTCCTGCGCGGCAAGCACCTCGAGTTTCACCCGCTCTTCCGTGCCGGGCTGCACGTCTTCATCTCACGCGACAACCCGCTCGCGTCCAAGAAAATCGTAACGATGGACGATCTCAAGCCGTACCCGTTCATCCAGTACGAGCAAGGCGAGGAAGGCAGTTTCTACTTCGCCGAGGAGGCGGTCTGGCCCAAGGACTCCCCCAAGCTCATCACCGTCACCGACCGCGCCACGATCCTGAACTTCATCATCGGTCTCAACGGCTACACCATCTGCACCGGCATCGACAACGGCGACCTTAACAACGAGAAAATCGTCACCGTCCCGCTCGACACCGACGAGACCATGCTGGTCGGCTGGATCACCAACGAGCGCGCCAACCTCTCCAAGGCCGCCGAAAGCTACCTGGGCAAGCTCAAGTCCGTCATCGCCAGCCACGGCTACACGCTGATCGAATCGAACTGAGCGTTGATGGCCGGCCGTCGATTATTGATTATTGGTCGTTGGTCAATACTAAAAGGCCGATAATCAATCCTCCGCTTTTATTCAGGAAACTCAATTGAAGCGGAAATCATCGTTGATGACGATACCGAATTCGTTCTTGAGGAAATTGCGCCCCGACTCCCGATCTATGTCGTGCCCCGACCGGAAAGACTTCACGGTCACCAACAGCTGGGAGGTTTTGCCAAGCTCGCAGAACGGCGCATGGGCATCCCACCCATCGGCAGCAACCGCCATCGTAGGTTCGTAGACGTAGCCGTATCCTGCGGCGTTCGCATAACCGTTAAAGCACAGCCCCCATGCATGGTGCCTGTCAAGCAATCGGCAATACTCATCCGCAGCCTGGCGCGAGGCATCGTCAGCTTTCACCTTACGGGCAATCGCGTCGATCTCGTCCATGGTCTTGGCGTCCTGAGCGATAGTAAGGTTGTCGTACGCCAAACTTTCCTTACGCGTCTTCGCAATGCCCACGGTGCAATCCCCCCAAACGTTTCTAGGATTTAAAAGCCTTACATAGCAGTACTTTAGGTCAAGGGTCTGCCAACACACTCAACGGACATCGTCAGACGATATTATTGAATCGGGCCGCCGACGTTTCCGTATTTCTTGCCGGCATAGACGCCGTAGATGGAAATCACGACGACAATGACCAACGTTACAACGAGGATGGCGTAGAGGTTCACCACGTCGTAGATGTGCAGAGCCAAGCCGAAAACCATCAGGATCACGCCTCCGAGAATGAACGCGAACCCGCCGAAACGCTGGCAACGACGCCACGATTCACGGCTTTTGAAGGCTCCCGGCACGCGGATGCCGCTCCAGCGGTTCATCCGGGTGTTCGGCATGACGTTGCCGACGACGATGAACACCAGACCGGTCACGACGTTCAGGATCACTTCCAGCGGTATCGTGGCTCCGCCTTGTCCTTTGCCGAACGCGTCGGCGATGAACCACACATTGAGGACGTTGAGCACCACGAACATGCAGCATCCGCCGATGATCCATACGCGCACCGTCGTCTTAGTGCTCATACCGGCATTCGACTGCTTGCGAGCGGAACGCTCAACGGGGATTTCGCAGACCAGCCAGACCAAGCAGACAAGCAACGTGAACAACGGAAAGAAGAGCCACTCACCCTTGCTGCCCCAACTGTCGAGCTCGCCGTACGCATTGTAGTGCATAGGAACACGATCGGGCATATACGGCAATGCCAGCAAGTAGACAATCAGCGGCAACAGACCGAGGATCACCATTGCGATGTTCCAGTTTTTCGCACCGGCGATCACGGCTTTCCAGTCTCGTCCTTCTCCACCATCGGATCCGCCATTCGCGCGTCCTTGGACTTCTGGAACATCAGCCTTCATCGGTTTCGTTGCCGGCTTCTTTTCTTCTTCTTCAATATCGTCGTTCATCATCATTTCCCTTGCTTTTCTCCATTGCCGTCTTCCGCAGTCTCGGCCACCGTCTGACGATTTCCGGATATGGGCGTATTCGTTCCTGCCTGTTTCGCGCTATAACGCGAAGCTTTGGAAACCGCTTCGTTGCGTTGCAATTGCTTCAACCAGACGATGGTGTCGTCGAGCACGGTCAGGTTCGGCTCATACCAGATGGTCGTGCCCTCACGGCTATCCGTCACCAAACCTGCCTCGCGCAGCTTTTTGAGGTGGTACGAAAGCCTCGATGCCGACAATCCCGTCGCTTCCGCAAGCTCGCCGGCGTTCATGACCCTCTGCCGCAGCAACTGCAGAATCTCGCGCCGCGCCGGGTCCGCGAGCGCCGACAACGTGGTTTGCACACCCATGGTGCCTCCTTCTGACACATTCAACATTGTTATATTTCAAATAATATTGAAATATAAAAACAGAATACTCCATTTCCCCATTTATTTCAAATTATCTTGAAATAAACCTTTGCGAGTTTCAAAACAGACCTAAGAACCTCAAACTCCCCAATGTTGACAACGAACGATCATGGATGTACAGTTTCTTTTACATAGTAAAGTTTGCTTTACTTAATGAAATTATCGAGATTAGGTTATTTCACCGATATTGCAATGGAGGAACATGATGGACAACCAAACCGGCAACACTAACCAGCTACACGCTGAAGCGGCCGAATCAAATACAGCAGCCAAAAAGAAGACAACCAGCGCCTTCGGTGCCAAAACCATTTTCGGCGGCGGCAAAGTCGCGCTTTGGTGCACATCAATCGTTGTTGGAGTCGTCATTGGTGTCATATTCGGAATCATCGCTTTTCTTATCCGCAGACCCGCACAGCTTAGCGATTGGATTTTTGTCGTATTGATGACGGTCTTGATCGGCGAATGCAGCGTCGGCTTCTGCTGGGTGGCGATAGTCGACAGGTCGACCATCACTGGCGTGATTCCCCATCCCGAAGAGAACGTAGAAGACACCTGGCGCACACGCGCGAAGTCCGCAGCCCTTATCGCAATGGTGCTTGCCGACACGATACTGCTCCTGCTGGTGTCGTTCTACGACAAACCAATCCCCAGCCCCATCGCAGCTTTCGCACTACTCAGCATCATGCTCATCGGATTGATTACCATGGCATGCGCGTATTTCGTCTATCGCAAGAAGGCCATAGCATGAACAACCGTCTACCGCAACTTCGTCAGCAACACCAACTCTCGCAAGCCGCCCTCGCCGAACTTGCCGGCGTGAGCCGTCAGACCATCATCTCCATCGAAAAGGGCCGCTTTGACCCGTCGCTGCCTTTGGCGTTCCGCCTGGCCGCTATTTTCGGTTGCACTATCGAAGACATCTTTGACCCGGAATCGTAAATAACAGGCTCGTATAAGAAGTGAGCGCAGGCTTTGGCCAAGATGGCATTGATGATGTCTTCAACTTATAGTCACTTCTTGGCCAAATCCTTGCTGGTCATTCCTTGGAATCCTTATGTTTCGGCAAGAAGTTATGTAGCTTTAGCTTGGAATCAGTCTTCTTGGGCTTATGGTTATCTGCTTCTTCAGAACGTTGCGCAGCAAGTTTTTCGGTAAATTTATCACGACCCTCTTTGATATTTCCACCGAGCTGCCCTGCGTAATCACCAACGAACCCGGCACCTTCACCGATTTTCTGACCGGCACCTTTGCCCAGTTTGAGAGCGCCACTGCCAATCTGCTTGGCACCCTGGCTGATCTCAGTGGTGGTATCCGCAATGAGTTTCCCGGCAGCATCCCTCCAATGCGGTGCCATCTCGATTTCGATGGAATCCGCGTCAATGCCAATTGCCACAGCAAATCCGGACAAACGGTGGTTGACCTCTTGCAATTTGTTCAATGCTTCTTTTACAGCATTGGGATGCCAAACCTTTTGAGAACGGATAGCATCTGCAGACGCCTGGATGCTTTTGCTGAATTGTCCAAATTCATCGGCGATATCATGCAAACGCTTTTGACGAGCAGCGTTAATGCCTTCCTTGTACTGTTCAATTTCTTGCGGACGGTCATCAAGCACCCGGTCCAATTCAATGACGTACAACTCATCTTGCGCCTGGATCGATTTCCCGATAACCGACATCCAATCGGTAGTGTCGTCAAGCAATTGTTGTGAAAACGTTGCAGCTTTGCCGGCATCTTTTTCCTTAGAAAGTTTATCCACAAGATTCTTAATCTTTACCATGGCATAACTCTGGGCACTCGCCAAATCCATTGGACAATCATCGATTTTCGACCAAGTCGTATCCGTTATTACTCCGACTTTGTCGTAAATCGTCTTGGTCTCATCGATCATTCGAGCCGCGCCCATCAGATTTGCAATCGTCTGATCCTTTTGATCTTGCATCAAATCATCGATTTTACTGTTTATTTCATTGAGATAGTCCGTAATCTCTTTCATGGACTGTTCAAGCGCCATCTGCGTCATAACGGCACCGGCACCTGCCAGCATTTCAGGATTGGCCAAAGAAGAGACTTTGGTCAAGTCCTCAAATTTGAGATGACTGATAATCTTGCCATGCTCGCCACGTACCACACCCGTGCCGGTTGAACCGTACTTTTTGACTTGCGCTACTGACTCTTTTGTCAGTTTCACCCACCGACCGCTTTGCTGAGATGTATTGGCAAGCGTTTGGAGACCGTTGCCGCAGACCTGTATCGCACGCTGACCAATAGCTTTTGCGTCCTGATCAAGTCCGGCGCCCTTCAGCCATGCATCAACCGCCGAATCATCGCCCAATACCATGATGCCTTGTTCGTCCTGAATAATCTGGACGGATTCCCTGCCATCCGAATCTGGAACGATATCCTCTGAAGTCATTGGTTTCTCCTTGCATAAGCACACATCCGAGTTGAACAGAATAATCAAACAGCCATGCTATTTGCCGATGACAGCAATGAACACGCTGTTGTATAGCTTGCTGGCACGTTTTTCAAGCGCTTTGATCTTTTTCGTGTCGTTGGCTTTGGCTTCCTTGACCAGTTCAGTACCGGTACGTATCTTATCCAATTCGACGCGCCACGCGGAAATCGGCGCATCATCAGCAAGCATCGAGGAACGGGTTCGAATCAATTCTTCAACGGCATCACATTGGTTCTCGACTTTTGCGAACAGATCATGTTTGTCCTGAAAGTGAATCTTCTTGGTCAGCTCGATGAACTTGTCGGAGAATTGCTGGTCCTTCAACCAACCCACAATCTCTTTTACCTGATCGGGAGAGACGATTTCCCCGATCAACTGAATAATGTCAGCAGCCGTCCTCAGCTTTCCAAGAACCTTTCCCTTGGGCTTTGCCACCGGTTTCTTTGCAACAGTCATTACAGCTCCATGATCGATGTTATTTTCACCTATCGTTTATTATCGCATCATGAAACAGGCAAAAGCAAATAAATTCAGATAATCCACTTGCTTCTTCGACACAAAAATGACGTTATCGATAAGAGCCTTATGAAGACATCTTCAAGCCGGACGAAGAGCACTGACTTTGCAAGCGGCAGAACATGTACACCGTTGAAACGCTCGGGCGGCGGAGGCTCGCGTAGTGCGATTAACCGAAGTAGATTGGGATGTATACCATCCACTGCAATACCACTTTCAGAAGGAATCATGACGACGACGCACCCCCATATCACCGTTGATTTGCACCAGACCACCTCCCCCATGCGGCACATCGCCGCCGGCAACCTGCATCTGTTCGACGCCCGCACTCCGGCCGGATGGCTCAGCGACGGCATCACCGTCAACGCGGTGCGCGGGCAGGCCCATTCACGCAAGGACGGGTATGCCGACTATGAGTACCTGCCGGGCTTCTTCGACGAAGCCACTTATCGAAGGCTTCACGAGGCCTATCCGCACGCCATGCTGATGATCGGTGTCTACTACGGGTTCAAGAATCGGCTCGGCAATGCATGGAAGGATGTCGCCGACGACAAGCAGCTGGCCGCACGCTTCACCGAACACATTCATGCGCTGATGCAGGAAGCCAAAGACAGGGGCATCGCCGTCACCTCGTGGATTCCAATGAACGAGCCAGACGCACAGTGGAACGCCGAGGATTGGTCCCTCGAGCGCCCCGAACGGTTCTACGAAATCGCGTTCCGCGCGGTCAAATCCTTTGACAGTAACGCACTGGTGCAAGGCCCGGAGTTCTCCACGCTGCGCACTCTGCCCGACAATCCGGCGATGGACAAGATGAAGGATTTCCTGCGCTATTGCCAGCGCCACGACTGCATGCCGGACATCCTCTCCTGGCACGATCTGAGCAACAAGCCACCGAAACTCGAACAGGATATCACGGCCGTCAATGCCTACATCAGTGACGAGTTTGGCGCGAAGACGCCGCCGATTGCCATCACCGAATACCAAGGAATCGGCTACAAGACCGACGCAGACGGGCGCAAGGCCGAGGGCGATTACAACACCGGGTTGGCAACGCACTATATCGCCGCCATGGAACGAGCGTACGATCAAGGCCTCATCGCGGGGTTGCGCTCGGAATGGGGATTGACGGGCGACCAGCCCAAGTCCAGCGGCGACATGGGCGAGATGGTGGACTTCGAGACGAAATCCATGCCGACGGGATTATGGTATGTCTATCGGTTCTACGGACAGATGTCGGGCGGCTTGGCCAGCGTCACGAAAGTCGACACGCCTGAAGTTCTGGATGCCGTGGCCAGTGTCAGCGACGACAATCATCACCGCGAAGCGCGGATGCTCATCGGCAACAGCGGAGATTCCGACATGCGCGTCGATCTGAATATTTCCAATCTACCTGTCTCATGGGCAACCGACGGAAAGGTGCGGGCCTACGTCGATGCCATTCCCGAGACGCTGGCGACCCCGCTGCGGCACACCGTGCAGGTACTTGATCGGATGTGCACTATAGACGTGAATTCTGAAGAGGGACGGCGGCTGACACTGCCGCTTACCGTGCCGGCCCGAACGAGCCTCGCCGTCACTCTCACTCCACCGACATCTGGCACCACGACGATTCATGCAGTCTCGCTCAAGCCTTCAGTCGCCGAGCATGTCACCTGTCAGATCAAACGCATGGGTGAGACCGCCTATGTGGAACTGCTCGGTGCACGTCCCGCCAGCCATGTCGACAAATCAGGACAACGCACCTACCGGGAAACCGGAGACGCCATCGCCTATACGTTGGATATCAGCCACAGCGACCTGTATGAACTGTCTAGCACTTTGATCACCAGCCCGGACGGCGGACTTTTCGCCGTGTATCTCGACGGCATTCAAATGGGCTTTCCCGTCGACCTCAACGACAATGAGACGAAGGTCGTCGTGTTCCAGCATGGCCAAGCCTATCTGTCTCAAGGTGAACACGACCTGTCCTTCAGGCCGGTGAGCCAATACGGGAACGCTACTCACGACGACAATATGCGCGATAACGGCAATCGCAGCGGTACCGCCTTAAGAACGGTTGATTTCAGAATCGTTTCCCTAGGTTGATGCCATAAAAGGCGCTACCCCACCCAAGAACCACTCCAAAACGAAAGCCGAATCCGGATACCGACATACTGCGGGACGACCTCGCCTTACCAAAAGGTTCAGCCCAGAAGACCTGAATGACCTCAGGTATCACCCGCATTCGGTGTACGATACCGGCAGTGTCGCGTACGATACCCTCAGCTTCGACCAACCACCTACTTCTTCGGCGCGTAGATGACGTTGTCGATGAGGTCTTGGTAATGCTCGGTGATGACCTGGCGTTTGGCCTTGAGACTCGGGGTGAGCATGCCGTTGGCCTCGGTGAATTCGTCGGGGACGATTTCGAACTTGCGGATGGATTCGGCGCGCGAGACCAGCTCGTTGGCCTTGTTGACGGCACGTTCGACCTCGGCGCGGACGATCGGGTTCTCGCTGGCCTCTTTCAAGTCTTTGACGGGTTCCGCTCCTTCGGACTTCAGCCAGGTATTCGTCTCCTGCAAATCCAGCGAAATGATCGCGGCGATGAACGGCTTGCGATCGCCGACCATAACGCACTGGCTGACCACCGGCGAAACCATCACGGAGGCCTCCACCTCGGCCGGCGAGACGTTCTTGCCTCCGGCGGTGATGATGATGTCCTTCTTGCGACCGGTCAACGTCACGAATCCATCGGCACCGATGGAGCCAAGGTCACCGGTGTGCAACCAGCCGTCGACGATCTGGGCCTTGGTGATTTCGGGATGGTTGTGATAGCCGGCGCATACCGCGCGGCTCTTGATGCACAGTTCTCCGGTCCCATCCACGCCGACGGTGACGCCTTGCAGAGGAATGCCCACGGTGCCGATTCTGTACCCCTTGGGAGGGTTGACTATAGCCGGAGCGCAGGTCTCGGTCATACCGTATCCCTCAAGCAACGGCAAACCGACGCCATTGAAGAAATGCGCGATGGTCGCGTTGAGCGGAGCTCCGCCTGATACCGCGTACTCGACCTTGCCGCCGAAGATCTGCATGATGGCGGAATAGACCAGCTTGTTGTAGATGGCGTGACGTATGCGCAACACCCACGGAATCGGCTGGCCTGACTGCTGCACCTTCGACCATGCAATGGCGGTCTCCGCGGCATGCGAGAAGATATGGCCGGCAACACCGGATCCGGCCTTCTGCGAGGCGGCATTGTAGATTTTCTCGAAAATACGCGGGACGGCGAGAATGAAGGTCGGTTTGAACGTGCGGAAATCGGTCAGGATGGTCTTGAGATCACTCGACAATCCAAGTGTCATGCTTCCGGCAAAGCAGACCAGCTCCATGAATCGAGCGAAAACATGCGCCAGCGGCAGGAACAGCAGCATTCTGCGTCCGGGCTTGTTCAAGGCGTCGTGCATGAACTGAACGCCGGAGATGGTGATGAACACGAAATTGGAATGGGTCAGCTCGATGCCTTTCGGCGTTCCGGTGGAACCCGACGTGTAGACGATGGTGGCCAGATCACTGCCCTTGACCGCTTTTTCGCGCTGCCAGAATTCCTCGTCCGTGACGCCCTGGCCGAATTTTTCGATGGCCTCGATGGCACCCAAAGCGATGACATAGACGTCCTTGAGATCAAGGCAGGAATCGCGCACGACATCGATTTTGTCACGTTGTACGTCATCTTCGGCGAATGCCATCTTGACGTTGGAATCGTTGAAGATCATCCGCACCTGAGCCGGCGAATTGGTCTCGTAGACAGGAATCGTCAGCGCGCCGATCGACATGACGGCCATATCGAGCGCCGTCCATTGCCAGGAGGTGTGAGCGATGATGGCCACGGAATCCCCCGGCTTGATGCCACGGGCGATCAGGCCTTTGGCAAGGGCGATGACCTCGTCGCGGAATTCCACCGGCGTAAAAGACTTCCACTTGCCGTCATCGCCGACATACTCGATCAACGACTCGTCAGGCGTGCGCCTGGCACGGTCGTCAAGCAGCGAGAAGACGTTCCTGTCACTTTCAATCGGACTATCCAACGGCTGTGTGTATTCCTGTCGCATGCGTCTCCCTTGTCTACGTAATACTAGCGAAACCTTACTCCAAGCATAAGAAATCGGTGCCAACAACCGCGACTGTCCAATTATCTCAATGTTTCATATCACGCACCATACCGCTCGAGATAGTCGCCGGCACGCTTTTTGATATCGTCGCCGAGCAACGGCTTGCCGTCGACGGTGACCATGCGGGAGGCGGCGGCGAAGATCTCGCGGACGTTGGCGATGGACAGCACTGGGAAGCCGAATTCCTGCTCGACCGACCTGACGGCGGACATGTTGGAATCCTTGGTCTTTTCCATACGGTCGACCGACAGCACCAGGCCTACGATATCCACGTTCGCGGCGGACTTGAGCTTCGGGACCACCTCGCGCACGGCGGTGCCGGCGGTCATCACGTCATCGACCAGCAGGACCTTCATGCCGTCCTCAAGCGGCGTGCCGACGAGAATGCCGCCGTCACCGTGATCCTTCTTTTCCTTGCGGTCGAAGGTGTAGCCGACTTCCATGCCATGCATACTGGTCAGCGCGATAGATGTGGAGACCGCAAGCGGAATGCCCTTGTAGGCCGGGCCGAAAATCGTGGCGATGTCGTGCGGCAGCGTGCCGCCGGCGATGGCCGAGGTGATCTTTTCAGCGTAGAACGCACCCAACGTGGCTATCTTACGACCGTTATTGAACGCACCAGCGTTGATGAAATAAGGAGATTGCCGGCCGGACTTCAACGTGAAATCGCCGAATTTCAGCGCTCCGGATTGCAGCAGAAACTCGGTGAAGCGCTGGTCAATCGGTGTCATTGCGGCATCGGCAGGGTCTTTGACGTCTTTTTTATTGTGTGTTGTGGTCATCTTCCATCTCTTTCCATTTTTTAATCATAAAACCGTCCCATTCCAGTCAGATTCCGCTGTTACCCGGAAACCGGCAGGGAACCGAAGTCATGGGTTCGCGGCCAAAACCTAGCCTTAAGCCGCAAACCCATGATGAGGCGCCTCTTTATCATGGGTTTGTAGCCCGCGACCGTCACAATGCCGCAAACCCATGACGGGGAACTTCTTTATCAAGGGTTCGGGTCACAAAATCCCCGTGAAGCCGCAAACCCATGACGAAGACGCTCGGCCGGCGGCACGGCGCCTCCAGCGGACCCGATATGACGGTCCAGAGCACACCGCTCCCTCACCATGTCTGACCTTTGGCGAGTTTCGCGGCGAGGTCCGGGCGCGAATCCAGCAGGTCGTCGAGTTCACGGGCAACCCTCATCGGAGCGGTCGGATCGACCAATGCGGCAGCGCCAACCTCGACGGCGTTCGCACCGGCGTACAGGTATTCCAATGCTTTCTCGCCAGAATCGATACCGCCGATGCCGATGATCGGAATGCCGGGAATGGCCTGACGCACGCGCCAGACGAAACTCAGAGCAATCGGGAAGATGGCCGGTCCGGAGACGCCGCCGGTGCGGTTGGCCAGGATCGGCTTGCCGGTGTTGATATCGATGCGCATGCCGACCAACGTGTTGATGAGGCTCAGCGCGTCGGCCCCGGCATCCACCGCCGCATGGGCGACTTCGACGATGTCGGTGACGTTCGGGGAAAGCTTGACGATCATGGGTTTGCTGGTCAGCGCCCGCAAATGCTTGATCAAACGGCTCAGCGCGACCGGATCGGTGCCAACGCTCATGCCGCCGTGACTCACGTTCGGGCAGCTGACGTTGATCTCGAGCATGTCGGCCTGGGAGTCGGCGAGCTTGGCGACGACCTGGGCGTAATCTTCATCGCTGTGCCCGGCGACGTTGGTGATGACGGTGGCGCCAAGCTTCTTGAGTCGCGGCAGTTCGTCGACAAGATAATGGTCCACGCCGGGATTCTGCAGTCCGACCGAATTGACCATGCCGGACGGGGATTCTGCAGTGCGCGGCCCGGGATTGCCTTCCCACGGCACCGGTGCGACGCCCTTGGTGCAGATGGCGCCCATCTGGCTGACGTCATAGTAGTCACCGCAGGCATCGAGCTGGAAGGTGCCCGAGGCCGTGCCGACCGGGTTTTTCCATTCGGTTCCCGCAACGATGGTCCTGTGCCGCCATTCGTGTGGTTCAAGAACGTTCATTGCCGTGTCCTGTTCCGTTTGCTCGTTCATCGCAGCATTTCCCTCATTCGTCGTATTCGTCATCGCGCTCACGCCTCCCAACCGAGTTGTTCGGTGGTGAAGACGGGACCGTCCTTGCAGACCTTGAGTCTTCCTTGCGGTGTGTCGACCACGCAGGCCACGCACGCACCATACCCGCAGCCCATGCGGGCTTCGAGGCTGAATTGGGCTTCGATATTGCGTTTGCTGGCCCAAGCTGCCACGGCTTTCATCATCGGTGTCGGCCCGCAGGAAAGGATGATTGGCTTCTGGTCGGCGCCGTCGAGTTCATCTTCGATATCGTTCAGCAGGTCGACGACGTTGCCTTCGGCGTTGATGATGCTGTGCGTCGTATCGGCAAAAGGCGCAACCAACTCGTCGGCGAAACGCACGTCCCGATAGCCGAAAACCGAGGTGACCAAGGTGCCGTCATCGCGTTTGCTGAGCGTTTGCGCGGCGTAGAGCAGCGGCGGCACGCCCAAACCTCCTCCGACGAGGACATAATTCGCCGTCTTGCCGGTATCGAACGGTTTGCCAAGCGGTCCGAGGACGTCGACGGTGCCTCCGGCCTGAAGCTTTGCAAACTCACGCGTCCCCGCTCCCACGATCTGGTAGATCAGCGTGACATCGTCTCCCTCGACCTTGGCCACACCGAACGGACGGGGCAACGCCATCGTGGCATCGGAGGGATACAGGTTCACAAACTGCGCCGGGCGCACGGTTGCCGCCACGTATGGGTCACGGATGACCATTTCGTAGATGCCTGGCGAAAGCATCGACGCAGCAATCACCCTGTCGGTGCGTCTGCCGGGTTTTCGTCCGGCCTCGGCCGCTTGCCGCTCGACGGTTTCGGTGCTGGCCGTGGGCATGAAAGTAGTTGCGCTCATGTTTCTCCTTCTAAAATTCTTATCGTAAACGGATTTATTGGGTAATTAAGACAGCAGAGCTTTTCTCAAGTCGTCGCGCATCGCAATCGCAGCAGCCTGGGCGCTTCGAGCGACAAGGTCAAGAGCTTCCTCCTTGGTCATATTCTCGCTGTACTCCCCCGACTTCTTCCATGCGCCGATGATGCCACGCGATGAGTTGACGATGGCACCACTGCCACGGGAATCAAACATTCCGGCCACATCCGCCGCCGTGCCGCCCTGTGCACCATACCCCGGTACGAGGAAGAAGGTGTGCGGCATGCGTTCGCGCAATTGACTACCCTGTTCGGGATGGGTCGCTCCGACCACAGCGCCAAGCCTCGAGTAACCATACTTACCAATGGAATCCGCACCCCAGCCTTCCACAAGGTCGGCAACGTGCTCATACAGTTTGTCACCATTGGCAAGTTCGAGTTCCTGAATCTCTTTGCTGGATGGGTTTGAGGTGCGCACCAGCGCGAACACGTCCTTGTCGGTTTGCTTGGCTGCGTCGGTGAATGGGGTGATGCCGTCGGTACCGAAATAGGGATTTACGGTAACAGCATCCTCGCTCCACGGCTGGCCATTGCAGTCGTCTTTCAGAGAATTGACGCCGGTCAGATGTTTGGCATATGCAGCAGCTGTCGAACCGATGTCACCTCGTTTGATGTCACCAAGCACATATAACCCCTGCTTCTGCGCATACTCACAGGTCAAACGGTAGATATCAAAACCAATGGGACCGTAGGCCTCATACATAGCGATCTGCGGCTTGACAGCCGGCACAATGTCTTTCACGGCGTCGATGATGGCGCAGTTGAACTCATAGAAGCCTTCAATAATCTCGGCACCCGGATCAGCCTGCTCTAAAGCGTCTTTTGCAGCCTTGGTCTTGGCTTCCATGCCGTCAGCATTGTCTATTGAAGCCAGAACTCGCTGATCTTCAGGACTGTTGCTGCTCCTCAATCCTTTAATGAATGCCTCGAGATCCTTCTCGTCGAATTCGATCTCCATGGTGAAAGCCTGCGGCGGCACCAGCGCCTGAGTCGGGTCCAGCCCTACGATGCTGGGATTGTCTTTGGCCTCGATGGCCTCAATCAGTCGATCCATTGTCCTTCCCTCTTTTCCTTAAGTGTTATACCTGCAATCATTACAGCCATCAGAGCTGTTACGCTTATCTATATATCAGTTTAATTATCGTTGGAATATGGCCATTCCGCCCATGGCTTCAACCTTTCGTACCGACTGTCAACCTGCTGAACACCAACTTTGAGCCGATGATTGTGGCCATTGGCCTGCCCGTAAGCTTCCACCCATCGAACGGGGTGTTGCGTCCTTTGGAATGGAACCGGGCCGAATCGACAGTCCATTGATGATGGGTATCGATCAAGGTCAGATCGACGTTTTCGGGGTGTTCGACTTTGCTCAAATCCAGTATCCGTTTCGTCGCGCACTTCGCGGAGGTATTGAGCAACATTGCCACATCCGTAGGCTTGTGTCCCATCAGCCGTTCCGGGGCCAGAGCCATAAGTTCAATCAGCCGCTCATCGCTGATGGCACCGCTTCCCACCAGCACCTTGCGGCAGACGCCGTACGCGCATTCCAATCCGATGATGCCGTTCGGCGCATCGACCAGCCCGGCAGCCTTTTCCTCGGCCGTATGCGGGGCGTGATCGGTGGCGATCATATCGACGGTTCCGTCGGCGATCGCGGCGACCGTGGCACGGCGGTCCGCTTCACTTCTCAGCGGCGGGTTCATCTTGGCCATCGTGCCATACTTCAATATGTCCTCGTCACACAACGCCAGATAATGCGGTGCCGTCTCGCAGGTGATCGGCAAGCCTTCGGCTTTGGCCTTGCGAACGGCATCGAATGCTCCGGCCGTCGAGACATGCTGAAAATGGATGTGGGCGCCGGTACGCCGGGCCGCTTCGATGTCACGGTTGACGATCGTCAGTTCGGTTTGCGCAGGAATACCGGCGATACCGAGTTTTCTGCTGACCGTCCCCTCGTTGATGGCACCCGTATCGTGATGCTCGCAATGCTCGAGCACCGGCAACCCGGTCGCCTTCGCATCGGCGAGCACTGAGTCAAGAATCTCGTCGGTAATCGCCGAACCATCGTCGGTGATCGCACGTAGCGGATGCTGCAAAACGGCATTGTCCGGGCTTTGAGACGTATCCGATATACCGTTATCATGTATACCGTTATCATGGTTTGTCGATTGTCCGGCAGTATCCATGAATCTGATGTAATCGTCGGGTCGTGTCGGTAGTTTCCCCGTCCGACCGAGTGACGCGCAGACGGAAAGGTCATAGCGAACCGGCAGTTGCACATCGTGCAGTTGTTCATAGCGTTGCAGATAGTCGAGCGTGTTGACGACGCCGACTTCCTTGAGCTCTTCGCCGCCGTCGACAGCATCCTGGACATTGATGTCACGCCCATCGGCAGCCGGCAGCGTATTCGGCATAATCAGCACGCGCGTATAGCCGCCGGCCGCTGCAGCCTCACAGCCGGAGACCATTGTCTCCTTGGTCGTTTGCCCCGGATCGCGGAAATGCACATGCGGGTCGGCGAGCCCTGGTGCGACGATCAACGACGAGCCGTCGATATCGCCGGATACGACGGCACCCGCTTCAGTAAGCAACCGTTGGGCGTCGCTTTCCGGTATAACGAGGTCGATGCGTTCGCCGGTGTCCCACACCGCGATGTCATGAATGGTGAGCATGTGCATTCCGTTCTCTTGATAACCAGCTTGTTTTGCATTCCTACACGGTTGATCTCATGGAAGATCAATCAGGTTTTCGTCAGCTTGTGCCCGAATCCCCATCAAACCAATGGATTTCGGCCACAAGCGACTTCGTTACCGCTGTGCTTCCTCGTCGCAATAGTCGCAACGGTATTCACGGCGTTCGGCGTTGGCCAGGTGGAACCGCTGCTCCAATCCCGTCTCGGCGGTGGTCACGCAGCGTGGGTTCTTGCACGAGATGACACCGACCAAGTGTTCGGGCAGCTCCGGCTTCGCCTTGTCGACGATTCGGCCGCCCCGGACGATGTTGACGGTCGCGTGCGGCGCGATGAAGCCGAGCGCGTCGAGGTTCAGGCCTTCGACGTCCTCGAGCTTGATGATGTCCTTGGCACCCAGCGCATGGCTGGTCGCGTTCATGATGAGCGCCAGCTTGGTAGTGGTCGGGTCGATCTTGAGATAATGCAGGACGGTGAGCGCCGTACCCGCGTCAACATGGTCGATGATAATGCCGTTGGTGATGCTCGTGACTTCCATCAGGCCAACACCTCCTTGCTTGTCTCGTAACCGGGCAGTTCGTCGCCCAGCACCGAACTTTCCAGCGCCATGCGCATGAGCATGCCTCGACGTACCTGCTCGAAGTAGGCGGCACGCGAATCGTCATCGACTTCCTTGGCGATCTCGTTGACGCGCGGCAACGGGTGGAGCACCGCCATCTTGGGTTTGGCGAGCCTCATCTTGGCGGCGTCGAGGATGTAGGTGTCGCGCAGGCGCAGGTAATCGTCCTCGTTGAAGAAGCGTTCCTGCTGGACGCGCGTCATGTAGAGCACATCGAGGTCGCCGATAACCGCTGACAAATCCTTCGCTTCCACGTAGGAGCAGGTCGGGCTGGCGTCGATGCGGTCGAGCACGTACTGCGGGGTCTTGAGCTCGTCGGGGCTGATCAGCACGAACCGGATGTTGCCGAAGCGGCAGAGGGTCTCGATCAGCGAATGCACGGTACGCCCGAACGTCAGATCGCCGCACAGCCCCACGGTCAGGTCGGTGACGCGCCCGAAACGCGCCTGAATGGTGGAAAGGTCGGCCAGGGTCTGCGTGGGGTGCATATGGCCGCCGTCACCGGCGTTGATGACCGGCACATCCGAGGAATGGGCGGCAACCAGTGCGGCGCCTTCCTTGGGATGACGCATGGCGATCAGATCGGCGTACTGCGAGACGACCTTCACCGTGTCGTGGATGGTCTCGCCTTTGGTGGCCGAGGAAAGCTGGGCGCCGGCGAAGCCGATGACCTTGCCGCCGAGCCGTAGCATCGCGGTCTCGAAACTCAGGCGCGTGCGCGTACTGGGCTCATAAAACAAAGTGGCCAACACCCGGCCTGTGCAGGTGTTCGCCACTTCTTTTCTATGGGAATCAATGTATTGCGCTTTGTCAAGCAATACCCGAATCTCCGGAATCGGTATATTATCCAACGTCACCACGCTGGAACCGACCAATGAATGTTTGGGAATTCCATCACCGGAATTCCTCAAGGATGCTTTCATGCCCGTCAAATCTGACAACGGCTCACCTTTCTCTTGGAAGAAGGTGGCCACTTCATGTGACCATTCACAAGATACCCGCACGCGGCGACACCTGTTGTCAATCTCACAGCACCACGCATGTCGGCTAACGATACTCAGCCAAGGCAATCCAGAGAGGAAACACCAAAATCATCCTTAAACGACGTTTTTCCACATGCTTCGCCTTTTCTATGGAAAAACGCCCTTTCAAGACATTTCTAGCGCTTTCCTACCGGTTCTACTTTCACAGCCCGTAGAACAGCCGCTCCGTCACCTCTCGGCACCGGCGCATCACGGCCTGCAGGTCGTTGCCGAAGTATTGGCCACGGTTCGCATCGTATCCCAGAAACGTCGCCACTCCTCCGAGCCCGTAGAAATCCGACGGCAGCACATCGGCTTGCGAAAGCCTCGCGCCCCATAGGTAATTGCCGTTGCGGGCGGCGGTGAGCATTTTCCACGCTCTGCGCAACGCGTCGACGTCATCGCCACCGATATATCCCAACCGCTCAAGCTCATCAAGCGCGGCCAGCGTCGAATGCACACGCAAGCCCTCATGCCTCCCCGCATGCTCGAGCTGCAGCAGCTGCACCGTCCATTCGACATCGGAAAGCCCGCCCGCCCCGAGTTTCAGATGCTGGTTGCGTTTCACGCCATGCGGCAGACGCTCCGCCTCCATTCGCGCTTTGAGCCTGCGGATCTCGCCGACCTCCTCGTCCGTCAACGCCCGGTCCATATAGCGCAGAGGGTCGGCAAGCTGGGTGAGGAAATCCTTGGCCAATCGGGCATCGCCCGCGGCATACCTCGCTCGCAGCAAGGCCTGACGTTCCCACGTGCTGTACCACTTGGTGTAGTAGTCGCGGCATGATTCGTATGAGCGGATCAGCGGTCCGTTCTTGCCTTCCGGCCTCAGTCCGAAATCGAGGTCGATTTTCGGCTCCAGGCTGGCAGGCCCCTGCAGGATGTTGCGCAGGTCGTTGACCACGTTGCGCGCGAATTCTGCGGTCGATTCCGCCGGATTCTCTCCACGGCCATTTTCTGCCGTGCCTTTGGGGCGATACATCATGATGACATCCGCGTCAGAGCAGAAATTGACCTCTTGGCCGCCATAACGGCCCATGGCGATGACGCTGATGGCCACCGGAGCGGCATCAAACCCCATTTCAGTGCATTGATGACGGATGGACCATTGCAGAGCCGCTTCGATGGCGGCATCGTAGACATCGGTCATACCGGCCAATCCCGTACCATCATCGAAAACACCGGAAGTCCACCCAAGGCCGATGCGTTCGATCTCATGCCGTCTCATCGCACGGATGGAAGTGGCGAAATCGTTCATGTTGTCGGCATACCGCGACACCGCAGCCTGCGAGCGCACATCAAGGCTTTCACGGGTTCGCGGCATCAGCATTCCGTCGTCGCCGAGCCAGGTCACCGATTCGATGGACTGGTTGAGCGCGTCGCCCAGCAGCCTCGAGTTGGAGAGGATATGACACAGTCTGATCAGCGCCTGCGGTGAATCGCGCAGGAAACCGAGATACTGGCTGCCGCCGCCAAAACGTTCCTCGAGCTTGCGCCATTGCAACAACCCCATGTCCGGGTTCTGCCCTTGGGACAGCCATTGGAGTATCGAGGGCAGGAGAATGCGGTTGATCTTGGCCGCACGGGAAACCCCTTCGGTCAACGCCTTGACATGACGCATGGCGGCATCCGGGTCGGCGAAGCCGATGGATTCAAAGCGCTCTCGGGTGGCCTTGTCGCTTAAGGTGATCTGATCGTCGTCCAGTTGCGCCGCGATCGGCAGCATCGGCCGGTAATAGATATCGGAGTGAAGACGGCGCACCTCACGGCGGACTTTGTCGTAACGTTGTACCAGCTGATCGGGCAGCAGGCCGAATGCACGGGCCATACGGCGCAGTTCCGGATTGCCGTCTATCGCACGCGTGTCGGCGTTGCGCACGATATCGAGTTCGTTCTCCTTGACCTTGCCGAGGTCGGCGAAGAGATGCGTGCGTTTCAGCTCCCACGTCTGCGCCCGATGCTCCAGCACTCTTTCAAAGCGATAGTCCTTATCGAGCCTTGCAGCTTGCGGACGCGCGACGTATCCTCCGGCCGAAAGCGCCTGCAACGCACCCAACGTGGACCGGCCGCGCAACGATTCGTCGGAACGGCCATGGACCAGCTGCAGCATCTGCACGGTGAACTCCACATCGCGCAACCCGCCTTTGCCAAGTTTGATTTCCCTGTCCCGCAGATCGGAAGGAATATTGTCTTCGACGCGTTTGCGCATTTTCTGGCAGTCATAGACGAAATTATCGCGTTTCGACGCCGACCAGACCAGCGGACGCGTCAGATCGAGATAGGCCTTTCCCAGCTCTTCGTCACCGGCGACAATGCGAGCCTTCAGCAGCGCCTGGAACTCCCAATTGCTGGCCCACTTCTCGTAATAGACGCGGCACGAATCGACCGTGCGCACCAGCGGGCCGTCCTTGCCTTCCGGGCGCAAAGCCGTGTCGATCTGCCACAACGGCGGCATGGCGACACCGGGGATGACCGATTGGCAGATTTTTTGCAGCAAGGTTCCGATTTTCGTGCCGATGCGGGTCAGGGCCGCACCGTCGATTTTCTCCTCGCCCTGCGCGGCAAGCGGTTCGACGACATACACCAGATCGCAATCGGAGACGTAGTTGAGTTCCTGGGCGCCGAGTTTGCCCATACCGATAACGGTGAATCCGCAGTGTTCGCTTCCTTCGACCTGCGTTCTGGCGATATCGAGCGCAGCGCCGATGGCGGCATCCGCAAGGTCGGAAAGTTTCGCACTTATCTGAGGCTGTATGTTCACCGGATCGTCCGCGGCGGTGTCTTCGGCCATGATGGCAGCAAGCTGAAGATAATAATGTTCCCGCAACGCCTCAACGGCAGCGGACATGTTGGCCGCCGGCATATCCGCTGATGAGGAAACGGCTTCCTTGACCGCCTCGTTCATGCGTGCGATACGTTCGGCACGACTAAAATCGAGGCTCCCACACGGGTCGCAGGCCGCAGCCGACACCAGACCGGGATGCACCCGCATCAGAGCGCCCAAGGCATTGGAAGCACCCAATACGCCAATCAGCCGTGAAAGGGCCTCAGGAGTGTACGTCCGGGTTTCCGGAACCGCAGAAATTTCGACAAGATGCTTCAACGCGGCATCAGGATCGCACGCACGTTGCAAGGACGTCAGCACGACCTGCAAAGCCCGGCTGTCGAAGCCCGACTCCCCCAGGCGCGCAAACCGTTCGCGCGCCTGACCGAGATCCTGCATCCCTGCGCGGATCAGGTCATGAGTCGTGATTTCGAATTCCCTGTCAGCTTCCATAACCCCAATCTACAACCTGCCCACTCTTTTTACATGGATGCAAGTCAATAGGATTATTTTCCGTTCTGCTTATTCCTGGTTGTCACGGTCCTCTTGGTCATCGTCGCCATTGCCGCCACCGTCGCTTTTCCAGCTCTGGAAACCGGCGTAGACACCGTATCCGGTGACAATGAGGAGACAGACGACAAAAACAAGATTGGGCCAGGTAAAGAACGTACCGGCTTTGGCGGCTTCACTGCCGGACTGAACCAGCCAAATGAGACAGGCGACGGACATCAGGAAATACAGGATGGCCCTGCTATGTTCGGACAGTTTCATATCCATGACCTTTCGCATACCTCAGATATGAATAATTTTCATTATATGAGAATTATCATTGCCGTAACGCCACAACGAAAAGTGCATGCAGACTATCGTTTCCAGCGAATCCTGCATGCACTTCCCTTTCCCATCAATGCACTCAGCTCTTCTTGCGCTTGGACATGATGTCCACAGCCACGGCAAGCAGAAGCACCAGACCCTTGATGGTCTTGACCACGGCGGTGTCGACGCCCATGATCGACAGACCCTGGTTGATGACGCCCATCACGAACGCACCGACCACGGCACCGGGGATGGTGCCGACGCCGCCGGCGACTGCCGTGCCGCCGATGAAGCAGGCAGCGATGGCGTCCATCTCGAACTCCATACCGGTCTGGGCGGTTGCAGAGGCCAGACGAGAGAGCATGCAGATGGCGGCCACAGCGGACAGGAAGCCCATGTGGACGAAGAGGATGAAGTCCACGCGCTTGGTGTTGATGCCGGAGAGGATGGCGGCCTTGCGGTTGCCGCCGACCGCATAGACATGGCGTCCGAAGACGGTACGCGTGAGGATGAAGTTGTAGACAAGCACCAGCACGCCGACGATGACCAGCATGATGGGGATGCCGCCTTGATTTTCGTTGCCGGACGAGGCGATCAGATAGGTGACGAAGGCGATGACCGCGCTGATCAGCACGCACTTGATGACGGTCATGACCATCGGCTCGGGCACCAGCCCCACCTTCTCGGTACGCTTGCGCTTCGAGAGCTGACTGTAGACATAGGCGACGATGCACACCAGCCCCACCACGATGCTCAGTCCGTCGAACGGCCCCCAGAAGCCCAAGATATTGGGCAGATAGTTACGGGCGATGCCGCGGAACGCGTCGGAGGTGATCGGCACGGATTCACCGACGATCACGGTCGCCAGGCCTCTGAACATCAGCATGCCGGCCAAAGTGGTGATGAAACCGGGAATGCCGATCACCGCGACCCAGAAGCCCTGCCAGCAGCCTACGATCAGACCGACGATCAGGGAGACGACGATGGCCAGCATCCAGTTCATTCCCTGACGTTCCATCAACAGCGCACAGATGCCACCGATGAACGCAACCAGCGAGCCGACCGACAAATCGATGTGAGTGGCGATGATGACCATCACCATACCTATGGCCAGAATGATCACGTAGGCGTTTTGCTGGATCAGGGAGACGAAGCTGTTCGGCTTGAGCAGCACGCCCTTGGTGAGTATCTCGAAGACGACGATGATGACCACCAACGCCGCGACGATGCCGTATTGGCGTGCGTTGTTGGCGATGGCGGACAGGATCGCGCCCCTGTTTTCCTTGTCTTGTTTTTTGGTAGGCGATACGACTGTGGAACTCATCGTGCTGCCACTTCCTTTTCTTTTGTCATACCCTTCATCAGGTATTCCTGACTAAATTTGTCCCGATGCACCTCGTCGGTGATCACACCTTGGCTGACGGTGTAGATGCGGTCGCATACCCCGATGAGCTCCGGGAGCTCCGACGAGATGAATATGACCGCCTTGCCCGCATCCGCCAGCCTGTCGATGATCTCGTAGATCTCATATTTGGCGCCGACGTCGATGCCTCTGGTGGGCTCGTCCAGGATGAGCACATCCGGGTCGGAAAGCACCCATTTGGCAAGCACGACCTTCTGCTGGTTACCGCCGGAAAGCGAACTGACCGGCTCCTCGATGCTGGTGCATTTGATATTGAAATCCTTGCGGTATTCGCCTACACGCTTGCGTTCGATGTTGTCGTCCATGACACCGAACTTGCTCATGCGTTTCAGGCTTGCCATGGACGCATTCTCACGGATGTTCTGCAACAGGTTGAGACCGTACATCTTCCTGTCTTCGGTGGCGTAGGCCAGACCGGCGTCGATGGCATCCTGTACGTTGGACAGGTTGACCTTCTTGCCTTTGACGTACACCTCTCCGGAAATATGGGAGCCGTAGGAACGTCCGAAGACACTCCTTGCCATCTCGGTGCGGCCGGCGCCCATAAGCCCTGCCAGACCGACGATCTCGCCGGCATGAACGTTGAAGTTGGCATGGTCGACGATGACACGGTTGACATCCTGGGGATGGTGGACGGTCCAATCCTTGACACGCAGGAACTCCGGGCCCGGCTTGTTCGAGGGGTGCTCCGGATAGAGGTTGGTCAGCTCACGGCCGACCATCAGATGAATCAGCTCGTTCTGGTCGAGCGGTTCATCCTCGTCGACATGCATCGTGCCCACCGTCGAACCATCACGGATGATGGTGACGTTGTCGGCGATATCGGCCACCTCGTTCAACTTGTGGCTGATGATGATGCTGGTCACGCCCTGCTTGTCTCTAAGTTCACGCACAAGGTTGAGCAGATTCGCCGAATCCTCGTCGTTCAACGCGGCAGTGGGCTCGTCCAGGATCAGCAGCTTGACGTTCTTCGAAAGGGCCTTGGCGATTTCGACGAGCTGCTGTTTGCCGACGCCCAGATCCATGATCTTGGTGTCGGGAGACTCCTCGAGCCCCACACGCTTCATCAGCTCGACGGCTTTCGCGCGCGTTTCACCCCAGTTGACGATACCGCTCTTCTGCTGTTCGTTGCCGATGAAGATGTTCTCGTCAACGGGCAGGTAAGGGCTCAGCGCAAGCTCCTGGTGAATGATGACGATGCCGTCGGCCTCGGAGTCATTGATGGTCCGGTACTTGCATTCCTTGCCCTCGAACGTGATGGTGCCGGTGTAGCTACCATACGGGTAGACGCCCGAAAGCACGTTCATCAACGTTGATTTGCCGGCACCGTTCTCCCCGCAAATGGCGTGGATCTCCCCTCGCCTTACCGTGAGATTCACGTCGTCCAGCGCCTTGACGGGCCCGAATTTCTTGGTGATGCTTTTCATGGTCAGTATGACGTTGTCATCTGGCATGACCCATACCTCCTTCTCGACGCAAGCGGGTTTGTGGACCGCCCATAAGGCAGGTCCGCGACCCGCATTGCCTAGTGGATGTCAAGCTACTTGACATCGGTGCCCTTGGTCAGCGCGTCGAAGCGCTGCTGCGTCACATATTTCGCCTTGACAAGATCGGTCAGGTTCTCTTGCGTGATGTTCTGAGGATCAAGAAGCTTGGAAGGCACGTCGATGTTGTTGTTGTTGAACTTGCCGTTGATGCCGGTGACCTTCTTGTTCTCCGCGATCTCGATGATCATGTCGTAGACGGCATCGGCCAGCTTGTTGACGTTCTTGAACACCGTCTGGCCCTGAGTGCCCTTGGCGATGTTGGCCACGGCGATCTCCATGGCGTCCTGACCGGTGATGTACGGCCATGAAGCGGTGCCGGGCTGCATGTCGGGGCGCTTCTCCTGGATGGCGTTGATCACGCCCTGGGAGATGCCGTCATACGGGCTGAGGACCGCATCAAGCTTCTCGCCATGCGCATAGGTGGAGTCGATGATGGATTCCATATCCTTCTGCGCCTGCTCGGCCTTCCATGACTGCACGGAAATCTTCTGCCAATCGGACATCTTGAAGTCCGCCTTCACGCCACCGCCGTGGTTCGAGGGGCTGACCAGCACGCCTGACTTGAAGTACGGCTGCAGCAGCTGCCAAGCGCCCTTGAAGAAGTACTTCGCATTGTTGTCGTCAGGAGAACCGGAGAAAAGCTCGATGTTGAACGGGCCCTTGGCGCCCTTCTTCAAGCCCAGCTTGTCGATCAGGTAGTTGGCCTCGAGCACGCCGGTCTGCTCCAGCTGGAAGGTGGCATAGTAGTCGACGGCCTTCGTGTTCATGATCAGGCGGTCGTAGGCGATGACCTTGGCACCTGCGTCCTTGGCCTTTTCAACGGCCGGCCCCACCGCGGTGCCGTCCTTGGAGGCGACCACGACGATCTTGGCGTTGTTGTTGACCATATTCTCGATATCCGCGTTCTGTTGCGGAGGCTTGTCATCGGCGAACGAAAGCAGCACCTTGTAGCCGGCGGCCTCGAGCTTCTTCTTCAGATTGTTGCCGTCCTTGTTCCAACGTTCCTCCGACTTGGTCGGCATGGAGATGCCGATGGTGTCGCCTTTCTTGATATTGCTTCCCTCGCTGGCAGCGCCGCCGCCACGGGAAGTGCCGCAGGCGCCGACGCCTACGCACATGGCCGCGCCCAATGCGAGCGCAAGCATTTTTCTTGGTAATCTCATTGCTTCTCCTTCAACTTCGAAAGATCGGATCCAGATCATTCTGCAATCCGTATACTGTGATATACCTTTTGAATTAAGTTGTCAAATTCAATTTCAAGAATTTTCGCTTTTCGTGTTTTATCATCGAATCCAATCTTCGTTGTTCCGTCTTTCCGGCCTTCGTTCCGCTGGGCAAACGTCGGAAAGACGGTTATGCTTGGTTGGTATGGCAAGACTGTTCGGTTCCCAGAGCTCACTTCGCGAGGCGAATTGCGCTAGCATCCTTGATTGCATCCATCGCTGCGGCGCCATGACCCAAATCGAGCTTGCCGAATCCACGGGTCTGTCGACCGCCACCATCTCCACCCTTGTCCGCCAGCTCGTGGCCGCCAACCGACTGACCACACAGGGCACTGTCCGCAACGGCCGACGTGCCACCTTGGTGGCGCTTTCGCATCAGAAAGGGCTAACCGTCGGCCTGCATATCAGCCGTCATAACCTTCTGCTGTCCATCCTTGACACATCGCAGCAAATCGTGGCCGAGCACAACCTTCCGTTGGCGCGCGGCCATAAAACCGACACGACACTTGGGCGCGCCATGGTCCTGCTCAACGAGACGCTGAACAACATAGGGGCCCGGGCCGAAGAGGTTCTCGGAATCGGCGTGGCCGTCTCGGCTCCGGTCGACCGGATAAGCCACACCATCGCCTTGCCCGGCATCCTTCCCGGATGGGAGGGCAACGACATCATCGGCCCCTTCTCCGAAGCGTTCCACGTTCCGGTGGTCATCGACAATGACGCGAACGCCTCGGCGGAATGCGAACGAACCATGGGCTCGGCACAGGGTAAAACCGATTTCGTCTACGTCAACGCCGGGGAGGGCGTCGGATCGGGCATCGTCATCAACGGATGCCTCCACCGCGGAGTCACCGGTCTGGCCGGGGAAATAGGGCATATCCAGGTCGACCCCCTCGGTTCCATCTGTACATGCGGCAACCGGGGATGCCTCGATACGCTTGTCGGCGAGGACAGTCTGGTCTCGCTGCTGAGCGTGACCCACGGCAACATGACACTTGCGGACCTGGTGGAGAAGGCCACGAAAGGCGACCCGGGGTGCCGAAAAGTCATTTCGGACGCGGCCATCCGCATCGGTGACGTCTGCGCCGATCTGTGCATATCCGTCGATCCCGAAGTCGTGGTGCTCGGCGGCATGCTTTCCGAGGCGGGCGACGACTTCCGCAAGCCGTTCTCGCAGGCCTTGCAGCGGTTGCTGTTCCCGTTCGTGGTCAAACCCATCCAGGTCATACCCGCACGCTATCCGATGGACGGCCCGTCGCTGGGCATCGCGTTGATGGCGCTCAGGAAAGCGGAAAATCGGCAATAGCACGACCTAGGATATATTGGAGAGGATAAGGAGAAAGGCAATGATGT
The DNA here is from genome assembly GCF_029392075.1 of Bifidobacterium sp. ESL0704. Lineage (NCBI taxonomy): Bacteria > Bacillati > Actinomycetota > Actinomycetes > Bifidobacteriales > Bifidobacteriaceae > Bifidobacterium > Bifidobacterium sp. ESL0704. The sequence goes on from NZ_CP113929.1 coordinate 1,460,635, forward strand.
CGTTTCGCAATGATGCGCCACTGCTCAGCTTGCATGACATTTCTGTGCGATTTGGTTTTGTCGATGCTCTGAAATCTGTCAGTCTCGACATAGCACCGCATGAGATCATTGCAATCGTCGGTGACAACGGGGCCGGCAAATCGACGTTGGTCAAGGTCATCGGAGGACTCCAGCAACCCGATTCCGGCGAGATCTTCTATCAGGGAAACCCGTCTGAGATACGAAGCATCCATGACGCCAACGGCATGGGCATCGTGACGGTGTTCCAAGGCCAGGAATTCTGCGAGAACCTCGACGTCACCTCCAACCTGTTTCTCGGCAGGGAGCTGCGCGACGAAAAAGGCAGGCGTGACGATGAGACCATGAACGACACCGCGCGCAATATCCTGCAGGAATTCAACTCACCCATCCGTGTAGGACAGCCTATCGGCACGCTGTCGGCAGGCCAGCGTCAAACGGTGGCACTGGCCAGGACCCTGCTCAACGACCCGAAACTCATTCTGCTGGATGAGCCCACGGCCTCGCTGTCGGTAATGCAGACAGCCGAAGTGCTCACCTACATGAAGCGGCTTCGTTCACAGGGGCGTTCGGTGCTGCTGGTCGGCCATGACATTCCCGACGTATTCGCCGTCGCCGACCGTATCGTCGTGCTCAGGCACGGCAGAATCAACGGCGTCCACGAAACCGCCGACACCACCTACGAGCAGATCATCGCCGAAATCGCAGGAGTCGACGCCGACCAGAAGACCATGGATTCCATTACGACGATGAGACAGTATGGGCGTCTGGTCAAACGCAGGACGCTCATCGATCGAACGATGGCCATGCAGGAAACGCAAAAAGACATGTCCGGGCAACCCGGCAAACGCAAGGAGGCACCGGAAGCATGAATTCCACTGATCTTATCGTCGCCATCATCATCGGCATTGTCGCCTTCGTCATCGGACTGGCGTTTGGTGCGATGCCGGGACGCACCGCCCTGATGACCGATCAGCAGAACCGTCTGCAGCAATGGATCGGGGTCGGTTTCATCGTCGTCGTCTTCGTTCTGATGTACGCCCACCTCGACATCTCCTCGTGGACCGCCATTCTCGGGGCGCTCGTCGGTTTCGCCATCGCCAAGATTCCGCCCGTCCGCGGCCTGCTGTTGGCCAGGTTCGCCATCCTGCGCCCCAAAACGAAAACACCCGGGGAAAACCGTCCGGCGCCTACAACGCCCCGAAAGCGCCAAAAGTCGAAAAAGAGGCGCAACACCACCAAGCACCACCGGAAATGACCACTCCTGCCATTCGGCCGTCGATGCAGACAGGGCATCCGCGATAATCCTGAAGACAACCGCCATCTGAAAGGTAGCGTCGCTACAGGGGAACCGCGCAGTGGCGCTCGCGCCGTATATATAGTCCATGCACCGCCGACATCCCCTTTGGCATTACTGCAGCAGGATCACTGCGGGGTGACGCTGAACAATTGCTCGACGTTGGACCATATGCGGCGTGCGATCGCCGGACGGTTCATCGTGTAGAGGTGGATGCCGTCGACGCCGTGCGCCACCAGATCGGAAATCTGTTCGGAGGCGTAGTTGATGCCGGCCTGTTGGAGGCAAGGCAGGTTGTCGCCCCACTTGTCGACGATGCGTTGCACTTCCGAGGGGATCTTGGAACCGTTGCGCTTGGTCATGTTGTTGATCGATCTGACGCTGCGTATCGGCATGATGCCGGCTTCGATCGGCACATCGATGCCTTTGGCGCGCGCCAAATCGAGGAAACGGTAGAAATCCTCGTTGTCGTAGAACAGCTGGGTGATCAGATGGGTGACGCCGGCGTCCACCTTCTTTTTGAGGTTGTCGACGTCGACTTCCAGGCACGAGGCCTCCAGATGGCATTCCGGGTAACAGGCGCCCATGATCTGCATATCGGGGTCATGCTGGCGGATGTAGGCGGCCAGATCGCTGGCATGTTCGAAATCCCCGCACGGCTCGTTGCCTTCGACATAATCGCCGCGCAACGCCAGCACGCCGAAGACCCCGGCCTTTCGGAAGAGGTCCAGCGCCTCGTCGACCGACGCCTTATCGCTGTATAGGGCGGTCAGATGGGCCACGACCGGAATGCGATAGTCGGCATTGACGGTGTGGGCTATCCTGGCGGTGTTGAGCCGGTTGGCATGGCTGCCATGACGATAGGTCACCGAAATGAAATCGGGGTCCAAACCCTGCAGCCCGTCAAGCGCATCATAGATGGTGCCTACCGGCGCATGCGGCTTGGGCGGAAACACTTCAAGCGAGAAAATCGGCGAATGCATGTCTTGTCTCCTGTGACAAATGATGTGGCCGGCATCGTTTGCTTCTGCTTGATGTCGGCCACACGTTGATGAATTTCAATCTTGCTTAGTTACGCGAGGCCTGCGAACCGTCCGCCAATTCGGCGCGAACCGTCTTGGCGGCTTCGACCATGTGCTCAAGGCTCGGCCAGGTCTCCTCATTGCCGCGGGTCTTCAGGCCGCAGTCGGGGTTAATCCAGACACGGCCGGCATCGGCCTTCTTCAGGATCGCGTGGATGCGCTCGACCAGTTCTTTGGTCGACGGGATACGCGGCGAATGGATGTCGTAGACGCCGGGGCCCACTTCGGTCTCGAAATGCGCGTCATGGATGGCGTCGAGGACGACCAGGTCCCCTCGGGAGGCCTCGAAGGAGATCACGTCGGCGTCCATGTTGTCGATGTCACGAATGATGTCGTTGAACTCCGAGTAGCACATATGCGTGTGGATCTGCGTGGTCGGCTTGACAGCGGAATGCACCAGACGGAAGGCGGGAATCGCCCAGTCGAGGTACTTCTTGTGCCAGTCGGAGCGACGCAACGGCAGCTTCTCGCGCAACGCTGCCTCGTCGATCTGGATGACCTTGATACCGGCGGCCTCGAGGTCGAGCACCTCGTCGCGGATGGCCAGCGCCAGCTGTTGGGTCTGCAGCTCGTTGCTGATGTCCTCGCGCGGCCAGGACCAGTTGAGGATGGTGACCGGGCCGGTGAGCATGCCCTTGACGACGTGCTTGGTGCGGCTTTGGGCGTACTTGCTCCAGCGCACGGTGATCGGCTCGGCGCGGCTCACATCGCCCCAGACGATCGGAGGCTTGACGCAGCGGGTGCCGTAGGACTGCACCCAGGCGTTCTTGGTGAAGAGATAGCCGTTCAGGTGCTGGCCGAAGTATTCGACCATGTCGTTGCGTTCGAATTCGCCGTGAACGAGCACATCCAGGCCGATCTGCTCCTGATGGGCTATGACCTGGTCGATCTGGCTGGCGATGAACGCGTCGTAGGTCTCCTGCGCGATCTCGCCCTTGCGAGCCTTGGCACGCATCGAACGAATCTCGCGGGTCTGTGGGAAAGAACCGATGGTCGTGGTTGGCAATTCAGGTAATCCAAGTTCCTCATGTTGGAGCTTGCGGCGTTCGGCACGGGCCGGTTGACGGACGAAGTCCTTCTCTGTCAACGAGGCAAGACGCTTAGCCACGGCCGGATCGGGTGCCACGCGGCTGCCGTCGAACAAGGCCTGATTGCCGGCCAATGTCTTCGATTTCTTACGAGTCTCGTCATCGACATCGGCAAGCTTGGCCACATCCACCAACTCACCGAGCTTCTCGACAGCGAAGGCGAAGTGCTTCAAAACCTCCGGCTTCAGTCCTGTCTCGCCTTCGGTGCTGAACGGCACGTGCAACAGGGACGAGGCGGTGGAGACGGCCACATTGCCGGTCTTGGTCTTCAATGCGTCAAGCAAACCGAGGCTTTGCGCGTAGTTGTTGCGCCAGATGTTGCGTCCGTTGATGACACCGGCGAAAATCGTGGTGTTTTGCGCGACACCGTATTTCTCGACGGCCGCGAGATTTTCGTCGCGTCCTTCGATCAGGTCGAGGCCGACCCCGTCGAACCCGAAGAGATTCACGGTTTCGTAGATATCGGCGATGTTGCCGAAGTAGGTGTTGAGCAGGACTTTGACGCTCTTGCCCGCGAGCGCGGAACGTGCCGGCAGGATGGCGGAATAAAGCGCCTTGAAAAGCTCGGTGTCGCCGTCTTCCTTGTCAAGTACCAGATACGGTTCATCGAACTGTACCCACTGGGCACCGAGTTCGGCGAACTTGCGGAGAATCTGCGCGTACACGCCGGAAACCGCATCGACCAGGCCGCGGTCAAGTTCCAGCTCTTCAGCCTGCGGATTGCGGGCCAGTTTGAGGAAAGTGTAAGGGCCGATCAGTACCGGCTTGGTGAGGATGCCCTGCGCCTTGGCCTCGTTGAACTCGTCGAAGGGCTTGGTGGAATTGAGCTTGATTTCGGTGCCGGCGTCGATTTCGGGAACCAAATAATGGTAGTTGGTGGTGAACCACTTCTTCATCGGCAGCGCGGTGACATCGCCCTCCGGGCCCTGATAGCCACGGCCCATCGCGAACAGCGTGTCTTCGGGATTTTCAAAGGAAAGCCGACGGTAGCGTTCCGGAATCACATTCAGCAGGATGGCGGTGTCGAGCATCTGGTCGTAATAGCTGAAGTCGTTGCTGGGGATCAGGTCGACTCCGGCATCGGCCTGCAGCTTCCAATGCTCGGCCCGCAACTGCTTGCCCGTCGCACGTACGTCATCGAGGCTGGACTTGCCTTTCCAGTAGCCTTCGATGATCTTCTTCAATTCACGGTCGCGCCCGATGCGCGGAAAGCCTGAAACCGATGTGAGAGCTGACATAATTCCTCCAGTGGTTGACAACGCCTATCGAAAGCCTACCAAAAATCGGGGTTCTAAGCTCATCAGTCCACTTAAGGTGTCGTTATAGATTGAAGTTATATACGTCAGACCAACCGCAGGCTCAGATGAACATGGTGCCGCTAATGCTCGCTTGTCGCTATCTGGATTCTTCGTCGACCTCGCTGATTTCACGCAGCTGGTCACCCAGATCGCGCAAGACCTTCCTGAGCTTGCGGTCGCTGATGTCGCGCAGTTCGAGATCGGCGAGACGTTCGGCCTGTTGCTGCGGGGTCAAAGAATCGATGTCAGTGACCGTGTCCTTGGTGGCGCGGTCGCGCTTGCGCAGAGCCTTAAAACCGGGAGCCATGGCACGGGTGACGATGAGGAAACCGGTGTGTCCGATCATCTGGTGATCGGGGCGCACGGCGAGGCCCTGCGCCTTCCATGTGCGTTCGAAGGTCTCCTGGACTTCCGGTTCCGTCCAGCAGCCGGCTTCGCGCAACGCCTCGCAGAACCGCGACATCTGCGTGGTCGTGGTGATGTAGGCGACGAGCACCCCGCCGGGAGCGATGACCCGATAGGCCTGTTCCAGCCGATTCCACGGGTCTAGCATGTCGAGCATGATCCGGTCGAAGGAATGTTCCGGCAGTGTGGCGGCAACACTGTCGAAATCGCCGATGAGCAAATCCCACCAATCCGGGCGTTCACCGTAATAGAGCGTCGCGTTGGCCTCGGCGATCTTGGCGAATTCGGGACGCATCTCGATGGTGGTCAGATGGCCGGACTTCCCCACTGCGTCAAGCAGGTTGAGGCTCATCGCCCCGCTGCCGGCACCGGATTCAAGCACGTTGAACCCCTCGCGAATGTCACCGAGCTGAATGACCTGCGCGATGTCCTTCGGATACATGATCTGCGCGCCGCGGGGCATCGAAAGCACATAATCGGCCAGCCTCGGCCGCATCACCGTATAATCCCAACCGCCGATGGCCCGTGCCGCTTTCCATGGCTTCGGCTTATCGTGACCCGGCGCGCCCTCGCTTATCTGCGCTTCACGCTTGGAAGTCACCGTGGTGACGATGGTGCCTTCGGTTCCGCCGATGACATCGTCGTGCAGGATGATGCCGTGGTCGGTCTGCGTCGAGCCGCCGGCGACAAGCTGGTCGGTGATCTTCTTGGACTTGCGATCCGTGAACTGGACCTTCTCCCCTGCTTGCAACGCACCACGTTTCGGCATACTCACGCCATCCTTTGTTATTTGAGCAATCAACCAACGTATATATTCTCATACCATGCGGATTGGCGGATTGCATTCACGACGCTATCGATGCCGGAAACGTCACATACGTAACCCCACATTGCATTCATACTCATTCATATTGCATTCATGACACAAAGCACACCCTAAGCGTCACAAACGCAATAGAGACCTTACACTGTTGCGGCCACCTGTCAGTTGGGACTCAAGCCTGTCTACTCTTCGATGGCGTACGCGGACCAACGGCCCTCGTCATGGGTCACCTTGAGCGGCAGGCCGAAGATACGGCTCAGGCGTTCGGCGGTGAAACCGTGCTCAAGGTCACCGGTGTAGATGATGGTTCCGGGCTGCGGGTCGGCCCCGGCGACGTTGTCCGCATGCGCGTCGGTCTCGTTGCCGGCCATACGACCCATGATGGCGACATGGTCGAAACCCTGCGGAATCTCCTCGAGCCTGTGCGTCACCAGCAGCACGGTACGCTCGGTGTCGTGCCTGCCGATGTCGCTCAACGCGCGCAACGCAAGCTCACGGCCGCCCAGATCGAGCCCGGTGGTCGGCTCGTCCAAAATCAGCAGATCGGGGTTGCCCATCAACGCCCGGCAGATAAGCACGCGGGTGCGCTCGCCTTCCGAAAGTTTGAACATCTGTTTGCCCTCGAGGTATTCGATGCCGAACATGGTCATAAACCCGCGAGCCTTGTCGTAATCGGCCTGCGTGAACTGTTCGCGCCAGCGGCCGGTGGTCGCGGTCAAGGCCGTCAACACGACGTCAAGCGGATCCTCCTCGTTGGGGAAGGAACGCGACAATTCGGCGGAGCTCAACCCGATTCGATTACGGTAGGAAAAGACATTGACCTTGCCGAGTCGGTTGCCCAGAATATCAACGGTTCCCACGGACGGGAACCCGCGGGTCGCCATCATGGCCACGAGGGAAGACTTGCCGATGCCGTTGGGGCCGAAGAGCACCCATTTCTCGCCGTATTTGAGATCGAGATTCACATCGGTCAAAATGACGCGACGGTTCCTACGAAATTCCACATTGCTCAGTTTCAGCGCCGAAACAGCTTCGCCCATTGTCATCCCTTCACCGTGAATTGGTCTTTGATCGCGCGGATTGCTCCGCGCTCATTAGACTAATCGCGAAAAGTCACCCAAAATGCCTTGATTCCATAATGTGACGAAACAGGTGCCCTTCGCAGGTGCTCTTCAAGGAATCGTTCAGGTGAGAAAACTCGCGACCAACAGAATGACGCCGAAAAAATAGAGGCAACAGCCTGCAACGATCTTGACGGTATGCAACGTCCGTTTCTTTGCGAACGCGGCGGAAAGGCAAAGCGCAGTCGCCAGGACGGCGATGACGGCGATGAGCCCGTAGAGCACATACTGGAACATGTCGCGCCTTTCCTGCCTACCGGTTCACGGTGCTTGGTGACCGCGAAGATTGCGAAACAATCATATCTGCGCAATCCAAATCTAACATTTCTTGAAGCAATGGCCAAAGTCCTGCCGTCAACGCAACACCTGACGGTACACGTCCATCGTCTCATCTGCGATGCGTTCCCAGCTGAACTCGTCACGGGCACGCCTGAAACCGGCCTCGCCCATCGCTTTGGCCCGCTTTGGATCCGACATGAGACGATTGATGGCCGCAGCCATGTCGTGTACGAAATCATCAGGATGCGTCGGCGTGCCGGTGCCGTCATGCTGCTGCTCGATCGGCACCAGATAACCGGTCACACCGTCGACCACGACTTCCGGAATTCCGCCGGTGGCGCTGGCGACAACCGGCAGGCCGCATGCCATCGCCTCGAGATTGACGATGCCGAGAGGCTCGTAGATGCTCGGGCAGACGAACGCGTCGCTGCCGTGTTCCAGCGCGTTGAGCTCGGGACGCGGCAGCATCTCCTCGATCCAAACGACGTTGCCGCGTTCGGCCTTGAGCTGTGCGAACGAGGAACGCACCTGCGCGCCGAGTTCCTCGGTATCCGGGGCTCCCGCGCACAGCACGACCTGGATATCCTTGTCGATCAGGTGGATGGCCCGCAGCAAATAGGGCAGGCCCTTCTGCCGTGTAATCCGTCCGACGAAGAGCAATGTGGGCATGTTTCGGTCGATACGATAACGCTCGAACACTTTCCAGCCCGGATCGTCGGGATCGGGAGTGGCGAAGTCGGCAACCGTGATGCCGTTGTGGACGACGGAGACCTTTGCCGGGTCAATCGATGGATAGGCCGTGCGAATGTCCTGTTTCATGCCCTGAGAGACGGCGATGACACGGTCGGCATGGGTGAAGGCGTCACGTTCGGCCCAGGAACTCAGGTTGTATCCGCCGCCAAGCTGGTCACGCTTCCACGGGCGAAACGGTTCGAGGCTGTGGGCGGTGACGACAAGCGGGATCTCGTGCATCTGAGCCGCCAACCGACCGGCCAGGCAGGCATACCACGTGTGGGCGTGGACGATGTCACCATCGACATCGTTAGCCATTTGAAGGTCCACTGCGAATGTCTGCAACGCCATGTTGGCCTGCGACAGCTCTCGGGGAACGTCGTAACCGACCACGCGCAAGCTGCCGCCGGGTACTTGAGGAACCTCATCAGGTGTTCTGGGGCCGTCGAAGGCGCGAACCGTCACGCCGGCGCGTTCAGCGAGCACTTTCGACAATTCCTCGACGTGCACGCCGGCGCCGCCATAGATATGCGGAGGATATTCGCGGGTCAGCAAATCAATTTTCATACGCGTCAATCAACCTTATTCGCCTGTCACTATTGCACGGCGGCCTGCAGAATGAACCATCGCCTAAATGGCCGTACCGTTGGAGTCAAGGTTCGGGTTGTGCCGATAGTTGCCGGCGGTGAAGAAAAGGCTCAGCACGCCGATGACAAACACCACGGAAACGGTGACAATCAGCCACAGCGGATGCCTGGGCACCCACATCAGCACCGCGAAGGCGACACCGGCGAGGATGATCAGCGTCCAGCTGATGATCCTGAACCACTGGTGCAGCGAATGCGGCGCCTTCATGACTTTCGGATCGCTGTAGTTGGGGTCGAGGTTTTGCGCCGGCGCCGAAAGCTTCTCGGCCTTGGGTTTCCATTCGGCATCGCCGTTCTCCTCGAGGCGACGGCTGCGCTCCTGCAATGAGTACTCGTCAATGAGCCCTCCGCGGCCACGATTCTGTGGCTGATTGGGCTGCGGCACCCCCCTGCGGCTCTGCTTGGCTTGGGCACGGCGTTCGGCGCGATTCGGCATCTCTGTTCCTTTCGGCTTTTGAATTTCGTCCTATATGTGGATTTTAGTCCTAGGCCTGTCAAACCGATGACTCACACTTTTCCGAAGCTTCAAAAAAGTGTGAGCCCTAAACGAACATTCCTCTCACAGCGATATCGAAAAACCGCGGAATTCCAAGGGTAAACAAGGTTTTACTGACAGCCGAACGTTCGTTTGGCTCACATTTTTTACAATCATCAAAAAACGTGAGCCTCTACAGCTTCATAGGTTTCTGCGTGGAGACGATCGGGGCGGGGAGTTCGGTGGTTCCGTTGAGGAAGCGGTCGACCGCGGACGCGCAGCTGCGGCCTTCGGCTATCGCCCAGACCACAAGACTTTGGCCACGTCCGGCATCGCCACAGACGAACACGCCGTCCTGGCTGGTCTCGAACTGCTTGTTGCGTGCGAGGTTGCCCCGACGGTCAAGGTCGACCGGGAGCTGATCAAGAATCGTGGAAGTGTCCGGATGAAGGAAGCCGGTGGATATCAATACCAGATCCGCGTCGATGACCCGCTCGGTTCCGGCAATGTGCTGGCGTTTGCCATCGGCCGTGCGTTCGACGTCGACGACCTTGACACCGGTGACATGGCCGGATTCATCGGCGACGAACCCACTCGCCAGGCCGTTCTCATCAAGCGTGACGCGCTCGGTCTGCGCGATTTCCTCGACTCCGGTGAAGCTGAGGGTATCGGTGTTGTATTCGTAGGTGCCGCCCTCCTGCATCGAAGTGGTTGGCTGGTAAAGGCGAGCGTAGGTGGGCCAAGGCTGGTTGTCGGGACGCTCGGTCGGCTCTTTGGGGTTGATCTGCAAGACAGTGACACTCGTGGCTCCTTGCCGGATAGCGGTACCAAGACAGTCCGAACCGGTGTCGCCGCCACCGATGATGACGACCTTCTTGCCGTTGGCGTCAATGTCATTGATCGGTTTCTTGCCTTCGACACGCCGGTTGGCATCAGGAAGGAAATCCATGGCGAAATGGATACCGTCAAGTTCGCGTCCGGGTACGTTTACATCGCGCGGCACGCCGGAGCCGATGGCGACAACCACGGCATCGTAACGCGAACGCAGCTCGTCCCAGCTCAGATCCTTGCCGATCTCCATGTTTGTACGGAAGACCGTGCCCTCGGCCTCCATTTGTTCGATGCGCCGATCGATCAGATGCTTGTCGAGTTTGAAGGACGGGATGCCATAACGCATGAGCCCGCCGATCTCGTCGTCACGCTCGTAGACGACGACGGTGTGGCCGGCGCGTGTCAGCTGCTGGGCGCAAGCGAGGCCGGCAGGGCCGGAACCGACGATGGCGATGGTCATGTCGGTCAGACGTTGCGGCGGCATCGGCTTGACATAATCGAGCTTCCACGCCTGATCGATGATGGCCTGTTCGTCGGCCTTGATCATCGTCGGCGGCTGATGGATGCCCAGCACACACGCCTGTTCGCACGGTGCCGGGCAAATCAAACCGGTGACCTCGGGGAAGTTGTTGGTTGAGGAAAGCCGTTGATAGGCCTCCTCCCACTGCCCCTGGCGCACCAAATCGTTGAAGTCGGGAATGATGTTGCCCAGCGGGCAGCCGGTCATGCAGAAGGGGGTGCCGCAGTCCATACACCGCGCGGCCTGCTCCTTGGTCCAGGGCTGGAAGCCGGACTGGGCGTGCACGTCCTTCCAATCGCGGATGCGCTCGGCGACCGGACGGTCCTGCGCCTCGTGGCGGGTACGCACCTTCAGGAATCCTCTGGGATCGCTCATCAGTCCACTCCTTCCATCACATGTTCATAGACGTGCTCCCACGCCCCCGGCGCGTTGAAATCGACGTTGTCGGCGCGGGCTTCATCCATGGCCGCGCTCATCGCCACGAATTGCTTGGGCACGATATGAGTGAATCGGGTCTTGTTGTGCTCCCAATCGGCAAGAAGATCTTGTGCGAAAGCCGATCCGGTCTCTTCGGCGTGCCGCTTCACCAGCTGGTGAATATGTTGCGCCTGCGCGTCATCTAACGTTTCGAACAGCAGGGACCCGGACTTGAGAGCACCCGGATTGACCTTGTTCATATCCAGATCGAGCACATAGGTATGGCCTCCGGAGAAGCCGGCACCGAAGTTGCGTCCAGTGGGGCCGAGCACCACGACGGTGCCGCCGGTCATGTATTCGCAACCGTGGTCGCCCACGCCTTCCACGACGAACGTCGCGCCGCCGTTGCGTACCGCGAAGCGCTCGCCGGCCCGCCCGGCGACGTACATCTCGCCGCTGGTGGCACCGAAGCCGGTGACGTTGCCTGCGATGACATTGGTGTGCGGGTCGAAATGCAACGCCCCGTCTACCGGGCGCACGATGACGCGTCCGCCGGAAAGCCCCTTGGCCGCATAATCGTTGACCTCGCCGTAAATGCGCAACGTCTCGCCTCGCGGGATGAACGCGCCGATGGACTGGCCTCCGGAACCACGCAACGTCATGTCGATGGTGTCGTCGGGCAGGCCTGTGGCACCGTAGCGTTTGGTGATCTCGTAGCCGACCATCGTGCCGACGGTGCGATTGACGTTGCGAATCGGCAGGTCGAGGCGAACGGGTTCACGGTCGTCAAGTGCGGGCTTGACAAGCTCGATGAGTTTATTATCGAGCGCCTTGTCGAGCTCATGATTCTGCGCGATGGTCTGATGCAGAATCGTCCCCGGTGTCGGGCCAGCCTGGGCGAGCACGTTGGAGAGATCCACGCCATCGGATTTCCAGCGTTTGATGGCTTCGTTCTGATCAAGGCATTCGACGTGGCCGACCGCTTCTTCAAGAGAGTGGAAGCCGAGCTGCGCCAACAACTCCCGTACTTCGCGGGCGATGAACATGAAGAAGTTGACCACATATTCGGGCTTGCCGGTGTAGCGCGCCCGCAGCTCCGGATCCTGGGTGGCGATGCCCTGCGGGCAGGTGTTGAGGTTGCAGGCTCGCATCATGACGCACCCCTCGGCCATCAGCGCGGTGGTGGCGAAACCGAATTCCTCGGCACCGAGCAGCGCGGCGATGACGACGTCACGGCCGGTCTTCAACTCACCATCACACTGCACGACGATACGCGAACGCAAACCGTTCAAGATCAAGGTCTGCTGGGTTTCAGCCAAACCGATCTCCCAAGGAGTGCCGGCGTGCTTGATCGCGTTGAGCGGAGCCGCGCCCGTGCCGCCGTCCGAACCGGAAATCAGCACGACGTCGGCATGACATTTGGCCACACCCGCAGCGACGGTTCCCACACCGAACTCGGAGACGAGCTTCACATGGATACGCGCCTTGGGATTGGCCATCTTCGCATCGTAGATCAGCTGCTTCAAATCCTCGATCGAGTAGATGTCGTGGTGAGGCGGCGGGCTGATGAGCTCGACACCGGGGGTGGCATGGCGCACCTTGGCGATCCACGGCGGTACCTTCGCTCCGGGCAGATGACCTCCCTCGCCAGGCTTGGCTCCCTGCGCGAGCTTGATCTGCAGGTCCGTGGCATGCACGAGATAGTCGCTGGTCACGCCGAAACGCGCCGAAGCGATCTGCTTGATTCTGCTGGAACGCATGGGGTCTTCGATGCGGTCGTCGGATTCGCCGCCCTCACCGGAATTGGAACGTGCCCCGATGGAGTTCATCGCGATGGCCAATGTCTCGTGGGCCTCTTGCGAGATAGACCCATAGCTCATCGCACCGGTCGAGAACCGCTTGACAATCTCGCTTTCCGGTTCCACTTCATCCAGCGGAATCGGCTTGCGTCCCTCGGCGAATTTCATCAATCCGCGCAAGGTCATGATGCGGTTCGACGTGTCGTTGACATGCTGAGAATATTTTTTGAACAGGCCGTAATCGCCGCGCTGGGTGGCCTGCTGCAGCAGGAAAACGGACTCGGGATCGTTCAGATGGTCCTCGCCGGTGCGACGCCATTTGTATTGGCCGCCGACACGCAGCCTGCGGTGCGGGGTCGCCGTCCACTGATTTGGATAGGCGACACGGTGGCGTGTGGCGACTTCCTCGGCAATCTGGTCAAGCCCGATGCCGCCGACACGCGAGGTGGTGCCGGTGAAGTACTTGTCGATGACGTCCTGGTTGAGGCCCACGGCCTCGAAAAGCTGGGCGCCGCGATAGCTCATGATGGTGGAGACGCCCATCTTGCTCATGATTTTCAGCACTCCGGTGGAAAGCGCCTGACGCAGGTTCTCCACGCCTGTCTTGGCATCGACCTTGAGGAACCCGCTGCGAGCGAGGTCCTCCACGGATTCGAAGGCGAGGTAGGGGTTGACGCAGGCCGCGCCATAGGCTATCAGCAGGGCGACGTGGTGAATCTCGCGCACGTCTCCCGCTTCCACGGCCATCGAAACCTGCGTGCGGGTATGCGTGCGCAGCAAATGATGCTGCACCGCACTGGTCAGCAGCAGCGAGGGAATCGGCCCCCACGTATGGTTCGAGTCACGATCAGAGAGCACGAGGAAATTCTTGCCATCGGCGATGGCCTGATCGATCTCATCGAAAATCTCTTCAAGTCTCGCCTCGAGCGCCTGCCCTCCCCCGGCTACCTGATAAAGGCCGTGGATGACGAACGGCTTGTAGTAGCCGCCGAGCACTTTGGCACGGTCGAGACGCTTCAGCTGGGCCATCTCATCGGAGTCGATGACCGGATTGTCGATCACGATCTTTTTGGCCGCGAGCTGCACATCCTCAAGAAGGTTCGGTTCCGGGCCGATAGCCGAAGCCAGCGAGGTGACGATCTCCTCACGCTCCCAATCCAGCGGCGGATTGGTGACCTGCGCGAATTTCTGGGTGAAATAGTCGAACAGCATGCGGCTGTGGTTGGAAAGCACCGGCTGAGGAGTGTCGTTGCCCATCGCGCCGATGGGCTCCTTGCCGGTGTTGGCCATCGGGGCCAGCAGAATCTTGATGTCCTCCTGCGTATAGCCGAAGGCGCGCTGGCGGCGAACCACGGAAACGTTGGAATGACGGACATGCTCACGCGCCGGCAGATCGCGCAGACGCACGGCATTGCCTTCGATCCACTTTCGATAGGGATGTTGGCCTGCCAGCTGGTGTTTGATCTCGCTGTCCTCGATCATGCGCCCTTCGAGCGTATCGATGAGGAACATCCTGCCGGGCTCGAGCCTGCCTTTGGCGACGATACGCTCCGGCTCGGTTTCGGGCAGCACTCCGGCTTCACTGGCCAATACGACATACCCGTCGTCGGTGATCTGCCAGCGGCCAGGACGGAAGCCGTTGCGGTCAAGCTGCGCGCCGACCAACCTTCCATCGGTGAAGACGATGTTGGCCGGCCCGTCCCACGGCTCGATGAGGCTGTTGTTGTACTCATAGAACGCACGCACATCGGGGTCGAGCGTCTTGTCCTTCTCCCAAGCGGGAGGCAGCATCATCAACACCGCGTGCGGCAGGCTGCGGCCCGCGAGATGCAACAGCTCGAGGCATTCGTCGAACGTGCCGGAATCCGAATAGCCGGGGGTGGTCACCGGCAGCAGCGGCTTGAACTCCCCCAGCAATTCGCTGCTGAATTTGCCCTCGCGCGCCGAAAGCCAGTTGCGATTGCCCTGAATGGTGTTGATCTCACCGTTGTGTGCGATCATGCGGAACGGCTGCGCCAACGGCCAGCTCGGGAAGGTGTTGGTGGAGAAACGGGAATGGACGATTGCGATCCTCGTCTTCATCTTCGGCGAAAGCAGATCCGAGAAGAAACCGGTAAGCTGCATGGTGGTGAGCATGCCCTTATAGGTGATGGTTCGCGCTGAAAGCGAGGCGAAGTAGACGCCGGCCTCGTGCTCGACGCGTTTGCGCACGCGGAAGGCCTTGCGCTCGAGGTCTATGTCTTTAAGGGGTGGCTGGCCTTGCGCCGAGGCCATGACGAGCATCTCGAAAGCCGGCATGCTGGCGAGCGCCTGCAAACCGAGCCCGTCGGGATTGGTAGGCACCGTCCGCCATGCCAGGACTTCCAGTCCCTCTTCTGCCACGATATCGGCGATTTGACGCTTTTGCTCCGCCGCATCCGCCAGACCGCGATCGAGGAAGGCGATGCCGGCCGCGTAGGATCCGGCTTCTGGCAGCGGGCAATCCGAGGGTGTTTGAATGACCGAGCGCATGAATTCATCCGGCATCGCCATGAGGATTCCGGCACCATCACCGGTGTTCTCTTCGGCACCCACTGCCCCGCGATGGTTGAGATTGACGAGCACTTCGATCGCGTCGTCGACGATTCTGCGTTCCGGTTGCTTGTTGAGGGTGGTGACCATGCCGACACCGCAGGCGTCATGCTCTCCCGCCGGGTCATACATACCGACCGCTGGATGAACCGTCAAATCAAGTGGGCTCTTACGTGTCACCACAATCACCTCTAACTTCCGTGGAACCGTACCTGCGTTGCAAGTGCTTTCACAGAGTAGCGGCAAGTCATGTCAGAAATGTATCGTTGTCCAATTTCAGACGAATTCTTCCATATTGTGGACACCCATCCAGCAACGTGAATCGTTTATGGTGATTATCTCTGCATATCGCTCTCGGCAACGACAGCAATCACATTTCTACGGCATTTTTTGTGATTATCTCAGCACACTCACCGATGTTGCAGAGGAAATCACACAAAAGCGGTCACACATGTTGTTTACGCATACGACAAGACGTTGCTTCACGTTGAAAAGCAGAAAACATGACTCCTCATTCTGCTTTTGCACGCAGCCAGATACCATACAGCGTTGAAAAGCAGATTTTCAGCATGGAAACACTGCTTTTCAACGCAAACAATCAGGTAGCCGCGTCAAAAAGCAATATTTTGGTGCCATAAATCTGCTTTTCAACGCATTCGCCATCCCTCGCTTTACAAGAACCGCGGGTAATCACATTGATTTAGCGGTGTTATAAAAGACTCAGTTTCACCATCCGCAGATGTCGAGCACCTCGGCGATCAGTGTATCGTTGAGCAACCGTCCCTTGCCGGTGGGAACGATGCGATTATCGTCACAGACCTCGATCAGCCCGTCTCGTTCGATATCGTTGAGCCGGCTGCGGTCGACAGTATGCCCGGACGCCTGGTCGATACGCGAAATATCAAGCCCCTCATGCAGACGCAGACCGAGCATCACCGTCTCCTCGAGGTTCTCCTCGTGGGTAATGGCCTCGCTGCCAGCCCACGGCACGCTACCCGCATGCATCGCTTCTGCCCATTTGCGCGGATGCGCGATGTCCCACGCGCGGACGCCGAACTGGCTGGCATCCGATTGACCGTCGCTTGCTGTGCCGAACGCTTCATCTTCACCAGTCTGCTCGGCTTTCGAGAGGTCAACAACCTTGATGCGGGCATTAGTCGCATTGCCGTCAGCCGCGGCAACAACCTTTCTGAATCCATCTTCGTCGATATCGCGAACGCTGGAAACCACATGTTCCTGCCACGCGCCAACGTTCGACGTGCGATAGTGCGAATGCGCTCCGGGGCCGATACCAGTCCAATCGACGTTGCGCCAGTAGCCCAGGTTATGCCGGCTCTCATAGCCCGGCCGCGCCCAGTTCGAAATCTCGTACCATTGCAGGCCGGCCTGTTGGAAAAGGTCATCGGCGATCTCGTACTTGGCGGCCTCGTCGTCGTCATCGGGCTTGGCGATGGTGCCGGCCTTGATCTGCCGCCCCATCTTGGTGGTCGGCTCAACGGTCAACGCGTACGCCGAGATGTGGTTAACGCCAAGTTCGATGGCCGTCTCGACCGATGTGCGCCAATCGGCTATGCTCTCTCCGGGAGCGCCATAGATGAGGTCGACGCTGGAACGCAGGCCGACCCTGTTCGCCGCCTTCACCCCGGCAGTGACGTTGGCCGGCGTGTGGGTGCGGTCAAGCGTTTTCAAAACGTGGGGGACAGCCGATTGCATCCCGAACGAGATACGGGTGAATCCCGCAGCCGCCAAGGTCTCCAAGTACCGCTCATCGACAGTGTCGGGATTGGCTTCGGTGGTGATTTCCGCGCCGTCCTCGATGCCCCACGTTTCACGCACCGCACGCAGCATCCGACCAAGGTCATCCGCCGGCAGCAACGTCGGCGTCCCTCCCCCGAAGAACACCGTCGATGCCGCCGGTTCGTCGATGCCGTGCCGCTGCTGCCAGACGTGCACCAACCGCATTTCATCAATGACAAGGTTCGCGTAATTGCCACGCGACGCGCCACCACCCATATCGACGGCCGTATACGTGTTGAAATCGCAGTACCCGCACCGCCGATAGCAAAACGGCACATGAATATACACTTCGAACATAACGTTTCAGTTTAGCGCGAGGCACACATTTTTATGACAATTCCAAAGCGACATTAGTGTCACAAAAGATACGATTTTGTAACCAATCACACGTAGCCTCTCATCACTACTTGATTGCGCACCGGTTAAAAATTAAATCATGAGTTCCATCAACTTACATTGAATTCGTTCGAAACACGAAATATCATCATGGATAAAGACCTCAAAGGAGACTAAAATGTCTGAAGACGATATGGCTGACCGTCAACAACCAGTGTATTGGAATTATTTATCGCAAACAGGCCAATTTTACTCTTGCGATTATTTCTGCACGCCCTATAGAGATCCCGACACATATAATCCAAAACTTTACAAAGACATATTACAAGTTTATAACCATAGAAGAAAGACGATGAAATTGGACTTGCCAAAGTTATCATTGTCAGAAACGAATAAACCATATTTAAAAGACGACAACAAAAAACGTTACAGTACGGATGGGATCGGGCCTTCTCGTCATTATGCGGAACAAGCAAGTCTTACCTATTGCGACGTCGCAAAGTTTTTAACATGGTCAAGAACCATTGGCGGCCACATGCTATGGCCCCGCCATCCTGGTTCAATTAATACCCGAAGAGGGAATATTGCTCTCAGAGATAGGATAGATTTAGCTCTTTACGAAATTAAAGAATTTATGAATCTGTATCTTCATAATAATCTTAAAAAAGATGATAAAGGTCGCACCATCGTATTTAGCACTCATCTAAGATGTATTATTCAGAACGAAGATGAGGACTGGCTTAAAAGATTCCAAAATCCAAAATCATCACAATCATGGTTCCAAAACTTTATTGATTTTTGGAAACTAGAAGACTTTGTAACTAAAAATTATGAGGTTATGTCACTCGAAAAATGCGATATAGAAGAAATTCGAAAACGGACATGCTGTCAAGAACATCTAGTAAACCCTGATTCTTACGGAAAAGGTAATAGAATAGGCAACCGAACAAACTTTCTTCACTATTCAGAAAATCTGAAAATCATAATTACTAAACGAACTCAAAAACTCAACGCAATTCTCAACGACAAGTACGAATAAAACATCAAAGAACAATCGATCAATCGTGCTGGTCTTTACCGTCAACCTATGAGAAAAAATAAAGACCAGCACGATTGAATCCATATCTTAATCTTAAACACCACTTAAAAGCAAACGATTTCCAACGCTAACCTCAAACTCGTCATTCCAACTCGAAAGCGTACATCAGCACCAAATCGATGACTACGATGATGATATAAATAATTCCCGCGCGCTTGCCGAAATCGAAAAGAAACCAGAGGCGCCAACAGCATAAACGCCAACCTCCAATGCTAGCTTACCTTGGCCCTGGGCCACATGTGGCGACCCCGGGGCACCATATCTGGCCCAGACCAGCACGAGTACTATGCCAATGATGATCCATAACGCTTTCTGCCAGACACGAGGAGCCAAAAAGTCGCCACCCAAGACCAAACCGAACACTGTACCTATCTCAAGGCAAAAGCGAACCGCCGCAACTACCATTGGCGCCATTCCCAACCTCCCTTTATTTTCAGTACTTTCCTAACATGGCCGCGCTGCCTTCACCCTGATACGAGGAACAATCATACCCACGCAAAATCTGTGTCAGAGCCAGCACCTATTTCAAAATGGTATTTGGCGATACCCAGATCGGTGCGGGTGCAGGGGCCTAAGCCGGCTTTGGCTTCGACAGAGCGACCATCAGGCTGCAGGGTGAACGTGAATTTTTGCTGGTTCAGCGATGTCGGCGCGAGAAGCGCGGCCTGAACGCCATTGCGGAACCATGTCGGCGTATCCATGCCTTCCGGCACACGCGCGACCTGCTCATACCGTTTCGACTTGTGCTGATGGCCATGGTTGACGCCATAACCGAAAACAATGGCGAATCTCGGGCGTTCCCCGCCCTCCAACGCCACATGTTTACGCAGATGCCTGCCAAATTGCCGGACCCAGCCGGTGTCCAATCCGAGCTGAGTGGCGCGAAGCAAGACGTGAGCGCCATAATAGCCACAGCGCTCTTCCCATCCGTTAGTACCATCAGAAACAATCG
The DNA here is from genome assembly GCF_029392075.1 of Bifidobacterium sp. ESL0704. Classification (NCBI taxonomy): domain Bacteria; kingdom Bacillati; phylum Actinomycetota; class Actinomycetes; order Bifidobacteriales; family Bifidobacteriaceae; genus Bifidobacterium; species Bifidobacterium sp. ESL0704. Next base: position 1,480,222 of record NZ_CP113929.1, read on the forward strand.
CGACAAGGTTGCGCGCGTTCTTGTAGATGCCGTAATCGGTCAGAAAACCCTCAAATGCGGCAGGATCATTGAGCTTAAGCTGCATACTCAAGTTGCCTTCGCGATTGCACCGCTCAATCGTCCGCTGCAGTTCATCGGCAACATCCTGCGCAACCGGCTTGTCGGTGTAATGCCGAACCACATGCCGCGCATGAATCGCCTCATCCAACCTCATCGTCATGGATTCCGCCCTTCTCAAACCACTGCACACCGACCACCATCATATGCCCCAAGAGCGTACTCCAGGTTGCGCCATAAATGAACCTCCGACAACCGCTGAGCGGCTCGAATAGGGAGGAATCAGAATAGTTTCGACATGAGTAGGTCGCTGGTAACTATCAGGAGAGTTGAATTATGGCTGAATCATGGGTTGCGCCATAAATGAGCCACTGACAACCGCTGAACGGCACAAAATGATTGAACCAAAAAATCCGCCATAAGTAAGACGCTTGACGGCCGTCAATGGCTTATTTATGGCGGAAACCGGACAGAACCTTTTATTTGACAGCCTTTTCGGCAGCGCGAATCTTGTTTTTGGTGTCGATGTCCATGGACTTGTTGGCGCCGGCCTCGCCGGTGGATAGGGCGGCCACGAACGCCTCCTGCGGCACCTCGACATGGCCGAGCATCTTCATGCGTTTCTTTCCGGCCTTCTGCTTCTCGAGCAGCTTGCGCTTACGGGTGATGTCGCCGCCGTAGCATTTGGCGAGCACGTCCTTGCGCAGCGCACGGATGGTCTCACGGGCGATGACGCGCGAGCCGATGGCCGCCTGGATGGGAATCTCGAACTGCTGGCGTGGGATGAGCTTCTGCAGCTTCTTGGTCATCATTACGCCGTAGCTGTAGGACTTGTCGCGGTGGACAATGGCACTGAACGCGTCGACCTTCTCCCCCTGGATGAGGATATCGACCTTGACGAGGTCCGCGGCCTGTTCGCCGTCCTCGTGGTAGTCGAGCGAGGCATAGCCCTTGGTGCGGCTTTTGAGCTGGTCGAAGAAATCGAAGACGATCTCGGCCAGCGGAATGCGGTAGTGCATCTCGACGCGCTCGGGGCTCAAGTATTCCATCGTGCCCATCTCGCCGCGGTGGTCCTGGCACAGGTCCATCACCGAACCGATGAACTCCTTGGGTGTGATGATGTCGGCGGCGACCATCGGCTCGACGATCTGCTTGATCTTGCCGTCCGGGAATTCGCTCGGGTTCTTGACCTCGTGCAACGTCCCGTCTTCGGCGGTGACCTTGTAGGTCACGTTCGGGGCGGTCGAGATCAGGTCGAGCCCGAATTCGCGGCTCAGACGTTCGACCACGATCTCCATGTGCAGCAATCCGAGGAAGCCGCAGCGGAAGCCGAATCCCAGCGCGACCGACGTTTCGGGCTCGTAGGTCAGGGCCGCATCGTTCAGCTTGAGTTTGTCGAGCGCATCGCGCAGCTCCGGGAACTGGGCATTGTCGATCGGGAAGATGCCGGCGTAGACCATCGGATGCGGGTCGCGGTAGCCGGGCAACGGCTCGCTGGCCGGACGCAGCGCCGAGGTGACGGTGTCGCCGACCTTGGACTGACTGACGTCCTTCGCGCCGGTGATGATGTAGCCGACCTCGCCGGCTCCAAGCGCCTTGGTCGGAGCCATATCGGGGCTGATCACGCCGATCTCGATGGGCTCGTGCGTCATGCCGATGCCCATCATATGCACTTTTTCGCGGCTTTTGAGTTCGCCGTCGACCATACGGATGTAAGTGACGATACCGCGGTAGGTATCGTAGACGGAATCGAAAATCAGCGCGCGTGCAGGGGCCTTCGGATCGCCGTGCGGCGCAGGAATTTCCAGCACGATCTGGTCGAGCAGGTCTTTGATGCCCTCACCGGTCTTGCCGGAAACGCGCAGCACGTCGCTCGGCTTGCAACCTAAGAGGTTCGCAATTTCCTCGGCATGCTTGTCGGGTTCGGCGCTGGGCAGATCAATCTTGTTCAGGACCGGAATGATGGTCAGGTCGTCTTCAATCGCCATGTAGAGGTTGGAGAGCGTCTGCGCCTCGATGCCCTGCGTGGCGTCGACCAGCAGCACCGCGCCTTCGCATGCGGCCAGCGCACGCGAGACCTCGTAGGTGAAGTCGACGTGCCCCGGGGTGTCGATCATGCCCAGCGTATATTCCTGCCCGTCGAAGGTCCACGGCACGCGCACGGCCTGCGATTTGATGGTGATGCCGCGCTCCTGCTCGATATCCATGCGGTCAAGGAACCGGTCGTGCATCTCACGCTGCGGCACGATACCGGAAAGCTGGAGAATACGGTCGGCCACCGTCGACTTGCCATGGTCGATATGCGCGATGATGCAGAAATTACGGATCAGCGATTGGTCAGTGAATCCCGGTTTGTTCTTCGCCTCAGTCACTGATGACGCTCCTTACCTATACAAACGGTTCTCGGTGGAATCTCTACGATTCCGCTTTTCCTCTTACTAGGTCCCATTCTATCGGCCGAGGTAGGCAAAGGAATGCCGTGATTGTTGCCTACGAACCCCACGGCACCCTGCAACAGAAGGATAAGAAACATGGCAACAGCGAAACGCGTAACCTTATTTCCTTCAAATCCGCGCGAAATATCGGCATACAGTGTTATTCTAGAGTCTTGTATGTCCTTATAGAAAACGTTGTTTGGAGAAATTGTGGCAAACATTAAGTCGCAGAAGAAGCGCGTGCTGACCAATGAAAAGGCGCACAAGCGCAACGTGTCCGTGAAATCCAGCCTGAAGACTGCGATTCGCAAGACCCGTGAAGCCATCGAGTCCGGAGACAAGGCCGCCGCCGAGGCAGCTTTCAAGATCGCCGGCCAGAAGCTCGACAAGGCCGCCAGCGCGGGCGTGGTTCACAAGAACCAGGCCGCCAACCGCAAGTCCAATCTCGCGGTTGCCATCAACAAGATGTGAGATGGCCTAGGGTGAAACGCCTTTAGATCAGTGAAGTCCTGTGGTTACGTTTTGTGATCACAGGACTTTTCATATATCCTCAAGCCATCGATTTTGAAAATCACGTCGCATATTCAACAATCGGAAAGGTTCGGACTTATCGAACCGGCAGATCCGCATTCACTGGATCGATCATTTTCAAAACCCAATCCTGCTCAACGCGAAGAGGCCGAAAGCGACCAACGTGAAAATGAACAACGGGGATTGCCACCCACGGTAGGTGTGGCGGGGCGTCTTGTTGTCACGATACCAAGCGGCCACCTTGCGGCGATTGCAAATGAGCAACGCAATGGCGAGTACGATGAAGAAGCCGTCAAACACCGCTTCAAGAATCGACGACATCGGATCGTTCAACATTGCAAACAGGGCATTCAACCCTTCCGCAAGCACCAGGTTGTTGAAGATATGCATGGCAATGGACCAGCCGATTGAATACTCACAAGCAATCCAACCCAACTCAAGCCCGTACAACACCGCGGCGAATCCTTGGCTGATGTCACCATGCATGAAGCCGAAGAGCAGGGAGGAGGTTACGATGGCGAAAATACGACCGTAGCGTTCCAGCGCCGACATGATGATTCCGCGCATGAGCAGTTCCTCGATAACCGGGCCGATCAATACGACATCAAGCAGGCCGATCATCGAATGATTGACCATGGTATCGATTTCGGTCATCGTATCGTGCTGTTTGAGCCCGAACATGTCAAGCAGGCCTTGGAACCCAGATCCGAACACGTCACCTACCGCACTCACTGCCGTCACCGTCACCACTATGATGAGCAACTCCTTCCATGTTATGGTTTTCCTGGAAGAGAATCTGATGGCGCAATGATAGTTCGCTTTGCCTTCCGTTGATTTGGAACGCGACAAGGTGCCTGTAGCCAGCAGCACGACCAGAACAGCTATCGGCTCGGTGAAAAGATTGATCCACGCGTCCAAGCTCGGCGAATCCATTTTCCCCAACGAGCCGAAGATTCCCGCCAAAACCTGCAAAACAGCCCAAACCAGGAAAAATCCCCACACAATAGCCGCCTGGTGGCCTACAGCCTTTCTTCGTATCTGTTCAGGCGTGCGTTGCTCACCTTGTGCAGACGACTTTTCATTAGAATTCGCTGTCGCTGAGTCACCAGATAAACCGGGATCAATCTCGCGCTCAGAATCATTGGGTGCGTTCGCAATCCAGACAGTGTTTGCTAGAGCTACCTCCGTAGAAGTATCCTGAGGTTGGTTGCTTTCCGATAACACCGAATCGTTGTTGGCCACATACTCATTTTCGTCGACAGCATTATTGCCGTCCTCCGACAACGAGGTCGACGTGGCAACATCACAAGGAACTCCCTTTCCATCTTCTTGCACGGTTATCTCCCTACCCTTGAATGCAATAGATGAAGCACACCTTAGGGCACGAAATATTTTAAGCCCCCATACGTACGCCTGTTCCTTCGATATTCTCCGGACACAGCATCGAGGCGGGATCCTCGTGCCGCTGGCTGACCGCTTGGGCCTCATATAAACCGCGGTAATACGGGCAATCGGACAATAATGTCTCGTGCTCGCCCTCTCCGACGATATCGCCGTCACGCAGGACGACGATATGACTGGCGTGAGTGATGGTGGTGAAACGATGGGCGATGAGGATGGTGGTGCGCCGCGACCCTTCCTGCGTACTATCCGCCCGATCCAGTGAGTCGAAGAAGTGCTTCTCGGAAAGGGCGTCCACCGATGCGGTCGGCTCATCCATAATCAGCAACGACGGCCGCCTGAACAAAGCGCGGGCCAAGGCGACGCGCTGCCATTGCCCGATGGAAAGCTGGTAACCGTCCTCGAAGTGCCTTCCCAATACCGTATCCAGACCCTCGGGCAGCGACTGCCCCAGACCCTTCAGCCCTACCAGATCAAGCGCGTGCTCAATGGCATCATCATCGTCGATTCCATCCGGATTGCCAAAGCCCACATTCTCACGTAAGGGCCGCTCGTAACGTATATAATCCTGGAAAATCGCAGAACACCTCTCGTACAATGACGCACGGGAATACTCGCTGATATCCCTGCCGTTGATGAGAATCGACCCGGAAGTGGGCTCATAGACACGTAAAATCAGTTTTGCGATCGTTGATTTGCCCGCACCATTGAGCCCGACAAGAGCCGAACATTGACCGGCGGGAAGATCAAAAGAGACACCATGGAGAATTTCCTTGCCATCGGTTGAACCAGGATAGGCAAATCGTACGTTTCGGAAAGAAACGGTCATTGGCGTTCCATCGTCGATTTTCTTGCCACCAGAGCGGATCACGGCCGGCTCAATGTCCATGAGATGAACCCAATTGCCGGCATACAGCAGACTCTGATAGATGCTGGAGACCGAAACCAAAATGAGCAGTACCGATTGCCCGAATGACCCTGTCGCGCTGATATAACCGGCCAGCTGCCCGACATTACCTGTATGCATGGCCTGAATCGCACCCACGGCGACCGCCCCGATATTGGCCAGAGTCGTAAGAATCCCCAAGCCAAGCGCAATCCACAGATAGGTACGTGACATGCCGAGATCCTGTTTGAGGAAACCGCCGATAAGCGTCTTATAACGCCCTGACAACAAACCACCCAGACCAAACAGATGGACTTCCTTGGCCGCATTATCCGATGTCAGAATCGAACGATAATAGTCCGACAGGCGTTGTTCGCCTGCCCGCCGGTAATCGATATTGTACTGTTTGGAACTGGCCATCAACGTGCCGATGGTACCTGGAATAGGCGCCAGCAGAAGGAAAAAGGCCACCCATGTGTTCCATGAAACCAGTAAAGAGAACACGGATACGATAGTGAGCAACGACTGCAGAAAATCACGTGCACTATCAAATATAGCGAAGATATGTCCGCCGGTATCTCCTCCGGCCCGCTGTATGCAATCGTTGGTCTGTGCATCCTCGAACTGCTGCGTTTCGAGCGTAGTGAGCTTGTCGACGATACTGCAATTGGCGCGGTAGGATAGTTTTTCTCGAATTGAGTCGGATAGATATTTAATGACGTTCTCGGCCACGAACATTGACACTAAGACCAGAGCGAAAAATATCGCCGAATCGACAACCTTCGCAAGCACACCCGTAGCCACGGCATTCACGATCTGCGTTGTGGCCAAAATCTGCAGGGGCGAGAGCAGGGCCCGCACCACAGTAAGAACAAGGAGAACAATGACGGATATCGGCGCCACTGCCGTCAACAGCCGTAATGACTTCCGCAATGTCGCCAGAGGCGAGATGTGAGAACGCTCCTTTGCCGCAGGCTTATCGTCCCTCGCCCTATCACCAATCTGCATGCTGCTCCCCTTTGAGTCGATTCAATGGAAGCGATATGACCAAGTCCTACCACGGTTGATTCAGAACAATAACCTCGTCACCGCGACGAATCCGAAAATCACGAAAGTCAATATGAACAGCGGCGAGCGCCAACCCTGATAGGCATGTTTGACACTACGATTGCTGGCACACCAATCTGTTACTTTCCTTCGGTTGACCACAAAAAATACCAGGCCGACGACAAGCAGTAGCACATCAAAAGTGTATTGAATCACGTTTTGCGTTTGGTCGGACAACATGGTCATGAACGAAGATATGCCTTCCTGCACTACAAGATAGTAAAAGGCACATAACGTCATCGACCACACGACGGAATATTCACTGGCCGCCCAGCCCAGCACAAGACCTATCAACATCGCACTGACTCCTTGGGTGATGCTGCCTTGGATGCAGCCGAACAACAACGAGGCGGTGATGATAGCAAAGATTCTGCCGTATCGTTCCAACGAGGGCAAGACAATCCCGTACAGCAACACTCCCTCGATGACCGGGCCGGCGACTCCTACCGCGAGCAGTGCCGAGATGGAACCATCCATCATCTGGCCGAACTGTGCGCCATCATTACGCTGCGGCCAGCCCAATACACCCAGCACACCTTGAAAACCCTGGGAGAAGAGATTCCCTACCGAAGCAAAAACCAGCACCGCGACAAACAGGTACAACCAGATTCGCCAATCCAATGACTGCCTGGAAGAAAGCCTGATCGTGCAATGAATCGACCTCACCCCTTTGGCATTCTCGATCCAGAATTGCCTGTAAGCCACCAATACGACCAGAACCGCCACGACTCCACTGGCCATGATGACCACACCGTCGACTTCGCTTTCCTGCACGTTGCCGAACATGACGAAAAGGAAACGAAACTTTTGGAAAACCATCCACAGGATGCCGGATAGAATGACGAAACTCCAGACAATCAGGGTCTGACGCCCCACATCATGCCTCATCGTGGCCTTTGAGCATGGCTGCTTATCGTTGGTTCGCGATGTATCAGAGAGAATCATCGAATTTGACGTGGAATCCTGAGCCTTCTTCATCCCAGCGCTCATTTCATTCGTCTTTAAATTCGCGTTCGCGTCGTCCAGATCGCACACTTCTCTCCCGCGCTTTCTCTCTCGGCAGCATATCTCTATTCATGAATATTTCATCAAGGCGATAGTCATTATATCATAATATGATATTGCCTTTTAGACAACTCTTCGACGTCATGCCTGTCTATCCTGTCAATACGAAATTCGCCTGCTGTTATCGGCTCTTCTCGCTGTCGTCTTTGGCGGCAAGAGGCAAGTAGGCATGACTGCGCTTAATCGCCCCCGGCACCTTCCAATCGAAACGTACCGAAAGCACGCGCAGAACGACGATGAACGCGACGATGACGATATCCCCAACGACTTCGAAGGTGAACGAAATATGCCCGCCCTGATAGGCGCGGGTCACGAACACCGTCAGGATGCTTCCGATCAGGGCGGGCACCGCATACCAATGGCTGTCGCGGATGACTGCGGGCACGACGTTGAGGAGCATGTCTCTAATAAGGCCTCCCCCGATGGCCGTGATCAGCCCCATGAAGACGGCGGTCATCCCGGAAGTGTGATAGATCAGCGCCTTTTGCGTCCCGTTGACCGCGTAAAGTCCCAACGCCAGCGCGTCCAGCGCGACCATCGTCCATTTGAGTCTGTCGACTTCGGGATAGATGACGGCGACGGCGACGCCGGTAACCAACGAAGTAATGACCAAGCCTTTGTCCGAGACGCCGACAGGAGGGAAAATTCCGAGCAAGACATCACGGATGATGCCGCCGCCGAGACCGGTCAACCAAACGGTCATCAGGATGGCAATGAAATCATATCTTTTCTTAACGGCGCACAGCCCGCCCAAAAGGCCGCAGCAGAAGGTGGCGATATATTCGATGGCCCAGAAAAAGACGTTACTTTCCAGCGCCAGTTGCATTTCGCACATCCTTCGTATTCGGTACGGCTAGTTGAAGAATATACCAGACAACAGCCAAAAACGAGGACGCAAAACGCCTGATCATCGCATGCTCGGCAATAAACCCCATCGAAGCGGTCGATGGGACAGCAGCTTCAACGCTTCAACATGATTCTGCGGATAAAAAACGACCTGCACATTTCCAACATTGCAAGGAAATGCGCAGGCCGTTTGAAGCCGAAAGCCGGTCGGCACCGAACCGCTCAGCAGACCTTCCACATCCAATCATGCGGGTCTTCTATCTCGCCGAGCTGGATGCCCAGAAGCTCGTCGCGCAACGCGCAGGTGAGCTCGCCGGACTCGCCGCCGCCCACCTCGACATCGAACTTCTCTGACTTGAAGCGGCCGATCGGAGTGATGATCGCCGCGGTGCCGCAGGCGAAGACCTCGGTGACCTCGCCGGACTTGATGTCTTCCAACAGGTCGTCGAGCTTGATCATCGTCTCGACGACGTCGCGGCCGTGGTCCTGCGCCAGCTGGATGAGCGAGCGACGGGTGACGCCGGGCAGGATGTTGCCCGTCAGCGACGGGGTCTCCAAATGGCCGTCCTTGTGCACGGTGAACATATTCATACCGCCGAGTTCCTCAAGGTAGGTCTTGGTGGCCGCATCGACGAAGCAGACCTGCTCGCAGCCATGGTCGGCACCGCGGTATTCGCCCAAGAGCGAGGCCGCATAGTTGCCGCCGCACTTGGCGAAGCCGGTGCCGCCGGGGCCGGTACGGAACCACTTGTCTTCCACCCAGATGCTCACCGGCTTGACGCCGCCGGGGAAATACGGGCCTGAAGGCGAGGCGATGACGCAATAGTCGACAGTCTTCGGGGCGCGCACGCCGAGGAACGCCTCCGAGGCGAACATATAGGGACGCATATACAGCGTGTACTCGCGGCGAGTCGGCACCCAGTCGATGTCGCGCTTGACCAGCGCGGCAACGGAGCCGAGGAAGTCGTCCTTGGAGAGTTCCGGCAGGTAGAGTCGCTTGGCGGAATTGGCGAAGCGTTCGGCGTTGGCGTCCGGGCGGAACAGCCAGGTGCTGCCGTCGGTGTGGCGATAAGCCTTGAGGCCTTCGAAGCATTCCTGTGCATAATGCAGGACGGAGGCACCGGGATCCATGGCAAGCGGACCGTATGGCTGAATCTGGCGATCGCCCCAGCCGCTGCTTTTATGCCAGACCATGTGGACCATGTTGTCGCTGAAAAGCTGGCCGAACGCCGGCTTGTCAATCAGTTTCGCCCGCTCGGCATCGGTTGCGGGATGTGGGTTGTCGAGCACCTTGAAAGGTTCGGTTAATTTCGACAACGCTTCTGGATCATGATGGGATTGCTCAGTCATTTGCACTTCTTCTTTACTTCAGCCGCCGTGGCGGCCGGAATGGTGGTCTGCCGTACGCTTGTGGCGCTTGGTTATGGTGCTACCTTTGCACAGAAGTACACCGGGATGGTGGAATAGTTCACATTTTGAAAACACTGTCCCATCCATTCGACGCTTCCGTGCGCCAAAACCATAGGGCAAACAAATGACCCGCACAGTCCATTACCCATAAGACCATGCGGGTCAAACGAAGAGATCCATGAACCGTCAATGAGTCCAAAAACCTCGGATATCGCTAAAAATACCGGCTAATCACTTCTTGTCGGCATCGGAAGCCGCGGCATCGCCGGCAGAAGCGGCGTCATCACCCTCGGCTGCGGCGCCGGCGGCACCTTCGGCGGTGGTGTCCTCAGCGGAGACCGCGGTGGTGGCGGTGGCGTCCTCAGGTACTTCGACGGTGACGACGGATTCTTCAGGATCGGTGTTGACGAACTCGACGCCTTCGGGCAGATCCACATCCTTGGCGAAGACCTTCTCGCCGTCCTGCAGGCCGTCGACGTTGACATCGATACGCTCGGGCAGCGCATCGACACTGGCGCGCACGCGCAGCTGCTGGATATCGACGAACGCGACAGCCGCGCCCTTCGGGGTGCCCACGGCGAAGACCGGGACCTCGACCTCGATCTTCTCGCCGGCCTTGACCTCGTAGAAGTCGATGTGCTCGACGATGCGCTTGACAGGGTTGCGCTGGACGTCCTTGACGACGGCCATCTTGGAATCCTTGCCATAGTTGATGGTGAACAGCGCGTTCGTGCGGCGCAGCGCCAAGGTGGTCTCACGCATCGGCAGCTTCACGAAAACGGGTTCATTGCCACCGGCATAGATAGTGGCCGGAATCTGCTTGGCCACGCGCATACGACGGGCCACGCCCTTGCCGAACTCGTTGCGGACTTCGCCTTCGATGGTAATGGTGTTTGCCATATCTAATCTCCTTGAGATTGCTTCTATTATTCACTGTGCTGTTTCGGTGCACCGACGCGCCGAAATCACAGCCTCAAAGAGACCCGAACCATTCAGCCCAGTCGATAACGGGAATCACTTCCCCTCGCCAAAGCGCGGCAGATATAAAACCTGCCGAAACAACCTCTTCATTATACCCGTAACGCTGACATCGATATCGTCATGAAATTGTGCGCCTGCCCTTTTATAATGAGCGTAATCCGCATTGTCACGATTGGAGTCTCCGATGGTCCAGCATTCCAAAGTCAGAACCTTGGCGAGAAGCTTGATTTTCGGCGGGTTCGCTACAGCAGGCGTACTTTACGGCATCGCCGACTATCTTTTCCGCTTCGTCCTCGAGCCCGGCTCAAAACATTCCCTGTTCAGAAGCAACCGTCCGGACACCACCCTCGCCTCCCGCCAGCCTCACCATGATGCCGACGAAGAGGCCGAGGCCTCACGCTGGTTCGACGACGCCAAGCGCGAAGCGAAAATCACGGCCAGGGACGGAACACGCCTGCACGGCTGGATACTCGACCCGGATTGCGCCGACCCCCCACGCCATCTCTATGCCATTTGCTGCCACGGATTTTCGGGAGATCCAAAGGAAATGGCGAAATACGCCCATCGTTTCGCCGGTATGGGTTTCACCGTACTCACCCCGGCCAGCCGCTGCCACGAACTGAGCGGCGGAAAATACATCGGCATGGGCGCGCTCGAACATCGCGACCTGTTGCTGTGGATCGACGCCATTGTGGCCAACGACCCGAATGCCCGGATCCTGTTGGACGGCAATTCCATGGGAGCGGCGACAGTGATGCTGGCAGCGGGCGACCCGCGGTTGCCGAAGAACGTCAAGGCCGCCATCGCCGACTGCGGCTACACCGGTCTTGAAGACCAATTCCTATACAGCGCCAGGCACCTCTACCATGCCCCAACATTTCTGGCACGCCCGGTGATCGGCATCATGAGTTCCATCGCACGCCGACGTGCCGGCTACGATTTCAAGGAAGCCTCATGCCTCAAGGCGTTGCGTCATACATCGATTCCCATGCTCTTCATCCATGGATCGGCCGATGATTTCGTCAATCCGACAAGTCTCGACCTCAATTTCCGGGCCTGTGCGAGCCCCGTCAAGCAAAAACTCATCGTTGCCGGAGCCGCTCACGCGATGTCGGCTTCGACCGACCCCAAACGATACTGGAAAACCGTAACGGCATTCGTCAGCGAAGTGTTCCGACTCGCCAAACCCAAGGGCGCGTGAGCGACAGATCGGTTTAACCGATAGCGCAACAGCGACTCTATACATTCGTTGGGCATGCGATGCAAAAACGTAAGTCGGCACGCTCGTTTTCCCAACAATCGCAGTATTTCAAACCTTCCGTTTTGCAAGCAAAGCACCGACATGTCTCGCCTGCGACGAACAGCTTGCCTTACGCTACCGTAAGGTGACGAAACGCGACAAATCCTATAGAATTGGCGTTATTACTTGGAATACAGTTTTCATAGAAGGTCGAGGAAAGCGCACGTGTCAGTCATCAATTCACTGAAAAAGGGAACGCTGAAGCTAAGTCAGAAGGCTTTCCATCTGGGAAGCGGCTTCGAGCACCCGGTCAATACCGAGGATCCGGAAACACCGGATTTCAATGACGAGCGCCACCTTGCAACCGTAAAACCCGTCGATTTCTCAACGCTGCCCCATACCCACGAATGGGGGCCGGGCTACCCCACCAAGCTTTTCGTCGACGAGAAGACCGGATTGCTGACCGTGACCACCGCCGGCAATCCTCCGATAGACGACGACATGTCCATTTATGACCTCTATGTCGACCGCGCGCAACGCATGGGCGATGACCCGCTGTACAGCTTCAAGGTCGGCAACAAATGGGTCACCAAAACCGCCAACGAATTCCTCGAGGACGTACGCGGAGTGGCCAAAGGCCTGATGCATTACGGTCTTGACAAGGGCGACGGCGTCTCCTTCATGTCCCATACTTCTTACGAATGGGACGTTGTCGATGCGGCCGTAATGGCCGTGGGCGGCGTGCTGGCAACCATCTACGACACCGATTCTGCTGAGCAGATACGCAACATCGTCAACAATTCCGATTCACGCCTGCTCATCGTCGAGACCAACGACATGCGCAAAAAGGCCGATGGAGCCGTCGAAGACTGCCCAACGCTGGAAAAGATCTATACGCTCGAGGCGGGCGCACTCGAGGAGCTGCGCGATTACGGAAAATCGGTAACCGACGAAACGCTCGACCAACGCATCGATTCCATCAAGAAGACCGACCTGTGCTCCATCGTCTACACCTCCGGTTCCACCGCAGCGCCCAAGGGCGTCGAGATGACGCACGAGCACTATTGCACCACGGCGCTGAACCTGCGTGACTACATGCCCAAGCTGCTGCAACAAAAAGGCAAATCCGTCCTGCTCTTCCTGCCGCAGGCACACACCTTCGCACGCGCGGTCAACTACATCGTGGTCGCCAGCGACCTGCACATCTACATCGCCGGCGGCATCAAGACGCTGATCGGCGACCTGCAGGTCGCCAAGCCGGCCGTCACCATTCTCGTGCCCCGAGTACTGGAGAAGGTCTACAACGCCGCCTCGCAGAAGGCCGGGAACGGCCCCAAGGGCGTCGCATTCGCCGCGGCTGTGGTGGCGGCACAGGAATACGAGAAGGAAATGAGCGAAAACGGCAAGGCCAGCTTCACCACACGTGCACGCCGCGCCGCCTTCGATCCGATCGTCTACAAGTCGTTGCGCGAGGTTCTTGGCGGACAGGCCGAATGGTTCGTCGCGGGCGGTGCCCCGCTCGACCCGGAACTGCTCGCCTTCTTCCGCGGTGCCAATGTGCCCGCCTACGAAGGCTACGGCCTGACCGAAACCACCGCTCCCTGTGCGTTCAACCCGAAGGGCACCCCGTTCCACGAAGGATCCGTCGGCATCCCCTACCCCGGTTTCTCGATTCGCTTGGGTGAAGATGGCGAGATCCAGGTCAAGGGCACCTGTGTCTTCCCTCGTTACCACAAGAACGATGAGGCGACCGAACTCGCCTTCACTCCCGACGGCTGGTATGCCACCGGCGATCTTGGCCGTATCAGCGACGACGGTTTCCTTTATATCACCGGTCGCAAGAAGGACCTCATCATCACCGCAGGCGGCAAGAACGTCGCCCCCGGGCCGATCGAAGAGATCATCCAACGCTGCCCGTTCGTCTCCCAGGCTCTGGTGCTCGGCGACAAGCGCCCGTTCATCTCCGCGCTCATCACACTTGACGAGATCTCGTTGCGTTCCTGGCTCGACGCCGCCGGTCTCGACCGTGACATGTCCATGGAAGAAGCTTGCAAGAACGCCGTGGTCCGCGCCGAGGTGCAGAAGTGGGTCGACAAGGCCAACGAAGGCGTATCGCGCGCCGAATCCGTACGCAAGTTCATCCTGCTGCCCGAGGAGTTCACGCAGGAGAACGGCCTGATGACTGCATCGATGAAGGTCAAGCGCCCCGCAGTCATCAAGCACTATGCCAATCTGCTCAACACACAGATGTACACCAAGAAGAAGTAGCCCTCTGGCTTTTGTTTCCAGTTTCCAGTGACTCGTGGCCCGTGGCCCTTTGGTGCTGGGAAACGGCATATTAGTCTCCGTTATATGCCGTTTCCCAGCACCAAACTGCATATGCAGTGAAACTTTTGTCCGTTTCCCCACGTTAATGCTGGGAAACGGACTTTTATAGATACCTAGATTCCGTTTCCCAGCATTAAAACCCCGGTGTTGCCGACCCGTCATCTTTGATGCAGGAAACGAACTATCACCTACTTCTATAGTCCGTTTGCCATCGCTAAATGCCGATTGTGAGCATTCTTTCACTTTCTCGCTGACAAACGGGGCATCGTCATCCGGCTAAGCCGCCTGTCGGCAAAAAGCGGCTTAGCCGACGCTCATCGCAACGGTATCGATAACGCTCCATCAGTTATTCATATGGCACAATGTGTGCATTTCGGCCAAATGGCGGCTACTATGGCAACAAGTGCCGTGAAACGAATCCCGGATCAAGGCTTCAACACGGGCTTGGGATGTGGCACACGAAACGAGTAAGCATTCACCACGAAGCGGGAGGGCAACCATGGACTGGAGCTTTATAGCCCGCAATGCCCACTACTTCGTCGATGCCGGTTATATGACCGTCTTCATCTCGTTGTTCGGAATCGTCTTTAGCATCGTTCTGGGCATCCTTTGCTCGGCCATCGAAACGGCGAATATCCCGGTTTGCAAACAAATCGTCCGCATTTATATCGAACTATCCCGTAATACACCATTGCTGGTCCAGCTGTATTTTCTTTATTTCGGACTGCCGAAACTCGGCGTCTCGTGGTCGGCGGAAACCTGCGCGATCGTCGGACTCGCCTTCCTGGGCGGGTCATATATGGCCGAGGCATTGCGCGGCGGTTTCGAAGCCGTTCCGCAAGTCCAACGGGAATCAGCGCAGATGCTCGGCTTCAGCCCGTCACAAATGCTACTGCATGTCACCGTGCCGCAGGCGCTTTCCACCGCCATTCCGGGAGTGGTGGCCAATATCATCTTCCTGGTCAAGGAATCTTCGGTGGTCTCGGCCATTGCACTGGCGGACGTCATGTACGTCACCAAGGACTTGATGGGTCAGACCTACAACACCTACGAATCGTTGACTTTGCTGATCGTCACCTACCTGATTATCCTCCTGCCGATCTCCATCATCGGCACGGTGGCCGAGAGGAGGTTCGACTATGCACGGCGCTGAGATACTGCTGCAGCCGGGCGTCTTCCCGCGTCTGCTGCAAGGATTGTGGGTCACGATCTGGATTGCCGGGGTCTCCGTCCTGCTTTCGTTGCCGGTCGGGCTGATTGTCGGTTGGCTCATGACCATGCGAAATCCGATCGTGCGGTTTGTGATGCGTGTCTATCTTGATTTCATCCGTATCATGCCGCAGCTGGCCCTGCTGTTCATCGCCTTCTACGGTTTCGCACGCGCCTTCAATTGGAATCTCGACGCCACCGGCGCCTGCGTGCTGGTCTTCGTGCTTTGGGGCGGGGCCGAGCTCGGCGATCTGGTGCGTGGCGCATTGGAATCGATTCCTCGCACGCAGTATGAATCGGCTCAGGTGCTTGGTCTCAATTCGTGGCAGACCTTCAGCAGGGTCATCCTCCCTCAGGCCCTGTGCCGCCTGCTTCCCGCCAGCGTCAACCTCATTACCCGTATCGTCAAGACCACCTCGTTGGCCGCGCTGTTGGGTGTGATTGAAGTGATCAAGGTGGGCCAGCAGATTATCGATGCGAACCGCTTCCAATATCCGGATGCGACGCTGTGGATCTACGGCGTGATCTTCTTCATGTATTTCTTCGTATGTTGGCCGCTCTCCCTTGTGGCCAGAAAGCTTGAAAAGAGGTGGGCCCATGACTGATACGACGGTTACGACGATTCCAACATCACGAGCGAACGCGAACGCCCCGCACGAAACCCTGCATATCCGGCATATCACCAAACAATACGACAATGCAGACAAACCGGTGCTGAACGACATATCCTTCGACGTGCCGGCCGGCCAAGTGTTCGTCATCCTCGGGCCTTCCGGCTCGGGCAAGTCCACGTTGCTGCGCACCATCGCCGGCCTCGAGCCCATTCAGAGCGGCGACATCGCCATCGGCGACGAGGTGCTACGCGCTTCCGGCAAGAAGAAGGACACCGGCAAATCCAAAGCGGCAGGTGCGGCCAATTCCCAAGATAGAAACATCGACACGAATCCTGTCAAGGTCGGCATGGTCTTCCAAAGCTACGACCTCTTCCCCAACAAAACCGTACTCGGCAACATCATGCTCGCGCCAGTACTGGTGCAGAAACGCAAGAAAGCGGAAGTCAAGGCCGAAGCCATCCAGCTGTTGAAACGCGTGGGCTTGGCCGACCGTCAAGACGCTTGGCCGCACGAGCTTTCCGGCGGACAGCGCCAGCGCGTCGCCATCTGCCGCGCCTTGATTGAACACCCTCAGATCATGCTCTTCGACGAGGTGACCGCTGCGCTCGACCCCGAAATGGTGCGGGAGGTGCTTGACGTTATCGTCGAACTTGCCGACAGCGGCCAGACCATGCTCATCGTCACCCACGAAATGGCATTCGCCCGCGCGGTAGCCGACCATATCATCCTGCTTGCAGACGGAAGCATTGTCGAAGAATCCGACGACGCGGAACAGTTCTTCACCCATCCACAATCCGAACGCGCCCAGCAGTTCCTGAACACGTTTACGTATGCTCGTGAGAGACAATAGCCGATATTTTTTATCAGCTCAAACCGAACAACAAACAAAGGGAGGTCGAAATGATGAACCGGAACTTACCGAATATGAGCGTGACGGCACGAATGTGCAGCGCTACGGAGCCGAACCGATGTCAACTCATGGCCTCCATGTCTCGCTGATCCGCATTCACCAGATCTGACATCTTGGGTTTGCCGATCCATTACGTAGATATACCGATTTGAATCTGCAATGGACAAACCCGTGCAACATTGGAATTTCGATATTCCATCTTTTCAGATAGAACCATCACTTTTTATATTCACTTCCGATATTACTTAGTAAAAGAAAAGAAAGAAACAACCATGACAACGAATGTATTGAAACGTGCGGCACAAGTAGCGATCTCAGCGGCAGCGGCCGTGGCTATGCTGGCAGGATTCGCCGCATGCGGCCCAAGCGGAGCGACACCGAGCAGTGACAATAATTCCGGTTCCGGCACCTCCGGCGCAGGCAAACAGCAAAGCGCACGCACCCTTGCGGAAATCAAGAAATCCGGTAAGCTCAAGGTCGCCGTTTTCTCCGACAAGGCACCGTTCGGCTACGTCGACAAAGATGGCAAGAACCAAGGTTACGACATCATCTTCGCCGAACGTCTGGCCAAAGATCTCGGCGTAAAACCGGAATACACCACCGTCGACCCGGCGGCCCGTGTCGACGTGCTCGCCAGCAACAAGGTCGACGTCACCCTTGCCAACTTCACCGTCACCCCCGAGCGCGAAGAGAAGGTCGACTTCGCCAAGCCATACATGAAGGTCGCGCTGGGCGTGGTCTCCCCCGACTCCAAGCCGATCAAGAGCGTCGACGAGCTCAAGGGCAAGACGCTGATCATCGCCAAGGGCACCACCGCCGAGCCGTACTTCGCCAAGTACCCCGACATCAAGCTACAGAAGTACGACCAGTACGCGGACGCCTACAACGCTCTGCTCGACGGGCGCGGTGACGCGATGAGCACCGACAACACCGAAGTGCTCGCCTGGGCCAAAGCCAACAAGGGCTTCACCGTCGGCATCACCAAGCTCGGCGACGAACAGCCCATCGCCCCCGCCGTGCAGAAGGGCAACAAGGAACTGCTTGACTACATCAACGAAGAAATCGTGAAGCTCGGCCGCGAACAGTTCTTCCACAAGGACTACGAGCAGACCCTGAAGCCGGTCTACGGCAGCTCCTCCAACCCAGACGACATCGTAGTTGAAGGCGGCAAGCTGTAATCCTCGTCATTTAATCTGCTAGGTGCCGCCCATCCGCACTTTAGTGCTGGTAAACAGCACCTAGCAACCCATAAAAGTCCGTTTCCCAGCACCAAAGTGGAAGAATACTCACGGCCAACATATTGGTGCTGGTAAACCGACTGTAAAAGTAAGCAATAGTCCGTTTTCCAGCACCAAAAGAGCATATCCACACTTTGATGCTGGAAAACTGCACATTACTCAACTTTAGAATCCGTTTACCAGCACCAACCACTCCATTCCACTTCTTAGTGCTGGTAAACAGCACTTGAAACGTTTTCCGGTGCCGTTTCCCAGCACTAAAATACAATTCTTCACTTAGTGCTGATAAACGGCACATTAAATAGCCTAAAAGCACGTTCATCTAGGGTAAGGTGAAGAAAACGAATCGTAGAGAAGAATAATAGCGTGTGTGTTTGTCACTAAAACGGCCGTTCAATATGAACTCGTAAAAATGTCGTGTAATCCCAACTCGGAGCCGAATCATCAGCAGTAAATCCGCACAGGCAAAAAACAGTACCTGTTACAATTACCAATACCCATTTGCTCTTTCCTGCATGAGCCCGATATGCCATACCGGAAACAATATGTATTATCATTTCAACGCATGGCCGATTAACGGAATCAGAATCTGGGCTGACGGAATCAAAGACAATACGGTTAAAAGCCAGTTTGCGAATACCTCGCGACTCCACTTACCGAACCACTCGTTCTTTACAGTCGCCAGCTTCAATACGTGGTACCCCCGCAGCAGCGAGTTTGAGTACAAATCTGGTTTCGTCAGATATTTCTCGATAATTTGTCCGAATCAGTTCACTTACTCCCGCCCGTCGCAATACACTCTCTCGTTTACGTTCGTCATCTACGACTTGTTCGATATTTCGCCCTTTGGTCATTTCCGGATTGACATATTTTTCGTTTCCGTCGAATTCAAGCACAATAACACGCCCGCCGCCTAGTTTCCATGTAAAATCGGCACGGTATTTTTCTTGCGGATTTGTAGGGTCTACAAAGACACACTGTAATTCCGGAAGTGCAAAACCATTTTCAATCATTATCGCCCGGCACAACGATTCTCCCCCGTTCTCGCTGGCTCCGTCCGTATACTTCAGCAATTTCAAAATCGGCGAGACATCGATACGCATGCTGTCACAAACCGCAAGCAACGATTCCTCGGTGACCAAACCACGTCTCGCCGCCGAGTCAAACATCGGTAAAACAGCACGAAACGGATATCGCAACGCACAATCCACCAACGTACGAGAAGGGTCCGTGACGGAAAGACCGCCACGATTGCAAACGCGCAAATTTCTTACGTAAATCCTATGAAGATGAGGATCACCAGTGATTGCAATCGAATGTTTTGTAGCTATCCAGACAGCTCCTTCCTGATGCAGCAACCATGAAAAATCCAAGCCAAGAATCGCAGCAGCGCTGAGTCCCGCAAAGACCCACGTCGGATGGAGCATGGACAGACTTCTCAAGACATGCATGATACGTGTACGATAATCGAGACTCTGCCAATATTCCCGACCAACATACAAGCAACGGTACGGGCTTACCAGATTCCCCGCTTTCTGTCGTTTTCGGAGAGCACGACATTGCGACTCGCCCCTGGCGATGGCACAGCGGCCTTCATTCTGTGCCGTTTCGATGAGCTGGTCTATTGCTGGAAATCTTCTCATATCTCGTATATATCAGATTTTTTACTTTAACCGAAGAAAAATCGGCCTATGTGGTCGAATGATCCGGGTACCGGCGTGTTGTGGATAACTGTGTCGCGCAAATCTTCACAAATACGTTGATACCGTCAGTTACGAACGGCACAAGTAGACGTGCAAGCAATACATTATCGATAAAACCGGCAACAATAAACTTTGATGCTTGCAAACTGCATCTTGTTCTTCCATAGAGTCCGTTTACCAGCAGCAAAAAACATATAGGCAAAAGCCTGCACCTCAATGCTGGGAAACAGCGTTTAAACACCCACAAAAGTCCGTTTACCAGCAGCAAATTGTAAATCATAGATACACAACGAACTTAATGCTGGAAAACGGCACCTAGATACTGACAAAAGTCCGTTTACCAGCAGCAAAAAACATATAGGCAAATTGCAGCACTTTAATGCTGGGAAACGGCGTCTAATACGTTCTCACAGTCCGTTTACCAGCACAAAAATGATCAGACATCAATTCTTGCGATGCCAGTTGATCTTGTTGATGCCATACTTCTTGTTGTAGCGATCCATCATTTCGCGCTGTCTTGCCTCAGGACCGAAATTCTCATCGGTATATTTCTTCAGTTCGGCTTCGCGGTAGAGTTCACTGTCTTTCTCGCTCATGCCAGGTTCCGGTTTCGCCGTGTTCGACCACGCGTCTGCGAAAGCGTCGATCAGCGTGGTGACAATGGCGATGGAATACCAGTTGCCATGGGGATTGACCAGATAGGCGGTAACGAAAACCACCATGCCGTATATAAGGATCCTCAAAACCACCAGACCCCAATCGTGCGATCCCCAGGTACGTTCGCGTTTCGACACGGCCGTCTGCAACGCCGCTTGGGGAATGCAGGCGATGAGACCGCCGATAATGGTGACTTCCAGCATCTGCGATGCCGGCACGTCAAGGTGCAGCAGCAAGGAGAGCACCCACGTCACCGCAGTGGCCACCACCGCCTCGATCGTGTTGGCTATGGCAAGCCCTTCCAGCTGGTATCTGAACGGAATATAGTCCCAAGTGCTTCTGTCCTTGGGATCGTAGGCGGGTTCGTTTCCGACATCGTCGCCGTTGCCTGCACCATCATCTGCGTCATCGTCTTGTGTCATTTCGTGTGCCTTTCACTAGTCATGACATTTCAACAACTCTGTCTCAAGCAACCGAATAGCACAAACACTACCATAAAAAAAACTTCTGGCAACCAGCGAGCAGTCCTCGGCGATACATCGGAAACGCCCGCACTCCGATAAAAACGTGCGCAGCTCTCGGATGGAGAGCCACGCACGTTTCTCGAATTGCAAGTTGATTCAGAACCCCAAACGCTCGAGCTGCTTCGGATCGGACTGCCAGCCTTTGGCGACTTTTACGTGCAGGTCGAGCTTGGACTTTTGGCCGACGATGCGGTTGACGGCGGTACGCAGACGCTTCTTGACCTGCACCAGGTGCTCGGCGCGGTGACCGATGATGATGGGCTTCTGCGAGTTGCGCTCGACATAGATGGAGACCATGACGTGCGCCTTGCCATCTTCGGTTTCCGGATTGTCGGACTCACCCGGGCGGTCGATGGAGTCGACGACCACGGCCAGCGAGTGCGGCAGCTCGTCATCCAGCTCCTCGAGAAAAGCGCCGCGCACCAGTTCGGCGATGGTGTCCTCAGGCTTCTCCTCGGTGATCTGGTCATCGGGATACATCTGCGGGCCTTCGGGCATGTTGTCGATCAGCACGCGCTTGACTTCTGAGACATTATCGTGGCCCAGAGCACTGACCGGCACGACGTCGGTGAAGTCAGCAAACTGGCTAATCTCGATGAGCTTGGCCATCAGCTCCTGGCGGTTGAGCTCGTCAATCTTGGTAACAATGGCGATCAGCGGCACCTTCCAGACGAACTTGCCATGCTCGTGGTCATCGTCGTGTTTGCTGCTTTGAGCACCGTTGCCACCTTTGCCAACACCGGTATGCTGCTTGCCGCTTTCGCTATCGTCCTTGACCTTGCGGGCGAACTCACTACGCAGCCGGCTCAGGATGCGCTTGTCCCCCGGACCGATCTCCTGATCGGCGGGCAGCAGGAATGCGATCTCGTCCACGTCGCTCAACGACTCATCCACCACGTCGTTCAGACGCTGCCCCAGCAAGGTGCGCGGACGGTGGATGCCGGGAGTGTCAACCAACACCAGCTGGGCGTTGTCGGTGGTCAGGATCCCACGAATGGCCTTGCGTGTGGTCTCCGGACGCGAGGAGGCGATGGCGACCTGCGTGCCGATCAATGAATTGATCAGCGTGGACTTGCCGACGTTCGGACGTCCGACCACCGCCACAAAACCGGAACGATACGGCTTATGGCCTTCATCCGGCTGTGTGTTGTTCGCTTTATCAGTCATGTTGTTCGTTTTCCTTTACGTCCTGTTTCATGTTTTCATCGGTTTTATTATCATCGTCTTCAGATTTGAATGTTGCCGGCTCCACCACGATGGTCGAAACCTTCTTGCGACGGCCTGCAGAATCGACGGCGGTCAGGCGCAAGCCTCGTGTCACCGCGCTCATCCCGACGATTGGCACGCGGCCGAGCAACTTGGTCAGCAAGCCATAGACGGTGTCCACATCGTCCTCGTCGATATCGACCTCAAAGAGCTCCTCGAGGTCGGCGATCGGCGTGCGGGCAGGCATCTGCCACTTGCGCTCCCCGACCTTTTTAGGCTCGGTGTGCTGGATGCGGTCGTGCTCGTCCTCCAGCTCGCCGACGATCTGTTCGATGGCGTCCTCGATGGTCACCAATCCGGCTATGCCGCCGTATTCATCGATGACCACAGCTACATGCTGACGGGTGCGCTGCATCTCGTGGAACAGATCATCGACCGGCTTGGATTCCGGTACCAGCATCGGTTCCCGGCAAATCGATTTGACTTCGCGCGTTCGAGCCTCCGGGTTGAAGGCCGTGGCGCGCACGGCGTCCTTCAGGTAGGCCATACCGACCAAATCATCAACGTCTTCGCCGATGATCGGGATACGCGAGAAGCCGGAACGCGAGCACAGCTGCAGAAAATGCTCAAGCGTGGAATCGGATTCGACGCAGATCATGTCGGTACGCGGCACCATGATTTCGCGGGTCAAGGTGTCGGAAAGCATGAGCACATTGCGCAGCATCTCGGCAACCTCGGGGTCGAAATCATCGGTTTCGACCAGCCGATCGATGGTCGCACGCCCCTGCTCGCGCTGGATCTTCTCGAGTTCTTCGTCGTCGGAAAGCTCGTCTTCCTTGTCGCGACGGCGCTGGTCTTTGCCTTCTCCGGCCTTGGCGAAAGGCGTCAAGGCAACCGCCAGTGAAATAGTGCCGGAGAATCGCATCATTACGTCGAGCGGCTTCGACGCGCCTGCGGAACGCGGACGCAGCAGCACCGACACCACCGCCACAATCAACGCGAAAATCACGCCGGTGACCAGCGCAACCCACAGCGGCTGCGAAACCAGCATCACGATGATGGCGACCAAAACCCCGTCGAAGACGTTGCAGAAAATACGGAAGAACGCGCAGGAACCTGAGGTTGCATAGCGGTCGACGATCAGCTTCTGCACCTTGTGGACCTTACGAATCTGCTTGGTCTGTGCGAACTTGCCGAGGTCGTCATCGTCTGTCTGAATCTCGATGATCCGGTTGTTGAGGCTGGCCTTGGTGACGCGTGAAACCGCGGATTCGCTCGATGCCATCATCAGCGACAACCACACCAGCAACGCCGCCACGATGACGAGCACCACCACGGTGACCATGGTCAAGGTATCCATTTTCTTACGTACTTTCCTATTCCCAATTTAATTTGCCGATCCGTTACGATGCGTGTTTCAGCCATCGTCGAATCGGTACCTTCGAGCTTATTCGCACGGCACGATAGCGGTCTTGCATTACCGGTCAAACATAGTTAAACCAAGAGGCCGATTACTGATTAAATAAAAGCACTTCCGGAGATGCCGTCACGATTCCTTATTGTTTCCCGAGGCATGGTTCGCGTCCCATTGGGCCAGCAAATCCGTGGAACCCGCCGGCAACTCGGCCTGCGGCACCGGCTGGTCGCGCACGGCGAAGAAGGTAAGCAACAACTGACGTTGCAGACCGAACATCTGTCTCTCCTGTACAGGGTCGACGTGATCGTAGCCGAGCAGGTGCAGAGTACCGTGAATGGCCAGAAGCATCATCTCGTCCATCGTGGAATGTCCGGCAGCCGCAGCCTGCTGCGCGGCGACCCACGGGCAGATGACGATATCGCCCAACACGCCTTCCATGATCTTGCCATCCTCGCCCGGACGCAGCTCATCCATGGGGAAGCTCATGACGTCGGTCGGCCCCTCGAGCTGCATCCAGCGCATGTGCAGCTGGGCGATCGGATCGGGGTCGACGAAGAGTATGGTCAGGTCGGACTGCGTGCTCACCTGCATGCGTTCCATCACCCACAAACCCAGGTCGGAGAAGAGTTTCGGATCGATCTGCCAGACCGTCTCATTGGTGACTTCGACGCTCAACGGCGTTCCTTTCCGTTCGGTTTATGCCCGGATTGTTCAGCGGCATGGGCGTCATAGGCCTCAACGATCTTGCCGACCAGCTCATGACGCACCACGTCCTGCGCACCGAGATGGGCGAAGCTGATGCCATCGATATGCCCAAGGATCGATTCGATGGATTTGAGCCCCGAATGCGGCACGGCCAGATCGATCTGGGTGACGTCACCGGTGATGACCATCTTGGTGTTGAAGCCGAGACGGGTCAAAAACATCTTCATCTGCTGTTCGGTGGTGTTCTGCGCTTCGTCAAGGATGACGAACGCATCGTTCAAGGTGCGGCCGCGCATGTAAGCGAGCGGCGCGACCTCGATGGTTCCGTCGGTCATGTAGCGGTGCATCTGGCCGGCGCCGAGCATATCGGAAAGCGCGTCATAGAGCGGACGCAGATACGGGTCGACCTTGTCGTTCAGCGTACCAGGCAGGTAGCCGAGGCTTTCGCCGGCCTCGACCGCCGGACGCGTAAGGATGATGCGGCTAACGCGACCATCTTCGAAAGCACGCACCGCCTTGGCGACGGCGAGATAGGTCTTGCCGGTTCCTGCCGGTCCGATGGCGAAGGTGATGGTATTGGCATCGATTGCTCGAACATAGAAGACCTGACCGGCGGTTTTCGCACGGACAGGCTCGCCGTTGGCGAACGCGATGACACCTGGGACATGGCGATTGGCGGAGGAACGTTTGGCTTGCGAATCATAGTCTTCGTCATCGGTACCGAAACGGGATTTCGTACGCTGGCCCACCCCAGCACCGGCGAATCCGCGCGTATACGAATGCTGCGCATAACCGCGTCCGCGACCGCCGTCACCCATCAGGCCGGCCTTCTTGCCGACCTGCCGGGCCTCGAGCATCCGCCGCACGTTCATCGCATCGGCCGGCGCCTTGTACGCCGCGTCGATGATGTTGTTCAGCACGTCGAAGACCTTGTCGGCCTCGACGTCATCACGCTTGTTGTAAGCGGCGATCTCGATGCGATTGCCCCGTACGAACACGTTGACTTCGGGGAATGCGTGCTGCACTTCGGCAAGCACCTTGTCGCCCGAGCCCAGTACGGCAACCGGATCGAGTTCGGTAGGAATGGTGATGACACGTTTCGCGCTGGCCACCCCTGCCTACTCCTCCATCGTTTCGCCGGTCAGCACATGGGCATGCACATGGAAGACGGACTGCCCGGCATCCTTGCCCGAGTTGAAAATGAGACGGAACGCACCATGGAATTCCTTATCCGCAATGGACTGCGCGACCTCGACGATATGCGCGAGTTCGGCGGGATCGGCCTTGGCCAGTTCGGCCACGTTGGCATAGTGCTTCTTCGGCACGACCAGCACATGGACCTTCGCCTTGGGGTTGAGGTCGTTGAACGCGTAGGTGGTGTCGTCCTCATACACCTTGGTGCTCGGGATCTCACCCGCGATGATCTTGCAGAACAGGCAATCGTCGGCCATATATGCTCCTTGGATAAAAGCTTCTCGGACGCTGTTGCGCCCTACTCCCCCATGCTATTAGCCCGCACGGATAATTACGCTGGCGATTACACGCGCCGATCGTAAAATGTTCGCACAACGTACGTCAAACGCGACGAAGGCATTATTTTCCCCGCAACGATCATTCAGGCGAACCGTCCGAGCGTTCGTGCCAACAGCGACAAAGCCACCGGTCCGGCGGTCGAGGCGCGCATGATGTTGCTGCCGAGCACACAGACTTCGGCACCGGCGTCGGTGAATTGCCCGACCTCGTCATCGCTGATGCCGCCTTCGGGACCGACCACGACGTAAATCGTGCGCGGTTTGCCGTCATCCAGACAACGCTGTTCGAGTGCGGCGACCTTGCGCTCGATGCCGTCCCAAGTCGCCGTCGCGTCTTGGTGCAGTACAATCACAAGCTCATGATGGACGCAGGCCCGCCGGCAGATCGCCACAACGCCTTTGGTGTTCACACACTCATCCAGCGCGGGTTTCCACGCGCGACGCGATTGTTCCGTGGCGGCCACCAGCGTCTGGTCCCATTTTCGGTCGGTACGCCCGGCCTTCCACTTGGAAATCGAACGATTGGCCTGCCAAGGTATAACCTCGTCCACGCCGATCTGCGTAGCCATATCGATGGCCTCAACGTCATGTCCGGTTTTCGCGAGCGCCTGCACTAGAGCCAGCCTGGTGACCGGCTGCTCAACCGTCGTGAATTCCGAGACCTTGACCAGCCCGTTTTGCGTATCAGCCACTTCGGCGTCGATGCATAGGCCCCATCCGTCAGAAAGCTGGAGCCTATCTCCGTTTTGCAAGCGCATGGCACCCATCGCGTGCCGTTTGATGGCAGGCGGCAGGGTTATCGTCCAGCCTGCGCGCAGCTCGTCGCGATTGACCGGCACGTCGTCGTTCTCGGCGTCGAATACAAAAAGTGGACTTGTCATGATTCAAGGCTACCGGAGCCTCGGACGAATCGGTTTTACGGTCGGTTCGGATAATTATCTCATAATATCAATCGATATTGAATACATACACGTTCCTGTCCTGAACCACAAATCCCGATTCACATATGCAGAATATCGTCGCGGGAATAGTAGACGGCACCGGCTCGCGGATATTCGCCGGTGAGCTCCGGAATCGTGACGAAACGATAGCCTTTCTTTTTAAGCTTTTCGATGACGCCGGGCACGGCCTCGACGGTATGCGGGTGGATATCGTGCATCAGCACGATGGCGCCCGGCTCGATCTGCGACATGATTTTGCGCGTCAAGCTCGCCGATGTGGCCCCATTCGACCAGTCGTAAGAGTCCACACCGTAAACGGCCACGGCGGCACCTGTCTTCTGGCCGATGTATGTACGGCTCGCCTCGTCTACGGCGCCATGCGGGGGCCGGACAAGACTGACGGGAAGCCCTGTGGCGGAGCCGATGACGTCGGCCGTATCGTCAATCTGCTGCTGCTCGTGATGACTCTGCATAATGGACGGCAGATCCTCATGGCTCCACGTATGGCTTTCCACATCGAAATCATCGCGCGTCACCAAGCGCGTAAGCGCCCCGCCATCGGCCTGCACCTTCTGACCCATCTCGAAGAACGTCGCCTTCGCGTTCCCGGATTTGAGATACAGCAGGAGTTCCCGCGTCAGCTTGGGGTCAGGCCCGTCGTCAAAGGTCAAAGCGACGCAGCGCTGGGTTCCGCAATCGACGTCCCGCGCCTTGTTGTGCTGCGCGACCGCTTGATCGGCAACAGCGTAGAGTCGGTTCTCATCTCGTTTGCAAACCGAATACGGAGCGGCTTCCGCCACGTCGGCATTGGCCTGATCGACCGCTTTGCCCAATTCCTTCAACGTAGCGGCCTTGATGCTGTCTTTCTCGGACTTGGCGTAACCCGTTATTCCCGCAGCGACGGCCTTGAGTTCGCTCCGAGCGGTATTCGAAGCCTCGGCATCGGCATCGCGCAGCACGAGCAATGGCTTGAATCCCTGATGCAGAGCAGCGATCTGGTGCTGCAATGCGGCCGTCCATTCGCGTTCATGTTTGGTTTCGGCGTTCAGTTTCGGCGTCAGCTGCTTCGTCGTGCACGCCATGACCGGGTTGGCGGATTCCTGGGATACAATGTGGCCGCGTTGGCTTTGAACGGTTTCAAGGACCTTTTTGGCGTGTTCAACATCTTGGCCTGACAGCACTGTCGAGTGTGATTCACTGTTCTTTTCCGCCTGTTTGACCAGTGCGGCATCCTGTACAATTTCCGTATCCAGATGAGCGGTAGCCAATTCGTACGAATTTCCCCATTGCACACACCGTCCCATGCCTTTGCGGTAATAGGAATACACAGGATCGAAGAGCGCCACGCCCACAACGACGACCAACGCAGCCACCAGAAGCACGACCAAGGCGACACGCCGGCCACGTTTCTTTCCGCTTCTGCGTGACTGCCGCACTTTCGCCATATCGTCCCCAATTTTTGGTGTGTCTGAAGAACAACTTCCTATTCTATCGTATCGTGTTCCAGATATTCGCCTCGAGGAGACGAAAACGTATTCCATCGATTCATTCATACCGCTTGGCACTGCACAGACGAAACCCACATTGCTTTTGTCGGACACAAGATTCGACACACCGGGCTGCCAAACAGCGACGGATTGGTGTATAGTACTGTCTGTTGCTTAAACGACACCTGCCCAGGTGGCGGAATGGTAGACGCGCTAGCTTGAGGTGCTAGTTCCTATAATTTTACAGGAGTACGGGTTCAACTCCCGTCCTGGGCACGAATATTAGAAGTCTGAAACCCCTTGGAAATCAAGGGGTTTCGTCGTATCTAGGCAACTGTCAACACTGGCTTCGGCAGCATTGCGGCAGCCAAGAGACACAAAAGGCACAGAATTTCAGGCCGCTTTCTACGACACTCACGACACACCAAGAGAATTCGCTCATTCGGGCAATAAATCATTCATCGCCGCGCTCTTATCGACTACTTCCGGCCGCTTCCACACAACGATTCGCTGACAGGTTTGAAATCGAACTTTGCAATGATGCCGCGATCGACCAACCGCGTAACCGGCCTGATGATGACCGAGTGAACCAACAGGCTCATGAGCATCGACACGAGATACAACAGTAGAATCGCACCTGCGGCGAACAGCGCTTTCCCGATGACACCCGCCGGTTCGGGTCTGGAAAAGACGAATCCCCACAGCAGAGCCTTGACAATGAAATTCTCGTGAATCAGATAGATGCCCAAGGTTGCCGGGGACAACACCAGCACCGTGCGCGTGAACGCCGTCATCCGTGTCGGTTTTTTGCTCTGCACCACACAGACGAACAATGCAACAGCTGCAAGGACGGCCAAGATCGGGGTGGACCCCTCGCCCGCGGTCAGCAGATTGCCGGGCAAGGCCAGTTTGTCACGCAATATCGGACTGTTGATGATCAGATGCGTGCCTGCAACCGCCACGGCAAAACAGGCGACAATAACCAGCATGGCATGCCACCAACGTATACGCGGCAGCGACTGACGATAGCGGCGAATGAACCCGCCGATGAGATACACCGTACAAAGATAGGCGACGTTCGTAAAGTAGTGCAAATGCTGGCCTACCGGGGCGACGAACACCATCAACACGACAAGAGCCAGCAGGAGCGCAAGCCCTTTTCGGTTCAGCGAGCGAATGAGGACGTTCATGAACGGCCCCAACAGAATCATGAACAGAAATGCGCTCATAAACCAATACATTTCGGTGGTGATAGGAAAAGCGGCACCAATCAGCCGGTTGATATCGTGCATCGACCCCTTATGCAATATCGTAAAATCGCACAGCACTGAAATCAGGGCGATACCGAAACTGTAGATGAAGACCTGAGCCCATAGACGCACGGCCCGCGCGACGGGGTTGGAATCGCTGGTGGAAAGGAAATAGGCGGAAATCAGGACGAACAAAGCCACGCCAACCTGCCCGAACAGATACAGGGAAGTGTGGAATGCCCCGCCCCATGAAGCGACACCGTTTGCATCCGTTCGCACACGCCAATTGTCGTTGGAAAAGAAATGCGCGGCCACAATCAACAGCATGGCGACCATGCGAAGCACTTCAAAACGCCAATCACGGCTCTTGTTCCCCATGGGCGATTCCTTGCTAGAACGACGAAATATCTACTGATGTCTACCAATAATACGGAGGGCAACGAAATTATCTCCATGCAGCCCCACGTTTTCTTGTCAGGCAGGATGTCGTTTCATCGCCGCAGATGCCGCTGCAAAGGCCGTCGACCAATGGCGGCGGCCGAAAGCAGCAATCCTCCCATCGTTGGTTGCGTATCTGTGCTGATATAGTCGAATCAAAGACATACCAGCCAGCATCGAAGGACAGCACGCCATGCGGATCATCAATATCGAGTCGGTCGACGACGAACGGGTAGCCGCGTACGTAAGCTTGACCGAAGCGCAGCTGCGCAACCGTCTTGAGCCGGAAAAGGGCATTTTCATCGCTGAATCGCCCAAGGTCATCGACCGGGCTCTGGCCGCCGGACGCGAACCGGTCTCGCTGCTGGTCGAGGAACCCTGGCTTGCCGGCATGGCCGACATGTTCGCGCGCATCGACCAACGCTGGGGCAAGGACGTTCCCGTGTATGTCGCCTCTCCTGAACAACTGAAAAAGCTGACCGGCTATCGTCTCCATCGTGGAGCGCTGGCAGCGATGCGTCGCTGGAAACTGCCGAGTGTCGCGGAACTGTGCAAGAACGCGCGTCGGATTGCGGTGATGGAGAATATCGTCGACCACACCAATGTCGGCGCGCTGATGCGTTCGGCCGCCGCGCTTGACGTCGATGCCGTCCTGGCCACGCCTTCCTGCGGAGACCCGCTCTACCGTCGGGCGGCCCGAGTCTCCATGGGTACGGTATTCCAGGTCCCGTGGACGCGTATCGATGCCGAAACGCTGGGCGCCGACAACTCTGATCACGACGATGCAATATCGGGGAACACCGCCGACAAAACAGACTCCGAGGCGAATGACGGCAACCATGTGAGAAACAGCGACTCCCGAAACCTCCACACCAAAGAGGAAGACCGAAAATACTGGCCAGTTCGCGGACTCAAGGAACTGAACGAGCTGGGATTCACCACCGTGGCAATGGCGTTGACCGACGATTCCATCAGCCTGGATGAGCTGACCCGACGCCTTGACAATGATCCGCAGAATCCCGATCATATCGACAAGCTTGCCCTCGTTTTCGGCACGGAAGGCGACGGGCTTTCGCACCGCACCATCGCCAACACCGACCTCACCGTCAAGATTCCGATGAGCAACGGCGTCGACAGCCTCAACGTGGCCGCTTCCAGCGCCGTCGCCTTCTACGCGACACGAGCAAAGAAAAATTAGACGTTTGCAGATCTCCTAGGCGTTTCGCGTCGGCTCAATCCGATACAGTGATTGATAGAAGTGGTCGTGTGCAACGAAGAACGCCTCACGGCTCCGCAGGTGGTGCAAGTACGGTTCCTATTGCATCGGCACTTGGGCCGGAGAATGAAAATGACTGGTAGAAAGCAGTAATCAGGAGGTCAGGAATGGCGAAGAATCCCAAAATACTGGCTATTGTATTGGCGGGCGGCGAAGGCACGCGTCTGATGCCGCTGACAAGAGACCGCGCCAAACCTGCGGTGCCGTTCGGCGGCGTCTATCGTCTCATCGATTTCCCGCTCAGCAATCTGGTCAATTCGGGCTATTCGCAGATCGTTGTATTAACGCAATACAAATCCCATTCGCTTGACCGCCATATCTCCAAGGTCTGGCGTTTCTCCCCCCTGCTCGACGCGTACGTCTCCCCCGTCCCAGCGCAGCAACGGCTCGGCAAGCATTGGTATCTGGGGTCTGCGGACGCGGTGTACCAGACCATCAACATCATCGAGGACGAACAGCCCGACTATGTGGTCATCGTCGGCGCCGACCATGTCTATCGCATGGATTTCAACCAGATGTTGAAACAGCATATCGAGTCCGGTGCCGCATTCACCGTCGCCGGCATCCGTCAGCCCATCGAGGCTTCCAATCAATTCGGGGTCATCGACGTCGACCCGGAGCATCCCCATATGATCCGCGGGTTCAAGGAAAAGCCCGAAACCACCGAGGGACTGCCGGGGCATCCCGACCAGATACTGGCCTCCATGGGCAATTACATCGCCAATACCGACGCGCTTTTCGATGCGCTAGCACGCGATGAAAAAGCCGAAAACACCAAGCACGACATGGGAGGCGACATCGCCCCCTACTTCTCCGAACGGCACGAAGCCGGCGTCTACGACTTCAGCGAAAACGAGATTCCCGGAGCCACCGGCTACGACCGCGCCTACTGGCGCGACGTGGGCACCATCAAACAGTTCTATGAGGCCCACATGGACCTGATCGAATACAATCCCCCGTTCAACCTCTACAACCAGGATTGGCCAATCTACACGCTTTCCGGCAATCTTCCGCCGGCCAAGTTCGTCCGTTCGGAGACCAACCGCATCGGGCGGGCCACCGAGTCCATCATCTCCCCCAGCGTCATCGTTTCGGGCGGAGACGTGCAGCATTCGGTGCTTTCGCCGAATGTCCGTATCAATTCATGGTCCCAGGTCGTTGATTCCATTCTCTTCGATGGTGTCATCGTCGGCCGCCGCGCACGTGTCTGCAAGGCCATTCTCGACAAAAACGTCATTTTGGAAGAGAATGCGACCGTGGGCATCGACCATGAGCACGACCTCGCCCGAGGCTTCACCGTCAAAGACGGCATCACCATCGTGCCGAAACATACGGTCATCAAGGACTGAATGTCACTATTGAGTGTGGGGTACTATGGCGCTGTCGTAGCATCCCGCCGATTGGTCACCATTGATCACAACCATAATCCATGGGTTTGTGGCATCCGCCATGCCCGATGCCGCAAACCCATGATAAAGCCACTCCTTATCCGGGGTTTGTAGCCTCAATGAGGTTCAAAGCCGCAAACCCATGATAAAGCCACTCCTTATCCGGGGTTTGTAGCCTTAATGATGTTCAAAGCCGCAAACCCATGATAAAGAGTGCACTCAAGACATATATTCTCAGTATTTCGGCATGTTGTCGAAGTTGAAGCCGATGGCCTCCAGCTGTTCGCGGCCTTCCGGTCGGATCATATCGAGCGTCCAGCGCGGTTGCCATGTCCAGTCGATGCGGAATTCCTCAACCAGACCGGCCAAGGTCGAGGCGCATTCATCCTCAAGCAGGTCGGTCAGCGGGCAAGCGGGAGTCGTCAGCGTCATCGTAATGATGGCCCGTCCCTTTTCGTCGATCTCGATGCCGTAGACCAGGCCGAGGTCGATGACGTCGATGCCGAGCTCGGGGTCGATGACCTGATGCAGCGCTTCCCGCACGTCGGCGGCCGTGGCCTTGCCGATGTCATTGAACGAAGTCAGCGGAATACCGGTCTCATCGTCTTTGACGGTGTCACCTGCGGATTGTGCAGAAGCCTCTGCCGTTGCAGGATCCGTTTCATCCTGTCGGTCGAACTTGTCGAGCGAACCCACCGCGTGGGGATTGGCAACGGCGGCCTGGCCCTTTTCCTCACTGCCGAGCGCCTTGACCGCTGAATCGAGAATCGAGGATTGCGGTGTCGGAACGAGATTGTCTTGGCTTTCCATGTTGCCTCCTGTTGCGGTGAAACCATACACCATTATGTCATGTCTTCAGTTCGATTACACAAGCGAATAGCATAATCAGCCTATCCACAAAATGCCGATACCAGAGTTCGTAAACGGCCTGCCTGCGCTGGTATCGGAATGCGGCAACGATTCTTGAGCCTGCCGGATTATTGCCGGTCGGACGTTTGGCTTATTTGTCCGCCGCCAACGCCTTGGCGAGCGAATCCTTGAGACCGGCCCATCCCAGCAGCGCGCATTTGATGCGCATCGGGTATTTCGAAACGCCTTGGAACACCACGGCATCGCCCAACGCCTCTTCGTCGGCATCGCTGTCCAAGCCGGCACCACGGGATTTCATCAGCTTCTGGAACACGCCTTCAAGCTCCATGGCTTCTTCGACGGTCTTTCCGTCGACCAGATCGACCATCATCGACAGGCTGGCCGTGGAGATGGAGCAACCGCTGCCGTCCCATACCAAACGCTCGATCTTGTGCGGTTCGTCCTGCGAGACCTCGACATGGACCGTCACCTGATCGCCGCAGGTCGGGTTGAACTGGTGTGACTCCCCCGGCGTGCAGTATTCGTGGCTGGCACGTACCGTCGTCTCCCCGGTATCGCTGCTTTCATTCGGCTCGATCGTGACGTCGGAGGCGAAATGCTCCTTGCCATGCGGATGTTTCGAGGCGTCGAGAATGACCTCCTGATACATCTGCTCGAGATCGTCGCCGCTCATGCCAAAATCACTCATATTCACACCTCAAAAAACGCGCGGACCTTACCGGCCGTTTCGACTACTTGCTTGGCCTCCTCGACGGTATTGTACACGCCGGTCGAAGCACGGGACGAAGCGAACAGGCCGAAGTGGCGGTGAACGGGCTGGGCGCAATGATGACCGACACGCACGGCGATACCCTGTGCATCGAAGAACTGACCGACGTCATGCGGGTGCACGCCTTCGACATCGAAGGAGACCGTACCGATGCGGTCCTTGGTCTCCACCGGACCGAGCACGCGGAAACCGGGGACATCGTTCAACTTCAAGAGTTCCGCGGTGATGGCCTTTTCATGGGCTTCGACGTTTTCCATGCCGATGTCGCGCATCCAGTCGGCGGCAACACCCGCAGCCACGACCTGCGCCACCGGCTGGGTTCCGGCTTCGAAGCGTTCCGGTGGAGCCATATACTGCGCCGGCTTGTCCAGCCAGGCGAGCTCGACCATCGAACCGCCAAAGCTGGCCGGCGGCAAGGCTTCCAACAGCTCACGTTTGCCGTAAAGGAATCCGGCACCGGTGGGACCGTACATCTTGTGGGCGCTCCAGGCGGCAAAATCGACGTTCATCTTATGGAAATCGATCTTGAGATGGGGCACGGACTGGCAGGCATCGAGGATGAAGATGGCACCGACTTCGTGCGCCCGCCTGATGATCGGGTCAATGTCGGTGATGGCACCGGTGACGTTGCTGATATGGGTGATCGCCACAATCTTCGTGCGATCGGTGATGACCTCGTCGGCGGTGTCCGAGCGAACACGTCCGTCCTCGGTCAGATCGAACCACTTCAAGGTGGCACCGGTGCGCAGGGCCAGTTCCTGGAACGGAAGCAGCACGGAATGATGTTCGGCCTTGGAGACGACGATCTCGTCACCCGGACCGACGACGAAACGTTTGGCCGCTTCTCCCCCGCGTCCGAGCGAGGCATTGCCGATGGCCGTGGCCAGCAGATTCAGCCCTGCCGTGGCACCGGCGGTGACGACGACCTCTTCCTCGCCTTCTTCGTAGTTGGCGCCGACCAGCTTGGCGACCTTGGCACGTGCCTCCTCAAAGGCAACGGTGCTGCGAGCAGCCAGCTCATGGGCCCCACGATGGACCCCGGCGTTGATCGTCTTATAAAACTCCGACTCGGCGTCAATCACGCACTGCGGCTTCTGCGCCGTAGCCGCCGAATCAAAGTACACGAGCTGATGCCCATGTACCTCCTGATCCAAAATAGGAAACTGTTCCCTCAACTTCAAAAAGTCGACCATACTGCCTTCTTAGTCTTCATCAACTCTATAATCCCGTGTTGGAGCGGGATATACAATGCTTCGGCACCCTTACTGGCTTAGTCGTTAAGAGTGAAGTCCAGTGGACTTCACTCAGACTAAGTGAGCGCGATGTCTCGAGCGCGAAAGCAAAATCTCTCGATTTTGCTAGGCCAAGTCTTTACGGTCGGACATCGCATATCCCTCCCCACCACTAATAACGTTATCCAACTCAAAGATACTCAGAAAAAGATAACTTTAAAGAGCGTTTCGCAACTATTAAAACAACTGAACCAAGCTGCAACTCCCAGGCGAAAGCCTGCAAGATTTCGATACTCGATGTATCGAAATCTTCCAAAGCCCTAAAAAACCTGACCAACAAACGTTACATAAGCGGATTGGGGAAAAAATGCGATGCTGAGGAGTAAAGCTTGGCCTACCGGCCTGGAGGGTTCCGAAGCATTGTATATTTTCCCCAATCCGCGACCAACCCCTAAAAGTAGGTTAATCGCGAAACGTAACTGAGCAATCAGAGAAGAATCAGGCCATAGCCGATTCAGTCGTTCCCTCCGGCAGATACTGATCATATCCAGTCTCTTCGAGTTCATCAGCCAATTCCGGTCCACCGGTCTTGACAAAGCGTCCGCCGGCAAACACATGCACGATATCCGGCTTGATGTACTTGAGGATTCGCGTGTAATGGGTGATGAGCATGATGCCGAGGCCGGTGTTCTCCTTGGCGCGGTTCACACCTTCGGAGACGATGCGCAGCGCGTCGACGTCAAGGCCGGAATCGGTTTCGTCCATAATGGCGAACTTCGGCTTCAGCAGTTCGAGCTGCAGTACCTCAGCACGCTTCTTCTCGCCGCCGGAGAAGCCCTCGTTGACGGAACGTGAAGCGAATTTCTTGTCCATGCGAAGGTTCTTCATCGCATCCTGCAGTTCCTTGGCCCAAGTGCGGATGGCCGGAGCCTTGCCGTCGACCTCGGTCTTGGCGGTGCGCAGGAAGTTGGTCATGGAGACGCCCGGCACTTCGACCGGGTACTGCATCGCGAGGAACAGACCGGCCTTGGCACGCTCGTCGGCAGTCATCTTCAGGATGTCCTTGCCGTCGAGCAGCGCCTCGCCGGAGTCAACGAAGTACTTGGGGTGGCCGGCCAACGTGTAGGCCAGCGTCGACTTGCCGGAACCGTTGGGACCCATGATGGCGTGCGTCTCGCCGGAGTTGACGGTCAGGGTCGCACCTTTGAGAATCTGCTTGCGGCCTTCCTTGGTCTCCACCGATGCGTAGAGATCCTTGATTTCCAATGTAGACATTTACTTATCCTCCAATACCGCTTGCATATCGGCGCTTTCGCCGCGCGCGAGTCTGCGGTCTATGACATTCATAAGGTGTTCGGCGATGCTGGGCACGCCGATTTGTTCGATCAGGTCGGCGAAGAATCCACGGACCACAAGCTTGCGGGCCTCGGACTCCGTGATGCCGCGCGACTGCAGGTAGAACAGTTCCTCGTCATCGAAATGGCCGACGGAGCTGGCGTGGCCGGCACCGATGATGTTGCCGTTCTCGATCTCAAGGTTGGGCTCGGAATCAGCCACCGGGCCGGGGGTCAGCACAAGGTTGCGGTTGAGCTCGTAAGAGTCGGTGTTCGGCGCCTGCGGCTGGATGAGCGCATTGCCCACCCATGTCGAATGTGCGTCCTTGCCGTCGAGCGCGCCCTTGTAGACCACACGGGACTTGCACTCCGAATAGTTGTGCACCACCATCGTGCGATGTTCCAGATGCTGACCGGCTTCGGCGAAGTAGATGCCGAGCATGTTGAGGTCGCCTTGCGGTCCGCCGAACTCCTGATCCATACGGATACGCACGATGTCACCGCCGAGGGTGACCATCGCGTGACGCAGCGAGGCGTTGTCGCCGACATGGATGCGCTGGTTGCCCACGTGCTTGGAGCCCTTGTCCCATTCCTGGACGAAGGTCGTGGAGACGTGAGAATCACGCCCGGTGATGATTTCGACACCTTCGGCAAGACGGGCCAGACCCTGATGCCGCACGACGATGTCGCCATGCGTACGGTCGGCCACCTCGAGCACCAGATGCAGGGAATCAAGATCGGTTCCGTGTCCTTCAACGTCAACCAGAACCGGCTGATCCAGCTCGCCGGAGATGGAGACGACGACGGTCTTGCTGCCGCTGTTCCATTCGACGGCCGAAACGCGGTCGTTGGGCTTCATCACAGAGCCGGAAGGCGCCTGGCCACGCTCGATAACCGATTTGGTCACCTTGCTGTCGTCAATCGGGCTGCCGTCGATATTGCTGACAGTGACCTTGGTTTCACCGCTCGGGGTAAAGACGTCGAAGAACTCGCTGATACGATCAAGTGGCGTATAGCGCCAGTCCTCCTGCTTGCGTGTCGGCATCTTGAAGTCGTCCACCTCAAACGAGCGGGGCTCGTTGTCGGCACTGGACGGCATCGCCGCCGGTATCGCGTAGGGATCATTGGGGTCCGCTACTGGAATATTCACTTCTTGTTCGGCCATCGATCAGCCCACCGATCCTTCCATTTGCAACTCGACAAGCCTGTTGAGCTCCAACGCGTATTCCATCGGAAGCTCACGGCTGATCGGCTCCACGAAACCGCGCACAATCATGCCCATGGCTTCCTTCTCCTCAAGCCCTCGGCTCATCAGGTAGAAAAGCTGGTCTTCGGAGACCTTGGAAACCGTCGCCTCGTGCGCCATCGTCACGTCGTCCTCGCGGATGTCGACGTGCGGATACGTGTCGGAACGCGAGTAATCGTCAACCAACAATGTGTCGCAGACCACCGAAGAGCTCGAGCCCTTGGCGCCATCGATCACCTTGACCAGACCACGGTAGGCGCAGCGTCCGCCTCCACGTGAAATCGACTTGGCGACGATGGTGGAGCTGGTGTGCGGAGCGAGATGGATCATCTTGGCGCCCGTGTCCTGATACTGGCCCTTGCCTGCGAAGCTCAACGACATGGTGGAGGCCTTGGCGTACGGCTCGGCCAGGATGCAGGACGGGTATTTCATACTCGCCTTGGAACCGATGTTGCCGTCGACCCATTCCATGGTGCCGCCCTCTTTGACGTAGGCGCGCTGGGTGACGAGATTATAGACGTTGTTCGACCAGTTCTGCACCGTCGTATAGCGGACGCGCGCGTTCTTGCCGACAATGATCTCGACGTTGGCGGCGTGCAGGGAGTCGGTCGCATAGATCGGGGCCGTGCAACCCTCGACGTAGTGGACGTAGGAGCCTTCCTCGGCGATGATCAGCGTGCGTTCGAACTGGCCCATGTTCGGGGTATTGATGCGGAAGTAGGCCTGCAGCGGGATGTCGACATGGACGCCCTTGGGCACGTAGACGAACGATCCGCCGGACCAAGCCGCGGTGTTCAACGCCGCGAACTTGTTGTCATCATAGGGAATGACGGTCGCGAAATATTTCTTGACCAGGTCCGGATACTCACGCAATGCGGTGTCGGTATCGGTGAAGATCACGCCTTGTTTTTTCAGGTCCTCCTGAATGGAGTTGTAGATGACCTCGGACTCGTACTGTGCGGCGACACCGGAGACCAGACGCTTCTTCTCGGCATCGGGAATGCCCAGCTTGTCGTAGGTGGTGCGAATATCCGTAGGCAAATCGTCCCAGCTCTTGGCGGGCTTGTCGATTGGCTTCACATAATATTTGAAGTCTTCTGCATGGAATTCGGAAAGATCCACACCCCACTTCGGCATCGGCTTCTCCACAAACGCGCGATACCCTTTCAGGCGCATGTCGAGCATCCATTGCGGTTCGCCCTTGTCGGCGGAAATGGCGCGGACGACGTTCTCGTCGATGCCCTTCTTCGCGGCCTCACCAGCCGCATCGGAATCGTGCCAGCCGTAGTTGTACTCGCCGAATTCCTGGATGATCTCGTCATCCTGTTTGATTTTATCCTCGTTGACACGTTCGCGATCAGCCACATATTGGCTCATCTCCGTATCAGACGCGGCGTTTGGTGTTGGTTTTTCTGCCACCGTACGCTGCCTCCCATCATTGACTACACTCAATATAAACCTAACAGAATTGGTCTTTCATTACTAGGGATGTGCCTAAAACAATGCCGACAATGAAAGTGATTTAATTCACAAGTTTTGTCTATATTGTACCTATTTGTACCATTGTGTATTTGCTTTTCAAGCGCCAAGGCCTGCATCGCTGCATCGCTGGATACAGTAAGAAGACCCCACCGAAGCAGGGTCTTCTTACGCACGCTATCGAAAATACGGACTACCGGCATCGCCGGTTGACGATGAAGCGGAAGCAAGCATCGTCAAAGACCCGTTTTCAGTCCTCTTCAGACCCACTTTTCCGGGCTTCCTGATGGTCGAGCGCTGCTTTCACCAGACCTTGGAAGAGCGGGTGCGGCTTGGTCGGACGGGACTTGAATTCGGGGTGAGCCTGCGTACCGACATAGAACGGGTGCACGTCCTGCGGCAGCTCGACGAACTCGGTGAGCTCGCCGTCCGGGCTCTGACCGGAAATCTCGAGGCCCGCCTCCTGCAACGGCTTCTTGTAGGCCACGTTCACCTCATAACGATGACGGTGACGCTCGCTGACATTGGTGGTGCCATACAGCTTGGCGACCAGCGAATCCTCCTTCAACACGGCCGGATAGGCACCGAGGCGCATGGTGTGCCCCATATCGGAATTGGCGAGGATGTCCTTCTGCTCTTCCATCGTGGCGATGACCGGATTCTTGCAACCGGGCTCGAACTCGGAGGAATCCGCATCCTCAAGCTCAAGAACGTCGCGGGCATACTCGATGACCATGCACTGCAGGCCCAAGCAAAGGCCGAGCGCAGGCAGCTTATGCTCACGGGCGTAGCGCAGCGCGCCGATCTTGCCTTCGATGCCGCGGATGCCGAAACCACCGGGGACGATGATGCCGTCCATGTCGCGCAGTTCTGCGTCGGCGCCGGCTTCGCTCTCGCAAAGGTCGGCCGCAACGAGCTTGACGTTGGCCTTGGCGTAATTGCCGAAACCGCCGGCCTTGACGGCCTCGATGACGGAAAGATAGGCGTCGGGCAGGTCGATGTACTTGCCGACGATGGCGACGTTGACTTCCTGCTTCGGATGGTGCACGCGCTCCAGCAGATCGTCCCACTCGGCCCAATCCACATCGTGGGCGGACATCTCAAGGTAGCGGACCACATAGGCGTCGAGGCCTTCGTTGTGCAGAATCTTCGGCACGTCGTAGATGCTCGGGGCATCCACACAGTTGACCACGCCCTCTTCGTCCACGTCGCACATCAGGGAGATCTTGTCCTTGATGCCTTGGTTCAGCGGGCGGTCGCTGCGCAGCACCAGCGCGTCGGGAGTAATGCCGAGCTGGCGCAGGGTCATCACGGAATGCTGGGTCGGCTTGGTCTTCAGCTCGTGGGCCGCGGGCAGATACGGCACCAACGAAACATGCACGAACATGCAGTTGTGCGGGCCGAGTTCGCGCTTGACCTCACGCGCGGCCTCGAGGAACGGCTGCGACTCGATGTCGCCGACCGTACCGCCGATCTCGGTGATGATCACATCGACGTCGTCTGCGGCCTGGGCGCGCATACGGCTCTTGATCTCATTGGTGATATGCGGGATGACCTGGACGCACTGGCCGAGGTACTTGCCGGCGCGCTCTTTGTCAAGCACGGACTGGTAGATCTGACCGGTGGTCACGTTAGCCTTCTGGGAAAGGAACACGTCGAGGAAACGCTCGTAATGGCCGATATCCAGATCGGTTTCGGCACCGTCTTCGGTGACATAGACCTCACCGTGCTGGAACGGGTTCATCGTGCCCGGGTCAACGTTGATATAGGGATCGAGTTTCTGCTGGAGAACACGAAGACCACGACTACGAAGAAGACGACCGAGAGAGGATGCTGTCAAGCCCTTACCGAGGGATGAAACAACGCCACCGGTGACGAAAATATGCTTGGTGACATGCCCATGGGAACTATCATTATTATCTTTAACCATGGAACTTCAGTCTATCAGTGCCTATTGACCCGGCGTGTTCGTAGGCGTCGCCCTCATCACCCGCAAAATCGCCGAAATCCGCCGCAACGCCCGCTATTCTTCATCCCACTTGCCGACAGCCAGTGAATCTGTGAGAAAAACTACTGACCGGCTTCGGCCCTTTTCCTTTTCGCTTCTTCCATGGCCTTCTTCAATTCAACATTGTCCTTATCGGCCTGTCGCTGTCCGGCCCATGTCGAAACCGCACCGAAACAGGTCAGCACCAAAGCCAATCCATAGGTTCCGGGCCGTTGCAATTCCGCCGTGAAAGCACGCTCAGAGAAAACACCAAGAGCCAGCACGAACAGCACATACTGCACCAGCGTCAAAAGGACGAACCACAGCATCTTCTTCTTTTTCTTTTCAGACATCCTCGTCTCTCCTTCGATGATAAATGATATCAGAATAAGGTTAGCACAGAAGAAAGTGCATCGACGGCACAGTCGTTCACTTCAACTGTAACGTCATCATTTGAGCACTATTCCCAAACCACTGACGTTACACACTTCTAACTGTCATCAATTCGAGACTATTCGCCATATCCTGACACTTAGCGGTAGCAAACGTCACCAATTGAAGACTATTCGTCGGTTGCTGACATCTAGCAGCTACAACTGTCATCATTTGAGCAATATTCTCAGGAGAATGACAGTTACGCCAATCGAACCGGGAAACCAAACATAGACAGGGCCGATTCTGCTACCACGACGATGGATAGTTCAGGCAGGTACACCGTTACTGCCTACCTCAAATGTGGACAATTCTGGCACGTATGCCCCGACACGCCTCAAATGTGGACAACTCCTATCATTCGACCACAGTACCCGTTTGAGTTGGACTATCACACCGCGCATCCTCTATTCTGCAATCATGAGGCGCAACAAACGAATCGAATCGATGCTCGATCAGGCTGAAAAGAACGGCGAATGCCTGCCGTGCCGGGACAATCCGGCCTATCGCGCTCTGCAACGTAGGGCCAGCCGAAACGAACTGCTCTCTCCATATCCTTGCGTCTTTGTCCGACAGGAATTCTGGAATGGGCTCGATCCCTCGCGGCAGGACCTCGCGCTGGTCAAAGCACTTTCGATTTTGCACGAAAACTGGACGTTCACGGGGGTTTCGGCCGCAAACATTCATGGACTCGACCATAGTCACGCCTTACACAGGCGGCACAACATCTACATCGTGTCGACCTCGGGCAACTCGACGGGTCAACACGACAAACTCAAACGACTCTACATCCGCAAACCGCACGTCATCGCCATTCAAGGTGTCAAAGTCACCGACATCCCGCAGACACTGATCAGCATGGCTCTCACACACTCATTTTGCGAGGCTCTGCCCGTTTTCGACGCGGCCGCGCGAAGCGGAACCACGAAATCCGACATCCTGAAAGCCTGCAAAAACATGCGTGTCGACAAGACAGACATCAACAGGCTCATCTCATTGATGAACCCACTGAGCGAGAACAGCGGCGAATCACTGGCACGTGCGACCATGATCGAGCTGGGTTTCGTCGTCCCGCGCCTGCAAGTACCTTTCCGCAATCCTGATCCAAACCATCAGCCCTATCGCGCGGACTTCACATGGCAGCTGCCCGGTAATCGTTGTGTTGTCGCGGAATACGACGGGATGCAAAAGTATGTGATGCAATCGGGATTTTCGCGCTCAACCATTGAAAACAAGGTACACGAACAGCTTCGTCGCGAAACGGACTTGAAAGCCCAAGGTGCGGACCTTATCGTCCGCTTCCAATATGAGGACTTACTGCATCCTCAACGGTTGGAAGCAAAACTGGACGCGGCAGGAATACCAAAACGTACGTGAGCCGTCATCCATCTCGAAAAGTTGGAACAACTGCATTACTTTTTCTTAAGCAAGCACCACACTTGAACCGATGAAGTTCGATAACGTCAACAATCCGAGATTATTCCCGAAACACGAACAATTATCATCCCTATATGGCCATAATTGAGGAATAGTCGCAGATTATGTCCAATAAGCGCATATTATCGTCATGATTTCAGCACTATTCCAAAAGCAGGAACGATAACCCCACAATCAGCTGCAATCATCGGCCCATATCCGACATTGCTGCCGATAGAGAAAAGCCAAAACCATCTTCCGCTGCGCCGGCTCATGAGCTGCCGCATCAAGCTTTCTGCATGACCAGCTGCGTGCCTTCTGCTACCTACTGCTCCAGCAGATGAGCGACGGCGTCGAGGGCGAGCTTGTAGCCGTAGAAGCCCATACCCGTGATGGTACCGGTGGCTACCGGGCTGATGACGCTGTACTTGCGGAACGTGTCTCGTGCGGAAGGGTTGGAGATATGCACTTCCATCAGCGGCAGTCCGGCGTCGGTGACCATTTTCGCGGCATCGGAAAGACCATAGCTGTAATGGGTGAACGCGGCAGGGTTCATCACCACCGGAGTCTTCTCGTCGACTGCCCGATGCATCCAGCCGATGACCTCGGCCTCATCGTCGGACTGGCGCACTTCGACCTCCAGGCCGAGTGCACGACCCCATTCGGTGCAGTCCTTGCGCAGGGTCTGAAGATCCTGACGCCCGTAGATATCGGGTTCACGTACTCCCAGACGCCCGAGATTCGGTCCGTTGACAACGATTACCTTGGTCATGATTTTA
This sequence comes from Bifidobacterium sp. ESL0704, assembly GCF_029392075.1. NCBI lineage: Bacteria > Bacillati > Actinomycetota > Actinomycetes > Bifidobacteriales > Bifidobacteriaceae > Bifidobacterium > Bifidobacterium sp. ESL0704. The sequence continues at coordinate 1,524,548 of NZ_CP113929.1, forward strand.
TCCTTTGTGTTGAAATGATGAATGACATATCGCAGGTCGATAGATACGTGTTCGGCAAATGGTGAAATATCAACGTTTCTCAGACCCATCTACCGACTTGCGATAGCGCTCAACTGCGAATACGCTTAAACGCCTCCACGAGCGCATCCATCGGCGGATCCTCAAGGTGCATCGGATGGCCAACACCGTCGAGAATGACGAAACGCAGGGTGTTGCCGCGAGCCTTCTTGTCCTTGTGCATCAACGCGAGCACATCGTCCCAATTCCCGCCGTCCCACGAGATCGGCAGACCAAGCGAGGAGAAGATCGAACGGTGCAGGTCGACGGTCTTCTGGTCGATGTGGCCGAGAATATGGGAGAGTTCCGCTGCATAAACGCAACCGACGGCCACCGCATTGCCATGGCGCCAACGGAAATGTTCGAGCTTTTCGATGGCGTGGGCCAGTGTATGCCCGTAGTTCAGGAATTCACGCAGGCCGGCTTCTTTCAAGTCATTGGAGACATGGTAGGCCTTGACGCGAACGGTGCGCTCAATGAGTTCGGCGACCACATCCTCGAGTGGTGTTCCGAGAAAATCGTCACCATTGAAATTGCGCAGTTCCGCGGCATGTTCCTGCAAAATGTCAAGAATCGCGGTGTCACGGATAAACCCGGACTTGGCCACTTCCCCGAGCCCCTCGGTGAAGATATCCTGTGGTAACGTCTTCAACGCACGCAAATCGGCGAGCACACCGGCAGGGGTGTAGAACGAGCCGACCAGATTCTTGCCTTCGTCGGTGTTGATACCGGTTTTGCCACCGGTCGAGGCGTCTACCATCGCCAGCAGAGAGGTCGGGCAGTTGACGTAACGAATGCCGCGCATCCAGGTCGCCGCGATGAAACCGGCTAGGTCGGTCGCGGCTCCCCCGCCCAGGCCGACAATGGCATCAGAACGCGTGAAACCGATTTCGCCGAGCCTCTTCCAGATGGTTTTGGCCACGTCGATGGTCTTGCCTTTCTCAGCGTCGGCAATGACCATGTCGTAGACTTCATAACCTGCCTGGCGCAACAATGCGCGCGCCTGATCTGAGTGCCGCTGGACGGGTTGGGTATGAATCAATGCCACCCGTACCACGTCTTGCCCGACGACTTCCCGCAAACGGTTCAATGTGCCTTCACCGATGCAGACGTCATAAGGTTCGATTCCCGAACCGGTGACATGAACAATGCGTTCCTGAATCATATTGCTCAGCTTTCTTGCCGCCACACGCGGCGTCGAACCATGGGTGTGCACCTGCAGATTGGATATTTCGCGGAAAACGGGGTCGCGCTCTTCGTAGAGCTTCATCCAGCGCTTGTCGGCGTTACCTTTGAGCATCGGCCGGTTTCCGCCGCGTGAGGCGCGTTCCATGGCCTCGTGCTTGTCGGCTTGCAGGTAGACCAGTTTGCCACCGGCGGCGGCGTAATCGATCAAGGCGTCACGGGTGGACTGCGTCATGGGGGCCCCGCCGCCCAACGCAAGCAGACCGTCAAACGAAACAAGCAAATCGGCGATGACATCGGCTTCCAACTTTCGGAATTCGGGTTCGCCGTATCGTTCGAAATACCGGGGAATCTTCATACCGGCCTCATGTTCGATCTCGATATCCGCATCGGCGAAATCGACATCGAGCATCTGCGCCGCCTCACGTCCCACACGTGTCTTACCAGCACCGGGCATACCGATGACCACGGCAAGCGGACGATGACCACTCATGATTGTTGCACCTTGTCTCTCTTAACTCTACGTTTCTCTGTGTTGTTACCTATCCTAATTTCGCATGCCCCAAGCACGCCACGCAGACACGAGATGGCAATCAACGCATATGCTCCGGCCAGGAATCAAGATAATTACGTGCATTGCGGCGCGTTTCCTCAACGCTGTCACCGCCGAACTTGTCAAGAACGAATCCGGCCAGCGTCAAACGCACCATTGCCTCGGCTACGACCGAAGCGGCGGGGACCGCGGTGGTGTCGGAACGTTGGTTGATGGCCTTGGCCTCCTCGCCGTTGGCGACATCGACGGTGCGCAAAGCACGAGGAATTGAGGGAATCGGCTTCATCGCGGCCCTCACCCGGATCGGCTGGCCATCGGACATACCGCCTTCGGTGCCGCCTGAACGGTTTGAATAACGCTCAATATGGCCATTGTCATCCACAAACATCTCATCGTGGGCCTCGGAGCCAAACCGGTCTGCCTCGAGGAACCCGTCACCGACTTCCACGCCCTTGATGGCCTGGATGCCCATCAGCGCGCCAGCCAGTGCCGCATCAAGCCTGCGGTCGCTCTCCACGTATGTGCCCAATCCGGCGGGCACACCGTAGGCGATGACTTCGACCACGCCACCGAGCGTATCGGCGCGGGATTTGGCCTCGTCGACCTTGGCCATCATGCGTTTCTCCGCATCCTTGTCGAGCGTACGCACCGGCGAGGCATCGAGCGCTTCGACATCTGCAGGCGTCGGCAAAGTGCCGGTATCGGCCTTTTCTCCACCCAAGGCGACCACATGGGCAACCGTGCGAATGCCTACACTCTGCTCAAGGAATTTCGCTGCCACGGCCCCCAAAGCCACGCGGGAGGCCGTTTCTCGGGCGCTGGAACGTTCAAGCGCGTTGCGGGCGTCGTCGAACCCGTATTTGCGCATACCGGTCAGGTCGGCGTGGCCGGGACGCGGACGGGTCAGCGGCTCGTTGCGTCCGGTCGGCGGCAGATCATGGTCAAGCGGGTCGGCGCTCATGACCTCGGTCCATTTCGGCCATTCGGTGTTGGCGATCTCGATGGTCACCGGCGAGCCCAGTGTCAAGCCATGTCGCACACCGGTGAGCATGCGCACCTTGTCCTGTTCGAACTTCATGCGCGCGCCACGTCCGTAGCCTAGACGCCGCCGCGCCAGCGCGTCCACGACATCCTGCGAGCGCACCTCGACACCGGCCGGTAGGCCCTCGATCATCGCGACCAACGCCTCACCGTGCGACTCCCCTGCCGTCTGCCAACGCAACATGCTTACTCCTTGCCGAACATGGACGAACCGACCAAAGAAAAATCAAACCTTGAAATTTCCGCGTTTTCGCGCTTTCCATTCGTCGAATCATGGGTTTATGAACTATCTTACCGATATGGCCTACATTGCTGCACTCCCGAGTCTGATCTGCGGACTGGCGCTTGCGCTCGAAGACATCCGCCGTTTTCGCGTGCCCCGAGCATGGGTGGCGCTGGGAGTGTTGATACAGTTGGCCGTCTTTCTCGGGCTAGCCATAGTCGAACGCAATCCCGCCAAAGCTTTGCTGCCGCTGGGATATGCGCTGTTATCGGCATTTATTCAATTCCTGCTCTCCCGGCTGAAGCCCGGCGCTCTGGGCTTCGGAGATGTCACCGCATCGTTCCTGGACGGACTTGCCGTGGGCTCGTTCGGACTGATGCCCTACCTCTACTGGTGGCTGCTCATGGGCGTCTTAGGATTACTCTGGATTCTCCTCTGGCCCAAAATCGCCAAGCCCTTATCTCCCACCCACTCATCAAAAGCTCCGTTCGTCCCCGTCATCGTATTCGCAGGAATCATCGCAGCGCTTTTAGCAGCTTTATAGTTATTGCGTGTCTGATTATTTTTTAAGTTGCGTTCGGCGGTTGGTCGTGGATTGGCAGGATATGTAATGCTTCGGAACCCTCAAGGCCGGTAGGCCAAGCTTTATTCCTCAGCATCACATATCCTGCCAATCCACTCATGTAGGTCAGAAACCTTACGTAATCAGTTAATATTTTTATACGAAACATAAGTGGATTTGCCGGGATATGCGATGTTCGGGCGTAAGACATGGCCGAGCAAAATCAAAGATTTCGCCTTCGCGCGAGTCACGCGCTCACTTCGCCTGAACAAAGCCCACAGGGCTTTGTCCTTAACGGCTCAGCCAAGGAGCGTCCCGAGCATTGTATATCCCGGCAAGTCCACGACCAACCACTTAAAGTAACTGAATTACGATACAGAACCCAAAATTTCAATATTAAATAAAAATAAAATCAGTTGGCGTTTTGGTTTTGGGTCTTGTATTCGTTGCGAATCTGGGTGAATTCGTCTTGAGTGGCGACGAACTTCGTCTCGCCGGTCTGCAGGTTCGTGGTGACGAAATAGAGCCAATTGCCGGGCGTGGGATTCATGGCCGCCTTGATCGCTTCGTCTCCGGGGGAACTGATCGGCGTGGGCGGCAAGCCCTTGTTGACACGCGTGTTGTACGGATCAGAGGCATCGCCCAGCATCGCGTTGGTCAGTTGGCTTGGCTTGACGTTCGCGCCGTAGGCGACAGTGGAATCCATCCCCAGAGCCATGTTCTGACTGAGCCGGTTGACGATGACACGCACGACCTTGCCGTAGTATTCCGAACGGTTCACCTCGGATTCGGCGATGGAGGCCATGTTGAGGATGGTTTCGCGTTGCGCCCCGGTCGGCACTTTCAGATCGTTGAGTTTGGCCACGCGTTTATCTACGATCTGTTTCAAAATAGAAGAGGCGGTGCTGCCTTTCTTCTTCACATCGTAGACGCCCGGTTCAAGCCAGCCTTCGAATTTGCCTCCGGCTTCGGCGGGAAGGATGCCCTGGCCACCACCGGCAATGATCGCGTCGAATTGTGACTTGTCGATACCGGAAAGCTGCGCGGCTTCCGCTATGGCCTGCGAGCTGCGTTCCCCGGCCTTGACTTCCAAAAATCCGGTGGCTTTGGTTCTGTCGGACAGTATCTTCACCGCTTGAATGGATGACATATGTTTTTTGAGCTGGTACATGCCCGGATAGAGCGTACTGTTGTTGGCCGCGACCGTACTGGCGAACGTATCCGCATTCTTGACCACATCGGCCTTGACCAGATGCGCCGCGATCGTGGCGACGCCTTCACCGCTTTCAACGGTGAACCAGACCTTACCGGTGCCGGGGCCTTGATAATCGGTAGAAACCTCTTGGACGGTGTCGACGCTGATATGACGAGCCACCGATCGCAGACCGAAGAAGCCACCGCCGCCTACAATGAGCACAGCCACTACGACAATCGCCGCAATGGCCATCCGCCGGTGACGTTGCTGCCGTTTGCGTTGTCGCATCTCATGACGCGACCGAGGAGGAGACTTCGGCGGCCGGGCATCAGAAGAAGAACCAGTGGAATCCACCCACTCGGCGTTCGTGTCGAAAAGCTCGTTGAAGTCTTCTGGCATGAATTCCCTCTCTGCTTCAGGACCGTCAGTGACGTCCATCCAAAGCCGACTGAAGAATGACAACCGCCGACTGCTGATCGACCACCGGCCTGTGATTTCTGCTTTGAACGTTGGCTTGGCTCAACTGGTGGTGTGCGCTCACGGTGGTGAGACGCTCGTCCTGAAGTACTATTTCAGGTACCTTGTCTATTGTATAATCCTCGCTCTGGACGGCTACTCCAAGGCGCTTGGCAAGGTTTGCGGCCCAACGTCTGGCCTTTTTGGCACTTTTCCCGGCTTCTCCGCTCAGCAATAAAGGCAGGCCGATGACGACCCTATCGATATCGGGGTGCCCGTCAATGAAGTCCACGACCTCATCCAAGGCACGGAACGAATCACCGTTGGCCGCAATATTGCCTTCCGGGTGCGCGAAGGAGAGCTCAGGGTCGCTTAAAGCCAAGCCGACCCTGGCATCTCCCAAATCAACACCTAACCACGTCATAGGAGGTTTCAGTCCTTGCGCACGGCCTGACGCAGAGCCTTCAACGCCTCGTCGATCTTGGAGGCATCGGCACCGCCGCCTTGGGCGAAGTCCGGCTTACCGCCGCCACCGCCGCCAAGAACCTTGGAAGCTACCCGCACGAGGTCCCCTGCCTTGAAACCGGCCTTGCGCGCCTCGTCGTTGGTTGCCACGGCGACCATCGGCTTGCCCTGTTCGTTGACACCGGAAAGCGCGATGATCGCGGACTTTTTATTACCAATCTTGGTACGGATATCCATCACGGTCTTGCGCAACGCATCGAAGGAACCGAAGTGGCCAACGTTGGAGGCTACCAACTCCACAGAGGCATCAGCATCGGCTTGTGCCTGTGCGATCAGGGCCGGCACCGCGGCCTCGAGCTGGGATTCGTAGAGCGCGTTCAGGCGCTGGTCGGCTTCCTTGACCTTCGCTTCAAGGGAGAGTACACGGTCGCGCAGCTCCTCGGGACGGACCTTAAGCTCGTCGGCAAGACTGGAGACGGTCTTGTGCTGCTTGTCGTTGTATTCGTAGGCCTTCTTGCCCATGAACGCCTCGATACGACGCACACCCGAACCCACCGAGGACTCGGAAGTGATGACGAATTCGCCGATCTTGCCGGTGGCGTCGAGATGGGTGCCTCCGCACAGCTCACGGCTCCACGCGTCCTCGCCGATAGTCACCACACGCACGCGGTCGCCGTATTTCTCGCCAAAGAGGTGCATGGACCCGAGTTTGATGGCTTCCTTGTAGTCCATCTCGACCATGGTGACCGGCAGATCGTCGCAGGCGCGCTCAACGACGCGGGCCTCGACCTTGTCGATCTCCTCGCGGGTCATGGCGGCGGGCCACTGGAAATCAAAATGCAGATAATCGGGAGCCACCAGCGAACCGCGCTGGGTCGCCTGCTCGCCGAGCACCTCACGCAGTGCCTTGTGCAGCATGTGGGTGGCCGTGTGGGAACGGGCCAGGCCGCGACGGCGTTCCTCGTCGATGGTGGCATTGACCTTCTCGCCGACGCTGAGTTTGCCTTCGGTAAGCCTGCAGCTGTGCACAATCAGGTCCTTGATGGGCTTCTGCACATCATCGATCTCGAGCACGGCACCGTCGTCGGAAATCATCTCGCCTTCATCGGCCAGCTGTCCGCCCTGCTCCGCGTAGAACGGGGTGCGGTCAAGCACGATTTCGACATTGGCCGGGCCTTCGATGCTTTGCACGCTGCCCTTGCCCTCCTCGAAGATGCCGAGGATGGTCGAACGGCTGGAATGGTCTTTATAGCCCAGGAACTCAATCGGCTTGTCAAGGGTCTTCTTGAAATCGTCGTAGACGCTGACATCCACGTTGTGGCGCTTCTTCAGCGCGTCGGCGCGGGCTCGGGACTTCTGCTCGTCCATCAGCTCACGGAAGCCCTTCTCGTCGACTTTGACGCCCTGTTCCTCGGCCATCTCGCGGGTCAGCTCGATGGGGAAACCGTAGGTGTCGTGCAAAGTGAACGCGTCGTGTCCCGAGATTTCGGCGTCTTCGGTCTTCTTGGCCTTCTTGACGGCCGTGTCCAGGATAGTCGTTCCGTTTTCGAGCGTGCGGCGGAAGGTGTCCTCCTCGCCGTATGCGGCTTCGGAAACGTCGTGGAACGTGTCGTTCAGTTCCGGATAGCTGGGCACCATAGCGTCCTTGGAGACCGGGAAGAGCGTGGGCAGCACCGGCTCGTTGACACCGAGCATCTTCATGGAACGTACGGTACGACGCAGCAAACGACGCAGCACATAACCACGGCCGACGTTGCTGGGACGCACGCCGTCACTCATGATCATCAACGCGCTGCGCACGTGATCGGCCACGACGCGGAAGCGCACGTCGGATTCCTGGTCTTCGCCATACTTGTGACCGGAAATCTTCTCAGCGGCCTCGATGACCGGATAGATCTCATCGGTTTCGTAGATGTTCTGCTTGCCCTGCAGCAGGTAGGCCACGCGTTCGAGGCCGGCACCTGTATCGATGTTCTTGTGCTCGAGCTCGCCGACGATGTGCAGGTCGGTCTTGGACTTGACGTTGTCTACGGCGTAGTTTTCGAAGACCAGATCCCAGATCTCGATGTAGCGGTTGTCATCGGCGCTGGGACCGCCCTCCTTGCCGTATTCCGGACCGCGGTCGACGTAAATCTCGGAGCAGGGGCCGCCGGGGCCGGGGCCGCCGGTGGTCCAGAAGTTGTCTTCCATGCCAAGGATCTCCATGTGCTCGGGATCCATGCCTTCATTGGCCCAGAGGCTGCGCGCCTCATCATCGTCGGTATAGGTGGTGACCCACAGGGTCTCCGGGTCGAAGCCGAGGCCGCCCTTGTCCTGCGGGGTGGTCAGCAGATCCCATGCATAATGAATCGCTTCGGCCTTGAAATAGTCGCCGAAGGAGAAGTTGCCGAGCATCTGGAAGAACGTGCCGTGACGGGTGGTCTTGCCGACCTCGTCGATATCAAGGGTACGCACACATTTCTGGTTGCTGGTCACGCGCCTCGACGGCGGGGTCTGTTCACCCAAAAGATATGGAATGAACGGTACCATGCCGGCGATGGTGAACAAGGTCGTCGGATTCGGCGAAATCAATGACGCCGAGGGAAGGACCAGATGGCCTTGACTCTCGAAATAATGTTGGAACCGGCTGGCGATTTCAGAGGTGCGCATACTTGCTGCTGCTCCTTGCTTCCTTCGCAACGAAACTGTTGCGATTCTAATAATCACATTTACATGAACAACCTGATTGTCGGCAACCGATCGCTCGGCTCCCGACATCTCGAAGCGTGTTCTAAAAAATATTGGACTGTATCTATTGTATTGCCGCGGCTTGCACTCGTGTGGAGATCCACAGGCCACGAACGACGTCGAACGGAAAATCAGCCGAGCTTGTCGGCGTATTGCGCGTTCAGCTCCTGCTCGCGTGCCAGACGCGTGGCATTGAACTCATCGAACAGGCCGCGCAAGGAACGTTGCATCACGTGGTCCTGATCGGGACCGAGCACGAACTGCCGCGCCTTGTCGGGGGTATTGGCCCGCACGTAGGCTTCGGCTTTGGCGACGGCGACCACACCGATGACCACGCCAAGGGATACCCAGAACATTCGTTTGACCATCGTTACTTACTCCTTGCCGCCGTTTGTTTAGCCGACGCGTCCGTGGCCTTGGCAGCGGCACCGTCCGAAGGGGACCCGCCTTTCTGATGCACGAAACTCTGGGCGGTCGACTTCAAGGCATAGAACGACGAGGCCAGTTTGATGACCGGCTTACCCAGGAACGAGCCATAGAGATCGGCCAAAGCCCCGATATTGCCTGCGGTCGTGGAAGCGGCCGAGGAGATCTTGTTCACGTCCTCAAGCGATTTGTTGACCTGACGCACGGTGGTGACACCCTCGTCAAGCGCCGGAATGGCATGATCGCCGGAATCCTTGACGGTCTGGGCAAGCTGGTCGAACAGTTTGCCCAACCTGATGAGCGGATAGATCAGGAAACCGGCCAGCACAGCGAATGCTATGGCGGCGATAAGCCCTGCGATGTCCCCAATACTCATGTAAGCCTCTTTCCGATACAATCCCTAGACATTTTCAGCCATAATAAAACTCAAGATTACCCAACGCCAACGACGCTGAAAGAGAATCACTGATTATAGGCCACGACCGTCACTGCGGATTCAATAGGCTTGGCTGTGTCGAAATCGAGCGAGGTGACACTGCCGTTGGCCGGCCGCTCGGACAAATCGTAACCTGGACCTGCGAAACGGTGCATCAGACTCAGCAGCGTATTGCCATGCGAAATCTGGAGCACGTCGTCGCCATCCTTGAGATCGGGGTTGGTCGCTATCAGAGCGAAACCGCCTTCCACGCGCTTCCAATATTCCTCGTCACTTTCGGCGTCATGGAACGGGTCGGCTTCCTTCAGAAAATCCCTGGTACCTTTCAGTCCGTATTGCTCCACGATCTGGTTGTAGGTCTTGGCACCGTGCGGCGCTCCGGCTGCCCACCACGCCATGTTCATGTCCTGACCTTCGAAATACCCGTAGAACTGCTCGCGGAAATGCATGTCGGCGACAAGATTGGGACGCCCATGGCCGTTTTGCTCGTTGATGTCAAGAATGCACGCAGCGGTCTGTTCGGCCCTGGTCGTGTCGGAGCAATAGGCTGCGGCGAAATCGATGTCTTTGAGTTTCGCACCCGCCTTGTCCGCATCGGCGATGCCGGACTGGGTCAACGGTGAATTCGACCAGCCCTGCAGACGGTTATAGCGATTGAAATAGGTCTGCCCGTGGCGGACCAGATGAAGATGCAACAACATGCCTTCATTATCGCACAGTGCCTTGTCTCATTATATGAACGTCGGATTTGCGCTGTACCGGCGTCCAGATATGTTTAGAACTAGTTTTACTTGCATCGAAAGGAGCAGCCGACATGATTTCGACTTTACGGCTCCCGTTGCATTTTCTTTGGCATGGCTGGCGCGACTAACACAAGCTGTTACGTATCCAGAATTTAATATCGTGCCTGCGCCTTGACGTCATCCGTTTCCGCGACATTCATAAGTCGTTTTATTGCGGTTTTGTAATGGAAGATCGAATCACCGTTGTGGTTTATTCGGTGTTTTTTGTATTTTTAGATACAGGGAACAATCTCACTTGGCGTGGGCTTACCAACCAATCGAAAGAGCAACAGGAACGCTATGAGCAACGAAAACCACCAAACCTCGCACGGCAAGGCGCTGACCGCGACCATCATCGTCATCGCCCTCATCCTCGTAGGAGGGTTCACCTACGAACTCGGCAGACGAGCCGGTATCAAAGAAGCATCCGGCGGCAAGGCCACCAGCCAATCGGTACAGTCATCGGCGGGCTCGAAGGACGGCATGAAGCGTGTCGGCATCCTCCAATACGTCAGCCACCCGGCCTTGGACCAGATCCATAAGGGCGTGGTCGACGAACTGAAAAAGGAAGGGTTCGTCGAAGGCAAGAACATCCAGATCTTCGACCAGAACGGACAGGCCGACCAGAGCAAGCTCGCCACGATGAGCGAGCAGCTGGTCAACAAGAAGTCCGACGTGCTGGTCGGCATCGCCACCCCCGCAGCCCAGGCGTTGGCCAACGCCACCACTACCACCCCGATCGTGCTGGGCGCGGTCACCGACCCCGTCGCCGCAGGACTGGTCCACGATATGAAGGCTCCCGGCAAGAACATCACCGGCGTCTCCGACCAGCCGCCGGTCGCCGCCGAAATCAAGCTCGGCAAGCAGCTGATTCCCCAGGCCAAGACGGTCGGCATGCTCTATGCCTCCACGGAGGTCAATTCCAAGTCACAGGTCGAAACCGCTTCAAAGGCGGCTGAAGCGCTCGGTTTGAAAGTCGAGAAATTCCCGGTGCCGTCGACCAACGAAATCGCGCAGACCGTGCAGGTGATGAGCGATAAGTGCGACTTCATCTACACCCCGCTCGACAACACCATCGCCAACGCCATGCCCACGGTGACCGAAGAGGCCAACAAGAAGGGCCGGCCTGTCATCAACTCGGTGGACACGATGGTCAAACAGGGCGGATTGGCGACCATCGGCGTCAACCAGTACCAGCTCGGCATCCAGACCGGCAAGATGGCCGCCCAGATCCTCAAGGGCAAGGGCAAGCCGGCCACCATGCCCGTCTACACCTTCTCCACCGGTGACACGATCATCAACAAGGAGCAGGCGCAGCACTTCGGCATCACCATTCCCGCCGATCTGCAGAAGAACGCCAAGCTCGTCACCACGGAGGTCGGCAAGCAATGATCATCTCATCGATCGGCCAGGGCATGCTATGGAGCATGCTCGGCCTCGGCATCTTCATGACCTACCGTATCCTGGGCTTCCCCGATATGACCACGGAAGGCTCGTTCCCGCTGGGAGGCGCGGTGTGCGTCGCGGCCATCACCGCTGGCGTCAACCCGTTCCTCGCCACCCTGCTCGGCGTTTTGGCCGGCATGTGCGCAGGCCTGGTGACCGGCCTGCTCTACACGAAAGGCAAGATTCCAGTGGTCCTCGCCGGGATTCTGGTGATGAGCGCACTCAATTCCGTCATGCTCTTCGTGATGAAGTCCCCGAACCTTTCGCTGCTGAATCTTCCGAAAATCCAGGACGTCTTCATTCCGCTAAACCTGCCGACGAACTATGACACCGTTTTCATCGGACTGTTGGCCGTGGCCATCGTCATCGGCCTGATGTCGCTGTTCTTCAACACCGAGTTCGGACAGGCCTACATCGCCACCGGCGACAACGAGTCCATGGCCAAATCGCTCGGCATCCACACCGAACGGATGACCAACGTCGGGCTCATGATTTCCAACGGGCTCATCGCGCTTTCCGGCGCGTTGATCTCCCAGCATGACGGCTACGCCGACGTGAGCAAGGGCGTGGGTACCATCGTCATCGGCCTCTCCTCCATCATCATCGGCGAAGTCCTCTTCGGTGAGCTTTCCTTCTTCCAGCGCATGCTCGCCACCGTGGTCGGCAGCATCATCTATCAGCTGCTGATTCTCCTGGTCATCCGCCTCGGATTCGACACCACGTATCTGAAATTCTTCTCGGCGGTCGTGCTCTCGCTGTGCATGCTCATCCCCCAGTTCAAACGCGCCTTGCATCTGACCACGGGATTCGAGAAATACTTCAAGAAGAATGACGTTGTGGAATCAAGCGGAAAGGCTAACGCATGAAAGACGAGACGATGATACAACCCGATAACAACGCCGCCACCCTGACTGCCAGTGAGACCGAAACCCAGGAAGCCACCGACCCCAAGGATATCCGCCTTGCCATCGAACACTGCACGGTGAAAGTCAACAACGGCATGGACGACACCAAGGAAATCCTGATCGATGCCAACCTCGCCGTCAAACCGGGCGATTTCATCACCGTGCTCGGCGGCAACGGCGCGGGCAAAAGCACCTTGTTCAATGTCATCGCCGGCGGCATCCACCCCACTACCGGACATGTTTTGCTCAACGGCGAGGACATCACCTCAAGCTCGCAGGTGGCGCGTGCGAAGTACATCGCCCGCGTCTTCCAGGATCCGAAAATGGGCACGGCCCCGCGTATGACGGTTGCAGAAAATCTGTTGCTCGCCACCCGTCGCGGCCAGACCCGTCGCTTCAAAATGCGGGAGATGGCGGCAAATCATGACCGCTTTTACGAGCTGTGCAAGGGAATCGGCAACGGACTCGAAGAGCACCTGAACACTCCTGCCGGCAACCTTTCCGGCGGACAGCGTCAGGCGCTGAGCCTTATCATGGCCACCATCACCAAGCCTGACCTGCTGTTGCTCGACGAGCACACCGCAGCCCTCGATCCGAAGACCTCCAAGCAGCTCATGGCCATCACCGCCAGCACCATCGCGGAGCAGCAACTGACCTGCCTGATGATCACGCACCGCCTTGATGACGCGTTGAAATACGGCAACCGCCTCATTGTGCTGCAAAAGGGCCAGATCGTCCGCGACCTGAATGCCGAGGAGAAGAAGAAACTGACCATGGCCGACTTGCTCGAATTCTTCGAGGACGGGTTCTAAAAACGGGAATCATCAAACCAGCCTACGGGTATTCGTTCAAAACCGCCAAACCTCCGAACGCTATTACTCGTGGGCTGGTTTTATACCCTCATCCTGTATTGACTGTTGTTTCCCGACTTTTGCCTTCTTTCCATCCACAGTCTTCTCGGCCTGACTGAGACCAAACGAACAACTGATAATTACACGATCAAACACACGATACCGGCCACAACATCATTGCCGAGCGAAAAGCTGACTTCCACCATCCGAATTCGATTCAACCAATGGCGAAGTGCTTGCAAACATTCTGAAAACAGCGGTCCGGCAACACTGTTTCTTTGCCATACTGGTCTTATGACACGATTCTTTACCCGTTGGATCATCCTGACCATCGCCGCTGCCGCGATGGTGCTGCTCATTCCCAGCATGCAGCCCATCGGTACTCCCCCGATTCTGGGCATCGCCGTGTTCGCGCTGTTTCTGGCACTAGTCAATGCCGTCATCCGTCCGATTCTCAACGTGGTCACGCAGGTTTTTGCCCTTCCGCTTTCGATCATGTCGCTGGGTCTGATTTCGATCATCCTGCTGCTGATCGTCAATTGGCTGTGCATGCGTCTGGCCTCATGGCTTGCGGTATCGCTTTTCGGCGTAGGCGTTTACATTTCCGGCTTCTTCGCCTCGATCATCGGCACCATCATCATGTCGATCGTCTCCGCCATCGTCGATTCCGTCATCGGCGAGTAACCGCCAATTAATGGTCTCGCCTACGATAATCTTGCGATGAACAGACTCAAACCTTAGCAATAATTTATCCCGGCAACGCCAAGGGCCCTGTGAGCTTGAAACTCACAGGGCCCTTGCGGTATGTCCTTTAAAGGAATGGGATTCAGAAATCAGCGAGCGTAGAACTCGACGACGTACTGAATGTTGACCTCGACCGGAATCTCTTTGGTTTCCGGCTTGCGGGTAAGAGTCGCCTTGAGCGAGGCGAGGTTGACGTCCAGGTATCCGGGGACGGCGGGCAGCACATCGCGGTGCACGCCCTCAGCGGCGATCTGGAAGGGAACCATGGTCTGGCTCTTCGGCTTGACCTGGATGGTCTGGCCGGGCTTGACACGGTAGGACGGACGGTCCACCACGTTGCCGTCGACCATGATGTGGCGGTGCACGACATACTGACGTGCCTGGGCGGTCGTGCGGGCAAAGCCTGCGCGAAGCACCAGAGCATCGAGACGGGTCTCGAGATCGACGAGCATTGCATCGCCGGTCTGGCCCTTGGTGTGGGTGCCCTTTTCATAAGCTGCACGAAGCTGCTTCTCGGAGACGCCGTACTGGGCGCGCAGACGCTGCTTCTCGCGCAGACGAACCGCGTAATCGGATTCGGTGCGGCGACGCGTGCGGCCATGCTCACCAGGAGCGTACGGACGCTTCTCGAAGATGCGCTGAGCCTTGGGGGTCAGTGCGATGCCGAGGGCGCGCGAAAGACGCACCTGACGGCGAGAACGCTGAATGTTAGTCATTCTGTTGTTCCTTTGTATTCTGTCGTTATCTGAACGGAACGCGATTCTTTTTCAAGAACGCGCTGAGCCGGGCCTCTCCAGTGCTTCAAGGCGCCAAGCGCCAACGATGTTCTCGTTTTGCCGGGCACACCGCCGACCCACTGATGGGCTAAGACTCCAGATAATGCCCGCCTTATGGCAGACACAAGCTCTTATTTTACCCGCAGGGTACGGACGAGATAAAACATAATACACACTCTACAAAAAGCAAAAACCTTCCCGGCATCAGCTCCTTTTGTTCCTTTTCCTCTTTCGTCGTTTCCTACCCTTTTTCTGTTGATTTCTATTTCTTTTATTTTTTCTTTTATGGTTCTTTAATGGTCGACTTTTATTATTTTTTCTCTTCAAAATGTTAATTTGATCTTCGAAAACCCCTTGTGGGAAAATCTCAGCATCGCTAAATTTGCCGCTATCATTATCTTTGGCATGCAATAAGAGCGCATTCAATCGGATAACAAAATCCATAAATGCAGCAAACGCGAAGATCAAGGCGGCAATTCTACTCACAAAGTGAACACAACCTACGGGAAAAACTAATTTCGTATCCGCATAACCAAATAAACTGAGAATAAGGATATAAAAATGATAAATATAATCATATTCCCATAAGAAAACAAAATTTAATATTGAAAAAAGGAAAGAAACAATCGTTCCAATATATTTGATTTTTCTTAAAGAACGCACAAGTAATCTTGGAGCATATACACAAACATAAACAATCTGTAAAAGACAGCAAACTCCTGCTGCCAGCAATGCAACCACAACGATAACTTGAACCACAACCTCAAGTAGACCAATTATCGTAACTAACGGTATATTACTACTAGTATAATAAAAATATAATCCAGCGTTTAATAAATATCTGCCAGCCCATATAAGAGTTGGAATAACCAGCAAAATCGAGACGCAATTAATGATTCCCAAACACAAAACAAGGCACGCCAGTCCAACATATCCAACACCCATATCATGGTCTCGTCTTTTTTTTGAAATTTCCCCCCAACGTGACCAAGAAGTTTTTCTATGCGAAAATACCCATTTTATTCTTCCGAAATTAGTTCTTAGTTCACGAAATTGACTAGTAACTAAATCAAATACTTGATGAAGTAGCTTAAAAGTATCTCTCAGAAATTCTCTCATGGTAATAATATCTCACACAGAAACACGTATTGCAAATAAGCAAAGCAAATAGAAAACTAAACTATTGTCATCACTACCGTACCCTAACCCAAAAATCATTTAATGCGACTTAGCAAAAATACGGTAGCACACGAAATAATCTTGCCTTAGCCAATCCTGACCATAATTCCGTAGTAATTATTCGTAACTTTCGAATAGAACGCTATTCTACAGCTTCGCCCTATTGATTAGTGCTATTTCTCTGATTGAACGTAATCAGAACTTCCGAAAGCAACAAATATGCATTCTCCTTTTGCCTAGCTTCATCGATCTACTTAAAAATCGTGGCTTTCTAGATCGAACTCAACCTTTGATTTTCTACCAACCGTCCCAAATCAAGTTATCTTTAAAATCATAAATACTTTATCAACCGCTAACTAGCAAGAAACAACTAAACTTTCTTACAGTTTTTCAATCGGGGCAACGCGGAGCATCAGGCGTTTGACACCGTCGGAGCCGAAATCGACGGTGATGATCGAGTTACGGCCTTTGTCTTGGGTGTCGACGACGGTGCCCAAGCCGTACTGGTCGTGGGTGATTTTGTCGCCGATCGAGAAATCGGAGATATCGAGCTTGTTATCTTTTTTCAGAGCTGAAGCCGGCACTGAACGAGACGCGGATTTTGGCGTCGTGCGCCGCGTGGTCACCTTACCGCCGCGGGTATGCGAACCCGAAGAGTATGAGGACGAGCCATAACCGGAGCGTGAGCCGTACGACGAACCGCCGGAAGAATGCGAACCATAGCCGGAACGCGACGAAGAGCCGCGGTAGTCCGAACCGGCACCATACAGCGAGTGCGAACGGGAACGCGAACCATATGACGAACCGCCGGACGAGTGGGACCCGTATCCCGAATGGCCGGAACCGTAGCTCGAGCGCGTTCCATACGACGAACCGTAACCGGAACGCCCCGAGCCACGAGAGCCACCGTACGATGAGGAAGATCCGGAAGCTCCGAACGTGGAACCGGACGAGAAACCGTCGTCATCTTCCCAACCGCCGAATTCGTCATCGAAATCACCGTCGCCGGATCCACTGCCCCAACCTGAACGCATGCGTTCGACGCCGGCTTCACGGCGCTTCCATTCGATCAATTCGTCGGGAATCTCGTCGAGGAACTGGCTGGGCATCATGTCATTGGCCTGGCCCCACTGCGAGCGCACGGCCGCGCGGGTGACGTAGAGCCGCTGCTTGGCACGGGTGATGCCGACGTAGGCCAGTCGGCGTTCTTCCGAGAGTTCCTGTTCGTCCTCGAGCGAGCGTGAATGCGGGAATGTGCCCTGCTCCATGCCCGTGAGGAACACCACGGGATATTCGAGGCCCTTGGCCGTGTGCAGGGTCATCAGCGTGACCTTGCCGCTGTCCTCCCCTTCGCCGGGCAGCTGGTCGGAATCAGCGACCAACGCCGTGGTCTCGAGGAATCCGGAAAGCGTGGCGTCCGGGGTCTTCTGTTCGAATTCTGCGGCGACGGACTGCAACTGCGAAAGGTTCTCGACGCGTGACTCGTCCTGCGGGTCGGTGGAGCGCTGCAGTTCTTCGAGCAGCTTGGACTGGTTGAGCACCTGCGCCACGATCTCGGAGGGTTTGGAATCATAGTCGGCCGCGAATTGCATCAGGCTTCGCATCAAATCACGGAATTCGCCGAGCTTGGTCCGTGTTCGTGTGGGCAGGTCGGGGATCTGGTCCATCTGGTCGATGCCGTTCCAGAACGGTACGTTGTGTGCCTCGGCGTAGGCGGCCACCATGGATTCGGCTCGGGCACCAAGCCCGCGTTTGGGCGTGTTCATGATGCGACGCATGTTGACGCTGTCAGCGGGGTTGGTGATGGCCTGCAGATAGGCGATGGCGTCCTTGACCTCACGTCGTTCGTAGAATTTCGTGCCACCGACGAGCTGGTAGGGAATGCCGGCGTTGATCAGCGCCTCCTCAAGTGCGCGGGACTGCGCGTTGGCGCGGTACATGATGGCCATATCGGCATAGCGGTAGCCGTTCTCGCTTTTGAGGTTGGCGATCTCGTTGGCGATCCAGCCGCCTTCCTGCTGAGCGTTGTCGGCCGCGTAGCCGACGATCGGCTCGCCCTTGCCGAGCGAGGTCCACAGTTTTTTGGGCTTGCGTCCGGTGTTCTTGGAAATGACGGCGTTGGCAGCATCGAGGATGGTCTGCGTGGAACGATAGTTCTGCTCCAACATGATGGTCAGCGCCCCCGGGAAGTCCTTCTCGAAATCCTGGATATTGCTGATGTCGGCGCCGCGGAACGCGTAGATGGACTGGTCGGAATCGCCGACAACGGTGACCCAGGCCGGGCCTTCGCGGCCTGCTGTCGCCTGGCTGGAAGGCTGCGAGCCCGTGGCGGGGCGATTGGGATCGTCGATGCCGGAAAGCTCGCGCACCAGCTGGTATTGCGCGTGGTTGGTGTCCTGGTATTCGTCGACCAGAATGTAGCGGAACTTGCGATGATAGTAATCCGCGACTTCCGGGTGATCATGCAGCAGCTCGACCGTGCGCACGATCAGATCGTCGAAATCGACGGCGTTCGCTGCGGCAAGGCGATGCTGATACTCGGCGTAGACCACGGCATACAGTGCTTCGGTATTGTCGTAACGCCCCAGCTGATAGCCCTGCTGGCCGGGTGTGTAATCCGGCGCATAGGTCTTGAGCATCTCCTTCCAGCCGACCAGCTTGTTCTTGTAATCTGAAATCTGGCCGAGGATGGCACGCGGCGTATAGCGCTTCAAATCGACGTTGAGACTCGTGGCGATAAGCTTGATCAGCCGTTGGCTGTCGGCGGTGTCATAGATGGAAAAGCCGGAATTGAGACCGATGGTTTTGCCGTCTCGTCGCAGAATGCGTACGCAGGCGGAATGGAACGTCGAAATCCACATACGCTCCGCCACCGGACCGATCAACGATTCCAATCGTTCGCGCATTTCAGCGGCGGCCTTATTGGTGAAGGTGATGGCCAGAATCTGGCTGGGCCAGGCACCGAACTGCGAAAGAATCCACGCCACGCGACGGGTGAGCACACGGGTCTTGCCCGACCCGGCACCTGCACCGATCAGCAAGGCCGGTCCGCGATACTGCACCGCCTTGGCCTGCTGCTCGTTCAGGTCGCCGACGAGTTCCTCTGCGCTTCGTGCAATCAAATCCGGATCCTGTGCCACACCCGTTCCCTTCGAAAATGCCGTTTTGCGAGCGCCCCGAACCCGGCTCGCCCGCCTGCCATAGGACTTCATTTCTATCACAATCGCTGGTCTTGAGGAGCTCAGAGATGAGCGTCATGAACATCAGCTGGCAGATGCCTGCGAGCATCCCAACAGCCTTTCGAAGGTTGGAATCATGCGCCCCGCAGGTCTTATCGCGGCAAAGTTTCCTTTTCTGCCGGTTGTATCCATGGCAACGCAGGTTTCCATGATTGCTTTCTGTGCCCATTCCCCTTTCGACTGACGCCGCGCCAACCGCCTGCGGCATGCTGCGAAACGGTCAGATTACGCAACATATAAGGCAAATCGATGACGGACACTAGACGCGGCTTATCAACGTCACCTCCAGTGATTATGCTCGTAGACCATACATGTATGCATGGCGTCGGGCATCGCCAAAATCTACCGACGGAAACGAGAGGATGACATGAAGGAACTTGAAGACAGAATCCGCCGGGACGGAACCGTAAAACCGGGCGAAGTGCTCAAGGTCGACGCCTTCCTGAACCACCAGTGCGACGTGACGCTGTTCAACCACATGGGAGACGAGTGGGCACGTATCTTTGCCGGCAAGAAAATCGACAAGATTCTGACCATCGAGGCAAGCGGCATCGGCATCGCCTGCATCGCAGCCCAGCACTTTGGCAACGTTCCTGTCGTTTTCGCCAAAAAGACCCAATCCATCAATCTGGACGGCGACCAATACACCGCAAAAGTCTATTCCTATACCAAGCAAAAAGAATTCCCGGTCATCGTCTCAAAGCGTTTCCTGAACCGCGGCGAACACGTGCTGCTGATTGACGACTTCCTCGCCAACGGCAAGGCCATGCACGGACTTATCGACATCTGCAACGAAGCCGGGGTCATTATCGAAGGCATCGGCATCGCCATCGAGAAAGGCTTCCAGCGCGGCGGCAAGGAGCTGCGCGAGGCCGGTTACGAGGTCGCATCGCTCGCTATCGTCAAGTCGATGGACGGCGAAAATGGAACCATCGAATTCGCATAGTCTTTCCTATTTGTCATTCATCTGAACACATTGCGGCTCGCACGGCAGACACGATCTCCGGCGGCCGCTTTTGTTTCACTTAAGATGCTTGGCATTGGTCAGTATTGAGTCCAAACTTCTTCACTACATCTATTCCTCTGCTATTTCGATATTCTGTATTCCGATATCCTGGCGGCCATGAATTTCAACGTGAAAACGGTCAGGACTATTTGATTCTTCTACATCAAAGTCGGTCGCATTATCCAAAAAAGAAACGCCTTGAACCCGTTCTGCCCACTGCCGGGCGTATGCTTCCAGCTATCAGCACTATCTCAATTTCATCAAGAAAAGAGACCCTTTGAGCACTGATCAGCACGGCACTCATGAAGAGGCCGAACCAGCAAATATCACATCATCCCATGAAAAAAATGCGTCTGTCGGCAACCCGTCAGCGGCTTCGTCAACCAAGCAGGCGACAGAAAGCGGCAATCATGCCTCAGGATTTGCCTCCCACCTGCCATGGCGCAGACGAACCGGTGGCGACAGTGCCCCGAACGGATCAAGACAGCCGAAACCCAGTACCGAAGAGGCACTGACCAGCCTCGACGGGCAGATCTCCTTCTGGCGCGGTGTCCCCTTCGGCCTGCAACATGTCATGGCGATGTTCGTCGCCAACCTCGCACCGATTTTCCTGGTGACCGCCGCCGCTCACCTGACGCCGTCACAATCGGCGATGATCATCCAGAACGGCCTTCTGGTGGCGGGCCTCGGCACCTGCCTGCAGCTCTACCCGCTCTGGCGCGTCGGCAGCCGACTGCCCATGGTCACCGGCATCTCCTTCACCTACGTCGCCGCCGCAAGCGCCATCGTCGGCAAGCAGGGTTACGGGGCACTTGTGGGAGCCATCATCGTCGGCGGACTGCTTGAGCTGGTACTGGGGCTGACTGCGACCTTCTGGAAGAAATACGTGCCGCCAATCGTCTCCGCCATCGTCGTAACCTCAATCGGCTTCTCCCTGCTTTCCACGGGTGCTTCCTCGTTCGGCGGCGGCTCCGGGGCCAAGGACTTCGGCAGCTGGCAGAACCTTACGCTAGGTCTCATCTCGCTGGTCGCCTGCCTCGCCTTCCAGCTGTTGATGAAAGGGACAGCCAAGCAGCTTTCCATCCTCTTCGGCCTGGTCGTGGGCTATATCGTCGCCATACCGATGGGCAAGGTCGACTTCTCCGGCTTCCAGAATCTGCAGGTCGTCAGCCTTCCGCGGTTCATGCCGTTCGCTCCGACCTTCGACGCCGGTTCCATCATCTCCTTCGCACTGCTTTACGTCGTTTCCTCCGTTGAGGTCTTGGGCGACACCGCGGCGCTCTCACAGGTCGGTTTGAACCGTCTGCCGACCGACAAGGAGACTTCTGGAGCCATCGCCGGCGACGGCCTGATCTCCGCCGTTTCCGGCCTGTTCGGCTGCCTGCCGCTGACCTCATTCGCCCAGAACATCGGGCTGGTCGCGGTCACCAAGGTGGTCAACCGCAAGGTCATCCTTTCCGGCGGACTCATCCTCATCCTCGCCAGCTTCGTGCCCGGTGTGGCGCAGCTGTTCAACTCCATGCCACAGGCGGTGCTCGGGGGCTGCACCATCATGATGTTCGGCAACATCATTCTCTCCGGCTTCCAGATGATCGCCGAGGCGGGATTCAGCCAGCGCAACACCACCATCGCGGCGCTCTCCCTGACCATTGGCATCGGGTTCACGCAGGTCGGCGGCATCTTCGCCCAGTTCCCGCAGCTCTTCCAGTCGATCTTCGCCACCAACTGCATCGCGGTCTCGTTCGTGGTCGCCGTCATCTTGAACGCCGTGCTTCCCAGCGAATCGCATTTCCTAGTCAACACACACAACGGTTCCGGCGAAAACAATACCGCAGCAACCAAAGACTGAAGCTCAAAACAGGCGCCTCGCCCAAAACATCACAGTTTAGTGCTGGTAAACGTACTTTAATCACTGATTACAGTCAGTTTACCAGCACTATCACATTCCGATGCTGGGAAAACGCACCGCAACCGTTTATCTGAGTCCGTTTACCAGCATCAAACGCAATCAACTACTTGCCGATGCCCATGTATTCGTTGATGATGTCGTCATAGATGCCGATGAAGTCGAGATACATCGCCTTGGGCAGGCTTTCGTTGACGCAGTGCATCGTATCGTTGCCTGGCCCGAACATCACGTAGGCGGTGTCCTTCGGGCTGTCGAGTAGGAGCACGCTGCCGTCGGTACCGCCGGACACGCCGAACATCGGAATCTCGGCAGGCTTGCCCTGCTCCTTCAAATGGCGCTCCCCCACCGACTTGACGATCTTGGCAAGCTTGGCGTCCTTCGGGCCGATCGCAGGAACGATATCCATACCGACCTCATAGGAGACGGTGGCCTTGTGACTGTCGTTGAACTTCGCCACTTCATCGTCCAAAACA
Organism: Bifidobacterium sp. ESL0704; assembly: GCF_029392075.1. NCBI lineage: Bacteria > Bacillati > Actinomycetota > Actinomycetes > Bifidobacteriales > Bifidobacteriaceae > Bifidobacterium > Bifidobacterium sp. ESL0704. The sequence goes on from NZ_CP113929.1 coordinate 1,547,184, forward strand.
GCGAGAATCTCTTTGTTGCTGAACTCGGGGATGATACGCATGTTGATTTCGGCACTGGCGGACTCAGGGATTGCATTGACCTGCTGACCGCCTCGGATGACGTCAATGTTAAAGACGGTGTCGCCGAGGTCCGGGTTGCTCTTTCCGGCCGCTGCGTCCTTGATGCGCTTGGAAATGGTATCGAGGAATTCGATCAGATTCTCCACTGCGTTGATGCCTGCGGCCGGAGTGGAGCTGTGCGCGGCCTTCCCTTTCATCGCGATGTTCAGATTAAGCTCGCCCTTGGTGGCGTAGACGATGTTGTAGCCGGAAGGTTCGCCGACAAGCAACGCCCCGACGCCTTTCATATACCCTTGCTTTTGAAGTGCGGTGGCACCCGGCATACCGACCTCTTCACCGGCCGTGACCAGGAAGCGCACGGTGCCGTGCATCTGCTCCTCATGCTTTTTGAGATTGAGCATGGCGATGACCATGGCGGCAAGACCGGCCTTCATATCGGTCACACCGCGACCGTAGACCAGATCGCCGTCTTCGGTGAGCTTGAACGGATCGGTCTTCCAGCCTTCCTGCTGGGCCGAGACGGTGTCCATATGCCCAGTCAATCCAAGAATCGGCTCACCGTGCCCGAGTTCGGCGACCAAGTTGGCACGGGTCGGATCGTCCTCAAGCGGCAGAACCTTGCAGGGCACGCCGGCCTTATCGAAAATCGCCTTGATCTCATCAGCTACGACCTTCTCGTTGCCGTTTTCGGTATGTAGCCCTACGAACTTGCGCAGCAGGTCCATGGCTTCTTGCTCGTTCATGATATTCCCTTTCAAAAGACGACAATATGCATATTCTTCTATTAAACCACTTCACTCGTTCACCAATTATCACAGGCAAACGTTTCGATTTCAAGACACCCAACTTGTCCAACAGACATGAACGATTGCTCCCATTGCTCTGTAGTAAGATCCACAAATCCGACTGCATCGCAGATCGCTATCGCCGGCATTCACCCGTTGCAGAGAACGGTGTACAGTATGGTTTTGCACTTTCAACGCTTCGCCAAGGAGAGTATATGGAGATTGGATCATTGGCAGAATGGGCCACGGCAGTAGCAGAGACCGCAGCGGTCTTAGTGGCGCTGTTCCTACCGTATTTGGAACGTCGTCGAAACGACCGCAAAAATTCACGCAATCTCAAGATCATGCTACGTGGCATCATCGAACGCGCTTTGAAAGACCAGAATTCTCACTCACTCGAGTCTTTCCTCAACCTCTCGTCACTGACCGATGCCGGCGAACGAGATAAGGAAACACTCGACACCGCACGACAGATTCTTGAACTGTTTCAAACCACCGAGATGAGTGATTCAGAGCGGCATGAAGAAATCATCGAATTGCTCAGCACCATACAACCGTAAAAATCCTATTCGGTTTTTTAGAAAAATTCAGGAATCATGATGCTAAAGCAGAAGTCGCCATCCCGTAACAACATTCGGGATGGCGACTTCTGCTCAATAATATCTTGAGGCTGATTCTCACCGTTGGCTGGGATTGTGGTTGTCCGGATTCGGGTCGGTGAAGACGTTAAGCGTGTCCATATCCGCGTCGCTGATGGTGAAATCGACATCGGCGTTGTTTTCGATATGTTCACGATGCGTGGCTTTCGGAAGCGGCAGCACACCGTTCTGCAGGCAGAAGCGAATCGCCAGCTGGGCGGTTGAGACCCCATACTTTTCGGCCATCGCCTTAAGTTCCGGCGAACCGAGCAGCCCACCGGTGGCCAACGGCGAATAGGCCTCGATCAGCAGGCCGTGAGATTGCGCGAATGTTCTGTTACGCGGCTCGGTGGCACCTACGTAATACTGAATCTGATTGACCGCAGGCGTCACCTCGGCATGGTCGAGAATGTTCTTCAAATCGTGGTCATCGAAATTCGACACCCCGATGGCACGCACACGGCCGGACTGGTAGATTTTCTCCATTTCGCCCCACACGGCAAGGTTCTCTTCGTCCATGCGCATGTGCCCCGCGTGGCTCCATGGCCAAGGCGCGTGGATGAGATAAAGATCGAGGGTATCAAGCCCGAGGTTCTCCATCGTCTCTTCGAAATGCGGCAGCACCCCGTCCGCCGTCTTGACCTCGGCCGGAAGCTTCGAGGTCACGAAAATCTCGTCGCGCGCTATTTCCGACTCGCGGATGGCACGTCCGACGCTACGCTCGTTGCCATACACACAAGCAGTGTCGACATGGCGGTAGCCGGCGTCCAGCGCCATCCGCACCGAATCATAGGCCACTTCCCCATCGGGAATCTGCCAGGTACCGAACCCGATCTTCGGAATCTTCACCCCGTTGTTGAGCGTATAAGTATCAGTAAGAATCGTCATCGCTTCTACCTTTCGGTTAACTAACATATTATTATTACGTACATTCTATCGTGACCATGGTGTTGTCGATGCATGGCTTCGCCATACGCTATACCGAAGGAGACCATCGTGGAGCAGCAAACAGAAGTCGAATCGGACCCAAGCAAAGCATGGGTGAAGCGGTGGTTGCGGTATTGCGCTAAGCAAGGCATTAGGCCGTGGGAATTTGATTTTAAGCGGTGTTATACCAACGAAGAAAAAGTGTCCAACTTGCAATTGGAGCTTCAATATAAATACACCAACTTATTCAATAACAAAAGCAAAGACAACAAGGATTTTCATGAAGAAGTTGATTGCATATCCGTAAACAACAATCAAGAAAAGGAATATGATCCAATCGATAAACAACGAGATTGCGATAAACGCGCTTCCTACATCTATCAAGTTTTTGGATGGCAAACAGATATAACTGACTCCATTCGTGGCGACACTATGAATTCTTTCAAGACAACTTTTACTCGACTTGTGGCCGCTAACGGAACAGTTTCTTGGGGCATCGACAATGAAAAGGAATGGGGTCTTGAATATGGTAGACCGCTACCAAGATCAAACGAAATCCTCAAAAGCTGGGCAACAAATAAAAAAGATAAATGTGAGGATTTATTAACAACTTTTCTGCAAAATGCACATAACCCCGCAAACAATGACGTTAAAATCCGTGTTGATAAAGAGACAATAGAAACTCTTGTTAATGATGGAATCAATAAATTTGCGTGTTGGACCCACACCATTGGTAACTTCATTGTGATGCCGGCATGGATGAATACAGGTCGCGGAAGCTACCGTGCCGCGCCTAAAGATTATTGGGATCGCACCGTCAAGGACATTCATGACTTTCTTCAATCACCTACTCATGATGGAAGCGCTTTCAAAGACGTGATAAACAAATATTATTTACAGCCTTACATTAACCGCGATGGAACTGTTGGGGAGTTTTGGAAAGGACATCTGAAAGGCTCTGGCCTACCTAAGACAATTGAAGATTTCGAGAATTTTTACTTTTGTGTCAACACACTAATTAAAGCACGTGGCTGGTGGATGACCAAGAAACTTTGTGAAGAACTCGAAAAAAGCGATCAGGAATTTCACGAGACAGCCAAAAACTTTTTCTATAAGGAAGAATTAGATACCAATAAGTATTCAATAGGTAAAAATGACGAAGAGCGTCTCATGTACTTTGACGAAATCTTCCAATTGGAAAAGGAATAAGTCACTTCCAAAAACCAACAGCAACCACAACCAAACTGTCAGTGAATAAAGCTCTGTTGAATTCAAATCTTAAGCTAATTTACTTAGAATCTGAATTCAGCAGAGCCTCTTTTAAACCATCAAACATTCTCGTAGATATCATGATGACGGATGACCACGATGCCTGCGGCGAACATCAGGGCGATGACCACGAGGACCAGCACGATGATAGGTGTCCAAGTATGCAGAAGACCATTGAGCGCGCCGAGCGCCACCGGGCCGACCGCCGCCAGCAGATAGCCTCCGGACTGAGCCATGCCGGACAGACGCGCAGTGTCCGCCGCGTTCGAGGTGCGCTTCTGGAAGAAGATCACGCAGATGCTGAACGCCGCTGCCGACGCCATACCCATCAGGGCAGCGGCCACCACATTGAGCGGCAGGTTCGCACCCGGCACGAGAATGCCCAATACTCCAAGGGCGAATCCCCCGCCGACGATGCCGTTGATGATGGAAAGCCCGTGTTTGTGTTCGGCGATCATCGGCACCGTCAGCGTCAGCGGCATGCCGGTCAACTGGAAGAGCGTAGCGAGGTTGCCGGCCGCGACAGCGCTGAAACCGGCCTCCTGCCACATCGAAGGTAACCAGGTAAGCAGGGAATAATACAGCATCGACTGCATGCCGAAGTAGGCCAGAATCACCCAGGCCAGCGGTGAACGCCACGGCGTCCTGTCGACCATTGGCCGGTCGAAGGAAGTGTCAACGGCAATGTGCGACGAACCGGAACGACGTTGGTTGAGCACGGCAATGAATATCCACACAATCAGCGCGACGGGGCCCACCAGCGCAAACATCGCCATGCTTGACTGGATACCAATCTTTGAGGCGACAACGCCGGAAGCGGCAGTGCCGAGCGACGCGACGATGACCTGCGCCATGGTGTAAAGGGTGGTCATGCCCGCGATGTTATCGGGGAAACGATCCTTGATGACGGCTGGCAGCAGCACGTTGCCGCCAGCGATACCAATGCCGAGAATGGCGGTTCCGACCATCAGCGCCCATGACGAGGGAATGACGCGCAGGTAGCTGCCGACGCTCAGAATAATCAGCGAGACGACGAGCACCTTATCGCTGCCATGTTTGGCACCGAACTTGCCCATCAGCGGCGAGGCGAGTGCGAATCCCAACAACGGGATGGTAGTCAGCAACCCCGCCAGTGAAGTCGGCAAGCCGATTTCGGCCTTCAGATCATTCAGCAGCGGCGGCATCATAGTGATCGGCATACGCAGATTCGCACCGGCCAGTATCAATCCCAAAACCACCAGCCATGCGCCTCTGCTCATATGCTTGCTCACTATTCATCCTCCTAAACCACTTGTTGATATTCGGCAACACACATCGCCTCTCGCCGTAACAGGCGAACCAGCCATTATCGTGTTGCCACTTTGACATTTATTCAATTGGGAACAGGCGTCAGCTCACCCAATCGGGCCGCAAAACCACAATTCTCAATGCTCAACCGTAACCGACCTGCCGACAGACTTTCTCTCAGGCGCCGACAGGTCCACACATGTCTATTGCGCAAGTTCCTGCAACGTGTTACCTGCAAGCCTGTACGTCGTCCAATCGGACATCTGTTCGGCACCCAACGACAGATAGAAATCGATGCTCGGCTTGTTCCAGTCCAGGCAGCACCATTCCATACGACCGCATTTACGCTCGACGGCAATTTTGGCCAGCTGCTTCAATATGGCCTTTCCATAGCCGCGGCCTCTATATTCCGGCGAGACATACAGATCTTCCAGATACAGCCCCGCTCTGCCCAAGAACGTCGAGAAATTATGGAAGAACAGCGCGAAGCCAATCTCCTTGTCGCCGAGACAGGCGAAAATGACCTCCGCCTTCTGCTTGTCGAAAATCCACTCCTCGAGCGTGGCTTCGTCGGCCACGACCTCGTCCAGCATCTTCTCGTAATCGGCAAGTTCCCTGACAAATTTCAGAATCAGCGCGACGTCTTCGCGCCCAGCGTATCTGAATTTCAGTTCGTTGTCCATGTTATTCCTTCCTTTCAAGAACGCGGTTGGTTTAAACCAGTCATCACCTTGCCGCCGACGATTGGGGCGAAGAACTCTGCAGGAAACAGACATTTCCTCACTCTATACGCGCAATGGCGGATTCAACATCTCATAATAAAAATCGCTGGCTACCATCAGTTTTGTACAGCAATATATCAGCAACGGAAGAATCGCAGAGACAGCATAGCATATGAGAGGCTGATTCTATCCATAGAAAGCTTCTCCGACCATCCCGTCAATCCGAGACTATTCGCCATTTACATACACAAGGCGGCGATAACTGTCACTGATTCGAGAATATTCCCAATTTATAGACACTAACCGATGCTAAACGTCATCAGCTCAAGATTGTTCTCCATTTATGCCCACTAGACAACTTTATATGTCACTAAATTGAGAACAATCTTAGTTCCATGCCAATTGGGCAGCAAAAACGCTACTAAACCCAACGCAGAGGCCGGTTTAGTAGCGTTCTAAGCCCTAGTACGATTGCCTTTCACCATCCGAACAGGATGAACGGCGACCGCTGACGCTCACTCCCACTCGATGGTGGCCGGCGGCTTGGAGGTGCAGTCGAGCACGACGCGGTTGATACCGCGGCACTCGTTGGTGATACGCGTGGAGATCGTGGCCAGCACGTCGTAGGGCAGACGATACCAGTCGGCGGTCATCGCGTCGTCGGAGCTGATCGGACGCAGCACGATCGGCGAGCCGTACGTGCGCTCGTCGCCCTGCACGCCTACCGAATGGACGTTGGCCAGCAGCACCACCGGGCACTGCCAGATATCGCGGTCCAATCCGGCCTTCGTCATCTCCTCGCGCGCGATGGCGTCGGCCTCACGCAACAGGTCAAGACGCTCCTTTGTCACCTCGCCGATAATGCGGATGCCGAGGCCCGGGCCCGGGAACGGCTGGCGCCAGACGATGTTGTCGGGCAGACCGAGCTTGGTGCCGATGGCACGAACCTCGTCCTTGAACAGGCTTCGCAGCGGCTCGATGAGCTTGAATTTGACATCCTTGGGCAGACCACCGACGTTATGGTGGGACTTGATGTTGGCCGTGCCGTCCCCGCCGCCGGATTCGACAACGTCCGGATAGAGCGTGCCCTGCACGAGGAACTTGACCTCCTTGCCACGCGCACCGGCCTCTTGCAAAACCTGCTTCTGGGCCTTCTCGAACGTGCGGATGAACTTCTCACCGATGATCTTGCGTTTGCGCTCAGGCTCGGTAACGCCCTTCAAAGCCGTAAGGAACTCGTCGGAAGCATCGACCTCGATCAGCCGGATGCCAGTCGCTTCGACGAAGTCGTGACGAACCTGCTCGGCCTCGCCCTTGCGCAGCATGCCATGGTCAACGAAGACGCAGGTGAGCTGATCGCCGATGGCCTTATGCACCAACGTGGCGGCGACGGCCGAATCCACGCCACCGGAAAGCCCGCAGATAACCTCGGCATCGCCGACTTCCTCACGAATCTTTTTGACTTGCGTGTCGATGATATTGTCGGCGTCCCAATCGCTGGGAAGCCCCGCGCACTCGTGCAGGAACGTGGAGAAGAGCTCGTTGCCAAGCGGGGTGTGCTTGACCTCGGGGTGCCACTGCACGCCGTAAAGCTTGCGCGACTCATCTTCCATCGCGGCCACCGGAGCACCTTGCGTATGCGCGAGGACTTTGAAGCCTTCCGGCGCTTCCTCCACGGCCACGCCGTGGCTCATCCAAGTGGTCTGTTCGGTGGGGGAACCGGCCAACACGCCCTCAGCGTCGTCGATCACCGCTTCGGTCCTGCCGTATTCGCCGAGCGCAGCCTTGTCGACCTTGCCGCCCAGTTCGTTGGCCATAACCTGGAAGCCGTAGCAGATACCGAGCACGGGCACACCGGCGTCGAATATCGTCTTGTCGATCTCGGGCGCACCGGGCTCGTAGACGGAAGCGGGGCCTCCGGAAAGAATGATGGCCTTGGGATCTTTGGCGAGCATCTCGGAAACCGGCATGGAATGCGGAACCAATTCGGAATAGACATGCGCCTCGCGCACACGACGCGCGATGAGCTGGGCGTATTGCGCGCCGAAGTCAACGACAAGCACTGGACCTTTTGCCATGGATTCTCCCTATTATTATCAGTACAAAACAGATGCAGAATATGTCCATTCTCGCGGTTCAAGGCGACAAAATCAAGTGTCCAGACAATGCACGCGGAACAAACAAAAAACAACATCACAAAAAACAACACGCCGCGTGAATTTTCTGTGAATCGAACATCGCTAAGCCTTGGCGTTGCGGAGTTTGTGGCGCAATTTCAACGTTTGTAAGTCATTTTTTTACGTTCGAAAATCTCACAAATTTTTTGTATAATACGACATTACTTGACAAAAACATCTCAAGACAGCACACAGATGAAAAAAAACGTCCAAAAAGTCGGAGTCGACACGTAAAGTGAACATCGATTGGGCACGAACCCGGAACATCAATAGTAACAAAGGTTTGCGCCCGAAGGAAATAATCAATTGCACACAATGTGTACAGGAGTACAGGAGCATAAATGACTAGTCCTGTTATTGGCACCCCGTGGAAGAAGCTCGGCAAGCCGGTTTCTGATGAGGCTCTCGAAGGAGTCGACAAGTATTGGCGCACCGCCAACTATCTTTCCATCGGTCAGATTTATCTGCGTAGCAACCCGTTGATGAAGGAGCCCTTCACCCGCAAGGACGTCAAGTACCGTCTCGTGGGCCACTGGGGCACCACTCCGGGCCTGAACTTCCTGTTCGGCCACATCAACCGTCTCATCGCCGACCACCAGCAGAACACCGTGTTCATCATGGGTCCTGGCCACGGTGGCCCCGCAGGCGTCGCTCAGTCCTATCTCGACGGCACCTACACCGAGTACTATCCGAAGATCACCAAGGACGAGTCCGGACTGCAGAAGTTCTTCCGTCAGTTCTCCTATCCTGGCGGCATCCCCTCCCACTATGCACCTGAGACCCCGGGTTCGATGCACGAGGGCGGCGAGCTCGGCTACGCGCTGAGCCACGCTTATGGCGCCATCATGAACAACCCGAGCCTGTTCGTCGCGGCTGTGGTCGGCGACGGCGAGGCCGAAACCGGCCCGCTGGCGACCAGCTGGCAGTCCAACAAGCTCGTCAACCCTCGCACCGACGGCATTGTGCTGCCGATCCTGCACCTCAACGGCTACAAGATCGCCAACCCGTCCATTCTTTCCCGTATCCCCGATGAGGAGCTCCACGAGTTCTTCGAGGGCATGGGTTACGAGCCTTATGAGTTCGTCGCCGGATTCGACGATGAGGACCATATGTCCATCCACCGTCGTTTCGCCGACATGCTCGAAGAGATCTTCGACAAGATCTGCGACATCAAGGCCAAGGCTCAGACCGACGACATGGATCGCCCGACCTACCCGATGATCATCTTCCGCACGCCGAAGGGCTGGACTTGCCCGAAGTACATCGACGGCCAGAAGACCGAGGGATCCTGGCGCGCTCACCAGGTGCCGCTGGCTTCCGCCCGCGATACCGAGGCTCACTTCCAGGTCCTCAAGGGCTGGATGGAATCCTACAAGCCTGAGGAGCTCTTCGACGAGAAGGGCGCCATCAAGCCTGACGTCACCGCGTTCATGCCTAAGGGCGAACTGCGCTTGGGCCAGAACCCGAACGCCAACGGCGGCCGTATCCGCGAGGATCTGAAGCTCCCCGATCTCGATGCCTACGAAGTCAAGGGCGTCAAGGAATTCGGCCATGGCTGGGGCCAGCTCGAAGCTACCCGCCAGCTGGGCAACTACACCCGCGACATCATCAAGATGAACCCGGATTCGTTCCGCATCTTCGGACCTGACGAGACCGCTTCCAACCGTCTGCAGGCCGCTTATGAGGTCACCAACAAGCAGTGGGACAACGGCTATCTCTCCGAGCAGACCGATGAGCACATGGCTGTCACCGGCCAGGTCGTCGAGATGCTCTCCGAGCACCAGATGGAAGGCTTCCTCGAGGGCTACGTCCTCACCGGTCGTCACGGCATCTGGAGCACCTACGAGTCCTTCGGCCACGTCATCGACTCCATGCTCAACCAGCACGCCAAGTGGCTCGAAGCCACCGTGCGTCACATCGATTGGCGTAAGCCCGTCGCTTCGATCAACATGCTGATCTCCTCGCACGTCTGGCGTCAGGATCACAACGGATTCTCCCATCAGGACCCGGGTGTGAGCTCCGTGCTGCTGAACAAGACCTTCAACAACGATCACGTTGTGGCCGAATACTTCCCCGCCGACGCCAACATGCTGCTGGCCGTCGCCGAGAAGGCCTTCAAGTCCACCAACAAGATCAACGCCATCTTCGCGGGCAAGCAGCCTGCGGCCACCTGGCTGACCCTCGACGAGGCTCGTGAAGAGCTCGAGAAGGGTGCTGCCGAGTGGAAGTGGGCCTCCACCGCCAAGAACAACGACGAAGCGCAGATCGTGCTCGCCTGCGTCGGCGATGTCCCCACGCTCGAGATCATGGCCGCAAGCGAAAAGCTCAAGGCGTTCGGCATCAAGTTCAAGGTCGTCAACGTCGTTGACACCCTGAAGCTGCAGAGCCCCAAGGAGAACGACGAGGCGCTGAGCGACGAGGAGTTCACCGATCTCTTCACCGCCGACAAGCCGGTCCTCTTCGCGTATCATTCCTATGCGCACGACATCCACGCCCTCATCTATGATCGTCCGAACCACGACAACTTCAACGTTCACGGTTACAAGGAGCAGGGTTCCACCACGACTCCGTACGACATGGTGCGCGTCAACGACATGGATCGTTACGAGCTGACCGCCGAAGTGCTCCGCACGCTCGACGCGAAGAAGTACGCCAGCGACATCGACAAGCTCGAGAAGTTCCGTACTGACGCCTTCCAGTTCGCCGTCGACGAAGGCTACGATCACCCGGATTACACCGGCTTCGTATACTCCGACGTCAAGAACCAGGACAAGGAAGCAGCTGCCAAGGCTGCCATGAGCACTGGTTCCGACAACGAGTGAGATAATCTCACCCCCGCGCTTAGCGCAATCATCTGAGTAAAGGAAAAGGACGTCCGGCTTCGGTCGGCGTCCTTTTTCTGTTTCGTTCGTCGGCAGTCTACTACGTCACACTCTGCGCTTAACATATAAATGATCGATATCGTTGTTGATCCGCAAAAACGTGCATAGCATGCACAAAGGAGTTATACCGTGACGAACGAAGTCATTTATATCAACAGCCCTGAGGGCAAGAACGGCCGTAATGTGGTGGCCTACGGAGTCGTAAAGGCTCTCGCATCCAAAGGCAAGACCGCAGTGTTCCGCCCAGTGGCTTGCAAAAAAGAGGCCTTTACCGGCGAACTGCTCAAGGCCTCGAATGCCGGCCAATCCGTCGAACAAGTGCGCGGCGTATGCCCCAAGTGCGCGCGCAAAGACAAAAGCACTGCCCGTGGTGACATCGTGGCGGCGTATAGCGCCGAACTTGAGCGCGTCAATCCTGACACCATGGTGGTCGTGGGTTCCGACGGTTCCTCCGTTTTCGACCCTGAAGCGTTCACTTTCAATGCCGATATCGCCTCGGACCTCAAGGCCAAGACCTTCCTCGCCATCTGCACTATTCCGCGCAACGGCGAGCAGGTAAAGGCCACGGTCGAGACCTGCACGGCCAGTGTGGAGCAGGCTGGCGGCAAAGTTGCCGGCATCTTCGTCACTGGATGCACCGACGAAAAGGCCGCAGACGCCAAGAACGCTTTGAAGGACTCCCCCGTCCCGGTCTGGACCATTCCGGCCGTCGACTTCCCGTCCGACACTGATCCCGATGCCGCCAGCAAAGCCGCAAAGGCATTCGCCGACAATGCGCCGACCGATGAGGTAGTCGCCGCCGCGCAAACCCCATTCGACGCTCCGACCACTCCCTATGCGTTCCAGAACGATCTTCTGGTGAAGGCCAAGGCCGCCAAGAAGACGATCGTGCTGCCGGAAGGCTCGGAAGACCGTATCATCAAGGCTGCGGACTACCTGCTTGCCCGCGACATCGTCAATCTCATCATCGTCGGCGATAAGGATGCAATCCTCGCCCGCGGCAAGGAACTTGGCCTCGACTCGCTGTCCAAGGCCAGCTATCAGCCGATGGATGACGAGGAAGTGCTGGAGCCCATGGTCGCCAAGCTCTGCGAGCTGCGCGCCAAGAAGGGCATGACGCCAGAACAGGCCCGCAAGCAGCTGACCGATCCGAGCTACTTCGGCACGATGCTGGTCGTACTCGGCAAGGCCGATGGTCTGGTCTCGGGCTCCATCAACTCCACCGCCAACACGGTTCGTCCGGCGCTGCAGGTCATCAAGACCAAGCCCGGCGCCTCGCTGGTCTCCGGCGCATTCCTGATGTGCTTCAAGGACCATGTCGCCGTCTTCGCCGATTGCGCCATCAACCTCAACCCGAACGCCGAGCAGTTGGCCGACATCGCCGTTCAATCCGCCGACACCGCACGCGCCTTCGGCGTGGATCCCAAGGTGGGCATGCTCTGCTACTCCACCCTTGGGTCCGGCAAGGGTCCGGATGTCGACCTGGTCGAGGAAGCCACCAAGCTCGTCCATGAGAAGGCACCGGATCTGCCGGCAGTCGGTTCCATCCAGTTCGACGCCGCTTGGTCTCCCACGGTGGCCGCCACCAAGGCCAAGGGCAACGACGTGGCCGGACATGTCAACGTCTTCATCTTCCCGAGCCTGGCCGCCGGCAACATCGCCTACAAGGCCGTGCAGCGCACTTCCGGTGCCATCGCCATCGGCCCGGTGCTGCAAGGACTCAACAAGCCCGTCAACGACCTCTCGCGTGGTGCTCTGGTAGAGGACATCATCAACACGGTCGCATTGACCGCTGTTGAAGCACAGCAATAGTTTCATTAGAAATCCCAATCACCTAAACAAGTTACGTTACTTTATGTGGTTGGTCGTTGGAGGTTGGGATAAACTTTCACGGGACGCTCCGGGCCGCTCGGCCAAGTCATACGCCCGTGAAAGTTTATCCCAACCTCCAACTCATGTTTCGAAGAAAAACGTCACTTTATTGAAATCTTATTCACAGAACCAAAATTGCTATTTGACTAGTGGTGGGAACTGGAGAATAAGTCTCTTTGTAACAGCTCGTGAGTAAACTGGAAACTTGGCAGCCGCGGTACAATCCACGGGTCAATTTATCTATATGGAGGATGCAAACAATGGCGAAAACCGTCCTTGTCATCAATTCCGGTTCCAGCTCGATCAAATATCAGCTGGTGGATCTCGAAACTGGAGGAGCTCTTGCCAGCGGCCTCGTGGAGAAGATCGGTGAACCCATCGATGGCCATTACAAGCATGAATACCAGGGTGAGAAGCACGAGCTCGAGGAGCCGATCAAGACCCACGCCGACGGTCTGAAGCGCGTCCTCGGCTTCTTCGACGAGTACGGCCCGAACCTCAAGGAATCCGGCATCGTCGCCGTCGGTCATCGTGTGGTGCAAGGTGGAGCGGTCTTCCCGAAGCCAGCTCTGGTCACCAAAGAGACCATCCAGCAGGTCAAGGACCTCGCCGTACTCGCCCCGTTGCACAACGGCCCGGAGGCCACCGGCGCCGAGGTCATGGAAGAGCTTCTTCCCGACGTGCCGCAGGTCTTCGTCTTCGATTCCTCCTTCTTCTTCCAACTGCCGAAGGAAGCCAGCACGTATGCGCTCAACAAGGAAGTCGCCGAGAAGTACAAGATTCGTCGTTACGGCGCGCACGGCACCAGCCACGAGTACATCGGCTCCGTCGTTCCCGGCGTGGTCGGCAAGCCTGCCGAAGGCCTGAAGCAGATCGTACTGCACATCGGCAACGGCGCTTCCGCCTCCGCACAGATCTCCGGGCATCCGATCGACACCTCCATGGGCCTTACCCCGCTGGAAGGCCTGATGATGGGCAGCCGTACCGGCGACATCGACCCGGCCGTGGTCTTCCACCTGATCCGCAACGCCCACATGGACGTTGACCAGCTCGATACCCTCTTCAACAAGCAGTCCGGCATGATGGGCATGACCGGCTACGGCGATATGCGCGAAGTCGATCGCCTCATCAAGGAAGGCAACGAGGACGCCATCACCGCGATGGGCGTCTACATCCACCGCATCGTCGGCTACATCGGCAACTACACCGCACAGATGGGCGGCGTGGATGTCATCACCTTCACCGCCGGCGTCGGCGAGAACGATGACGCGGTGCGTGCCCGTGTGTGCAAGAAGCTCGAGCCCTTCGGCGTGAAGCTCGACAAGGAGAAGAACGAGACCCGTTCCAAGGAACCGCGCATCATCTCCACGCCCGACAGCTCGGTGATCATCTGCGTCATCCCGACCAACGAGGAGCTTGCCATCGCCCATAAGGCCGACAAGATCGCCACCGAAGGCAAGGACACCTACGGCAACGTCTTCAAGAAGTGAGCCGTTTCGTTTCGTCGGATTTTGATATCTGATAGACACAGGAAGGCCGGAACCGATTGGAAACATTCGGTTCCGGCCTTCTCGTATGTACCTCGTTGAGTGTCGCAGCTAGCTTTCGAGCATCTTGCGCCACATGCCCGGAAAATCGGGGATGGTCTTACGAGTGGTGGCGATGTTGCGGATTCGGGTATTCGGCACCGCAAGGCCGATCATCGCCGCGAACGTCGCCATGCGGTGGTCGGCATAAGTTTCCATGATCTCACCGTGCAGCCGATCATGTAGTACCGGTGTAATGGCCAGACCGTCGGGCAATTCCTTGGCTCCTGCTCCAATGCGCGTGATTTCCGTGACCAAAGCCGCCAGTCGGTTCGTCTCATGCCCACGAAGGTGACCAATACCGACCAGCTCGCTAGGACTGTCGGCCAAAGTTGCCAAAGCGGCGATGCTGGGAGCAATCTCCCCCGCCGCCGACATATCAAAAGCCTTGCCCAGCCCGCAAATCGGCCCATCCATCGAAACCGTCAACGTCCCGTTTCGTGGCACAAAAGCTGCCTTTTGAGGGTTGCGCGCATTCGCCATCACGTCGTCGAAAGCTCGGCCATTCAAGGTGACTGTAGCACCCATCTTCTGCAGGATATCCGGAAGCAGACCGCCCGGCTGAGTGGTGGACGTCGGCCAGTTCGGCACGCTGACCGCGCCTCCGGCAATCATCGCGGCACCAAGGAACGGTGCAGCGTTCGACAAGTCAGGCTCCACCACCACCCCATCGGGCAGCTGCAACGCGAGATGCGCCACCTGCCAATGTCCGATTTCCGGCATTTCGGCATTTCCTCCAGCACCGTTGACGTCGGCCATGGTCATGCGAATGTGCGGCATACTGGGTAGCTTGGCTCCGGTATGGCGCAAGTCGAGACCTGCCGGCAGACGCGAGCCAATCAGCAGCAGACTAGAGATGAACTGAGAAGACGAAGACGAGTCGATCTCTACCTTGGCAATCTCGGCAGCCGAAGAATCCGCCGAACCATTCGAGACGCCGAAACCTCTATCACCACCGTCCCGCTGCTCCCCATCGGATTGCACTTGAGGCGGAGTGATGGTAAATGGCAAAAATCCGGTTTTCCCCTCGTATTCGACGTGAGCACCCAATTGCTCAAGCCCGTCAAGCAAAGGATGCATCGGACGCGCGTAAGCCTGCTCGTCGCCGTCGAAGCGTACCGGCCCGTCGGCGAACAGCGCCAGCCCCGGCACGAAACGCATCACTGTCCCGGCAAGCCCGCAGAATACCGTGACATCGCCGTTGAACCGTCCATCAGCCGGCGGCGTCACCGTCACGCGGGTTTCCTCGTCCGGGTCGAATTCGACGCCGACACCAAGCGTCCGCAGTGCACCGGCCATCAGCTCCGTATCTCGCGAGCGCAGCATGCCCGCAATGGTAACGGGCTTATGTCCCAATGCGGCCAAGATCAGATACCGGTTCGACAACGACTTGCTGCCGGGAATGACCACGGTCGCGTTCAGTCTGCCTTCCGCATCGGGAGCCGGCCACGGGTCGGGCAGTTCAGACGTTTTGGATTTGGAGGACAAAGAAGAATTTACATTTCCATTTGTCCCATTCCCATCGAAATGGGAGGTCTCGGTCAGGCTGTCGTTCGTGCGCCCATTACGGCTGCTGTCAAAGGCTTCAACGCTTGTCATAGTCGCGATTTTAGTGGAACTCCCCTACAGTTGTCGGCAAATATCCAAACGCAGCAGGCAATCCACCTCAAGCGAAAACTCAGTCGTCTTCCGACTGTCCTGACAAACGATACAGCGCGTCGAGCACATCCACCGCATCGCGCGCATGATCGAAATCATCGATATAATTGTCGAACGTTTCCATGTGTTTGAAATCCGTGTTCTTGATCAGTTGGGCCCGAAGTTGCTGGTACTCATGGCCGTGCGGCCCGTTGGCGGCATCGCTCGGCGCCCCCAGAGCCTTCAGTCGGGCGACAATCTTGACATTCTTGGCCGCATTCGCCGACATTTTCGCATACAGGTCATGCGTCTTTTTGTCCTTCGCGTTTTTCAGGGGCTTCAGGGCAGTCGAACAGGCGTCCACGTAACTGGAAAATTGGGTGTATTCGGCGTCCAAGGAGGTCTGCTCGGGCAGGTTGATGCAAGCCGCTTCCGAATTCGAAACCGCAAGTATGGTGGTGGCGTACGTGGTGATGAGCGCTCTGTCTTTACGGTAGCTCGATTGATAACCGGTATAGGCCTCATCGTTTTTCTCGCCGTCGGTGTCCATCTGCTTGGACAGCGCCTCGTTGGCCGTATCCGCGGCTTTGATGACCGCGCTAAGATCGTCAAGGTCAACGGGTTCCAGACTTTTCATGCCTTCGACGTTGAGCGCGTCAACGGTGGCATCCAACAGATTCCATTGCCGAGCGACATCGCCGAGCGCCTTCGCCGTCGTCTCCGGATTCTTGGCGCTATCGGCCGTGCCCGGACCTTTCAGGTACGCCTTACGTGCTTTTGTTCCTTCTTTGGCGGACTTCTCCTGCGCACGTTCGGTTTTGTAGGCGCGGTCGACGCACCACTGAAGATGAAACGCATCACGCTCGGCGCGCAGGTCACGACCATATTGTTCCACATATTCTCTGATACCGAACGATGGGTCCGCGTCTGCTTCCAGGTCATCCATCCGGTCAATCTGGGCCGTGATATCGTCTGCATTTTCATCGATCGGGACTATTTGTTTCGCGGCCTTATCGCTGGCGTCCAACGCGGCATTCACCGAGGCGACCAAGGTCTTCATCGCGGTATCGTTGGAATCCGAGAGTGGCGTCACCGTACTCCGACACGAGGCCATTGTCTGGTCATACTTCGCTTTGTCCTTGGCGCTGCCTGAAATGCTTCCCCAATTCCCGCCACAGGTCTTGTACATCGCCGAGATGGCCGGTGCATGGTTGATGTAATCGACAAGCAGAGCCTTGTAGTCAGCATAGGCCTTCGAATAGCGGTCGAGCTGCATTTTTACTTCCACGGTATCCATGCCGTCGAGTCCCGCAAACGTCGCGCTGTCGGCGTCGGTATCGGAAACGAGGGAGTTGAGTTTCGCCGTGTCCGCCTCGCCAACGTTCTTGCTCCTAATCATGTCCTGCACTTGTTTGTCGATGGCGGAACGGTCGCTGCGGAGTCTGGAGACTTGGTCACTTACCTTGTCAACGGTCGGGGGCTCGTGAGTGGACATGTCCTTCTTGAACATTTCGATCATCTGCTGGGCACGCTGGGCCCTTCCCCTCATTCCGAAACCGACGGCAGAAGCCAGAACAATCACGATAATCACCACAACGGTGACAAGAATCTGAAGTTTGTCGGCCTTTTTATTCATCTCGCCGTCTTGCGGAGAAGTCTTGATGGCGCGCTTGTCTACAGCCGCGCTATCGGACTCTGTTGCCCAACCGGACGCAGACGAGGCGTTGACAACATCAGTGCTCGGCTTTCTGGGGTTGGAAGCGGTTTTGCCGGTTCCGTTAGCGCGACCGACGCGATTGGTTTCTTCGGTTCCATCGCTGTCAAGGGGAAGCTGCGCAACTCCTTCATCAATGAACCGTCGCTGATCATCATTTCGTTTCATGCGCTATCAAACCTTGTCATTCGCTCCGTTGTCTCTTATCTGGAATCATAGTCGAGTCTCAAACCGCGGATAATCCGAGCACCTGCAGCCATACAACACGCCGAAGGTAGTTGACCCTGACATATTGTCAGGGCATAGCGTTTCTTTTGCGACCGTCAACCGGCCGCAGACGAGATGATGAAGGAGGAGCGCGATGAGCGACGCCGCTGCAGACAATACGTCGTGGACATCGACCGAGGCAATCGGCCTGACCATCGGCGAAGTGGCAAAGATATTCCGGGTCAGCATTCGCATGCTCCGGCACTGGGAAGGCCTCGGCCTGCTCTCGCCGACACGCGATGCCAGTGGTTATCGGATCTACGGGCCCGGCGACCTGAACCGCCTTCGTCGTCTGCTCGTCTACAAGGAGCTGGGAGTACCGGCCACACGCATCGGGCAATTGCTTGATGCACCAGCGCCGCAAGTCGTCAAGGCGCTTAAAGCAGGACGGAACGATCTCGAAAAAAGATTGCAACATCTCCTGAAGACTCTTGACGAGACTGAGCGGCTCATCGACATGGCAGAGAAAGGAACGACCATGACAAACACAGGAAGCGTCAATCTCGACTCTCGACAAAGTGAGGCCAAAGACCGCTGGGGCGACACCAAACAATGGATGGAATTCGCCGAACGACAGACCACCACAGACGGGAAGACGAAAATGAAGCAGGAACAGCGCATACGCGAGGTCGAGGCGAAACTGGCCAACGCCAAACGACGCGGAGTCAAGCCCGGCAGCATGGAAGCCAACGAACTCGCTGAAGAACATCGTTCATCGCTCTACTACTACGAAGTCACCCCGTCCATGCACGTCTGCCTTGGCCGTATGTACGTCGCCGACCCGCGTTTCAAGAAGCACTACGATGACATCGAGCCCGATCTGGCCCAATGGCTCTGCGACATCATCGAAGCCAACGCCTCCGCCCATGGCGTCGACCTCAACAACGTGGTGTGGGAGTGACATTTACCAACGGAGTCGGCCGCTCGGCATTGTAACGAAATATGAAGCAGCCAACTCGCTTAGAGGCCGAACGGAACCAGTGTCAGATGACGGACGTCGCTTTCGGTTTCGATCGCTACAGTACCAAGGGTACGTGCGACCTCGGCCACAGGCCGAGTCGGGGCATCTAGCAAGGCTCGCGTCAGCAGGCCTCGATAGTGCTTGGCCATGTGGGAGATCGTCTTGTTGCGGGAATCGGCGATGCGAACGTCCCACCATTGGGCGTTTGCTTTTGACGGGTCTGACTTGGTGACACGATAGAGTTCCGAGCGCAAATCGACCGTAATGTCAGCGTTATCGGAAGCATCACTTTCAGACGTCTGCTGATTGGCGCGAGCGCCCATTACCTTGTCGGTATCTGCTTGCTTGAAAATTCCAGGTTTACCGGCCGAGCCGCCGTCCGGACTCCAACCGGCGAGCGCCTTGCGCCAGAACGTTTTCAACGTGCCGATGCCGGGAAGTGAGACGTTCATCGAAAGCCGGTAGGCGGGAATCAGGTCTTCGCCTCTGGTCACACCGAACAAACCTGAGAAAATCAGCACATCATCGCCCTCGCGCAACGCCGCCGCGTCGTAAAGCACGCCCGTATAGATCTGGCGAGCACGAGCGCAGGGCATGCCAGGCAAGTCGCGTTGGGAGATGACCTCAGCCATCCCCTTCTTGCCGACTTTGAGAATCTTCGCCGCGTCCTCCCCACGCGAGACTTCGAGCAATGCGGAAAGGACTTTGCCTCTGGCCCTGTTGAGTTCGGGGAACGAAAGCCGGCCAAGATCGAGCGTCGGCCCTTCAGTCGGCGCGGTCTTGCCTTCGGACGGCGGTAACAGTAGATGCATCATTGCCAAGTCTATCGGATTGGAAATCCGTAATCCCCCATCTCCGGAAATTCGACGACGAAATGTCGCAAAGCCCACAAAACTACGTAAATCAGAGTGAAACCCTTGTTTTGAGGCTATGGAATTGTTATCTTCTTCATACATCATTAAGACAGAAGGGATTTCAATGACTGTCACTCTCAATACCGCTTCCGGTCAGCCTTGGGCCGACAACAACCATTCGCAGACCGCCGGCGTTCGCGGCCCGGTGCTGCTGCAGGACTATCAGTTGGTCGAGAAGCTCGCGCACTTCAACCGCGAGCGCATCCCGGAACGCGTGGTGCACGCCAAAGGCGCCGGCGCCTACGGCACGTTCAAGCTCACCCGCGACATGAGCCAGTACACCAAGGCCGATGTCTTCAACGGCGCGGGCAAGGAGACCCCGATCTTCCTGCGCTTTTCACAGGTGGCCGGCGAGCTCGGCTACCCCGACACCCTGCGCGACGTGCGCGGCTTTGCACTGCGCTTCTACACCCAGCAGGGCAACTACGACATCGTCGGCAACAACACCCCGACCTTCTTCATCCAGGACCCGCTGAAGTTCCCCGACTTCATCCACTCGCAGAAGCGCGACCCGCGCACCCACTTGCGTAACGCGACCCGACAGTGGGACTTCTGGGCGCATTCCCCCGAGACCGTGCACCAGGTGACCTATCTGATGGGCGACCGCGGCAACCCGGCCAGCTACCGCACGATGAATGGTTACGGCAGCCACACCTTCAAGTGGGTCACCGCCGACGGCACCGCCTTCTGGGTCAAGTACCACTTCATGAGCGAGCAGGGCGTGGTCAATATGAGCGAGGAGGCCGCGGTCAAGGCCGCAAGCTCGGACACCGACTACCTGCTGCACGAGCTCTTCGATGCCATCGAGTCGAAGAACTACCCGTCCTGGAAGGTCTGCGTGCAGATTCTGCCCTATGAAGAGGGACTCAACTACAAGCACGACATCTTCGACATCACCAAGGTCGTCTCCCACAAGGACTACCCGCTGATCGAGATCGGCGAGTTCACCCTGAACCGCAACCCCGACAACTACTTTGAGGACGTCGAGGAGGCAGCGTTCGCGCCCGCCAACTTCGTGCCGGGCATCGAGCCCTCCCCCGACAAGATGCTGCAGGGCCGCATCTTCGCGTACAAGGACGCCGCGCGCTATCGCCTCGGCGCCAACTACGAGCAACTCAAGGTCAACCGCCCGGTGGTCGAGGTGCATAACTACGAGCGCGACGGATTCATGAGCGACAACGCACAGGACGGTGCCGTCGACTACGAACCGAACAGCTACGACGGCCCGGCCGAGGACACCTCCGCCCGCAATCATGGCGACCAGCTGGAAGGCAAGACCGGCAACTACGCCGCCTACGAGCCCGACAACTACTCCGCCGCCGGCGACCTTTACCGCGTGCTTAGCGAGGACGAGAAGCAGCGCCTGGTCACCACCATCGCGAGCGGTCTGAGCCAGGTCGAAGGCGAGAAGACCCATGAGATCCAGGTGCTCGAGACCCGCCAGTTCTACAAGGCCGATCCCGACTACGGCACCCGTGTGGCCGAAGCGCTCGGTTTGGATATGAACGAGATTAAAAAGTAATCTCTTTTTAATAAGGTGATTTACGCCTAGAAACAATGAAGAGGAAATCCTTCCTGTGTGGGGATTTCCTCTTCATTGCTTTTCAACGGTTCTAACTGGTCTTCAATGGTAGAAGCTGGTCAGCCATCGCATACGGCAGTCAGTAGCTCACAAGTACATGTCCGCGAGGTACTTGTAGGTGTTCTTGCGGGCCTCGAGACTGTAGACCGGAACATGAACCATCAGCTCGTCGATCTGGTAGGCTTCGATCTCCTCGTCAAGGATGTCCTTGACCCGCTGCTTGGTACCTTTGATCAGAATCTTATTGTCGTAGGCACGCTTCAACCTGGCCTCGTCGGATTCGGTGTAAACGTACGACTCCGCGCGGTCCGGGGAAATCAACGTGGCCTGCGGCTGCCCCAAAGTGAGGTAGGACAGCTCGAACGACTTCTCGTGACGGCGCAGCTCCTCCTCGGTGTCCGCGATCAGCACACGATAATCCATGCTGACGATGGGGCGGTCGAAGAAAGCGCTCGGCTTGAAGGAATCACGATATGCCCTGAACACCGCGGGCGAAATGCCGGGATTGTAGCCGAACCACTTCACGAAGCTATAGCCCAGGCCCAGCTCGGCGGCCTTCAACGCCGACTGGCCGCTCGAACCCAGCATCCACGGCTGCGGGATGTCGTCGCCCGTATCGGGAGCCGCGAAAACGTTTTGATAGAGTCTGCTGGCTTCGGTGGCCTGCCTGCCAGTGAGCAACGCCAGAATGTCGTTGATCTTGCCGTACATCTGCGGGTCACGATCGAGCATCGGCCGTCCTTCTGACAAGGCCATAATCTCGGCTGAACCACCACCAGGAGCGCGGCCCAAGCCAAGGTCGATACGTCCCGGCGCAATGGCCTCGAGCGTCTTGAAGGTCTCCGCGATCTTCAATGGGGAATAGTGCATGATCATGGTGCCACCGGTGCCCAGACGTATCGTCTTCGTCGCCGCGGCATAATAGGCCACCAGCAGTTCCGGCGCGATACTGGCACTGGCCGCGAAACCGTGGTGCTCGGAGAACCAGTAACGGCTATAGCCAAGACTTTCGGCATATTGCACGAGTCCCTTGGTTTTTTGCACGTTCTCTTTCGGCGTCTCACCAGTGTTGAGCATCAACAAATCATGAACAGCTAATCTCACAATCGCTCTCCCATCCCGTTACCCGCATTCCGGCATCTTCCGGGGTTGTGCCCCTCGGTGTTTCCCCTGCATGACCCGTGGCCGAATCCGGTCGGACCGCTGCGGGAAGTATCATCAACGCTACAGCAATGCCGTTGGGAAAATCAACGATTTCCGCTTTAGCCCGAAACACTTTAATTTTCGAATTGTGTTTTTATTGAAAAACGATATGCCTTTTATTGAAAAACGATATGAACCGCTTATGATAAGTAACCAACGGATAACCTGCGCGACA
Organism: Bifidobacterium sp. ESL0704; assembly: GCF_029392075.1. Lineage (NCBI taxonomy): Bacteria > Bacillati > Actinomycetota > Actinomycetes > Bifidobacteriales > Bifidobacteriaceae > Bifidobacterium > Bifidobacterium sp. ESL0704. The sequence goes on from NZ_CP113929.1 coordinate 1,569,843, forward strand.
AAGGAGACTGAGATGAGAGCCCGAGAACACACAAACACTTGCGGCGGCAAAATTCGGCAAGACACATCCGACACCGAACCCTACAAGCGCAAGGCATATATGTCGCATCACACGCTGGCGGTTCTGCTCGAAGCCACGGACGTCTTCGCGGTCGTGATATGCCTGGCCATCGTGCTGCTCGTGCTTCCCGCAGCCGAAAGGGTCGGCGACCTCAGGCAGGGCTCCGCTCTGTTCGCCGCAACCGGCATGCTGCCTTTGGCCGTGGTGGCGGTATACGCATGGCGACTTTTTGCGGCAATCGGACGCGAAGAGACCTTCACCAACAGCAACGTCCGCAATCTGCGTACGATTGGTGGGGCTTTCGGCGTCTCGGCAGCAATCTGGATCATCGAGCTGGTCGCAGCCGCCTTTGGGCTGACCAACACACGCGGGCGAACCATACTGGGCACGGGCGTGGCCTTCGTCTTCTGCACAGTACTTGCCGTGGTATCCGTGGCACTCGCCTCATTAACCGCCGCCGCGACCGAACTCAAAGACGAAAACGACCTGGTGATCTGACATGGGACGCATCACGGTAACCCTCGACGACATCCTCGCCGACCGACGCATGACGCTGACCGAACTCTCGCAACGCGTGGGCGTGACGGTGGCGAACCTCTCGATCCTCAAAACCGGCAAGGCCCGGGCGGTGCGCTTCACCACGCTGGCCGCCATCTGCCAGGAACTGGACTGCCAGCCCGCCGATTTGCTGCACTACGAACCGGAGGGATAGCTCCATAACTTTTACTTCAATTCGCCACAACGCAGTGGCCCGACGACAACAGTCAACCATACGCTTTTGAAAAGGAAATCACCATGTCTAAGGACAACTATACCCAAAAACGGCCTGTAACGAACGAAACCAAGCACAAAACAGGATCTACCACGAATCCCTACACAGAGCCTTCCGCTTCTCCATCCGAAGCCATTGCCCAGAACGAAGTCAGCGACGCAACCTCTGCGAGCGCCGATGCCGAAACCGCCGATGTGAGCACAGCAAAGGACGCGATCAACACAGCGAATAATAGTCCCGACAAGATAAGCGCCACGGTTCCGCCTGCCCCGCTGACCAAGGCCGATAAAGCCTCGCTAATCTGCGCAATCGCGCTCTCGCTGCTTTGGTGCATTTGCGTTTCGCCTCTGCGTCTTTCAGGATATTTCGCAGTCGCGGGAGGCGTGGCACTGAGCGGCTGCCTGCTGGCATTCCTTGGTTGCGCCTGGTTTTTAAGACGAAAACAGGAACCGGAAGAAGCATGGAAACCGCAGGTATCACAGGAACCGCAGAAACCGCAGAAATCAAGGGACCCACAAGGGCCACAAGACACGGAACAAGCGACGCAAGCAAAACCGGTGAACTCCCGGCATCCGCACATGTCAAAACCGTCACTCGCCCTGCTTGCCTGCACCGTGGCGCTTATGCTCGTGCCTGCGTTCTCTCAAGCCATCTGGATTCGGGCCCTCAATGCTTGCGCCTTGGCCATAACGCTGCCCTTGACCGTTCTGTCGCTGAACGGCGAAAACGATGACGAACTGTTCCGCATGCACGGGGTCTTGCATGGGCTCGGCACGTTCATCACCGAACAGTTCCGTCATTGGTCCGTTTTGGGACGCGTCGCTTCATCATGGGCGAAAGGGCGCGGACACGCGGTCGGCAACATCATCGCAGGTGCAGCATGCGCGATCCTGATATTGTTCATCGTGGTTCCTGCACTATCCTGTGCCGACGGCAATTTCGCATGGATCGTCAACCGTCTTTTTGACAATGCCATCGACATCGATTTCGGTTCTCGTCTCCTGGATGCCATACGTTTCGTAGTGATCATTCCACTCGCCTTCTCCCTGCTCTTCGGCCTGCGTCACCCGCGCCGTAAAGTAGATCTCGGCACGAGCATCTCCCATCATCATGCCTCGACCGCTACGCTCAACACGATGCTTGCCATGCTCGACGCGGTGTATCTGGTATTTGTGGCCATCCAATCGACGTACCTGTTCGGCGGAGTGGACACGCTGGAACGCTTCGGAGGCTACGCAGCCTACGCCCGCGCGGGATTCTTCCAGCTTGTCGGCGTCACGGCCATCAACCTCATCATCGTGATGGCCTGCCTCTACCTGCACAAGCACGAAAAGCGCGCGAAGTCCCTGCTGACGCTCGAACTCGTGCTGGTCGCTTCCACGACGGTGATGTTGGTCTCGGCCGTCTGGCGTATGAGTCTGTACGTCGGCAAATACGGCCTGACGCGCCTGCGTCTGCTCACCTACTGGGGTATGGTCGCCATCGCGTTCCTGCTCGTGGCCACGGCGTGGAAACTGCTGAGCCCGACGTTTGAACTGTTCCGCGTCGCGTTTTTCGGCACGCTCACACTGTGGCTTGTTTTTGCTTTCATTCAGCCCGACACCATCATCGCCAACGTCGATGTGGACGGCTATCTGAACGGCAGCATCGAAGTGGTCGATACGGACTATCTCGGCCAGCTCCCCTCGTCGGCCATCGGCCCGCTCAACCGCTTGAAGGCTCAAGCTCCGACCGAATCGACAAGAGACGCCGCCGCGGACGCAATCCACGAAATCGAGATAAACACCAGCGAAACACAGTGGCCGGCATGGGGAATCTAGGAGGGATGATCGAGCGCCCCATCCTTCCCTATTGCTATTAATCATTACCTGTCAGACAGCACTTTCCAATCGCTGCCTGACAGGTATCATTTATACTGGGTTTGAAACAGTTGAATCGATGAGGAAAAAGACGAAAACAGGAAAGCAGATAACCGATGACCGCCAATGATGACGTGATAAAAGCGCAAAATTCCGCACCGACGGACGCACAGGAAATCGAGGACAACCGCGAGAACTGGAACGATCGCGCCGAAGTGCATTTCAACGGAGGCTACGGCGACATCGACGCGCTGATCAATGGCTCGCCGCTGGCGAATCCGGTCGTCAGACGTGATTACGAAGTGCTCAAACCCTATCTGCCGAACCATTCGGTTCAGGGCCAGCGGCTGCTGCATCTGCAGTGCCATATCGGCACCGACACCGTCTGCTGGGCCAGACTCGGCGCGAAGGACGTCTGCGGACTGGACTTCTCCTCGTCCTCGTTGCGTTACGCGCGGCAAATTGCGCAGCGAGCAGGAGCTGCCATCACCTACGTCGAGGCCGACGCACGCAAGGCCGCCGTTGCCTTGCCCGACAGACAATTCGACGTCATCGTCACCAGCGTAGGGACCGTGACATGGCTGCCGACGTTGGAGAGTTGGGCGCAATCCATCGCCGCGCTCCTTGCCCCGAACGGCGTCTTCATAATCCGCGACAGCCATCCGCTGATGTTCGCACTCGGCAACGAGGGTCTGAACGTCATCAACGGCTATTTTTCGGGAACCGAGGATTCCTACGACACTGCTGACACCTACGCGATGGCACCCGAAGCGGAAAACTCCGGCAGCGACGCTGATACTGCGAACGGCTCTGTCGGAAGCACTAGCCGGCAAGCGCCGAAAATCACCCATATCCACAACCACAACTGGGCCCACGACTTCGACGAGATGACAAGAGTCCTGATCGACGCGGGACTGCGCATCGAGCGCATCGGCGAATATGACGTTTCCGATTGGCAGTCCTTGCCGATGCTCGAATATGACGAGCAGGACGAATCATGGCATATGCCCGAAGGCTATCCACGTATTCCTCTGACGTTCTCGATTGTGGCGCGAAAAGCCTGAATCCCGCAGGGAAGCCCACAAGTTCTATCAGGCCATCGGCTATACGCTCGACAAGATGCTTTTGCAACAACTAGCCATGCGAATAGCCGATTTACCGCGTAACGTATCGTCGACAAGACTACGGCAGTACAGCCCTATTAATCAACGATTCACGCCAGCCCAAAAGATTTCCGGTTCCGATAAATCAGATTATAGATTTGAACGAACAGCCAACTATGCACTCTTTGGAGCGCAAAATGAGATTGACAAACGACTATGCCAAGACACGCTTTCGAAGACTACAACTCATTTGAATAAACTTTCATGTAAGCAGTGAGATCGACAGGTTCATGCGCTGCAGGCAGTTCCACACGAGCTTTGTATGGTTGCGTTTCATCGGCACAGTTACTGGTATGCGCGAGCGCCACCACCGAACCATCAGGTATCTGTCCCCAATGTTTGGCCATAAGACGTGCTCCAAGAAATCCGATTCCTTCTCCATCAAGATAAACAAAAACGGTCGGATAATCTTTATATTTACCACTTTGAATAAAATCTCGACTAAGCGTGACCCAAAAATAAGATCCGCGTGGATACTTCCGCAAAACATCCTGATATAGAGCACTGCCGCTAAGGTTTTCTCCTGCATGAGCCTCAAGTTGCACGCCCTCCGGTTTTTCATTTACCGGTTCGGAACTTTTACCAGACAAATAACGCGCACGCATCACATCATTGGTTTTCGCTTTCCCTCTTTGCTTTGAACGTTGTCTTTCCTCTACGGTTTCGGCTCTTGGAGCGTCCATTTTGCATAGCAGCTGATAAGCCTGCCAAGTTTGTAAAGCATCAGAGAGCGCCCTATGCTGTTCTGGCTCTTTGACGCCTAGACGATCAAGCAAACTCGCGAGCGTGTGAGAACTGGCATCAGGAAACATTTCCTTGCTCAGATCCATCGTGTCGTAGATCTGAGATGGTTGTAATTTGGCTATACCGGCTAGGTTTGCTTCGTTATTGATGATGCTGATATCGTAAGCAAGATTGTGACCCATGAGCGGCAAACCTTTTATCGCTTCAAGCACCGGCACAAGTACTTGGCTGGGAGCAGGTTGGCCATAGAGCATATCCTGCGTTATGTGGTTAACAGCGGCGGCTCCTGACGTATTCGCCGTTCCCGGATTAGTCAGTTGAGAAAACGTCGCGGTTATTCTCTCATTTTCAATCAAGACAATGCCAATATCCAGGAGCCGTGACCCTTTGCCCAAACCCGTTGTCTCGGTATCTACAACCGCGCAGTCCGCGGTCTTTGCAGCATCGATGAATGTCGAATCAACTTGATAGTTAACCTGATTATTCAAAGTGTCCGCCCTTGGCATGACCATAGCTTTGCCCTTACTTTGCATGCTTTGATTATCAGACCGCTGAATTTGATTGAGAACACTGGATTCCTTTGAGGAATCAGCTGTGTTACCTATTATTTTTTCTGATTGTTGACGATCATACTGTTTTTCGGTTATCCCAGTTCTATTTTTCTTCTTTTTATCACTGGAAAAATGCCAAAGTACACAACCGATAAACGCACATGGTAAGGAAAAAATCAGCAAGCCGACAAGGAACGCAGGAACATTTTCAGATATTAAAGCAAATGAGACGATACAGAAGAATAGCGCTATTACCCAGCAAATTATAGCCAGTATCTTAAGGACAATTTTGAATGCACTGAACAGAGGAGATGACTTCTTTGAGTGTATAGACATAGCCTAACGATAACGAATAGGCAGGATACAAGTATTCGCCTAACGCAAATGCATATTAGGAAAGCAACTAGCAAGAAAAGGGAACTATTACCAGTTAACGGGTTCTCCCTCTTAACCTTTCTTGGAGACTCCATTGTTTCCAAGAGTTCTGAGTCGGGATGACAGGATTTGAACCTGCGACATCCTGCTCCCAAAGCAGGCGCGCTACCAAACTGCGCTACATCCCGATGTGCCCACAAAAACAAGCACAATAAATAAGTATAGCGCAACCCCGGCCATGCGACTCGCTAAGATGGGCAAGGGCGTCTGAATCAGGCGAATCGCGAACACAGAAGGTAATGGTAATGGGACTGCATCAGCGAACGGAGACCTCGGGGCTTGTCTCCTTCATCATCTGTGCGATGGCGGGGGCGAGCGTCATGGAGCTGTGCGTCTCGCTGCTGCCGGCCGCATGGATGATCAGCCGGCGCCAGTTCGTCATCGCCTCCATTATCATCGCCGCGTGCGGCACCATTTCGTTCATCTTCGGCTATGCTCGGCGTTCCAGCTCGCTCAGCACCCACAACCGCCTCATAGAAATCCTGCGCCGCCTGGTCGAAATCCTCGCCCTAGCAACGGTCTACGCCTCCACGCTGTTCCTCACCTCGTTCGCCTTCTTAAGCATGGCCGGCAACCTCATGGGCACGATGTTCCTTGAATACATTGTCGCCGTGTGCGCCGGTTTCTCGGGGGTTGCGGGCTATATCACGTTCGTGCAAGCCGAACTGATGGACGCCAAAACGCTGGCCGCACTCCTGCCGCTTTTCGTCGTTGCCGGCGTGAGCGTCGCGGGCCTGACGACCGACGACCCGAACTGGTACACCAATAATTTCTCGCAGCTCGGCGACCGCACTACCTTCGCCGCGCGCATGTTCAACTCGACGCTGATCCTCGCAGGAATCTGCATCATTATCGTCAGCTACTTCGCCATCTCCGAACTCGTGACCTCCTACCGCCAGCGCCGCGAATGGCATCAGGAGCAGGGTCCGCTGCGTTCCAGCCGTATCAAGCACTACAAGGCACGCCTGATCTGTCTCTCCATCATGCTCGCTTTCTCCGGCATCGCCTTCATCGGCATCGGCACGTTCCGCTATACGCCGCATCCCATCCTGCACAACGTGTTCGCCCGCGGCATCGTCTGTGTGATGGGCCTGCTTCTGCTCACACTCCCTTGGCTCGCCCCGCAGCTTTCGCTGGCCATTTATGCCGCCGGTTATCTGGCCATCGCCGTCTGCGGCGTCGTGCTCATTCAATGGCTCGATGGCATCAATACACTGACCAACGTCGAGGCGCTGGCCGGGCTCGTGTTCCTTGGCTGGTTCATCATGTTCTCGCGTCAGATCGCCGCCATCGAGGCCGATCGTATCGCAGAGCAGGTTCTGCATATCGACCAGGAAGAGGCATCCGAAGAGGCGAACACGGTCACAGCCACGGCCAATATCGCCGGCACCATCCCGTCCTCGGTCGACAAGAACCACCGCATGCATTCGCGCATCGCAGCCACTCAGTAGGCGTGTTATTCCTTCGTCGCCAACTGCTCGCGCAACCGGCGGATCTCCTCGTGCTGGATGGCGATGGTGGAGTCCGCGGCCTGAATACCGATGCCTGTCAGCTCCTCCCAGCTCACCCATGTGGACTGCACATGCTCATCCTTGTCGAAATGCCGCGCTTGCTGCTTCCACGCCGACAAATGGATAACGAAAATGTGCGCAAGCTCATTGGTCATGCCACCAGAAGAATAGAAATCACCGACGTGCTCGATTCGCACGGATTGTTCGCCTTTCGGTGTGACCCCGGTTTCCTCCCGAAGCTCACGCAAAGCCGAAACCTCAGGCTTTTCGCCCTCTTCCATGAGTCCTGCCGGAAAACCATAGGCAAACTTGTTGGGCCCTACACGATACTCGCGTTCCAACAGATACCTGTCCGTCAGCTCATCGTGAACCAGCATCACCACGGCCTGCGGATGGACCAAAATCTGCCGACGTACCGGCACTTGACCACCATCGGTTTTCGCGAGCGCCAGCCGGCGATCATCGATATGGAAAATCGCGCCACGGTAAACGGTTTCGCTGGAAACAAGCCGCACCGACATATCCATGTCCACGCCGTCGGACGAAGTCTGTAACCGCGCATTAACACGTCTGCGGACTGCTTCAATGCTCAATCCTTCCTCAGCGTTACCCATAGCAAATCACTCCCGTTTCCCTTGATATTATATTCATCGCCCATTGAAAAACCGCCTTTGCCGCACCAGACGCCGCAAGCATGATGGCTTCCGCAAGTCTACTGATACAAAGTAGTCATAGCTGGTGTATTGTGGTCATATTCAGCGGGCAAAACGACCACTTTATAGCAGTAACGACCACTTTCCCTTAGTCTCGTCCGAGCACCAGCTGCCACGGGTCGGTGACGATGCCGACACGCTCGGTTCCCGGACGGAAGCCGGTGGCATGTTCCACCCCGTCGGCGATGTCGTCAAGCGCGTATCTGAACCACATCGATTCGATAGCCGAATGCGGGGTGTTGATCAGCGCCGGCTTCATCGTCGCACCGTTAAGGCTCGCCTCATACCACGCCTGCTGCAGCGCATCCGTGGCCGGGTGATGGCGCAGGTCGCTGGTCACGTAGACGTCGGCGCCACTCGCCCGGACCTCGTCGAAATCAGAATCGCCGGATCCCGGCAACACGGCGATTTTCCGGACCTCGGCATCGAGATCGCCGGCGACCTGAATGCCATACTTCGTTTTCGGCACTTGCTCGGCCACGCGCTGGGCAAACGCGCGCAGCGTCATCGGTTCCGCAAGCGTTCCAACACGTCCCAGCCCTACGGCATGGCCGTTTTCCTCACCGGCAGGTACCAACGGTGCCTGATCGGTCAGACCGAACGCATCGGCCGCAGCCTGGGCGACCCCTCGGTAGGCGACGTCGGCGTTGGTATGCCCGACCCACAGCCCGCAGTGCGCACGGTAGAGCTTTCCTGCGATGGCCCCGTGGACGCCGAGCCCGGAAACCTCATGCACCGCTCGGAAGAACAAGGGATGGTGGCAGACGAGCAGATCGGCACCCATCGCAATCGCCTTGTCGACCACGGCTATGGTCGGGTCGGCGGCGAAGACGATCTTGCCGACGGTATCGTTCAAATCGCCGACGATCAGCCCCGGATGGTCCCAGTCCTCGGCGTACCGAAGCGGATACAGAGTCTCCAATACCTTGACGACTTCGGCGAGCCTTGGCTTTTCCTGATCTGACATGTTTCCTCCGAACTCTTCGCCATCCATTTCAATGGATATCGACGCTTGACCACACCACCGAAACCGACATCATTGCACAGCGCTTTGTCGCTCTTAGGCCGATAAACGAAAGATGGCTCCATTGCTTACCACAATAGAGCCATCGTCAAACACTTTCCCAGTTGGCAGGCAGCCAGAGAAAATCCCAATTACAGCTAATCTGTACGCGCTCACCTAGCCCAAGCTGAGACAAGCAGCCTCAGCGATTTCCACCGGCCATCAGTGCGCGGCAGCCTGCCAGTCGGAGCCGATGCCGATCGACACGTCCAGCGGCACGGCCAGATCGACGGCATGTTCCATGGCGTTGCGCACCAGACCGCTCACCTGTTCGCTCTCCCCCGGCGCGACCTCGAGCACGAGTTCGTCGTGGATCTGCAGGATGACACGGCTCTTGACGCCGGCCTCACGCAGCGCGTGGTCGGCACGAATCATGGCAATCTTCATGATGTCGGCGGCCGAACCCTGGATCGGCGCGTTAAGTGCACCACGTTCGGCGGCGTCACGCACCTGACGGCGCGAGGATTTGAGCCCCGGGAAGTAGCGGCGGCGACCGAACATCGTCTCGGTATAGCCCTTCTGGCGCGCAGTGGCGACCAGCGATTCCAGATAGTCGTGAACCTTGCCAAATGTCGCGAAATACTTGGATTTCAGCACGTCCGCCTCGGCCGGGCTGATCTTCAACTGCTGCGACAGCCCGTACGTACTGAGCCCGTAAGCCAGCCCGTAGCTCATCGCCTTGACGTGGCTGCGCTGGTCGCCGGTGATCTCGTCCATCGGGATGTCGTAGACCAGACTGGCCACGTAGCGGTGGAAGTCCGCGCCTGACTTGAACGCCTCAATCAGCGATTCGTCGCCGGAGAGGTCGGCCATGATGCGCAGTTCGACCTGCGAGTAATCGCAGCTCAGTAATGATTCAAAGCCCTCGCCCGGCACAAACGCGGAACGGATTTCACGGCCGGTGGCGTTGCGGTTGGGAATGTTCTGCAGGTTCGGATCGACCGAGCTCAGGCGCCCGGTGGCCGCGACGGTCTGCTCGAAGGTGGTGTGAATCCTGCCGTCGTGCGCGTTGACGGCTTCCAACAGCGTCTGGGCGATCTGCTTCAACTTATTGGTCTCGCGATGACGCAACAACGCTCCGAGGAAGTTGCTGGCTTTCTCATCCTCGGCATATTTGACATACAGGTTCTGCAGTGTCGCGGCGTTGGTGGTGTACGAGCCGGATTTGGTCTTTCTTGAAGGCTTGAGCCCCATTTCATCGAACAGCACCGTCTGCAGCTGCTTCGGACTTTGCAGATTGAGCTCATGGCCGGCGGCCTCGAAGGCGATCTGCTGGGCCTGATCGGCATCGGCCGTGAAGCCGTCGAGCAGCTCGTGCAAGCGTCCCAAATCCACCTTCGCGCCCGCATCCTCGATGCCGTAAAGCACCTGTGAAACCGGCAATTCGATGGAACGCAGCAGGCCGAACTGCTTGCGCTGGTCGATTGGGGTCTTCAGGAAATCGGCGAGCGCCTGCACGATGGCGGCGTCCTTGACGGCTTCCTGCTGGGCCTCCTTTGATTCGTCGGCATTTGAACCAGCATCGCCGTCCTCACCAAAGTCAAGCTCGCCCTGGGCCTTCTTCGGCTTGCTGTCGGGGATTTCCAGCTTGAGGAAGTGTTCGGCCGCCTTTTGAAGGGTGTCGGCGTGGAAATCGGGATGGACCAGATATCCGGCCAGTTTGGTGTCGAACAACGGACGGGCAAGCGCAATGCCGACGGACGCCAGCAGATGCAGGTGCTCCTTATAGCCGTGCACCACCATCGAGCGGTGATAGGCGTTGAGCAGAGTTTGCAGCTCGTCGCGCATGACATCATCGATTGCCGATGCCGCAAACACGGCAGCCTCGTCGCCGACGAGCATGACGACGGCCTCAAGCCTGGCATTCCCCGGTTTCGAGCGGCCGGCGGCATACAGCACCCATGAATGGCCTACCTGCTTGGCACATTTCATGTCGTGATCGACCAGTTCAGGACCTTTGGCACCGTCGATGATGGCCTGTTCATCCACCTGCTCGTCGCTGTGAGATTCGGAGGAGCCGGCTTCGTGCGTCCCCTCAGTCTCACTTGATTGATCAGTATTGCCAGCGTTATCGGTCTTATCACATACAGCTGCTTTACCGGCTTTCGCCGTTGCCGTATCGCCCTCAGCTCCGAAAACTTCCAGAACATGGTCCGAAATAGCGGAAATATCCGCGACGAACTCCGGCCCCATGTTCTTGTCGATCCAGTCCCCCAACTGACCGGCATCGGCGATTTCGGTGATGTTCGGCTCCTTGATGCTTATCTCGTCATCCTCGACCGACGCGGAATCTGCGACCGGACCGGCAGTATCGGGCATGACCCCGCCGTTGAAGGATTTGACCAGCCTGTTCTTGGACCGGTTGCTGAATTCGAGCTTGGCGAAGATGGCGTTGACCTTGTCCATATCCATGCCGCCCAAGGTGAAGTCGTCGATGGAGGCTCCGAGGTCCATGTCGCGCAGCACGGCGTTGACGCGTCGGTTGAGCTTGACCTGCTCGATGTTGTCGCGCAACGCCTGCCCTTTCTTGCCGGGCAGTTCGTCGGCGTGCTCGATGATGCCTTCAAGCCCGCCGTACTGGTTGATCCATTTGGCCGCATACCCGTCGCCCACGCCCGGTACTCCGGGGATGTTGTCGGCCGTCTCGCCGCGCATGGCCGCAAGATCCGGATATTGCTGCGGGGTGACCTTGTACTTGTCGACGATGGCCTGAGGCGTCATGTGCTTCAAGTCCTTGAAGTGATGTCCGGGATAGAGCACGGTGATATCGTCATCGATCAGCTGGAAGGCGTCGCGGTCGCCGGAAAGCACCAGCGTCTTGTATCCCGCGTTCTCGCCCATCGAGGCCATGGTGCCGATGATGTCGTCGCCTTCGTAGCCTTTCTTTTCCACATACCGTACGCCCAACGCCTTCAGAAGGTCCTGAATAATCGGCAGCTGGCTCAGCAGTTCCTCGGGTGCCGCGTCTCGCGTCCCTTTGTATTGCGGCAGCATCTTGTTGCGGAACGTACCACCCGCCATGTCGAAAGCGACGGCGAGATGGTCGGGCTTTTCATTATCGAGCACCTGGGCGAGCATGGTCGAGAAACCCCAGACGGCGTTGGTCGGCTGACCGCTGGCAGTGGAAAAACTCTCGACGGGCAGAGCGAAATAGGCGCGGAACGCCAGTGAATGGCCGTCCACCACCAACAGCGTGCCGGTTGTTTTCGAGGCACCGTTCGTTGTTGTGCCATGTTCCGTTTTCGAGGTATCGTTCGACTTTGCGATGCTGCTGGTTTTCTCGGTGCTTTCGCTATCACTCATAAGATCGTTGTTCCTTGCCATATTCGTTTCATACGCCGTGTGGTATCCACTATACAAATATCGCCTGCCGATTCATAGTGGATCGACAGGCGACTTCTTGGAATGTGATGTTCCGGCTCAGCGCTGCTTGGGTTCGGGCTTCGGATCGCCGTACTTGGCGATGATGGCCATGGCCAGACGCTTCTTGGGAATGCGCTGATCCATCGAGGTCTTCTGAATCCAGCGGAAGGCACCCTGTTCGGAGAAGTCGGCCTTATCCATCAGCAGGCCCTTGGCGCGGTCGACGAGCTTGCGCTCCTCAAGCGTGTCTTCGGCCTTCTTGAGTTTTTCTTCGGCTTCCTTGAGCTGGGACTCGGCTTCCTTGAGCTTGCCTTCGTTCGCTTCTACGGTATCGAGCAAATCATTGATCTCGGCGAAACGGCCCATGGCCACTTCCAATGCCGGCAACAGCTTGGATTCCTCGTATGGCTTGGTGACATAGGCCATGGCACCGGCCCCTGTGGCCTGCTTGACGAGGTCGGGCTGGGAATAGGCGGTAAGCATGACAACAGGCGCGAGATTCTCGTCGCAAATGGTGCCTGCCGCGGTGATGCCGTCCATACGAGGCATCTTGACATCCATGCAGACGACGTCAGGATGGAACTTGCGGGTGAGTTCGACCGCTTCCTCCCCGTTGGCGGCTTCGCCGACGACCTTGTAGCCGTTGTCTTCAAGCATGGCAACCAGGTCCATACGGTTCACGGATTCATCCTCCGCTACAACGACGGTATGTTGACGGGGCTCGCCCTCTTTTTCGGCTTTTTCGTTCTTGGCTTCGTCGGCGACGGATTCGATGTCATCGGTGGCGGCAGCCTTCAATTCCTCATCGGTCAATATCTGATCCATATCATTATCCATTTCTTTACACATTCCTGCACTCGTTGTCTTCACGCCTTCTCAGTCTCTTACGGCTAGTGTCGAGTACGAAATAGATTGATACTATGATATATCAATCCTTCAAAAGTGATACATACACTCAACGTGCCCTTGGTGGGACTCGAACCCACACTGCACAGATTTTGAGGCTGTTTCCTCTACCAATTGGGATACAAGGGCTTGTATCTAGCTGCAACCACAGGATTGCAACCATTTAAAAATATCATAATGAATCGACGTCAACGTGTCTGTTTCGTCATCTGCGTGTCTTCTCGCGTATTGTGCTCATTGAGCCGATTCATAGAATAAGGCAATCTCAGACTCCTCAATGATTGACATTTACGGAGCCGGAGATTGCCCTAACGAAATCTCAGGCTTTCAGCTGATGGCTATAGCCTTTCGCCGAAAGCCCGTTTCCCTGATTTCAGTCAGCGTCGCAAGCGCCCACGGTGTGGACGTAGATCGAATCGGTGCGGCCGGACTTCTGCTCGCCTTGGGCGGAGGAAAGCACGACGATCTTGTCGCCGTTGACGACCTTGCCGGCATCGCGAAGCAGCTTGTCGGTGAAGATCATCAGCTGGTGACGGTTCATGTCGTGATAGTCGGCGTCGGTGCAGAACGCCTCGGTGCCCCAGCTCAGAGCCAGCCAGTGATAGGTGTGCTCGTTGTTGGTGATGCCGTAGATCGGGGCGGCCGGACGTTCGCGGGAAACGCGGTGCACAGTGGAACCGGTCTGCGTGAAGGCGACGATGGCCTTGGCGTTGGTCTTATCGGCCAGATCGACGGCGGCGGATGAAACGGCGCCGGTGCTCGACATATCGAGGTTGGAGATGGAAGGAATACGGTCATAGCCGTGCTCGGTGGCGTATCCGGAAATACGAGCCATCGTGTTGACGGTCTGAGCCGGATAGTTGCCGACGGCGGTCTCGTTGGAGGTCATGGTGGCGTCCGCACCGTCGAGGACGGCATTGGCGCAATCGGATGCCTCGGCACGGGTCGGGATCGGCGAGTTGACCATGGAGCCCAGGACCTCGGTGGCAACGATGACCGGCTTGGCATATTCACGAGCCAGCTCAATGCAGCGCTTGGTGACCAGCGGAACCTGCTCAAACGGCATCTCAACGGCCATATCGCCTCTGGCGACCATGATGCCATCGAACGCCTTGACGATGTCTTCGAGATTCTCGACAGCCTGCGGCTTCTCGATCTTCGCGACGATCGGGATGCGACGGCCTTCCTCGTCCATGATCTCATGGGCGCGGTCGATGTCGGTGGCGAAACGCACGAAGGACATGGCGATGATGTCGGCGCCGGTCTGGATGGCCCAACGCAGATCGGCCTCATCCTTCTCGGTCAATGCCGGCAGGCTGACGGCCACGCCCGGCAGGTTGATGCCCTTGTGGCTGGAAACCGGTCCGGCCACGACGACCTTGGTGTGCACGTTGTTGCCCTCGACCTTGGTGACCTCGAGACGGACCTTGCCGTCGTCGATCAGAATCGGGTCGCCGGGATGGCAATCGCCGGGAAGACCCTTGAAGGTGGTGGAAGTGATGTGCTCGTCACCCTCGACGTCATCGGTGGTGATGATGAATTCCTGTCCGTCCTTGAGCTGGACCTTATCCTCGCCGTCGGCGTTCTTCTTGAACCAACCGCAACGAATCTTCGGGCCCTGCAGATCGACGAGGGCCGCGACGTTGCGACCGGTGGTCTTGCCGGCCTGACGGAGGTTGTTGTAGACCTTCAGATGATCTTCGGTGGTGCCGTGCGAACGGTTGAGACGTGCGACATCCATGCCGTTCTTGACCAGCTCGGTCAGGTTCTCCAGCGATTCGCTCGCCGGTCCGATGGTGTCTACGATTTTTGCTTTCCTCATGAATACCTGCCTATTCTTTTCTGACATTTGTTAGGCGGGAACAACCCGCAACGTATAACCAGTCTACTAGCATTCACAAGCAATGGGGCCCGTTACGGCGACTTTTATGTGAGCGCTCACATACCGAATCGGCCGTCAATCATCTCGTTTTTTTCGCACTCGTTTTCATCTTGATGACGCTGGCCGCAGCCGCCGTTGCGATGGCTACGATGATGACGCAAAGCGATACCCATGTAGGGATTTCCGGTACCTGGGCAATCGGCCGGCCACCGTTGATAAACGGCAAGGAATTGCCGTGAAGCGCTTCCATCACGAGCTTGACACCGATGAAGCCGAGCACTACTGCCAAGCCATAAGGAAGGTACTCCAACTTGTCCAGCAGCGCACCGAGGAGGAAATAGAGCTGCTGCAGTCCGAGCAGCGCGAAGACATTGGAGGTGAAGACGATGAACGGGTCTTTGGTAAGCCCGAAGATGGCGGGAATCGAGTCGAAGGCAAACATGACATCCGTGGTGCCGATGGTCAGGAAGACGATCAGCATCGGGGTGAAGAACTTCCTGCCGTCCTTCACCGTGCGGATTTTTTCGCCGTCATATTCGTCTGTGATTTTCACCACTTTACGCAGTGCACGGATGATTGCGTTTTCGTGATATTCCTCATCCTCGTCATCGCCGGCCACCAGTTTCACTGCGGTATAGATCAGGAACGCCCCGAAAATGAAGAAGACCCAGGTAAAGCGCTGGATGACGGCCGCTCCCACAAGGATGAAAAGACCGCGAAGGACCAACGCGATGGTGATGCCGACGCTCAGCACATACTTCTGCAGCGTCTTCGGAACAGCGAAATTCGTCATGATGATGACGAATACGAAAAGATTATCGATGCTGAGCGAATATTCGGTGAGCCAGCCGGAATAGAACTCCAGCGCCGGACGCGAACCGGACACCCACCAGACCAGACCGCCGAAAACAAGCGCCGCCGCCACGAAGAACGCGATATGTTGCACGCACTCCTTCGTGGAAGGCACATGCGGCTTGCGTCCGATCACAAACAAATCAACGACAAAGAAAATCGCAAGGACCACAAATGTGGCGATCATAAACGCAACAGGGGTTTCCGACATGTTTCCAGCCTACGGTGTGCCGATGACCTCCTCCAAGCAGGGCAAGAGGCGCGCTGATAGGCAAAACGATACAGTCGCACAAACCATTCCCACAGCGTTCCCGGTCTGCCCCATCAAAAAACATATCATCGCCGACCGGAACATCAATCGACGCATATTGTTACAATATAATTAATTGTCTTGTTTTGTAACAATACGGTATACAGCAGAAAGGTCTGTTGCATGAAACGATTCCCATTGGCGGCGATGGTACTGGCAATCGGCTTGTTGATCCCCACCTTCTCCATCGCGGCTTCCGAATTGCCGCCAACTGCCGAAGAGTCTCCTCGCTCCCCTGCTACATCTAAGCAATCGTCGACAACGGCGTCCGGCAAGGCTAAAACCACCGCTCCGGCAGCAGACGCTAGCAAATCCGCCGAATCAGCGTCGGCGCAGCCTCAATCAAGCTGCACGGAAAAGCCGGAGACCATATGGGGCGAGCCCGCGACCGGGCTGCCGGACAAGCCGGGACGAGACACGAATCCCGTGAAGTATTCCATCGTCAGCGAACCCGAAACAGGTGACTGCACCCTTCATCTTTCCGGCGGCACCTCCCCCGATTTCCGCCCTCCAGGACTTGGCGGCAACCTCTACAACCTGCCATGGCTGCGAGAGGACGGAGGCGAGATTTCCATGGCCTCTTCCGCCTATCTCAACGACTCCATCACCAAGATATCAGTGGACGGCAATCTCACCCTCTATGCCTCGACATATTATGGCTGGCCCGGAAGCCTGTGGCGTGGGGCTTTCAGCGCGATGTCCGCCCTCAAGACCTTCGACACTTCCAAGGGAAGCCTGCATATGGTCGACTATGGGTCGGAGTCCCTGCTTCAGCTCGACGCCAACCTCTCCTCGGTGCCTGGCATCGAGTACTGGGATCTGAGCCAAGCGACAAGCCTGCTCGGCATGTTCTACCCCAGCTATAACCGAAACGGATCACTCACCGGATCATTGGACCTGAGCCGATGGGACGTCAGCAACGTCACCACGGTGTGGGAATTCATCGGCAACGCGCGCACCCAGCCTTTGAAAGGCTTGGACATTTCCGGTTGGGATATGAGTAAAATGACCGGTTACAGCGGGGGCGTGCCCGTACAGCAGCGCATGATGCCTCCAAGCATCCAACGGCTGAGGCTTGGCCCCAAGACATCGTTGACCGGCGGAAGCAACGGCGCCCTGTCGCTGATCAGCACCACAAAATGGACCGAATTCGACGGCGACCACCCCAGCAAGGTGTTCAACGGCAATGATGAGTTCACCACCTACACGCAAGGCAAGGGCAACATCACGAAGCCGACATGGTTCTATGCCGACCGCACCGCCATATCCACGTTAAAAGTCAACGCCAACGGCGGATCGGGCAGCATCGCCGACTCGTCGGTATTGCCCGACATCAACACCGACGAGTCGGCCTTCACCGCACCGGACCCCACACCGCTTTCCAAGGCCAATAGCGTATTCACCGGCTGGAACACGCAGGCGGACGGGAAAGGCACCGCCTACGAACCCGGAGCGAGCATCACCACCAAAGACAAGACGATCACCATCTATGCGCAATGGAGGACGGTCCCCGTCCCCGAAGAACTGGTGGTGGCGCAAGACCAATCAGGCACCGTCACCGTCAGCGGCACGGCACAACCGCTCAAATCAACCGATACGATAGAGATTTGCGTGAAACCGGACGGGCAGGACAACGGATACACGGATTCGCAATGCGGAACCACCACATTTACCACCACGGCTGCGGATTATGATGGCGACACGAAGCACACCTGGCATTTCGAGCCCGCACAATCATTGTTCCCCGAAACCGGAAAGTATCGATTCCGGGCACGACTGAAGACAACTGATTCCTGGCGCGGCAACGCACCGATCTGGTCACTCGGCGCCACCACGACCCAAGACATAACCCAAGTGCGTGTCACCGTATCCGCACTGCCGCTGACGGGAGGCGACGCACGGACCTATCTGCTCGGGCTGCTCGGCCTGGCGGGTCTTGTCGCCATGGTGGCAGCCTTTACCAACGCGCTTCGAGCGAAAGCCTTCTCTCGATCAGACCGATAGCAATTCAAGTGTGGCCCGCACATGCAGGCCACACAACACTACATCACTACATCGTCTCCTACTTCTGCGCCTCGGTAATCTGACGGAGCTCCTTTTTCAGGTCGCGGATCTCGTCGCGCAGGCGGGCGGCGAGCTCGAACTGGAGCTGCTCGGCGGCAGTGTGCATCTGGTCGCTCATCTGGCGAATCAGGTCGGCCAGGTCCTGAGCGGGCAGGCCGGCGTTGATAATCTCGTCGTGATGCTTCTGCAGATCCTTCTCGTCGAGGCTGGTCAAGGCGATGCGCTTGTTGGACCCAGCACGCTTTTCATCACGGTAGCCTCCGGCCAGCAGCGTTTCGGTGTCGACATCCTCTTTGGCCAGCATGTCGGTGACGTCGCTGATCTTCTTGACCAACGGCTTGGGGTCGATGTGATGTTCCTTGTTGTAGGCGATCTGTTTTTCACGACGGCGGTTGGTCTCGCTGATGGCGGTTTCCATTGCGTCGGTGATTTCGTCGGCGTACATGATGACGGTTCCGGACACATTACGAGCGGCACGGCCTATGGTCTGAATCAGCGAACGATGCGAACGCAGGAAACCTTCCTTGTCGGCATCGAGGATCGCCACCAACGAGACCTCAGGCAGATCAAGGCCTTCGCGCAGCAGGTTGATGCCGACGATGACGTCGATCTTGCCTTCGCGCAACTCCCGCAGCAGCTCGACACGTCGCAGCGTGTCGACATCCGAATGCAGATACTCCACTTTGATGTCGCGTTCCAGCAGATAATCGGTGAGGTCTTCGGCCATTTTCTTGGTCAGCGTCGTGACCAGCACACGCTCGTTCTTGGCCACCCGATCCTTGATCTCGCCAAGCAGGTCATCGATCTGCCCCTTGACCGGTCGCACGTCGATCTTCGGATCCAAGAGGCCGGTGGGTCTGATGACCTGCTCGACCACGCCGTCGGAAAGCCCGAGTTCGTAGTCCCCGGGTGTTGCCGAGAGATAAACGGTCTGGCCAATACGATCAAGGAACTCCGGCCATTTCAAGGGCCGGTTGTCCATTGCGGAAGGCAGGCGGAACCCGTTTTCGACCAAGGTACGTTTGCGGCTGGCATCCCCTTCGTACATACCGCCGATCTGCGGGACGGTGACGTGCGACTCGTCGATGACCAAAAGAAAATCGTCAGGGAAGAAATCGAGCAGCGTGTGCGGCGGGCTGCCCGGCTTACGCTGGTCGAAATGACGGGAATAGTTCTCGATGCCCGAGCAGAAACCGACCTGCTGGATCATCTCCAGATCGTAGTTGGTACGCATCTCAAGACGCTGGGCCTCAAGTTCCTTGCCCTGCTTGCGCAGCTCGGCCGTGCGGTCGATCAGTTCTTCTTTGATGGTTTTCAACGCATGTTCGGTGCGCTCGGGACCTGCGATATAGTGCGAGGCCGGGAAGATGTGGACCTGCGACTCGTGGGCGATGACGTCACCGGTCAGCGGGTGCAACGTGGAGATACGGTCGATCTCGTCGCCGAAGAACTCGATGCGGATGGCCAGTTCCTCATAGACGGGGATGATCTCGACCGTATCGCCACGCACGCGGAAGGTACCGCGGGTGAAGGCGATGTCGTTGCGCTTGTATTGCATGGAAACGAATTTGCGCAACAACGAATCACGGTTGATCTCCTCCCCCTCGTGCAGGAACAGCATGCGCCCGGCATATTCCTCAGGCGTACCCAAACCATAGATACAGGAGACGGTGGCCACCACCACACAATCGTCCCGGGTCAGAAGGTTCGCCGTGGCAGCGTGCCGCAGACGCTCGACATCGTCGTTGACATTCGAGTCCTTTTCGATATAGGTATCGGTCTGGGGAATGTAGGCTTCGGGCTGGTAATAATCGTAGTAGGAAACGAAGTAACTGACGGCGTTGTCCGGCATCAGCTCACGGAACTCGGCGCACAGCTGCGCCGCCAGGGTTTTGTTGGGCTCCAGTATCAGCGTCGGCCGTTGCAGCTTCTCGATGAGCCATGCGGTGGTTGCGGTCTTGCCGGTTCCGGTGGCACCCATCAGCACCACATCGTTCTCGCCGTTGTTGATGCGTCGCGCAATCTCGTCAATGGCCTCCGGTTGGTCGCCGGACGGCTGATACGGCGCTTTCACCACGAACGGATGATGTGCACGCTCGATATTGAACCCCATATTTATCCGTCATTCCTTCCATCGCCAGGCTTGCCGGCAATCCCAACCGATACACCCGTCATTTCATGCACCGCATCACCGCAAGCTGTGCCGACCCGCTTCAAAACTACCGTAATCGACCGTCAAGCCCATCCAACACAGGCACCAATCGCATGCGAAAGCGCATGACCGGGCTCCTGGCAGATACGGCATCAGCTTTGCGGGCCGAACCATATTTACCATAGAAGCATTCCGGCATCATTTACTGCCATTGTGCGAACAGCATATCAAGACGCTCGAACATTTGTTCGATTGTCTGTGTCGAGTCGATGACCACGTCGGCGATGGCCTCACGCTGCGCGCGACTCGATTGGTGGCGTATTCTTCCCACCGCCTGCTCCCGGCTCATTGCACGCGTAGCCATCATCCGCCGGATGCGCGTTTCTTCAGGCGCTTCGACAGTAAGGATGTGATCGAATGTGAACGGTATGGTGTCGATGACCTCTGCCAGCAACGGCACGTCGTGGACAATGACCGGATTCGGGAAAGGCTTTTTCCCAGAAACAGTATGGCTCTCGTCCACGTTCCCGGCGCTATCAGGATTTCTGGAGTTACGGAAATCTTCACACTCGCCGATGCCGTCATTACCGTGCACATCCGTATTCGTCTCGGATTTCCCCGCAATCCCTTGTTCCAGCTCCTGCGCCCGGCGATAAATCAACGGATGCTCGATATCGTCAAGCCTCTGCTTCGCATCCGGCGCGGCCTGCGGCGAAAAAACATGTTCCGCCACCCACTGCCGATTCAACGAGCCGTCAGAGCGTATCGCCTGTTGCCCGAATTCCTCGGCAATCCGACGAATCCCCTCGCTGCCGGGTTCCACCACCTGACGAGCCAGCTGGTCGTAATCGATAAGATAAGCCCCAAGTTCCTGCAAATGAGCAGCGACGGTGCTTTTACCGGCCGCGATGCCCCCTGTCAATCCAATTCTCATCCAGCTGCCCTTTCCAGACATATCTCTTCGGCGAAAAGCTACAAACCCATCATGTACATGCACCTAGATAAAGGATTTGCAGCTCAATCACACCGGCAAGCTACAAACCCAGGATAAAGAAGAGTTCTCACCATGCGCGCATCGCCCGGGTCCGCCCACACACTTATTCTGCCTCTAACCCTAGCAAACCAAACAGTTACGCAAGGGTTAGAGGCAGAATTCACCGCACCTGCCTCTAACCCTAGTGAATGAGCCATTTAGACTAGGGTTAGAGGCAGGATCACCGTATGTAACGATTAAGAAAAGGCCGGCGCAAGCAATGAAGCTTGCACCGACCAATTCTTACGAAATCAACGTGAAGTCACCGATGGCGATTTCACTTCTTTTCCTTGAGAAGCTCCTCACGAAGAGCCGCCAGCTTGTCGGAACCGGCAAGGGTGCCTTCGGATTCGTTCTGCGAAGAATACTTGGTGGATTCTTCGGTTGCCTTCTCGGCACGAGCGCCTTGGCCGTCTTCAGCTGCGGATTCCTCGGCGTTGTCGATTTCCTTGGCAACGAACACCTTATGCTGCTCCCACAAATCGTGGGCGGTCGCATACTGGTTCTCCCACTCCTCACGCTGCTTCTCGTAGCCAGCAATCCACTCGTTGGTCTCCGGGTCGAAGCCTTCGGGGTACTTGTAGTTGCCTTCCTCGTCGTAATCGGCAGGCATGCCGTAGAGTGCCGGATCGAAGTCCTCGCTGGACGGATCGACAGAATCGTTGGCCTGCTTCAAGGACAGGGAGATACGGCGACGATCGAGGTCGACGTCGATGACCTTGACGAAGATCTCTTCGCCCTGCTTGACGACGGTCTCCGGGTTGTCGACGTGACGGTTGGCGAGCTCGGAAATGTGGACCAGGCCCTCGATGCCGTCTTCGACGGAAACGAACACACCGAACTGCACGATCTTGGTGACCTTGCCCTTGACGATCTGTCCGGGAACGTGGGTGCGTGCGAAGCGCTGCCACGGATCTTCCTGAGTCGCCTTGAGGGACAGCGAGATACGCTCGCGGTCCATATCGACATCGAGCACCTCGACGGTGACCTTGTCGCCGACCTTGACGACCTCGGACGGATGGTCGATATGCTTCCAGGAGAGCTCGGAAACGTGGATGAGGCCGTCCACCCCGCCGAGATCGACGAATGCGCCGAAGTTGACGATGGAGGAAACGGTGCCTTCGCGGATCTGGCCCTTCTTGAGCTGAGCCAGGAAGGTCTCGCGAACCTCGGACTGGGTCTCTTCGAGATACTGGCGACGGGAAAGGACCACGTTGTTGCGGTTCTTGTCGAGCTCGAGGATCTTGGCCTTGATCTTCTGGCCGATGTAAGGCGAAAGGTCGCGGACGCGACGCATCTCGACCAACGACGCCGGCAGGAAGCCACGCAGACCGATGTCGACGATCAGGCCGCCCTTGACAGCCTCGATAACGGTGCCTTCGACAACGCCGTCATCGCTCTTGATCTTCTCGATATCACCCCAAGCGCGCTCATACTGGGCACGCTTCTTGGACAGAATAAGACGTCCTTCTTTGTCTTCCTTGGTGACGACGAGGGCTTCGACGGTATCGCCGAGCTCAACGACGTCATCCGGATGGACGTCCTTCTTGATGGAAAGTTCGCGGGAGGGAATCACACCCTCGGTCTTGTAGCCGATGTCGAGCAGCACTTCGTCGTGATCGATCTTGACGACCGTGCCCTGAACCAAATCACCATCATCGAAATTCTTGATGGTGGAATCGACTGCCTTGATGAAGTCCTCTTCGGTGCCGATATCGTTGATCGCGACCTTGGTGACCTCGTTATTGTTCTCTGCCATTAAACGTGGTTTCTTTGTTACTAGATGGATGGATAATTACCGTATTAAGTTATATTGGTGACCTTACGGCCACGCAAGACACAAGATTACTAGTCGGCCTAGTCAAAGCATTCTGAACAATCCGGGCGTGTCACCAACTGCTCAATTCAGTTTCCGCTCGGCCATTTCCACGACGTTGGCCAACAGCATCGCACGGGTCATCGGCCCCACCCCTCCAGGGTTCGGAGTATAGGCGGAGCTCAGGGCGTAACAGGCTTTGTCGATATCGCCTCGCACACGATAGCGGCCGGCTTGCTCGTCGTAGACGCGGGAGACGCCGACGTCGACGAGCACCGCCCCCGGCTTGACATCCTCGGGATGCACGAATCCGGCGCGGCCGACGGCGGCGACGATGACATCGGCACGACGCAGATGCTCTTGGATATCCGTGGTGCCCGTGTGGCAAAGCGTCACGGTCGCATTCACGTCTTTTGCCGTGAGCATCAGACCGACGGTGCGCCCGACGGTGATGCCGCGACCGATGACGCAGATGTCTTTCCCGTTCAGATCGATACCGTAATGCTTCAACAACACGATGATGCCGCGCGGCGTACACGGCTGCGGCGCAGGGTTTCCTCCGCCGATATGCGTGACGAGCTCACCCAGATTGACCGGATGCATGCCGTCGGCGTCCTTGGCCGGATCGACATGGCCGATGACCTTGTTGGAATCGATGCCTTTGGGCAGCGGCAACTGCACGATGTAGCCGGTGCATTTCGGGTCGGCGTTGAGCCGTTCGACAGCGTCGATGATCTCCTGCTCTCCGGCCGTGTCAGGCAGATCGACCGCGATGGAGGCGATGCCGACCTCGGCGCAATCCTTGTGCTTGCCCGCCACGTATTTGCGTGAACCGACGTCGTTGCCGACAAGGATGGTGCCCAAACCCGGTTGGACACCTTGGGCTTTGAGCCGTTTCACGCGCTCGCTCAGATCCTGCTTGATGGCCGCGGCCGCAGCCTTCCCGTCCAATTTGAGAGGAGTCCGTTCCTCGTCCGTCATGCTGGTTCCTTCATACAAGTAGATTATTTCGACATTCCGTCCAGCCGTGCTGCAGACCGGACATCATAGTTATTGATTGTAAAGTGTAACCGGCCCGCAAACGCAGGTGTGTCCATCATCGACGCCATATCCTTTGTTTATAACCGTTTATAACCGATGATTCACACACGCACACTGCAGCAAGCGGCGAGACCCGGATGGACGACGTTCGCGTCAAGATTGTCGAAATCAGAATACGTTGAGGTCACGGAACATCTGCATTCGCTACTTGAGAATGATTCTCATTTTCAGTATATTGTCTTATCACTATACTGAAGAGAAAACACTGTAAACCAAACAGCAAACAGGTATCGACTAGGGGGTCAGTATGAAACGATTCGGATGGCGGACCAAGGCTACGGCCCTGCTGGGCTCGCTCTGCCTGGCTCTCGGCCTGGCGGCCTGCGGCGGCGGCAATGACTCCCAACCGCACAGCAGCAACAGCCCCAAACAGGCGAGCGGACCGATCAGCGTAGTGGCCTCCATCAACCAATGGGGTTCGCTGGCCAGAGAAATCGGCGGATCCGATGTCAAGGTGACCTCAATCGTCAACACCGTCTCCGTGGACGCGCATGATTTCGAGCCACAGACCACCGACATGGCAAAACTGCAAGGTGCCGAGATTGTGGTCGTCAACGGTGCAGGATACGACAACTGGGCCAGCAAGTCCGTCGCCAAAGGCACCACCAGCGTTTCGGCGGCCACAGCGGTCGGGGCAAGCACTGGGGACAACCCGCACCTCTGGTTCTCCAAAGACGCCCGCACGGCCATGGCGACCGAACTCGAGGACGCCTTCGCCAAGGCGCGGCCCGCAAAAGCCAAACGGTTCCAGGCCCGTTTGAAGACATGGAAAGCGAGCGAGACCAAGCTCGAAGGAACCATGAAGGCGTTCTCACAAAAGCACAAGGATGCCACCTATGGCGCCACGGAACCCGTCGCCTACTATCTTATGGACGATCTCGGTTTCACCGACAAGACCCCAAAGGGCTACACACAAGCCGTCGGAAGCGAGGGTGAACCGGCACCAAGCGACCTGCAGAAGTTCCAGCATCTGATTTCAGGACGAGACGTCAATCTGCTCATCAACAACACGCAAGAAGCGAGCAATACCACGAATCTCTTGACCGGAACGGCCGGACGCACCGAGGTGCCCGTCGTCGACGTCAGCGAACAGATGCCCGAAAACCAGACCACGCTCACCGGCTGGATCACGGCACTGACGAAAAACATCGACAAGGCCATGACCGATTTCAAAGACAGCGAAGCCGGCCACGAGAAGGTGAGCCCCGGCAACACAGGCAGCGACGACAACGACTCCGGACAGCCCTCGCAATCCGGGCAACCCTCGCAAGCCGGACAGTCCGGCAACGCCACGAATTCCGATCAGCAGACGCCAGCCGCCCCGGGCAACGGTTCGGCACCTTCGAATGCAGGGCAGACCGACCCCGGCAAATAGGCAGGCTTCATGGGCGCGATGACAGGCAGACCAATCGATTGGACACGCATACACGTGGCCGGAACCCGGCGATACAGGTTTACGGCCACGAAGGTTGTTATCGAGACAACCGTCCGTCACCGATGGTCTTCGGACCATTTCCGCTTTCGCCGAACGAACAATTCACTTCTATTTGAGAATGATTCTCAATTTCAATTATATTATTGAACCATCAATGCTTACACGCTTACGTCGTGTTCCAACTGGCTACCGTCGAAAGGTAGAGAAGATGAGCATACAGACGAAACCCGGAAGCCTTCAGAAAGTCAAGGCCGAAGACGGAAGACCGGCGCTGGTCTTCCGCGACGCCGGCATCAAACGCGGCGAAAGAATCCTTTGGCAGCATGGCAATTTCTCGATTCCTTCAGGCTCGATCACCGCCATCGTCGGAACGAACGGCGCCGGCAAGACCACGATGATGAAAGCCGAGCTCGGCCTGCTGCCACTGTTCAGCGGCAACCTGACCGTGCTCGGCGGACCGGCAGGAACGACCAACCACCTGATCGGCTACGTACCGCAAAACTATGCCGGTGACATCGAATCGAATCTCACCGCCGAACAGTCAGTGCTGCTCGGACTCACCGGCTCACGTTTCGGCATCCACCCCATCACGCGGGCGCAACGGGCACGGGCGCGCGAAGCCATGTCCTTCACCGGCGTAGACGACAAACGCCATTATCGGCTTTCCGAACTGTCGGGAGGGCTGCGCCAACGCGTCGCCATCGCACAGGCACTGGTGAGCGGCCCGAAACTGCTGATGCTCGACGAGCCGCTTGCCAATCTCGATCTGGCAGCCCAACGCGAGACGGTGCATGTGCTGGCTCGTCTCAACCATGAAATGGGCATGACCATTCAGGTGGTGGCCCACGACCTCAACATGCTGCTGCCGATCCTTGACGGCGCGGTCTATCTGTTGGACGGCCACCCGCACTACGCGAAAATGAACGAGGTTCTGGATGCCAACCTGCTGACCCATCTCTACGGCACAAAAGTCCAGGTGGTCACCACCCCGCAAGGCGATATGTTCGTCACCCCAGATAAAGACGAACCGGAGGACGTCACGCCGGATATCCACAAGCCGGACGAAGTGGCGAGTTTTCACCGCCATCACACGCAGAACCCTTCCATTGCGGGCACGGAGAACCGCCACGGTCACACAACCGGCAACGAGAAGCCGCGATTCTTCGAACAGGCGGCTTCCCGCATATCACGACAGAACGCAGCACAAACAGGCACCGATAAAGAAAACGGAACGCGGGAGACGAGACTATGAACCACATTCAATTTCGGTTCAACCACGAATGGTTGGAAACACTTTCGATGCCGTTCATGCACAACGCCTTCATCGCCGGCCTGTGCATCGCGCTGGCGGCCGGGGTGATGGGCTATTTCACCATCGCCCGTCACTCTACCTTCGCCGCACACGCTTTGGCGCATATCGGGCTTCCGGGGGCTACAGGAGCCGTCTTGCTCGGCCTGCCGGTCTCGCTCGGACTCGGCGTCTTCGCACTTGGCGGGGCGCTGACCATCGGGGCGCTGGGCAAGAAGGCCTCTCAGCGCGAGATCGCGACCGGCACCGTGCTCGCTTTCGCCACCGGACTGGGACTTTTCTTTTCCCGCATGTCGAGCTCGGCCGCGCAGCAGATGCAGGCGATATTGTTCGGCTCGATACTGACCATCACCGACGGCCAGGTCCTGGGATTCGCGATATTCGACATTCTGCTGCTGGCGGTGATGGCCGTGGTCTATCGCCCGCTGCTATTCAGCTCTTTGGACGAACAGGTGGCACAGGCCAAGGGCGTGCCGATCGGTGTGATGAACATACTGTTCATGGCCATCATGGCCGGCGTCATCACCATCGCGGTGCCGGCCGTGGGCACTCTGCTCATTTTCGCGTTGGTCGTCACCCCCGCCGCCACGGCGAACATACTGACCAGCACACCACTGCGTTCGATGATGCTTTCCAGTGTGCTATGTCTGATCTCGATTTGGGGCGGGCTGGCCATCTCGGCCATGTTCCCTACTCCCCCGAGTTTCGTCATCGTCACCATTTCCACACTGTTCTGGATCGTCGCCAAAGGCGTGGAGGCGTTGCGCCGCCGCTAAAAGCCGAATCCGACCAAAGCCGGCTTTAGGCCAGTGCTGGCAAGATACAGTTGAGGGCTATCCCGATACCATGGGACAGCCCTCAACAAAAACGACTCAAGCTCTTTCAAAGCATTCGGCAAGCAAAGCCGTCGAAACCACTACTTCTTTTTCTTGCCCTTCTTGGCGTCCCGGTTCTCGGCTTCGATCCTTGCCAACGTCTGGCTCGCCGGTTCCTCAGGAGTCTGGGAATGATGCTTGGCATCCTCTGGCGTCGGCTCGGCATATCCGAGATTGACGTCGAGCAGGTGCTGGGCCTCATCCTCGTCGATATGCTCGGAAAGCGCGATCTCTGAAGTGAGAATATTGCGGGCCCGGGTCAGCATGCGTTTCTCGCCTGCGGAAAGCCCGTGCTCGTCGACGTCGCGCTGGGCCAGATCGCGCACAACCTCGGCGATCTTGTTGACCTCGCCGGTGGCGATCTTCTCGACGTTCAGTTTGTAACGTCGTGACCAATTCATCTTCTCGTTGTCGACGATCGGCGTGCGCAGGATCTCGAAGACCTTCGCGACCTCCTTGCCGTCGACGATATTGCGGATGCCCACCTTCTTGGCATTCTCAACCGGCACCTCGATGACCAGACCATCGCTGGAAAGCACCGAAAGCTGCAGATAATCGCGCGTGACACCTTTTACCGTTCGACTCTCGAAGTTTGTCACCTTCGCCGCGCCATGACGTGGATAAACGACGACATCCCCAACTTTGTAATCCATGGAACCTCCGAAAAACCTTAAACGCAATGTATATCAGTTTTTCACGCGCCACGGACGTTTACTTTACTGCGAAATGATAAAACTTACTACGAACTGGCGAGAACCACATGTAACGGCCAATTGGGTGCGCCAATACCTATAATGATTTATTTGTAGCAATGTTTTTGAAAGGCGGAGGACACATGCTCAACACTTCGGCGCATCAGAAGACACCACGTACCATTTTGGTGGTCGAGGACGAGCCCGATCTCGCCACGGCAATCGCACAGCGCATCACAGCAAACGGTTGGACCGCACGCGTGGCAGGAGACGGAGCGAGCGCCGTTCGAGCCGCAAGCCAGATCAAGCCGGATTTGGTCATTATGGATATCATGCTGCCGGTTATGGACGGCATCGAAGCCACCAAACGCATCATCGCCGAACGTCCTGTGCCGGTGCTCATGCTCACGGCCCGCGATTCCGAAGCCGATAAGGTCATGGGTCTTTCCGCCGGCGCCGATGACTACATGACCAAACCGTTCTCCCCACGCGAACTCATCGCACGCTGCGAGGCGCTGCTGCGTCGCGTCGAACGCGCCACTCTGATCGCCAAGAACAACGAGAACGAAAAGGTGCTGGATTTCGGAACGCTTGTCATCGATCCGCGCCAACGCATCGTCACCCAGAACGGCAAGCAGGTGCACCTGACGCCTACGGAATTCGACCTGCTCGCCACGCTTGCACGCAAACCGAAGTCCGTATTCAAGCGCGAGAAGCTCTTGGAAGAGGTATGGGATTGGCCCGACGCCTCCGGCACACGCACCGTTGACTCGCACGTCAAGGCTCTTCGCCACAAGCTCGGCAGCGATCTGATCCGCACCGCCCATGGCGTCGGCTATGCTTTCGAGCCTCCAGAGGACGGCGGCGTCTCGACGCCAGCCGCGCAATGACAATAAAAAAACCGACAGCCCTACGGGGCTGTTTTTTCGTTCCCCTCAATTCCGAAAGAACACAGTGACTACACCGATGAACAATCACACCCATCAGCCCGGCAAAAAAATATTGGACAACGACCGTCCGATAGGGTTCTTCTCATCACTGAAAGTGGAACTGAGCATCATCATCGTCGTCGCCACCGCCATCGCGTTCGTCATGGCGTGGTTCCTGCTGAAAGTAGGATTGAGCGGCTGGATCGCCATGCCGCTGACGCTTGTGGTGGCGCTCGGCATCACCTATTTCTTCTCGCGCGGGCTCACCTCCCCCTTGCGTCAGATGCGAGATGCCGCAAAGGCGATGAGCGAGGGCGACTATACGGTACGCGTGCGCGTCAACGACCAAAGCAACGACGAGGTGGGGCAGCTTGCCCGTTCGTTCAACGAGATGGCAGAGGAACTGCAGCACGCCGACCAGATGCGTCGCGACATGATCGCCAACGTCTCCCACGAATTGCGGACCCCGGTCTCAGCCCTGCAGGCGATGCTCGAGAACCTCGCCGACGGCGTGGTGGAGCCCACCCCCGCCAATCTCGAAGGGATCCTGAACCAGACCCACCGGCTTTCCGACCTCATCGCCTTCCTCTTGGACCTCTCACGCATGGAGGCCGGGGCGGCAAGCCTCAACATCGAGCAGTTCAATTTCGCGGACTTCATCGACGAGACGCTGGAACCGCTGGAAATCGCCGATGCCGGCCACGCCCACGACGTCGACGTCCACGTGCCGGATTCCATCGAGATCGAAGGTGACCAGGACAGGCTGCGACAGCTCTTCACCAATATCATCTCCAACGCCTTCAAGCATTCGCCCGACAGCACCACCGTCCTCATCGAAGCCCATGACGACAAGGCGCACGGCAACATCGTCACCAACGTCGTCAATTTCGGCTCGCAGATTCCCCCGGAGGCACGGGCGGACATCTTCCGCCGTTTCGTCAAAGGCAAGTCAGGTCCGGGCACGGAATCCGGCGGCACCGGCCTTGGCCTGTCCATCGCCCGCTGGGCCGCACAGCTGCACGGCGGCAGCGTCAAGGTCGTCGATGACAACCGCGGCACGGATTTTGAAATCACGTTGCCGAAATTCCATATCGTCGCCGACGAACCGACGGGGAAAACAGGGCGCTGACGGTTTCGGCGATTGCCTGTTGAAGGACCTTTGAGCGAAGATCCTATCCGACTGGCGTCATTTTCCTGCATCTTTGCAGATTGTCCTCAAATAATCGAACATATGTTCTGTTTTATTGTCCCTGCCTTTTGACACAATAATATTCGAACAAACGTTCGATTACTGGGAGGTGTACGATAATGGCGACAGCATCATACAAACGGGCATACGACGATTCAAGGCAGGATTGCAGAGTCACCCGGGTTTTCCGCTCGACGCTCGCACCGACGCCCGTTCCCATCGCACTCGAAGCCGTACACGCGGGATTTCCATCGGTTGCACAAGACTATTTCGCAGGCGATTTCAGCTTCGACGAACATATCATCCGCAATCCCGACACCACGTTCATCATCACCGTCGCCGGCGATTCCATGGAGGGCGCCGGCATCTGGGACGGCGATCTTCTGGTGGTCGACCGCTCGCTTGATCCACAGGTCGACGATGTGGTGGTGGCCGTGCTCGATGACGAGCTGACCGTCAAACGCCTTCTCATACGCGGCACGATTCCGATCCTGCATCCGGAGAATCCCCGCTATCCTGATTTCTCGCCTCAAAACGCCGAGGAACTGGTGATATGGGGCGTGGTCATCGGCAACTTCCACGCCCAAAGCCGTTCCAGTCGGTTCGGCTCCACGCTACCGGGCGTCACCCGTCCCGGCATGTCCAATGCCTCCACATACGGCTCCGATACCGTCGAGAGAGCAAACGGAGCCACCGGACTCGCCTCACGCAGTCAGGAGCGGTCGGGCGGCGCCACCATCTATCCTTTCCCCAACGCGGCGACGATTAGCAGAACGCTATGAGCGAGTCGCTTCAAGTGCTGGCCGACGCCAACAGTTTCTTCGCTTCCTGCGAGCGCGTTTTCGACCCGAGACTGGCCAACAAACCGGTCGTTGTGCTTTCCAACAACGACGGATGTGTGGTGGCCCGCAGCGCGGAGGCGAAACAACTGGGCATCAAGGAGGGTACACCGTGGTTCACTATCCGCGAAGAGGCGCAACAGGCCGGCGTGGTGGCCCGCAGCTCGAACTACGAGCTGTACGCAAGCCTGTCGGCACGGATGATGTCGGTGATGAGCCGGTTCATGCCGGGCCAGGAAATCTATTCCATCGACGAATGCTTCCTCTCCCCCTCAACGAACGCCCTACAGACCGTCCAAATCTCTACAGCCATGCGCAAAGCCGTATTGCAAGGAGTCGGCATACCGGTAAGCGTCGGCATCGCACCGACCAAGACATTGGCCAAAGTCGCGAACCACTGGGCCAAGAGGCATCCTTCGAGTGGCGGGGTGAGCCTATTCAGCGACATCGAAGCACGCTACGGCGCTGCCGCCCTCGCCTCCATACCGGTCAGTGATATATGGGGCGTCGGCAGGCGACTTACACGCAAGCTGCAGGCTTTGGGCATCATCACCGCGCTCGACCTGCAAAGACAGGATCCGGTGTCCATCAGGCACCGTTTCTCGATCACCTTGGAACGCACCGTATTGGAGCTGAACGGCATTCCCTGTATAGCCGGCGACGCCAGCGCCAACGACGGCAAACGCAAGTCCGAAATACTGTGTTCACGCATGTTTTCGAAGCCACTCACCGACATGGCCCAAATGAACCAGGCACTGAGCGTCTATGCACAGAAGGCATGTCGCAGGCTGCGCCGTCAGTCAAGCCTGTGTTCACATGTTTCCGTTTTCTGCGCCACCAGCCCGTTCGGCCCGGAAAACAGTTATCAGTCGTTTCATGCGACGACCACTCTGCGAGACCCCAGCGACGATCCGCTGGTCATTTCCAAGGCCGCATGCGAGGCCATGCACGCCAGAGCCGACCCCCATGCCCGCTATATCCGTGCAGGCGTACTGCTGCTCGGCCTGCAGGACGCCAAAGACTTCACCACCTTGCAAGGATTCGAGGCCAGATGTGACGACCACAATCTAGGAGGCGTAATCGATGAAGCCAACAGGAAATTCGGCGCGGCCCGCGTCGGCATCGGCTATGGCGGCATACGCGGAAAAGGACGCGGTGACGAGGACACGGGTGCCGTTTGGACGATGAGGCGCGAAATGCTCTCTCCGCGAGCCACCACACGCTGGGACGAGATGGCTGTGGCCCGTGCCGATTAGCAGAGACAGCCAGCGGATAAGGCACTATTCCAGACGTCCGATCAGCCCTTAAGCCAGTACCCAGAGGAGAGCCAAGAGCAATATCTGAGGAAATCTCGTCATGCAGACCGGTTCGGCGTACAAGCCAACGCAAGCCCGATGACTTCCCCGGCTCCTGCCGACCTCAACGCCGATAGGCACTGGCCCATGGTGGCACCTGTCGTAACGATGTCATCGACGACAACAAACAACGAATCGTCGCCTCCCAGGTTCTCGGTAACGCGCACATGACCATCAATCCTTCGCGAACGCGACGCAGCCCCTGACGCCTGTACGGATTTGCCATGCACGCCTTCGAGCTTCAACACCGGTTTGACACCAACCGAAAGTCCGTCCTCATTGAGACTTCGAGCCATCAACCTGGTAAGCGGCAGTGTCTGCCATCGCCCGCGCCGATGCATCGAAGAAGGCGACGAAGGCGCCGGAACCAGCGTCAGGGCACGGCTTCGGACGCCGGCGCCTTGCCGCGCCACCACTGTTGTCGTCAAATCAGCCAGCAACAAAGCGAAAGCACGGTCGCATTCCTCATCACCGTGATCTTTCCAGTTGAGAATCGCATGCCGAACAGCTCCCCGATACCAGGAACACCCATAGCATCGTCCGACTTCCCCCGGCAAAGCCTTTGAATAGGCGTGCCGGAACAGAGTCTCGCAAGCAGGGCAAATCACCTCGTCCGGCGCATCGCATCCGGCACAGCCCCTCGACAGCAGCACATCGCGGATGGCCACGCACCAAGCACGTAAGGCATCAAACAAACTTGAATCAGCGGTTCCCATATCCTAAAGCTATCCCATTTAGCCACGATGCCAAGGAAAAACAGACCACTGTGGTCGGATGCTACAGGTTATCCACATTCCGGGCGTGTCGCAGTACTCAGGCCGTTCGTCCGAACGAACGCAGAGGGGAATGCCGCACATCGAAATCCGCGACAAGAAAGCAAAACCTCATCTTCTCCCTGGTGAAAAGGGAATCAGGACAAGGCGGCGGTGAGACGGTCACAGACCTGAAGCGTGTCATGGGGACCGGCCACAAGAATCGGCTTCGTACCGATGACGGCAGCGGGATAGTCGTTGCCGTCCGGATCCATGCGGTCGCCAATGAAAACAACCTGGTCGACCGAGCAACCCAAGATATCGCAGAGCCTGTGTACCGCATAGGCCTTGTCCACCCCACGCTCGGAGATATCGATGCTGGTCGAGCCTCCGGAGCGAACCAC
The DNA here is from genome assembly GCF_029392075.1 of Bifidobacterium sp. ESL0704. NCBI lineage: Bacteria > Bacillati > Actinomycetota > Actinomycetes > Bifidobacteriales > Bifidobacteriaceae > Bifidobacterium > Bifidobacterium sp. ESL0704. The sequence goes on from NZ_CP113929.1 coordinate 1,603,972, forward strand.
CAGATTGGGCAGATCGACGCCGACGGCCTCGGCAAGACGGTTTTTCTTGCTGTTGTCCGGGTCCCAATGTTCCTTCTCTTCCACCGGCGCCTCCTGACCCAATGCCGAAAACGTGATCTGGCTGCCACGATCCTCGATACGGGGGCCCCAGGTGTGTTCCAACCAGATTCCCTGTTCACGGGCGTGTCGCTCGATGGACGCGACGGCACGTCGACGGTCGGCCATATCAAGATCGTTGGAATAGACGCATTGCCATCGCCCTTTTTGCCAACGGAAATAGCGCGTGCCGCTGGTCGGCATGACATGGATGCGTGAACGGCAGGCATCCGGTTCGAGCACGTCGAGCACCTGGCTTTTGGCCAGTTCGAATCGGCCGCCGGTGATCACCGCCACATCGATGAGGCGTGTCAGCGTCGAGAAGCGCGAGGCCATATCGGCATGCATCGGCTTCTTCGAACGGGCCAGCGTATTGTCCAGATCGAACGCGATCACCTTTGCGCCGTCCACCAGTCCGGAAAGGTCGTGGTCCTGCCACAGCCCTATCACCGCATTCGCTCCTGCTGCCATCGATCGCTCCGTTCGTTCGTGTGGACTGTTACCCACTCGGTATTTTCTTATGGTACGACCACCAATGCCTATACCGCACCATAGAATGAAACCATGTTGCGACCACCCTGGCAGACCCACGTCTATCGAAATCGGCACGGACGCGGCGCGAGAACCCCGATGTTCGGCGTACGCCTGCCTCGCTACCGCTCTCGTTGCGGCATGTTCGACGATATGGTCTCCTCCCAGATCCGACGTCTGCTCTCGGCATGGCCCGAACTCGTACGCCCGTTGCAGTTCGCCGTCGAGGATGTGCCGCCGTCCACTCCCGCGCCCTGGGAACCCAGACGCAACCCGACCTCGCAGAGTTTCGCGGCCAACCACGGCATCCCTGCACGCATCGTGCTCTACCGTCTGCCCATGCAGATGCACCACCGCGACAAAACCGAACTCGAATGGGCCATCCGTGACGCCCTTGTCTCCAGAATTGCCGATCTCTACGGCCGCAGACCCGAGGAAATCGATCCCGACTGGACCGGCACCGAATTATAACAGCGCACCGCTTGGTGAGAGTTGCATCCTGACAGGTTCGGGGTTTGCTTTGCCACGCCGCTTGCCACATCATGCATCCATCATTTCAATGATCGCAGAATGCCGGTCAGGTAACGGCCGGACCTCGCGATTTCATCTCAGTGCACGATTCCGGCGTTGTCGGCAACCCACACTTTCATATTGTGCGGTTCGAGGCCCGAAGATCCAAGATAGGCGACCGACGCGAGTTTGGCATCCGTGACATCGGATTGGGTCAGTCTCATGCCCATCGACACATCGCCGCCATCCTTCAACGTGAACATCACCGCGTGGTCACCCACATCCTTGGCCGCAATGCTTGCCCCGGCTTTGGCCGCAATGGTGACCTGCTTGTCACCGGCTGGCTTGCCGGAAGCGTCATAGCCTCGCAAAGTGGCCTTGGTCTCGCGCTCTGAGGTATTGAGCAGCATGAGTGTCCCATCGGTATGGTCGGGAACCACAAGCGCTGATTGGGCGTAGGCCCGAGACGGTGTGACATAGGCGAAATCAGTACCCGAATCGGCCTGTCGGGTCACTTTGGCCGTGACCTCGACAGGACTTGCAGCACTTGCCTGGAGCCCGATTACACCATCTGGCGCCTTGCCCAGATCAACCGGAACGACCTTGCCTGCTTCGAGGCGCTGCGTCTGCGCCGGGGACGTTCCATGGGCATCGACCCAGGAAAGGTTCAAATCCGTATCCTTCTCGGCACGGGCGAACACCTTCACCCCGTCATCGCCGATGACACCGGGCAGATAAGCCTTCTCACAAGCAGGGCTCAACGGCACCGCATAATCCGAGCCTTTGGCGTCCAGTCCATCGAGCTCCACACTGCGTACGACCGCGGCGATCGGCGTCTCTTTGCTTTTGACTTTCACGAAAAGCGCCTCAGCACCGGATGCCGCCGCCGACAACTCCAAAGTCGCCTCACCATTGGCGCCAACATTGACGACATTGCCGGTGGAAAGCTGCAAGGCGGAACCGTGTTCGGTGCTCCAGACCTGAACCTGCAACGAGGTGGCTTTCGAAGAGAAATTGGCCACGGACAATTGTTGCGTGGCACCGGTGGTGGTGGGGCCGAGCAGGAAATCCTGTTCGAGCGCCGGAACAACGCAAGTGGAGGCAGCCAGACCTTTCAGATCGCCTTCGCTGGCCCAGGAAGCCACGGATGCCGCAGCACCCGTACCGGACTTTGCCTTCAACAGACGCGTTTCGAATGCCTGTGAGCCCTGATCGACAGTGCCGGAATAGGTTTTGACCGTGGCGCTGTCGAGCGTGTCGTCCCCGGTGAGTTTCTTATTATCGGCAACGCTGCCATCGGTGACCGCTCCGACGCTCGCTTCATAGACGGAGCCGAAAGCGGAATACCGGGCCGACGAGGTCTCGTTGCCTTCGGAGGATTGGAAGGCGCTGTCGCCATATTTTCCATTGTCTGACAGCGCCATGCGGGATGGGCAATAATAGGTCAGATCCGTCTGATCGACCTGTTGCGCCCCGGCAACGTTATCCGTCTGTCCGGAATCGACGAGCCATGCCGGCAAAGGCACAAACACCACGGCCATGATCAAAGCCACCAGCACCACCACGGTGACCATGGCCAGTACGACGTGAGAAGCCGTCCGCGAGCGTCGAACACCCGCGCTTAGCGCCTCCGAACCGACCGCCGGGCCCTGCATCTGCCGGGCATCGACGGCATTGCCGGAAAAATCGGGACCGGCGGACACCCCGGAGGCGGCCGGAGGGGCGGGCGGAGCGACGACAGGTTGGCGAGGGGAAGGAGCGGAAGAACGAGGCTTGCCGCCGTTCACATCATCATTCATAGTGTTCTTTGTCCTCTTCATACCTGTTCCCAACCATATCTGTGTGTTCTGGGAATCGCCACCAGAACATAAACGAGCATTACCAGCCCCATGCACCATAGCCAGGTTTTCCTCCAAACGCTGTGTTGCGCGGTGCCTTGCCCCTTGATCGACACACCTTGTTTGCTGCCATCCACCTTAGTCAATCGATAATAGGTCCCTGCCGTTGCATTCACCACGGATTGGACCCCGTCGCTGGAATTGATGTTGCTGATCAGACGCAACGTGGCATCCTTGCCGGAAGCGGATTTATCGGCTGAAACGTAAATACCGCCGAATCCGAGTTTGGTCAGGGCTTCGATGGCGTCATCGTTGCCGTTGGAAAGCAATTCGCTGCTGGCCTTTGCAATCAGGTCGACCGACAAATCGCTGGCGCCGGAGGCCACACTGGCGTTCCATGCCGGCGAAACGTCGACGAGGTCGCCACGCCGCGAACGCATCACAGAAAAATCGATGTGGTTGTCGGCCACGGCCCGAAGCGCCAGTATGCGATGACTCTCCTTGTCGTGCAGGTAGTCGACGGCCACCATCGGCAATCCGGCATCGCTGGCCGCTACTTCATTGCCCCGCGACACCATGCCGAATGCCGCGGCCAGGCAGGCGGAAAGCGCCAGTACCACGACAAGCAGGGCACGGCCGAAGGCAATGGCCACGCCTTTGACCCTGCCTTTGACACCGTTGGATTCAACATTCGCTTTATCCTGTTCGCTTTCCGAAATCCTCAAAGGAACGAAACGCTTGACGGCACCGCCGGAAACGATGCAGGCACAGGAAAGCAATGCCAAAAGGGTCAGCACCACTCCCGGAAGCACAGACGCGGAGAAGGCGTCGCCGCCCTTGACCGACACACAGATTCTCGAGGCCACCATGGCCAGCACGAGACCGGTGAGCGCGACGAACCACATCATCCTCGAGGCACGAAGAGCGAACGGCAGCAGCAACGCGACCAGGGCCACTACCACGATGACACACAACGCCACCAAGATCGCCAGAACTTCAAAGCCGCGCTGGCTGAACGGCTGCACGCGCATATCGGCTCCAAGCGGAAGAGCAAAGGCGCGGGAGATGACCTGCCCGAAAGAAAGCGATGCCGGCGCGGAATCCGGCAGAGGCTGGAGGACATCAGCGAACAGCTGCCGCCAAGCCCCCACACTTGCGTAGTGGACGCTATTGACCAGCGTAGGAAGCAAAAGCACCAACCCCGGCACCGGGATCAGCAACAGCATCAGCCGGTGCGAACGGACAAAACCCAGGAAGAGAACAAGGCAGATGACCAGCGGAAACATCAGCTGCGGTTCACAGGCAACCGTGACCGCGAAACACAATGCCGCACAACCCGCAGCCTGCACGGACGCGTGGGAATGCACCAGATCCTCAGTGCCGTACATCCCCACGGCCTTGAACGTGAACGCAAAAGCAGCCGGAAGGAACACCATCACCATCAGCAATGGAACATTCGCGCTGCCGAACGCACCCAAAGCAAAGGCCGAGGCCACCCACAGCAGGCCAACGACCACCCGCACCCAGTCGGAACGGGTGAATACGCCCGCCAATGCCCAGAAAGCCAGTGCCATGGCAGGAGCAGCGAAAAAGAACATCAATGAAATAGCGGTGACGGGATGACCAATCGTAATGACAGAGGCCACCAGCCAGACCATCAACCATGGAGCGGGCGGCGCCGGCACGCCAACGCCCACGCCAAAAGCCCACGGAGTGCTGGCCGCCGAAAGCAATGTCGAGAAACTCGACCCGCTTGCAAGCAATGACGGCGAATAGAGGCTGGCGCCGCCCAATGCCTGACGGAACACGTCCCATTCAACAACGATGACCGTCACCACAGCCACAACAGCCATAAAGGCCGCAAAACCGAAACGCCGTATCGCACGCATACGCAGATGGCCTTTGGCAAGAGGAGAAAGAAGCTGCGTGTGCTGCTGACTGTCGAGGGCACGGCTGCGTTTGCGCCATTCCTCGATCTGCCGGCGATCGGCGCATAGCAAGTCCAGCGCGGCTGCGGATGCCCCATGACGCGCGTTCTGCTGATGACGAGCATGAATCATCTGCGGCAACTGCGCGAGCATACGCCACGGCAGGCATAATATGTACCACGACCGCCATGGGTTTTTGGCCAGAAGAGCGCCTGTGGCATACCACAGGGCACGAAACAGATTGAACACCCACAACAGCGGCCAGAACAGTGTGCGGATATCGGTGTAATAGTATTTTTGGGCGGCATCGAGGACGGCGGATGTCGCATCGGCCGGATTCTCTTCGTCGATGGGGCCACCGGCCCGCGTACGGATACCTTCGAAACGTGCGCGACGGTGTGCGATATGGGCCTGCGGCACCACGATGACACGCCCCCCGCTCTCACATATACGGCGCGAGAAATCGGCACCTTCGGCGAAGGTCGTAAACCAGGGATTGATCTCCCCGGTCTCTTTCTTCGTCTGCAGGGGAAGCAGGGCACCCGCCAGGGAGACTGCGAACACATCGGCACGCCCGTCATATTGTTCCTGATCGGGTTCGCCATCGACCACGAGGCTTTCCAGATGATGCCTGCCGGCGTAGCTGCCGACATTGTGAAGCGCGGAACCGGTCCAATCAAGCTGTTTGGCACCGATCAACGAAACCGTGGGCGTGTTGTGCCAAGCCTCGACCAAAGCCTCCAGGCATCCATCGCCCACCGGTCTGGAATCGTCATGCAAAAGCCACAGCGCGCGGACGGAAGCGGGGAGGCTGGCATAACGAAAGGCCTTGCCGATGGCGTCGGAAAAGGAACGAGCCCCGGCGGCACGCACCAGCTGGACATCGACGCGTTCGGGAGGTTCGGGAATCAAGCGCTGCGCGGCCCCATGGCCAAGTTCGGGCAAGGCGGAGACAGTGAAGCCGGTACGCATCGGCTGTGCGGTGCCGCCCGTGCAATCGGCGATGACGATGGTGCGGGGCAAGACCTTCTGGGCCATCAAGGCACGCAGGGTCGTGGGGAAAAACCGTACATCGTGTTCAACGGTGACAATCGCGGCGACGCTTCGGTCGACGCTCTGCCCCTTGACTCGGGGTCTGGAGCCGATAACCTCGGCCACAATTCGCTGTATATCGACACTGCCGTTGGAACTCATGCTCACCAGTGTAGACGAAGGCCTCGCTACCGTGCCGGAAAATCAGTATGAAAGAATTCATGCTGATACATGATGCTGGGTATACTCGATATTCATGCGCAATGCGGCTCGTAGACCAGATTTTCAGAAAAAATTCAACCTCTAGGCATACAATGCCCTCTAGGAATAATGAATGGCAGTCCCGTGACGGCTTTGAGACTTCGGCCGGACGGTAAACAGAAAGGCGAGATATGGCTTCACACCGTATCAAAGACCTCAAGATACCCAACCTCGGCGGGTGGCACTCCCCCAAACCCATGCACGGTACCGCCTATATCATTCGCCACCGGTTGCGTAGCGCCATCATCATGACTTTGGTGGCCGTTGTCGTATTCGTATCCACCGCAGTGGGTGTGGGCGCCTACACTCTGGCGAACGCCCCCACGCCGATCAAGCCCATTATCCAGCCACACGGCAAAGAGGAGAAACTGGTCGACCCGAATGCGGGCAAACCCATCGAATTCCTTGTTTTGGGGCAGGATACACGCGATGGCGGCGACAATGCCACTCTCGGCGGCACCGATGAAAAAGGCGAGCACAACGCCGACACCTCGATGGTGGTGCAGATCAGCGCCGACCGCTCCTACATCAATCTGGTCTCCATCCCCCGCGATTCCTTGGTCAACGCACCGAGCTGCCAGACCAGCAAAGGCACGGTTCCCGCACGCCATAACGTGATGTTCAACTCCATCTTCGCGGCCGGTTGGAACGTGGGCGGCGATCTGGCGAGTGCCGCAAGCTGCACCATGAACGCGGTCAACGCGCTCACCGGGCTGAAGCTTGAGCATTTCATCGTCGTCGATTTCCAAGGTCTGCAAGGCATGATCAACGCCATCGGCGGGGTCAACGTCTGCCTGCCGACCGATGTAAAAGACTCTTTCACCGGTCTTGAGCTCAAGCAAGGCCTTCAGCATCTCGACGGAACGCAGGCCACCGAATACGCCCGCATGCGCCACGGCATCGGCACCGACGGCAGCGATATCATGCGTACCGCCCGCCAGCAGTATCTGGTCAAGGAGCTGCTGACCGAGGCGTTGTCGAAAAACCTGCTGACCAACAGTGCCCAGCTTTATCGTCTGGCCAATGAGGCGCTGAAATCGCTGAGCATCTCAAGCGGCCTTTCCAACGCCACCACCTTGGCAGGGCTTGCTCTGAGCCTGCACAATATGAAGCCAGATCATCTCTATGCACGCACCATTTCGGTCGTTCCTGCACCCAGCGACCCGAAAAACCGCGTCGTTTGGGCGAGCAATGCCGACGAGACCTGGAGAACGCTGCGCGAATACAAGCCGCTGGTCCAGTCCGACACGCCCTCACACGGCACATCCGGCCAGGCTGAGAGCCAAGGCGCGACGAACCAGAATCAAGGCGCGACGAGCCAGGGCCAAAGTTCCAATGGCACCCAAACCCAGACGCAGCAAGGCACGCTGGATCCTACGACCGGTCTGATCACGACCTCCGACGGCAGGCTCATCGATCCCGTCACCGGCGGAAGCGTCGACAAGAAGAACGGGATGATACGCGATCCGGTCACCGGCCAGTACATGGGTGTCGCCAACCAGTACCTCAACGCAACCGTATGTGCGGTTCCTGCGCAGAAGTAAGCGAACACTGCCCTCTTACCACCCTCTCGCGAGTAAAAGTAGTAACTGCTTTTAGCTTTCGGGAGGGTTTATGGTCAAGCAGTCAGGTGGATACGACGCTCAGGGCAACCCGCCCAGCTTCATACCGTCCGGCGTTCGCAAGCGTCCGGACACCGGACGTGTCCCCGTCCCCTCCACCCCACAGACTCCCCCCGCCTTCTCCCCTATCAAGCCACGGAAAAGGACAGCCTCCCGCCAATCAGTCCCGGAACAGGCCCGGCCGGCCCAGTCCCAGACACGGGCACCTCGTCAAAGTACCGGCTCCTCACGCCTCGCTTCTCCGGCGCGTTCTTCGGCTGCACTCGATTCCGGGCGCGGATACGGCGATGCCGCAATAGCGATGCAACGACCGACCCGCGCACAGCCTTCAGTCTTTAATGCCGCAATGGCCAAGCCTCATAAAAAACACCATTGGATACCCACCGTTGTGCTGGTTATCCTGCTCATTATCATTTTGGCGCTCTTCGGCTGCTTCAATTGGGCCGATTCACAGCTCGACAAAGGCGACTGGCTGACCGCCAAGGCCGATACCAACGGCACCTCGTGGCTGGTGCTCGGCTCCGATGAGCGCGACGAAACGGGAGTGGGCGGAAGCGCCGATGACACACCGGGTTTCCGCACCGACACCATACTCGTACTCACCAAGCCAACGCATGGCAGCGCCTCGCTGGTTTCGATTCCGCGTGATTCACTGGTCAAGGTCGACGGCACCAGCATGAAAATCAATGCCGTGGCCGAGACACAGAGCAAGAAGACGCTCACCGGTGAGGTCGAAGACATCACCGGACAGAAAATCGACCATGTCGCCGAAATCAAGTTCAACGGTCTGACCAAGGTGGTTGACGCCCTGGGAGGAATCAACCTCTGCTACGAGCGCACAGTCAACGACTGGCGTTCCGGGCTCAACTGGCAGGCAGGCTGCCACACTGCGGACGGTGCCACGGCACTGGCTTTCTCCCGCATGCGCTATTCCGATTCCAAGGGCGATTTCGGCCGCGCAGAGCGGCAACGTCAGGTCATCGGCGCGATTATGAGCAAAACCTCGTCCGGCGACACCATGAAAAGCCCGGCCAAGGCGCAGAAAGTGGCCAAAGCCGCCCTCTCCTCCATCGAAGTTGACAAGAAGACCAATCCGCTTACGCTCCTGAAGATGGCCACGGCGTTCAAGGCGGCCACCGGCAAACAGGGAATCTCCGGCTCGGTCTATTGGACCGACCCCAACCACTACGTGCGGGGTGTAGGCTCCACGGTCCTGCTGGACGATACGAAGAATCTCGAATTGTTCGAACAGCTTTCCTCCGGTTCGCACGCACCTGGGACAGTGGGGACTTTGGCCGGTGCGATTTCGCAATAACCGCACCATGGAATGGCTGGATGGCCAGGGCCGCAATATTGGAATCCGACGTGTGATGTGTCATCAAATCCACCGAGAAAATAGACACATTCATGACGCAAAGAAAATTCACGATATTTTCTGGCGAAAACCCTTGAAAAAATGTGATTTTCGTGGTTATCTAAGGTATGGAATGCAGTCGAGGACAAATAGGAAGGTCGTTTGCTTCTATGAGTAATGCTTTTGATTGGCGAGCCAAAGCGGCATGCCGCGACAAGGATCCCGAGCTTTTCTTCCCCGTCGGCAACACGGGCGCAGCCTATCAGCAAATCGAAGAGGCCAAGGCCATCTGCCGTACCTGCAAGGTCATCGACGCGTGCCTGAAGTGTGCACTCGACACCAATCAGGACTATGGCGTCTGGGGAGGCCTGAGCGAGGATGAGCGTCGCGCCTTGAAACGCCGCGCCATGCGAGCCCGTCGCAGCCAGAACATGCAGATGCAGGTCTGATGAATACCACCCGTCACGTTGTGCGCGTTGCCGATACACGCAATTCATGATGGGATCACCTTCATTAACAGCAATTCCCTTCCGGTTTATCTTCAGCCGGAAGGGAATTCTTATATGGGTGCTCGGCGAACCGCAGCACTGTGGACGGATTCGCCGATCATCGGGAAGTCAGGCGACACCAGATAGAGCGGATGCCCGTGCTCACTCCAATTCGTCGATTTCCTGAGCCGCACGCAGGTTGATGTCGAGAATGACCCTGGTGCCTCCCCCCTGACGCTCGCCCCAACGCACGGTGCCGTTGAAGTCGTTGGTCACGAAGGTGTTGATGATCTGCGTGCCGAGCCCGGAACCCGAGGTTCGGGCCATGCCGTTGTCTTCCTCGGCCGCGAGCCCCGAACCGTCGTCTTCGACCACCACGTTGAGGTGATTGCCGCTACGACCCACGGAAATGGTGATGTTGCCTTCCTTGCGGCCTTCGAAACCGTGCTCCACCGCGTTGGTGATCAGTTCGGTCAGCACCAGGGAAAGCGGCGTGGCGTCCTGCGCCGGCATCATGCCGAACTTGCCGATGTAACGGATGTGGATGTGCTGATCGTCCATCGTGGCCAGGTCGACGCTCATCTTCAAGAGATTGGAAATCACGGCGTCGTAGTCAACGACCTCGTCGACGGTCTGGCTCAGGCCTTCATGCACGGTGGCGATGGTCTGGATGCGCCGCTGCGCCTCCTTGAGCTCGGTTTTCACCTCCTGCGATTTCGTCTTTCTCGCCTGCAGGCGGAGCAATGCGGACACGGTCTGCAGATTGTTCTTGACCCTGTGGTGGATTTCGGAGATGGTGGCGTCTTTGGTCTGCAGTTCCTGTTCGCGGCGACGCAATTCCGTGACATCGCGGCACAACACGATGGCGCCGGCACGGCCTGTCTCGTTGTATAGCGGCAGCGAATGCATGGAGACCATGGAATTGTTGGCATCGAGTTCGCAGTCGGCGGCCGCCTTGCCGCTCAGTACCAGCGGAAGAGTCTCGGGGACCGGGTCTTTGGGATGGAGCAGTTGCGTCCCGATTTCGCTTAAGTAGTGCCCTTCCATCGCGGTGACGTCGCCCAGCCTGCGGAAGCAGCTGATGGCATTGGGAGCGGCATACTTCACGATGCCGTTGGGGTCGAGGATGATGAACCCGTCCGAAACCCTGGCATTGTGCTGCTGGCTCATCAACGCGTCATGATACGGGAACTGCCCACGGGGAATCATCTCGAAGAGCATCTTGCCGGCGTTGATGCTTTCGGATTCGTAGCGGCCATTGGATTCCCGGGTCGACATATTGGTCTCCCGCACCACCACACCAAGCGTCTTGTTGCCGCAACGTACCGGCGCATAGACGTTGCAGACACTTGATTTCCCGACCTGATGCAACGTCGTGGTATGCAGAACACCATCGATGTTCATCGCCGTCTCGATTTCGGCAACGAAGTTTTCGGAGACCTCATTGCCGACGGCGTCATCACTACGCATCGTCATCACCGTGGAGGGACGGCATTGCTCGGCGACGATGTATCGACCATCGTCACATCGCACCACCAGAAGCAGGTCCGCAAAACTCAGGTCGGCGATAACCTGCCAGTCCGCCACCAACAAATGAAGCCATTCACGGTCACCGGCGTCGAAATCGGACTGCGCGGCAAGAATCTCATCAAAATCAGCCATGATTCAATGATACTATGAGCCCGTTGCTTTGCCATCACACAGCTGAAAGCAACATGTCACCAGCGCAGGTTACGATAGCGTAAGTTACGTTTGCGTAGACCGATATTTTTTCACGGTTCTGCAAACGTATCAGCGGCGTAGAGAAATCTGAGACTCTGGAGGGACCATGTCCGACAAGTCCGCCAAACAAGCAATTGACGGCACCATCGCCATCAATCAGCATCATCCTGTCTTGAATAGCGATGCCGCCGCTTCTCCGGCAAACGCAAAGCCTCAACACACTTCAGTCACAAGTTCCTCTCCAATCGTCCGATCGGCCGAAGACCACAAAACCATCGAAACCGGCATCACCCAGGTACAACGCCAGACAATGGAAACCAAAGCCAAGGCCATCCGTGCCGAAGCACGCTGCAAAGCCGAAATCATCCGCAGCAAAGCCGACGAACGGGCGGCAATCGTCATCGCCCGAGGAGAGGTGAAGGCCGCGCAAGCATTGGGCATCACCCCGCCACCCATGCCCGGCCGCAAAGTCCGTCTCGACGTGCACGGGCGTCCGAAACCCCTGCTGCGCGGCTGGATCCATGCCGTGACGGCACCATTGGCGCTGTCCGCCGGAATCGTGCTCATCTGTCTGGCGCGAGGAGCGGCCCTGAAATGGGCGTGTGCCGTCTTCATGATCTGCTCGACGTTTCTGTTCACCAATTCAGCGACCTACCATCTCGGCGACTGGTCGCCGAAAACCACGGACCTGCTGCGTCGCATCGACCATATGAACATCTTCCTGCTGATCGCCGGCACCTATACGCCCGTGTCGTTCGCGCTGACCCCCAACTGGCGCAACGGGGTCATCGGCGGGATGTGGACCTGCACGCTGGTGGCATTGCTCATCCACGTCATCTGGATCAACGCGCCCCGTTGGCTCTACACCGCCGTCTACATCGTCTTCGGCGTCTCCGGGGTGACGTTCCTTGACCTGTTCTGGTTCTCGCCTTACGCGGGGCCGGCGGTGGTCGTTCTTCTGGCAGCCGGCGGTGCCAGCTATATCGCCGGTGCCGTCGTCTATGCGCTGCGCAAGCCGGATCCTTGGCCGAGAGTATTCGGTTTCCATGAGATCTTCCATCTGGGCACGGTGGCCGGTTACGCCTGCCACATGGTCGCCATCTATATCGTCATCATCAATCTCTGGCAAGCGCATCCATAAGCCGATCGCCCGCTCTGTTTCGACAACGCATGACAGCATGCGAAAAGGCCCGGAACCACGACATGGCGATTCCGGACCTTTTCACATTGCCCTCAAAACAGGGCATGCCGAGCAAGACGGCGAATGGCCTTATTGCATCGGCTCGGAGTCTTTGATCTTCACGGTGATCTCACGGCCGTTGGGGGCCTTGTAGGAGACCTCGTCGCCCTTCTTGGTGCCCATGATGGCCGCACCGATGGGCGATTCCGGGCTGATGACATCGTAATCGGTCGCCACGGCGATGTCACGGGAACCGAGCACATACTTCATTTCCTTGCCCGCAAGCTCCACGGTGACCAGCGAACCGTTGCCCACCGACCCAGCCGGCGGCGCCTTCAGAATCTTCGTGTTGCGCAATTTGACGATGAGCTCGTTGATGCGCCCCTCGTTCTTGCCCTGCTCCTCACGCGCGGCCTGATAGCCGCCGTTCTCGCTCAAGTCGCCTTCGGCGCGGGCCGTCGCGATGCGCTGGGTGATCTCGTCGCGATAATCGCCCTGACGGTAGGCCAGCTCCTTTTGAAGCTTGTCATAAGCCTCTTGCGTGAGCAGAACGGTCTTTTCTTCCTCTGCCATGATTTTTCCTTGCCTTGTTATCGATTTTGTGTTCCAAGCCCGGATGCCCCAGGCGATAGAGAACAAATATGACCGGCACTGCAGCCGGCCAATCGTATTGGATTTCCTTGGGCTTCAGCGCGTGGAAATGATGTCGATGACGAACACCAGCGTGTCATCGCCACCTATCCCGGCCTGCGGCATGCCTTGCCTGCCATAGCCGTATTCCGGCGGAATCGAGACCACCAGACGTGAGCCCACATTGTGGCCCGGAACCGTGCGATCCCAGCCTTTGATGACCTGACCGACCCCGATGCCGAAAGTCGCCGGCTGGTGACGATCGAAACTCGAGTCGAACGGCTCGTCTTTACCCCAGACGACCCCATGGTAATTCACCGTGACATTGTCGCCTGAACGAACCATCGGGCCGTTGCCCTCGATCAGTTCGACTGCTTTGAGTCCCGCTGGAGCCGGGGTATCGGGGAACTTGATAACCGGCGTCGCGCCGAATTCGGCATTCACCTCGGGCATATTCGTAGCCATACGTAGGCCTCCTTGTAGTTTACATTTTCATTAGGTTAGCACTGATGCACCCCGATGCGCATCATCGTTTCGAAAGTGCACAGAACCTACGAGAGAGAACCGTCCGCTCTCCGCGCAATCGGCATGCCGGGCTTTTCAGCATTCCACGACGTTGACGGCCAGACCGCCTTCCGAGGTCTCCTTGTACTTCGATATCATGTCGGCACCGGTGTCCTTCATGGTCTTGATGACCTGGTCGAGGCTGACCATGTGCCGCCCGTTGCCGAGAAGCGCCATGCGCACCGCGTTGATGGCGGTGTTCGCCGCCATCGCGTTGCGTTCGATGCAGGGAATCTGCACGAGTCCGGCCACCGGGTCGCAGGTCAGGCCCAAATGGTGTTCCATGGCTACTTCAGCCGCGTTCTCGACCTGCCGCGGCGTGCCCTGCATGACCTCGCAGAGCCCCGCTGCGGCCATCGAGGCGGCGGAACCGACTTCACCCTGGCACCCCACTTCGGCGCCGGAAATGGAGGCGTTGCGCTTGAAGAGATAACCGACCGCCCCCGCAGCCAGAAGGAAGCGGATGACGCCCTCCTCGTCAGCCGTTCCCGCGAAATGCCAATAGTATTCAAGCACTGCCGGGATGATGCCTGCCGACCCGTTGGTCGGTGCGGTGACGATACGGCCGCCGCCGGCGTTTTCCTCGTTGACCGCGAGCGCGAAGAGATCGACCCAGGTGCATTCCGAGGTCTCCAGCGCGGCGGCCGGCCGTCGCGCATTGCGCGAGAGGATATCGGCGTTGCCGGAAAGCTCGCGGTAGATCTTAGGTGCCCGTCGCGGTACATCAAGGCCTCCGGGCAACGTCTTCTGCGTCGACATGCAGCCGTTTTTGACACAGTCGTCCATGTGGTGCCAGACGTTGAGCAGAGCGTCGCTGACAACCTGCGGCGAACGGGTGGCCGTCTCGTTGGCCCATACGATTTCGGAGATGCTTTTGCCTTCGCGCCTGCATATCTCTAGCAACTCGTTGGCGCTGGAGAAGGGATACGGGGCCTCGGGCGGAAAGTCGTTGCTGCTGTCGACACTCGCTTCCTCGGCGAACGTGCTGCCCTTCGGCGCTTTCTCGTGGATGCCGATCATCAGGTCATCGGCATGTCCTTCTCTTACGAATCCGCCTCCAATGGAGTACCAGACCTGGTTGTCGATTTCCTTTGCCGTTTTGTCAAACGCCTGAAAGCGCATGCCGTTGGGGTGTGCAGCCAGCATCTTCCAGCGTTCGAATACGACGTCATTGCCGTAATCGAACCCGATCTTGTGCTTGCCGCCAAGATTCAGCTTTCCGGTGTTCTCGCATTCTTCCTTGATGTTCAACAGATGATCGGTATCGACCGTGGCCGGCACATCGCCTTCCAGTCCTGCCACCGCAGCCCTGTCGGTGCCGTGGCCGAGGCCGGTCATCGAAAGCGAACCGTAGAGCGTGGTCTTGACCCGGCAGACACGGCCCAACAAGTCACGTTCGTCAAGCGAGGCGACGAAATTGGAGGCGGCGATCATCGGGCCGACGGTATGTGACGAACTCGGTCCCACGCCGATTTTGAACATGTCGAGAATAGAGAACATGGTTCCATGATAAGCGATATGGCCAACGCCCACTCCCTGTCCGGCAGAAACCGTCGATTGATTGCCTTGGTCCCCTTGCTCGAATCGGCACTCCTGCATCCACCTGCCTGCCGTCCACAGGTTCTCAAACGGCACGATATGATAAAGGGATGGGCAATAATCTTTCAGAGCAGGACACGAATGCTTTGTTCGCTCCGCTGTTCTCGCAAGGTTGCGTGGTGGCGACCTCTATCGAAGCCACAGGACAGGACCATGTCAGAGACGAGGAACGGGCGCTGATCCGCCACGCCACCGCCAAGCGCCGCAAGGAATTCCTGACAGGCCGCGAGTGCGCGCATCTGGCATTGCTCAGGATTCACTGTGACGGACCGGTTCTGCGCAGCCTCGACGGCAGGCCGATATGGCCGAACGGCATTGCCGGCTCGCTCTCCCACTGCCCGTCGCTGACGGTGGCAGCAGTGGATTTCATCTGCAGGCATGCCGCCCTCGGCGTGGACGTCGAAGAAGACGACCCGTTGCCCGAGCCGGCTTTCAACGCCGTGTTCCCGCAAGCGCAACGGGAATCGAACAAGAACCTCACCCCGTTGGAGACCAAGGCTTGTTTCTGCGCCAAAGAAGCGGTTTTCAAAGCCTATGACGCGACGAAAAAGATCGTCGATTGCAGACGCGTGTCCATCCGCTTGGAACCAAACAGAATGTTCCATGCCAGTATTGATGATTTTCATTGCACCGGGCAATGGAGACATATAGGCCACCTCATCGCCGCAATGACAACGGTTCCGGCATAGTACAATCCGTCAGCAGGTTTTCGCTTCACTTCAGCAGATGCACAAGCGCAGCCCTCTTCTCGTTCTTCTGCGGCACGGAGTCGAAGGGGATCATGACCCTCACCGTTCCAGGCGCCGAAACCATGGGCGTATCCCCCAATCGCGAGAGGCAATCGGCGATGCTGCTGCCGCCGACACCGAGCCACGACAGTCCGGTTGTTGTCGAGGATTCGGTACTTACCGGCTGAGTGTATGCCGGTTCGGCACCAACGTTCTTCACCGCGGACTCAACACCGATCTTGTCCAGATCCTTCGGATCCAGTATGTCGATGCTCGCACCTGCCGCACGGAAGCTCCGGGATGGCCAGTCTTGAGACTGCACGATGTCCAGCAGCGTCCGCGCTTTGAGAACCTCCAGATCTCTCACAGGTTCCTGCGATTGGTCGATGCGGATGATCGCCTTGACCGAATCGGGATGCGCCTTGCCCCAATCCAATGTCCGGACCAGGGCGATGTCGCATGATCCGAGTGCAGCCGCATCCTGATTGACGACCTTGCTGGGGTTGGCGAACGACGAGCCGACGAGCATCGCATCCGCCTCATGGCTGGAAAGCTGCAATTCCGCCAGTTCAAGCGTAGTGCCGAAGGAATCCGTTCCTGCGTCGACGATGTAGTTCGGCCCGGTGAGATCGAACATATTGGCCACCCGGCCAGAAATGATATTGTCCATATAACCGGGCAACGAGGCCTCGCTGGTCTTTTCGATGCGTCCTTTGACCTGCCGGGTGATCCAGCGTTTCATATCCTCTTTGCCCTCGGCACTCATCGACGAGGCGTCAATGGCGGCATCCACTTCGACCAGACGTATGCGCAATTCCCTGCGGACCCCGACGGCCAGGCCCGATGGCTGCCCGAACAGCGCCCCGACGGTGTCCTCCGGATTCTTTCGCACATCCTCCATGATGTCCTTGGCCGCGAGGATGGCCAGGCGCTGGGCCACGTCCATATGGGAGACCAAAACGGGAGGCATACGGAAGACGCGCCAATCCACGTCCTTCATCGGATCGTCCAGCAGCCCGTCCGGACGTCGGCATGAGCTGTGCGAAACCGATTGGACCACCAGATAGGAGGTGTCGGCGCCCTCGGGTTGCCTGACTTCGGCGATGCCGGTGAGGTCGGAACCGTCATATTGTTCCACGACAATCGACGAGTTGATGCCGCCGAAACCGAAGGCATTGATCAATGCCCTGCGCGGGCCGCGGTCGGATTGTGCCCATGGTGCGGGCTCGGTATGAATCATCAGGGACTCGGGATGCTCGACGATGACCTGATTGGGCGTGTCCACCCCGGTGATTGCAGGGAGGGTGGCGTGTTTCATGGATTCGAGGACCACCAGGAGATTCGACATGCCGGCCACCGGGAATCCGTGGCCGATCAGGTTCTTGACCGACCCCACCGGCATCGGCCCACGGCGCCGGTGACCCACCAGCTCCGCAATCGCCGAAAGCTCGGAGGTGTCGCCGGCAGGCGTGCCGGTGGCATGGGTCTCGATGTAGTCGATGTGTTCCACGTCCACACCGGACGTGGCAAGCGCCGAAGACATGGCACGGAACTGCCCTTCCGGCTTGGGCGCATAGATGGCCTTGCCGCGCCCGTCGCTGGTGGAGAACGCGCCGGTGACCAGCGCCAGAATCCTGTACCCCTTGCGATACGCATATCCCGGCGTGCACAAGAGCACGGTCGAAGAGCCTTCGGCGGGCACCAGTCCGCTGGCATGCGCGTCCAAAGGCTTCGGCGCCTGGTCGGACAGGCCGCCGACTTTGGCGAAAGTGACATTGCCGGTCACCGACATATTCGACATCGCGCCCACGGCCATGATCATCCGATCCGGATATCGGTGAAGATAACGCGCCGCCAGATCGACCATCAGCAGGCCGGAAGCGCAGGCGCCGTCGACCAGCACCGGGTGGTCGTCCATGCCCATGAGCCGGGAGGGGAGCCGGGCGAGGTCGGTCGATGTGTTCGCATCCGCGCGCACCTTGCCTTCCATCACGTAACGATCGATGGCCTTTTCGGCCTGAGCACGCCGGTCGGCCTGCTGCTCGCCACCGTGCAAAGCAAGCAGTTCGTGGATGACGTCGACAAGCTCGTCGTCGTCAAACGCCTCATCGCCAAGCATATTGCCCAGCAACAGCCTGCACCGACGCCTGTCCGGGTCTTGTACGCCCGCCTGCGCGAACGCCTGTTCGGCCGTGTCCACAATGAACTGCTGGGTTCTGTTCAACCTGTACGACGACCACGGTTTGCCGCCGGGTGCATGGCCCCGGGGCCCGTGATAATCGATGACGAATCCGCCTACCCCGCAGTAGGTCTTGTCTTCGGCGCTGCGGTCGGCGTCCAAATACTGCAATGCATTATTCCATCTGTCGCTGGGCGCGTGGGCGATTCCGGAGACCCCATGGGTGACGGCATGCCAGAACTCCTCGGGCGAAAACGATGATGGCGGCAGAACGCATCCCGTTCCGACGATGGCTATCGGTTCAAAACTCTTCTTCGACATGTTCGACTTCCTCATTCCGTCTTTCACAAGCGTTGCAATATGTCGTGCTCGGCCTCGGAAGGTCCGAGTTTGGTGAGCGTGACGCGGTCGGCCTGGCAAAGCACGAAACCGGCCTCGTCGACAATCTCCATATTGGTGTCCACGGTGTGCTCGTTCTCGCCTAAAACGGTTACCTTGCCGTAACAGACCTCACGCGCCGCAGGGCAACGATATTGGCGGCCCCCTTGGATCCGTGTAGGGACGATATGGCGTCCGAAGAGCTGGAATTCGCGCATCAACGCCATCCGTCCGACGTTGTCGATCAGCAGCGGACAGCACAGGAACCTGGGGTTGCGCACGTCACTGAAAAGCCCCGGTATAGCCGAAACCACGAATTGGCCTACCATGCAACGATCGTTGACCAGCCTGGCCTGTCGCACGTAACGGAAGGTGGGCCCGAAACTGATGAAATGCGCCGTACTGGCGTAATAACGGTCGAGGTCGAATGCGACGCCTTCCTTCATCAGCTCTTTGTATGACCAGTCCGCCTGATAGGAGACGAACGGATCGCCCACGATATGCAGCTTGGCACCGGAATGGAAACGCTTGGGAATGAGCACTCTGCCATCGGGGGTTTTGAAGGTCGAATAGAGCTTCGTTTCGATCTGCGAGCCTTGCCGGTGTGCCGAAACCGAAACCGGGACTTCGTCGTTGTCCCTGCATTTCAGGAACCGATCGAAGGTCACGCTGTCAAGTTCGACCCCGTATCGATGCGGGTCGACCAGGTACGCAGCGGCCTCGACCTGCGTCTCCATATGCAGCAGGCCCGGGAAGGTGGTCATGGACTTGACGCGATGGTCAGGCAAGTACAGGTCACGATCGTATCTCAGGTCTCTATGGGCCACGACAGTGTCCTGATCCTTCTGTTCGAATCGGTCGATCAGGGGGAAGTGGGGCTTGTCGATCACATAACCGTCAGCGTCCACCACCGAGACAAGTCTGCGATGCTCGTCCAAAGCATCCAGCTGGCCCAATGGCTTGTTGGAGCCGAGATCTCCCAAAACAAGCACTTCGGGGTCGGCCAGCCCTACAGCAAGCTCGTCGAGGAAGACGCGCGTACCCGTCGCCACAGGAAGATAGGACATTCGACGGTCCTTGCTTTGCACGGCCAGCACCTTGGGATCCGCGGCCATGCCGACACCGGACCAGGCCGACCATTCCAGGGTCGTGAAGGATACATCAGGGCGCATGCCCGAAGCACCCATCGAAAGGTAATACGACAATGTGGAGAGCAGAGCGGCGCCGGCGGTGTAATCGACTTGCCCGTCCATGCCGAAGCGTCCAGAGACCGAACCGAACGACACGAAAGCGGTGAGGCTCTCGTCATCCAACGTGGCCATATAGAGGTTCCGGAAACCTCCTACCTTGACTTTGAGACAATCGAGCGTCCGCGCGAGGCTTTTGGACGCAAGCCGGCCGAACGATTCCAGACCCGCCGCGTGGACGAGAAGCGAAATCGGCCCCAGTTCCCTTTGCACTTGAACGACCAGGGAACGCACCGATTCGCCATCGGCCACATCGCACGGGTAATAATGAAGATTCTTTCTGGAACCGATGGCATCGTTCATGTTCCTGTTCAGCACGCGGATATGGCCGATGCGCTCGTATTCGTCGGCGAGCTTGGCAGCGCTTGATTGCGGCGAGCGCCTATGCAGCTGACGGATGAAATCAGGCTTCTCGGCCGCCCACGATTCGTCATCCATCGCAAGCCAGCGTTGCGCCGAGGGGTCATGAATGTCAGACCTGCCGGTGACCACTACCTCGATATCCGGCTGTTCATCGGCCAACGCCTTCGCGCATTCAAGGGCAATGCCGCGGGAACCTCCGGAAAACAGGGCCACGGTTCCGGCTTTGAGCTTCTGACGCACGCTATGTTCCTGCTTGACCTCAAGCGGGATGACGCGGACAACCTGCCGCACACCGTCCACATAGCCGATTTCGGTATCGTTGCGCGCACTGAAATGGCGCAGCTCATCCGCCACGATGTCGGCGGCAGCGTCACAATCGTCCAGATCGATGGTTTTGATGGTCAGATTCTCGTATTCGCGGCACAGGCTCTTATAGAAACCGGTGTCAAGCGCCCCAAGCGGGTTCCCGGTCCCCTTGCATCCGATACCGGAGATCCCACCTGCATTCGTCAACGAAATCCATGCGAACGGCAACGCCGCGCTCTCAACCGCGGCGAGCAGCGCCTTGCTTAAAGAGAAAACGGAAACGTAGGCTTGCTCGACATGCCGCTGCCATTCATCCTGTGCGATATCGGCACCGTTGAAACGGTCAAGCAAGGCATGGCCATCGACAACGACGCGTAGCGGAGACTCGAAATGCGGGATGGTTATGTCGCTTTCGGGGTTCTGCGCATCAAGCGTGATGGTTTTGATCTGCGCGACAAAAGGGTTGAGGGCTTCGGCGATTCGCGAGTCGAGAGTCGCGTCGCCGCTGGAGACGATCAGGCAACCGGCGTCGCCGAAATCGTCGGTTCTCTCGTTGCCGTCGATATGGCTGACGACCAGTTGAGGCACATAGCGTCCGAAATCCTTGCCGGCGTCGCTTCCAGCATCGTTTGCTGGGTCCGTTGCGCCCGCTTGGTCTGCCGGGCCCATCGCATCCGTCTGATTTATCGGGTCCGCCTGCGACTCGGCAGCGCCCTTGTCTTCCTCGCTTGCGGCAGACTGGCCCGTGATGTTGCGAAGCTCTGCCTCCAGCTGGCGCAGGGTATGCACCTCGGAAAGGTCGACGTCCTGCGAATCCAAACCAAGCCGGTCGGCGACCTTGCCCAACGCCTCCATCTGCTTGACCGAATCGATGCCAAGATCACCCTCCAGATCCATATCCGGATCGAGAACGTCACGAGGATAACCCGTCACCTCACAGAAAACATCCACCAGAAGGTTTTCAAGCCCGGCGCCGTCGACGGCATTTTCGGATTTGGCCGGAGCCGGAGAACCGGGCTGCGGAACACCCTCAGGCTGCGAGACGGGATCATGCCGCCGAAGCGAATCGGATTGAGCGCGAACCTCACTGCCGTCAACGGCATTCGTCTTCTGGCCCACCGTGCCGGCCTGGTCGTTGCCGGAATCATTCGCCGAAGGGGATTTGGTGATGTTGCGAAGCTCTGCCTCCAGCTGGCGCAGGGTATGCACCTCGGAAAGGTCGACGTCCTGCGAATCCAAACCAAGCCGGTCGGCGACCTTGCCCAACGCCTCCATCTGCTTGACCGAATCGATGCCAAGATCACCCTCCAGATCCATATCCGGATCGAGAACGTCACGAGGATAACCCGTCACCTCACAGAAAACATCCACCAGAAGCGATTCCAGCGAGTCTTCGGATATACCGGCAGGCCTATCCGCTTCCTTACCCGTCGGAGCTTTCACCTGTTGGCCGACTGCCGCCTCATCATGCTCGGCATCGCGGTCGGCGGTATTCTGACCCGCGGCATTCCCGCCACACAGCCATCGCAATCCATCAAGACGATCTTCGGTCAGATCGGCACGTGCCGCACCGTAGTCCAACCGGACCACACCGCCGTGACCGTTTTGAAGACAATCGCCAACAAGCCTGCCGACGATGCCTTTCGGACCGGCGTCGATGAAAACGCGAATTCCGCGACGTTCACAAGCCGCTACGCAGTCCCGGAAATCAAAGGGAGTGACGAGCTGAGCGGCCAACAGCTCTGGCAACGCCGCCACTTCGCGCTCGCCCAATAGCGAACCCGTAATCGTGGACACGACGGGAATCCTGGGCGTCTTCCATTCGTAGCGTTGAAGCCGAGCATGCAAATCGGACACCACCGGCGACAATACCTGGCTATGGAACCCGACAGGTATCGCCAACTTCGTCGCCTTGACCCCGCATGCCTTCAAATCCTGAAGCGCCCGATCGACCAGCGCGGCGCTGCCCGAAACGACCATCTGGGCATCGGAGTTGACAATGGCGATGACGATCGGCCCACGACAAGCCAATTGCGCCACCTCGGAGCGAACCATCGATTCCGTTTCAGACGAGTCGATTTTCACCGCCGCCATCGCTCCACGCATGTCTACAGGAATCGAGGCGATGCATTCGGCACGATCCAAAACCGCGGATAGCCCATCGGCAAACGACACCGCTCCGGAAGCAATCAACGCGCTGTATTCGCCGAGGCTATGCCCCATCAGCAGGCCCACCGGAACAGAATGCTCAAGAATGGCCTCGAACATGGCCACCGAAGCCGTCACGATAGCCGGCTGCATGACCTGCGGCATCATCAACGTCGCGGCCGTGCCCTCACTTATTACCCGTGTAAGCGCTTGTCCGTAACGTTGCGCATAGATCTCGTCCGCCTGCTCGACAAGACGTTTTGCGGCCGGTGAACGCAGGAGGAAGCCATCGAACATATCCAACGACTGGCTTCCGTGACCCGGAAAACAAACGGCAACATCGTCACCGCCCGTAGCCACGTCCTTGACAAGAGCACCCAGAGAAAACACATCCTTCGGGTCGATATCAGCCATCACACACCACTCCTTATCGTTGCCGTCGTAACCCTTCAATACCCAGCATCACGAAAAGATGCTGCTCGCTCATTGCAATGGACGCACCCAATCCCACCGCATCATGCAAAGCAGAGGAAACTCGGCAGTTGCATCCTTGACATCCCTTCGAACAATCAAGGTTCGACAATCCATCAAACATTATTATATTATGATAATAATTATTATTTATAGATAAAGCATATGACTTTTGTCACAAAAATAAATCAGAAACCCCGACTCTGCCTCAAATCCTTGACAATCGCGCAACCATTAATTGGCACAGAAAAGGCAAAAGCACACATGCTCGAACGGCGAGTTCCAGACGCAAACCCGCCAAAACACGACGGGCACTCAATGCGTTTCGCCCAAATGTTTCCACGTTACCGTGATGAGCGCGCGGTCCGCCCCAGCCCGTCACAGGACCACTCTGCCTGCCATTCACGAACTGCCATCAGCTCGGGCCTGACGAACAGGACAGCCACGACGTACGGCACCGTCATCATGGCAATGAGCATCAAGGCGTAGGCAAATGAACCGCCGATTACGACAGCAGACCCATGCAAAATCCCCTTGCAACACCACAAGGTAGGGCGGGCATGGCATAATGATGGTTTGTCGGTTCGATGCCGACGTGCCCCCGTGGCGGAATTGGTAGACGCAGCTGACTTAAAATCAGCCGCCATTGGCTTGTGGGTTCGAGTCCCACCGGGGGTACTTTGCTTTCATCACTGAAAATATTGCAATTCCGGCATTTTCAAAAAACTCAAGCAGCACTCGCAGACTTCCATGAATTCATCTTGAGTTCATTTCGCAGCCAATTGAGTGCATGACTTCATCAACCGCACCTGGTGCAACGCTCAACCATGTACTTCGAATTCGGCCAGCACGAGAAGGCCAATCACTGTCAGTCATGCGCAATCTCATCTACGTTGCTGAATTCGGCCAGCATGTTAAAAGCAGACCTACTGCCACAACACCCGTCGTTGAGACGATTACTGACGCCACGAAATTAGTTTTTCAGCAGCTTTGCCCCGTAATCGAGCACGATGCCGTCCAAGAGGCCGTGGTCGCTGGAGACGAAAGAATCGATCGGCGCGCCGTGGTCGCGTTGCGCGGCCTGCGAGACGCGTGTGAGGATACGGTTCCAGACCAGCGCTCCCCCGCCGACCACGTCGATGCGGCCGGGATGGATCGTCTTGTAGGTCGCGCGTTCGGCGCGGGTCATGTTGAGGAAGCGATCGTCGACTTCGAAAATGTCCTTATACGATACGCGTACGCCGTCGACGGCACGATGATCGTAAGCCTTGAGGCCCAGTACCAGCGCGGTCATCGTGGTCACCGTTCCGGAGACGCCGATGATGGTGCGGGTCGATCCCGCCGGCACATGCCCGAATGCCTCATCGATATGCCGGTCGATGTCCTCGCTGGCCTCGGCAATCTCGTCTTGGGTCGGCGGATCAGAGCGCAAATGGCGTTCGGTCATGCGGACCGAACCGATGTTCATCGAAAACGCGGACTGCACGCTTGTCGCCGGCGCGGATTTTCCGTCGCCGCCCATCACCATCTCGGTGGATCCTCCCCCCAGATCGACTACCAGATAGGGGGCTTCCAGCCCTTTGCGCGGCACGCTTCCGGTGGCTCCCAAAAAACTCAGCGCGGCTTCCTCCGTACCGGCAATCACCTCGGGGCGTACACCCAGGATCGATTCGATGCCGTCCTCGAAATCCTTGCGGTTCTCGGCGTCTCTGGTGGCTGAGGTGGCGACGAAACGCAATCCATCCACCGGATGTTCCTTCAGCACCTGCGCAAAATCCTTGGCAGCGGCATACGCGCGCGCAAGGGCGTCCGAAGCGAAACGGTGGGTCTTGTCGACATCCTGGCCAAGCCTGATGACCTGCAGCATGCGCGGCACGATATCCTCCACACTGCCATCGGCGAACACCTTGGAGACCTTGAGACGGATGGAATTGGTGCCGCAATCAATTCCGGCAACGGTCACAAAATCCTTGTTTTCGTCTTTCATGCAACACCATCCGTTTTTGTCTCGTTTGTTTTGCCATCTTCGACATTATCCGTCCACCGCAACATTGCCGCCATTGCGGCCGCGCTCGAACACCCGCATCCATACCGCGACACGCCTGGCAGCAACGAGCCCAGGCCGCCTCAATCCAGCTGTGTGGTGCAACGGCAGACGTTCGGGGCGAACTCGTCGGCGATGCGTTTCATCACCATGTCGCCGACGGGGTTGGCCCCCTCACCCATCACCAGCGTCTGCGCCACGAGCGCGTGCAGGCATTTCACGCGCACAGGCATCCCTCCCGCGCTCGTGCCGGCGATATGCTCCTCGCTGTCGCCAAGACGGGTCGCGAGCTCGTGACGGAAGGCGAGATAAAGCCGATGTGCCTGCTCGTATTGCCCGCGGATCGTCTCGTCGTGCTGGACCAGATCGGTATAATGCCGCATCGAACCGTCCGCCTCGACCCGGGAGACGGCCTTGGTGGCCTCCGGACTGGTCAGGTAGCAGGTGGTGGGGAACGGAGTCCCATCGGGCAGCACAGGGCGCGTCACCACCGCCAGCGGCCTGCCGCACACACAACGCGCGCCGACGGCGACCATGCCACGCGGGAAACGTCCCAGTTGTTTGTTGACCAAAGCCACGTCATCATCGCTGGGTTTGCTGGCCATCACGCGGTCCACCAATGCCTTGGCCTGTGCCTTCAGGCCGCTTTCATCAATTCTGCTGGAAGACGGCGAATTATTGGAATCGGCAGAAGATCGCCGCTGCGCTTCCCGTGCGTTCGGGTTTACTGATTGTGTGGATTGGGATTGCTGTTCTTGCACGCTGTTCCTTATTTTCTGTGAGTCGATGAGTCGCTCTTGTTTATCGTTGTTTATTCAATGTATCGTCGATCAGTCAAATCCAACATCGCCAGCATGAACGCCCCAGAAATCGAAACCCACACGCCTGCCATAAGCCGAATCGCTGATAGTTGTCACTCGCCTATTGCCCACTTGCCTTGGCACCGGATTTTCCGCCATGTGCGTTGCCGCCGTCGGCCTTCTGGCCCTTTTGGTTCTGCGAATTCGTGACATTCTTATTATCCGTTTTATTATCCGTTGATTTGCTCTTATTCCCTGAATTCGGGACGGTAACGGCTTTCCCGCCAACGGCTTTGGGAGTGGTGACCTCATCGGTTTTGGCTTTTTTCAACGGCTCATCGGCTTTTTTGAAGCCGTAGGCCAGTTCCCGATACCAAGGCAAAGTGGGTTTGTCCGAATCGGCATCGTTCTGCTCGGCACTCTCGGATTTCGGTTTCACACCGGTGACCGCTTCAGGATGCTCGACATGGATGGCCTGTTCTCCCGGGAAGACGAAGCCCAGCCTCTCCCGCGCCTGGGCGGTGACATAGGCATTGTCGTTCCAACGCGAGATGTCATTTTCAAGATTCTGTTTTTTGACGACCAAAGCGGCTTCCTGCCGCTTAAGCCCGTTGAGCTCCGCAAGATTCAAAGCATAACTGTGAAAAGTCGCCGCCAATTGGATGGCACCAAGAACGACAATGAAAAAAGCGACGAAGAACGCAACCGGGCCTGAACCGCGGCGGCGGCTCTGCTTCTTGCCGCGCTCCACCTTGCTTTTCTCATTCGTAATGCCCATAAGACATAAAATACCCGTCACATTCGACTCAGCAGAGTCAATGCGACGGGCAACGCTCACAGCGCAACAAAGCACCGTGGCCGGAACTTCAGCTTGAAGTTACTTCATGTACTTCTTGCAAGCCTTGAACGCGGAATAGCCGGCGTACTCGGCGGTGGAGCCAAGCTCCTCCTCGATCTCGAGCAGGCGGTTGTACTTCGCGATACGCTCGCCACGGGCAGGAGCACCGGTCTTGATCTGACGGGTGTTCTTGGCGACGGCGAGGTCGGCGATGGTGGTGTCCGGGGTCTCGCCGGAACGGTGGGAGACCATGGAGGTGAAGCCGTTGGCCGTGGCGAGCTCGATGGCGTCGAGCGTCTCGGTGACGGTGCCGATCTGGTTGAGCTTGACCAGCAGGGAATTCGCGGCATGCAGGTCGATGCCCTTCTGCAGACGCTTCGGGTTGGTCACCAGCAGGTCGTCGCCGACGAACTGGAGCTTGTCGCCCATCTCAGCGGTGATCTTCTGCCATGCAGGCCAATCTTCCTCGGCGAACGGATCCTCGATGGAGACCAGCGGATACTTGGAGACGAGCTCCTTGTAGTAGTTCAGCATGTAGTCGGCATCGCGGTCGGCGCCGTCGAAGTGATAGGTGTTGGTGTCCTTGTTGTAGAACTCGGAGGACGCCACGTCGAGGCACAGGCCGATCTGCTCGCCCGGCTTGTAGCCGGCGGCCTCGATGGCCTGCATGATGTACTTCAGGGAATCCTCGTTGGTCTTCATCTTCGGAGCGAAGCCGCCCTCGTCGCCCAGACCGGTCTCATGGCCATCCTTCTTCAGGATGGACTTCAGGGTGTGATAGACCTCAACGCCGGCGCGCAGGGCTTCCTTATAGGAATCGAAGCCGTAGGGGGAGATCATGTATTCCTGGATGTCGGTGGCGAAATCGGCGTGTGCACCACCGTTCATGATGTTCATGTTCGGAACCGGCAGGATGTGGCCGTTGGTGCCGCCGATGTAGCGGTAGAGCGGCAGTTCGGCGGATTCCGCGGCGGCATAGAGGGCCGCGAGCGAGACGCCGAGGATGGCGTTGGCGCCGAGCTTGCCCTTGTTGGGGGTGCCGTCGAGCTCGATCATGGTGTCGTCGAGGGCACGCTGGTCGGTGGCGTCCATACCGATGACCTTGGGGGCGATGACCTCGTTGACGGCCTTCACCGCGTCGAGGACACCCTTGCCCTGATAGCGGGACTTGTCGCCGTCGCGGCGCTCCCAGGCCTCGGCCTCGCCGGTCGAAGCGCCGGAGGGAACCAGGCCGATGCCTTCGGCGCCATCAACGGTGTCGAGGGTGACCTTGACGGTCGGGTTTCCACGGGAATCGAGAATCTCGCTGGCATATACGCTTTCGATTGCTGCCACAATTACTCCTTTAAAGCTGGACTTACGTTAACAGTTCCAAGATTAATGTCTTTGATGGACGTAAACCAGCGAAATCGGCTTTTTTATGTGAGCGCTCACATATAGCGTGCGGACAAATTCTCCATATCTGCCGGGTCGCTAACGAGCTTTTCGTTTACCCAAGTCTTGAACGATTCGCGTCTCGATGTCCAGCTCGGGAGTTCTAATGCTTTTTGACATGGGGTGCCCAAGCCGAATGTCTGAAAAATACTGGCGCGCGACAGCGCAAAAGCGAACCGGCCGGGCTGAGATCATACCCATCGAACCTGATGTAGGTAATGCTATCGAAGGGATGTCCGATGCACAACGTTGCTGTGCGTCCGAAAAGCCATTCGGCAACTTCATCATCAGCATCGTCGACATCATCGGGCATGCGGCATATCGTCGGCATCCTCGATGACGCTGAAACCATGCCCTCCAAACGGGGTGCAGGCGCGAACCTGCTGCCACGGGAAGGCATGAGACTGCTGCGGATGACCGGCCCCTGGCTTTCCACGCTCGCTTTATGTCTCTGGTGGTTTTTCGCCACCTTGTCTCCAGCTGATTCTCGGCCTCTGCCCTCGCCTATCGAGGTTATCAAGGCATGCGGCGATCTGAACGCCGAAGGCTTGCTCTTCCCCTCGATCGGCATCAGTCTGGCCCGCGTGCTTTTGGGTCTGGTGCTGGGCATCGTCCTGGCCGTGCCCATCGCCGTCATCGCAGGCGCGTCAGCCATCGGCTTCGACCTTGTCGACAAACCGGTGCACATGCTGCGCGCCATACCGTTTCCAGCGCTTTCACCAGTGCTCATCATCATGCTGGGCATCGATGAATCCATGAAGATCGCGCTGATCGCCATTGGGGTGTTCGGTCTGATCTATGTCAATGTGCGCGACGGTATCCGTAACCTTGACCCCAAGCTCATCGAACTGGCCCAGGCATATCGATTGCCCAGACCGTTGGTGCTGCGCAGAATTCTTTTCCGGGGAGCCCTGCCGAGCTTCATGACCGGCCTGCGCTTCGCCATCACCGTGGCCTGGATCGCGCTAGTCACCTGCGAGACGGTCAATTCGTCGGTCGGCATCGGCTACATTCTCTCACGCGCCCAGCAGTTCTCACGTACCGATCAGATGGTGCTGTGCATCGTGCTCTACGCCATCTTCGGCCTTTCAAGCGAGGCCATCGTCGGCATGCTGCAACACGCGCTGACCCCATGGATGCGTAAGCACTGAGCCGAGTCGCTGCCCTGTCGGAATCATTTCTTATCAAAGTGCGGCAACTTCCCCATCTCAAGCCACCAGGCAAATTCGACTTACACAACAGACAACATTGAAGAAGGAAGATTATGACAAACCATCTCATCTCATCGTCGTTGAGCAAACATCATTCCGCGATACGTCGTCTATGCGCGGCGACCTGTACGCTAGCGGCCGTCGTGGCGTTGGCCGCCTGCGGCGCCCCTTCAGGGACATCGGGCACGTCGAAACCCGAAGACACCGTTCGCGTCGCCTACCTTTCGACGGCGAACTACCTGACCACGATACACAGCGAGTCATTCGTGGCCGAAACGATGAAGCCTTACACAGCCAAGTTCATGGGACCGTTCAACCCGCCGGACACCTCATACAAAGCCGTCTTGGCAGGCAAGGCCGACGCCGCCAGCACCGGGCTGGGAGCCTTCATCGATTTCATCGACCAGAAGCAGCCGTGGGTCGCCTTCGCCATCGAATACTATGACGGGGATTCCCAAGGCATCGTCGCCGCGCCGAATTCAAAGGTCACCACACTCAAAGAGCTCTACGGCAAACGCATCGGCATCGACAAGAAAGGCGCCACCGGCGATTACGTCGTCAACGCCGCGTTCCGCCATGCCGGGCTCGATCCGAAAAAAGTCACCGAAGTCGAGCTGAGCCAGACGGATTTCGCCGCCGCGTTCACATCCGGAAAAATCGACGCCTTGGCCACCTACGACCAGAACCTCGCCACAGCGATGGCCACCCCCGGTGCCCGCCTCATCACCAATGGACAACACTATGATTCCAAGAATGTGAGCGTGCATATGGTATCGAAGAAATTCGCCGACACGCACCCGCAAATCGTCAAGAAACTCTATCAGGCGTTGGTCAAGGAATCCGACAAGGCCCAAAAAGATCCCGAGTTCATCTATCAGACCTACAAGCAATTCGGAGCCTCCGACACCATCATCAAGCAGGTGAGAAAATTCGATATACCGAAGATCCTGCCGGTGGACGCCAAAGGCAAGAAGATGGTTGACGACATCGCACAGCAATATGTCGATTTCGGTTTCATCAAGACCAAACCGGACATCGACTCCCATATCATCGACTGCACGAAATGAGGGCGAATATGCCGCCACGGCTTTCAAGACAATCCGACGATCGTCCCCTGCTCTGTCTGCGACATATCGGTCTCTGCTTTGCCGATAAACCAATCCTCCGCGATATCAACGCCACGGTGAATACAGGCGAATTCGTCTCGCTGATCGGCCGCTCAGGATGCGGCAAATCTACGCTGCTGCGCATTGTAGCGGGACTTCTTACGCCGCTCACCGGAACGATGGAGGCCACACAATCGTTCGCGCTCGCCTTTCAAGACGCCAGGTTGGTGCCGTGGATGAGATTGTGGGACAACGTGACATTGGGGTTGCCGGGCTCGAAGAGCGACCGGAGAAATATCGCACAGAAAGCCCTGGCGCAGGTGCAGCTTGCCGACCACACCGATTCCTGGCCCTCGTCCCTTTCCGGTGGACAGGCGCAACGGGCCTCGTTGGCCAGGGCTTTGGTACGTGATCCCAAGCTTCTGCTGCTCGACGAGCCATTCGGCGCCCTTGATTCGCTCACACGTTTTGACATGCAGAACCTGTTGGCCTCGTTATGCGCCAGGCATCAATGGGGAGTCTTGATGGTCACCCATGACATCGCTGAGGCCACGCGCCTGTCCGACCGCGTGCTGGTGCTCTGCGACGGAGAGATTTCCGACGACATCCACATCGACCGCAATAATCTGGACGACGAGGGACGCCCCCAAAACCACACACAAATCGAAGATCGGCTACGCGGGACGTTATATGGCAAAGACAGCGGAACGCAGGAGGCAAGATCTGCCAACTAAGGTGCGGATCATCAAACCGCCTTCGTGAACAACAACAAAAGGTCCACTCGGCGGCAGCGGCTATCGACCGGCAACGGTTCCCGGCATGCTTGGTACCTTCAGATCGCCGGCCTCCATCTCGGGATGCCGCAACGCTTCAAAGCCGTTGATCACTAGCATCGGCCATCCGTTTGATTGTGCCGATGCCGGTTGTCCTGCTCTACCTAACGCGAGCCTCCACGCCACGCCAGATCTTCGAGCAGCTGGTCAGCCCAGCCCATCACCTCGGGGCTGCTCATCGGCTTGCCGCCAAGCGAACCGCCGAATGGCGCGGGAATCAGGAGCGTATGGGTGACCGGACGATACTGCGAGCCCTTGTAGATGCGGGAAATACGCATCTGCAGCGACTCGGGCGGGTCGATCTTGGCAACACGGACGCGATTGCCCTGTGTGACGATTTCGGAAATGCCGAGCTCACGGGCTTTTCTACGAAGCCTGGCGACATCGAAGAGGGTGTCGAATTCTTCTGGCAGTGCTCCGTAGCGATCGGTCAGTTCTTCACGAAGCTCGGTAAGGTCTTCCTCGGTGCGCGCACTGGCCAGCTTGCGGTAGGCCTCGAGACGCAACTTGTCAGAATCGATGTAGTCGACCGGAATCGAAGCTTCAATCGGCAGATCGATGGTGACGGCGACGGATTCTTTGCGCTCAGGTTCCTTGTATTTTTCGACGGCGTCGGAGACCATGCGCACGTAGAGGTCGAAACCGACGCCCTCGATGTGCCCGCTCTGCTCGCCGCCGAGCAGATTGCCGGTGCCGCGCAGTTCGAGGTCCTTCATGGCCACGTCGAAGCCGCTTCCGAGCGCCGTGTTCTGGGCGATGGTGGCGAGCCTGTCGTGCGACTGCTGGGTCATCGGCTTGCTTGGATCGTAGAGGAAGTAGGCGTAGGCGCGTTCCCGGCCCCGCCCGACACGGCCACGCAGCTGGTGCAGCTGGCTTAAGCCGAAACGGTCGGCGTGGTCGACGATCAGCGTGTTGGCATTGCTGATATCAAGTCCCGTCTCGATGATCGTGGTGCAGACGAGTACGTCGATATCACGATGCCAGAAGTCCTGGATGATGTTGTCGAGCTGCTTCTCCCCCATCTTGCCGTGGGCGATGCCGATCTTCGCTTCCGGGATGAGCTCGTGGATTTTCGAGGCGACCTTGTCGATGTCGTTGACACGGTTGTGCACGTAGAAGACCTGTCCGCCGCGCAAGAGCTCACGACGAATCGCCGCGGTGACCTGCGCGTCCTCGTAGGCGCCGACGTAGGTGAGCACGGGCAGACGGTCTTCGGGAGGGGTGGCCAACGTCGACATCTCACGAATGCCGGTGACGGCCATCTCAAGCGTTCTGGGGATCGGGGTCGCGGAAAGCGAAAGCACGTCGATATTGGTGCGCAGCGCCTTCAGGGTCTCCTTGTGCTCGACGCCGAAACGCTGTTCCTCGTCGATGATCAGCAGGCCCAGGTCCTTGAACTTGATTTTCGGGTTCAACAGCTTGTGGGTGCCGATGACGACATCGACTTTGCCGGACTCAAGGTCTTTGAGGGTTTCGTCGATCTCCTTTTTGCTTTGGAATCGGCTCATCGCGGCGACGTCGACCGGGAAGCCCTCATAGCGTTGCGTAAACGTCTCGTAATGCTGCTGCACCAGCAGCGTGGTCGGGGCCAGAATGGCGACCTGCTTGCCGTCCTGCACGGCCTTGAACGCTGCGCGCACCGCGATCTCGGTCTTGCCGAAACCGACGTCGCCGCAGATGAGGCGGTCCATCGGCACCGGCTTTTCCATGTCGGCCTTGACCTCGTCGATGGTGGTGAGCTGGTCGGCCGTCTCCTGATAGGGGAAGGCGTCCTCCAGCTCCTTCTGCCACGGGGTGTCCGGGCTGAAGGCGAAGCCCTTGGCCTGCTGACGGGCGGAGTAGAGCTTGACCAGGTCATCGGCGATTTCATGGACGTGCTTGCGCGCCTTGGCCTTGGTCTGCGCCCAGTCGGAACCGCCGAGTTTGTTGAGCTTGGGCTTGTCGGCGCCGATGTATTTGGAGACCTGATCGAGCTGATCGGTGGGGATGAACAGCTTGTCGGCCGGCGCGTTGCGTTTGGACGGTGCGTATTCGATGACCAGATATTCGCGGGTGGCACGGTTGGCGCCCATCCCTGTGGTGCGCTGGCGCATTTCGACGAAACGGCCGATGCCGTGTTGCTCGTGGACGATGTAGTCGCCGGCCTTGAGCTCCATCAGATCGATGGCCTTGTGGCGGCGACGCGAGGTCTTGCGCTGGGCGACGGCACTGGTCTTGCCGGTCAGGTCGCGCTCGGTCAAGAGGGCGAACTTGGCGGCGGTATCGATGAAACCGTCCATGGCCTGCGAACGCACGGTGTCGAATCGCGTCACCCCGGTCTGGCCGAGGGCACGCTTCAGGCGCGACAACGTACCGTTCGCAGCAGCGGTAATCGTCACTTCGAAACCGTCGTCAATCAGGCCTTCGACGCCAGTGGTGGCACGCTTTTCGTCGCCGCGATACTCCTCGGGAACCGAAGCGCTGAACTGGACATGACCGGCCATGTTCTGGTCCACACCAAAACTGGTAAGCCTCCAGACATCATGGTTGGAGAATTCAAGCGAACGGACGGTTTCTTCGAAGTCAAGGAAACTCGCTTGGTCAAAACTGATGGGCGCACCTGCCCCGTGACCGCTCGCAGCCACATGCCAGCTGGCGGCGAGGAACTCGTTGCCGGTTTTGGCGAGGTCGGCGGCGGCACGACGCAGTTTTTCAGGGTCGGAAAGCATGATGACCGCGTCTTTTGGCAGCATCGTGGCCACCGGCTGCATATCGTCGATCAGCGCTGGAATCAGCGATTCCATGCCTTCCACCGGAATAGAGTCCGCGATGGATTGCAGCATGTCGTCGGCATTGGGAATTTGGCCGATCAGCGATTTTGCACGGGCACGCACCTTGTCGGTCAACTGCAGTTCACGGCAGGGCGTGGCCCAGACGGTATCGACGCCGTCACCGTAGGTGCGCTGATCGGAGGCATGGAACTCTTTGATGGTGTCGATCTCATCGCCGAAAAACTCGATACGCACCGGATGCGGAAGGGTCGGCGGGAAGACGTCGACGATGCCACCGCGCACCGCGAACTCGCCGCGGTTAACGACCAGATCGACACGGGTATAGGCGTTTTCGACAAGTCTTGCAGAAACCTCATCCAGCGCAATCTCGTGTCCGACCTTGAACACCAACGGTTCCACATCGCCGAGGCCGGCAACCACCGGTTGGATAAGCGAACGCACCGGCATGACGAGGATTCGGATGGGACCGAACATGGCGCTGTGCTCCTGCGGGTGGCATAGCCTGCGGAAAACGGCCATGCGGCTGGCCACGGTGTCGGCACGCGGCGACAGACGTTCGTGCGGCAGCGTCTCCCACGCTTCGAGCTGGCTCACCTCGTCGGGAGCTCCCCCATACCACGAACGTATCGAGTTGACGGTCTCCTCGGCTTCACGGCTGGAGGACACCACCATCACCACGGAAGAGTACTGTGCCCGCGCGGCCGCGAGCGCCGGTCGGATGCCCTCCGGAGCGCCGACCGTCAGCGCCTGGTCCGCCGCACCATCAGGGGCTTCGATTTCGCCGGCGAGCAAATCACGGAACGCCCCATCATCGTCAAGACGCGGCAGAAAACCGGCAAGCGAACCGGACATATCCTTGACCTGCGTTTTTTCTTGTTCTGCGTTCCGTTTCGATTGATTCACCGATTGAGATGTTGACGTTTCTGCTTCGCCTTTGTTGATACGCTTTGGTGTATTCGCGGAACGGCCTTTCGCTTCAGCGGCCATTGAACCGCTCCTGCGCCTCGGCCAGGCCGGAGAACATGATGGTTTCCGCCGCATCGGCGCCATCGGCGAGGAATTCCGGCAGCTCCTTGCGTTGCTGCCCGGAGAACCCGCCAAGCACCCAATTGACCGTGTTCTCATGGGCGTGCGGACCACGAGCGGCGTGGCCGGTGCCCATACGAACGCGTGCATACTTGTTGGTTCCGAGCGACTTGTCGATCGAACGGATGCCGTTGTGCCCGCCCGCCGAACCACCGGCCTTGACCTTGATCCGTCCGAAATCGAGATCCATATCATCGTGAATGGCGATGATACGGCTGGGATCGATGTCGTAGTATTGCGCAATCGACGAAACGGCATCACCGGAATCGTTCATATACGTCAACGGCTTGGCAAGGAAGAACTTGAGGCTTGTGCCGTTGAGATTCATCACACCCTTGCCCAGCTCGGTCAACCCTTTATGGTCGCTCAAACTCACCGACCAACGCTGCGCCAACACATCGGCGACCATGAAGCCCATGTTGTGGCGGGTGCCTTCGTATTTCTTGCCGGGGTTGCCCAGTCCTGCGATCAACCAGAATTGTGATGCCATCTCTCGCTTCGTTCTTTCCTAAGACATTAAGCCATATATCGGGTCTATTCAACGCAAACCGTCTCGATTCGGGCATGACAAAACACCCCGAAATTCGGTTATCCAATTGCCCATCATACCGATTCCGACAGACTCTTGGCTGCACCTCACGGCGAACACGTCTCCGGTCAGCAACCAAATCGGATATATCACAGATCGAGATACCAATAGGACATATCCAGATAGCGGTGGCCGTCGAAGCAGGCTTGCGGCAGGAAGCCGTAGCGGGTGAAGCCGAAGTGCTTCATCAACGCGATGGAGCCGGCGTTGCTGGCGAAGATCAGCGCGTTGGCCTTGCGGTTGCCGAGCTGCCTGGCTTTGTTGACCAGCCAGGACACCATCTGCGTGCCATACCCCTTTTGCTGCGCGGCAGTGGCAATGTAATAGCTCAATTCGACCACGCCATCATAACCGGCACGTGGATGAAAACGCGACAGAGAGCCGAAACCGACTACCTTCCCGTTCTCGTCCTCCAAGACCACCACGGGAAAATCATGACGCGGCTCGTGACTGGCCACCCAGGCGCGACGCTGCTCAAGCGTGCGCGGGGTCAGGTCGGCCGTCGAACCGCCGGCGACGACAGCCTCGTTGTAAATGTCGGTAATCGCCTGCAAATCGCTGTCCGACGCCTCTCGAATCATGGCCTCCCCTTGTTTCGTTGCTCATGACTGTACTGTCTGAATATGATAACGGCGTTGTGCGAACAGCATTGAAATACCGTTGCCCACACAACGCCGTTAGCGCGGTCTGCTACCGGCTTATTGCTGCTGGCCTTCCAGCTGCAGGGCACGATTCAGCTGGTCGTTGAGCTCCTGCTGGGCCTTGCCGTAGGCCGCCCAGTCGCCCTTCTTCATGGCGGCATCGGAATCCTTCATGGCCTGCCCCGCCTTGTTCAAGGCATCTTTCAAATCAGGATTGTTGGTGACGGCCCCGGTAGAACCGGAGGAACCGACGGCACCGTTCTTGCCGTTGGACTTGTCAGCCGTCCCTCCTTGAGCCTCGGAGTTGGCGGACGAGGAATCACCGGCTGCGGCACCGCCCTTGTTTTCGGCGTCGCCGGCCGATGCGCCGGAGTCCCCTCCGAAGACCTGATCGAGCGCCTCATCCAGGGTGTCGGCGAAACCTACCTGATCGCCGAAGGCCACCAGGACCTTCTTCAGGAGCGGGAAGCTGGTGGCGCCGCTGGATTTGACGTAGACGGGCTCGACATAGACCAGTCCGCCGCCGAGAGGCAACGTCAGGAGATTGCCGCGCACCACCTTGGTGGATCCGGCTTCCAAGAGGTTCAGTTCCTTGGAGACGTCCGCGTTGGAGTTGAAGTTGTTCTGCGCCTGACCCGGTCCGGGCACATTAGCGTCCTTCGGCAACTCCTGCAATCGTATGGTGCCGTAATTCGGCCCTATCTTGCCCTTGGTGTTCCCGGCGTCCGAATCGACGGAAAGGAATCCGGTCAGAATCTCACGCGTGGAGCTGCCTGCGGGGATGTAGGTGGAGGTCAATGAGAACAGCGGCCGCTTGGAGCCACCAGTCTTCAGCGTCAGATAGTACGGCGGCTGCAGCACATCGCGTTGCTGGGCGTCCTTGGCCTCGGTCGGGTCGACCGGGGTCTGCCAGAAATCCTCGCCCGAGAAGAACTGGCCCGGGCTGGTGACATGGTACTTCGAAAGCAACTGGCGCTGCACCTTGAAGAGGCTTTCCGGATAGCGCAGATGGCTCATCAGGTCTCCCGAGATATCGGAAATCGGATGGTACTGGCCCGGGAAGATCTTCTGCCAGGCCTTGATGATCGGGTCCTTCGTGTCCCAGGTATAGAGATCGACCGAACCGTCATAGGCGTCGACCGTGGCCTTCACCGAGTTGCGGATGTAGTTGGCAGGCTGCGAATTGAGCCCCTGCACGGTCTTGGAAGTGATCGTGGTCGAATCCTGGGTGGCGACGCCGAGATCGGTCATCTGCGAATACGGATAGGCGTCCGAGGTCGTGTAGCCGTCGACGATCCATTTCACCCGGCCATTGACCACCGCCGGGTAGACACGTCCGTCAAGCGTCAGGTACGGGGCGACCTTGGCCACGCGGTCACGCGGGCTGCGATCGTAAAGAATCTGCGAGTCGGAGGTGACACGGTCGGAGAAGAAGATCTGATCGCTGCCGAAACGGATGGCGTAGAGCAGACGGGTCAGCATGTTGTTGACCTTCGGACCGCCATTGCCGTTGAATGTGTTGGAAGCGCCTGTGGATCCCTTCGGGTAATCGAACTCCCACGGCGCGGTGCCTTTGGGCGAACCGACGATGGAGTATTCCGGTGAGTTCGGCGAGAAGTAGATGCGCGGCTGGTAGTGCTGCGACTTCGTCAGCTTGCCCTGGGTGGGGATGCCGGACTCGAAGAACTCAGGATTGCCGTCGCTGGTCACCTTGTTGCCGTAAGCGGCGACGACGCCGTAGCCATGAGTGAAGACGGTGTGGTCATTGACCCAGTTGCGATTGTCGTTGCCGTTGATGTTGAGCTCGCGGGCGGCGATGACGGTGTCCTGGCTCTTGCCATCGATGTCGTATTTATCGACCGCCAGGGAATCGGCGAACTGATAATACTGCTTGGACTGCTGCAGCTGCTTGAACGTCGGCGAGATGACCTCCGGGTCGAGCAGACGAATCTGCGCCGTGGTCTCGGGATCGTTGGCCAAAGCCCCGGACTTGCCTTCGGTGGTGGCGTTGTAGCCGCCTACCTTGACCTTGTCGAGACCGTAGGCCTGCTGCGTCGCCTTGATGTTGCGGGCGATATAGGAGGACTCCATCTCCTGCTCGTTGGGGCTGACCTTGAAACGCTGCAGGAGCATCGGCCAGAGCATGCCGAGCACGATGGCCACGACCACAACGGCGGCGACGGCGATCATCGGCACACGCCAGGCCTTCACTGCCGCCACCACACGAACATTCGGCGAGGCCGGACCATCGAAGGAATGGGAGCGCATGAGCCAGATACCCAGCAGGAGCCCGAGAATCGCCGTGAGAGCCGCGAGGATGAAGGTGACCGGAACGTTGGCATGCACCGTGGTGTAATCGGCACCGGTGAAGCGGTTACTGCTTTGGGTGAGCGTGTTGAAGACGCCGATGACCTGGCGCGCGGCCCAAGCGAGCATGTTCAAGATGAACCAGACGCTGATCTGACGACGCGCGTACTTGGTCATCGTCATGATGCCGTGCCCGTTGACCGGCATGGTGATGCGGATGCCGCCCATGGCGAAATGCGTGACCACCGAGAAGAGCAGTCCGAAGAAGAGCAGCATGCTCAACGCCGAAAGCATGAGATTGAGACCGGGAAGAATGAAAACGTAGAAGCCATTGTCGATGCCGAATTGCGGGTCGCTCACGCCGAAGCGCTGAGCGTGGAACATCAGCAGAACCTCGGACCAGTTCGAATTGAACTGGGCACCGAAAATAAGCCCGACGATCAGCGAGATGATGACCGCCACGCGCCTGGCCG
The DNA here is from genome assembly GCF_029392075.1 of Bifidobacterium sp. ESL0704. Taxonomy (NCBI): domain Bacteria; kingdom Bacillati; phylum Actinomycetota; class Actinomycetes; order Bifidobacteriales; family Bifidobacteriaceae; genus Bifidobacterium; species Bifidobacterium sp. ESL0704. Next base: position 1,643,280 of record NZ_CP113929.1, read on the forward strand.
TCTTGGAGCTGACGGACTTGCCGACCTCGATGACATCGCCCTTGACGCGAATCTTGGAACCGTCCGCGGAATCCGGACGCTTGCGAATGGCCCTGGTGGCGGCGAAATAGCTCACCAAAGCCATCAATACCGCGAACGCGACCCACAGACCGACCTTCGTCCACAGCTGAGTCCACACCACCGATTGGAATCCAAGCTGGCCGAACCACATGAGATCGGTGACAAAATGATCGAGACCGAACAGCAACGCCAGAATCAGCGCCACGACCACCACTACACCGATGAAGACCTTCGTCCCTTTGGACATGCCTTCGGGCTGGTAGTTCGCACGTCTCGTCAGACGCGGGTTGCCGTTGCGGGGCGGCCAGAAATCGCCTGCGGAGAAGTTCTGGCGCCTGTTACCATCGTGGGCGTCGTCATCGCCGTCGGTGTGGATATGCAGGATTGTAGGGTCATCGTCATCGTCGTCGCCACGATAAGGATGGGGGCCATTGCTCGGCCCCGGGAACCCGCCGAAAAAGTCAAAGAAGGACATGTCTCAATCGTAGCGAAAGGTGTCGCCCGTCACAGACCGATATATCAAGGAACACGCCCGGGATCCGTCTAGTCCGCGCCCTTCGAAAACGAAAGCGCTGCAAGAATACTTGCGTGCCTGTTCCCTCCCTGTGAAGCCGCACAGTAGGACGGTGCCATCCGCCGCCCAGCCGACCTCACGCGAATACCGTCTGCACCAACACCATATAAAGGACGGTACTCACGAAAATCGCCAACAGCGAATTGTGTCGCCATCGGTATATCAGCGCAAGAACGGCGATGGCGATAAGCATGGGAATGCCGTGGTCGCCCGAAACGAACGATACGTTTTTGAGCGCATAGACCACCAACATACCGGTCATCGCATAGGGCAACACGTCGCCGAGATAACGAATGAGCCGCGGAGGGGTCTTCGAATCAGGGAACAGCAGGAACACCGTGAAACGGGTGGCCATCGTGGCGAAGACGACCACGGCTATGGTGATAGCGGCCTGCGTCGTACTCATGGTCATCATCGTCCATCCTCCCTTTCCTGGCTGCCCGCTGCCGTTTGAGCAAGCGCGCCGGCATTGGCTTTGCCACCTACGTCGGCAGGCTCTCCATCGGTAAATGCATCAAGATTCCCGGCGAAATCACCGCCATCGCAGCGATCGGACGAATCCGGTTTGAGCTCCTCCAACCAAGGACGCAACACCAGGAAAACGACCAGCATGCCCGCCAGCGCAGGCAACATGAAATTCTTCGGTCCGAAGGCAAGCAGACAGGCCAGCGATACCGCAAGCCCGACCAACGCCGGTGTATGCCCGCGTAAGGTGTGCGGCGATGACGACCACTGGTCCAGCAGAATCGAGACGAACATGGCGACCATGGCAAACTCGACGCCTTTCACGGAAAACGGCAGCACGCCGCCGATCAGCCACCCCAGGGCGGCGCCAGAGACCCAATAGCAGTAATCAAGCACGGAGACCCAGAGCATGAACCAGCCGCGATCAATGGTATCCGGCACTTTCGCCGACGAATTGATGGCGAACGTCTCGTCGCACATCCAGAAAACAAGCAAAGGCTTCTTCCATCCCAATCCATGAAAGGGACGAAGCATTGCCAGACCATAGAAGAAGTGACGGCTGTTGACCATCAGCGTCATCACGAACGCGGCGAACGGATTGAAGGCGCTCAACAGCAGATCGATGGTGACGAATTCCATGGATCCGGCGAAAATGAACGCCGCCATGCAGACCGGGTAGATGAGTGAGAATCCCTTGGAAAACATCAGCAGCCCGTATGAGAGGCCGGTCAGCACGAAGCTGGCGCAGATCGGCAGGGTACGCGGAAACGCCTCGCGAAAGGCCGCCAGCACTGTTTTCCCGGATGACACCGCCATCCATCCTCCTCCCTGCAAGCCGCCGAACTCTTTTCGGTAATATCGGCCATACTATAAAAACGGTTCGGCCCGTCCTCCATGCCGATCACACTGTGAGCATCCCTGAGCGGCTTTGCGGGCAAACCGGCACCGTCGCGTCGATACCGTCCGAACCGCACAAACGGCGGAACGGACCGTTGCCGCACCTGTATGCCCCTCGAAGCAGCCGCATTGTTGAGCATAGCGATGCCTATATGTATTGTCGGCTCGCCAACGCTTGGCGTTACTGGCGCATATAGTGAAACCAGAATCCGGATAGTGGATGCAACGGCATCGATTGCACCACGCAGAGTTATATTGGAAGTTTTATGGCCAACACTGTCAGCAACGCACCATCAGAACAGACTGCCGAACCGCGACAGGATACGGCATCCGCGAATTCCCGCGGCGACGCCCAAGGCCTGAGTGCAACAAGACTGAACGGCCGGCACCGCCTCGTCGTCGCGTTCACCTTCTTCTCCATGTTCTTCGGGGCGGGCAACCTCATCTTCCCGCCGCTGATGGGGGCCCAAGCGCAAAGCGCGGCGCTGCCCGCCACCATCGGCTTCATCATCTCGGCGGTAGGTCTGCCGATTCTGGGCGTGCTGGCGGTGGCCTCGGCAGGCGGCTTCGAGCACCTTGCATCGCGCGTCTCCCCCAAGTTCGCCGCCATGCTGGCATTCGTCATCATCATGGCCATCGGACCCTGCTTCGCCATTCCCCGCACCGCCACGACTTCCTATGAAATGGCGATAACCCCCTTCGTCGGCGAAAACAACCGTTTGGCGCTGCTGCTCTATTCCATCGTCTTTTTCGCTTTGTCGTTCCTGTTGAGCCAACATCCCGAAAAACTCTCGAAATCGCTGGGACGCTTCATGGGGCCGTTGCTCCTGGTGCTGATCGCGGTCATGTTCGTCTCCTGCATCTTCATCGGCCACGGGGCGTTGGGCAAACCGTTCGGCGACTATGCGAACGGCTCGCTGGTTTACGGGTTCGTCAACGGCTACCAGACGATGGACCTGCTGGCCGCGCTGTATTTCGGTATCGTCATCTCGGCCAATATCTCCCAGTTCGGCGTCACCGACACCAAAGCGAACCGACACGAAACCGGCATCGCAGGCGCAGGCGCCGGCATCTTGCTCATCCTGATATACGCTGCGCTGTCGTTCATCGGGGCGGTGAGCGGTTCCATCAAATCCGCGAACGGCAAGGATGACACCGGGGCGACGGTGCTGACCAACCTCACCACCTCGGCTTTCGGCTCGATCGGCACCGCATTCGTCGGTTTGATCTTCGTACTCGCCTGTTTCAACGTGTGCACCGGTCTTATCTCCACATGCGCGACGTATTTCGAGAACACCTTCCCCACCGTTTTCGGGCATCCAGTCAAATACCGCGCATGGAGCGTTTTCTTCGCCGTCTTCAGTTTCATCGTCTCGAACGCGGGCCTGAGCGCCATCATCACCGTCTCATTGCCGGTGCTGGGCGCGCTCTATCCCATCGCCATCATCCTGGTGCTGCTCAATCTTGTCGAGAAGCCGTTCTCGTCGAAGTTCCCACGCGTTTATTTCTGGACGGTGCTGCTGGTGGCGCTCTTCACCATCTTCGATTGCATCGTCAAACTGCTTGCCGTTTTCGGGCTTCCGATGACCTCGGTGAGTCGGGCACTGGCGACCTTGCCGCTGTATGACGCGCAATTGACCTGGCTCATTCCTGCCGCAGCCGGTATCGTCATCGGTGTCATCGACAGCGCAATCCGCTCCCGCCATCAGGCAAAATAAAGACTCGGCCAATCTGATTATGCCTGATCGATTTGGCGAAATGACAATCGAACAGTTGCCATGATCCTGTAAAAATCCGAAGGTATCGGTTTTTCGCATATTGCCGGATAGAGCGGCTGCCTGCTTGCCGGCAAAACAATTTGTGGGGGGCTCCGTTTCAACGAACGGAACCCCCCACACCATCAATGCCGCGTTATTATTGCATTTCGTAATCAAACTATGCTCAACGCGTTTGGATACGCTTCAGCTCAGGCCTTGGTGATATGCCCGCCGAACTGGTTGCGCATCGCGGTGACGACGCGCAATACGTCATCGGCGCCGCCGCGCGAAGCCTGACGGGTGAACAGGCCTGCGCTGATGGCCGGGGTCGGCACGCCGAGCTCGGCCGCAGCCTCGATCGTCCATCGCGCCTCGCCGGTCTCATCGGCCACCGGCGGCATGCTCTTCAGATCCGGATCGTCCTTCATCGCCCGCACCACCAGGTCGAGCAGCCAGGAATCGACCACGCTGCCAGCGCGCCAGGAAGCCATGACTTCGGCGGGATCATCGATATACTCGCTGCGTTCCATCGTTGCAAAACCTTCGCCGAACGCCTGCATCATGCCGTATTCGATGCCGTTGTGCACCATCTTGGCGAAGTGACCGCCGCCCACCGGTCCGGCATGCACGAGGCCGTCCTTGCCTTCCGGTTTCAACGCCTCGAGAATCGGCAGAGCGCGCTGATATTCCTCATCGGTGCCACCAGCCATCAGGGCGTAGCCGCGTTCCTCGCCCCAGACACCGCCGGAGACGCCGCAATCCATGTATTCGATACCCTTTTTCGCCAGCTTTTCGGCGTTGGTCTTGTCGTCGGTATACCGGCAGTTGCCGCCGTTGATCACCATATCGCCCGACTCGAGCAGGTCCATCAGCTCGTCGAGCGTACTGTCCGTCGCCTTGCCTGCGGGTACCATAATCCAGATGATGCGCGGCGCGTCAAGGCGCGAGACCAGTTCCTTGAGACTTGAGACATCACGACCGGACTCAGGGCTCAGATCGTATCCCACGACCTCATGGCCTGCCTCGCGAATCCTTTTGGCCATGTTGCCGCCCATGCGTCCAAGGCCAATCATGCCAAGCTGCATCTTTTCCTCCTTGAGAAACAACCCTTGCTATCAATAAGAGCATACCATATTTTTTAAAGATACTACTTTTAAACTCTATCAGATTTTCTTTTTTATTAATATGCATTTTTTGGGAACATATACGAATTTATCTGCCAACTTTTGCTAGGCTGGAACCATGAGCAATAAACAAGAGGGCTCAACGACAAGTCCTGGCCACACCCCTGAAGCGCAAACCGGAAACGGTCAGGGGCAAAGTCCGCTATCCGTAGAGGACTCGGCCACGAAAGACAGCCCTGTGCAAGATCCGTCAACCTCTTTGGACCCACCGCAAAGCCCGGTTCCCCTGCACCATGCCGTCGCCGAACAGCTCGCGGTCGATATCATCGAAAACCGCTGGAAACCCGAAACCAGCATCACGCTCAACGATATACAGAAACGTTTCTCGATTTCCAGAACCGTGGCGCGCGAGGCCGCCCATACCCTGCAATCGGCCAATGCCGTCATCGTCAGGAAGCGGGTAGGGCTCATCGCCCAGGAATTAGACAAATGGCTTTCACTGGATACACAGGTCATCGAATGGAAACTTCATTCCAGCTACCGTAAGGAACAACTGCTGACATTGACCGAGCTGCGTCTTGCTGTAGAGCCGATAGCTGCGGGCGATGCGGCGTTGCATGCGCCTATGGAAACCAAGGCCCTCATGCCGGTCCTGGCCAGCGAAATGCGCAAAAACGGGGAATCGAACCATATCGACGAATTCCATACACTCGATATCCGCTTTCATAACGAAGTGCTCAGCCATAGCGGCAACGAGCTTTTCACCGCTCTCTCCCCATTGGTCGATATTGTGCTGAAAAGCCGCGTAGAACAAGGCCTTTACCCGCTCAAACCACGTCCAGACGCATTGGACGCACACGAAAAAGTGGCGGAAGGCATTTGGAAAGGCGACGCTCAACTCGCCCATGACGCCATGACCTATATCGTCAACGAGGTCCGCAGCACCACGCAAGAGTCATAACGCCCAAAGGAAACCGTCCAAATACAACAATCGGGTTTCGCCTCCTCTCCATCGAGAGGGAGCAAAACCCGATTTTCAATATATATATGGGACCTGGCAATCCCATGGACGCGTCAGGTCATTGCCGATCGGCAACAACCCGGCCCTTCAGGGCATGCCATCGTCTCATACAAACAACGACAGACAGAGCACCGAGAGCAAGCCCACAACCGAAATCACCGCCGTGGCCACCGTCCAGGACGACAGGGTGTCCTTCAGCGAAAGACCGAAGTATTCCTTGATCATCCAGAAACCGGCGTCATTGACGTGGTCGCAGAAGACGGAACCGGCTCCGACCGCCAACACCATCAACGCGGGATTGGCACCGGTGGAGGCAATCAACGGCAGTACCAGACCTGCACCGGTCAGGGAGGCAACGGTCGAAGAGCCGACGCAGACACGTAGGATAGCCGTGATAAGCCAGGCGGCGATCAGCGGCGGCATGCTGATGTTGGTGAACAGATGGGAGACATACGTCGAGACACCGCCGTCGACGAGGACCTGCTTGAAGGCCCCGCCGCCGCCGATGATCAGAAGCATCATGGCGATCTGCTTGACGGACTGTTCCATGGAAGCGGTGATCTCGCCCATCTTCCTCTTCTGATGGAAGCCCATCGACCACATGGCGAAGAGCATCGAGAGCAGCATGGCGATATCGGGAGCGCCGATGAACTGGATGGCCTCGTTGACGACGTTCTTCTTGGGAATGATGAAGGAGCAGATGGTAGCGAAGGCGATCAGGATGACCGGCAGCAACGAGGTGAACACGGAGATGCCGAAGCCCGGAGTGTCCTCGGTCTTGAATTCCTTGTATTCGCCGAGGACGGTGATGTCGATGTCCTTGCGGTACAGCCCCGGACGCAGCTTGTGCAGCAGGTGGTTGAACAGCGGTCCGGAAATGATGACCGTCGGAATGGCGACGATGATGCCATAGATCATCACCTGGCCCATGTCGGCACCGAGCGTGCCCACGATTGCGGTGGGTGCCGGGTGCGGGGGCAGGAACGCATGGGCGACATTCAAGGTGACGGCTGCGGATAGGCCGAGTTCCATGAACGGCATATCGATCTCGCGGGCGATCACGAAGATGATCGGCAGCAGGACGACGAGGCCGACCTCGAAGAACAGGGCTATGCCGACGATGAAGGATGCCAGAACGACAGCGATCTGAATGTGCTTGCGCCCGAATTTGTCGATCAGCGTCATCGCGATACGATGGCCGCCGCCGGAGTCGGAAACAAGCTTGCCCAGCATCGACCCGAAGCCGAAGATGACCGCAAGATGGCCGAGCTGGCCTCCGATACCGGTTTCGATGGTCGTCGGGATCTTGGCGATCGGAATCTGAAGGACGAGCGCCGCCAGAATGGAAGTGATCACGAGCGAAACAAACGTGTTGAGCTTGCATTTCGCAATAAGGAATATCAGCACTGCTACGGCGCAGGCTACGATTACTAATGGCATTCCTTTTTACCTCTCTATTGTTTTTGATAATTTTCCGCATCTTTCGACAAGGAAACAACTTGGTTACAGGCCTTCGTCGACCTCGGGTCAGCGCAGCAGATATCCACCGTCGACGGGGAGCATCACACCGGTGACATAGTCGGAAGCGGAAGAGCACAGAAACACCATCGCGCCCATGAGCTCGCTCGGGTCCCCCCAATGGCCCGCGGGGATATGGTCGCCAATCTCGACGCTGCGAACGGGGTCGTTCTGCAACGCGAGGGTCATCGGCGTGTTGATATAGCCGGGAGCCAGACCATTGACCTGTACGTTATACGGAGCGAGCGCATCGGCATAGGCCTTGGTCAATCCCACGACGGCATGCTTGCTTGCGGCATAGGGGAAAATCCTTTTGCCGGCGCGGTAGGACTGCATGGAGCCGATATTGACGATCTTGCCGCTCTTCTGCTGCATCATCACTTTCGCGACTTCATGGGAAAGATAATACAGCGCGTTGAGATTGACGTCGATTACCCTGCGCCAATCCTCGTCTGGAAAATCCGCCAGGTCGTGGCGAAGCTGGATGCCAGCATTATTGATCAGCACATCGATGCGCCCGAATTGTTCGATCGCCTCGTCGACGATATGTTTCGCGGCCCCATCAGCGGTGATGTCCTGCTTGATGAACACGATTTTGCGGCCGTTGCCCTCGACGATTGCTCTGGTCTCGTCCCAGCCGTTCTCGGTGGCGCTGACGACGCAGACATCGGCCCCGACGGCGCTGACGGCTTGGGTATAGTACTTCCCCAGTCCGCTTGCCCCTCCGGTGATGAGCACGACTTTATCCGTCAGTTCAAAACTGTGAATTGAGAATTCCCCCATATTATCTTTCCCCTTCTTTGGTTTAAAGCTCTGTCAAGCATGAATCCGGGCGAGTGCCGCAGCAGTGACGGCTTCGACTTCCTTGCGGCACTCACCAAGAGTCGCCTCAGCTGGGCAAACTAGGCGATTTTGCCGGTTTGCTCATAACGCTCAATAACGTCGATGGCACGGTTCTCGACCTCTGTCGGATCGCCCTGTACCGAAACCGTCACGCCGTTTTCGTCTTCCTGAAGAGGCTCAAGATCGGCGAACTGACTGGGGAGAAGCGACGGCGGCATATAATGCCCCTTACGCTTGGCCAGACGATCACCGATGAGCTCCTGGGTTCCGGAAAGATGAACGAAGAGAACGTCGACATGCTTATGGAGCACTTCGCGGTACTCCTTCTTCAACGCCGAGCACGAAACCACGGTGGAGTTGCCCTGCTTGTCCTGATCGGTCATCCATTGGCTGATGGTCTCCAGCCATGGCCAACGGTCCTCATCGGTAAGCGGTATGCCGTGGCTCATTTTGTCGACATTGGCCTTCGGGTGGAAGTCATCGCCTTCAGCCATGACAAAGCCCAAACGGTCTCGGACAGCCTGCGCCACAGTGGTTTTGCCGCATCCGGCAACTCCCATGATGACAACATGAATGCTCATACTAACCTCCTGCGTCCTTGCATTAAACAATTGACGAAGGTTACTATATGACGATAAACTTGTTTTGTCAAAAGAATGACTAAATAGTCTAAAAATAGTACTTATTGAAATAGTCAGACATTTCAGCTTTGTTGATTCGACGCTGCAACCATCAAACCGCTCGGAAAGCCCAGCTATCCTGTGCGCGGCGAAATCGGCGGAATGCGCGATCCAGCCTTGCTTGACAAGCAGGGAAACCATTTCGAGGCCAATCCCTGACGCCCCATTAGTGACCACCGCGATTCCCTGCCCGTCTCCGATTCCCTGCCCGTCTCCGATTCCCCGTCCGTCTTCGATTTCCTTCATCCGTGACGAGTAGTCCAACGATCACATAACGCGTATGGTCCGGTTGAGACCGTATCAAACACGTTTGCGATGACGATGATCCATAAAAAGCGAACCGGATGACGATCAGATCGTCATCCGGCAGATATTGCGAGCCGGCGTTGTCGTTAACAATGACTCTTATTCATCGTTGCGCCTCACTCCGTACCGTCCTTGGCGATGGCTCCGGTGGCGCGGCCGATGGCCTTGAGGCCGTGGTACATCACCAGCACCGCGACGGTGCCGATGGCGATGCCGTTGAACTTGACACCGCTGATGGCGAAGCCGAAGTCGGCGATGCCGATGATCATCGTGACCGCGGCGGTCATGTTGTTCAACGGCTTGCCGAAGTCGACGTGGTTGTCGACCCAGATGCGCACGCCGACCATGCCGATCATGCCGTAGAGCAGTGTGGTCACGCCACCCAAGACGCCGGAGGGAATCGTGTTGATGACCGCGCCGAACTTCGGGCACAGGCTCAGGATCAGGGCGAAGGCGGCCGCACACCAGTAGGCGGCGGTGGAATAGACGCGGGTGGCGGCCATCACGCCGATGTTCTCGCCGTAGGTGGTGGTGCCGGAGCCGCCGCCGAAGCCGGCGATCGTGGTGCCGAGACCGTCTGCGAAGAGCGCGGTGCCGATCTGGTCGTCATAGTCACGGCCGGTCATCTGGGCGACCGACTTGACGTGGCCGACGTTCTCGGCGATCAGGACCATGACCACCGGGATGAACATGGGCAGCACCGAGAAGTCGGCCTGCGGCATGTGGAATTGAGGGAAGCCGATCCACGATGCCTTGGCGACCGCGGCGAAATCGACCTGACCGCGGAAGCAGGCGTAGGCGTAGCCGACCAAGACACCGAGCAGAATGTTCAGGCGGCCGAGCAGCCCCTTGAAAAGCACCGCGATCAAGAGGACCGCTACCAGCGTCACCGCCGCGGTGTCAGGAGCCTTCTGGAAGTTGGACCAGACCGAGGGAGCCAGGTTGAAGCCGATGATGGCGACGATGGCGCCGTTGACCACCGGAGGCATGATCAGGTCGATCCACTTGGCGCCGGCGAAGTGGACGAGGATGCCGACCAATGCCAACAGGATGCCAGTGCACATGATGCCGAAGCCCGCAGCCGGGATACCGGCACCGAGCCCCTTTTCAGTCTCGACGGCCGTAATAGGGGCTATAAAACCAAAAGAGCTACCCAGATAACTGGGTAGCTTATTGGTATTGATCAACAGGAACAACGCGGTGGACATCGCCGTAAAGAACAATGTCGTCGACGGATCGAAATGCGTCAGTATCGGAACGAGGAACGTCGCACCGAACATCGCGATCACGTGCTGGGCGCCAATACCAGCCGTTCGGCCCCACGTCATGCGCTCGTCAGGGTCGATCACCTCTCCCGGATTCAACGTCTTGCCGTCACCATGCAATTTCCAGGTGAACATGTTGCTCATCCTTGACCCTCCTTTTGGGCATACTTCTACCACGAATTGGAAATACGGGATTTACCGCGCGGCTTTGAGTTCGTCACGCGCTTTGGGATAGTTTAATGCACCTTTGGACATTCGGCGTGTCGCGCTCATCTGATGAACATGACAGAATACATGAACGAAAGCAATAACTATCTTCGCAGACTCCAACTGACGTGGTGGGGCTGGGATATACAATGCTCGACACGCTCCGGGCCGCTCAGGCCAAGTCTTTACGGTCAAGCATCGCATATCCCAGCCCCACCACTCAACCAAACTTATGACAGTTCTCAATTATTAAATCGCTAAATAGCTGGGAAGATACGTATCACCACTGAACGCGATTTAGAGGTGAGGAGTAACGGACTGCACCACGTCCACCAGATCGCCGTTGGAGAGCAGCGGGCGCTGGAACTCGCGCCATGGATCGACTTTGACCGTCCAACGCCCGGTGTCCTTGTCGTAAACCGGGCGGGCGGTCTGCTCGAAGTGGATCCGTTCGTCGGTGCGCCCGGTATCGGGGTCACGGCGCGAATAATGCAGGCAGGTGCAGTTGGTAATCTTCCAATGGTCGCTGTCGGCACGGCGCAGGAATTCCTCGTCGGAAAGGTCTTCGAGGGTCAGCATCAGCGAAAGCATGAAGTCGCCGTGCGTCACCGCGATGACGGACTGTGCCTCGGCGCGGCGGTTGAGTGAGGTCAGCAGATTGTGGGCTCGGTTCTCGGCCACATCGGCGATGGATTCGCCGGCCGGCGGACGCCAGTAGAGCGGGTCGGTTTTCTTGAACATCCAGTTGCGCTCATAGTTGTTCTTGAACACCTCCTGGGTCACGGTGCTGATCTCACCCCACGAACGTTCACGCAGCACGCGAGTCTCCTCCCATTTGGCCTTGGGCAGCGCCATGGTCGCCGCGGTCTCACGGGTACGAACGTAAGGGGACACCAGATAACGGTCGAAGAGCTGCTGCTGCTCGACGAGCCAGCGGCCGATGCAATAGGCCTGCTTGCGTCCCGTCGCCGTGAGCCGCCACGAACGGTCGGGAACGGTGACGTTGTCTTGTGTAAAGAGCGAATTGTCGCCGTGCTCCCCCGCCTTGACGATGACGTTCGCCTCCGACTCCCCGTGTCTGATCACATACAAATCCAAAGGCATGCCCATGTGCTTTACCTCGTTTCCACTATTGTTGCGTCAATCTTCATTGTTTGCTACCAACCATTATCGCACAGCGCAAATCGAATATGACGACAATTCACGGAACCATTGCTCCGTTGCAATCCCGAAACTGCCCCTTATACAGGAACAAGTGCCACTTTCCCTTGCGTTAGAGGCACAATTGCCAGAAACTGCCTCCAAACCCACAGCAAACACGAGTTCTCGTTGCGTTAGAGGCGCTAACAAGCGAAACTGCCCCTGGCCTTACCGCGAATTCATTGTCGCGATAAGTCAGGGGCAGCCGCTTCAACCATCCTTAGCCGAACAATCGACCAAGCAAATCAGCCTTCGATGGCAATCTGGTGCTTGGCCTCGACCTTCGGGGCTGGCTGCACCTTGGCGATTTCAAGGCTCAACGTACCGTTCTTATAACCGGCATGGATATCCGATTCCTTGACCTCGTCGCCGACGTAGAAGCTGCGCGAGCAGGTGCCGGCGTAACGTTCGCGGCGCAGCCACTTGCCCTCATCATTCTTCTCGTCATGGCTCTCGTCGCGCTTGGCCGAGACGGTCAAGTAGCCGTCGTGCAATTCAAGGGCGATGTCGTCCTTGTTGAAGCCGGGCATATCGATGGAGACGTCGTAAGCCTTGTCGGTCTCACGGACATCGGTCTTCATCATATTGGCCGAGGAAATCGGGTTGCCCATACGGTTGCTGGAATCGCCCCAACCGGCGAAGAACGGATCGTCGAACAAATCAGAGAACGCATCATGCATCAAAGCCGGAAACATAGCCATAATCAATACTCCTAAGCATCTGAGGCAAGCCGTGACGCCTGCGGCCGGAAGAACCGGCCAGGTGACGAGACGCTCCGGAACCTTGCGGCTCCAAGTCTTTATCGTGTCACTATGTCCAACCGTTATTCCCGCTCCGGCTTCCCGAATTTAACCTGCAGTGAACAAAACTTGAGTCACTTCGACTCAAGTTTTGAAAACCACACATAGTAACAGCTCACCGCTGCGGAAACATCAAAACGGGTCATTGCGGTCAGCAATAACCCGTCCTCTTGCGTTGATCACGCCATCAAGATTTCACCAAGCCGAAGCTCGCGGCCGCTCATTCATCCCTATAGGGATAGTCGCGGCGACGCTTGGCGCGAAACTCACGAACCCGCTTGATCTTGTTCTGGCGGTTGAATTCGATGACCGAGACCCCGTCGAAATCCTCGGATTCGCCACCGCTTTTCCGCGCCGCAAACGTCCAGAACACGGTGATCGACGGCTGCCCCTCACGGCCGCGAGCGTGGGTGAAATTGGCTATCTTCCACATCGAGACGGCCTGATGTTCCATCGAATCCTCAATCCAGCGATGAATCTGGCTGCGGTTCTCATAGATATGACCGTTGCTTTCCTCATAGACACAATCAGGGGCGAAATACGCATCGAGCTTGTCGAAGTCTCGCGTTACCCACATGTTGAAGTAGTCGGAAACGGCACGCTCACGCTTACGTGCCCTCGGTATCGATAACGTCACTGTCGCCATAACCATTATCATACGCTATACAACCCGTGTTACACGGCCATGATATCGGATTTGTCTCGAAAATTTATGGCTTCACGACATTCTGTGGCAATTCGTCGCACAATCACGTATGGTTGTTTCATTTATCCAGCAACAACAAAATATGGCAACGAAATATCGCAACTCACGAAAGCCGACCGTCGAGATAATCCTTCAATACTATCGCCTGATTATGTTGCGGGTCTTTGGCTCCGTAGAGCAAGGTAACTTTGGGCTGTTCTCGACATATCGAGACCAACTTGTCGACCGTTTCCGTGTTGGCATCAAGCTCTTTGCGGTATTGTTCGGCGAACTCGTCGAACTTGGCGGGATCGTGGCCGAACCACTTGCGCAGTTGCGCGCTCGGGCCGATCTCCTTCAACCACAGATCGAGTTTCGCGTTCACCTTCGAAATGCCGCGCGGCCAAAGCCGATCGACCAAGACACGATAGCCGTCGCCATCCTCGGCCGCTTCATAAACCCGCTTCAACGCAATCGTCATATCCAACGCTCCTTTGGCCTTTCGATCAAGCGTAGCGCCAATGCCCTCGAAGCGACAGACGCAAAAGCCATAGGCGAACCATTCAAAGTCGCTCGGTAGAGATGAGATTTCTTGATGGCAATGCCAGGATTGCTCGAAACGGATTCCTCAATGTGAATTTCTTGAAACGGATTTCTTGAGGCCACAACAGGAATGGTGGTTTGGGCGGCCCGGCATCATCGTCGCCGACATGAAGCCCAGCATTCGCCACCCACTACGCGGCGGCTGCCGGAACACGCTTCGAAACCCACCGCATAAAACAGGTAATCCGGTGCCGCACGCTCAGCTCATCAGAAAATCGAGAATATTCATGCCGGCGTCCGTCTCGGCACGATACAGCTCGGTGTATCCGCATTGCGTGCAACTGACGGTGATGAACTTCTTGTTCTGCACGTTGAACAGCTTGGCGAACTCCCCGCCGGTCGCCTGGAACTGGTCGGAAGTGTAGTGCCGGCAACCGCACTTTTCGCATACGTACTGTTTCTGTTCCATCGGTAGACCTTTCGTTTCCATCGGAACCCTAATCGGTCATTCAATTTAACCATAGACCCGGGGCAGAAAACTCGACATATCGGCAGTGAATATGCCTTTTATTAGTGCAAATCGCACTCCGAAACCGTTACGATCGACCAACACCATAACCGGAGCGAGTCGGTCTGGTATGAGCCGGCTGACGGCTACCGAATACCAACGGAAACGAAACGTGCCGTAACCAACCCGACGTTGCGGCACGTTCTCAGCATTCAAACATCTGATCTGATAGTCTTGCGCCCGATCAGACGAGCACCTCGTCGATCGGCTTGTCACCGTCGTAGAAGGCGAGGGTCTTGCGCTTGGCGACATCCGCCGAGAGCACGCGGGCGATAACCGCCGCGACGTTGCCGCGCGAGGTCTTGCGCTGCTCGGGCGTGGCAGGCTTGCCGTCAATCATCGTATGGTCATCGGTCAGGACAATCCTGTCGGTTTCCGGCTCGAGCGTAAGCATGCCTGGGCCGAGAATCGTATATTCAAGCGAGGAATCGAGCAGATGTGCGTCGGCATCGTGCTTGGCCTGCGCATACGGTACGAACGATTCCGGCCAACCCATTTCTTTCGGGTCGCGATCGGCGGTGTCGTAAGAGACCATCACGAATCTACGTACACCGGCCTTTTGCGCGGCATCCATCGCATTGACCGCGGCCTGATAATCGACGGCGTGCGTACGGACGGCATCCCCACCGCCTGCTCCGGCCGAGAACACGACGGCGACGGCGCCTTCGAACAAGCCGGCGAAACTGTCGACATTGGCGTGCTCCATATCGAAAACCACCGGGTTCGCGCCAGCGGCCCGCACATCATCGGACTGCGCCGGGTTGCGGATAACCGCGTCAACGCTGAACCCTGCTTCCTTAAGCTTCGGCTCGGCGAGCAACGCCACCTTGCCATGCCCGCCCAAAATCACCACACGTCGCTGATTGCCCATATCGATTCCTTTCGAAAGTTTGAACATCCATCGTTATTGATGAACTATAACCACCTTTATCATGCCATAAAAATGCCGTTACGCGCAAAGAGCGAATTGGCGGATTCGATACTGCGGCAACTAGAACTCGGCCAATTGTTGCAAAGTATGCTGGAACCTTGCTTCCATAATAGAAATCGAGTAATTATCAATGTGCCGTAACCTGGCACGCGGAACGGCCTGCCTGATGACGGAGGAAAGCGATACAACGTAATCATGTGCCATCGAACGTGAAATGTCGAATAGTTCCAATGCTTCCTCACCCATCAATGTCGTAACGTCCACATGAGCATCACCGAATAGCGCAAGTTGATGCCTGTCATCCGCCTGCTCTTGATACGGTTCCGGATTCAAATCAAATGCCGGCGAAAGCTGCCAGCCTCTCGACGAATGCAAAAAGCCATGATTGCGTAAATGGTCGTCAAGATTGCCGATTGCGGCCCCGAACATGGCACGTTGCCAGAGTTGATGGGTATCGGCACCTATCTGACGCGAGAACTCAACCAAATCAAGCCAATCACCGCCTTCACCATCCTCCGCTTCCAGCGCCGTCATCGCAGAAATATAGGGGATTCGCCGCAGCTTTTCTGGCTGACCGTCCTCTTCCCGATCGAAACGTTTGGTAAGAAGAACAGTCCGCTGTCGGTTATCTGAATCCTTGATGCTGATGACACGATGTTCCGGCACGACGATTCCAGCCTGCTCGGCAAGTTCCAGAATCACCGCTTCCCAACCGATGACGTCCCAATCATCGCCATCAGGCTTCGGAAACTTGGCCAGCCACAATGCGTTATGGTCGAATACGGACGCTTTCGGACGGGCACCTCCCAAAGAACCCGTCGCTCGGTACAACCTGCGCAGGGAGGTATCATCCACTTCGCGATTCTCTTCAACAGCGTCCGCGGTATCCAGCAATCCCGACAAATCCGTAAGTACTGGTACTCCTTCATCGCCTGCGAGCGCCTTCCCTTCTCCGAAAAATCTGACCGCACCCTGACGCGTTACGTCATTGACACCCAAAAGATATTCGGATTCCGGCAAGTTATGCCGCTTACGATTACGTTCAAGCAGTTTCCTGCCCCAACGATCGGGAGCGGCATCGGAAAATGGTCCCAGACCGGCGAATACGAAGGGAGAAAGGGAAAGCGGAAGGCCGGGAGCAAGGTCAAATGAATCAGGGTTGTCAACGTAATCGGAACGATATCTGAAGGTGGAACTGGGGCCGTTGAAATACAACGTTCCAGCAGTTAGCTCCTTACCGTTTTCGACAGTCGTTCGGACTTCAACTTGTTGACTCATAGCTTTCACCCCAGTTCTTTTCCTTATTTTCCGGGTTATTCAACTGCAATTGTTCATTCTTCAAACAAACTAACTAACAGTTTAGTAATCCCTCGCTGGCATTCGGAAATAAATCCTGCATGGCCGTAGCCGAACCTTCTTATCATCTATGTTTCAGCACCAATTCCATTACCGCACGCGCTTGGGCAGAATCTGCGCGGCACGGACCATACCCAAGTCATGCGAATACGGATCAGCGGCCTTGACCATATAATCGGCCAGCTGAAGTATGCGGGCGACGGTAATGAGTGCATCTGAACGCACTGGCCGGCCATGCTCAAGATTCGTCACGGTAGTCTCGCTGATCGCCGCACGCTTGGCCACGTCACTGACCCGCAGCCCAAGCAACTTACGTTGCGCCGCGAAGTGCTCCCCGATTACCCGCAGGTCCCGTTTCGTGGTAGTAGGCGTATATTTCATTACTTATCAACTACCTTAAGCATTAGTTTTCTATTGTTTAAATTAATTATACTATAGAATACTAATGCTTAAATTTCAAAATTTCGCTTGCCGATACAATATACTATCTGACCGATTAAAAGGAACGTTATTGCCTAAATAACTAGCTCAGCAAATTCCTCAAACGGTACCCACAGAAATCATTCTCATAATCATCTATAATCAAGAAGTCATCGCAGAACTTTGTTTCGTGACAAAATCTTTATACACAGCATCAGATAAGGAGAACAAGATTATGGTGGCAAAGCATAACGTTTCTCCTTTGATGACCGTCAAGGGACTTGCCGGGCTGCTGTACCGAATAGGACGCACCTTTGACGGGCTCAATACCTCGCGCATGGCCACCGAGGAATTCCTACGCACCGGCAATCCCAACGTTGTCGGTTCACGCAACGACTATGCGCTGCTGTGCGATTTGAAGGACGCCTCCTCGTATGTCATCGAATACGACTATTCGACACGGCCCATGGATTTGGCATGGTTCACAGGTATCAACGCGGAAATGACCCGTACAGCTGCGATGGAACCCGGCGTGCTGAGAACCGCAGAGAACGTCATCGTCTCCACTCATCGAGGTACATACACTCCCCCAGTGCCTTCTGCCGTGGCAATCGAGCAGGAACTGACTTTAGTTTCTGACGACAGCACGTCAGCAGCGTCGAGCACAGCAGATAGCACCGCAGCACTCGCGCACAATGTACAGCCCCTCGAACGTGCCTCACACCTTTTCGCAACGCTGGCCAAGATGCAACCGTTCGGCAACGGCAACAAGCGCACTGCTTTGCTCGCCGCCAACGGATTGCTGCTCAAGCTACATTCATCCGACGTACTTGCCGTACCTGTCGAGTCACCAGACCGAGACATCTTCAATGACCAATTAAGCGCTTGGTACCTCGACAACGATTCATCCGTCGTTGATTGGCTTGCAGAGTGGAACCATAGAAATTAACTAACCTTGAACAGCAAGAGCGGCTCGACACCGACAAAGCATCGAACCACTCTTCAAAGTTAAGAAAGTTAAGCCTATCGCAGCCTCACACGTTGAACTTGAACTCTACAATGTCACCGTCCTGCATCACGTAATCACGACCCTCCTGGCGGAGCTTGCCTTCCTCCTTGATCTCGTTCATGCTGCCCTTGGCGGCGACGAAATCATCGTAGGAGACGATGTCGGCCTTGATGAAGCCACGCTCGAAATCGCTGTGGATCACGCCGGCGGCCTGCGGGGCGGTCCAGCCCTGATGAATCTGCCAGGCGCGCACTTCTTTGACGCCGGCGGTGAGGAAGGTCTGCAGGCCGAGCACGTCGAAGCCGACGCGGGCCAGCTGGTCGAGGCCGGATTCCTTCAAGCCCGCATCCTCAAGCATCTCGCGGGCGTCGGCCTCATCGAGGTCGGTCAGATCGGATTCGAACTGCGCGTTGAGGAAGATCGACTGCGCAGGAGCCACGGAGTCGGCGAGCTTCTTCTGCAGGTCCTTGTCGGTCAGCTCATTGTCATCAACATTGAAGACGTAGATGAACGGCTTGGCGGTCATCAGATGCAGGTCATAGATGTCGGCCTTGTCGATTTTACCCGCGGATGCAGCATGATCGATGGTCTCCCCTTCCGAAAGAATCGACTGCGCCTTCTTGACCGCGTCCATATATTCCTGCGTGACCTTCTTGCCACGCAGCTCCTTCTCGAGCTTCGGCAACGCGTTCTCGATAGTCTGCAGGTCGGCAAGCATCAGCTCGGTGTTGATGGTGTCGATATCATCGGACGGGTCGACCTTGCCATTGACGTGGACGATGTCGTCATCCTTGAACGCACGCACGACCTCGCAGATCGCGTCGGCCTCGCGAATGTTGGCCAGGAACTTGTTGCCCAAACCCTCGCCCTCGGAGGCACCCTTGACGATGCCGGCGATGTCAACGAAGGTGACCGTGGCCGGCACAATCTTCTCGGTGCCCACCAGCTTGGCCAGCACGGGAAGCCGTTTGTCGGGCAGCGGCACGATACCCGTGTTGGGCTCGATGGTGGCGAAGGGATAGTTTTCCGCAAGCACGTTGTTGCGGGTCAGGGCGTTGAACATGGTGGACTTGCCGACATTCGGCAGACCGACGATTCCGATAGTTAAAGACATACCTCAAGTCTAGCGTCAAGACGGACGAAACAAGAGGCTCCGCCACGCATGCCAACGTCCATGTTATCGAAGCCTCTTCATGGCCGCCAACAGCGACAGAACAATGCCATCAACCGCTGATGAGCGTCGCAAAACCTCCAGCAGAGAGAGCTAGTGGTACATTTGCGACGCCAATCGGCCAATTCGCGTCGCAAATCCTCCAGCAATCCGCTTTAGTGGAGGAATCATGACACAATATCGACGATTCGCGTCGCAAATCCTCCATTACCTCCAATCTCCCCGTAGGACGGTATCGATGAAAATCTCAGAAACCGATGATTTCGATGCATTTGTCTCGAAAACCACCTATAGTCGCACATATCATCAATCACAGAAGAGGTCGCTGAATCCATCAGTAACCGGCCAGAGACGCGGTGGCGCCCATGAAGGTCGGTGAAAGGGAATTCAGCCGAAATTTCCTGTCGCCTCCGAGATGGGAAGTTGGGTCTGGGTCCAAGAAATCCAGAACTGTCGCGGACAACACCGCGGAGCGCTATCGATGAGAATCGTTGTGAGGCTTTTTCGCGATGAGGCGTGGCTTTATTGATCAACCCGGTCCTCATCAGGCGAGTACCACAACGACAATTCGCATCATCTGTAGGCTTCTTCCCTACCGGAAGGAAAGCAGTATGTCGGCACAAACCGACCATACCGAAAACACGCCCAGCACATCAGCGTCGTCTTCGGCGAGCAGGGCAACGACAGGCAAAGCGGCAAGTCAATCAACCACAGCCGGAGTCAACACCGCGGCGACACATCCCATCCCGCCGATCGGCAACAAGGGCAAGTCGGGAGGCGTGCAGCGCAACCTCAAGACTCGTCACGTCTCGATGATCGCGCTCGGCGGCTGCATCGGCACCGGCCTGTTCATGACCTCGGGCTCCACCATCTCCAAGGCCGGCCCCGGCGGCGGACTGGTGGCCTATATCGCCATGGGCATCATGGTCTACTTCCTGATGACGAGCCTCGGCGAGCTCGCGACCAACCAGCCGGTCTCGGGTTCCTTCGCCACCTACAACGCCAAATACGTCGACCCGGCGCTCGGATTCGCCATGGGCTGGAACTATTGGTTCAACTGGGCCATCACCGTCGCCGTCGACATCTCCACCGCGGCCCTCCTGATCCAATATTGGCTGCCGAACACCCCGGGCTGGATATGGAGCCTCATCGTATTGGTGGTCATCTTCCTGATCAACGCCCTGACCGTCTCCGCATTCGGCGAGACGGAGTATTGGTTGTCGCTGATCAAGGTCGTCACCGTCATCGTCTTCCTCGTGCTCGGTTTCGCCATGATTTTCGGTATCATGTTCCATCCGGCAGTCGGCTTCGGCAACTTCACCTACAAGGACGCCCCGTTCGTCGGCGGTTTCCCGGCTATCCTCAGCGTCTTCCTCATCGCCGGCTTCTCGTTCCAGGGCACGGAACTCATCGGCGTGACCGCAGGCGAGTCGGCGGACCCGGAGCATGCGGTGCCCAAGGCCATCAACAGCGTCTTCTGGCGCATCCTGCTCTTCTATGTCCTCTCGATCTTCGTGATCGCCGCGCTCATCCCCTACACCAGTCCGAACCTGCTTTCGGCGGCCGACGGCAACATCGCGATGTCCCCCTTCACGTTGGTCTTCAAGCGGGCTGGCCTCGCTTTCGCCGCAAGCCTGATGAACGCGATCGTACTGACCGCAGTGCTTTCGGCGGCCAACTCGGGCATGTACGCCTCGACCCGCATGCTCTACTCGCTGGCCGATGACGGCTACGCCCCGAAGTTCTTCTCACGCACGACCAAGCACGGCATTCCGCTGGCGGCGCTCATCGTTACGACCATCATTTCGCTAGCCACGTTCGCCGCCTCGATTTTCGGCCAGAAGATCTACATGTGGCTCGTCGCGGCTTCAGGGCTCACCGGTTTCATCGCCTGGGTCGGCATCGCCATCAGCCATTTCCGTTTCCGTCGCGCGTTCATCAAGCAAGGCCACCAGCTTTCGGAGCTGAAGTACCACGCGAAGCTCTTCCCGCTCGGCCCGATCATCGCGCTCATTCTGTGCATCGTGGTCATCGGCGGGCAGAACATCGACGCGTTCGTCCATTGGGACTGGCAACAAATCGGCATCACCTACATCGGCTTGCCGTTGGTACTCATCCTCTACATCGGTTATAAGATCAAGTACCATACTCACATCATCCCGCTGGACGAAGTGGACGTCTCCCCAACCGAGATCTCAAAAGAGCATAAGAAAACAGCTATCTAACAGAATAACTATCGTATGAGATAGCTTTCGGGTGCGTCTGGCAAATGAAAAAATGCCGGACGCACCTTTCCTTTTATTCATCGCTATCACAAACGAAGGTTCATTTGCTATCGGCAATGCAAATCGGCAATTCTTCCAAACCTCCCGAATCAGCGCACAATCATCCTTCTGCACGATTCAGTCTCCACGAAGGAACGAATGCAACGACGCCACGTATTTAGCGGCTCACGGCCTCCCATCCGCACAGTTCAGTCTTCCGACGGTATGAACGCCTCGAAAATAAAGTAACCGAAATCACGACCGCAATGCTCGAGCTCTTCGGTGCTACGCGGGGTCCAAGCCACCGGCACGGCACCCAACGCACGGGCCGAACGCACCTGAATCGAGCGGCCGCCATGCCAGTCATAGGCCACGAAATCCGGTCGTGACACCCAGTTGAAACCGAGCTTTCCCGCAATCCAAGGCATGACGCCGCGCTGCAACGAGTGCAGATTCGCCTGCAAATCAACATCACGATCAATCGGGAACGGCGATGAGACGGCAAGCTGTCCGCGGAAAACCTCGGGATGGTTCTGGCGATACCAACGCATGGCCATCGGATTGAACGACTCTACTACGTACGCTCCGTCGTAGGCGCGCAGCAGCCTGTCGCCGCTTTCCATCAGCAAACGCTGACGAGCGCCCCACGAATTGCCTTCGAACTTGTATTCGACAATAATCGGCACACGGCCGTCGACGACCTTCAGCACGTCGGAAAACAGCGGGACGTGCTGGTATTGGCTTTGCTGCGGCAACGGCATGATCTTCTCGGCTTCCAGCTCGGCTTGAGAAAGAGGTTCGGCCTTGGCATCCCCGTATACGCTCGGGTTCGGGAACAGCGGGATATGACGCAATTGGTCGTAGGTCAGATCGGCAACACGTTGCGGGCAACCGGCCACACGCAACAGATCGGGGTCATGAACCACCACGACCTTGTCGTCGGCAGTGAGCTGCAGGTCAAGTTCGATGCCGTATCCGGCTTCGCAGGCGGCGGAGAAAGCGGCAAGCGAGTTTTCCGGGGCGATAGGTCGCTCATCGTTTTCCCGACCCGCACCATACCCGGCCTTACGGGCCATGCGACGGGCGAGGTTGATATATCCCCCATCGGTTTTCCGATATTGCGCGGACAGACCAGAACCGGCGTCATGCAGGCCTCGATGCGCATACCAGACATCCGGCATGGACGGCACGTTATGGCGTTCACGGTCTTGGCGAGACCTCGGCGATATGGCCCAGATACCTGCGCCCGCAAGCGCCAACCCGGCAAACGCCGCACGGACGAGCAGCGATCGCCTACCTTTCCCGACAGCGTTGTGTACATCTTGACGCGATACTGAACGATGTGACATCGCCGGTCCTCCTTCGATGTTCCTTCATGCAAGGATGCTGATATCCCATCATAGGGTCATTGGCCAACGAAAAAACAGACACCGCCATCATCGCACTTTTGTGTCAGTTCATATCGAACGGATGCCAATCCAAATCAGACGCATCCAAATATGCGATTCCCGCTTCAACGCCTGTGGACGAGCACCTTGGCTCCGTTGACAACCACTGTCCACGCGTCTTTGAGGGCATGCGTGGCATGTCCCTGCCGCCGCTCCAACGAGGCGATGAGGCGGGCTGCCCGGCCCATGAAAGGATGATCGAGGTGAGGGATGACGCGGAAATCGACCAGATTGAGACCGGTTGTATCGCCATCGGCAACGGCACCGCGCTCGTCCATCGGCTCGATATAGCTGATATCGGGAGCAGTGACGACGGCACCGGCCGAGACACCGACGTAGGGTGTGCCGTCGTGCACCAGAGACGCAATGACACGGCCGGCACCGCTACGTTTGAGTTCGCGCAGGAGATGAAAGCTGTTGCCGCCACCCACCCAGATGACGTCCGAGGAGGCAAGCACATGTCTGAGCTCATCGCGCATCGTCGTCGCCAAATCGATGGTGTGAACCCGGAAACCGTTGAGTCTCATCATCAGGCGGACAAACGGCCGGAACCAGCGGCTGAGTTCGTGGTCATCGGCGGCGGGGATATAGGCAATCCGCCATTTCGGCGACGCCGGGTCACGATGGCGGCCTAGCAATCCACGCCGCAACACGCGCAGGGCCGGCAGGACGCTGGAGGCCAATATCATCTTTGCCATGCCGGTCTCCTTCCCGTCACATGCGATTCATCGTCGTTTGCGTTTATCTTATAACCGAAAATCCGCGAAAACGCCGCGGCGCGCGCCTGGTAGGAAGCACACGCCACACTCGATAGCCGCGTAAATCAGCCGTTCTGGATGGCGTCGACCCCGGAGATCACCGCTCCGCGGAAGCCTTGCTTTTCCAGCTCGGTGACGCCTTTGATGGTGGTGCCGCCCGGCGAGCAGACCGCGTCCTTCATCGCACCGGGATTGGTGCCGGTGGCCATGTAAAGCGCCCCGACACCTTCGGTCATCTTCGCGGCGAGACGGTAGGCGGTCTCGCGCTTCAGGCCGTATTTCACGCCGGCGTCGGCAAGCGCCTCGATGTAGATGGCGGTGAAGGCGGGCGCGCAGCCGGCCACGGACGAGCCGATGTCCATCAGCGGGGTGTCGACCCGTTCGATCAAGGCGATCGACGAGAACAGCGCCTCGAAGGTCTCACGCTGGGAATCAGCGAGCGTGTTCGCGTTTTCGGTGACAAGGATGCCCTGACCGACTTCGATGGGCGTGTTGGGAATCACGCATTGCACATGGGCATCATCGCCCAGAAGCCTTTGATAGTAATCAAGGTTGCGGCCTGCGGCAATGGAGATGACGAATTTGCCTGCGCCTTTGAGCTCATCCAGAACATCGGCGAGCGCCGTTTCAATCTGACCGGGCTTGACGGCGACGATGACGACATCGGCAGCTGCGACCGTTTCCACGGCACTATGGGTGGCCTTGGCACCGATGGCTGATGCGGCGGTCTGCGCTTTGTCGAAATGGCCGGAGTTGGCGACGATCTGCGATCCGTCGATCACTCCCCCGTTGACCAGACCTTTGGCGATGCCTTGCGCCATGTTGCCGAAGCCGATGAATCCCACCGTGATGTCATGTATGTTCTGCGTCATAAAAACTCCTTGCCGCTACTCGAATATCCGGCGCAAGCGGCGTGAACAACGACCGCAGGCCGGAATGATCCCGACGAATCATCTCGTCATCAGCATAGGCAACCATGACCCCGAGTCAATCGCAAACACCGTTTTCTTGGCAATTTGGTCTCATTGCGCATGCAACGCAATACATGAACGACACCGTGACACAACAGCCGACCGCCTCAGTCACCGAATAGCTCCGTGGCCGCCGAACTACGCCTTGACCTCGAAAGCGAACCGCACATCCTGCTCGCCGCTGATCGAACAGTCCTCACCCACGGGGGCGCCCCAACTGTCGATACCGCCTACGCCTCGGACGGCTCCGTATATCGTCAGCACCGTCCGCCTTGCCGGAGGCAGTTCCTCCTGATGGGTGGCGTTCTCGAGTTCCAGCGGGGTATACGGCAGGCAGCTGAACGCGAAAGGCCTGTCAAGGCAGGCGAAGGTGAGACTGAACGGCGCGATGGCGGCGTCGGCGTTGTTGAGCGTCGTTTCCCGTTCGACACGCACCCAGTCGGTATCCATATGCATGCCGCATTCCTGGGGCACCAGATATGGGGCGACGGGCATGCCAACGACGGCGACAAGCTGTTTCTTGCCTGCACCGAGCCGATCGGGATAGGTCTCGCCCGGCAGACCGAAGTAGGTGAAACCGGTGGCCGGCGTCGGCATGACCATACGCAGCCCGAAAGCCGGCAGTTCCGGCAGCCCTTTTTGGCCGTGATAATGCACTGCCACCGTCAGATTTCCCGCAGCACCAAGCGTATAGCGGACATCCACCGTCGTGGACGGAACGGTCGGCGTGGTGAACGTATAACACAGCGAGGCAACAGAGGCATACAGCTGTCCTCCCGTGCTTCCGTCCGCAGGGGTGTAGGGAATGACGAACGGTTTGCCGTCGACTTCGAGGCTGGGTCGCCCGGCCGTGCTGAACAGGTCGGCACCGACCCATTGCGCCGAACGGCATGAGAACCCGTTGCCTCGGTCGTTGTCGGTCGTCGCTCTCCAGAACGCCGGACGCGGGGCGCTATACAGCCATTCCTTGCCTCCGGTTTTCAAAGAGACCAGGCCGGTGCGGTAATCGAACAGGCAATCGCGGCCGCAGGCATGCAGGCCGATCATCTCTTCATCGATGACAATGCGTACGTTATCGGTCATATCTGCCATACTCCTCGTTCACTGCCTGCATCGCGGGCTTTTCGTTTCCATCGGCGAACAGCAACCCGTCACCGGAGAACTGGCGTTCGGTGGGCCGATCGTCGAAATCACCGCCGTAGCGCATCACTTTGCGCCCGGTGACGCTATCGGTAACCTCGATGGCCTGGTCCTTGAAGTCCCAGATGAAGCCGCCGGCATATTGCGGGTAGCGGTCGAACAGGTCCATATACGCGCGAAGACCGCCGACGGAATTGCCCATGCTGTGCATGTATTCGCAAAGGACGAACGGCTTCTTCGGGTCGTCTTCGAGATATTTGGCCGCGTCCGCCGGCGTCGCGTACATCCTGCTTTCGAAATCGGATATCCGGTCCTCGTACTTGCGATTGTGAACGACCCCTTCATAGTGCACCGGTCTGGTCGGATCGGTCTTTTTGTAATACTCGTTCATCGCCGCGATGTTCTCGCCGGCGTAGGATTCGTTGCCGAGCGACCAAAAGAGAATCGAGGGATGGTTCTTGAGCGTCTCGTACTGGGTGCGGGCGCGGTCGATGACCATCTCACGCCATTGTGGGAAGCTGCCGGGCACATTGTAGGAGCCGTCCTCGCCGCCGAGCTTCTGCCAGGTGCCATGCGATTCCATATTCGTTTCGGCCATCACGTAGATTCCGGCCTCGTCGCACATCCGGTACCATTCAAGCCGGTCGGGGTAATGGCAGGTGCGCACGGCGTTGATATGGTTCGCCCTGATGGTAGCCATATCGGCGTCCATATCCGCCTGCGTGATGGCACGGCCTCGCGTGGCGCTCCATTCGTGGCGGTTGACGCCGAGCAGGAGCAGGCGTTTGCCGTTGAGACGAACGACCTTATCGGCGCCGATCTCGATGCGCCGGAACCCCACGGCCTGCGGCACAACCTCCACAATCTCGCCTTCGGCATTGAACACGGTGAGCGTGAGACGATACAGGTAGGGATTGGTGTGCGACCACAGATGCGGGTTTTTAACGATGCAAGCCGGCCAGTTGGTTTCCCCCTGCGCGTCGATGGTTTCGTCGACGATGACGTTGCCGTCGCAATCGGCCAGTTGCATCGTCACCTTGGACCCGTTTTGCACCGGCGTTAGCCTGGCACCGACGTTGAGCACACCGGTATGGTCATCGTCTTTCAGGACCGGCCTGACGTCCAGATCCTCGACATGCGTTTCAGGAAGCGACAACAGGCTCACCGGACGGAAGATGCCGAAGAAACGGAAGAAATCCTGATCCTCGATCCAGCTGGCCGTGCAATGCCGGAAAACCGCCACGGCGATGAGGTTCTCACCGACATGGGCATACGGACTCAGATCGAAAGTGCTGGGAGTGAACGAATCCTCGGCATACCCTACGAATTGCCCGTTGCACCACAGGTAAAACGCACGTTCCACCCCCTCGAAACGGATATGCAGCGGACGACTGGCCCATTGCTCGCCCAAAACGAATGTATTGCGATAGAGGCCCACCTGATTGTCGGGCGCCTCTGAGAAGCTGCCAGCTTGAGGATCGTCCGGAGGAGTCGTATAGGCCGGGCGCCTGAACACGGAACCCTCCCAGGGGTAGGCGGTGTTGGTATATTGCAGCTGCGCGTGGCCGGAAAGCTCAATATGCCCCGGCACCTCGATCAGACCGAAACGTTCGGCCGGTGCATCCGTCGAATAGAACCGGTCCGGGATATGTTGGGGGCTGTCGGCGAGCGCGAACTGCCATTCGCCGTCCAGAGCACGCACGAGGCCGGAACGCCGTTCGCCGGCCTCCTTGGCATTTGCGTAGCAGCAATGGTCCGAATGCGCAGGCAATTCATTGACTCTGAACGTCTGCGGCTCGTCAAGCCATGTCAACGATGGTTCCATATGTCCTTACCCTTACTTCCCTGTAGGCGGTTAAAGCATATATACGACACTACATGTCACGGAACCCAAATTCAGAACAGCCCCTGCAAATCCCCTCGGTCGAGGGCCTCGTGGTAAAGATGGTCGAACACCGCTCCGCCATGGTGGATGCCGTCGTGCTGATACTCATTGGTAACCCAGGCGTGCGAGTTGCCCACGCGCGAAAGCGTGTCGAGCTGCATGCCGGAATCGACGTACATGTCATCGAAATAGACCGCGGCCTGAAGCGGGACCTCGTTACGACCCAGCTGGGTGGCGTCGTAGACCTTGCCGAAACGGGTATCGCCCATCAGCTCCTCGACCGCGGGCTTGAACGGACGCAACGCACGCTCCTGGTCGTACATCCACGGGAACATCGCCTCGCCGGTAAACAACAGCGGCCGACGATCGACATCGAACTCAGGATGCTCGTCACGCACCTGCTGAGCCGCCCATCCGATTGGCTCCTCGAGTTCGCCATCAGCATAGATGAACTCCTGCAACGGCCAATACAGAGGTGTGGAGGACGTCGCTTCCATCACGGATTCAAGGAACTGGTCAGACAGCGGGGAATGGCTGTTGGCCGTCCCGTCTCCGGCGGCGAACGCAATGTCCACCAACCAGTGCAGGCGCTCCGGGCTGGGCTGCATACCGAAATCGCTGCCCAGGGTCTGCAGGCGCTCGACGGTCAACGGATCGCCATTGGGCAAAGCGACGGCGTCTTCCCCTTTGTGCGCGGTAAGCCTGTCGGCGATCAGCGCCACCCGATCGACATCCTGCGGGTAGCGACGATAATAAAGGTGGGTCTTTTGCGCCATTCTCGGGAACGTATGTTCGTAGACTTCACGGGCGTTGGCGGGTACGTGCGGGATGCCGCCCATCGTAAAGCTCGCGTTTACGCCTTCGGGATACAAGGAAAGATAGGCCAAGGTCAGGAACCCGCCATAGCTTTGCCCGAGCGTCACCCATTTTCTTGACCCGAATTCCGTACGGCGCAGATGTTCGAAATCGCGCACGATGGAACCGGCCAGGAAAGCCTTGAGATATTCCGCCTGGCTCCGGGCGCCCTCGATCCGGCTGATCACATTGGAATCGACGCAGGAGGAACGGCCGGTACCCCGCTGGTCGGGCAGGATGACGCGGAAATGCTTGATCGCCTCGGCAATCCAACCGTCGCTGGAAGGATTGAGCGGACGCGGCCCAGCGCCTCCGGGACCGCCCTGAAGGAAAATCAGCAGCGGCAAATCGTCGTGGACATGCTCGGGCGCGGTGACCACGCGGTAGAACAGACTCAACGGCTTCCCGACGAACCCCTTGCCCGGATCGCTTTTACGCCAATCGAGCGGTACTTGTATGGAATGGTCCTCTACGGCGAGTCCCGGTACATAATACTTGGCCAGCAATGTCATGTTCGTCTCCTCAACTGCGGCAATCGCCGAATTCATTGTCCAACAGTTTATGGCGTCTACCGGCCAAATGACCATCATCCGATATGGTCACGAAGACTCCGGCAACGCTCACGCATCCCGACGGCTTACGGGGCTGTGCTTCTGCCCTCAGCCGATGAGCCGCACTTTCTTTCCGACCTCGGCGTAGAAAACCTCGCATCAACCCACGACCACAATGGAATACACCAGCTACACAGCGTCACGGCGATTGCGACAACGACACCACATCGCTGCGGGTTTCGCCACCGTCATCATCCCTGCGCACGATATCCACAATGCCGCACTCGCGATACGCTTGAGGCATGGCGACATTACGACGATTCGGGGCATGGCTCGCACGCAACCAGATGGCGGGCGACGCTTTGCTGGCGCTCGTCGCGTTGTTTTTCGCGCTTGTCAGCACCACCACCGATGAAGGCGGGCTGTGGGTCAGCTATAGCGAGGGCTGGCAGTTCGTATGGTCGTGCGCGCTGATCGTGCCGATCGTATTCCGCCGCCGTTACCCACAGGGCGCCGCCCTGGCATTCGCGGGTCTCGCCGTCCTGCAGCTGCTCACCGGGCCCGGCTACGTCTTCGGCGACATTCTCGCCGTGGTGATGCTGTATTCGGTCATCGTCTACGGCGACCCGTCGCACAGCAAGGCCTTCATCGTTCTGGCGTTCGTCATCGGCGGCGCGGCGGCTCCGATCATCGCTTGGGGCATGGAGATCGGCCCGGTATACAACCCGCACCAAGCGGGCGACACCGCAAGCTACACCTATTATGTCTGTCAAAGCGTCTACACATCCGGATTCAACCCCACCTGCAGCAAAAACCTCGCCGGCACCGTGCTGTTCATGCTCGTCGGCATTCTCACCACGCTCACCGCAGCCTGTTTCATGGGTTACTGGTCACGCACCAGACTCGACAACGCGAGACTTCTGCGCGAACGCAACATCGCGTTGGCCGCCCGCGGGCAGGAGGACCTCGACATCGCGCGCACCGCCGAGCGCGCCCGCATCGCCCGAGACATGCACGACGTGGTGGCCCACACGCTCTCCACCATCATCGTCCAGTCCGACGGCGGCCGCTACGCCGGGGCCCACGACCCCGCCAAGGCACGGACGATCATGGAAACGATCAGACGCGAATCGCACAAGGCGCAACGCGATATGTCAAATCTGCTCAGCACCTTCGGCGGCACCGACCGTACCGGCTATGACGACGTCGCCGCATTGATCGCCCAGGCGGACGTCACCGCGCATACCACCGGCGGATCGGTGAAACGAATCATCCAGGGCGAGCCCAGACCCAGACTACTGAACGATAAGGCGCAATCCGCCATCTACCATGCCGTGCTGGAGGCGCTGACCAACGCCCGCAAATACGCCGGCAAAGGCGTAGAGGTCACGGTGACGGAAAACTGGAACGATACGACCCTGCAACTTGCCGTACAAGACAACGGCAACGGGGCGGCAGCGGCGATGGACGGACATCGGCCGGGCATCGGGCTGACCGGGATGCGGGAACGCGTCGAAGCCGCAGACGGACAGATGCAGGCCGGGCCGAGGATCGGAGGCGGATTCACGGTCGAAGCGCTAATCCCGTTGAACGTCGATGGCAACGTTAACCACAACGTGGACGGCAACGTTAACCACAACGTGGACGGCAACGTTAACCACAACGTGGACGGCAACGTTAACCACAACGTGGACGGCAACGTTAACCACAACGACGATACCCTTACGCACGCATTCCCCAACGGCGTTTCCACCGGCGAGAACGACAACAGCGAACACCATCACGACCTCGCCAGCACCGAACGTACCACTGCGGACCGTGTCGCTGCCTCAACGCCCGCAACCACCGAAACAACTGCCTCTTCTGCGAGTATCGCCGATACAAAAGCGATGACCAACCCACCGGACAACAGTCCGGCGTCGCTTCGCAGCCCTTCGTCAGATGTCCAGCGCCCCGAGCGCTTTCGGGATGATTCCGGCACTGAGACACGGATCGCAAGCATATTCGGGCGCATTTCTCGGCTTGTACACCGCCACTATCCTGTTGGGCATTCACGTAACGAGAGCGAGGCCGGCACCACCGAACACACAGGACTCAACTGGGTGGAACGAATCTCGCGCTTCTTCGCCCGGCATTATCTGTTGGCCGACATCATCTTTGCCGCGGTCTTGCTCTTGATCCTCAACCCTTCGCGTTTCATCACATTCCGGTACGGAGGGGTGGGCGGTGCCTACACCATGTTCTTCGGCACCTCGCAACAGGCGTCGACACCCCAGCTGCAGATGGCCGATTTCATCATCAGCCTCGCGGTGTTCGCCGCGTTGGCATTGCGACGCCGGTTCCCCCAGTGCGCCGCAGCGGTTATGGTCGCCACGGCGATCATAGCGCTGACCTTCTGCGAGGACATACCATCCGCCGTGTTCTACGCACCGATATCGCTCTATTCGGTGTGCCTGTACGGCAAGGGGCATTCCCGCCGCTGGGCAAGCATAGCCGCAGTGGCGGGATCGGTGATGTTCGGTATCCGCTTCAGCGGTTCGTTCGTCGGCTATCCGACGCTGGTCGATTGGGTAATGAACCATCAGCGTTATGCGGTCTACGGCAACCGGGGCAGCTACCCCCACGAGATTGCCATGTTCGTCATCGTCGCGCTGGCCGCATGTGCCATGGCCATCACCGCGGCGCTGTGGACGCGCGCAAGCGGAACGAACATGATGGTGCTCGAGGCCCGGCACCAGGCGTTGGAAGCGGAATCAAAACGCAAACAGATCGCGGCGGCCAACCACGAACGCGAGCGCATCGGGGCGCAGATCCGTGGCGAGGTCAGCGAAACGTTGGCCGTGGTCATCGACAAGGCCGACACGGGCATCGCCATGCTCGACCGGGACGCGGCGGCAGACATCACTACCTCCTCGGAGGCCATCATCGAGGCGTTCCGTTCCATCGGCGAGCAGGGACGCGAGTCGCTGGCCCACATGCGCTCGTTGCTGCGCGTGCTGCGCGAAACCGGCGGCAGCGACGACAACCCGACGGTCTCCCAACCGTTGCTGCATCCGGTGGCCGGCATGGAAAACGCCAGGCACGGCGAAACGGCCAACTAAGCAATCGGCCTGCACACAGACCATGCCCCACCCTTACGCCTTTACGTCAAAAACATGCATTATAGAACTGCTAAAACGCATGTTTCCAACGTTAGCGTCAAAAACATGCATCCAAGGCAACCGAACTTGCACTTTTGCGACGCTGCCGTCAGAAAGACGCACATACCGTGTCATAATCTGCACTTTTTCCACGGCAGCGTCGCAAAAGCGCAGATTGGCCGCAAAGCGACGGCAGCCGATAGCGATCTTTGCCGCCGCGTCTTGCTAACCTTGCAAGTATGAGTGAAACAGCGCCTATCCAAGTCCTTATCGCCGACGATCAGGAGCTGGTGAGGGCGGGTTTCGCCATGGTCATCGATTCACAGGACGATATGCAGGTGGTCGGGCAGGCTTCCAACGGCGCCGAAGCGGTGTCGCTGAGCCTTGATCTCCAGCCGGATGTGGTGCTGATGGATGTGCGCATGCCCGGCACCGACGGCATCGAGGCAACCAGGCTCATCATCGATGCGGAACGCGAGGCAGGCAACGACGTCCCCAAAACGCACGTCATCATCTTGACGACCTTCGATCTCGACGAATACGTGATGAGCGCCATCGACGCCGGAGCCTCAGGGTTTCTGTTGAAAGACACCGAACCGGAGACACTGCTTTCCTCGATCCGAACGGTTTATCAAGGCAACGCCATCATCGCCCCGACAGCCACCAAACGGCTTATCGAGAAGATGGTCGACGGCGAGTTGGGAGCAACGCGCGCGGCGGCAAAAGGTCCGAAAATTATCGGCAATGCTCAACACGGCAATGGCGATACCGGCAATACCGGCTCTCTCGGCGGTACGACCGGCAATAATCGCGTCAACGGCCGCAACACCGGCAATGTGAACACTCAGGTTTCCGGACAGAACAGCGATTTCGAGCCATCTGCCTACCACGACCCTGCGGTGGACACGCTGACCGACCGTGAGCGCGAAGTGCTGGTCGAGATCGCGCACGGCCTGTCCAATCAGGAGATCGCCGACAAGCTGTGCATCAGCCTGCCGACCGTCAAGACCCACGTCGCCCATATTCTGCAGAAGACCTACTCGCGCGACCGGGTGCAAGCGGTCGTCTTCGCCTATGACAACAAGCTGGTCTAGGCACGTCCTTTCTCTATCACCAGTGACGACTCCCCTCTCTCGTTCTTCTTCAGACGCGCAAATATATATCCCGGCAAACCAATACGTCATAGGTGCGATGACGCCTCAAACTCAACGCATCAACGAAATCGTGAATGTCGGCGTTGTTCATCAGTTTCATCCGACACATTAATTAGTTTGCCACATAAAAGGTCCGGCCGCTTCTCAGAATCGAGAAACCAACCGGACCTTTTATTCAGCTACCGTTTCACTGGATGGTGGGACTTCTGCCAAGCTATGCTTCGGCGAGCGCCTCGACCGGCGGGGTCTTCACCGCACGTCTGGCCGGCAAGATGCTCGAAGCCAACGCAGCCAGGGCGGCGATCAGCAGCACGATGCCGTTGAACTTCCAATCGAAGAGGTAGGCCGTCTTGCCGTAGAGGCTGAAGACCATGTAGGAACCGAGCCAGCCGAAGGCGGTGCCGAGGATGACGCCGACCACGCCGGAGACCAGCGCGATCAGGAGCGCCTCACAGGCCAAGGAGCGCCGCAACTGGCCGCGGGTCATGCCGATGGCGCGCAGAGTGGCCGATTCGCGGGTGCGCTCGATCACCGACAGGCTCAGCGTGTTGGCCACGCCGATCAGTGCGATGAGCACGGCGACGGCGAGCAGGGCGACCAGCACCCTCATGATGGTGTCGATCTGCGTGTCCCAGGTGACGCGCTCGGAAATCGGGCCGGAGATGTTGACGCCATCGGTGGATCCCAACGCGTCCTGCACCGCCGCGAACGTATCCGCAACGCTTGACGCGTTCATGTCGAATTTCGTCAAAAGCATGTGTCCGTCGCTTTTGACGTTGCTGCCGGTAAACGTCGACTGGTCGACGAAAACGACCATGGAATACATGCTGGTGATACTGCGGAAATCAACTTGCTTGACCTTCATCGCAGGCAAATCGACATGGTTCTTGGAACCATCCTTGCCGACGTTGTCGAAGGTAACGGAGTTGTTGGCAAAGTTGAGCTTCTTGCCGGTCTGGGCGTTGTAAAGCGGAGCAAGGACGGTGCCCGGGGCGATGGTGCCGGAAGAGATATCCGTACGCAGCACCTTCTGCAGGGCCTGCTTGTCGTTGACCGCGACCAGCAATACGCTGAAATCGTGATCAGCGCCCTCGTTCTTGATGTTCGCCGTGGCGGTGGGCGCGTAGAACGTGTCCGAAATGCCCTTGATCTTGGCGACCTTGTCGGCGGTGTGCTGGCTCAGTCCATTGCCTTCCGCCGCCATGTCGACGCTGTAGTGGGCGTCGAGCGTGGAATCCATGGTCTGTTTGCCGCAGGCCGCGCCGGTGGCGATGGTCGAAACCAAGGTGACGCCGATCAGCAGGGCGACGCCGGTGGCGGCGACGCGACGCGGGTTCTTCTGGATATTGCCGTCGGCTATCTTGGCGGACGGGCCGACGTGGGCGACCAGCGCACCGATGCCGCGCATCAGCACCGGCAGCCAGAACGTGGCGGTGACGGCCAGACCGATGAAGAGCAGAGCACAGCCGCCCATGGCGGAGAGCAACGCAAATTCATACTCGGTATCGTTGCCGTTGCGGGCTGTGTGGGTCAATACCTCAGGAATTTTGCTGGCACCGAGCGCGCAACAGACGACACCGACAACGATCATCAAGGTACCGAGCACGCCGCGCACCCTTCCGGCCTTGCGGGTATCGGTGACCTCGATCGGGCGCAGCGCCTCAAGCGGGGTCACGGCCGTGGCGGAGCGCGCGGAGCCGATGGAGGCGAGCACCGTCATGATAATGCCGAAGGCGAGCGGCACTACGATGACCGGCCATGAGATGATGAGTTTCATCGTGGCACCCATATCTCCCAGCGCCACGCCGAACTTGCTCATCGCGCCCATCAATCCGATGGCCACGACCACGCCGAGCGCTGAGGCAATCAGGCCCAAAGTGCCGGCCTCAAAAAGCACGGAACGGTAAAGCTGCCCCTTCTTTGCGCCGATGGTGCGCAGCAGGGCAAGCGTGCGGCGACGCTGGGCGATCAGCACCTGGAAGGTGTTGGCGATGACCAAGGCGGCCACGAACATGGCAAGGATGCCGAAGACCAGAAGGAAGATCTTCACCGGCGAGCTTCCGTTGGAACTCAGCTGCTTCAGCTCCTCGTCGCCCAGATGCTGACGGGTATCGACGGCGAACTTCTTGCCGAGGACCTGCTTGGCTTGCGGAATGGCCGTCGAAGCCTTGGACGAATCCACATTGAACAGCAGACCATTGGAGGGAACGTCATTGAAGGAATCGACATGGTAGAGATCCGTCAGCACCTGTGGAGAGACCAGCGTCACTCCACCATACGTGGTGTAGCTGCCGCTCTCGTCTCTGGTAAGGCCCACCAAGGTCGCCTTGGCGCTAGGCGCATTGCTGGCGGAAGTGGAAAGGGTG
The DNA here is from genome assembly GCF_029392075.1 of Bifidobacterium sp. ESL0704. NCBI lineage: Bacteria > Bacillati > Actinomycetota > Actinomycetes > Bifidobacteriales > Bifidobacteriaceae > Bifidobacterium > Bifidobacterium sp. ESL0704. Next base: position 1,679,212 of record NZ_CP113929.1, read on the forward strand.
AGCTTGATGGTGTCGCCCGTTTTCAGATGCAGCTTGTCGGCCATCTTCTCGGGTATGGCGGCCTCACGGTCTTTTGTCGGGCTGTGGCCGTTGACCACCTTGACCGGCTGGAGCTTGTCATCACTGGAACCCAGAGCGTACATAGTGGTGGTCGCCGTATTGCCCTTTTTGATATGTCCGTCGCCGTAGACCAACGGCTGCACGGATTTGACGCCATCGACCTTATCGACCTCGTCCCTTTTGAAGGTCTTGACGGTGAGCGGCGCGTCATCGCTGTAGGTGCTGCTGTCGCCGCCGTTCGTGTCTTTGAGCATCGCCACGTAGTCGGCCTGCATGAAACGCGAGGTCAGCTGCGTGCGCAGCGAGTCGTCCATCGCGTTGCCGAACAGGAAGGTCGCGGCGATGAAGGCGGTGCCGATCAGGATGGCGATGCCGGCGGGAATGAGCATCTTCCCGTTCTTTTTCATAAGTTTAAGTGTTACTGAGAACATCTTTGGTTCCTTTTGCTTTCGTTCTACAAGTTCGTTTGCCGGTATTTTTAGAAGAGGACGTTCGCTGCGTTTCGATTGTGGTTTAATCGTTGCTTGAATATGTTGCGGCCATGATTACCGCCATTTGACGAGGACGTCATGATATCGAAACGAATCCAAAAGACCATACAAAACTCAACGACGCCAACTCTCCGGATTCACCTGGCGACTTGCGCGTGCTTCGGCTTGCCATCCATCAACTGGCTCATCGTGGGAGCCGCACCCTGCCGGGCGGCGCGTTCGCTTTCCTCCATCAGCAACTCGCTCATGTGCTCGGCGGTCGGGTGCTCAACGTCGGCGACGATGCGACCGTCGGCAAAGACGATGGCGCGGTCGGCATAGGAGGCGGCCACCGCGTCATGGGTGACCATGACCACGGTCTGCCCGAACTCGCGCACGCTGCGCTTGAGGAAGCTCAGGACCTCGGCGCTGGAAACAGAATCGAGGTTGCCGGTCGGTTCGTCGGCGAAGACCACCTGCGGCTTGGAGATCAGCGCACGGGCGATTGCGACACGCTGCTGCTGACCGCCGGAAAGCTCGTTCGGACGGTGCTTAAGACGTTGTGTCAAACCGAGGGTTTCGACCAACGTGTCGAACCATTTCCTGTCGACCTTGTCACCGGCCAGCGTCAGGGGCATCACGATGTTCTGCTCAGCGGTGAACATCGGCAACAGGTTGAAGCTTTGGAAGATGAAGCCGATCTCGTTGCGACGCAGCATGGTGAGCTGGTTGTCGTTCATCTTGGTGATGTCTTGGCCGCCTAAGATGACGCGACCGCTGGTCACCGAATCAAGGCCTGCGAGCGTGTGCATCATCGTCGATTTGCCGGAACCGGAGGGGCCCATGATGGCGGTGAACTTGCCCTTTTCGAAACCGACGTTGACATTGCGCAACGCGTGCACCACGTTCTCGCCCTTGCCGTAGTCCTTGACCAGGTCGATGGCTTCGACCGCGAATTCCTTGCGCTGCTGGGGCTGAGCCTGCATCTGCTGCACCGACTGCCGCGGCTGTGTTTGGGATTGCGCCGCAGACGGCAGCGGAGACTGCACAGGTACCTGCTGGAATTGCTGCTGCGGCTGTGACTGCGCCTGCTGCTGATACCGCGGAGGATAAGACTGCGAGCCCTGCTGTGGGAACTGCTGAGGCTGGAAAGATGTTGACTGTTGCGGATGCTGCACGGTTTGCGGCGCAATGAAAGAGGGCGCCGCAGCGCCGTTATTGGCGTCGGCTCCGAGATTGCCCGCGTTCGTGTTCACGTTGCCATTGCCGCCCGCGTTCGAGTTGATAATTCCGCGAAAATCGTTGCCGGCATTGCCGCCGTAGAAGTTGTTGGGGTTCATGTGGACTCCTTTGTTGAGGTCACTGCTTGTCTGATACCTCAGATTCTAAAAGAATCCGCCCGCATCCCCCATCGTGCGCAGGAATGAATTTTTCATAGCCCCGCGCAATACCAGAAAATCCATACCTCATCCTTGAGAATGATTTCCCCCCCTCCGAATTGGCCAAACCCACATTCGTGCCGGAAAACCGCACATAACCGGCAAGCAAAGTCCGTTCACCAGCAATAACATACGAAACGACGAACATAGTGCTGGAAAACCGCACATAACAGACCCGCAGATGCCGTTTACCAGCAGCGAGGTAGTTTGCAGAAAGTAATCCACCAGACTGCAAAAACAAACCCGCCTACCGGGCACAAATCGAAAACTATTCGGAATGTGGGCGGCAGACGGGCCTTGTTGATACGTACGCGAAATTATTTGGCCAAGCCGGAGGCACGAACCGCCTCGAAGCCACCCCTCAGATCGTCGAGGATGTCATCGATGTATTCGGTGCCGATCGACAGGCGAATGGTGCCTGGGTGGATGCCTTGGCTCTCCAGCTCCTCGCGCGTCTCCTGGGCGTGGGTGGTGGAGGCCGGATGGACCACAAGGCTCTTGACGTCGGCGACATTGGCCAGCAGGCTGAACAGATGCAGATTGTTGATGAACACGCGTGCCGCGTCCTTGCCGCCTTTGATGTCGAAGGTGAAGATCGAGCCGGCTCCGTTCGGGAAGTACTTCTCGTAGAGCTCATGGTCGATGCGGCCGGGGATCGAAGGATGCGAGACAGATTCGACCTCGGGGACGGTGCGCAGGTATTCGACCACTTTGAGCGCGTTCTGAACGTGACGCTCGACGCGCAGCGACAGCGTCTCGGTGCCCTGCAGCAACAGCCACGCGGCGAACGGGCTGATGCAGGCGCCGGTGTCGCGCAGGAAGATGGCGCGGGCGCGGGTGACGAAGGCCGTGGAGCCCAGCGCCTCGTAGAAGTTCATGCCGTGATAGGAGGGGTCCGGCTCGGTAAGTGTCGGGAATTTGCCCGGCACCTCGGCCCAGTTGAAGTGGCCGCCCTCGACGATCAGGCCGCCCAAGGTCGTGCCATGTCCGCCGATGAACTTGGTAGCCGATTCCACCACGATGTCCGCGCCATGCTCGAGTGGGCGGAAGAGATACGGGGTGGCGAAGGTGTTGTCGACGAAGACGGGAAGGTGATGGGCATGCGCGATCTTGGAGATGGCCTCGAAATCAGGCAGGTCGGCGTTTGGGTTGCCGAAGGTCTCGAAGTAGACGAGCTTCGTGTTGTCCTGAATTGCGTCTTCGAAGTTCTGCGGGTCGGCCGGGTCGACGAAGGTGGTGGTGATGCCGTCGCGCGGCAGGGTGTGGCGCATCAGGTTGAAGGTGCCGCCGTAGATGTGCGAGGAGGAGACGATGTGATCGCCGGTCTGCGTGATGTTGCGCAGCGCCGCTTCGACCGCAGCCGCCCCGCTGGCCAGTGCAAGCGCCGCAGTGCCGCCTTCGAGCGCGGCCATGCGACGTTCGAAGACATCCTCGGTCGAATTGGTCAGGCGCCCATAGATATTGCCCGGATCCTCAAGCGCGAAGCGCGCCTCGGCATGGTCGAAATCATGGAAAACGTAGCTGGTGGTGGCGTAGATCGGCACCGCGCGCGCATCGGTGGCGGGGTCGGCCTCCTCCTGGCCTACATGCAGCTGCAGTGTCTCGAAATGATACTTCTTCGGTGCGGTCTCGTCGCTCATAACGGCTCCTTTGATATACGCGAATGCACAATATGGTTATCCCAAGTTTGAGCGTAAACCGGCAGAACACGCACGGCAAGCGCGACGCTATCCCGGTAATCTATAACGCCTTGAAACTCTTAGGAATTCCGCCATTTTCATGCGATAAATAAACCAAAACCGACTACTGCCAATCGTGGATGGCCATGCCCTACCCCACCCCGCACCTGCCGCAGACACCATCGATGCCAAATTCTCAGTTTGGCAATCATCTTGGTAGCACCAAGACCCTCATTTTTCGCAGAATTGATACCAAATCCTCCGGATTCGGGTATCTTGGTGCACCAAGACCACCTATTTTTCATGAAATCGATAGCAATTTACCGATTTCGGGCGACTTGGCGGCACCAAGATACCTCGATTCAGGAAAATTGAGCCATCATCGCGCAAAACCTAACAACGAAAGCACACGGCGAATGACACAAAGCCAGGATTCCCTTATTCTTGCCCGATGAACTTCTCCCCGGTTCGTCATCTGGCGGACAGAGCAAGCGGGTCTGTCCTCGGCACGGCTAGAGTCGTTACCAGCGACGTCGCGGGCAATCCCGCCCGCGACGGACGCCGATATTATTCATAGACTTTCTGAAAGGTCATGAAATGCAAGAAGATACGACGCTCTATGAGCGCGACCCCAAATACATCCCCCGCGTGGCTGCCGTGCACGATATGTGCGGCTACGGCAAATGTTCGCTGACCGCCGCGATCCCGATTCTTTCGGCGTGCGGCTGCGACGTGTGCCCGGTGCCGACGGCCCTGTTTTCGGCACACACCAAGTTCCCGGTCTACACCTTCCACGACACCACCGATATTCTTTCCGACTATCTCGACGCCTGGCAGAAGGTCAACGTCGATCTTGACGGCATCTATTCCGGCTTCCTCGGTTCGGCCGAGCAAGTGGACCTCATCAAGCGCCTGTACCGCGAATATCCGAAGGCGCTGCGGCTGGTCGACCCCGTGATGGGCGACGGTGGGCAAATGTACCCGACTTATTCCACCGAGATGTGCGATGCCGTCAAGACGCTGGCGGACGGCGCCGACGTGCTGATGCCGAACCTCACCGAGGCATCCATCCTCACCAAACGCGACTACCCGGGCCAGAACCTCGACGATGATGAGGCGACCGATTGGGTCGGCGCACTGCTTGATATGGGAGCGAAGAACGTCGTATTGAAGGGCATCGACCGCGGCGACGGCAAGCTGCGCAATTTCGTGGGCAGCGCCAGCACCGGGGCTTCGGCACGCGTCGAACTCGCCCACGACAAGCTGCCCTACATGATCCACGGCACCGGCGACGCCTTCGCCTCGGCGTTGTGCGGCGCGGTGATGGCCGGCAAGACGCTTGGCGAGTCGGCTCAGGTGGCCGGCGAATTCGTGCGTCACGCCATGGAGTCCACCCGCAACCAGCCCGATTTCGAGAATCGCGGCGTGAGCTTCGAACTTGATCTGGATGAGCTCACCGGGCTCGTCGGCTGAAGGGTTCATCATCAGTTTTGATTGACGATCGCCGTCCCGCAGTTTCTTTGTTATCGTTGTTTTGAAATCCGCGGTACGGCACCGGTCTGGAATCATCGTTCCCCTGCTTATCGGCATCTATATTTGCGCCGTTGAACAAGGGAATTTTTATATTGCTTCTTAGCTCATACCAAGCACAGCAACCATCAACGATGACAGCCAATAAAGCATACGCACAGTTTCTTGGTGTGAATACATTGGTGAATACTTTCGGCTTCCTGCACAAGGTTTTCCACCACTGACGCGACCAGCGGCAACACTGTCCACCACCGACACCACGACTTACGCACACGCTCCCGAAATCGTCCACAACGTTAGTCACAATCGCATTACGTCATCGTGAAGTTACCCACAGAAACGCCGAGAAAAATGAAAAGGCCTATCATTCGACCACCGTGCCCGTTTTTTACACGCTAAAAACGCGAACCATGCAACACTGAAATACATGGACACAAATATTTCAGCAACACAACGACCTCAATCCGTCACCTGTTTCGGCGGTGCCGCCGACCTTGACGACATACCGTCAGAAGGTCTGCTGGCACAGCTCGAAGAGCAACTGGCTATGCCCGACCTTTCGTCCAAGCAACTGGGCGCCATCGGCGAACAGTATGCGGCGGCATGGCTGACGCAGCTCGGCTGGCACGTACTGACCAGAAACTGGAGCACCCGCTTCGGCGAGTTGGACATCATCATGATGACCCCGGACCATATCGTGGTGTTCGTCGAGGTGAAAACCCGACGAACGCAACGTTACGGCACCCCACAGGAGGCCATTACCCCGCACAAACAGGCCAACCTCCACCACGCGGCGGCCCTGTGGCTGGCAGGGCCCGGCAAGTCGATACGGAGAACCGGCATCCGCTTCGACGCCATGTCGATCCTGCTGCAAGGCAACAGACCGAGAATCCAACACATACCGGGGGCGTTCTGATGGCCATCGGGACGGCAATGTCGGTCGGATTGGTGGGGCTGAAAGCCAACGCCATCCAAATGCAGGCCTTCATCTCACCGGGACTGCCGTATTTCTCAATCATCGGCCTGCCGGATGCCTCGCTGAGCGAAGCACGCGAACGGGTGAAGTCCGCCTGCCAAGCCAGCGGATTCAGTTGGCCCGAGACCCGGGTGACGGTCAACCTCTCACCGGCCTCCCTACCCAAACGCGGCTCGTCGCACGACACGGCCATCGCCGTTTCCGTGCTGAGTGCGGCCGGCGTCATTCCCCACGATTGCCTGGCGGACACCATAGTGCTCGGCGAACTCAATCTCGACGGTTCGGTGCTCCCGGTCAAAGGTGTTCTGCCAATCGCCCTTTACGCCCGGGACCACGGCATCGACCAGATCATCGTGCCGCAGCGCAATGTCGAGGAAGCCGAACTGGTCGAAGGACTCGACGTGACCGGCATTCGCCATCTAGGCGAGCTCATTGAACTGATGGGGGGCGAGGCGAAATACCGAATCTGCGAAACCAGCATCCCCGCCGGTCAAACAGCCAACGAGGATGAATCGAGCCTCACTCCGCCCGTCGGCGACATGGCCGAAGTCATAGGGCAGGAACGCACGAAATGGGCACTTGAAGTGGCCGCCGCCGGCGGTCATCATCTGCTGATGACCGGGCCACCCGGCTCAGGCAAGACCATGCTCGCCTCACGTATGCCGGGCATCATGTGTCCGCTCAACGAGCAGGAACAGCTTGAAGTGGCATCGATACGTTCGTTGTGCGGAACCCTGCCGAATTATGGCATCAGCGATGTGCCGCCGTTCGAAGCCCCGCATCACACCGCTTCCACGGCGTCGCTGGTCGGCGGCGGATCCGGCATCGCCACCCCGGGAGCCATCACTCGGGCTCATCGCGGAGTGCTGTTCATGGATGAGGCGCCGGAATTCTCCCCTCGTTCGCTGCAGACCCTGCGCGAGCCTCTGGAAAGCGGATACGTGGCGCTTTCACGTTCCAAAGGAACGACCTACTACCCCGCCAATTTCCAGCTCATCATGGCCGCCAACCCTTGCCCGTGCGGTTATGGGTATGGTGACGGCTCGCGCTGCACCTGCAAGGAAAAGGACCGTATCCGCTATTTTTCCAGACTTTCCGGGCCCATCCTCGACCGCATCGACATCCAAGTCGAAGTGCCTCCGGTGGAACACCTGATGGCACAAAGCTCGCAGCCGCAGACCACCAGCGAACAGATGCGGCACAAGGTCACCGACGCCCGACGCGCCGCACAGGAGCGCTTCGCCGCCTATCACTGGACCTGCAACGCGCAGGCCTCCGGAACATGGCTGCGTGCGAACACCTCGAAGGCCGCTCTCGTCCTCATCGACCAAGCGTTGAAAAACGAACGGCTGAGCCTGCGCGGAGCCGACCGAACGCTGAGATTGGCATGGACTCTCGCAGACCTGGGCGGCAAAACGACACCAGGCCGCGAAGAGATGATGCAGGGTATCGCCCTACGAACGAAGGAGTCATAATGAACGACACCGCATTGGCATCCTCCACGACTCGGCTACCGTCCATCGATGACGACACCTTGGCACGGGCCATCCTGACCTTCTGCATCGACAGCGCCGACGCCCTGCTCTTTGCCACCATCAAAGGTGCCGGCGACGCCACCACCGCTTTACGCCTGATCGCCGACGAACAAGGAGGCACGGCCAACCGCAACCGGCTCGACGAGGTTTTCGCCGCAGGAACGGCCAAATGGGGCAGAAAAGTCAACGCGCGAGGCATGGCCTCGTTCCATCACGGACTGGAACGGTGGCGAGAACGGCTGCGCCAACTGCCTTCAGGCGACGAAAAAGAACTCAAAGACTACTTCACGGCGACCGGATCGCAATGGATCATCGGACCGGCCAGCCCCTTCTGGCCGACTCAGCTCGATGACCTCTCCATCAGAAAAGACTGGGCCTCACCGTTGTGCCTATGGGGCATCGGCGACCCGGCGGCGTTGACGAGCTGCCCGCAACCGTTGGCCGTCGTCGGCTCACGAGGCGCCGACGATTACGGACGATACGTGGCCAAAACCGTGGCCAAAAAAGCCGCGGAGCAAGGGCATCTCGTGGTTTCCGGAGGGGCGTTCGGCATCGATGCCGCAGCACATTGGGGCGCACTCGACACCATGAGCGGCATCGGCGAAGAGCAAAGCGGACGGACCGTAGCGGTGTTCGCCGGAGGACTCAACCATATCGGCCCCGAACGCAACCAGCCCTTGTTCGAGCGTATCAAAGCCAACGGCGGCGCACTCGTCAGTGAGCTTTGCCCAGACACCATCCCTGAGGCGAGACGGTTCCTTTTGCGCAACCGCATCATCGCGGCCCTGGCCTCCTCCGTCGTCGTCGCGCAGGCGCGCAGCCGATCGGGAGCATTGAATACGGCCAATTGGGCAGCGGAATTGGGACGCCAGGTCTATGCGGCTCCGGGCAATATCAACATCCCCGGCAATACGGGATGCAATTGGCTGATCCGCGATCAGCGGGCCATCATCCTCACCTCGGTCAATGCCATCGAAGACATCTGCCACGAAGGCCACGCTCCACAAACAACGCCTCTCAGCGACCAGTCATCTTCGCCGAACATTGAAATCACAGACAACCCATCGACATCAACGACGACAAATCCGCCCACCGACCCTATGGAGGAAAGCGATGAATACAGCTGCAAACCCCAACGTCCACTCCACCATCGCGATAGCGACACAACACCGCTTATTGCATCAGCCCCCTTGCCAGGCACCACCGATATCTCGCAACTTTCTAAGGGAAACGACACAACGGGAAACGCCACGTCGAACGGCACCGTCACGGATTCATCATCGAAGGCGTCCGAACCCACCGCCGTGCAACAGGAAGTGCTGACAGCCATACGGCGTTGCAGCAGGCAAGGCGTGGCGGCCACGCACGAGGCCATTCTGGCGACGCTCAATACTCCCCGACCTACAGGCAAAAGCCGGTCAACCACACAAAACCGTGCGAACCGGCCCACGACACAGACCCGGCAATGGGATATCGGCAAACTGGAAAGCGCACTCGGGGAGATGGAACTGTACGGCATCGTCCGGCTTCAATCCGGCACTGTCCGCATTATCTCCGGCAAACGCAACAAGGCCCATAGCTCATGACCAATCGTCGTCAGCATAATCTGATAAACAATCCGCTGCTAATTATCAGTCCAGGGCATCTATTGGAAAACGCAAACAGCTCAAAGCCACGACGAGCCGACCACGATATGGACATCACCAAGATAGTTGTTCATCGCCTCAGCCCAGCGGATAGAGCAACCAACTTGAAAGCTACAACCAGCTACGAACCGATCTCGACACGAATAGTGCCGAGATGGCTGCCACCTCGCAACAACCACGAAGGAACCAGTATGAAGCCCAAACCCAACAGCATGGGATCGGCCGCTTCAGCATTGCCATTGGCAACGCTTGAGATCGACCACCCAACCCTCTTCACCGGCGTTTTCATGCTTGGGCGCGGGAGGCAGAAATGACACGCCTTCATCCTCAAGCAACGCCCGCTGGCGGTCGGGGCCGCCGAACGCAAATCCCGGGGCCAACGAACCGTCACGGAAAACGACGCGGTGGCACGGAATCACGCCAGGCTCAGGGTTGCAATGCAGCGCGTAACCCACAAACCTCGCGTTGCGCGGATTGCCCGCGAGCGCCGCCACCTGGCCGTACGTGGCCACCTTGCCTTCGGGAATTTTCCGGACGACATCGTAGACACGTGCATTGAATGCTCCACTCATATCCCCCATGGTACAAACGCCCACCCAACAACGGGAAGAGCTCACCTACCACGTTCCTGCATACGCTCTTGCTGGCCTTGTGCCATAATCGGGGGTATGAGTCCAGAGCAAGTTGAAGACATATACGACGCGGTGATCATCGGTGCGGGGGCGGCCGGATTGTCTGCGGCACTGGGAATCTTAAGAACCGAGAAAATCAAGGAGATGAGCGCCGAAGGCCGTCGCCCGAAACTTCTGGTGATCTCGAAACTGCAGGCCCTTCGCTCGCATACCGGTTCAGCTGAAGGCGGCATCGCGGCCAGCCTCGGCAATGTCGAACACGATGACTGGCATTGGCATTATTACGACACCGTCAAGGGCGGCGATTGGCTGGTCGACCAGGACGCGGCAAAGATACTGGCGCAATACGCTCCGCAGACGGTCGTCAATCTTGAACGCAGCGGCGTGGCGTTCTCGCGCACGGCGGACGGGCATATCGCCCAACGCAAATTCGGCGGGCACACCAAAAACTACGGCAAGGCGCCCGTGAGGCGCGCGGCGTATGCGGCCGACCGCATCGGCCACCAAATTCTCTACGCCCTGTGGCAGCAGTGCATCGGCGCAGGAGTGCAGTTCGCGGAGGAATGGTACGTCACCGACCTGGTCTTGAACGACAGACGCGACAGGGCTTGCGGCGTGGTCGCATTCGACACCCACACCGGCAAGACCCATGCCATCGCCTCCCGTAACATCCTGATGGCGACCGGCGGCGCCGGACGGCTGTTCCACACAACCTCGAACTCCTGGGATCTGACCGGCGACGGCATGGCGTTGGCGCTCAAGGCCGGGCTGCAACTCGAGGATTGCGAGTTCGTGCAGTTCCACCCCACCGGACTGGCGCACACCGGCATCCTTCTTTCCGAAGCCTCACGAGGCGAGGGAGGCATCCTTCGCAACGCCGACGGCGAGGCATTCATGGCCCGGTATGCCCCGGAACACAAGGATTTGGCGGCGCGCGACGTGGTCAGCCGTTCCATCATGGCCGAAGTCGACGCCGGACGCGGCGTGGCCGACCCCAAGGAGCCGAACGGACCCAAGGACTGTGTGTGGCTCGATATGACCGGCATTGACAAGGCTCATATGCTGGAGGTCCTTCCGCAGGTGATTGAGACCATCCGCGATTACGCAGGCCTTGACCCGAGCAAGGATTGGGTACCCGTCAAACCCACCGCGCATTACACTATGGGCGGCATCCCCATCACCACCGACGGCGAGGTCTATCGTTGGCAGGACGGCAACCGTCAGATCGTGCGCGGGCTCTACGCGGCCGGCGAATGCTCCTGCGTCAGCGTGCATGGCGCGAACCGACTGGGCGGCAACAGTCTGCTCGACGCCTGTCTCTTCGGTACCCGCGCCGGCGAATCCATCGCCCGTTCCATCAGTGGCGAGCAGGGCGACGCTGGGAGCAGCGACAATCAATCCTATGACAACAAAAACCGGGATGCCGCACAGGCAGCAGCAGACAAGCGGCAAGCCACGATCAAGACCTTGTTGGCATCGTCCAGCGATGACAATTCTCCTGCAGAAACCGCCGGAAAAGTCGAAGACGCGGCTGTATGTGCGCGGCAAGCCAGCGACGAAACCCCTTCATCTGCCGCGACCAACAGTCATGATGACGTATCTGGTGCCGGCAGGGACAACCCCTACCAGCTGCTGGCCGATCTCGGCACGACGATGGAACATGCACTCGCCGTACGATGCGATGCCGACAGTATCGCCAAAGCGCAGCAGACCATCAACGAAAAGCTGCTTCCCCGGGCCAAAAGCCTGCACACCCATTCGCAGACCACGGCCTTCAACCAGGAACTCACAGCGATATGGGAGGTCCGCAATCTCATCGAACTGGCCCAGGCGATGCTCAACGCCTCGGTCGAAAGGCGTGAGTCGCGCGGAGCGTTCGCCCGTACCGATTTTCCGAAACGCGATGACGAGCATTTCCTGACGCATTCCATGGCCGCCGCCGACGGAACAGTCAGCTGGCAGCCGGTACATATCGTTGATATGCCGCCGAAATCACGCGCATACTAATAGAGTCAGAACCAATCGACAGCCCCTCAACGAGCAGGCACCATACAGGCCACGGTTCGTGGCAGACTGACAGGGAAGCACATAACGAAGGCAATAGCAATGAGTGAAGATGCAATGCATGGCATGAATGTGACCATTCGAATCCAACGATTCACGCCGATGCCAGAACGAGGGCACGCCCGGCGCCACTCCTCCAGTCCTTTCGGCGGCAAAGCCCGTACAGGCAGTCCATTCGGTTCATCCCCGTCACGCCGTCGCATTCGCGGCAAACATTTCAGCCAGGATTACGACTTCGAGGCACAGCCTGGGCAGACCGTACTTGATTGCCTGCTCGACATCAAACGCACCATCGATCCGACACTGGCCTTCCGCTATTCGTGCGGCCACGGCATCTGCGGTTCCGATGCGGTATCCATCAACGGCACGCCGACATTGCTCTGCACCGCCAAGGTCGAGGACTATGCCAAACCGCAATCCAACCAGCCTGCAACGAACAATACGGCGGTCGACGGGTTCCGCCCGACCGGAACCACGCAACAAACCGCCAGAGATACCATCGGTCACAACGCTTCCGAGCAGACTCCTGAGCAGACTTCCGACGAGGACGACCAGCCACGAGCGAGTCTCAATGCAGGCGATTCACGCAACCCCGACGCTTTGAACAGTTCCACAGAAAACGAGAACGCTGCCCCGAACCCGGCTCTCATCGAAATCGCCCCGTTGCCCGGATTCCCTGTGCTACGCGATCTCATCGTCGACATCGACCAGATGATGAACCAAATCAGGAAACTCGAACCGTACTTGAAAGCCGACGGCAAGCTGGCCACCACCACAGACGGCCAGATCGACATGTTCGAATACCTGCAAAAGCCCGAAGAACTCAAGCGTTATGAACTATTGAGCAACTGCATATCCTGCGGGATATGCGAAGGCAGCTGCCCGGTCTACGCCGGCGGCGAGGCGTTCATCGGCCCCGCGGCACTGATCGCCGACTCCCGATTCATCAACGATTCACGAGACAACGCGACCGACCAACGTCTCGATGCCATCGCCACCGCCGACGGCATCACCGCCTGCCAATCCGTGCGTGCCTGCAGCCGTGAATGCCCTCGCGGCATCGACGTCGGCGAAGAGATGTGGCAACTCACCGAACGTGTCAAAAGCCGGCAGAACCGATAACCCATCCCCTTCCCGTCTCACCGGGATTCCGCTTTGGCGATTGCTGGCCGTATCATAAAACCGGTAATCGATGACGCTATAGGCGCTTTGGACAGCAGAATTGCAGGACGGAAGATGAACAAGACAACATACACCAACATGGCCAAGGTTTGGCAATTCGCGGAAACCCATGCGCTGGAAGAGGAAAACGACGTGCTGCGCAAGGCCCGCGCCGACGCTGAAACAGCCAAGCTCCCACAAGGTTCCGCCGCACAGGCCGATCTGCTGCGTTTCATCACCCGGTCGCTCAACGCGACCTCCATCATCAGCGTCGGCACCGGTTCGATCGTCGAGGCCCTACAGCTGGTGGAAGGACTGGGCGGTGCCGGACAACTGACGGCCGTCGACTCCTCCGCCCGCGGCATCACGATGATCCGCAGCCTGTTCGACGACATCTCGGACGCTGCCGAAAACCGCACCACCCTTCGCGCCGTCAACACTTCTCCGGCAGTGTTCCTGCCTCGCCTCAACGCCGGAACCTACGATCTCATCGTCGTCTCCGGTGTGGCCTCCAACTATGAGCCCTCATTCGTCGAAGCGGCGAACCTGTTGAAAACCGGGGGCCGTATCATCTTCACGGACATGTCCGGCCTTGCCTACCCCGATGGCGACAAGCCGAACGCCATGCGCACGCTGCTGAGCAAAGTCGAAGACGACGACCGTTTCGAACAAACGCTCACACCGACGGGAACCGGCATGCTGATTGCCGTAAAACGCTAAAAGGATTCCGCCTACTTCGTCATACCGCCGATCGCCAGCCGCACCGCCTCTTCGGGGTCATCGGTGAACTGGACCTTGTTCAGATCGTCTTCTGAAATGAGCCCGCGATCGAGCATCGGGCCCCGAACCCAATCGAACAGTCCCTTCCAATACTGCGTGTCGAAAAGCACCACCGGCTTGGGTGAGGTCTTGCCAGTCTGCACCAGCGTCAGAATCTCGAACATCTCATCCAAAGTCCCGAATCCGCCAGGGCAGACGATCAACGCCGACGAGTACTTGACGAACATCATCTTGCGTACGAAGAAATAGCGGAAGTCCATTCCGAGGTTCACCCACTGGTTGAGCCCTTCTTCGTGCGGCAGTTCGATGCCGAGCCCGACCGAAACACCACCGGCCTCGGCGGCCCCTCGATTCGCGGCCTCCATGATGCCCGGCCCGCCGCCGGTAATGACCGCGATGCCGCTTTGCGCCGCCAGTTCGCCCATGCGCATGGCCTGACGGTATTCCGGCTCGTTCTCTTTGACGCGTGCCGAACCGAACACGCACAATGCCCTGCCCAGATCGGCAAGCGCGTCGAAGCCCTCAACGAATTCCGATTGGATGCGCAGCACGCGCCAAGGGTCGCCATGTCGCCAATCCTTGCCGTCGCGGGATTTTGTCGCATTTTCCGCAGCTTTTGCAGCATTCCCGGCCGACCGCCCCGACAAGGCTGCATCGTCTTCAGCCGCAGAAGCGTTGCCGTCCGTATCGGCATTGCCGCTTTCTTCGCCGGGAAATGCAAGCAAGGCCTGGTCCGGGGTCTGGGCGGGAATCATCGACCCGCGCATCAGCACCGAGCCGCTACGATGCGTCTCCCATGAGCGCACGTCTTCTATCCGATCAGCCGTCTGTGCCACACCGCGTTGAGTCCCGATCAGACCGCTGTCGTCAGTGTCGCCGCCCGTAGTGCCGCCGTCAATGCCGTAAGATTTTCCCGTTTCATTCGTCATCATGATGCCTGCCGTCCCTTATTGCCGAATCCCGCTTCAATCTCTCCAGAACGCAAGACAAATATGATTCCCACCATATGCTATTGTCCTAAGCAGGAGAAGCCTTCAATACTGTCATTGAAGCAGGAAGGGACGCCAAATGAGTGGTAATCAGCCTTGGAACCAGCCTGGCGCGAATGCGGCATACCCGCCGCAGGCCAATAACGGGATATACAACGCACCGACCAGCAGCATCCCGCCCATCCCGGTCAATGTCCCGCTGCCCGGTGGCATGCAGCCCCAGCAAAACGGCGGTGCGATGCCTGCCAAACCCCACAAAAGCAGAACCACCATGATCGTCATCATCGCAGCCATAGTGGTCGTGCTGGCAGCCGCCGGTGCAGGCGGTTTCTATTATTATTCCTCGAATTCCCACGATGCCGCGGTCTCACAGTACGGCAAGGCCGTCAATCATCTTGCCGATGTCAAATCGGATCTGAAGGCCGCCATCAAGCAGGCGAACAGCGACACCAAAGACATTCATAAAGGTCAGGTCAAGAATCCCGACCTGCTGGGCGACTACCAGAAGAAGCTGGAAGCCTCCAAAAAGCTGTCCACAATCAAGGCAAACGATACCATCGCCGATACGTCCAGCGCTTCCACCAGAGACCTGAAGCAGGCCACACAATCCTTGAACGACCTTGCCAGCAAAGTCAGCAACAGCTCAAAAGACATGAGTAATATCGCCAAAAAACTGGTCGATTCCAAAGCCGACGCCGATGACGTCCTCAAGCCGATCGAACGCGAAGTGACCGCCGCCGAAAAACAGAAGAAGGCGAACGACCAAGAGGCCGCCAACAGCGGCATCGATATGATACAAATCAAACGCGGCGATTATTCCAGCCTCAACGGCACCTGGACTAATCCGGGCGGCGCGTGGATGACCATCACCAACGGCCAGCTCACCCCGCAAAACGCGTTTGCCGGCACCACCCCTCCGTATACGTTGCAGGAATGCGGGGGATATGAAAGCCAGTGCATGAGCTATGGTGACATCCCGTCCACCGAGGCCCAACTGGTGCAGGGAGGCGCCTACCAATACAACGAGGAATCGCCGAGCGTGCAGGAGATACTCATCATCGCGCAAAAGAATTCCGCGCTCAACGACGTCGCTCCCTCCAACGTGACGACCATGGCCGATCCGACGGACCAGTCAAAGGACCGCATCATCCCCATCTGGATCGGAACCAACCAAGGCCAGACGCCGTTCTGCGGCAATTCCGGCTGCGCCTATTATCGCAACGGTGGCGGCGAGGCGTCACAGGCGTCGAAGCAGAAGCTCAAGAGCAAGGTCGATGCGGCCAACGACGACATCGCCAAAATGGATGACCAGTGGGAAGAAGAGGCCAAGGCCAACTTCCAATGCCGCGTCGATGTGGTCAACGGGGCGCAGAAAACCTGCCCCGCCATCGGCGAGAACGGCAAGGACGATTCCGGCAAGTCCGGGGACATCAAGGCCAGCGCCTATTTCGAGCCGGATACCAAAGGGAATTCCGCTTCAACGCCTGTCAGAACAGGTGACGTTGAAAACCTCGGTTCCAACCATGGGAATATCGGTGTTTCACGCTGATTGTTGATTGGCCTCACCCACTGCAACGAACCGTCCGACTGCTCGCCCAGCTGGACGGTTCGTTATATAGTCGGCTGTCAAAATGCCGGAACTACTGCTGCAAGGAAGCCATGTCATCGAGTGTGGCCAATACTTTCAGCTGGCGTTTGTCAAGCACCCTGCCACCCAGCCACGTGCCGATCATCAGCACCACCACCCCGTCGGCGATGGCGGAAACGCCCAGAATCCAGAAGGGCCAGCCATCTGCAAACGGGAGCAATGCCACCAGGCCGCTGGGCAGCACCAACACAACCACCGATAGCATATACAGCAGGGGCATCACGAATTGCGCCAGCGCACGGCCCTGCGGCGTAGAGAACGGCTTTTCGATTGAAGGCACCGGATAGATCGCCATGCACGACATCACCTCGGCGACCCCGAGACCCGCGAAGGCAAACGCGACACCGAGTCCAAAGAAAACGAACAACTGCTGCCAGCCTTCCGCCCTCCGCCACGCTCCGGTGAAAATCATCAAAACCAGCGCAATCACAGCCAGATAAACCAGCGAAAAGACCGCATACACACGCACCCGGCCACGTCTGTCGTCGCGGCCCTTGAGCCCTGCCAACACCTGCATGGTGAAGCCTTGGCCGTCGTAGGCGAGGCCATTGCTTTCCACGAAATTCATGAACAGTCCGGCCAGGATAAGCGCAGGGAAGGCGGCAAGAGCCTCTCCGCGGGCAGCCAGCAACATGATGACGGCAAAGAGCAGCGGCATGAGCAGGAACATGAACTGACGGGGGTCATGCTTGAAATACGTGACCAGACGCGCCGACACGGCTCCCGACGGCGAATCCGGCATCCAGCCGAACGCCCCGATACCCTTGACCTTGGCGGCATGGTTCTCCTCGCTGCCGGCCATCAGCCGCTCGCATTTAAGGCACCACAGGCCGATGGCGAAGCAGAGCACCCACGTCACCACAAGCACCAGCAAACGAATGAGCAAAGCGCCCCAGGATCCGCTCGCCACATCGAGCGGCAGAGCAAAGGCCGCAGCCAGAGGTGTGAAGGAAAGAGCCATTACCACGCCGGATATCGAGCTCATCGCCCCGGCAATCTGCGTATCGGAAGCAGCGACGATTTTAGCGCTTCCGTCCTCCAGCAGGCTTCCGCTCACTGCGCCGCCGAGCATCGCGGGTATCTCCATAATCGCCAGGAAAATCAGGAATACGACAATATAGAGCACCGTTTGGCCGTGTTTGGTGCGTACCAAGGTGTCGAGCAGCGAATTGACCATACGGCCGAGCATGCAGATGGTGAGGATGGCCAGAGGAGCTGCCACGACCGCCGCTACGACCACTCCCGCGCCGAGCCTGCGGTAGGCCATCGCCCATTCGATAAGCGAAATCATGCCCACAATCGCCGGGATTCCGGCAAGGCTGGCGGCGATAAGGCCGGTCTGCAACGTTTTGTCTTCGATACCGAACAGTGCGAAACGTTTGGCGCTCATCGCGGCTCCGCCCCCAACCAGCATCATCTGAACCATCAGCACCAGAAGGGTCAGGACAGTGCCCAAAAGCACCATGCCGAAACGCATCCCGTCAACTTGAGCGACACCGTTCGGCATATGCGGATCAGGGCCGAACACCCAGGCAAAGGAGCCGACACCGACGATAACCGCCAGACCGATGAAGATAGTCAAGGCGAAATTCACCGCCTGCCAGACCGATTTGCGCATCGTCGCCCACATCAACGCCCACTTCAGACGCACTATGGTTGCAATTTCAGCCATCGTTCACGCCTCCGGGTTGGAATCGACCGTACCGGAAGCGGCTGGGTTAAGACCGACCGGGTTGAGAGAACTCACCGGGTTGAGACCGGCTGGGCGGGGACTGCCCGGGTTAGGAATCACCGGGTTGAGACCGACCGGGTTGGGAGAACCCACCGGCTTAGGACTTATTGGATTAAAACTAGACGAGGTGCCAGCATTATTCATACCGGTAGGTTTGGTCGGACCAAACCTACCAGCCGAATTGGCCGCAGCACCATTGCCGCCGCCGTTGAGCCAATCGAGATGCGCAGCGCTATGGCGCCCGCCAACCAAGTCGAGGAATCGGTCTTCGAGATCTTCCCCAGCCGCGACCTGCGCAACCGTACCAGCCGCTCGAACCCGCCCATGGTCGATGACGGCGACGTGCGTGCACATCTTCTCGACCAGCGCCATGACGTGCGAGGAGATGATGACCGTGCCGCCTGTGGCTGCGTATTCGGCCAACACGTCCTTCAGATTCGCGCTGGAAACGGGATCGACGGATTCGAACGGCTCGTCGAGCACGAGGATTCGTGGGCTGGCAATCATCGCCGTCCCGAGGCAGATCTTCTTGGTCATGCCGGCCGAATAATCCGAAACCATCTTGTCCCCCGCTTCGGCCAAGTCAAAGGCACGCAGCAGGTCGTCGGCACGCTTGGCGACTTCGGCACGCTTCATTCCCCGCAACATGCCCGAATAGACCAGAAGTTGCCGGCCGGTAAGCCGATTGAAGATCTGGTCAGCCTGCGGCATCACACCGATGGAACGTTTGGCACGGTTGACATCGCTCCACACGTCGGCCCCGAGCACACTGATCGCGCCGCCGTCGGGCACCAGAAGCCCGGTGACCATGTTGAGCGTTGTAGTCTTGCCCGCCCCGTTGGGTCCGACCAACCCGTAAAACGAACCGACGGGAATATCCAGCGAAAGGTTGTTGACGGCGGTTTTGTCGCCGAAGCGTTTCGTCAGCCCCCGTATCGACACCGCCACCGGCGTTGTATCGCCAACAAAAGCCGAAGTATAAGCCGCAGCCGACACATCCTCGTTCATTCTCGTCCATCCTTCGCTCACAGCACACGTCTTCGTGCTTTCAAGGATACCGGAAAGCATGTAGATCAGCCATATTCAACGACTATGTCCAATAGTTATCATTGTCGTTTCGTAGTCTTACACCCTCGCTGAGGAGAAAACATCATTACAGGGCTCAACTGCAGCTTTCCCACTGATTCGCAGCATCTGCTCTGAAAACAAAAAATCCGCAGAACCTTTCGATTCCGCGGATGTAATCTGTGCGCACGGCAGGATTCGAACCTGTAACCTGCTGATCCGTAGTCAGCTGCTCTAATCCATTGGGCTACGTGCGCAGTGTCAAGAACCTTGTTTTTGACAACTCATCTAATATAACGTAGGTTGCCGATTCGCGCAAGTATGGCGTGTCGCGTCAAAGTCGTTCGTCATCGCCGGAGCGATGCCTGCCATCCGTTCAAGCGACGTAAGCCACGACGAGACGGCACGGCACTACCCAAGCGCCCGAATCTTGCCCAGACGCAAACGCTCACGCTTGCCATCGTCCGCGGCCACCATCTTCGGCACGTCCTCACCACTGACCGCCGTCTCGTCGACGATGACCTGTTCCACATCGTTCATCTCCGGCAGCTGGAACATCGTCTCCTCCAACGTCTTCTCGATGATCGAACGCAGTCCGCGGGCGCCGGTTCCTTCCCTGATGGCCTTGGCCGCGATGGCGGCAACGGCCTGGTCAGTAAACGTCAGCCTGACGCCGTCGACGGCGAAGAGCTTGCGGTACTGCTTGATCAAGGCATTGGCCGGACGCACGAGAATGTCACGCAGGTTCTGCTCGGTGAGTTCGTCGAGCACGCTGACCACCGGCAGACGCCCGATGAATTCCGGCAACAGACCGAAATCACCCAGATCGTCCGCGTCGACCTGCCGCAACAGATCCGCCCTGCTTTCGTCCCTCTCGTCGAAGGTCGCGGTGAATCCGCTTTCACGCGCCCCGAGCCTCTTGCGCACGATGGCGTCGAGACCGACGAACGCGCCGCCGCAGATGAAGAGAATGTCGCGCGTGTCCATCTTGACGGTGTTCTGGTCGCGGTGCTTGCGCGTGCCCTCGCCTTCCAACGGCACCGAGGCGATAGTGCCTTCCAAAATCTTGAGCAACGCCTGCTGCACGCCTTCACCGCTCACGTCGCGGGTGAGCGAGGCGTTTTCGCCGCTTTTGCGGGCGATCTTGTCAATTTCGTCGATATAGACGATGCCGTGCTGGGCGCGGTCCACATCGCCGTCGGCGGCCTGCAACAGACGCTGCAGCACGCTTTCCACGTCATCGCCGATATAGCCGGCCTCGGTCAGGGTGGTGGCATCGACGATGACGAACGGTACGTTCATCACCCGTGCAAGCGTCTGAGCCAGGTAGGTTTTGCCGACACCGGTCGGCCCGAGCAGAAGGATATTGGATTTGGCCACCTGCACGTCCGCAAGCGAATCGGCCCCCTGCTTGCCGGAACGTCTGTCGGCACTTGCCTTGGCGGCTCCGGCGGCTCCGGATTTCCGTGACGCGCCCGATGCGGCAGCGGCCATACCCATGCCGGCCCCGGAACCATGAGCGCCCTCGCCCATCTCCATGTTGACACGTTTGTAATGGTTGTAGACGGCCACGGAAAGGGTGCGCTTGGCCTGCGGCTGGCCGACCACGTACTGGTCGAGATAGGCATAGATCTCGGAGGGCTTGGGAAGGTTCAGCGCGTTGATCTTGACGTCCTGGTCGTTGTCGTCGTTGATGAGCTCGACACATTGGGCGATGCACTCGTCGCAGATCGCCGCGCCCTGACCGGTGACGAGCTTACGTACCTGTCGCTCGCTTTTGCCACAGAATCCGCAGCGCGGGACGGAGTCGTTGTAATCCACTACGTCGCCCATGCCTTCTCCTTACCGCGTCACGCACGCTTCATTCGGCTTTATCCAGATGCAGAGCCGTCTGCCACCGCTCTCTTCAACGGCAGCGATACCAGTTACGACGATACCCCTCACGCGCGAACGCAAGGGGTACCGTTCCTGTTTTTACGTCAACCTACACGACGAATCGCACCATGGCGCTACTTACGATTGGTGAGCACCTCGTCGACCATGCCGTATTCCTTGGCCTCCGGTGCCGTCAAGAAGGTATCGACCTCGATGTCTTTGCGGATGCGCTCGGCGGACTGGCCGGTGTGTTTGGCCAGCGTGTTCTCAAGCCATTCACGCATACGCAGCATCTCCTTGGCCTGAATCTCGATCTCGGTGGCCTTGCCGGCGCCCTGATCGATGGCAGGCTGATGAATGAGCACACGCGCGTTGGGCAGCATCAGGCGCTTGCCCTTGGTGCCGGCGGCAAGAATGACGGCTGCGGCGGACGCGGCCTGCCCGAGGCAGACGGTCTGCACGTCCGGCTTAATGTATTGCATAGTGTCGTAGATGGCCGTCATCGCGGTCATCGAACCACCGGGCGAATTGATGTACATCATCACGTCGCGGTTCGGATCCTGGCTTTCCAGAACGAGCAGCTGTGCCATGATGTCATCGGCCGAGGTGTCGTCGACCTGCACGCCCATGAAGATGATGCGATCCTCAAAAAGACGGCTGTACGCGTCCTGAGTCTTCATGCCATACGGCGTCTTCTCGCTGAACTGCGGCATCACATAACGGTTCTGCGGGGCAAACCCGGCCACACCACGAGGGCCGGCGAGTCGCTCGGCACGAGCCACGAACTTCGCTTCTTCACTTGCCATATTGTTCACTCCCCTGCCTTCGCCGTACGCATGCTGCCCGGCGTGGTCACGATCTTGTCGAAGAATCCGTAATCCAACGCCTGCTGGGCGGTGAACCAGTGGTCGTATTCATTATCGCGGTAGATCTCTTCCAGCGTATGGCCGGTCTGGTCGGCGGTGAGCTGCGACATGGTCTTCTTCATATCCATGATCAGCTCGGCGTTGATGCGTACGTCGGTGGCCGTGCCGCCGATACCACCCGAAGGCTGATGCATCAGGATACGCGTATGGCTGGTAGCGAAACGCTTGCCTTTAGTACCGCTGGAAAGCAGGAACTGGGCCATGGAAGCCGCCATGCCGACGGCCACGGTGGCCACGTCGGGTTCAATCAACTGCATGGTGTCGTAGATGGCCATGCCCGCGGTGACCGAGCCGCCGGGCGAGTTGATGTAGAGCCAGATATCCTTCTTCGGATCCTCGGCCGCAAGCATCAGCATCTGTGCGCAAATGACGTTGGCATTGGAATCCTTGACCTCGTCGCCAAGCCAGATGATGCGTTCCTTGAGCAACCTATTGAAAATCGGATCCGTCATGGCGGGGGCCGAATCCCCCTCATCCATCGACGGCATTGATGTCAGCAATCCTGCCACCGTATCTCCTTGATATTCACGTGTTTATTACCGTTAACGATATTACCCGCACTTATACGACACTTCTTCTCGTTTTGCGCTCAGCGCTGGAAACACGGTGTTTCAGGGCGTCCAGGAAGGTCTTGGAAACCAATGCCGAGACCGCGACGCCGATACCCACCGGCACGAAAAACGCCATCGGCGCACGGGTCAGCTCCATCACCAGACACATCGCCATCAGCGGAGCCTGTTGAGACGCCGCCAACAGCGCGGTAGCCCCCACGAGAGCGCATGCGGTGATCGTGTCATGCGGACTGATCAATATCCATGCGAAACCAAGCAACGCACCGAGGGTGGCGCCCAGAGAGATACCAGGTTGCAAGACGCCACCGGATGCACCTGCACGGATGGTACCCAGCGTCAGCACGGCTTTCGCGACCAACAAGGCCAGCAGAACCGGTATCAGACTGCCGGCCTTGCCTGCCACAGCGGCAAAAGCATACTGTGCCACCGAGCGACCGTTGCCCATGATCTGCGGCAGCCATATCGCAACGACACCCGTCGCCAGAGCGGCCAACGGCATCATCCAGAGAATGCCCGCACCTTTGGGTTTGTTTCCTTCGGCCCACTGCGAGCCCTTGCGAAACATCGCTCCGGCAAAGCCGCAGACCACACCGGCGAGCACAGCAAAGAGAGACAGTGTCCATGTCGGCACCACAGTCTTGCCCATCGCGGCCATGCCGTAGAACGTGTCACGTCCGCGAATCAAAGAGGCGACATAGGCCGAAACCACCGAAGTGCCCAGAGCCATGCCGACGGTCTCGATGCCGACATCGGCCAAAAGAATCTCAATGGCAAAGAACGCGCCGGCGAGCGGAGCATCATAGACTCCGGCAAGTCCGGCTGCGGCCGCACAGCCCACGACCATCGTCCGGTCCTTTGCGTCCAAATGAAAAAGACCGGAGAAGCGTTGACCCAGCATCGCCCCGAACTCGCGTGGGGCCACCTCGCGGCCGACCGACGAACCGGCGCCGACAATGAAAATCTGAAGCAGCACATGCACCGTGGTCTGCCAAGCCGGCATACGCTCACCCGCGACGGCCTTCTTGACCGACGGCACCTTGGTGGTCCTGGCGCGCAACAGCCACCAGACGAATGCGGCGAACACAGATCCGGCCACGACCGAGGCGACGCGCCGCCACGGCACAACCTGATAAGGGCTTGGATCAAGAGGGTTCTCGACGTATCCGAGCATCAGCCGTTCGACGCCACTGAGCATGACGCCGAGCAGCCCGGAGCTCACGCCGACGACACCGCCCAGCAGGAAAACCGTCGCTAAAGCCCAAATCTTACGACGACGCCCGTCAATCATTCTCATCGACGTTCCTCTCCAATACCATCACCTCTGTTGCGGGTTTAATCCCGTATCCAATTCTTGAGTAGGCAAATTAATCTGACGTAATGGTAGCAAACATCATCTCGGGGACATCCTAAACGGTCATTACAAACAATTCCTCAAGATTTCATCATGTTGGTGCCACCAAGTTACCCTTTTTATTAAGAATCGAGTCGCAATCTTCAAAAAACCAGCGTCTTGGTGCACCAAGATGGCCTTTAATCAGCAAATCAAGACCTAATCTTCAAAAAATGGGGTTCTTGGTGTCACCAAGAGCAATAAAATGACGAGATTATCTTTAACTTTGTAAAAACATATCTGAAGAAAATATGAAAATGTGGGGTGTGGAAGAATTCTTCCACACCCCACATCAGACAGTCAAATCAGACGGTAAAGACTCACTCGGCCTTGTCGTGGTCGCTGAGCTCGTCGGCTACGGCTGCAGCGGCGGACGCGGCCTCGACGCTTTCGTTCTCTTCGGCATCCTCGGCGACTTCATCATCACCAAGGAACGGGGTCAGATCGAGATCCTTGCCGTCGCAGGTGAACTTGACAGCGCGCATCCCGGCCAAGAGGCCCTTGGAACGGCCGACTTCCTGAACGGCAGAGCCGAGCTGGCCGTTCTGGACGATCGCGTTGATGAAAGCGCTCGGATCCATGCCGTACTGCTGGGCGATGGAGGCGAGGAAGTTCGTGACATCCATCTGGGAGACCTTGACGTCGAGCTGCTCGGCCAGGGTATCGAGCACGATCTGGTCCTTGAGCTCCTTGTCGGTGGCCTCTTCGGCTTCCTTCTTCTGGTCCTTGGTAGCCTTCTTCGGATCGGCAGTGACCTGCTTCAAGTGATCTTCGATCATCTCGTCACGAACGCCCTTGGGCAGCGGGATCTCCACGTCCTTCTTCAGGGCGTCGAGGAACGCATCGCGAGCCTCGTTGGCCTGCTTGCCTTCGCCGTCACGCTCGCACTGCTTCTTGATGTCGGCCTTGAGCTCGTCAAGGGTGTCGAACTCGGAGGCTTCCTGGGCGAAGTCATCGTCGAGCTCCGGCAGCTCTTCGGTCTTGACAGAATTGACCTTGACCTTGATCTGAGCCTTCTCGCCTTCATGGTCGCCGCTTTCCAGCGTACCTTCGAAGGTGGTCTCCTCGCCTGCGGACAGGCCGTCGAGCGCTTCGTCGATGCCGTCGAGCAGCTTGCCGCTGCCGAGCTCATAGCTCACGCCTTCCTGGGAATCGACGTCTTCGCCGTCAATGGAGGCGGTGAGGTCGATATTGGCGAAATCACCCTTCTTAGCCGGGCGATCGACGCCCACGAGGGTGCCGAAACGCTGACGAAGGTTGTCGAGGCGCTTGTCGACGTCCTCATCGGTGACCTCGGCCTTGGCAACGTCGAGGGTCATGCCGTCGAGCTTCGGCAGCTCGATTTCCGGGCGGCGCTCGACGGTGGCGATGAACTTCACCTTGGTGTCGTCCTTCTCGCTGGTCGGCAATTCCTTGACATCGAGCTCGGGCTGGGCCATCGGGCGAATCTTCTTCTCCTCGAGGGCCTTGGAGTAGAGCTCCGGGACGGCACTGTTGACGGCTTCACCGGCGACGGCGCCGAAACCGACGCGCTGGTCGATGATCTTTCCGGGCACATGGCCCTTGCGGAAGCCCGGGACGCTGATCTGCTTGGCGATCTCCTTGCGGGCCTGATCAAGATAGGGGTCGAACTCTTCCGGGTCGACGGTGACGGTGAGCTTCACCTTGGTGGGCTCGAGATTCCTCACGCTGATTTTCACGCTAGTGCTCCTGACGATTATTCCAACTACTTCTGCCTTTAGGCAACCCTCATATGATAACGCGACTTACGGACTCGGAAATAAGCGCAATCTGCCATTCGCGCGCCCCTTGCTCACGCAGAAATTCGGGAATATCGAGCTCGGCCGCATCGTCACGCCAGCATAGGTTGCGGATGATCTGCGGCTTGATGACCACGTCGTGCGGGGTCCTGGTATCCTGGGCGATCTGGGCGATGACCGCACGCACCCTCTTGAGACGAGCGAACCGTTCCGGCTGATGCGCAGACCAGTATTTCATGGAACGCGGCGCATTGGCCTGCGGCTCCTGGGACGGCGTGGGCGGCTCCGGCCAGTCCTTCGGCTTCAATTTCAGAGCATCCTGGATGGTATCTTTCCACACGCTGGGCTTGATGGAACGCTGAATCGGAGCGTAGCGCTCGAACATCTTGTCCTGCTCATTGCCCATGTGAATACGCACCCGCTCGTTCAAGCTGCGGATGGCACGGAACTGGCGGGCATTGTGCGGCTTCTTCTGGGCGGCCTCGATAATGGCGGCATCGCTTAGCAGCAGAGTCGGCGCGATATCGTGCTGACGCGCAAGCTGGTCGCGCTTCTCCCAGAGTGCCTTGGCTACGGCCTGACCGCGCCTGTCGTGGCCGAGCACGGTGAAATGGGAGATGCGCATCCATGGCACCGGGTGCTTGTGCTGAGGACCGATTCCCTCCTCAAGGGCATGGCTGAATTCCTCATCGGCCCATTGTGCTTTGCCGGCCTTTTTCAAGTCGTCTCGCATTCTCTGCTCGAGTTCGATAAGAAGCTCGACGTCAAGAGCGGCGTAATTGCGCCAGTCGCGCGGCAGCGGACGATACGACCAGTCGGCTGCGGAATGTTCCTTGGCCAGTGTGATACCGAGATAGTGTGCAGTGACCGCAGCCAAGCCGAACCGTTTGAGGCCGAGCAGCCTTGCGGCGATTTCGGTATCGAAAAGATCGTGGACTTTCATGCCCAGGTCGGTGAAACCGGGAAGATCCTGCAACGAGTCATGGATGATCCATGTGGCGTCGCCGACCGCACGATTGAATTCTTCCCAGTCCGCACCCACTTCATTGAGGGCCATCGGATCGAACAGGACGATGCCGGAACCGGTGCGTTTGAACTGCACCAGCCAGTCTTCGTGGCCATAGCGATAGCCCGAGGCACGTTCGGCGTCGGCAGCCAGCGAGCCACTACCCGCCGCCAACCTGTCGCAGGCCTCATGAAACCCGTCGATCGTATCGGTGACCTCGGGAACGCCCTCTCGTGGCTCCTCCTGCAATCGTGGCTCGCTCGACAACCGAACTCCTACTCCGTCCATCGCAACGTTCCGTCATCACGTTTTCACGCACGAGTAGCGGGATGACCATCCGGTGGACACTGCTCTACATTAAATCCGGCGTCCACCATATCGCGAGCCTTGGGCAGCGGCGGCAGCCCCTACACCGATTCATCCTTGAGACGGCGGCACATCCTCTCTCTTGATCGGCTGTCCCCTTTCTTCCTTTCCTTGAGTGGCAAGGCACGAAACGTCTTCCTTCTGCTCACAGCCGTCTGATCACGCGGAAGCGTTCACAAACGACTTCGGTATCATCATCGACCGCAAACGTATCGTCTCCTATCTCCTGGCGAAATTCCGGGCTTTCCCAAAACTGTGCATGGGCCTTACGCCATGCTGCAACATCGTCACATCCTTCGCCTTCGCCGCGAGCATGTTCATCGGTGATATCGCGGATGTTGCAGACCGTGACTTCCTCCAACCGGGTGATGCACACCGCTTTGTCGTCGGAGTCGAGCACCACAGCCAGTTTCCCGACCTGGGGCAGCGGCTCATGGTCATGCTGGTATTCGACAAGCAATGAAGTTGTCCTGGTTTTACGCCCGTCGAGAATCGCTTCAACCAGACGATCACGCAAAGGACCGGGAAAACCGTACTCATCGCGGTCAAGGGCGCTCACATCGATGGCGTCGATTCCCGCTTCGGCATTGTGATCATTGTCCGTTTCCCTATTAGTCGTCATTGTCGTTCTCCTTTTCAGTCATTTTCCGATTCGCGCAACCGCACCTACTGCGAGCGCACCACGTCCATGAAACGGGGGCCATAAAGCCGCAGCTTGTTGTCGCCCACACCATTGACGGCGAGGAACTGTGCGTCGGTGACAGGCTTGATGCGAGCCATGTCGCGCAGGGTTTTGTCGGAGAAGACGATGTAAGGCGGTTTGCCGATCTCCTGAGCGATGGTGCGGCGCAGCTCGCGGAATTTCTGGAAGAGCGCCTCGTCCTCTTCGGTGGGTTCGTAATCGCTGAAAGACCCGGTTGCAAAACCAGAGCCACCAGCACCGTTAGCCGTATCATCGGCATCGTAGGAGCCGAAAGCGGCACCGGATGAGGCGAGCGACGCTTTTTTGCGCGCAATCCGCTTGATTTCATAGTGAAAATCAGGACTGACGGTTTCCGCCGCACGAGCTCCGAAACGAACAACCGGCAGTCTGCCTTCCGATATGAACAGGTATCCATCGGTGGCCATCTGGTTGATGACATCGCGGATCCGAGCATCCGGCACGTCGTGCAAAGCCCCATAGCTCGGCACCTGATCCAGGCGTCGGCTGATGAGATCCTGAGCTTTCGAACCTCGTAGCACCGAGACGATCTTGCCCATACCGAAGCCCTGGTTCAGGTCGTGGACGCAACGACTGACAGCGCGGGCCACGTCGGAGACGTCGATGGTCTCGAAGGTGCTTTCGCAATTGGCGCAGTTGCCGCATTTGAACGATTCACTATCGATATGCACATCCCGCTTTTGGCCGTTTTCCAACGTTGTGTCATCACTCGCGGCAATCCCGGAATCGATTCGGCCGCAATTCGCATCGACTCGTTCACGGCCTTCGGTTCCAGTACTGTTCGCGGAATCGACACTGCCGGGATCGGCGAAATAGCGCATGATATAGCGGTGCAGACATTCGGTGGTGCGGCAGTAGCCGATCATCGCGTTCAACAGACGCCGATGGCTCTGCCGAACGATTTCCTGCTCTTCCGGGCTCATGCGTTCGTTGTCGGAATCCATATCCAGCAACCTGCGGCGGGTGACGATGTCGGATTCGTTCCACAGCAGCGTGCAACGCCCCGGTTCGCCGTCCCTGCCGGCTCGTCCGGCCTCCTGATAATAGGCTTCGATGCTTTCCGGCATGTTGTGATGAATGACATAACGCACATTCGACTTGTCGATGCCCATGCCGAAGGCGTTGGTGGCCACCACCACCGGCACCCGGTCGGTGACGAAATCGCGCTGCGCCGCCTCGCGCGCCTCGGCCGACATGCCACCGTGATAGGCGGCGGCGCCGATACCGTGACGGTTCAGCACATCGGCAAGCGCCTCGGTCTCCTTGCGGGTGGCGCAGTAGACGATGCCTGATTCGTCGGGATGCTTGGCTGCATAGTCGGTGATCCACACGTTCTTGCGTTTGGTCGGCATATTGATGATGTCGAAATACAGGTTCGGCCGGTCGAAGCCCGTAACCGTGACCTTGGGGGCTTTCAGCCGTAGCAGACGAACGATATCACGCCGTACTTTTTGCGTCGCTGTCGCGGTGAACGCGGCGACGGTCGGACGCACCGGGAGCGAGTCGATGAATTCGCCGATGCCCAGATATGACGAGCGGAAATCCTGCCCCCATTGCGAGACGCAATGCGCTTCATCCACCGTTATCAACGAAATCCTGACCTGCGCGGCGAAGCTGCGAAAACGCCCTGTTTCCAAACGTTCGGGAGCGACGTACAGCATCTTCACCTCTCCACGTTTGGCCTGGGCGAAAACCATGGATTGCTCGTCGCTTTCCTGTGTGGTGTTGATGAACGCCGCCTTGATGCCTGCATCGTTCAGGGCATCCACCTGATCGCGCATCAGCGAGATCAACGGGGAGATGACGATGGTAAGCCCCGGCAGCATCGTGGCCGGCACCTGATAGCAGATGGATTTGCCGGCCCCTGTCGGCATAACCCCTAAGACGTCATGGCCGGCAAGAATGGCATCGACCAGATCAGCCTGTCCCTCACGGAACGAATCGTAACCGAAATAGCGCTTCAGCGCCGCATGCGCATCGTCTTGGCCGAACTTCGGCATATCCACGGTCGGCTTGGCCGCAGACACACTCGCAGCGTCCCCCTGCATATCCCGAAGATGCATCGCCCATGCCTCGTCCTCTTCGCGCGAATCCGCATCCTGCACCGGCCACTGTGCTTCATCATCAGCAGGTGCGAAACGCTCACCCCCAGCCGGGTACCCGCCCTCGGTCATACCAATCCACATCCTTCTCTTCGCCGTCATTCCAACGCGCAACAATCAGCCGGCAAGTCCATCCTCAAGTTCGACCCCGGCCTCGCGCATCGCCTTACGCGCGCTCACACCCTGGTCCTCGCTGACCGGTTCGGTCATATCCTCAAAGACAGTGACGGAATATCCCAGCTTTTTGGCATCGATCGCGGTCTCCTTGACACAATGCGATTCGGCCAGGCCGACCACATCGACATGGTCGACACCCGCGTCTTTGAAGCCTTGCGCCAGCGTTTTGCCGTCTTTCTGCAGGGCCGCGAACTCCTCGCGGGTCTGCACGCGCTCGGTGTTGTCTTCGATGCCTTCGAAGCCGGAATATGCCGAGGCGTATTGGCCTTTCTTGAAATGATGCTTGAGGCCGAGTGCGGCGATCTGCGGCATCAGACCGGCGTTCGGCGTGCCGGCCACCCCGTGCTTCGGCCACGAATCCACGAAATCCGGATGGTCGGAGAAATGCGAACCCGGTTCGATATGCCAATCCTGCGTGGTGGCGATATAGGTGTAATCGTCGCCATGCGCCTTCACATATTTGCCGATGCGATCGGCCACAGCCGTGCCGCCTTCGACCCCGAGCTCCCCGCCTTCACAGAACGTAGGCTGCACGTCCACGATAATCAATGCCTTACCACTCATATCGACTCCAACCTCTACTCGAATCCAGATGATTTCCGGATTCCATAACCAACATTACAAAGAATGCCCCACTTGCCCAGCCAAAGGCGGATCGCTCAAATTCAACTCTCGGATTCGTTAGCATCAATCCGCTTCAGCGCGTCCTCGACGCTGACGCACAGATCCGGAAAGTGCCTGATCATGTCCTGATCACCGGTCACCACCATGTCGGCGTTGGCCTGACGCGAGGCGGCGATAATCAGGTCGTCTTCGTAGTCGGGATGAACCTCCCATAGTTTGAGAGCATTCTTACAGGTCGCTTGATCGACCGCAACGACCATCGCAATAATCTTCAATAAATCATCAACGCAATGCCAACCGAACTTAGGAGCAATATTGGAAACCGTAGCCTGCACCACCACAGATTCGCTGTTTGCAAATTGTTTTTTGAACGACGACCTCGAGATATAGTCGACATCCTTCAGAGAAAGAGATATACAAAGCACCTTAATCATATCCGAATCCAAACAGGCACGAAGAAGTTGCATCGCGTTCGCGTTACCAAGTCGCCAGCCAAGAAGATAGTCCAGCAGCACATTCGTATCGAAAACCACTCGTTTTTCTTCAATCATTATCGTCACCTCTCTTATTTATGTGCATATTCATCGACTAAATCTTCATAGGCAGCGTCTCGCATTTCCTTATAAGACATATTCGCCCAAGGATGCTGACCGTCATCGGATAAACCGGCCTCTTTCAAGGTCCGTGACCACAAAGTCGCCCCATCCTCTATCGCCTTGAGCCTGCGTTGCTTTTCAGCTTCCCTATCCGCCTTTTCCGCTTTGGTTTGCAAATCCGGAGTATCGCCATAATCCTTGATGAAATCCCACAGCTCGCGGATCACGGAACTCGGGGTCTTTCCCTTACGCTTGAGTATCTCGTCGACGTCGTCCTTCACGTCGGCATCGATGCGGACGTTCATTTGCACCATCGACATAGTCTCCCCTTACCTCGTATCCACCAACGTTAACTGCTATACAATATAGCTTACTGTACAACAGAACAACAGTCAAACCGGTGCTGGAAATCTTGCCCTACCCGGTTTAAACGAACGTTTACCAGCAACAGCACTATTGGAAACCTTCCCAAGGGACAAGCTAATCTTTCGCCGGCAACACATCAGTGGTCGAAATCAGCAGCCGAGCCGCGAACCGTCGACAAAAACCGAATCACCAATGTGATATATTTGCAACATAGTGATAAATACATCACTTTATTTGCAGCCAAGAACGGCCCATAACCGCCGGAAAGGAACCGAAGATGCCAACGCTGTCACATCGTTTCAATCCCAAAAGCTGGTCGCTGAACCAGATACGCAAAGCTCAATTCACCTGCATGCTCGCAGCCTCTATCATCTCACTTCCCGCAGTGTTCTTTCCCGACACTTGGATCTGGCAGCATTTTCTGTGCATGGTTGGTTTCATCGTTCTGTCAGGAATCGATGCCGCTCTCAACAAACTCATTTCACGCGGCCCGAACGGCATGCTCACCATGGGATTGAACGATTCTGCGGAAAACAGATTGAAAGACGAGAGCGCACTGCTCCATGAGAATCAGGCGAATACCATATCCGTTTTTATCCTGTTCTTAGTGCTCATCTGCATCGCCATGATCAACCAATTCGTGTTGGGCAATTGGCTGCGTTTCAACGTTTACCTCTTGCTTTTCCTTGTCTCATTGATGTCGACGTTGCAGCTAGGATGTTATCTCTATCTCGAACACCGAGACCTGAAGGCCGCCGATGCCAAGGCTTAACACCACACTCAAGCAGGTCCGGCAGCGCAACGGCATGACGCAGTCAGAACTTGCCACGCTGGTCGGCGTACGACGGGAGACCATCATCCGGCTGGAAGCAGGCGCGTACAACCCCTCGCTCAAACTGGCACTCGACATCGCCCACGTCTTCGACACCACAGTCGAAAAACTATTCTCTTTCGACGAATGAACCACGCCAATGAACCTGTATGTAACGCGCGACGATAACAAACCTTCAGTATTATTCAGGCACCGATAGCGTCCGTTCCCATAGGTCAGAGGCGGAATTATCCTTATTAGTATGAACTACCGCGAAACCCAATCCGAACGTACCGATCTGCCTCTGGTCGTCATCCCCTCGATGTTCGCGGCCATGTACCAGCCAATCGCCACAAGCATGCGCATCCTGCGCAACGTCGCCCGCGTGCGCATGTACCGCGATTTCAATATCGAGCCAGAAACCATCGTCGAACGCTGCAAAGATGCCGATATCGTCGTGGTCATCGGCTTCCACGTTACCGGCAAGCTGCTCGAGGAGCTAGGTGGCCACGTACGTTGCTTCGTCTTCGGAGGCACTGGCGTCTCCAATTTCATCGACCTGAAACGTACGAGGGAACTGGGTATCCGCGTCTGCAACACCGTCCATTACGGCGACGAGACGGTTGCGGAATATACGTTTGCGCTGATTTTCGAACTCGCACGTTCCATCGGCGCCATGGACCGCAACATCCGAGACGGCAACTGGAGCGGGCTGGAAGGCACCTCGCTCAGGGACAAGACCATCGGGCTCATCGGCTTCGGCGGCATCGGCCAGACCGTGGCCCGTATCGCCGACGGTTTCGGCATGCACACCTTGGTCTGGAACTCGCACGTCAACGCCGCCACCGCCCGTTCTTTGAGGGCGACCCGCATCGACAGCATCGGCGAACTTATGGCACATTCGGATATCGTGAGCCTCCATCTGCCGCTGAACGACGAGACGCAAAGGGTGGTGAGCGCCGCTGACCTGGACCAGCTCAAGCCAGGCAGCTACTTCATCAATACGGCACGAGCGGAGCTCATCGAGCCAGGAGCACTGGTCAACCGACTCAAGCGCGGCGATATCAAGGCCGCCATCGACGTCTACGACAAAGAGCCGTTGCCCGCGGACGATCCGCTGCGTTCTGTTCCCGGCACCATTCTTACCCCGCATGTCGCCTGGCGAGCCGATGACGCATATCGCGATCTTTCCCGCCAACTCGCCCGTTCGATTCTCGCCTTCTGCAACGGCGATCGCTTCAACGTGGTGGAATAAACCACTACAACGACGCTGCCGCCACCAGCTCGCGGGTATAGGCGCTCTTCGGCCGACTGAGCACCTCGTCGGTGGTACCGCTTTCGACCACCTTGCCGTCGTGGAGCACGACGATGCGGTCGGCGATGTGTTGCACCACGCCCAGATCATGCGAAATCATAATGATGGCCGTTTCCGGACGCGACTTGCGAATGGCCGCAAACGCCTCGAGAATCTGCAAGCGTGCCGCCACATCGATGGCACTCATGGGTTCATCGGCGACAATCAGTTTGGGGTCGGTGACCAGCGCACGTGCGATGGCGACGCGCTGGGCCTGTCCGCCCGAAAGATCGGCGGGATAATGATTCAGGAATTCGTCGGGATCGAGACCGACCAAAGACAGGGACTCACGCACTTTCCGGGCGATATCCGAATTCCCGGTTTTCGCGCGCTTGCGCTGAATATCAAGCGGCTCTGCAACGGACTTGACTACCGTCCAACGCGGATCGAGCGATGTGAACGGGCTTTGGAACACGAGACTTGATTCACGTCGCAAACCCTGATATCCAACGGATTTTCGACCATCAACCGATTCGCCTTCAAAACTTACCGACCCCGAGCTCGGTTTGTCAAGTCCCAGCAGAATCCGGGTCAGTGTGGATTTGCCCGACCCGGAACCGCCAATCAGAGCAACGCACTCCCCCGCACATACTTTGATATCGACATCGTCGAGCGCGGCTTGCCGATCCTTTCCATGACCGAACACCTTACCGACATGCCGGCCTTGCAACAACACCGTGTTGTTCCCACCGGTTTCCGTAGAACCTTTTCCATCCATCAAAACCTCATTTTCTTTTTTCGACACACCCAAACTAGGGCAATCAAAAACGCTCCCGCTTATTTCCAACGTTTCTTTTTTAAATGCCCTCGATTGGGTGTGCGGCTTGTCGCAGCGTCAGCTCCTTCGCCGCCCCAACCAACTTCTTCGTCTGCTCGACTTGCGGGTTTTCCAGCAAGTCGGCGGTCTTTCCCGATTCGATAATCTCTCCGTTATCAAGTACATAGCAGCGCGTCGTGGCACGGGCGAGCACCGAGAAATCGTGGGTGATGAAGAGCATCGAGGCGCCGGCCTTGTCCACCAGCGAGACGAGCAGGTCGACGATCTGGCGCTGCGTGATGGAATCGAGCGCCGTTGTGGGCTCATCGGCGATGATCAGGCGAGGCGAGGTGATCAAAGCCGTGGCAATGCCGACACGCTGTTGCTGGCCACCGGAAAGCTCGCTGGGATATTTTTTCGCCATCGTCTCGTCAAGCCCGACCTTCGCAAGCAGCGCGGCGACACGGGCCCGCCGATCCGCCTTATCCAAATCGTAATGAAGTCTCAGCGGCAGCTCGACCTGTTTGCCGACGCTCAGCACCGGATTCAACGATGACGCAGGATTCTGGAACACCGCCCCGATGTAACGCCCACGCAGACTTGCAAGAGCGGTTTCGTCGGCCCCGACGATCTGTGAATCCCCGAGAACGACGGAACCGGATACCTGAGCATTGACCGGCAGCAAACCGAGCATGGCCTTGGAAATCATCGACTTTCCGGAACCTGACGAACCAATCAGCCCGACACGTTCACCGTCGCCGATATGCAAATCGACACCGCGCACAATCGGCTTGCCGCTGATGGAAACACCAAGTTGTTTCACCTCAACGCTCATGGCTTCCCCTTCCACGATGGAATCCGTATATATTCCTGTCATAATTCACAGATACCTGGTTGCCGGAAAGACACAACTTCGTTGCAGACCATAAAGAAACAGGCATCTTACGACCTCCGCAATTCCGGATTCGCAACCGGATCAATAGCATCTCGCAGTACGTCACCGAACACGTTCAGCGCCACCACCACAAGTGTGACGATGAGGCCCGGCCAGAGCACAGTCAGCGGATAGACATTGATGAACTTGACCGACGTGGCCAGCGAATGGCCCCAGCTTGGCACGCCGCTCGGCACGCCGACACCAAGGTAGGTCAGGCCGGATTCGGCGAGCACCGCAGTGCCTGCGGAAAGCGAAAGCTGGACCATGATGGTCGGCAGCGTGTTGGGCAGGATATGGTGCAGCATCACCGCTAGTCCCGAAGCGCCGTATGAAAGCGCGGAACCCACATAGTCGGAATTGGCCGCCAGCAAGGCCTGCGGACGCGCTATACGCGCCAGGTTGAGACCATAGCCGATGCCACAGGCGACGATGATGACCGCGACCGATGCCCCCATCGGAACCGCCAGAATCAGGGCAATCAGCACGGTCGGGATGGAAATCAGCGCATCCACGGCCACCACCGAGATGTTCGAAAGCGCAGAATTGCGGGAAACCATCGCACTTATCAGCAAGATTCCCAACGCTCCGGCGAAGACGACGGACAACACCGCGATGAAAAGGTTCGTACGCGCCCCGGCCATCAGCCAGCTGAACACGTCTGCCCCGGTGCCGTCGGTACCAAGCCAGTGTGCGGCAGACGGCTTGGCCCAGACGTGATAACCGTCGGTCTTCCACAGCGATTGCGGGGTCCAGACCAACGAAACCAGCGAAACCGCTACCCACAAGGCCAGCACAATCAGCGCGAACTTGCCCTCGCCGCGCCGCCAGAGTGAACGCAATACAATACCGGCTTTGCTTCTGGATCTCTTGTGTGCGCCATTACCACCATGCTCACCGACTCGTTCATGCAGTTCCGTCGTTCCCTCGGCGATGCCGGCGGCATCAGCACCAAGTTGCATACTCGAAAAATCTACGCCAGCCCGTTCAATATTTGCTGTTTTATGGATAGTCATGCCACTTTGCGGTTTTTGAGAACCAGCGGCGGAAAAAGGTAAATTACCTGGCGCTGAATTCTCAGGATTCAAGCGCTCGGAAGATGCCATCGGTTCCGTTATAGATTCGTTATTCTCCATCATCGCTCTCCTCCCTGCACGGCGTGCTTCAGACGTGGGTCGAGGAAGCGATGCAGCAGATCGACCAGGAAGCCCACAAAGAGGAAGAAGGCCGCCAGCATGAAGAGCTCGCTCTGCACCGCGATCAGGTCACGGTTGCCGAGGTCGGTGACCAGACCGGTACCGATGCCGGGCAGCGCGAACAGGTTCTCGATGACCATGACGCCGGTGATCATGCCTGCGAACATCAGTCCGACCACACTGACCAACTGAGGTGTCGCCAGCCTTAGACCGACTTTGAGCGCGGCCTGACGACGGGTGTAGCCACAAGCCATCGCCTGGTCGATGTAACCGCTTTGCATCACGTCCCCCAGCGCCGAGCGCGTATAACGCATCAGGCTTGCACCGTCGATGATCCCGACCGTCAACGCCGGCAACACCAACGAGGCCAGCGCCGAACTGAAGCTGCCCCAACCAGCCTCCGGAAACCCTTGGGAAGGCAGGACACCCAACAATCCCGTGCCACGCCCAAAGAGCAGAATCAGCAGCAAACCGCCCCACAGCGCGGGAATGGCACCGCCGACGATGGCGAGAAAATGAAACGCGGAACGCACCGCCGGACGCGTGGCCAACGTGGCCACCACCCCAAGCGTCAGGCCGATGGCGAGCGCCACGACAAGCCCCAACACGATCAGCGGGAAGGTCACCGAGGCGCGCATGGCGACGGTCGAGCTAATCGAGCGGCCGGTCAGAAGCGAGGTGCCGAAGTTGCCGTGCAGCAGGCCACCCATCCAACTGAGGTACTGCACCACCAGCGGCCGGTCGAGCCCCATTTGCGAGCGCAACTGCGCCACACGCTCCGGCGGGGCGTTGAGACCGGCCATCACACTGGCCACGTCGCCCGGCAGAATGCGCAACGCGGCGAAAATCACCACCGAAATGGCGAGCAGCGCCGCCACAAACAGCAGAAAGCGCCGAATGACGAATCGCAACATTCCTTACCTCATTCCAATCTGCGCATTTGCGTTGAGAAGCAGATTTTCGACCTCGATTTTCTGCTTTTGCACGCAACAATCATCGTGCTTGCGTTGAAAAGCAGATTCCGACCCACATTTTTCTGCTTTTCAACGCATTGTTGATTCCACCGCCGTCCGCTACCTGCCCGCCGGTGTCATATATCTCACGTTGTAAAGGGGCAGCAGAGTCTGGTTCAGGTTGAGCGGGAAGCCGGACACGCCCTTCTCCATCGCCGTGGTGATGCGGTAGTTGAAGAGCCAGTCGGCCGGCGCGTCCTGGCTGACCAGCCGCGCGGCACGAGCCAGCAATGCGTCGCACCCAGAGTCGCTGGAAGCGGCCATCGCCTGGTTGTAGTAGTCCTTGACCTTCTGGTTGCTGTAGTTGTAGTAGTACTGGTCGTTGACCCACTGCGAGAAGTCGTGGCTTTCGTTGTGATCGACCAGCGAGAGGTCGTAATCCTTGTTTTTCAGCACATCCTGCAACCACGTCGAGAACTCGACCACATTGACTTTCAGATCGATGCCGATGGGCTTCAGCTGGCTGCGCAACTGGTCGCCGAGTTCGGTGCCGTAGGTGTTGGCGTAGGTTAGCCGCAGCTCGAGCGGACGGTCTGGCGTAAAGCCGGCCTCCTTCATCAGCTCCTTGGCTTTGCCGACGTTGTGCGGGTACAGGCCGGTCAGGTCTTCATAGCCCGGGTCGAGCGAGGAAATCGGCCCGCCCAGTGCCTTGTCGGCCCCGCCGCGGGAAGCGATGAGCTGTTTGTGGTCGATGGCGTAGCGGATGGCCTGGCGCACACGCACATCCGAGGTCTTGGCGCCCTTGGAATTCATGGCGAGCACATATTTGTCGGTGTCGTCGCCCGCAGCCACGCGATAGTGCTCGCTGTCACGCACGAAAGGCTCGGCGAGATTCTCGGTGACCGGAGCGAGTACCTCAACGTCGCCGGATTTCAGAGCGTTGACGGCGGCGTTGTCATCGCCGAAATAGCGCAGCACGACGGTCGGGGTCTTGGCTTTGTTCGCGCCCCAATAGTGCGGATTGGCCTTCAGGGTGATGGAATCGTTCGGCACGAACTTGGCGAGCGTGTACGGTCCCGAGCCAACCGCCTGCGTTTTCATGTCATAATGAGCGTCACGGTCGAACACGAGCCCCGGCCTGCAGGCAAGCTCCCACAGCAGATTCGCATAAGGCGCGCTCAGATCGAGCCTGACGGTATCGGCGTCCACTGCCGTCACCGACTTGAAGTTCATCAACGCCTCGGAATCGTGGTAATGCTTGGCCACCAGCTCGTTAATGGACCATGCCACGTCGTCGGCATCGAGTTTGTCGCCGTTGGAGAAGGCCATGCCATGATTCAGATGGAACGTATAGCTCGTTCCATCGGCATTCTTCTCCCAGCTTTTGGCCAGACCCGGCACGACCTTGTTCTCAGAATCGCGGGCGACGATTCCTTCGTAGACATTGCCGACAAGCACCTGGTCGAGCGAGGAACCGGATTGGTTGCGGATGTCGAGGTTCGTAGGCGCAAGCTTCAGCCCGATGGTGACGGTTTCGGCTTTGTGAGCCTTAACCATGCCGTCGCTGGCCTTTTGATTGCCGCGAATCAGCACAAACGCAGCGATAAGCGCCACCACGACCACCGCCGCGACAATGACCCAGATCCAGCCTTTTTTCTTGCTGTTTCCCGTTTTACCGCCGTTGCCACCGGAACCGTGGCCGGCTTTGCCACCCGATACGCCTTTGACATGCGCGTTCAGCGTTTCGTCGGTGCTGGCCGCTTTGGCGCTTCCGCCGGCAACGTTTATCGCCTCGTTTTCGTTGGTGCCCGTTGTTTTGTTATCGGTTGCGTCGGTTGCATTGTTCTCGCCGTACGCACCTTGATTGGTAGGCATACTTTCCTCTTTGATAGACATCCAATGAATTCGCTAGCCGCCCTCACGGGTCGTCTGCGGTTCCCATCTTACGAATACCGATAGATTTACGACACCTGCAGCGTATGATGGTGCATAAGAGATTATAGGAACGCCGC
The DNA here is from genome assembly GCF_029392075.1 of Bifidobacterium sp. ESL0704. Classification (NCBI taxonomy): domain Bacteria; kingdom Bacillati; phylum Actinomycetota; class Actinomycetes; order Bifidobacteriales; family Bifidobacteriaceae; genus Bifidobacterium; species Bifidobacterium sp. ESL0704. The sequence continues at coordinate 1,719,116 of NZ_CP113929.1, forward strand.
TTGCCTGCATGGCGGCGGAATGTCTATACAGCAGAACCTTGAGAGGGCGGACGAAATGCTACTCGCGATCGATATCGGCAACACCAACATCGAAATCGGCGTCGTGGACGACAGCACCCCCGTCGCCGCCATCACCGACACCTGGCACATCACCACCAAAACCTTCAGGACCAGTGACGAATACGGCCTGCTGCTGCTCCAATTCCTCGAAACCGGCGGATACGACCCCGAGGACGTCGAGGATGTCATCATCGCTTCCGTCGTCCCGCAGATCATGCATTCCTTCCGCTCCTCCATCGTCAAATTCCTGGATATCGACCCGATCATCGTCGGCCCCGGCGTGAAATCGGGGTTGTCCATCCGCATGGACGATCCGAAATCACTGGGGGCGGACTGTCTGGCGGATTGCGTCGGAGCGTATGACGTCTACGGCGGCCCGGTGCTGGTGGCCGATTTCGGCACGGCGACCACGTTCAATTACGTCGACGGCAACAAGTCCATCACCGCCGGGCTGATCAGCCCGGGCCTGCAGACCTCCATCAGTTCCCTGGTATCGGGAACCGCCCAGCTGCCGGAAGTGGAAATCACCCGGCCGGATTCGATCCTCGCCAAAGGCACGAAAACCGCGATGCAGGCGGGTCTCTACTACAACTTCCTCGGCGGCATCGAACGGACGGTCGGCCAATTCCGTCACGAGATCAAGGAGGATTTCAAGGTGGTGGCCACCGGCGGCCTTGGCTCGGTCTTCAAAGACGACACCGAGGCCATCGATGTCTACGACCCTGACCTGATCTTCAAAGGCATGACCGTCATCTATCGCCTCAACGCCTGATGCCGGTCGTCGCCGCGACCGCATAACCTGTCAAACTCGCATCTTTGCCGTCGCTGCGGCCAACGCGGCGAAACAAAAGATACAGGAGCGATAACCCGTCACAGGCATCCTCAAATGGCTGACAACGAAACAAAAACGCAGCTTGCGCAATCCAATGGCGACGTTGGCCGACAGAACGTTCCTGCCGTACGCAGAAACGCCGCTCATTGCAGATTAAAGCCCTGATTGGTGCCGTATTCCTTGATGTCCTTCTGCCACAGCCCGATTCCTTCCATCAGCGTGATCTTGGGTCCGGGATCCTGTGGCAAGGTCAGCGAGCTGCCATCCGGATTGGTCTGTCCGGCATCGATGCGGTCTTGGACATTCTGTACAGAACGTGCTGCGGTCGACCATTTATAGGACTGTCCGACCGTCGTCTTGAAATCACCTCGTGCATAGACCTCGAAGGGCAGATACTGGTAACCGACCGACACGGTTTCGGCGGCATGCGAAAGCACGCGGTTGAATTGCTGCCCGCCAAAATACGGTATGTCGATGCCGCGTGAATCCCGTATCGTGGTCTTCGTCAGGAACGCATGGCTGTTCAGCGTCGCCTTGTCTGCGGGGAACGCGCCGCCGTCGACACGCTTGGCGATGCCGGACCGGTCGAGGCAGACATAGCGTATGAAACGCATTGCGGCTTCCGGCTTGCGCGTAAAGTGCAAAACAGCAAGCGCCGAACCACCGTTTTCCGAATTGGTCCGCGTCCCATCCGCCGTCGGCATGGGCGCCACACGCCAGAGCCCCGCGCCATCCGGAACATCGGAAAGCAACAGCGACGGCATCCACGCCCCTGTGAACACGGAGGCGACACTACCGCAGGCAAGCGCGTTCTTCCATCCGTCCGACCAGGTGTTGAGCTGAGTATTGATCAGGCCCTCATCAATCATTTTCTGCCAGAATGCACTGAAATTCTGAGTTCCCGTATCGTCAACGAGATCAACGGTAACGGTTTTCCCGTCACCAGTGGTGTGGAACGGCCGTCCGCCGTTAAGCCAGATCATGGCATTATAAAAACTCGCATCACCGGAATCGGCGGCGATATAGACGCCTATCGCCTTGAGTTTTTTGGCCGCCTCATAGTAATCGTTCCAGGTATGGATCTGCGAGGCGTCGACGCCCGCCTGACGGAAGACGTCATCGTTATAGAAGAACGCCATCGGCCCGGAATCCATCGGCACCCCGTAGACCCGGCCGTTGGTGTGCACGCTCGACCACGTGCCGGGCGTGTAGTTGTCGCCAAAATCCTGCGTGGCATCGGTGATGTCGCGCAGCTGACCGCTTACGGCATACTGCGGCAGAGCGAAATACTCGAGCTGCACCACGTCGGGCACGTTGTAGCCGTCCTGGATGGCGGAGTTGAGGTTGTCGTAGCCGCTGGTGGATTTGATGACCACACGGATGTCGGGGTTGGCCTTTTCAAAATCGCGGGCCTCGGCCTGCATGCCGGGCTCCCACGACCAGACCGTGATGACGGTACGGTCGTCCTGCGTTCCGCAGGCTGCCGTCGCGGCGAGCATGAGAAACGAGCATATCGCCGCAAGCAGTTTCAGATGCCGCCGTGATTTCATGTATGTCGCTCCTTACCGATCCCGTCATTCACCAACGACACTACGCCATGGCCGAAACCGCTCAAAGCGTTGATGGGTGCCGGTGGTCTATTCGCCATCGGCACCCATCAACGCTGAGAGCCCTCAATGCAAGGTCGCATCAACCATAGGTTCGCAACTCTCTACTCCACTTGGAAGCCTTGCTGCTTGGCATAGGATTTCAGATTCTTTTGCCATGCAGCCAGCCCCGTGCTCAAAGGCTGATGCTGAGTGAAGGACTTCCCCATGTAATCGCCGAACTTGGCACGCGTATAGACCTCGAACGGAGTCCACTGGAAGCCTTTATGCACCAGCTTGGCGCCTTCGGCCAACACAGCGTTGTACTTCTCCCCGCCGAAGTAATTGATCGGCGTGCCGTCAGAGTTTTTCACAGTGGTGGCATTCAGGAACTTGCTGGATTTCATCGTCTTGACGTCGGATGGGAATGCCCCTCCGTCGACACGCGCGTCGATGCCTTCACGATCATGGTTTGCGAATTCGATGAACTTGAAAGCGGCATCGGCCTTTTTGCTCGTAGAGATGACCGCCAAGGAAGAGCCACCCAGCTCAGCGTTGACCTTGCTGCCGTCTGGCGTCACCATCGGCAGGACACGCCACTTGCCCGCAGCGGCGGGAGCCGAATTGGCGAAATTGGCGGGCATCCAGGCGCCGGTCAGCTGGGAGGCGATGGTTCCATCGACAAATCCCTTGAACCAGTCCTCGCTCCACGCAACCGTCTTGGTGTCGATGAGATCCTCGGAAATCATCTTCTGCCAGAAATCGATGAACTTCTTGGTTCCCGCATCCCCGGTAAGGTTGATGCCGATCTTCGACCCATCGGCGGACAGCTTGAACGGCCTGCCGCCTGCAAGCCAGCTCATGGTCTCAAGCATGCTGGCGTCGCCGGAATCGGAGGTGATGTACGCGCCCACGGCCCTCAGCTTTTTTGCGGCCTGATAGTAGTCGTCCCAGGTCTTGATCTGCGTGGCATCGACACCGGCCTTATCGAATTCCTCTTTGTCGTAGAAGAAAGCCATCGGGCCTGAATCCATCGGAAGGCTGTAGATCTTGCCTCCCTGATGAACCGCATTCCAGGTACCGGGGGTATAGAACCCGTCGTACCCCGAAACCTTGCTCGTGATGTCCTGAAGATGCTTGCCGATGACATATTGGGGAACCATGTTGTATTCAATCTGGGAGACATCAGGGGCACCGGATCCGGCCTGCAACGCGTTGTCGAGGGCGGTATAGTGCTTGGTGCCGGTGCCCACGTTCTGCAGCTTCACTTTGATGTTGGGATTCTTCTTTTCAAACAGAGGCACTACCTGCTTGAGCGTCGGTTCCCAGGCCCACACAGTAATCTCCGTCTTGCCGTTCGTACTTTCGTCAGCCTTGTTCGAGCCGCTGCCACACGCGGCCAGGCCGGAAAGCATGGCCACGGCTCCGAGAAATGCGATAGATTTTTTCATTATCCTGAACTTCATTGTTCTTCTCCTTTGACTTTGAAATAATGACCTCGACCGTCGTTTGCTTACATTGCTCTCTTTAATCTCCTTAATCCTCGCCAAGATGCTGTCAGAAAAAGACATCCTTGTCTGTAGCGATCAATCCACCGTTCTGTATGTGCATTCATAGCGAGCAGACGGCGCTGTCTCGATCCCTACGAGTGCCCACCTTACTCAGTAATTATAAAAAAACAAAATCTATCGTTGTAAAATAGCTCTTCATCGCCAACCGGTTGTTGGGAAACGCGGTACACGAAGGCGTGGAAGTACGAGCCACAATAACCCTATCTGCCGTCCATCAAGCGGGTCTGAGCGCTTCCGCAATATTCACTCGGCACCATTGCCGAAAAATCAACCGCTACAGAGCGAAACTGCTGCATGGCAGGTCATCAGGCCACCGTCGCCGCCCTGCCATCAGAGCATATAAAATGTTCCGCGAATCACGGAAACAATCATCCGGATTCGCGGAACATCATTATTGATGAAACCCAATAATCAGTGAAAACTACTTCTCCTTGACGGTGTAGCCCTGCTGCTTGGCATAATCGACCATGTTCTTCTGCCAGGCTGCGATGCCCTTGTCGATGGTGATCTTCTTATCGGTGAAGGCACCGCCGGCGTCATCGGCGAAGACACCGCGGGCATAGACCTCGAACGGCAGGAACTTGTAGCCAGGGATCACGTTCTTGGCGGCCTTGGCGAGCTCCTCGTTGAACTTCTGTCCGCCGAAGTACTCGTTGGGCTTGCCCTTGTCGTCGGTCATCGAGGTCATGTTCAGGAAGTCGCTGGAGGAAAGCGTGTCGTTGTCGGCAGGGAAAGCACCGCCATCGACGCGGGTCTTGATGCCTTCCTTGTTGTGGCAGGCATATTCCATGAACTTGTAAGCGGCCTTGGCCTTGGCGCTGTCCTTGGTCTTGATCAAAGCGAGCGAGGAACCGCCGTTCTCGGAGTTCTCGGTACCGCCCTTTTCCCAGGTCGGCATTTGCGCCACACGCCACTTGCCACTTGCCTGCGGAGCACCGGAAAGCAGGTTGTAGGGCATCCATGCGCCGGTGAGCAACGAGGCGATGGAGCCGTCGCCCAGGCCCTTGTTCCAATCGTCGGACCAGCCGGCGGTCTTGGTGTCGATCAGGTCTTCGTCGATGAGCTTCTGCTCGAAATCGGCCCACTTCTTGACCTTGTCGTTGCCGGTCAGATTGATGGTGACGGTCTTGCCGTCCTTGCTGGTCTCGAAAGGCTTCGCGCCCGCCTGCCAGGTCATCGAGTCGAAGAAGCCCGCATCGCCGGAATCGGAAGTGATGTAGTTGCCGGTGGCGCGAATCTTCTTGGCGGCCTCATAGAACTCGTCCCAGGTCGTCGGCACCTGGGTGACGCCGGCCTTGTCGAAAACCTCCTTGTTGTAGAAGAAGGCCATGGGGCCCGAGTCCATCGGCAGCGCGTAGACGCCGCCGTTGATATTGACCGAATTCCAGGTGCCCGGAGTGTAGAAGCTCTTGTAGCCGGAAGCACCCATATCCGAAAGGTTGGTCACATTGCCACGAATAACGTATTCAGGCAACGCGTAATATTCGATCTGCGCGGCATCAGGCGCGCCCTTGCCCGCGGACATCGCATTGTTGAGTGCGGTGTATTCCTTCTTGTTCGTTCCGGCATTGGTCACCTTCACGGTAATGTTCGGGTTGGCTTTCTCAAAGCCTTTCACCGTACGAGGCAACGTCGAATCCCAGGACCACACGAGAATCGAGGTCTTGCCGCCCTTCGACGAATCCGCAGAGGAATTGTTCGAACCGCCGCATGCCGCCAGCGGCACCAACATGGCGGCCGCCCCGACCATTGCGATTATTTGCTTACTGAACTTCATCGTTCTTTCTCCTTCCCCACATGCGCTAAAGCAAATGGAAATTCTTGTCGAACGTAACCAATCTTAAGATGCGCTAAATATCCATTCAAACTCGTAGAAGCCCGAAACAGATATCCGACAATCAGTCATTAAAATGATTGCGATAACATTCTTAATTATACTTCACATTTACACGGTTTGCAAAACCGTGCGTGAACGTTTTATGTTGTTTTACCCTCGTGAACCGCCTCAGGTCAAACGCGTTGCTTCTTCGTTGCCCGCCGCAGCCCGACGAGGGTTTATTGTCATCTGCGGATTTTCGTCATCCTTTCACTATGAGCAAACCATTCGGTGAGATCGAAGCGGCATCTCCCGCCTCTTCGACCTGTGCCAGCGAAGACACCATGACGTTCCCGTCGAACCTGACCTTCACATCGTCATCGCCACGGTTGAAATAGAAAACGAAACGACTGCGTCCGTCTTCACCGTCACGCTCTATGCGAAGCACCTTACCGGCATTCGGTTCGCAAGAACGGTCGATGCCCATCTCGCCAAGCACGTCGGGCAAGGAAAGCCGCAGACCCTCACGGCCCAATTTGCAGCCGATATAGGCGCACTTCCCCGAACCGAAGGGATTGACCACGATGGCGGGCACACCGTTCATGCCGGTGCGCCTGTCGGCCTGATAGGTCGCGAGCACGGAAGCCTGCGGCGAGGTCGAAGTGATCCAGTCGGCCATATCGTGCGCCACCGCGCCATTGCTCAGATCCAGATGGTCGAGAGTACCTGGGAAATCGTCGCCCATCGGCGCGAACTCTTCGCTTCGCACACCCACGACATCCTGAATCGAACCCGGATAGCCGCCCAGCCAGACGTGATCGCGTTCGTCGGAAATACCGGTATAGTACGTCACGAAGAGCTTCCCGCCATTCGACACGTAGTCATGCACACGTTGCGAATCGGCTTGGCTCAGCAGGTAGACGCACGGCAGCACAGCCGCTTCATACGTGTCCCAATCGCCTCTCATCGGCACCATGTCGGCGGTGATTCCCAAATCGGCGAAGGCCCGGAACCAGTCCAAAGGCTCGGTGACATGGCGAACCTTCTGCGTCGGATTCGCGCTGTGTTCCGTGGCCCACTCGCTCTGATAGTCGAAAACAACGGCGATTGGGGATTTCTTCAGTTCGGTCCCTTCGAGACCGGCATCGGAAAGTCGCTGCAAATCCTCGCCGAGTTCGCAGACGTCACGGAATATCCGGCTGTTCTCGCCGGCGTGCGGCACCATCGCGCTGTGGAACTTCTCGGCACCGGCACGCGACTGCCTCCATTGGAAATAGCAGACCGCATCGGCGCCCATGGCCACATGGGCCAGCGCGTCACGAACGGTCTGGCCGGGTTCCTTACGGTAATTGATCGGACGCCAGTTGACGGCACCCGTCGAGTTCTCCATAAGGAACCATGGTTTTTTACGCGCCAGGCCGTCGACCAATGAAGCCGAGTACGCCAACTCGTCGAAATGCTGCTCGCCGGGAGTGAAGTAATGGTCGTTGGATACGAAATCGACCTCATCGCTCCAATCGTCATAGTCGAGCGTGGTACCGCCCGAGCTGACCATGAAGTTGGTCGTCAACGGCTTGTCCGGGGTGATCTGCGCCAACGCATCGCGCTCCGCGATGAAGAAATCCTTCAGAGCGTCGGAACTGAACCGCTTGAAATCAAGCAGTTTTCCCGGATTCATGAAGTTGCCCTCACCGATGAAACGCGGCGGGATGATCTCGCTGAAATCATTCATGCGTTGCGACCAGAACGCGGTGCCCCAGGCGTCGTTGACGGCCTCGATGGTGCCGTAGCGCGCCTCGCACCACTTCTGGAAGGCACGCATCGCGTCATCGGAATAGTCGAAGCGGTTGTGGCAGCCGTATTCGTTGCCCACATGCCACGAGACCACGTAGGGGTTGCCCTTGAAATGCTCGGCCATCGCGCGGCAAAGCCTCAAGGCGTACTCACGGAAGACCGGCGAGGTCGCCCGCCAATGCTGACGCGCACCCGGCCAGCAGACATCTCCGCGCTCGTCGCGCCAGAGCACCTCAGGATGCGCCTGCGTCAGCCACATCGGCGGCGAAGCACTGGCGGAGGCCATGTCCACGGCGATGCCGGCACGCCCGAGCTTGTCGACGATGCGGTCGAGCCAGCCGAAATCGAAGACGCCGTCGCTCGGCTCTATCTTGGCCCATGAGAAGATGCCGAGGGAGACGAGGTTGACCTTGGCTTTGTGCATCAGGCGGATATCGTCGTCCCAGACCTCTTCGGGCCATTGGTCGGGGTTGTAATCTCCCCCATACCAAAGCCTTTGGGCTTGGCCATCGAGCGGCTGTGGCCAACGATGTGTTCTGCGTGTATTCATGGTTTATATCCCCTGTGTCTTGTCTCGTCTGCCATTATTCTTTGACGGCGCCTGCGGCGAGGCCGGACTGCCAGTACTTCTGCAGGAGCAGGAACGCGATGACGAGCGGGACGATGGTGACCAGAGAGCCGGTGATGACGAGGTTCTGGATGGCCTGGCCGCCCGCAGTGCTCGCCTGGTCCTTCCACTGGTTGAGTCCGATTGTCAGCGGATACCAGTCCGCGTCCTTCAACATGATCAGAGGCAGGAAGTAGTTGTTCCACGTCGCCACGATCGTGAACAAAGCCGTGGTGACAATGCCCGGCGCCAGCAGCGGCAGGGCGATCGTGAAGAACGTGCGCATCTCGCCCGCCCCGTCCACGCGCGCCGCCTCCATCAGCTCGGTCGGCACGGCCTGCTCACTGAAGATCCACATCAAATACAGGCCGAACGGCGAGATGAGGCTGGGCAGGATCATCGCCCAGGGCGTGTTCGTCAGCCCGAGCTTGGCGAACAGCAGGAACTGCGGGACCGCCAGGGCGATGCCCGGCACCGATATCGCGCCGATCACCACCGCGAAGACGGCCTTGCGCCCCGGGAAGCGGAACTTGGCCAGCGCGTAGCCGCCCATGATCGCCAGCAGGGTCGCCCCGCCGGCGCCCACGACCACGTAGAGCAGGGTGTTCAGCAGCCAGCGGCCGAAGATCCCGTCCTGGTAGGTGAACACCTCCTGCAGGTTGTCCCACAGGGCGAAGGTATGGCCGAAACCGAGGCCGAACGTCGAGGTGAAATCGCCCTGCGTCTTCGTGGCGTTGATGAGCAGATAGACGAACGGGAACAGGCAGTAGACCGCGAAGATGGCGACGACGAACGTCAGCGGCCAGCTGCGGCGCGGGTTGTCCGGGTTGCTGAACCCGTTGCGCGCGCTGCGCTTGCGCTCGTCCGCCTCGTCGTGCGCCACGCGACGCTGACGTGTCTTCTCCGCCTTTTTGGCGGCACGCTCCTGCGCCCTCAGCTCGGAGGCCGACAGACGTTTCAGGCTCGCCTCGGACTTCATTCCAGTAGCCTCGCTCATTTCATCTGCTCCTTCATGCTGTTGAGCTGCACCGCGTACGCCACCGCCATGGTGATCACGGCCATCACGATCGCCAGGGCCGCCGCGTAGTTCGACTGCCCGCCGGTGAAGCTCAGGTTGTACGCGTACATGTTCGGCGTGTAATACGTTGTGATCGTGTTGCCCGGTACCATGTTCTGCATGATCGACGGCTCATTGAACAGCTGGAAGCTGCCGATGATACTGAAGATCACCGTGATCGCCAGGCTCCCCTTGAGCTCCGGCATCTTGATCCGCCGCACGATCTGCCACTCGCTGGCCCCGTCGATCGACGCCGCCTCGTAGAGCGAATGCGGGATCGTGGAAAGCGACGAATAGAAGATCAGCATGTTGTAGCCCGTGAACTCCCAGGTCACGATGTTGCCGATCGCCGCCAGCAACACGCTGGGCTGCAGCACGTCCAGATGCGTGCCCAGCCAGCCGTTCAGCGAACCGACCAGCCCGTACTTCGCCCCGTACATGAACCCCCAGATCAGCGTGGACACGACCGCCGGCACCGCATAGGGCAGGAACGTCGAGATGCGGAAGAAGCGCGTGCCGTGCAGACGCATCGAATCCAATGCGAGCGCCAGCAGAGCCGACAGGGCCAGCATGATCGGCACCTGCACGATGGTGAAGAGCGTCACCCGCCACACCGAGCCCCAGAACTGGCCGTCACGGAAGAGGCGCAGATAATTCTGCACCCCGACGAACACCGTTCCCCCGATCATCCTCGTCTGGAAGAACGACAGGTAGATCGCATATACGATCGGCACGATGAACACGAACAGGAACACCACCACGAACGGCCACAAGAACTTCCAGCCACGCCAATCCACACGATGCCTGTTCACCGGAACCGAGTCGGTATCGTGACTTGGCCCGGCAGAAATCTCTACTGCACTCATTTTGCATCTTCTCCTTCGAAGAAGGTTATCGACGAACAAACGCTGTATCGTCAATAAAAATGTTTACGTTATCATTATAGCATTTATTCTCGTCAGTAAAAACATCGCCCGTGTCAACATGATATTTTCCTATTATTAGAAGCTTTTGATAGCTACCATATGGCATTCTGAAACGTCTAGTTATGAAAATCAGGCTAAAAATGGTATCGTCACCAATATAAGTATGAACCGTCAGCGCAACGATGATATACGAGGTGAATTCAATGCCAACCAACCGGGTAGTGTCGATGCAGGATGTCGCCCAAGAGGCAGGGGTTTCGCCGCAGACGGTCTCACGAGTGGCCAATCACAGCAGTGCCGTAAAACCGGCCACACGCGTACGCGTCGAAGAGGCCATGCAGAAACTCGGCTATCGTCCGAATTACGCGGCACGAGCCTTGAAGCACGGGCATTTCAACAATATCGGCGTCGTACTTTTCAATATGACCTCGTACGGCAACGCCCGCATTCTCAACGGCATCACCAACGCGGCGCTCGACAACGATTATGCCGTCACGCTCCATCAGATCCGACATGACAACGTCCACACGCTTCAGGCGGCGATCAACCGAATGAAGCAGCTGCCCGTCGACGGGGTGATCGTCATCCTGGAGAAGAATCTTCCGGACGTCAACTCATACGTGCCCCTGCCGGACCTGCCGGTGGTCCTCATCAGCGAAGAACCCTCGGACCACTGCCCGACCGTCGACGCGGACCAATACGGATGCTCGATCGCCATCGTCGACTATCTGCTCAGTCACGGTCATTCCACCGTCTATCACATCGCCGGGCCGACTTCCTCACGAGCGGCGCGAAGCCGCGAACTCGGGTGGAGAGACGCCCTTGAACAGGTCGGAGCCCCCATAGAGCAGACCTATATCGGCGATTGGAACGCCGACAGCGGCTATCAGGCGGGATTGGCGTTGGCGAACAACCCGAAGTGCACCGCCATTTACGCGGCGAACGACCAGATGGCCTACGGCGTGATCCAGGCCTATGAACGCATGGGCAAAAGCGTGCCGCGCGACGTCAGCATCGTCGGCGTCGACGATTCGCTGGTCGGCCTCGTGCCCCGCCTCAATCTGACGACGATGCGAATGCCGTTCGATCAGATCGGACGCACCGCCTTCGACATGGTCAAATGGCAATGCAACGGCCAACACGTGCCCGCGGGCGTGAAAACCGTCATCCCCACCCAACTCATTGAGCGCAAATCCGTGCGCTCGATTGGCTGAACGCTTCCTCTATAGGTTTGGATTTGGACTGAGAGTTGGGAGGCTCTGGCTGGCGCCCGCATCGTCGCTTGCTCTCGGTTGAGCTCAGAGCAGCTTAACCGAGAGCGATCTGCGAGGTGAACGTACGCAGCTCGCAACTGACCGGATCGACGAAACTCATCGAACGCGCCACCAGCTGCAGCGGGTCGGAGAAGTCGGCGTAATCCGGCTCGACGATTTCCGGATACAGGTCGTCGCCTTTGATCGGCAGGCCAAGCGAATTCATATGAACGCGCAGCTGGTGCGTTTTGCCGGTTTTTGGGTGAAGCACATAACGGCGATAACCCTGGGCCGCGATTTCCCCATCTGTCTGCGCCAGCTCGATAACGGTTTCGGCATTAACCGTGCCCGGGATTTCGTAAGCCTGCAAACGGCCACGGTGCTTGACAATATGCGAACGTCGTTTCAACGGGAAAACCGACGGCGGATCCATGCGCTCGATCGTCCCGGTGCAAGGCCTGATGATAGGTAGCGCCGGCGCGAGGCATTCATAGGTCTTTTGAACCCGATGCTCCTGAAACAGCATCTGGTAGGCCCCGCGCAGCTCAGGGTTGCGCACGAACAGCACCACCCCCGCGGTCTGGCGGTCGAGCCGATGCGCCGGCGTGATCTGAGATTCCCCAAACCGTTCGCGCAAGCGGACAAGCGCCGTCTGCCGGTACCACATCCCCCGCGGTGTGGTCGCGAGAAAATGCGGCTTGTCGACCACGATGATGTCGTTGTCCTCGTACAGAATCGTCAGCTCGAACGGCACTTCCGGCTCATCGAGCACAAACCGATGCTTGGATTGCAAATTCGTCTACTCGACAGTGACGGACTTGGCGAGGTTGCGCGGCTTGTCGACGTCGTAGCCTTTGAGCCTTGCCACATCGAGTGCGAACAGCTGCAACGGCACCACGTCGACCAACGGGCTCAACAAAGTCGCGCATTCGGGGCGCCAGAAGACGATATCCGCGTATTTCTCGGCATCGGGGTCACCCACCTCGGCCACGGCGATGGTGAAGGCACCACGCGCCTTGACCTCTTCAATGGAGGAAATGACCTTGTTGTGCAACACGTTGCGTCCACGCGAAGACGGGACGATGACGACAACCGGCTCACCGGGCTCGACCAGTGCGATCGGTCCGTGCTTGAGTTCGCCTGCGGCGAAACCTTCGGTGAAGGTATAGGCGATTTCCTTGAGTTTGAGCGCACCTTCCAGCGCCACCGGATAGCCGACGTGGCGGCCGAGGAAGAGGAAGGATTTGGCGTTCAGCAGCTTTTTCGCGGCATCATCGACAGTGCCGGCCTGGTTGTCGAGCACCCACTGGATCTTTGCGGGCATGGCCTTGAGCTGGTCCAGAATCTGATGGATTTCGTCGCGGTAGAGCGTGTTCTTGATCTGGGCGAAATACAACCCAAGCAGATATGCCGCCACGATCTGAGCGACAAAGGCCTTGGTCGAAGCCACCGCGATCTCGGGACCGGCGTGCGTATAGAGCACCGCATCGGATTCGCGCGGAATCGTGGAACCTTGTGTATTGCATATTGCCAGCACGCGCGAACCCTGCTCGCGAGCGTGGCGCAACGCCATCAGCGTATCCATGGTCTCGCCGGACTGCGAAATGGCGACCACCAGCGTACGTGGGGTCAGGATCGGGTCGCGGTAGCGGAATTCATGCGCCAACTCGACCTCGACGGGAATGCGCACCCAATGCTCGATGGCGTATTTGGCCACCATTCCTGCATAACTGGCGGTGCCACAGGCTACGACGATGATCTTGTCGATTTGTTTGAAGGCTTCCGGATCGACGTGAAGCTCATCGAGTTTGATCGCTCCGGATTCATTGAAACGGCCAAGCAACGTATTGCGCACCGCGGCGGGATCCTCATGGATTTCCTTGTCCATGAATGAGTCCCAGCCGCCTTTTTCGGAGGCACTGGCGTCCCAGTCTACGGTAAAACGCTTGGAATCGGTGATTGGGTTGCCGTCGAAATCAGTGACGGTGACGCTATCGCCGGAAATGCAGACCGCCTGGTCCTGGTCGAGTTCCATCGCCTCTTTGGTGTAGGCGACGAACGCGGCGACGTCCGATCCCAGGAAGTTCTCGCCATCGCCGAGGCCGATGACCAGCGGGGAATCATGGCGGGCGCCGACGACAATTTCGGGTTGGCGGACGTCAACGGCCAGAATGGTAAAAGCCCCGGAAAGCATACGTGCCATCCGTCGCAACGCCTCGAACAGGTCGGGCTTGCCGGTTTCCTTGATGATGATATTGGCGATCTTGCCCAGCAGCTTCGCGGCCACTTCGGTATCGGTGGCGGAGAGGAAGGTATAGCCTTCGGCCTGCAGGTCGAGCCGCAGTTTTTCGGCGTTCTCGATGATGCCGTTATGGATGATGGCGATCTTGCCGTCCTGGCTGGTATGGGGGTGCGCGTTGACGTCGCTCGGCTCGCCGTTGGTGGCCCAACGGGTGTGACCGATGCCCACGGTCGCAGCCGGCATAGGACTGCGTTCGAGGTCAGAGGCGAGATTGGTCAGACGACCGGATTTCTTGCGCACGGCTACGGCTTCCATACCGGGTGCCGCCAACGCGACGCCGGCGGAGTCATATCCGCGGTACTCAAGACGTTTGAGCCCCTGCATGCACACTTCCAACGGTTTCCCGCAAGCGGTCTCATTTCCTGCAAATCCAACAATTCCACACATAACGTTCCAGTCTACGTGATGCCCCTTAAACGCGACAGTACCCCCGCGAAAGTTTCACCATTCCCAATATTCCCAGATCGTCTTCAGCATTTACTCATCAAAGAGACTAACTGACGTACTTGGGGCTGGGATATACAATGTCCGACACGCTCCGGGCCGCTCAGGCCAAGTCTTTACGGTCTGACATCGCATATCCCAGCCCCAAGCACTCAACCTAAATCTAATTAGAAAGCATAATTATTTATCAATCTTAATCGTTGAGTGGTTGGGCGGAGATATGCAATGGTCGGGCGTAAGACACGGCCGAGCGGCCAAGGAGCGTCCCGAACATTGTATATCTCCGCCCAACCGCGTCAGTCAGAAAACCACTGGAATCGAAATCACTCAGAGGACGTGGCTGAGGAAATCCTTGAAACGGGGCTCTTGCGGATTGTCGATGATTTCGGGACCGCCATGCTCTACGACCACGCCGCCGTCCATAAAGACGACCTGGTCGGCCACTTCGCGGGCGAATCCGATTTCATGGGTGACCACAATCATGGTCATGCCGGCGTCGGCCAACGAACGCATCACCGTGAGCACCTCGCCCACCAGCTCCGGGTCAAGTGCCGAAGTCGGCTCGTCGAAAAGCATGATGTCAGGGTGCATCGCCAAAGCGCGCGCGATGGCGACACGCTGCTGCTGGCCACCCGAAAGCTGCATCGGATAATAATCCGCGCGATCGGCCATACCGACACGTTCCAGCTCAGCCATCGCCTCCTGCTTCGCCTTAGCCTTCGGGACCTTGGCGACATGCACCGGAGCATCCATCACGTTTTCGATCACCGTGCGATGCGGGAAAAGGTTGAAGCGCTGGAACACCATTCCGAGCTTTTCGCGTTGCTTGGCGATCTCCTTGTCGTTCAGTGTTTGTAGTTCGTCTTTGCCGCCGTGCTCGACGTGCTTATAGCCGATGAGCTCGCCGTCGACCTCGATGCTGCCGCCGGTCAGGGTTTCAAGTTGGTTGATCAATCTCAGGAACGTGGATTTTCCGGAACCGGAAGGCCCCAGAATCACCGTCACCGTGCCCGGCATCACCGTCATGTCGATGCCTTTGAGCACGTGCAGACTGCCGAACGCCTTGTGCACCTGCGTGGCTTTGACGGCAGGCACCACGGCCTTGCCTACCTCCGTTTTTGCAGTACTTCCGGCTTGCTGCCGGTCCGTCATGATTTGCGTTTTCGTTTCATTCGTCGCCATATCGTTCATCTCCATCTCGTGCCTCAAGCGTTCAACCCAAGGAAGGTCGTCTCGCCTTCATTGCCTTCAGCGACCTTGGCCGCCGGCTTCTTGCCTTCGACATCACCGTTGGCAGTGTTGTCACTCGAGCTTTCGTTGAATCCCTTGCCGAAGTACCGCTCGATCCGTGCCTGCACCACCATTAGGATGGAAGTGATGATCAGATACCAGAAGCAGGCCACCATCAACAACGGAATCGGCTTGTAGATGCGATGGGCGATGGCGTCGGAGGCGAACTGGAGTTCAAGGCTGAACGGCACTGCCGACACCAATGAAGTGGTCTTCAACATGCTAATGACCTCGTTGCCGGTGGGCGGCACGATGATACGCATGGCCTGCGGCAGAATCACCCGGCGCATGATCATGGTCCGTGGCATGCCGAGCGCCTCTGCGGCCTCGCTCTGACCGGGGTCGACGGCTTCAAGGCCGGCGCGCACGATCTCGGCCAGATACGCGGATTCGTTCAACGCCAATCCCAGCATCGCCGCAAGGAATCCGGGGGCGATGAGGTTGTTGAGCTGTTCAGTCTTCATCTGCCAGAAATTGATCTTGGTGAAGGGAATGCCGAGCGAAAGGGTCGGAATCAGTACCGCGAACAACCCCCAGAACACCAGCTGCGTGTAGATAGGCGTGCCACGGAAGAACCAGATCCAGAACCAGCTGACCCCGCGCAACACCGGATTGACGGACTTGCGCATCACTGCCAGCAGCACGGCCAGCACGATGGCGATGAGCATGGAGGTGACCGTCAGAATCAGCGTCCAGCCGATGCCGTTCAGGACATGCTCGTTGAACAGGTACTTCCAGACGGTCGGCCACTCGAAGTTGCCGTTGGTAATCATGCCATGCACCAACAGCACCGCAAGGAACGCGACGATGATACCTGCAATCAGGGAGCCGGGACGATGGACCGGCCTTGCATGGATCCGATTGGGGATGTCAAGCCCATCCGATTCATTGTTATGTACCATAATGCACCTTCCTGTAGCGTCAGGCCCGTTCGATGACATCCGACGCCGATTTGATATTCAACAACACATACAACCTACTTGCATATTATACGAAACTACACATAATTGCCTTTTATCTCAGATACAGGGCCAAACCGCATCCGTTCATACTGCCAAACAGTGATTTGTCCGTCAAAAGCCGCCGACGGCAAACTGGGCTGCCGTCCAATGGCAAACACCGGATTCTCACGGCCAGCGCAATGAGTTGTTCAAGACATGCCTCGCCATCGCATTCTCAAAGATGCACAAGAGAGACAAAATCCGACCGACATCCGTACAAGCGACGTCGATCGGACTGATTCAGCGTCATGCAGCGTCGACTTACGCCGCAAAATCGTTGATCTTGGATTCCTTGATGGCTCCGTCTTCATTGCCCCAGGACTTGAGAATCTTCATATAGGTGCCATCATCCATCAGCTTCTGGATGGCGGCCTGCACTGCCTTGGCCGTCTGCGTATCGCCCGCTTTGAGCACCACGGCCTCGGGAGTCGTGTCGAAGGTCTTGCCCAACAGTTCGAGCTTATCGCCGTTCTGCTTGACCGCATAGCCAGAGACCGGCGAATCGGCACAGAACGCATCGGCCTTGCCGGTGGCGACGTTGGTGGCCACAATCGTCTGATCCTTCATCGACTGGACATCGATGGCCTTCTTGCCGGAGGCGGTGCACTGGGAATTGAGTTTTTTGACCGTGGTCTCCTGGACGGTGCCGGTCAGCACCGCAACGCTGCTGCCGCAGAGATTGTCGGTAGAGAGCTTCTTCGGATTGCCCTTCTGGACGACGAAGGAGGAACCGACGTTGAGGAACGAAACGAACTCGCCGGCTCCCTTACGGTCGGGAGTGACGGTGAATCCGGACATGCCGGCATCGTACTTCGAGCCGATGCCCGGCAGGATGGAATCGAACTCGGCGGTGGTCGCCTCGAACTTCAACCCGAAAATGGCCGAAATCGACTTGGCCAGATCCATTTCATAGCCGATCGGGGTCTTGCCGTCCTTGTCGAGGAATTCGGCAGGTGCATAATCCGGAGAAACTCCGATGGTGAATTTGCCGTCCTTCTTGATGGAATCAGGCAACATGGCGGCGATCTTGGCATCCTTCTTGACCGAGCTGGTATTGGAGGCGCTGCTCTTCGGGGTCGCGCTCTGGTCGCTTTCGTCGGTGGTACCGCAAGCAGCGACACTGGCCAGCATCGCAGTGGCGCAGATCCCTGCCAACACGACCTTTACTTTTTGGGAAATATGCAATGACATCTTGAGTCCTCTCTGGGGCGGCACCGGATGTCCCGCTCGCTTTGACTAATTGCATAATATACTAACATACGTATTTATGCAAGATATCCATCTCAATAGATGGACAACGATGTCTGCAGCCAGTTCATCAGACACCCTGCCCGCCCTATCGCAAGCAGCAAGCCCGATATAAGGCGTGTAAGCGTCTCAAATCCTCCACTATCTAAAGTTACTGGAGCAAACACGACGCAAACAACCAACAAAGCGTCACAAAAGCTCCAACAACAACGCTTAACGGAGGAAACACGACGGAAAAACGAGACCCCACGTCACAAAAGCTCCAACAACCACGCTTAACGGAGCAAACACGACGGAAAAACGAGACCCCACGTCACAAAAGCTCCAACAACCACAACTACCGGAGCAAACACGACGCAAACCACAACAAAAGCGTCGCAAAACCTCCAGCTACAAAAATCCCGGAGGAAACGCGACGCCGACTGCCACCCAGGCGTCGCAATTCCTCCGGGATGCAAACCAACGATGCAGCCTAACGCACCAGCTTGTTCTTGTAGCGCATCGCCCGCAGCGCCTCGCGCTTGTCTTCCGCCTCACGCAGAGCCTGACGCTTGTCGTATTCCTTCTTGCCTCGCGCCAAGGCGATCTCGGCCTTCACACGGCCGTCTTTGAAGTAAAGGCTCAACGGGACGATGGTGTAACCCTTGGCCTCGGTCTGGCGGCTGAGCTTGGCGATCTGGGAGGCATGCAGGAGCAACTTGCGCTTGCGCTTGGGAGCGTGGTTGTTCCAAGTACCGTTGAGATATTCGGGGATGTTCGCGCCTTCCAGCCACATCTCGCCGTTACGGTCGATGGAGACGAATGATTCGGCCAGCGATGCCCGCCCCTCGCGCAGCGACTTGACTTCGGTGCCGGTCAATACCAGACCGGCCTCATAATGGTCTTCGATGGTGTAGTTATGCCGCGCCTTGCGATTCTGCGCGATGAGCTTCGTACCTTGTTCCTTTGCCATGCCTCTCCCCTTTTCGCCCTGTTTCCTTGATATTCGATATGCCCGACCATAGCACAAACGCGCCACCCGACGGGGCAGCGCGCTTGCATGTTCTACTTGCTGAAATTGACTGATATACCGACGTTCATTGCTCAGTGGATGAACTGGTATTTGCTGGCACCATATACATATTCATAAGCTGGGAACGTACGGAACCCGGTACCACCTTCAGAAATCCAAACGGTATCACCATTTACCTGCTCCACAATCGCGACATGTCCATAAGCGGCGCTTACCGGACGATAACCCATGGAACCGGTGATGATCGAACCGGGAGTGAAGACCATGGCATCACCGACACGCGGCGAGTTGTCGACCGCCCAGCCCATACTGCGGGCGGTAGCAGCCCATTGGCCGCCGTTGCCCATGGAGCCCGTGACCGGCTTGCCGAGCTGGTTGCGACGCATCCATGCCCAAAGCGTGCACTGACGAGGCGGATACGGGGCACGACCACCACTCCAGCCGCCACCGGTGGAAGGCCTCGATGGAGCAGGGGCCGGAGTCGGTGCGGGGCGCGAACCACCACTGTTGCCGCCTGAAGAATGCGAAGAGCCACCGGAATGGCTGTTGTTCCAAGTCTGACCAGTGGAATGCGCGTTGTAGTTCTGGTTGTAGGCAGCGGCCGCCGCCGCGGATTGCGCATCGATCTGCGCCTTCAGTGAGACCATCTGCGCCGCCGCCCTTGCGGAATCGGTGGTCAGTTGGCTCTGCTGGCTCTGCAGATAATCACGCTGGCTCATGCCTTGGGTGAGCAAGGACTGCAGACTGCTCTGCTTGGCCTGCGCGGTCTGTGCCGCCTGTTGCGCCGTGGCCGCGTCGCTGTCGGCCTGGACCTTGAGCTTGGAGATCTGATCCTCGATCGCATCAAGGCGCTGCTTGCGGTTCATGGAGGAGTTCAAGGTGTTGGCGTCTTCATCCGCGGCATTGGCCTCGCTGCGCTTGACGGCGGCCTGGGACTGCATCTTGTCCACGAAATCCTGAGTAGTAGACGACTTGGTGACCACATCCATGACCTGCGTGGCCTGTGTGGCGTGGAAACTGTCGCGCGCGACCTCGGCCACACCGGCCTTCGCGTCATCGTAGTCGATACCCGTCTGCTTGATCTTGGCCTCGAGATCATCCTTGTCTTTGATGGCGGCGTTGAGACGATCCGTAGCGGACTGAGCGGCGGTCTGCGCCTGGGTGGCGTTGCCTTGCGCATCGTCGGCCGCCTGCTGTGCCGCCGGAATCTGATTATCGGTCAGGTCGTTGAGTTCGATAATCTTATTTGCCAGATCCGAATTGACACCGGCAAGCTGAGCGCGCAGATTGTTGGTCTCCTGCTGCTTCTGCCGATAATCCCCCCATGTGGCGGCTTCGGCCGTTTCCGAGTTGACACTAAACTCCGCAACGGCGCCAGCCAGAAGCGTGGCGACGGCAAGCACCATCCCCACAAACATACGCAAACGTCGAGTGACTTTCAGCAAGACAACACCTTTCTTCAGTAACGCAATACAACCACTGTGACAAATACCTGCCACCAAGCAAGAAGTGAGTCTATCACAGTATAATAGCAGGTCCCCGGATCCTAGACCCGGAGATATCGTCGTAAGGATACCGTCGAGACGATCGCGGAAAGCAGCATCGCGCCGACAATCAGCGCCGGAGCCATCAGCCACACCGTCGCCTGATTGACGAACGGCATCCACTGCACCGTCTTGGCAAGCCAATCCGTGATGAACAATTTGACGATGGCGCTCAATGCCACACACGAGAGCAACGAGCCCAAGAGCGAGGCCAAAACCCCTTCAAGCACGAACGGCAATCGAATCGTCCAATTCGAGGCTCCGACCAAACGCATGATCTCCGTCTCGTTTTTTCTGCTTGCCGCGCTCATACGTATGGTGATCGCCGTCAGCAGGACAGCCACGACGACCATCACCCCTGCCAGAACCAACGTGACCGCAGTGCCTTTGTTGAGCACCGCGAAAACAGGGTCGAAGATCTGCCGCTGATCGAGCACCTCTTCAACGCCTTGGCTTCCTGAAAGCGTCTCCGAGACCTCCTGGTATTTGGTGGGGTCTTTGAGCTTGAGCCTCAATGAATCCTGCATATCCGCAGCCGTCAGGGTACGACCCTGGTAGATGCCGTTGGGATATTGCTTGAGGAAGGTGTTCTTATAGAAATCCTCACGGCTTTCGTACGAAATCTTCGAGACCACCTTGCCCAACTCGTCATGAATCTTGTTCTGCAGCGTGATGATCTCCTTCTGGGTCGGAGCCTTGCCGGCCGAGCAATTGGCGGCCTGGCTGGTGCCGTCAGGGCAAAGCCAGACCACGACTTCGACCTCCTTGTACCAGTCCCCTTTGGCGCGGGTGATCTGCGCCTGCATCAGGCCTGAAGCACCGATGAAAAGGAAGGAAATAAACGTGACCAGAAGCACGGAAAGAATCATCGAGACATTCTGTCTCAGACTCGTCCATGTCTCCGAAAGGATAAACCGTGCTCTCATTTGCGCTCCCCCGCGTTCTTTGCACTTGTATGGCCCGGTGCATCGTGAACCTGTTTTCCTTGCCCGTTGCCCTTGGCCATCGGCTTACGTTGCGCATCGGATTGCGACGGCGGAACCGGAGGCGCGGGCAAAGACGGCGTTCCGGTCTTCCTCCTGGCGGATTTTGCGGTATTCTCCGGTTCGCTCTCCCGCGCGAAACGTTTCGAATCTCCAGCCGTCAGCTTCTCTGCGGCATCAGCTTTCAGATGCTCCGCATGCCGTTGCGCATCAGGTTCGCTGTTGGCCGTGCGAGCGACGTTTCCGCTCTTCGCAGCTTGCGGGCTGCCGGATCCGGCGAACTTGGACTGCTTGTTTTCCGCGCCAGCCGAAGGTGAAGAATTCTTGCCGTATGCTGAACGTTGCGACTTCTTGCCCTGCCGGTCTTGGTCGGAATCGGATACGGGTTTGTTCGCACTGGTCATTTCCTCAGGCGTCAGGCCCTTGCCCCACGTCATCGTGGTTTCCGCCGGTTGGAACACCTCGCCGTAACGTCCTGTCCTGCCGGAATGCATGGCATTGGCAAGGCGGGCGATGCCCTCGTTTCCCCCGGTTCCGTTGGCTACGGCATCGGTGACGGCGTCCATGGCCTGCGTGGCCACCACGGAACGGTCGTCAAGAGGTTGATTATCGCCACCTTGACCCGATGCCGACGATATGGCTTTGACAGAGGACCGGGGACGCTTGAATTTGCTGGCGGCAGGATCGATGACCCGTTTCGCCTTCGATTCGACTTCGGCGTCCGGGAAGTATCTGGCGGAATCGTAGCTGCCCTTGGCTTCGTCGCGTACGATTTTGCCGGCATGCAGCTCGACGACGCGCTTGCGCATGGAGTTGACGATTTCCTCGTTGTGCGTGGCCATGACGATGGTGGTGCCGGTGCGGTTGATGGCGTCGAGCACTTCCATGATGCCGAGCGATGTGGTCGGATCAAGGTTTCCGGTCGGTTCGTCAGCCAAGAGAATCTGCGGATGGTTGACGTAGGCTCTGGCTATGGCCACACGCTGCGCCTCACCGCCGGAAAGCTCGTGCGGGTAGTTCTTTTCCTTACCGGTAAGGCCTACCGTCTCAAGGACTTTGGGCACCAGTGACTTGATGGTCGACCGCCTGGTGCCTATGACTTCGAGCGCGAACGCGACGTTCTGCCAGACCGTTTTGTTGTTGAGGAGCTTGTAATCCTGGAAAATAAACCCGATCGAACGACGATATTGCGGAATCTGACGGGCGTTCAGGCGACGCAGGTCGTTGCCGGCCACGCGGATTTCACCGTCCGTAGCCTCTTCCTCACGCAACAGCAGGCTTAGCAATGTCGTTTTCCCGGAACCCGAAGCGCCTACCAAAAAGACGAAATCGCCGCGTTCGATGTCGAGATTGATATGGTCCAAGGCCGGCCGTGTGCCCTTGGGATAGATCTTGGAGACCTTATCCAATGTGATCAACGCCATGATGCCGTTTCCTTACTGTTTGCCGCTCGAATTCAAGTCTAAGAACATCACTATCGCAGATTGTTCCTATTGTGCCGAAATAGCAGAAATTCTTTACTTTTTACCGTTTTCGTTGTTTTTGCCCTCGGACTGTTCAGCCTCGAGCGCGGCCTGACGACGCTGCTCGTGACGCCAGCGAATGCCCGCGTCGATGAACCCGTTGATGTCACCGTCGAAAACGGCCTGCGTCTGGCTGGTCTCGTAACCGGTACGCAGATCCTTGACCATCTGATAAGGATGCAAAACATAGGAACGCATCTGGTCGCCCCAGCTGGCCTTGATGTCACCGGCCAGTTCCTTCTTCTTCTTGGCTTCGGCCTCGTGACGGAGGACCAGAAGGCGGGACTGAAGCACCGCCATGGCGGCGGCACGGTTCTGTATCTGGCTGCGTTCGTCCTGCATGGTCACCACGATGTTGGTAGGCAAATGGGTGATGCGTACCGCGGAATACGTCGTGTTGACGCCCTGTCCGCCAGGGCCCGACGAGCAGTAGGTGTCCACACGGATATCGGAATCGGGAATGTCGATATGATCGGTTTCCTCGACCAACGGCACCACCTCGACGGCGGCGAAACTGGTCTGGCGACGGCCCTGGTTGTCGAACGGCGAGATGCGGACCAGACGATGCGTGCCGCCCTCGACAGACAGACGACCGTAGGCGTAAGGGGCATCGACCTGGAAGGTGGCCGACTTGATACCCGCTTCCTCGGCATAGGAGGTGTCCATCACCTTGGCCTTGTAGCCATTGCGCTCGGCCCAACGCATATACATACGCAGCAGCATCTGCGCGAAGTCGGCCGCATCCACGCCGCCGGCACCGCTTCGGATGGTCACCACGGCGCTGCGCTCATCGTATTCGCCGTCGAGCAACGTCTGGATCTCCATCTCGTCGAGATCCTTCTGCAAGTCATCGACGCCCTTCTGAGCCTCTTTCATCGAGTCGGTGTCGCCTTCTTCCTGGCCCAACTCGTAAAGCGTCTCGATGTCGTCGAGCCGCTGTGAAAGCGCGTTCAGCTTCTTGATCAGCCCCTGTTTGTTGGACAGTCTGCTGGTGATCTTTTGCGCGTTCTCGACGTCATCCCACAGGTTCGGCTGCGACGCCTCCTGCTCCAACTCGTCGACCTCGGACTTGAGACGCTCGACGTCCAACGCCTTTTCGATCGTCTCATATTTGGTACGCGCTTCGCCCAGCGCCTGGGAAAAATCAAATTCTGCCATTGCTTTCCACCTTATCGTTATTCACTGAAAATTCTCTGACCGTCTTTATCGGCGTCAGGCGGTCCAATGCCCGATTCCGGCAGTTCGTGCAACCGCACGGCTGCGTGGTGCATATCATGCCTTCAATGAATCCTGCGCCACAGCACCGGCCGTCTTGATTGCCGTGCCCTTGCCGTTATCATCAATGCAAAATCGTCAAAGACCCGCATATATAGCAGGAATGACCAAAGCGAGCAGCATGGCTGCGGCCACGACGATGCAGATCGCCCGCACGATGTTGCGGCGACGGCTTTCGCGGCGTTCGCGTTCTTTCCTGTAATCACTCACAATGTGTCATTGTATCGAGCGCATAGGATTAAGCCTCTACTCACTACGACTGACGTTGCGGCGATGGGATATACGATGTTCGGCACGCCCCGGACTAAGCCGCCAAGCAGGAAGTTCTGTGGACTTCCTGTAGGATCAGTGAGCGCGATCCATCGAGCGCGAAGGCAAAATCTCCGATTTTGCACAGGCCAAGTCTTTACGGTCGAGCATCGCATATCCCAGACCCCCAACTCAACGTTTTCCAATCATCAGTCCAGTAACCACCGAATCATGGGCCGTATCGGGACAAACAAGACGGCATGCGCTAGATTGGAGACATATTTATTTCAACAATTAGGCTTTAAGGAGCGAAAATGAGTGACGAACGGACGGCATGGGGCTGGGGGCTGGCCTCGATCGACGAAGCGGGCAATACGCTGGATGTATGGTATCCGCAGCTGACCATGGGTGCGGCTCCAGACGAGTCCGGACGCCCGCGCCACGGATTCGACGCTTTGATACGCACCCAAGCCGATGCCCGCGGCGTGCGCCGTCAGCCCGTATTCACCGTCTCCTCGCTGGACTCCCCCATCGTCGACGCGGCCGACGCCTACCTGCGCCTGCACCTGCTGAGCATGTGCATGGTCGAACCGAACACCATCAATCTCGACGGTATCTTCGCGGTACTCGCCAACGTCGTGTGGACCAACTACGGGCCGTTCGCCGCCGAAAACTTCGCGCTGCGCAAACTGGATGTGATGAACGCGGTGGCGAAGGCAGGCAACGTGGCAGGCGGCATGCCTACCCCCCGAGTGGATGTCAACGTGCTCGGCGTCGACAAGTTCCCGCGCATGGTCGACTACGTGGTGCCTGAAGGCGTGCGTATCGGCGACGCGGACCGCGTACGTCTCGGCGCTCATCTGGCGGCCGGCACGACGGTGATGCACGCCGGCTTCGTCAATTTCAACGCCGGCACGCTCGGCACCTGCATGATCGAAGGACGGGTCTCGCAGGGCGTCACCGTCGGCGACGGGTCGGACGTCGGCGGCGGCTCGTCGATCATGGGCACGCTTTCCGGCGGCGGCAAGCTGCGCAATTCCATCGGCGAGCACAGCCTGTTGGGCGCCAATGCCGGCATCGGCATTTCTCTGGGCGACAACTGCGTGGTGGAAGCGGGACTTTACGTCACCGCCGGCACGAAGATCACCATTCACGACAAGGCCAAGATCGCCGCGGGTGAGCCGCTGGAAGTCGTCAAGGGTTCCGAGCTTTCAGGCAAAGACAATATCCTCTTCATCCGCAATTCGGTGACCGGCACCATCGAAGCCCGTTATCGCAAGGTCGGCATCGCCTTGAACGAGAAGCTGCACAAGAACTGACAGGTCCTCAACCGTAAAGCCTGCAATGGTTGCATATGCGACGCAAAATCTAATGTTTACGTCGCATATGCAACCATTTATCGTATTTAGGCCGCGAAACAAGCCATTAGCGCGCAACATATGCAATCATGCATTTGCATATGCGACACTACACACATAATTTGCGTCACTTATGCAATATCAGCCTCAACGGCCATTCAACGCCATAACATCCGCTTCAACGTCGGTCCATCGGCACATAGTCCCGTTCGACCTCGCCGGTATAGACCTGACGCGGCCGGCCGATCTTGGTCTGCGGATCAGCAAGCATCTCGCGATATTGCGCGATCCAGCCGGGAATGCGTCCGAGCGCGAAGAGAGGAGTGAACATCGGAGCGTCGAAGCCGATGATCCGATACAGCAGGCCGGTGTAGAAATCGACATTGGGATACAAATGGCGTGAAATGAAATAATCGTCGTGTGTGGCGATGTCCTCGAGCTGGGTGGCAATGTCGAACAACGCGCGTTCATCTGCCGGAAGACGGTTGTCGACGTCGCCTCGCGCCATAAGCTGCTGAAGATAATGCTTGGCGACCACTGCCCGCGGATCATGGCATTTGTAGACGCGATGGCCGAAACCGGAAATGCGGGCGCCAGTGCCTTTCGCTTTTTCGACAAACCGGCCGACGCTTTCGCCTGAATCGCGGATGACCTCGAGTTGCTTCAGCACTGCCTCATTGGCTCCTCCGTGAAGCGGGCCGGACAGGGCGTTGACGCCGGCGGCCACCGCCGAATAGAGGTTGGCATGGGCGCTTCCTGCGATGCGCACCACGGAAGTCGAGCAGTTCTGCTCGTGATCGGCATGGATGATAAGCAGGCGTCCGAGCGCGTGAATCGACAGATCGTCCGAAACATAGGGTTCGTAAGGCACAGCGAAACACATGCGCAGGAAATCGTCGACATAGCCGCGGGCGATATCCGGGTAGAGCATCGGTTCGTCACGACGGCGACGGTAGATGTAGCTGACGATGGTGCGGGCCTTGGCCATGATGATGCGCGCCGATTCGTCCAGCTGATCCGGGTCACTGATGTCGGTGGTGTCCGGATAGAAGGCGGCCAGTGCGTTGATGGCGGATGCCAGCACGCTCATGGGCTGGGCCGTGCGTGGGAACGCGGCCATGAAACTGCGGAAATCCTCGCCCACCATCGTACGGTGGTTCAGATCGAGGCAAAACTGCTCGTATTCCGCCTTACTCGGCAACTCGCCATGCTGCAAAAGCCAAGCCACTTCGAGAAAATCAGACTGTTCGCACAGCTGCTCAATCGGGTAGCCTCGATAGCGCAAGATGGACCTCTGACCGTCGATGAAGGTGATTTTCGATTCGCATTGGGCTGTGGTCAAAAATCCGGGGTCAAGGGTGACGAACCCGTCGTTTTTAAGGCTGGAGACCACAATGCCGTCCGCCCCTTCCGTGGCTTTGACCACTGGCAAATCGAACTTGCTCGCGTCGACATTGAGTTTTGCCTCCACCATGACATTCCGCCTTCCTTTGCCGCTCTGATTCGCGGATACCGTTCGATTTTCTGCATCAACAGACAAATCCGAAAGCATTGCCGCAACCGATCAGGGATTGAACATACCTTATTTCATCAATGTAAACTGCGGCAGCCAATGTCCACGTTGCGTACATTGCCAATTTCGGGGTGGCGCTTGAGGCTGGAACGCAGGCCTTGCCGCACCTTCAAAGACAAAAGCGGCATCCGCGCTTTATATTGCGGATGCCGCTTGGCATACAAGGCTTGTCGACAAGGACCGTCGAGCCGGGCCGGCGATTACTCGCGGACGGTCAGAATCTCCGGGCCGTTGTCAGTGATGGCGATGGTGTGCTCGCTGTGCGCGCCGTTGGAACCGTCGGAGCTGCGCAGCGTCCAGCCGTCCTTGGCATCCTGATAGATCTCGTCGGTGGTCTTCATGAACCATGGTTCGATCGCGATCGTCAGGCCCGGGCGAAGCTTATAGCCGTGGCCGGCCTTGCCGTCGTTCGGGACGAAGGGATCGCCATGCATGACGTGGCCGATGCCGTGGCCGCCGAACTCCATGTTGACGGTGTAGCCGTGTTCGTGCGCCACGTCGCCGACCGCTGCGGAAACGTCGCCCAGACGATTGCCGGGCTGTGCCGCCGCGATGCCGGCCGCGAGCGCCTCTTCGGTACACTTGATCAGCGCGATGTCCTCAGGATCGGGATCCTTGCCGACCACGAAGCTCACCGCGGAGTCCCCGCACCATCCGTCGACGCTGATGGCCAGGTCGAGGCTCACCAAGTCGCCGTCCTTAAGTGCATAATCATAGGGAACACCGTGCAGCACGGCGTCGTTGACCGAAGTGCAGATGTAATGCTTGAACGGGCCGGTGCCGAAATCGGGGGCGTAATCCACGTAGCAGGATTCGGCGCCCTTGCGGCTTTCGATGCGACGGCGCACGAGGTCGTCGATCTCCAGCAGGTTGGTGCCGACTTTGGTGGTTTCCTGCAGCTCCTTCAAGATGCTGCCGACGAAACGGCCGGCCACCTTCATCGAAGCGATTTCCTTTGGGGTTTTCAATTCAATCATGCCTTCACCCTACTTCGTTCGCCCAACAAACCTGCATTCAAAAAACAATCTCGCCAACATCGAGCATGACGGCTCCTCTTCTATTGCAGCAATGACTTCTGCCCGACCGTTTCTCGTTGGTTTATGTATGGTCAGAGGCAGAAAACCGGCATAAGTGCCTCTCACCACGGTTTAAACTTAGGTTTCAATCGGGTTAGAGGCAGGAATCTTATGCTTGTGCCTCCAACGCAACAGAAACGACAGCTTACTCTTGCGTTGGAGGCACAAAAACCATATTCTCTCCGCCTCTACCACACCGATCGATGCGGCGAAATCACCTATTCCTTCAGTGTTTGCCGAAGCGGAAGGCGCGGATGATGGCCAGGATACCCATGACCACCATGGCCACGCCGGCGAAAACGACCAGTATGATCACCGACGCGAACGGCGAGAAGAGCACGACGATACCGGCGAGAATAGAGATGATGGCGTAGAAGATGGCCCAGCCGGACTTCGGCAGACGCCAGGTTTCGACCAACGCCATCACACCTTCCATGATCCAGCCGATACCGACGGTAAGGGTGACCAGAATCGTCAACATGGCCGTCGAAAGAACGGTATTCTTGAGCATGACCACGCCGCCGATCACCAGAATGATGCCGACGATGATATCAAGCACACGCCAGCCGCCCGGCAGCCCGTTTTCGGCAATCGCGCCGATGATGCGAATGACGCCCGAAACCACGAAATAGATGCCCAGGGCGATGGCCACGGCCACCAGCGTCTTGCCGGGCCAGATCAGCAGCGCCAGGCCAAGCAGCAGCGCCACCACGCCGACCACACCGTAGACAAAACGAATGGTCTTCTTCGCCTGGTTCGGCAGCCAATCCTCGGCCAGCTTGAAGGGGTTCAGACGCCACCATTCATTGCTGCCCGGCTGGGCCGACTGCTGGTTGAAACGGGGAGCGCCCGCCCCCGGTCCGCCATTGTTGGTCTGCCCGCCGTTCGGCCCGTATTGGTACTGGCCGTTCTGGTTGACGTTGGCATAAGGGTTGCCGTTCTGGTATTGCCGATTGTATTGATTGGGGTCAGCGGCATAAGGACCATAGCCGTTGTACGCAGCTTGGTTCGTGTTCCACGCCTGCCCGTTATAAGGGGGCTGGTTCGGGTTTTGACCTTGACCGTTGTAAACGTACGGATTGGCGTTGGGCCCTCCTTGCGGGGTGCCGCCTTGATCGCCGGCATATTGACCGTGATTCGGATTGCCCTGCCCTGCATTGTCGGCATGTTGAGAGGAGGAACTGCCGTTCGCGTACTGGTTCCGAGCGCCGTTCGCAGCATCGGCATTGGGCGCATAAGCCCCATATTCGGGCTGACTATTGGGTTGTCCGGTCGGCTGGCCGTTTGGTTGTTCCTGATTGTTTTCGTTGCTGTCATTCACGTTTGAATCACGCTCGTTCGCATTGTCGTCTGACATGTCGACTCCTTTTCCATAACTTTCGTCGCCGTCAAATCGCCTAGTGGCGTTCCCCTTCAACGACTAAGAGGTTCAACAGATAAAAGCAAAAGCTATTCCTTCATAGCTAATCGAGAATTACGGACCAAGCATAACAGAAGCAAAAACCGACACGGTTTAGCGCGATTTCCCTTTCATACCACGCTACTTCTTGTCAACAAACGCCGATACAGTAGAGCCATGTCTACACCTTTGATTTCAGGCCTTGATACGACCTCATTCTCCAGCACCATCAGCCCCGGCGACGACCTGTTCCGTTTCGTCAACGGCCCGTGGATCGACACCTACGAACTGCCGGATGACCGTTCGCGCTACGGCGCTTTCGACAAGCTCGCCGAAGACTCGGAAAGCCAGGTTCGCGACATTCTCGAAGACGAGCACTGCCCTGCGCACAAGTCCCAAAGCCTCTACCACGCATTCCTTGATACCGATGCCATCGAAGCCGCTGGCATCAGCCCCATCAAGGACGCGCTCGACCGCATCGACCATGCCGCCGACAAGTCGGAACTGACAAAAGCACTAGGTGGCTTGAGCACGGTCGGCGGCCCCGACTTCTTCGATTGCGGCGTCTACGGCGACCCCGGCGACCCGGAGCACAACATCCTGCACATCGAGCAGGGCGGTATCGGTCTGCCCGACGAAGCCTACTATCGAGAAGACCACTACGCGCCGATCCGCGAGCAATACGTGCACATGGTGGCGAAGCTCCTGATGCTCGCCGGCTATGGAGACAGCGCGAAATCCGAAGCAGATGCCAAGCGCTTCCTGGAGGTCGAGACCAAGATCGCCTCGAACCATTGGGACAACGTAGCCACCAGGGACTCGCAGAAAACCTATAACCCCACTGATTTCGCGGATCTCACCTCGGCGCTCTCGCACTACGATATCGTTGCATGGATTGAGGCATGGCAAGAAGCTTACAACGCTCTGCCGGCCTCAAAAACCCAACCCTTGGACCTTAAAGCCGCATTCAGGCGCACCATCGTGCATGAGCCGAGCTTCCTTTCCGGATTCGACAAGTTCTGGGACCTCAGCGAGCTCGAGGATCTGAAGCTTTGGGCACGAGTGACGATGATCAGCGCAGCGGCGAGCACGCTGAGCAGGGATTTCGACAAGACCCAGTTCGATTTCTACGGCCGTGTGCTCTCAGGCGCCAAGCAGCAGCGTGACCGTTGGAAGCGCGGCGTCTCACTGGTCAACGGTATCTGCGGCGAAGAAGTGGGACGCGAATACGTCCGTCTTCACTTCCCCGAAAACTCCAAGAAACGGATGGAACAGCTGGTCTCCAACATCATCGAAGGCTATCGCGTCTCCATCTCCGGGAGCAACTGGCTCGGCGAGGCGACCAAGGCGAAGGCGCTTGAAAAGCTCTCGAAATTCACCCCGATGATCGGCTACACCAACCATTGGCGCGACTACACCGCTCTTGACATCAAGCCCGAAATGAGCCTGATGGAGGATCTCAACGCGGCGGTCGCCTATGAAACGGGCTTCCAGTTCTCGAAGATCGGCCAGGTCGTGGACCGTGAGGAATGGCTGATGAACCCGCAGACCGTCAATGCCTACTACGAGCCGTCCATGAACGTCATCGTCTTCCCTGCAGCCATTCTGCAACCCCCGTTCTTCAACCCGGATGCCGATGACGCCGCAAACTACGGAGGTATCGGCGCGGTCATCGGCCACGAGATCGGGCACGGATTCGACGACCAGGGCAGCCAGTACGACGGCGACGGCAAGCTCAACGACTGGTGGAGCGCAGACGACAAGGCGAACTTCCAGAAACTCACCACGGCACTGATCAACCAGTACAACGGATTTATCCCCTCTCAGCTTCAGGAGAAGTACGCCGATGATCTGAGCCAAGCCCCACACGTCAACGGCGCGTTGACCATCGGCGAGAACATCGGCGATTTGAGCGGCGTCAACATCAGCCTCAAGGCTTACGCTTTCGCACTGGACAAGGCCGCCGGCCGTACCATCGACGGTTCGCCGGAAGCGGTCGCGGCATCGCTGACGAGCGCTCCGGAAATCGAGGGATACACCGGACTGCAGCGTTTCTTCCTAAGCTATGCCTCTATCTGGCGCACCGCGCAACGCGAGGAGCTTACGGAACAGTATCTGCAGATCGATCCTCACTCTCCCGCCGAATTCCGCACCAACGGCATCGTGCGCAACGTCGACCTCTATTACCGGGCATTCGATGTCAAGCCCGAAAACAAGCTGTGGCTGGCACCTGAACAGCGCGTATCCATCTGGTAGGTTAAAGACCGCAACTACTAGACGGGCAGCAAAACTCTTCATCCAGGCTGATGGAGGCGACGGCCGGAATGTTACCAAAACGTTCCGGCCGTTTTGTCATTCACGAGTCCTTCTTATCCAACCGGCAAACCGACCACACGAAATCCACGTCGGACCTTTTGCAAAACAGCCGCCAGCGCAATCATCTCGTCATTGCTCTTCGCCGAACCGACCAGCAATAAGCCATTGTGCATCAAGAGCAGCCTAGCCGACCGATGCCACCAAACGATCAGCCGTTGCATGTCCCTCAAACACCTCACTGGCATCCCACGGGTCTTCACCCGCCCCATCACCGGTTGAACCATGGTTGTGCCCTGAAGCCCCACCGGCTGCCGCGCCACCCTGCCGATCATCCGGCTTTTCGCCGTCATCGCCGTCATCGCCGCCGCCCGACACAGAAGCAGACCCGCCTTCCCCAACGCCTGCTTCATGCTGAGACTGCACCGGTCGAGGAGAATCCGCTTCATGCGTGCCCTCCTGCCCCTTGGCACCTGGTCTCACCCTCTGGAAAACGGAGATGCCGAAGCTCAGGTCATGGCCTACGCTGGTCGCTTCCATCACCATTCTGCTGTGTTTGGTGCCGTCCCGGGTCCACTCCTCGGTCGCCAGATTTCCGGTGGCGATGACCGGATCGCCCTTCTTGAGGCTGGAAAGCACGTTTTCGGCCAGTTGGCGGAACACCTTGACATTGATCCATGTCGTTGGCCTGTCCCGCCATTCGTTGACTGCGGGATTGAAATATCTCGTCGTGCAACCTATCCTGAACGATGCGGCAGCCGGACCTCCCTCCCTGCCGAAACTCTGCGGGTTCGCACCCATGAATCCTGAAATCGTCACCGTACCTTGCTGTGCCATCGGCTCTGCTCCCTTGCGAAATAATTTCGTCTGTTTGTGGACCGCGAGGAACGCAACCGATATGGAACCAGGTCATATTTATGACCAAACCACAACGTTGAAACCAGCTCGGACGTGCCCCGCGGTTCTTCCAGTATGCGCAACGAAACCAATGGTTTGCAAGCCGAAACGGGTCCTGTGGTCGAACGTCCGGGGTCCCGGCGTGTTGTGGACGGAATGTGGATGAAAAAGACAGTATCCACAGCGAAATCCGAAATGCGAATAACGAGACATACAACTGCACGGCCCGAAACAATGCGACACCCCTCAAGTCAGCCTGCAGAACCAAGAAACGAAGAAGCGCCACGAAGCCCGGCCCTCGCTAAAGATGAAATACTGCTAAATATACATTGCACATGCCACCATAAAAACTAGACATGCAAGGCCGACGAAAACAAAACTACGCAATCAACAGTTGTGGCGCCGCGTAGCAATCGGCACGCAGCGCCACAACCCGATAAGGATGGAAACCAATCACATAACTTCCGCGTCATTCGGATTTCGACATCGCCCAACCCTGATCTGCACGGGCTTTGCGAACGACGCGGACACAGTTACGCAACCACTCAGTCATAGTCATAGAAACCATGACCGGCGATCTTGCCCATGCGGCCCTTGTCGATGTAATCCTCCTTCAGACGGCGAGCGAACTCCTTCTTGACCGGATCGGTGGCGTCCTTGTTGAGGTTGTAGGGGGTCATCATGCCGACGGTGTCGTAGATTTGGAACGGGCCGGAGGGGGCACCGGTGGCGATACGCCAGGTCTTGTCGATGTCCTCGAACGACGCCACGTCGCGGACCCACAGGTCGGCTGCGGCGTCGAGCAGCGGCACCAGCAACGAGTTGAGCACATAGCCCGGCTGCTCCTTCTTGATGCGGATCGGGACCATGCCGATCTCTTCGGCGAACTTGGCGACTTCCTCGAAGACAGCCGGATCGGTCTTAGGCTGCACCATCACCTCGCCGGTATTGTACTTCCACACCTCGTTGGCGAAATGCAGGCACAGGAATTTCTCAGGACGATCGGTGAACGGCGCGATCTTGCTCGGCGGCAAGGTCGAGGAATTGGTGCAGAAAATCGTTTTGGCCGGCGCGTTCTCGCTGACCTTCTTCCACGTATCCTGCTTGATGTCAAGACGCTCCGGAACCGCTTCGATGACGATATCGGCATCCTTGAGAGCCTCCTTGATGTCGGCCGTCGTACGGATACGAGAGACTGCGGCATCGAGCTTCTCATCGGTCGCATCCTTGACATCGTGCCTGTAGTTGTCCTTGAGCTGTTCCCAACGGGCCGGCAGTTTGGCCAGAATCTCGTCGCTGATATCGTAGGCGGTCGCATTCTTGCCGCTGTACGCTGATTGGAAAATAATCTGGGATCCGAGAGTACCGGTGCCCAAAACCGTTAGATTCTGCATCATTGCCTTCTTTGTTCGGGTGCCTCAACCTATAACAGGCCAAACACATCGTTTTAATAGGGAATATTATCGGCAGACCGTCAATGGTTTACCTTTTCCTTAGGATTCATCATACATTATCTTCAACGATAAAAGACGGGCAATCATACAAAAAACAAGTGATATTCCATACATCTATAGGCCAAATACAACGTGGCGGCCTGTCCGGGATATCCAGGACAGACCGCCAACGACATCAGGCCGGTAAAACCGTTAGCACTTGGCCTGATACCGTTGCGCCAGCGTATCCGCGGCCTTGTCTGCCGGCACCTTCACCGCGTTATCGCCATTGCGATCGCGCACCTCGATGGTGCCGTCGTTCAGGTAATCGCGGCCGACCACGGCGATCAGCGGCACACCGAGCAGCTCGGCATCCTTGAACTTGACGCCGGGCGAGACCTTCTTGCGGTCGTCGTAGATGACTTCGAGCCCCTTGGCCTCAAGCTCTTCGACCAGCTTCTCGGCACCATCGAACGCCTCATCTTTCTTGCCGGTGGCCACAACGTGCACCGCGGCAGGAGCGATGTTGACCGGCCACGCCAAGCCCTTCTCATCGTGATGAGTTTCGGCGATGCAGGCCATGACGCGCGAGACGCCGATGCCATAGCTACCCATCCACACCGGAACCGCCTTGCCATTCTGGTTCAAGACCTTCAGGCCAAGAGCCTCGGAATACTTGAGACCGAGCTGGAATACCTGTCCGATCTCCACGCCACGCTCGAAGCTCAGCGGACCGGAGCCGTCCGGGCTCATGTCGCCATCACGAACTTCAGTCGCTTCGACGGTGCCATCGGCCTTGAAATCACGGCCATAAACCATGTCGAAGGCATCCACACCGAGCTTGTCGCCGCCGGTGACCCAAGCCGAGCCCTCGGCGATATGCGCGTCGACCAGATAGCGCACCGGATCCTTGATAGTCGAACCTTCGACGCGCGCCTGCGGACCAAGCACGTTCGGCCCGATATAGCCCTTTACCAGTTCCGGATGCGCCTTCAAATCGGCCTCGTTGGCCTCTTCGATCTCGGCAGGGGCGAACTGCGCCTCCAGCCTCTTCATATCGACCTGGCGGTCGCCGGGCAGCGCCACGACGACGACTTCGCGCCAAGGCTTGCGATGCTCTTCGTTCTCGTCATCCGGCTCACCCGGATGCTTCACCGCGATAACTACGTTCTTCAGCATATCCGTATCGGCCCATTGACGGCCATCCTCGCGCGGATACAGCTTGTTGCACTGCGCGACCATCTCGTCAATGCTGCCCGCATCCGGCAGATCCTTGAGGCTCATCGCCGGGGTCTTGGAGCAATCGACAGCCGGTACCTCGGGAGTGGTCAGCGCCTCGACGTTCCACGCCTTGCCGCTCGGGGCCTTGGCGAAAGTGTCCTCGCCGATAGCCATCGGGGAAAGGAACTCCTGCGATTCGAAGCCGCCCATGGGTCCGGAAACCGCGTGCACCATGATGTAGCCCAAGTCCAAGCGCTGGAAGATGCGCTCGTAGGCGTCGCGCTCCTCGACGTAGGCCTTCTTCAGACCTTCCTCGTCGATAGTGAAGGAATAGCCGTCCTCCATGATGAACTCGCGGCCGCGCACCAGCCCTGCACGCGGGCGGAACTCGTCGCGGTACTTGGTCTGAATCTGGTAGAGCGTGACCGGCAGATCCTTGTATGAGGAATACATGTCCTTCACCAACAGGGTGAACATTTCCTCGTGTGTCGGAGCCAGCAGATAATCGGCTTCATGGCGATCCTTCAGGCGGAAGATGTTCTCGCCGTATTCCTCCCAACGGTGCGTGGCCTCGTACGGCTCTTTGGGCAGCAGAGCCGGGAAATGGACTTCCTGGCCGCCGATGCCGTCGACCTCTTCACGGACCACAGCCTCGATTTTATTGAGAACTTTCAGACCCAGCGGCAGCCAGGTCCAGATACCGGGAGCGGCCTTGCGGATATAGCCCGCGCGTTGGAGAAGACGTGCCGAATCAACGTCGGCGTCGGCGGGGTCCTCGCGCAGCGTGCGCAGGAACATGGTGGACATACGAAGTGCTTTTGTCATGGTTCCTAAATTATTCGCGCGAGCCGACATTGGCAACGTTTGGCCTGCCAATGAATCACCTGAATCATCGTTGAACCGATCCCGTGTTGATTGACGATACCTCGCATCTCCTGATACCTGTGATATCAGCGGCTTCCATACCATATAGCATCATTCGAAGTCCAAACCGGCAACCGACCGCTTCATCGAATCGGTTATTCGGCAAGACGTACCATCGAAATTATCGTAATGCATTGCCGGTGAAACGGAATCCTTCAGCTCAATGTGCTCCGATGCAGCAATCAAGCAATACAACATATCCCTGCAACGAGAAAGATTTCATGCAGGAAGGTTTCAACGGGTCAAACCATCTTCACCGATATCGTTGAACCATTCAGAACAACTCGTCCTGGGCGAACTCATCGTCGCCGTCGGGCAATTGGCCGGATGCCTGCTTGGTGAAGGCTTCGGTCCCCTCGGCTTCAAGGCGGGCGCAAGAGGCTTTGGAATTGTCGCGCAACTGACCGTCCAGCAAGACGGCATCAGGCGAGACCATGAACGCGCGTTCGCTGATGTCATCAAGATAGAGCCCATCGAGATTCTCCACTCGCGAAAGCGCAACGTAGCCCATGCCCGGCGCGAAGGTGCGGCGCAGGTTCATCACGGCGCGATCGAGCGTCATACCCTGTGACTTGTGGATGGTGATGGCCCACGCGCAACGCAATGGCACTTGTTTGACACTGGCCAGTATGGTTTCGCCGTCCATCATGTCCCACGAAGCCTGCTTCATGGTCACGGTATTGCCGTTTTCGAAGGCGACGATGGGCCAACCGCCTTTGGCCTGCGAGACGAAGCCCTCCACTTTGCCGATCGAACCGTTGACATACTGATGATCGGCGTCATTGCGTAAGGCCATCACGGCCGCACCGGTTTTGAGCTCAAGCTTTTCAGGAGCGAGCATGTTCTTTTTGAGACGTTTGACCAAGTCCGACGGTCCCGCCGACTCGGCAACATATTCGTGGGTTTCATCGTGAATCTGCGAAAGCCGCAGATCGTTCAACGTGTCGGCCTGCTTGTTGACAGGGAACAGATGAACGGCCACTTCCCCATCAGCCGGCGACTTGCCCATACGTTCGGCGAGCACATCGTGATCTTCCTGGGTGACGCCGCCCTCACGGATGTCGGTAAGGACGGTGAGCAATTGGCCATCGTCCTGACGGTGCTGTTCGGTGAGATAGCAGACCACTGGGTTAAGTTCGTCCCAGACCAACGATTCGGTGACGAAGCCATCGGCGTCCTTGCCTGCATCGGCATAGCGCTGACGGGACATGAGGAATTCGGGGCTCGGCGGCAATGCGTCACGTCCACGGAATGATTTACGAACCGGCGGCAACTGGAAGAAATCACCGGAAAGCACGACCTGCAGGCCGCCGAACGGCTCCGGGCTGTGCCGCAACGCCCGGCAGACGTCATCGACCATGTCGAACAGCCATGCGGGCAGCATCGAGACCTCATCGATGACGAGGATATCGGCTGCCTCGATCTTACGTTTGCGGCGTGCACGGATGCGCTTCATCAAGGCCTGCGTCATCACCTGCGAGACACCGACACCGCTCCATGAATGGATGGTCTGACCGTTGATGTGCGTGGCGGCGATGCCGGTCGAAGCGGTTACGGCAACAGAAGCACCTTGAGCACGGGCCGAACGAATGAACTCGTTCAAGACATAGGTCTTACCGGCACCAGGAGCACCGGTGATGAACGCGTTCGCCCCCGCGCCGAGAATCGTCAGCGCTTCCGCCTGTTTCATGCCGTTCCTGCTTTCCCAGCCTGTTCATTATCCATATATCGAGGCTGCGATGAAAATCAGCGAATCCGCGTAATAATCCTGATTTTCATCGCATCTTCATTTGAGCTTGCGATGAAAATCACCGAAAACCGATCTAAACACTGATTTTCATCGCAGATGCCGCATCACTCGGCGTTGAGGCTCGTTTCCACAATGTGCTTGCAAATGGCCTTGGCCTGCGCCTCGTCAGGGCCGGGAACCGGAGCCATGAAGGCCTCGCGGTAGTAGCGCAGTTCGTCGAGCGACTCTATGATGTCGTCAAGCGCACGATGACCACCGTTCTTGGGCGGACGGTTCATATAGACCGCCGGATACCAGCGACGAGCCAGCTCCTTCAAAGTACTCACATCCACGCTGCGATAATGCAGATGGCTCATGAGGTTCGGCATGTAATGGTCGAGGTACTTCTTGTCGCTGCCGATGGTGTTGCCGGCGAGCAGCGGCTTGACCCCTTCGGGCGTGAAGCGGGCGACGTACTCGGTGACCTTCTTTTCGGCATCGGCAAGGCTCAGGCCATGCTCCCATTCCTTGATCAGCCCGGAGCGGGTGTGCATCGCGCGCACAAAGTCACCCATGTGGTCGACAGCTTTCTGCGACGGCTTGATGACGTAGTCCACACCCTCATCGAGCACT
This sequence comes from Bifidobacterium sp. ESL0704, assembly GCF_029392075.1. NCBI lineage: Bacteria > Bacillati > Actinomycetota > Actinomycetes > Bifidobacteriales > Bifidobacteriaceae > Bifidobacterium > Bifidobacterium sp. ESL0704. Next base: position 1,758,045 of record NZ_CP113929.1, read on the forward strand.
TTCAGATTGAAGTCGGTCGGCACTACGGAGACCTCGACCAGCTCGTCGCCGCCGAAGATATCGAGGCCGGTCATCTCGCAATCGATCCAGATCAGGCGGGAACCCTCCGCCGTATACGTCTCGTCATCCTGAGCATTCACCATAATTCGTTCCCCTTTACATTAGACCACAGAACACTACAGGCTATCGCATGCTTATGACGGATAACCAATAAATTTATTTATTTCCCAGGATTCTCAATTGCGCCTTTTCCATAAATTGAGGCTGCAATACCTCCAATAGCCAAAACAGCAGTTCCTCCGATTATTTTAATCATATTCAATAAAAACTGTTTATTTTGACTATCTTTGTCAGACATCATTTGAAGAACGGTCATCATCGCAGCTATATATTTATCTCGCTGCTCATCGCTCATGTCTCCTTTTGTCAAGTCGGCATTTAACTGATCAATCACCGCATTGCATCCAGTATAGAAAGCTTCTACACTTTGAGAATTATCGTCCAGCGACTTAGATTGAAGTTCCTTGGCGCTCTTCATTATCTCAATTGATGTTTTTGTAAATTCCGGAAACTGCTTCAACGCAGAGATTGCAACAGCCGGGTCCATTTGCGGAATTGTTGAGACAAAAGCCATTATCTTGTCTTTTGACATATGCCGAAAATCCGGAATATCTAATTTCTTTAAAACCTGCTGTTCCGTATAGCCTTTTGCCATTTTAATTCCTTTTCAATGTCAGCAAATATCGCAACCATCAATCAACAATTAAGAATACAAAAGTGGTTGGGCAGGGATATGCGATATTCAAGCGCAAGCTTGTCCCACCGGCCCGGAAGATGCCTCAGCATTGTATATCCCAGTCCTACCACTCAACCTTTAATTGTTCTATCCGCTTCTAAGCCAGGCCCCGAACGCCATTAGCATCTAAAACAACACCACACATTTTACGTTGTCTTAGCGCTCTAATCGTTGAGTGGTGGGGCTGGGATATGCGATGCTGTGGCATAAAGCTTGGCCTACCGGCCTGGAGGGTGCCTCAGCATTGTATATCCCAGCCCCACCACGTCAGTTGCAGGAGGCTGAGCGACTGAAAATCACTCGTTGTGGAAACCGCTGTAGTTCGGGGCTTCGGCGGTCATCACGATGTCGTGCGGGTGCGATTCGCGCAGGCCGGCCGTGGTGATACGCACGAAGCGGCCCTTCTCGGCCATCTCCTTGATGTTGTGCGCGCCGATGTAGAACATCGACTGATGCAGGCCGCCGATGAGCTGGTAGAGCACCGCATTGAGGGAACCGCGATACGGCACCTCGCCTTCGACGCCCTCCGGGATGACTTTGTCGTTGCTGGTGACGTCGGCCTGGAAGTAGCGGTCCTTGGAGTAGGACTTCTTGCCGCGCGGGGCCATCGCGCCGAGCGAGCCCATGCCGCGGTAGAGCTTGTACTGCTTGCCGTGCAGGAAGACCTTCTCGCCCGGGGTCTCGTCGCAGCCGGCGAGCGCGCCGCCAAGCATGACCGTCGAGGCACCGGCCACCAAAGCCTTGGCGATGTCGCCGGAATAATGGATGCCACCGTCGGCGATGCAGGGCACACCGGCCGCACGGCAGACCTGAGCCGCGTCATAGACGGCGGTGAGCTGCGGGACGCCGACACCGGCGACCACGCGGGTGGTGCAGATGGAACCTGGACCGACACCGACCTTGACGGCATCGACACCGGCATCGATCATGGCCTGGGCGCCGGAGGCGGTCGCCACATTGCCGCCGATGATCTGCACGCCGTTGAAGGCGCGGTCCGACTTCAAGCGCTTGATCATGTCAAGGGCAAGATGGGCTTCGCCGTTGGCGGTATCGACAACGAGCACGTCGACGCCGGCCTCCATCAGGGCGCTGGCACGTGCCCACGCATCGCCCAGGAAGCCGATGCCAGCGGCCACGCGCAGACGGCCCTGGTCGTCCTTGGTGGCGTCCGGGTACTGTTCGGTCTTCACGAAGTCCTTGACGGTGATCAGGCCGGCGAGCTTGCCGTCCTTGTCGACCAATGGCAGCTTTTCGACCTTGTGCTTGGCGAGCAGGTCGTGCGCGTCTTCGCGGGAGATGTCGGCAGGGCCGGTGATAAGCCCTTCCTTGGTCATCACGTCACGAACCTTGAGCTTGTCGTAATCCGAAGCGGGGATGAAACGCATGTCACGGTTGGTGATGATGCCGAGCAGCTTGTTGTCGTTGTCGACGACAGGAAGGCCTGAAATATGGAAACGGCCACACAGCTTGTCGAGATCGGCAAGGGTGGCCTCGGGATTGACGGTGAGTGGGTCGGTGATCATACCCGATTCGCTGCGCTTGACGATATCGACCTGCGAGGCCTGATCGTCGATGGAAAGGTTGCGGTGCAGCACGCCGATGCCGCCGTTGCGCGCCATGGCAATGGCCATGTCGGATTCGGTGACGGTGTCCATGGCCGCCGAGATGGCGGGGACCTTCATGGTGATTTCGCGTGTCAGATGCGTAGTCGTATCGACCTGCGAGGGAATGACATCAGTCTCGTTGGGAAGCAACAAGACATCGTCATATGCCAAGCCCATCTTTGCAAAGATAGGAGGTAGAGGATTGTAGGATGACTGGATATCAGATTGTGAGTTAATAGCCATATCACAACTATATGGGCGTGGGGTGACGAGCGGCACCACGAGTTGCGATTATTGCTGTTTCCGGGAATGTCGCGCGTTTCGCGCGTGCGTATCCTCTTCCTTTTGCAGTTCAAGCCACCGCCGCATCAGATACGGGGACAGCGTGCAGATCGTCAGGATCACGGCGGCGACGATCATGCCGATGGCCACATATTGCCAGCGCAGGAACAGAATCATGATCGAACCGAAGGAAATCAGCGCCGCCCATCCCCAAAGAATCAGCACAGCGCCTTGGACGCTGTGCCCGATACGCAGCATCCGGTGATGCAAATGCATACGGTCGGGATGCATCGGCGATTGGCCTTTGCTCAGGCGACGGACGATGGCCAGGCACATGTCGAGCACGGGCAGGAACAGCACCAGAATCGGCAACAGAATCGGCATGAACGCCGGCAGATAGAGGCTGGTATGCACGGAAGCTGGGTCAAGATGTCCGGTCATGATGATCGAGGCGCAGGTAATCATATAGCCCAGGAGCATCGAGCCGGAGTCCCCCATGAAGAGTTTGGCCGGATGCCAGTTATGCAGCAAAAAGCCGACGCAGATGCCGACCAAAGCGACGTCGAGCAACGTGGCCATCGACGCGTAACTCGGTGTGGCACGGGCGATGACATAGGAGTAGACGGCGAACGCGATGCCGCCGATGGCGACGATGCCGGAAGCGAGGCCGTCAAGCCCGTCGACGAAGTTGACCGCATTGATCGAGGCGACAATCAGAAAAGCCGTGATGGCCATGGAAATGCTTGGGGAAGCGGTGACCAGCGAGCCGAACGGCAGAAAGATGATCTGTACGCCGCCCCACGCCACGAACACGGAAATCAAAAGCTGCCCGGCAAGTTTGAGCATCCAATCCAAGTCCCATAAATCGTCCGCCACCCCCAACAGGCAAATCAGCACGGCACCGGCAAGGACGACCCACGCCTGATACGAACCGGCGAAAAGGCCTGAGATGAAAGGCATTTTGCTGGCGAAGACAATCGAGACCACCAGCCCAATGAGCATCGCCACCCCGCCCATTCGTGGGGTCGGCACCTTGTGCACATCACGGGCGCGGACCTCCCCCACCGCTCCGATCTCGATGGCCAGATGACGAACCAAGGGGGTGACCAGCCATGTGGCTCCTCCCGCAATCGCGGCGATGAACAGGTAGACTCTCACGCGTTCAGACTCCCGCCTTCGGCGCCTTGGAGCACGGCACGCACCTGGGCTGCTCTGATGACACCTTCACGAACGATCGAAATCCCGTCACGTTCGTTCGGATCGGCGGCGACCACAGTGCTGGCGACATGGCTCACCGTAGGCCCGCCGTCAAGATAGAGATCGACGTCGTCGCCAAGCGCCGCAACGGCTTCCTCAACACTTTGCGGGCTTTGACCACCACTGCGGTTCGCGCTGGAACAGGCCAAAGGCCCGGTGGCACGCAAGGTTCTGAGACAGGCGTCGGAATCGGGTACACGCACGGCCTGGGTTTTGCTGCCGTTCATCTCATCGCGCAACGTGACCAGTTTCGACCCCGCCTGCGCCACGGCAATCGGCGAAAACGCACCGGGCAGAAAAGCCTTGGCGAGCCTGTCCAGCGGAACCGGCAGATAAAGGTCGAGTCCTTCAAGATCATCGGTTGACGAAAGCAATATCTGCAACGCCTTATTGCGGGGGCGACGCTTCGCCTCGTAGATACGGCTTACGGCTTCAGCGCTGAACGGACTTGCGGCGACCCCGTAGACCGTATCGGTCGGCAATACGACAAGCCCGCCGTCTTTGACGATTCGGGCCGCCAAAGCCAGGGATCCATCATCGATTGCACGCACGTCACTCATATTGCCTCCGCCTTATCAAGTATGCCTTAATTGCACCATTGCGCCCCGACTTCACCAACAACACTACAGAGTCGACGACAATCCGCAGGGATTCGTCAAGCGTTTTACCGTGTCGTTCTGCAGCTGCCCCGGAATCGATTCCTGCATTCGCCGATATGGCGACTCTGGGCAATGAAGAAAACTATGCTTTGATGGCGAAAAGATAACGGGGCCTGCCGGTGAAGTCTTCGCCGGTATGCGCCGTGCGGAAACCGTGGGCTCTGGCGAAGTCGGCAAGCAACCCGGCCTGCGAGATGTCATGCTCCATCACCAACGCCCCGCCGCTGCGCAACAGCTTCGCCGCTCGCAGGATGATCAGCTCGGGAATATCGGTTCCGTCCGCCGATCCGCCATAGAGAGCCATGTTCGGTTCGTGCTCACGCACCTCAGGCTGTTCGGGAATCTGGTCGAGCGGCACGTAAGGCGGGTTGGTGACCACTGCATCAACGGTGCCGTCCAATCGCGAAAGCATCACGGCATTCGTGGCATCGGCGTGGAAGAGGTGATAGTTATAACCCGCCAGCGAATGGTCTTTGAAGACCTTTTGCTCGTTACGTTTCGTCCATTTCAGGGCTTCTTCGTCCTTTTCCACGGCCCAGACCTCGCTGCCCGACACCTCGGTGACCAGCGAGAGGCCAATCGCCCCGCTGCCTGCGCACAGATCGACCAGACGGCTCGGCTTGATATGTTCGCGCGTCAGCCAGTCGATGGCCGCCTGCACCACGGTTTCGGTTTCAGGACGTGGAATGAAGACGCCCGGACCGACCTCAAGATCAAGATAGCGGAAGGGGGCGTGACCGACGATATATTGCAATGGCTCGCGTTGCTTGCGCCTGGCCAGCATAACCGCGAAACGGCGGATTGCGGCATCGTCGGCATTGGCCTGCCGCTCCCCCACAGCTTGAGAGGCATGGCCGTCCGCGGATTCGCCCGGTTCAAGGCCTTCGTCGCCTTCGCCTTTGTCCGGCTCTTCATCAATAGGCATTACATCAGGATTGTCTGCCGATTCCTTGTCGGCATCCGACCTGACCTTGCTATGCAACGGCGTATTCAACAATATCGATTTCTCGACGTCGGCCGGCTCGACCCCGAACGCTTCGGCCAACAATAATTTGGCATCATTGCGCGGCGTATCGATACCGGCAACCTTCAGCCAATCCGTTGCCTGTGCCAAAATCTCAGAAGTCGAACGAGCCGTGTTTTCCGCCATTGACTACCCTTCTTACCGCTTACTGCGTTCCCTTACTTCGTTGGTTTGGCGAGACGCGCGGCCTCGTCGGCCTGGATGTCGCTGTCGATGACGGCTTGCAGGTCGCCGTCGAGCACCTGGTCGAGGTTGTAGGCCTTGTAGTTGGTGCGGTGGTCGACGATACGGTTTTCAGGGAAATTGTAGGTGCGGATACGTTCGGAACGGTCAAGCGAACGCACCTGCGAATGGCGCATGTCGGCCGCTTCCTCGGCTTCCTTTTCGTGTTTCATCGCTAAAAGGCGGGATTTGAGCACACGCAGAGCCGCCGCACGATTCTGGATCTGCGATTTCTCATCCTGCATGCTCACCACGACGCCGGTGGGGATATGGGTCATGCGCACCGCGGAATACGTGGTGTTGACCGACTGACCGCCGGGACCTGAACTCATGAAAATGTCGATTTTGAGGTCTTTGGGATCGATCTCGATCTCATCGTCGTCCTCATCGGCCTCCGGGAAGACGATGACACCGGCCGCCGAGGTCTGGATGCGCCCCTGCGATTCGGTGACGGGGATGCGCTGCACGCGGTGTACGCCACCCTCATACTTGAGCGAGGCCCACACCCCGTCCTCGGGTGCCGGGTTTCCTTTGGCCCGGATGGCGACCTGCACGTCCTTGACGCCGCCGAGCTCGGTGGAGTTCTCGCTTTGGATGGTAGTCGACCAGCCGCGTTTTTCGGCATAACGTGTGTACATGCGCAGCAGATCGCCGGCGAACAGTGCGGCTTCTTCCCCACCGGTTCCGGCCTTGATTTCCATGATGGTATCGCGCACATCGTCGGGATCGCGCGGAATCAGCGCGCTGCGCAGCTTCTCTTCGGCTTGCGGCACCAATGCCTCGAGCCGTTTGGACTCTTCGGCGAAGTCGGCGTCCTCACCGGCCATTTCCTTGGCGGCTTCGGCGTCCTCTTTGGCATGCTGCCAGGCACGATACGCCTCGACGATGCTGCCGAGCTCAGCATGGCGACGCCCCAGCTTGCGAATCGCCTTGGGGTCGGAGGCGACCTCGGGCTGGCTCATCTGCCGCTCGATGTCTTGATACTCCTCCAACGCGCTCTGCGCTGCCGGGAATTGCTCGTCTGCCATGCAAAAGTCCTTTGATACACTATTCGAAATAGTAACGATTATCTATACAGCAATTGGGTATGAAAAACGCCAGCCCGGATTCGGGTCCGCAAACCCGAACCAGCGTGGCTGGCGAATGAAGAATGCTACTTGGTCTTCTTGCCGTAGCGCTTCTCGAAGCGGGCGACGCGGCCGCCGGTATCGAGAATCTTCTGCTTGCCCGTGTAGAACGGGTGGCAGTTTGCGCACACATCAACCGTCATGTGATCGCCCTTGGCGGTGCTGCGCGTAACGAAAGTATTGCCGCAAGAGCAGGTAACCTGCACTGCGTGATAATCGGGATGAATACCCTGCTTCATAATGTCTCCTAAGGAATTCAGGTGACCCGGGTCGCCTAACCCCAATGGCCAGACGTGAACCGGAACTTTGATATTCTATCAGTGAGCATTGACTTGGTTCGCTCTCAACCTGCCAAAACACAGGTGAGAAAAAGAACGATCTCAGTCACACGACGCTCGAAATGTACAACAATTATCGACAGCCTTTCATCCCGATTTCGTCTTTGGGCTGATTACCTGCCTTTACAGCACACCGTACATTCAATCGCACACCCGTCGGATTCCCTTGATACTTTGATGGTATCGACAAATCCACGCAAAGGAGCCAGAAATGACCGATATGCTGTATTTTGAAACGCACGGCAAGACCCACACGATGTATCTGCCCAACCACGAACGTGCCCTGCAAATCGAAGCGGACATCATGGCCAATCCGTCCGGCATATTCCCCATTGAAATCGTCGTCGGCAAAAAGACCTATACGCTCTACATCAATCCCAAGGAATGGAGCTACTGGCAGTTCCTGGAGACAAAAAGCGGATTCAATGTTGCGCGCCAAGCCACTGAAATGCAGACGCCGATAAACCAGTAATGAAATAAGTGGGGCCTCAGGGGCTTGAACCCTGGACCGACGGATTATGAGTCCGCTGCTCTAACCGACTGAGCTAAAGCCCCACATTGGCCAGTGCCAACGATGTTAGTTTAGCAAACGCTCTGACCAGTGACTCGTCGGCGGGTTCAGGAATCGATATCGGACGTTATCGAGGCAGTCAGTCAAACAGCGAGCATGCTATCCGTCACCGAAAACACAACCTCACAGGGACAAGGCAAACCAGATGCGTTCAATTCCGCTTTCTGCTTCTCACCGCGCGACCGGAAGCGAAACGGTCCAACGCACCGGTTTTGGCGATGGCCAGATACAGGAACCAGCTCATCACCCCGGCAATGAATATGCCGCCGATGATTTCGCAGGTCATATGGGTCAAACCGCGCGCACTGACCAGGGCGACACCCTGCAAACGTGTGAGCAGAACATAAAAACCGTATTCCACCGCCGTCAGCGCACCGGAAACGACGGTCAGGCCAAGATTGAACTTCCGGTAACGGAAAATCGCGAACGGCACCTCCGCGAACAGGCCTTGCAGGAACGCCGAAAGAAAGACGAACGTGAAGGAATACTGGTTGCCGAACAGTGTTTCCGTCAGACTGCCGATGATGTCGACGTACATCGCGGCACCAGGTTTGCGGATGATCAGCAAGGCCAACGGGCCGGAGAAATACCAGAATGCGTGAAACAGGCTTGTGATGCCGGGAAGAACAGCCCGAAGCAGCGGGGCAATCCACGCATAGGCGAAATTGAAGCCCCAGAAGAAGACGCCACAGGCCACACCCAGCGCCGCGCCAAGGGCGATGTCCGCCGCACGCCAACGCAAACGCGAAACCGAAACGACTATGGGCCTGCAAGCGGGTCGGGAGGCAAACCCGGATTCGGGCTCAGATTCGGTTTGGGCCTTCGTTGGCTGGGAGGGTGCCGAAGACCCGTGAGCATCAGAAGTAGTCATTAAAGAAGAATTCGATGACGAAGAGGGTTCGGATTGCGTTGATGCGTATCGTTCACAACCGGCTTGTCCGTTCGGTTCGCGATTGGTTTTCGCCATATGCTCGTGTGCGGATTGATCCCCGTCATCCGGCTGTTTCGTTTTTTGGGCAGATTCGGCCACAGTGGTTCCTTGCATTCAAACTGTGCACAGCGTGTTGACCTCGACGTCCCTTGACCTGCACAGTTCGGGCGGAGACGCCAACCGCCACTCTATCAGCATCGGGTTTTCAGGCACACCCCCTGCGCTATCGACGCTGGTTATGGCCTACGCCAAATCGTTGGCTCTCCTTGAAAAATCACGGAAACCGAGAATCGAAAAGTAAGCATGTATACATACCAGCGAGCCATGGCAGAACGGCTGGCGCTACTTTCAGGAGTTCATGAACGCAAGCGGATTGTCTATGAACCTGCGCAACCCCACCTGTGCCGCACCCAAAAGCGCGGGCCTGGTATTGACGTCGGGCAGCAGCACACGCGGCTGGACTTCGGGATAGCTCAATATCTGCAACTCAAGCTCATGCCTGATCCGACGGGTCAGCGTCTTGCCGAACCTGTCCCAAAGGCCACCCAACACGACGGTATCGATATCAAGGATATTGATGGCCGACGCAAGCACGGACACCAAGGCCCGAACCGCCCGATCGACCGCCGCCACGGTACGGTCGTCGTGCGCCTTGTATCTGGCCAGCACCTCGTCGACCTCCTCCATTCGCGTCGAAACCCCGGGTTCGGCGACGCCCGAAGCTTCCACCAAAGCCTTACGTCCGGCGTACATTTCCAAGCATCCGCAGCGTCCGCAGGCGCATTGCGGACCATCAAGCGCGACGGAAACATGGCCAAGCTCGCCGGCGAACCCGGAGTCGCCGCGGTCGACCTGCCCGTGACGAACCACGGCACCGCCGATGCCGATATCCGTGGAAATGTAGATGAACGAGTCGGTCGGACCGATCACGCTTTTCCCGCCTCTAGGCGTGGCATACCCAGGTATCTGCGCCAAGGCAGCCAGATTCGCCTCATTATCGGCGAGCGCATCCAAACGTTTGACGACATTGAAGCGCGAAAGCTCCAGCTGCTTCCAGCCGAGATTTTTGGCGGACAACAGGACCATATCGTCGGTGACCAGGCCGGGAAGCGCCAACACCGTGCCGACAACCTTCAAGCCCTTCTCGCTGATTTTCCGCTCACCAGCGCTTACCAGTTCGTCAAACTGGTCAAAGACCTCATCGGGATCGCTGCCCACCATGGATCGGCTCACCCAACGCTCGTCTACAACGGTCCCGTCAAGCGCAAGTATCGTGAAACCGTATCCATCGGTGTTGATCTGCAGTCCTATCGAGCAGTAACGTCGCCCGGAAATATTCAGCGGGGTGCTCGGCCTGCCATAGGTCGTGCCCGCGGCAACCGGCTTCCCCTCCTCGAGTGCCTCGGAAGCAATCAGCATGGGCACCAGAAGCGACATCGTAGCCTTCGTCAGTCCCGTGGATTTCGCAAGTTTGGCACGGCTCATCGGTTTTGGCGATTGGAGCAGCGTAGAGAGAACCACAGAAAGGTTGTGATTACGCAAATCATCCTGATTGATACTTTTCAGCGCCATGCCCGCCCACTTTCAAAAACATGTTCACTCTATCAGTCGGGGCGAAACACCGCGTATCACCCGGCCAACGTCCATCACATTAGGTTCCGGCCGTTCCTTGCCGCACGCCGTTTATCGCTCATCTTCAACAATCTTTCCACCCCGCCTGTCCAGACCGGACAGCGGCGACTTCTTGGGCGCACCATTGCCCAAAGGCAAAACACACGGGGCCATTGAAATAATCTATTGATTTAACTAACATGAAAGCATATTTCATATTTCAATAGACTGGTTTCGCAAGCGTCAGTACGGCACGTGGCAGTGCCCGGCGCATTTTGAAAGGCGGGAACAATGACCGAACAACAATCACCAAGCGGTTCCGCTCACACGACATTGGTGGCAGGAATCGACACCTCGACGCAATCGACCAAGGTCCGCGTCACCGACGCAGCCACGGGCGAGCTCGTTCGCTTCGGGCAGGCCAAACACCCCGACGGCACGAGCGTCGACCCGGAATACTGGTGGCAGGCCTTTCTCAAGGCCTCCAAGCAGGCCGGCGGCCTCGAGGACGTTTCAGCGTTAGCGGTCGGCGGGCAACAGCACGGCATGGTGCTTCTCGACCAACGCGGACGGGTGATCCGTGACGCGCTGCTCTGGAACGACACGCGTTCGGCACCGCAGGCGCAAAACCTCATCACACGCCTCGGCACACCCGAACGCACCGGCGAGGACGAGCCGGAAGACGTGGTGGCACGCGGCAGACAACGCTGGGTCAAAGCCGTGGGTTCGTCGCCCGTCGCCTCATACACCTTGACCAAGCTGGCCTGGGTGGCCGAAAACGAGCCGGAGAACGCGGCGAGAATCGCGGCGATCTGCCTGCCGCACGACTGGCTGAGCTGGCGTATCGCGGGCTTTGGACCGGTCGAGGAAGGCGAGGACGCACATCTGGATGCCCTGTTCACCGACCGTTCCGACGCTTCGGGCACCATCTACTTCGACTCGGCCAGCAACACGTACCGTTACGATCTGATCGACATGGTTCTCGGCCGTCACGACGTCATCCTTCCCCAGGTGCTCGGCCCCCGCGACAGCGCGCCGGTCAAGGCCTCCCCCGCCGTCGCCGGCGCATCCGTGGACGGCGGCTGCATCATCGGGCCCGGAGGCGGCGACAACGCCATGGCCTCCCTGGGGCTGGGCATGTCGGTAGGCGATGTGAGCGTTTCGCTGGGCACGTCGGGAGTGGCGGCGGCCATCGCCGAAAACCCGGTGTACGATTTGAGCGGTGCGGTTTCCGGCTTCGCCGATTGCACCGGACACTATCTGCCTCTGGCCTGCACCATCAACGGCTCCCGCATTCTCGATGCCGGTTGCGCCGCATTGGGCGTGGACTACGACGAGCTGGGGCAGCTTGCCCTCGCCGCCGAACCCGGTGCTGGCGGACTTACCCTGGTACCCTATTTCGACGGCGAGCGCACCCCGAACCGACCGGACGCCAATGCGACGCTGAGCGGCATGAGCCTGGCCAACACCACCAAGCAGAACCTTGCCCGCGCGTTCGTTGAGGGACTGCTTTGCTCGCAGCGCGATTGCCTGGAAATCATCAAGGGGCTCGGCGGCAGCGTCAACCGCATCCTCTTGATCGGCGGCGGGGCGAAGTCCGAGGCCGTGCGCACTCTGGCTCCCGCGATTTTCGGCATGAGCGTCACCCGTCCCGCCACCGACGAATACGTCGCCATCGGTGCCGCGCGTCAGGCCGCATGGGTCTTGAGCGGGGAAACCAATCCCCCGCAATGGAACCTCAAGATCGACGGCACCGAAACCGCCGAGCCGACCCCGCAGGTCTACGAAGCCTATGTGAAAGCACGAGGCTAGATTTACGTCAGCTGCCAGCAGCATACATTGAAGGCGGCGTGCAGGGAATCGTTGAAATTCCTGCACGCCGCCTTCGCTATTCAAAAGCCCGATTGCCCGTCAAAGGCATTCACGGTGCCGGGTGTGAATCAATTCCGGCACAAATCTTTGCACCACAAGCCCAGCGAGTCATCGCAACAGCCGTATGGGCATCGTGCCTTTCACCGCTTTCGCAAAGCTTTTACAGATCCTGCGCGGCGAAAAGCGCGCCCGGGGCGTTGGTCTTGTCGAAGTGGTCGGCGGTGACAAGCAGCTTGTCGTTGGTGAACGCCATCTGGCCCAGCCTCGACATCTCACGGCCATAGCCGGAGAGCTTCACGCCGCCGAACGGAATGTCAGGCAGCGAGGCGAGCGGGGTGTTGACGAACATCATGCCCGTGTAGACCTTCGCGGCCACCTCGGCGCCGTGGTCCTTGTCGCCGCAGAAGAGCATGCCGCCGAGCCCGTATGGGTTGTCGTTGGCGACCGCGATGGCCTCTTCCTCGCTGTGAACCTTGTAGATCGCCGCCACCGGGCCGAACATCTCGGTCTTGTAGGCCGGATTGTCGGGGGTGATGTCGGTGAGGACGGCCGGACGGAAGAACTGGCCCTCCGAGTCGATCTCCGGGAACTGGTAGGCAATCTTCGCACCGGCGGCCACGGCCTCGTCGAACTGGTTCTGCAGCTTCTCCTTGGCACGCTTCGAATTCATCGGGGCGATGGTGGTTGCCGGGTCCATCGGGTCGCCCGGGGTGACACGCGAGAAGGCCTCGACCATGTCGTCGACGAAGCGGTCGTAGACGTTGTCCATGACGATGAAGCGCTTGGCCGAGGTGCAGACCTGTCCGGCGTTGTACAGGCGGACGCGCCACGCGATGTCGGCGAGAGCGTCCATATCAGCGTCGCCCAGGACGATGAACGGATCCATGCCGCCCAGCTCCATGGTGCTCTTCTTCAGCGCCTTTCCGGCGGCACCGGCGACGGCGACGCCTCCACGCTCGGAACCGGTGAGTGCCGCACCCTGGACGCGTGGGTCTTCAATGGCTTCGGTGACCTGATCATAGGTCAGGAACATGTTGGTCAGCGCGCCCTTCGGAGCTCCGGCCTCCTCGACGATCTCGCAGAAGCGCTTGGCCGAGGTCGGGGTGTTGGAAGCATGCTTCAGAATCATTGTGTTGCCCAGCATGAAGTTCGGTGCAAACACACGCATGATCTGGTAGTACGGGAAGTTCCAGGGCTCCACCATCACCACGACGCCGACGGGCTGGTGCAGCACACGTGCCTCCCCGGCAACGATGCTGTCGAGCTTGTCCGGCTTCAGAAGTTCCTCGCTGTGATCAGCGAACCAGTCGGCGATGATCGCGCACAGCTCGACCTCACCGGCGGACTCCCCCACCAGCTTGCCCATGTCGACCGTGCAAATCTCGGAAAGCTCGTCGGACTTCTCACGGAACAGCGCTGCAACCTTGTGCAGGATTTTGGCGCGTTCGGCAATCGGTTGACTCAACATGTCGTGGAAGGTCTTGTCGGCCAGCGTGATCGTGTCCTGCAATTCCTCATCGGTTGCGAACGGATATTCCTTTACCAATTCGTTGGTATACGGATTGACGGTTTGGTAAACCATAACTACCTCCTTGTAGGCATAGTCCATCATACTACAAAGCCGCCTTCGGAAAAAATCCGTCCGCCCCGGACCATGCGCAAAACGCAGAAAACAATCACCTGCCGAAAGGCCGAAAGTCTACCACCAATAAATTATCGGCCCGTCATCCACAGACAACAGGCCGATAACACCATAAAGAAATATCGGAACTTCAGATCAGAGCCCCGAAGACGTCGAAGTCACCAATTCAAGCCCTCGCTGGGCTGATCGACGGGTTCATGACGCACGCCGGAAAGCATCAACGCACCCAGCTCCGTAGCAGCGCGACGTTCCCGCTTTTCGAGTTCCGGAGTATCGAAATCCTCCTTGGTGGCCATAAGGCTCGTAGCCGTAGGCACGGCGCGGAAGAACGCGAACAGACCGCGCATCACCACGTCAGGCACCAAAGCATGGCGGTTCGAGCCACCGGTCGCGGCCAACACCAGCGGCATGTTGGTGATGGCATCGCGGGGAACGAGATCCCAGAAGGACTTGAACAGACCGGAATACGAGGCCTTGTAAATCGGCGAGGCCACGACGAGCCCATCGGAAGCGGTAACCGCGCTGATGGCTTTCTCGAGCTGGTCGCTGGATTCAAAGGTCACCGAGGCTTTCGCTATGTCCTCGGCAATCCCCTTGAGATTGACCATCTCAACGACAACGGCCTTGTCCCGGGCCTCAAGATACGTCCGAGCCTTGTCTGTGATTTCCTTGGCAAGCCGACATGTGCTGGAAGGTTCCGAAATACCGGCATTGACCACGGTCAAGCGGTATTGCTTCACACCGTTCTCGGCCTTAGCGGCCAGCGCCACAATGTCTGTCGTCTCCTCTAGACTCACAGTTTTCCTCCCTACACCTGACAACTACAATTTTGGATACATACTTTAACTCTGTAGGCACACCACTGTGGCATACCGCCAAGTATCCAAATACATGACAACTACTTGTAAACGTACCACGTTCATACGTCCAACGCGAGGCCGAAACCTTAGGGCAACACCAAGGAAATCGTGATTGTAATCACATTACACGAATAGAAAAACAGGAATATAAGAAGCGTCAAACGTTTTATAAAAATCGTATTGACAATCACGATTATTGACAATCGCCTATCGGCCATTTCCACGTCCGCCGTTTTCGTCGCGAACGACCAAAACCTTTGGTATCGCGACGAAACGGCACCTTACGACACTGCCTACTTGTTGGCCTCAACGTGCTTGGCGAACGTCTCGGCGAAACCGCGCAGGAAGTCCTCGGAACCTTCCACGACCTTGCCGTTCTCGTCCAGGCCAGTGATGGCGTTGAAGTAGAGCTCGGGCTGGCCCATGAGCTTCATGTCGAGGAAGAGGACGACGTTGCGCAGGGCCTGCTGGGCCTGGGTCGCGCCGAGGGCACCCATGGAAGCGCCGATGATGGCGGCGGGCTTGCCGGCGAAGGAGCTCTTGCCCCACGGACGGGAGGCCCAGTCGATGGCGTTCTTGATGACGCCGGAGAAGCTGCGGTTGTATTCCGGGGTGACGAACAGCACGCCATCGGCGGCTTCGACGGTCTGCTTCATCTCGACGACCTTGGCAGGCAGGTTGTCATCGAGGTCCTGGTTGTACAGCGGCAGGTCCATGTCGATATAGTCGAACTCAACACCAACGGGTGCAAGACGCTCGATGTTCTTGGCGAGGTTCAGGTTGTAGGAATCCTTGCGCAGCGATCCGACGAAAACGGCAATCTTGGTCATGTTTGCTCCTTGTTCATTATCATTTCCACGAGCCGAAACTTTGGTTGCCCAAGTCGGCTCTCCACATCTGCCAAGCCCGGCTGCCTTGCAGCCATGCGATATCATATTGCAATACACGAGCTTGTTACTGGCAATACTAAGTACTTATCGACGTGTTGTCACATTCCGCCACGGGATAAGCGGGAATAAATCGAAGGAAGACAAAGTGTCTAATTATTTTCTCGGAACAAACGCGGCAATCTTGCCTCCAACCCCAACCGCCGCAACGAATAAGCACTCTTCAAACCTCGTCGCTACACTTTAAGTCATCGAGCAATACCTATCCGAAACGAGAGCAATTGAGCACCGATTTGACCGTCATCAGCCCGCCTTCCTGGGTCCAGGAGGCCTTCAAGGACTATTTCGACAAAGCTCACATGACAGATAGCTCACATTCATGCATTACATCCGCTGTGGCCCGCGCCGAAAAAACGGGGCCGACCCCATCAACGGCTTCGGCACCGGAACCGTCGGTTAAACATCCAATCGATTATTGGGCGGCAACCTATGATTACGGGTTCGAACCGGCTCGCGGCGTCAAGAATGGCGACGCCGTATGGATCACCGCCGACCTGCTGATCGCCAACAACGCGTGGAGGATGCGGCACAACCTATCGCCGCTGCTCTTGGAGGCGCCGGCACCCTATTGGCTGGCCACGTTGCCACGTACGTTCACACGACGAACCGTCATTACCGCCCCGGTCTCGCACATTCGCGCATGGACCGCGCTGCCGGACGGCCTGGGGGAAAGGCCATGGTCCCAGCTGAGCGGCGGTCGAGTGCCGGAGTTCAGGGCGGCTCGGCGGAATCTTCGGCAACTGCAGAACGACCTGAACCAGGCTCCCGACGACTCATTGATCACCATCAATACGCATCTTGACGGCATCAGCGAGGAATGGTGCGTCATCGTCAAGCGCGGGAAAGCCGTGGCTTCCAGCGGCTATTGCGTTCATCGCTCGCAGGATGAAAACAGCCACGATATCCTCACCGTATTCGACGGGACACGGTTCCATGATTCCTATCGCGGTATCGCCGAATCCCTTGCGACGCGGGCCGCGCAGACGAGCCATTTGGATGACGCCAGTATCATCGTGGGATTTCTGGCGGCGGACGGCGACGGGGAAACCGGGCGTGGAATAACGCAGGATTCATCGGATAAAGATTCATCGGATAAAGATTCATTGAATATTGTCTCGTCGAACATGGGTTTGCCAAACACCACCTCCTCGGATACAGGCTCGTTAAACACCACCTCACCGGATACAGGCTCACCGAAACCGCTTCCTTCGCCTTCGAACCCGCAACCGGTGATCATCGAGGCCGACCCGGTCTGGTGCACCACCCCGTATCCCTACGAAACCGTCGAAGAGGCCAACGCTTTTTTGAGAACCATATCGGATAGTCGACTGTACGGCAACGGCGATGGCACGTTCAGAAAAGAGAACGGACAGACCGTAGCACAAGCCGAGATCTACGTTCCGGACCCATGGATGGTTCGCCATGCCGCGCATCGTTATGACCGGTTTTAAAAGCATTTGCAGACGGCTCCGCGATAATCCTTCAAAATCATTCGACGCTTACGTAAATACCCTATATACGGCAATTTCGTACTGAATTTCGTCACGGCAAAAGACACGGCAAATTCGGCCAAATGCACGTGAAGAGTATTCTTGAAAACAGAGAAACGGTAATACGGCAATGACGAACAAACGAAAGAGAATGAGACAATGAAGCCCAAACCCCAACACGGCCCCCGACACACAGGCAGATCCACAGGCAACGCTTCGGTTCATGGCGCTTCAACACTTCCCCGGCTTCTGGGCGCGGCCGTCATCGTGCTGGCACTGTTCATCGTCGTGGGCGCGGCGCTCTTCTTCGGCATTCGCAACCACAACGATGCCCCTTCGGCTTCCAACGGTACGACGACAACAAAAACCGCGGTCACCAAGAAAACCGCCCCGAAACCCGTCGTGACGCATCACGGCAACTCCCCCGACTGCCCGGACGAGGACTGCATCGCGCTGTTCGTCAACGGTGACCTGCTCTTCCACCCGCATCTTTGGCAGCATTTCCAAAACAACCCGAGCGCGACGGACGGCACCGCGTTCAACTTCGACCCGCTGTTTACCAACATGAAGCCGTATATCCAGGCTTCCGACATTTCGGTGTGCGAGTTCGAGACGCCGATCGCGCCACGCGGCGGCCCGTACACCGGATACCCCGTCTTCGCCATCCCGCCGGAGGTCGTCGACGCTGCCAAGCATGTGGGCTACAACGCCTGCACCCACGGCACGAACCACTCGTGGGACCAAGGCGCGGCGGGCATCACGCGGCTGTGGGACGAACTCGACAAGGCCGGCATCAAGCAGACCGGCTCGTACAAGACCGAAGAGGATTCGATGAAACCTCTCGTCATCGACTCCCCGACCGGCGGCGGCAAGCTCGGGCTGGTGACCGGCACCGTCTCGCTCAACGGCGAGGTGGCCGATGCGGATTGGCGCGTCGACCGGCTGCGCGAGGCCGGCGATCCGCACCACGACTCCGACATCCAACGTGCCGTCGAAAAGGCCAAAGCCGCTCGCCAGCAGGGTGCGGACGTGGTGGCGATGGCGATTCACTCGGTGCAGGAATATCTGACGAAGGCCGATTCGTGGCAGATCTCGGAGGCGCACGAACTGGCGGACACCGGCGCGTTCGACGTCATCTACGGGGCCGGATGCCACTGCGCGCAGCCGATCGAGAAGTATCACAATACGTGGATCGTCTACGGGCTCGGCAACGCGGTGACCGTCACCACGACCATTCCCGGCCACGAGACCAACAACCAGGGCATCAGCGCGCGCATTCAGTTCGCCGGCAAACGCGGCAAGCCCGGTTCGTGGCGGGTCAACCGCATCGACTGGGCGCCCACCGCCAACATGCGGCAGGGGCAATACCAATGGTGTCCGATTGCCAGCGACCACCCCGACGGCACCTGTTGGGACACCGCGACCGACGCGAAGCAGGAGCAGCGCATCCACGACGTCATCTACTCGATGGGCGCCGACAGCAACGTCGTGCGCGAGTGGCGGCTGAGTGACGAGCATCAGCAGGGGCAAGGGCAGCAGCCGGTGCAGTAGGCGCGGCTGCCGCCGGCCTGCCTGTACCGGCTGTGAGCCGTCATCGTTCTGCTGAAGCTGCGGGATTGCAGGTTGCAGGCATCCCCGATGACGGCTTATGACACATGGAGTGCGGTTGCCGCAGCCCGTTGCGTGCTACACGCTTGCATGGAGCACCAGCATGGCTACTGTTGCTTCGCCAAATGGACATAATCGCAGAATATTGCCAAAACAATGACACTAAGCGCGGCTAATTGTCAACAAACGCAGAATATTCCTAAAACAATGACGTTTAAACCTGCTAATTGGACGTAATCGCAGAATATTCTGAAAACGGTGACGCCTAGCACCGCCAGCTGGACACAGTTCGGGAATAGTCCGAAAACAGTGACACTCAACCCCACTAACTGGACACAATTCGGGAATAGTCCGAAAACAGTGACACTCAACCCCACTAACTGGACACAATTCGGGAATAGTCCGAAAACAGTGACACCAAGCTTTATAAACCGGCCACATTGCCGATCGCTTAGGCTGCCTAGTATTGTTTGCCCCTGGCCGAACAAGCTAAGGGCAAACAGGACCCGTATGAGAATACCGTATAACCGGCAACGTCGCACGAATCACGCCAGCGAGGCGCCGAGCTCCTTGATGCGCTCGATATGCTTGGACGCGGCCGCGCGGGCCTCAGGCGAATTGTCGCCCATCTCGAGGTTGTCGACGTAGACCAGCTCGGCATCGTCCACACCGCAGTAATGGTGGAACATGTAGTAGATGACCTGGTGGCGGATCGCGAAATCGATACCACTGTCGCGGTACCACTTCTCCGAGCTGCCGGTGAGCATGATGACGCGGAACTTCTTGTCGGCGATGGCGGACTTGGATTTGTCCGGATTGTAGCCGAAGTGGCGGCAGAGCACGCGCTCGGTGAAGCCCTTCATCATCGCGGGCATCGAGCACCAGTAGACCGGGAAGACCAGCGCGATGACGTCGGCGTCGAGGATCTTGCGCTGCAGGGCGGCTGCATCGTCGGGCATCGGGGCTTCGTTCAGGTACTGCTTGCGGTCGGCCATGCGGTAGGTCGGGTCGAAACCGATGGCGTGCAGGTCGACGAACTCGGTGCCCGCCGACGGGTCCTTGGCCTTCGCACCCTCGAGAAACGCCTTGCCGATGGTTTGCGTGAGCGATTCCGGATCCGGATTCGCGGTAAATGCTAGGAAATTGGTCATGCCTCTTATTGTAGGAGACGGCCGCTAACAATTGCTGGCGAATACTCGGTGACGTCAGTTACATACCGCGTTTGTAACGGTATACGTTACAAACGCGCCATTCATCACTCATAGACGGCAACCAAGCGGCCACGGACGTCACCGGCCTGCAGCTTCTTCAAACCCTCGGGAATCTCGTCGAAAGAGATCTTGGTGGTGACCGGGTCGAGGTCGCCGGACTCCATGAGCTTATAGACGCCGGCGATGTCGTCCTTCGTGCCGCCGTTGGAACCGAGCAGGTTGACCTGACTTATGATGAGCGCCTTGGTGTTGATGGTGCTTTCGAGACGGCCCATGCCCACGAGCACGACGGTACCGTGCGTCTTGCACGCCTCGACCGCCTGGGCTGTGGTGGTGCCGAAACCAGCAAAATCGATGACCTTGTCGAACTTGATGCCCTCGGCCGCGAACTCGTCGATGGACTTCTTCACGTCGATGGCGCCCAGATCCTTGGCCATCGGCCACGCGGATTCCTTGACCTCGGCGACGTAGAGATTCGCGCCAAGCAAGTACGCGACGCGAGCGCCAATCTGCCCCAGCCCGCCGACGCCGATGATGCAGACATCCTCGCCCTTCTTGACGGCCGCGCGCGTGGCGACGGCGTGGTACGAGGTCATGCCCGCGTCCGTCGCCGCCGCACCCTTGACGAAGTCGACCGAATCGGGAATCGGCACCAGCGCCTGTGCGCCGATCGCAATCTTCTCGCCATAGCCGCCATCGAAACCGCCACCAGGAGTGCCGGCCGAAGTAGTCGGGCAAATCGCGACGCGGTCGCCGACCTTGAATCCTTCGACACCTTCGCCGACCTCGCTGATGACGCCCGCGTCCTCATGGCCGAGCGTGAAAGGAACGGTGTGGCCCTTCATCCAGCCCGGATCGGTGAGAAACCCGACGTCCGTGTGGCACAACCCAACCGCCTTCGTGTCGACGATGACTTCGCCGGCCAAGGCACGCAGCTCCGGCACCTCCTCCAGCTTCAGCGGTTTGTTGGTCCCGTAAAATCTCCATGCTTTCATGTTGCTGCCTCCTTCGGCTTACGTCGTTGAGCATTGGTTACGATGTACTATCGTAGTCCACCGGCAGGTTGTGAGTTTCTAATAACCGTCTACTCATTCCAACGCAATAAGCACTAAGAGCGGTCCTCAAGCCCACTAACAGCGCTTAAATCGAGGGCTCTATTTATAAAAATTAACCAAACAGATGCCGCACCACTCATCACTGCCTCAATAAAACTTAGATTCTAAAGTATCCCCCTATTGTTCATTCCCAGTCTTCTCTTTGTTGTTACTTTCAATCTCAGCAAACTTTGCCTTCATTGTTTCGTTTCCACGGGTAAGCCTACGGATAGTAACTCTCTGAGCTTTATCGTTGGCAAGGCGCAAATTGTTGTCTGAACCTTGAAGCGTTTCCTTTATTTTGTTGAGCTGCTTTATCGCTCTGTCGATCTCGTCGATGGCCGTCATGAACTTGCGGTGTGCCAAGTCAAAGTTGCGGCCGAACCCGCTCTTGAACTTATCGAGTTCCTCCTCGAAATGAGTGATGTCGATGTTCTGCGCCTTCATCTCGTTGAGCTCAGTCTTATATTGCATCGAGTTCTGTGCGGCGTTACGCAACAAAGTAATCATCGGAATGAAGAACTGCGGCCGGATGGCATACATCTTCGGATATTGGTAGGAAACATCGACAATACCTGTGTTATACAGTTCGCTTTCCGGCTCGAGCATCGAGACCAACACCGCGTACTCGCAGCCCTTCTCCCGCCGATCTTTATCCAGTTCCTTGAAGAAGTCCTCGTTCTTGTGCTTCGTGGACGTGCTGTCGGTCTCGTTTTTCATCTCGAACATGATGGAAATGACCTCAACACCGCTCTCGTCGGTCTCTCTGAAAATGAAGTCGCCCTTGCTGCCGGTTCTGGCGTCGTTGTCCTTCTCAAAATACGCAGTCGGGAACGCAGTCGCACGAATCTTGTTGAACTCGTCCTGGCAGAAGTGCTCCAAGGACTCTCCCACCATCTTCGTGGATTGCTTGGTCTTGAAGTCCTTCAGACGCTCAATCTCATCGTCACGCACTTTAAGTTCCAGCGCATATTGCTCCTTCTGCGACTTTGCTTCCAACTTGCGTTTAAGGTCGGCCTGATCGATATTGCTCTTGAGCTCAGCGATCTGCTTATCCTTCTCTGAAGCAATCTTCTGGCGTTCGGTTTCCAGCGTGGCCTTTGCCAGTTTCTCAGCCAATTCCTTCTCCAATCGCGCCTTATCCAAATCGCTCTTAAGCTGGTCACGTTCTTTTTCGACAGCGCTGACCGCAGCTTCCTGATCGTGCTTTTGCGACGTCTTTATCGAATCAATCTCGTTCTTGAGTTTTACGATTTCGGCGTCCTTGGCAGCTGAATTCTTTTCCAGCTCGGTTGCGGACTGCGCCTTTGCCAGTTCCAATGCCTTCTGCTGATCCAATTTCGCCTGTTCAAGCTGAGACTTCAACTCATCCCGTTGCTTCTCCACTGGATGCAGTGCCTCATTGACCGCTAAATCTTTGGCTGATGCACTGGCATCAAGTTTTGCCTGAAGATCCTGAATCTGCGCATCTTTGGCCGCCTCCGACTTCTGCAATTCGCCTTCAGCCTTGGCACGTTCCAGCTCAAGAGCCTTTTTCTGCTCTCGTCCAGCCGCATCAAGCCGCTCGTGCAGTTGCTTGTCAAACTCTTTGTCGCGCACTTGCTTGACGATATCGGCATACCCAGCCTCGTCAACCTTGAACGCCTTCCCGCAATTCGGGCAAACGATCTCTGCCATCTTTGGCTCCTAGTCTTATCTCTTAAATGCTTATTTTAAAATATTTTACCTTAAATTCTATTTAGGCTCAGGCACGATACAATACGGTAGTGTCCGGAGTTTTGTGCAGATTATAGATTCAAAAGACATCTCCAACTTTTCGTCCGCACCCCCGACACTCAACATTTTTGATTTATTTACATTGTTCCATCAATAAATCAAGAAAAACTAGATAACCTATCTACCTATCCAAACTTTATTATTAACAAAAGTTATGTATAACATTCTTTATTAATAAGCCTCATCGTTTTTTCTAGACAAGAAGATACTAAAACTAAAACAAAAATAAATTAAACCAATAAACCAGAAGAGCATAAATATTACACTCAATATAGGTAAAACACAATTATTGGGTAATAACTTAAGAAGATCCATACACAAAATATAACCAGGAATGCTACACCCAAACAAACTGCCAAAAAGAGGGGCAAGAAAACTAATCTTCGGGGTATTCAACCTTCTCATTTCAATCATTTTGTTAAAAGCCGACTCCTCATGATTAATCGCAAAACCACCTTCTGTATGCAGAAGCGGTAAAAGGTATGTTTGAAAAACAAAATTAATTTGTATTTCTTTCCACAGTTTCTGTATTCCTAAGCACAAGAAAATTCCTATAATAAAAATAATTGAAATTTCAAACAGACCAAGCAACTGATTTTTCGAAAAACCAGATGCGGCAGACTTTCCTCCATATACAAAAAATAATATGGCGGATACTAAAAGAAAACCATAAATGAAAACAAAAATCGTATAGAAAATAAAAGCAAAGAATTTTATAGGCTTGAATAATTTTTCAATTTCTGGATTGTCTTCTTCTAATCTCCCTCTTGCATATTCTTTAAATTGCTTTTGAAACTGCTTGATTTCAAGCTTATTTTGGAAGTAGATCTTTCGCTTTTCCAGAATTTTTCCGTCCCTTGACACGTCCAAAACAGAGCTCAAAGAATCTATGTATTGAATCTTTCTTTTCAGACGTTTACTACTATTAAAAATAGACGAATTTATTCCAAATTCTTTTATAATAAAGCACGAAAGCAAAATTATAATTACAATTAAAGTAACGCCAAATTGGAACTGCTTTGGCAATGAATCTATAACTTTCCCCAAGATTTCTTCCAAAATAATCCCTCTCAAGTGAAGTAATTATGGGTTATAGGCCAAACCCCGGTCATAACCAACTCGTTTTGCCTATAACCCGTAATTATTGTATCCAATTAATATTTCAACCTTACAAGTAACATCCGCCTTAACCTATGGCTTTGGAAAAGCTACCTTTCGCTTCAACGGCTTGTGAATTCCATAAATCTCGACGCATTCATGATTAACTACCATTTTGCCTACAAAACCCGCCTATTAATAAAAATATTCTCACTCAGCAATCAATACTTTTAATTATCTAATTGTTGAGATTCATCCTTCATACCAGCCATCCATTTAGCCCGTTCAAACAATTCGTCATAGGTGATTATTTCCGGTGATACTATATTACGCCTAAACAATTCAAAAGCTCTAAATTTTAAGTCATTAAATATCCCAGAAGTTTCATAAAAATCACGTTGCATAGAGCCAATAATCAAATAGCTTCGTGGCTGAAAAAGATACACACTTTCAATAGGCGCACCCGTCTCATCTCTTCTAATTACTTCATTATTGTGCGAATCATTTATAGAAGCTAAAACCTCATTCTGTAACTGTGCTATTCCACCAGCCAGATCTTTCGATGGCGCCCAACACTCAGGCCGATATTCGTTACTTTGTAATAATGGCGCAGTATGCTGTTTTAGCTCAATGTATACCATCGAACGCCCTGCACCAACGCTCATATATAGCGCATCAGCACGTTTGCCGGCATGATTGATACTATTGCCCTGCACAGATTTCTCAAGTTTATTTTTGTCAAATGGAACTAATAAACGTGAGTCTAGACAAGATCCAAGAATCCACTGATTTTTTTCAAAGAAATGCTGCCAAACCGACTCGGGTTTATGCCATTTTCTTGTAGCTTCTTCAAAACAATCAGAATCATTCAGTAAATTATCAAAAACATTTACTGCTTGTTTCCTCGCCGCAATTGCTATCACATCGTCAGCGTCTTCATCATTCTGAATCTGCTGACGAATTTTAGATTTGTCATGATTATAGATTTCACTAATGGAATCTTTATCAGACAATAATTTATCCAATAAGGCAGAATCGACCGGCCCAGAAAACTTACCGTTAGCCGAATAAGCAGGCAATCCCCGAATTAAATCAAAGAATGCATTCGCATCACTCTCATTGAGAGAGAGGACTACTTCTTTTTCATTTGGATGTCTTTTATCAAAACGCACAATATTTAGTTGCTTGCAACGACCAGCATCGCCAACCATTAATAATTCTACTTGAGATCTTTTGTAACTGGATTGAACCGACATATTTGTCATCTCCGTCTCATTAGGGATAGTCGCATCATCGCAACAAAAAACTTTCTTAACATATCGTGCATCTTTTCCATAATCCGAAGAGTTCTGTCTCCAATATGGTTTTGAAGGCAAAAAATAAGTTCTCCAAGGTAAACGCCTACATGCATATTCCCATTCATCCCAAGGAACTCTCGAGTGAAATTTTCCACTCATCACATCTCCTCAAATTCTTGGCTGGTAATTGACGTATTATATAAACCGACTCGCTTGTCGTTAGAATGCTTATCAATACCTGCATAGGAAAGACTCGCGTCTTCATAACGTTTGAACTTATAAACAGCATCATTCATACGTTCGCCATTGAACAGATCCAGGCTAACCAGCAATCTGAAGTCATCTTTGGTCAAGCCCGTCACTTTCTTGAACAGTTCAGGCTCCAACTTGGTAATCACATCCGCAAGAGAATACTCACGAAAATCGGTGAGATACATGAAAACCGGAATACGTGTAGCAAATTTAATGAGTTTCTCTTGTATCTGTTTACGTTTGGTCTTATATTCCTTCTCCTCATCACTGATTTCTTGTTTCTGCGATGGTGTAGCGTTATCGCCCAGTGCTTTTTTCTTGTCGCTTACCTCTTCAGATTTAGCAATGATAGTTTTCACATCCTCATTCAGACTACGGAAGCCCTCAATGTTCATCAAAGCATCCATTGCCTTCTGATTGTTCATTAGTTTTCTGAGGGTATTATTGTCAACGTTCACTAGCAATGCGCTCTCCCAGCGCTTTGCTAGCAATGTCGCTGAAGTACCAGATGTAGCAATATCAAGAACATCAGCAGCATTGAGTTGTCTCATGCTGCTACCGTCATAGGCAAGCACAGGCAGGAAATTAATAAAATCAGCCACACTTTGCTCTGGATTGGCATCTTTATCAGGGTTTAGCTTGCAGCTATAATCCGCTATTTGTCGCAATGCTCGATTCGGAGCAAAATCAAATACGTAACACTCTTCCTTCATTACTGCATGCCTATTGGGATGCCGACCATCAGGATTCGCAACCACCCAGGGCGATTGAACTCTGAATGCTGCTTGGAAATACGTTTCCGGACTCGACAGATTCCGCAGCATGAAAATACCACTCCATGGTTTGACTGTGACTCCCGTGGTTAATTTTCCACATGTTAAAGTGATGGTCTTAGTCTCCAGCGGGTTACCGAATGAGTTCAGAACCGGTTCAAGCGCCTTGGCTCCCATTCCTGCATGTTGGCCAGCAGCGACATTGACACGATAATCATGATAAAAAGTATTCTGATGTTGCTTCAACACATTGCGCATAGCATAGCAAGATGCAACCGAGGGAAGGAACCAAACCGTATGTGACAGAATGTTCTTAAGACGCGAATCAGAATACGGCATCGGGGGCCTCCTAAAGCCGGCATTCATGTCATCAATTGCCGCCTCAAGATACCCACCTCTAATAAGATCCAACCATTTCTGCACATCAGATTCATGCAGAAATTGGGCATCGTCACCTACGCCTTTCGCTTTAAAGAATTCATTAAGATCGAACTCATCTGCGTCACCTTGTGAAACGACTTCTTTGATGGAATCAGGAACTTTATATGTCATAAGAACCATCCGAGGCAAACCCTCATATGGATTTGGCCCATCAGCGGAATTCCATTCTTGCTTTGCTCTTTGCTCATCGGAATAAGTCCAATTGAAAATCTGTTCTTCGATAAACTCGCCATTAGCTATCGCGCGGAAAGGCGTACCGGAAAGGTACAGATAAGCGCCAGAAGTTATGGGAAGAAAATCCTCATTCCCTAGCTCAGTAACTTGTTTTTCAAACAGTTTTGTAACAGCTGTATCTGAAAAATCGCTTTCCAACTCGCTATTAGGTTGAGACCGATCATCTGTATTGGCTTCTTCAAAAAGACCTTTGGCATTCTGACGCCAAGCACCATAGTGATATTCGTCGAAAATCACTAAATCCCAAGGAATGGTATGAATCCATTCATTTTTAGCTTTAATGCCCCCAGAAGCACTTTTACCAAGTACATCTTGGAATGAATAAAAGCAGACGACTGGCTTATCTCTATCAGCGGTTTCATAAGTCAATTCAGTGTCGTTAGCGATGAACTGCCAGCCTTCGAAATCCTTATGAGAGAATAAATCTGATTTCCATGAATTTTCAACGGCTGGCTTGAAAGTGAGTACAAGAATCTTCTTGTAGCCCTCAGCTTTTGCCAGTTCATAACTAGCAAAAGTCTTCCCAAACCTCATTTTGGCGTTCCACAGGAAGCGTGGAGTTCCATCAGGATTCTCCACTTTATAGTTGTGGAAGTATTCTCTTGTTCTCCGTACAGCTTCCTGCTGCTCCGGACGCATCTTAAAATCTTCGACACGATCAGACAAAGACTCTTGGCGATTTCTTACAGCAACAATAGCCTTACGAACCGTCTCAACATCGCATCGGAACCATTCTTTAAAAGGATTAGGGACGCCATTGTTCTTTAATACTCGATGAACTGCTTTATCCCTAAATGACGTACCATCACTTCGTATCGCATCTTCCTCCAACACTATAGTACGGGCGAAATTCCCTGTACCTGTCTGTTCACCAACACGATCATTGACATCTCTCTTAGTATCTCCAACTTTAATCAGACCCTTATGGTCTTCATAAGGAACTGTATACCCATAAATCTTCGGAGACACCTGAGGCTTAGCAGGGAAAAAATTAGACATTCAACTCACTCACCAATCAATCCATTGGCTTAATCAAAGACTCAATAAACCGTTCCTCTGAAGAAGAAATGCCATACTTCTTATATAATTCCTCATCCGACCAACGAACCGAGAAATCCTGCATTGGCACAAATCCATAAACTTTAGAGGTTGCATGCTGCGAAGGTTTTCTAAGTAAAACAAGAAAGCGGAAAAGCCGAGTTTTCATATACGATATAACATTTTCACACTCTTCTTGCGATGCATAAGGCCCTACAAGCAGATATGTTTCAGTCGACACTGTATTAGGAGCGCCAAAAAATGGCTTTCCAATAATAGGATGAGGAAAAGCATCACTTCCGCTTCCCGCCTCAGGAACAAACACTTTATTTGACTTAATCCATGAGCGATTACTTCGAATCAAGGAACTCTCAATCCAGGAAGTGCCCTTATTCTCGTACAGCTTTATGCCATTGTCAATCCTGCTCTTTTTACCATGAAACGTGGTAGGTAGCCCGAAAGGTTTTCGCGCACTAACTTGTGATTCAAAAGTCGGCTCTTTTAAAAGTCTAACTTTCTTCAAAATTTGTACAGCTTCATTCCAGCGAATAAAGACGTCCGAACCTTCCTCTAATAAAGGTCGCTCTACTTCCCTGCCAGCCCCTGAACTTGTAATCGTTTGTACTTTACAATCACCTTTATTGTCACGATCCCAGAGGAAATAGCATACTCCTCCCTTAATCTGCACACCCGGAAAACAGTCCATAGCATTTGGATAATCATGGATCTCTCTTATCCTGCGATCGTGGAGCATATCATCTCTAAATTGATCGAGTCCCTTACCTCCAGCGAACCAGCGAGATGGAATAATCATCGTTAAGTATCGAGGGTTAAGTTTTTCTGCTTGTTCAACAAATCTCTGATAAATAGGAGATGCACTAACTCTATATCCTCCGTCACTCATCTGATAAGGAGGGTTACCGACGATTACATCAAACTGCATATTGAAAAAACTTTCTGGAGTGTATGTGTGCAAAAATTCGTAGGTATAGCTTTCAAGATCACTGGAGCGATCATATTGTTCTTTACTAGCACCGCAATATACGCACTGCTTCCCGTCCCAAACATGCGGATGCAGTGACGGCTCATCATATTTGATATTGCCTGCATCGTTATCGAATTTGCCACAAATCGAATATTTACCTGATGCATTTTTAGAACAATAAAGACTTCTACGTGAAATCAGAGAAGTCAACTCGGTAGTCGCAATACCGTAAACCTGATAGAGCAAGATATGGTTGATACGCTCGTACTGATCTGGTATCTTCTGCTTCAATCCCTCATTTAGACGTTTGGTAATTTCTCTAAGGAAGACACCAGTTTTAGTGAAAGGATCCAGAAACTTAGCATCTGGATTACTCCATAAGTCTGTCGGTAACTGGTCTAGAACTCGGTTGGCAAGACTAGGAGGGGTAAATACCTCGTCATTAGACAGATTAGCCAAACAAGATAAAACGTCAGGATTGTAGTTCTTTACAGCTATCTGATTATTCACACTCATCTAGCCCCACCTTTGCAAAATCGACCAACGGATAATCTTTGACTGGCGTTGGTACTATCTTACCCATATCATCGGCATCCATATGCTCAACCATGTCGAAGGTCGGTTCAGCCGTCGCAGTATTAACCAAAGAATCAAAGGCGAAATCGCACCGCTTGACTTTCCCGCCAGATACCAAAGACCATTCCGGGAAAACGATAGGTTTTCCAGCATTATCCTTCATACTGAGAGCATCGCCACATACGACGTTTCTTTCCAAGACGTAACGTATTGACTCGCGAACTGAATCGCGAGACTTCGTTTTAAACTTTGTCGTATATGCTTTATTAGCTGCAGCAAATAGCCTATCGCGACAATCCGCAATATTGTCGGGTAACAAATCAATCCCATACAACGACGCTATTGCCAAAAACAGATGACGCTCATATTCAAGTTGAATTTTCCCATACTTTTTCGCAACTACGATTAGTTTTCTCCTCAGGACTTCAATAAGAAAATTACCGTCCCCACAAGCCGGCTCAAGAAACCGGCTCTCAATTCGTTCGGTCTCCCCTTTGACCAAGTCAAGCATGGCATCCACTTCACGCTTGGCAGTAAACACTTCTCCGTGTTCCTCGACCCGTCGCTTCGACTTGATCTGAGATTCCGTTCTGAGTATTTCCACATTTTAAGTATACAGGTACTCTATTAACGATAATATAAAATTGACATTCAACAATTTCAAAGGAGAAGTCTGTGAACAACCAAAATATTTACAGCCCTCGTATTCTTCTGAAGCGAGGAGAGATGGGCGCCGTTAAACTATTGGATATAACTAATAATCCCTACAAAAATAGTTTCATTCCTATATTCGAACTTACAACAGTTGAAGGCTGGAAAACGGAAGATACCGTTGAAGCCGAACAAGAAAATACAATCCGAATCAAAACACAAATAAAACGAATTACTTCTTCTTGGGATAAGCGTCTGCCGGCTTTCTTAGACGGTTCGAATGCGGGAATAACTGAAGATGAAGAGTCTATTCCATTGACCCAAGCATTTATGGAGACAAAGGAATTAGTAGACTTTAATTTCATTCCTATTTCTCACACTCTCGACCTTTCAGACGAAGAATCAATACAGATTAGAAGAATGCTGGATTCACATCGTTGCTATAAAACGGCAATCCGACTGACTCTTAACTTATGGGAAACTTTCGGTTTAGATGCTGTAGACGATTGGCTCAAAGGTCTAAATCTCAGCCAATCAAACTGCTATTTAATTATTGATTTACAAAACCCCACTGATTTATCCGTATATGAATCAGCAAAATCACTAATTCTTTCTTTCAACGAGAGATTCTCGGAATGTCCAATAATTTTACTTTCCACTTCTGTACCAGATTCGGGACAGTTTACTAAAGTACTCACACCATATCCGAGATCTGAATGGATTAACTGGAAATCAATTCAAAAAGACTGTCAAAATATAATCTTCGGAGATTACGGCACTGTGGGCTTATACCAAGAACTTGCCATTGACCCTAAATTTATACAAATTTCAGGAAAATTTAAATACACCTTAGAAGACAATTGGTACATAGCAAAAGGAGGTCTTTTTAAGAGCAATAAAGCTGATAAAAGTTTAGGGGGCGTATCAGTTAAACCCGTACTTGAAGCTATTTCAAAATTACCAGGTTTTAATCCAACCCATTGCTCGGCAGATACTTGGATTAAAGAACGAGCAGAAGGAACGGTTGACACAAAACGATATGGGAATTCTGCTACTTGGATTACTCAAGCGATGCTACATCACATAGAGACAGTGCTTGAACAATTAGCAGAATTATAATATTCTCTTTCGTCATGCCAGTTTTGTCTATCCTTCAACTTACAGCGCACAATTAGCCTAATCTGGGATAGAGTGAAGTTTTGCACTACTCTGTCCCAGATATCACTACGTTGTTTATCATATAAGCCTTTACCTAAACCATAATCTCTGAGTACATCCAAAGCCTCATCTTTCCATAAAAACTGAACAACCGATGAAGGATCAATTCTAGTTTTATTGGTATGAGCCGAACGATACTTACGTAAATAAACATTCCCTTTTTGCGATGTTTTAGCTACATAGATACCCCAGAAATCAGGAAGTATTTGTAAGGACTGTTCAAGATGATTTGGAGCCACAACTAAATTGCAATAATCCATCACTTTTGAATAATATTTAATTTGTTTCGGCAACCGATCAAGATTGTCGCTTTCGCTTTTCAGCTCATACCCCGTAAGATGCCCGTTAATGACAGCAATATCTGCACGCACTTCTCCGCATATGTCAAGTTCATTGAGAATTTTGGCATCCGCTGTCATTAAGCTACTTTGGTTCTCAATCATCTTCCAAGTAGCCATACGGATATCAAAGTCATGCATTTTAGGTTGAGGCATAGAACAATTTAAACACGGCTTCTGTGCACTTTTTGTAAAATCCATACAATCGAAAATAATATTACAGCCGAACAAATGGAATCAAAAAAAATTCCACCTCCAAAAATTTTTAAAAGTCGACCATTCGAATCGTGGCGCGACTTCTAAAAGTCTAAACCAATAAGCGGTTCTAAATATTCATTCAATTATTCAAATCTATACCTCATATCCACAGGAATTTGGGACAAAAGGTCGCTTTCTGCCAGTTCAAAAATTGCTGAATTGACGAAACCTTGCGATGATGACTTGCCCCAGGCCTGCTGACACATTTGGACCAGAGTACTGCCATCGATAAGTTGGATATCGGCTTCATTCGCATATTTGACAGCCTGAGCTGTATAGGTGCTTGTCGTGATAAAAATCAGCCCCTGCGCATGTTGTATCTCGTTGGCACCGGCAAGCTTGCGCAAAAACGGCAGACCGACATGGCGATAGGGCTCGAAGCACTTGCACTCCGCAATATACGTGCGACCATCTTTGATCATTTTCAAATCAAATCCACCATCGTTGTTGGACTGGGTAACCGCAACCTGGTAACCAAAGTTTCGATAGAGGTCGGCACAGAACGGCTCGAAATCGGCGGGTTGCGACGAGAAACTGTCGACAATCGCCTGAACCGACGTGGCACGTTGCCGCACCTTGACCCGCTGAACCGCACGCTGGCGCTTGAAGGATTCCTCGCGCGAATAACTGATCGAATTCCCGTGATGCCGCATGTCGAGTACAAGACCGTACAAGGTCAATGGGTTCTTGGATTTGAATGAGAACCCTGCAACTTCGAGCGTACTTTTCGGCTTGCAGATTTTATTGTTTGAATGCCGCCGATCGGCGGTGCCATCCTTCTTTGAGAACTGCCAGTATGGGTAATTCAAAACAAAGCTGCCAATCCCATCGTCATCTCGTGAATGACTGATTCTGACGCCTTTCGGCACCTCGACGTCGCAGGTTTTGCGCACTTTCCCCTTCAACCATATCTGCCGAAGTTCACGAAGCACCAGGACAACCATAATGATGCCAGCAGCAGTTATCACCAACGGAATTATGTGAGCCTCCAAAACTGGAATGAGCTTGATGAGTTTGTCGCTAACGTCGAAATCAGTCATAAATAGAATATTACCTTCAGATAATCCCTATTCCAGCAATTCCAACAGGTCGTCCTTCGTTAGGTTCGAGATGCCGGCGGCACTGCCGGTGCCGGCGTTGTCTACGAAACGGTGGGCAAGGTCGCTCTTGGACTGCTGCATCTTCAAGATGCGCTCCTCGATGGTGTCCTTGGCGACGATCTGGTAGACGTTGACATCCTGGGTCTGGCCGATGCGGTGGGCACGGTCGGTGGCCTGCTCCTGCGCGGCGGCGTTCCACCACGGGTCGGCGTGCACCACCACGCACGCGCCGGTGAGGTTCAGGCCCGTGTTGCCGGCCTTCAGAGAAATCAGGAACACCGGGGTATCGTCGGCGTTGAACTGGTCGACCAGCTCGAGGCGCTTGCGCTTGGGGGTGGCACCAGTGATGACGTTGTAGGCCACGTGATTCTTGCGCAAGCGCTCGGCAATGAGGTCGAGGAAGCTGGTGAACTGCGAGAAAATCAGCATCTTACGGCCGGCGTCCTGGCAGCTGGAGACGAGCTCTTCGATGGCGTCGAGCTTCGCCGAGGTGACCTTGCGCGGCTTGGTTGACGTTCCGGCTTTCGAGGCATCCGAAGCGTTACGACCTGTTGAACCTTCATCCCCCACAATCGCATTCGCCGAAGCATCGGCGGTCTCGCTGAGCTCGTCGATATACTCGTCAATCGGCTCGTCGTCGGCGCGCTCGGTCTCGCGGCTGGGCATGCCCCAGACGTGTGCGTCCTTCTTGACGACGTTGCTGCCGACATTGCTGAACAAGAGTCGCGGGTCGCAGCAAGCCTGGCGCAGACGGGTGAGCTGGGCCAGAATCTGAATCTTGCCGGTCTTGTATTCGATGTCGCGCTGCTTGTTCAAGGTAGCGCGCAGCTGCTGTTCGAGCGCGGCGTACAGCCTGCGCTGCTCCCCCTCAAGCTGCACGGTGATGACGTTCTCGATCTTGTCGGGCAAATCCTTCAGGACCTGCGACTTCAGGCGCCGCAGGATGAACGGACCGACGAACGCCTGCAGCTTGGCCTGCGCGTTTTCGTCGCCGGAGAGAATCGGCATTTCGAAACGTTCGCGGAAGTGCTTGTAGGCCCCGAGCATGCCCGGCATGAGGAAGTCGAAGATGCTCCACAACTCGGAAAGCCGGTTTTCGATCGGCGTACCGGTCAGAGCGAAACGGTGACGCGCATTGACAGAGCGCACGGCGCGGGCGGACTTAGTGGCGTGGTTCTTGATATACTGCGCCTCGTCAAGCGTCATACAATAACATTCGAGGCCGTCGTAATCGTCGATATCGCGGCGCAACAGGTCGTACGAAGTAATCAGCACATCCGGCGCAACCCATTGGGAAGCGGCAATGTCATCATCGTCAACCAACGCTTGCGGGCTGTCGGCACTCTGCCAGCCATCATCACCCGAAGCGGATACAGCGGATACAACAGGACCACCGACGCGAGCCGCGGAAACCGAGGAGCTATCGGCCGACCGTTCCCCTACAATCTGCTGGTTAGAAGTCAGCGACTCCGTGCCGTCGGATTCAGCGAGCATCTGATTGTGGTTCAGAAGGTCAACATCATCCATCGCCATATCGAAACTTGCCTGCTGCGCTCCAGAAACATTCTGATGAACAGTTAGAAGCTCGGTATTACCGCTATTTGAATCGGAATAATCGGCTTTATCATGCCATCCCTCAGTCGCCGACCCAAAACTTCCAGCTCCAGACGCTTTCCGACCCTCATACCAAGCTTTGGTGTTTTTGAGCGTCGCGCGACGGGCGGCTTTGGAACCGGCCAGCACCTGCACGTTAAGTGACGGCGCGAATTTGGCGCATTCGGCGGCCCAGTTGTAGACCAGCGACGCCGGGCAGACGATGAGGTTCGGCCCGACCCGCCGCTGCTCGTCGCGCCGCGCAAGCAGATACGAAAGCATCTGTACGGTTTTGCCCAAACCCATCTCGTCGGCCAGAATACCGCCAAAACCCTTGTCGGCCACGGCATTGAGCCAGCGGAACCCCTCAACCTGATAGGGCCGCAGGACGTGCGCCAGCGACTTCGGCACCTTGTAGGTCTTCGGGTCGATGACGCGCAAATCGTTCAAGTAGCTGCGGAATTCGTCGCTCTTATCCTCGTCATCGGCCTCGTTATCAAGGTAATAGGCCTCGTAGGCAGGTACGGAGACGGTTCCGGAATCAAGGTCGACCGGCTTCAGCCCCAAGTCGCCGCTGACCTCGTCCAACTTGCTAGTGTCGACGTCGGCCATGTTGACGAACGCACCGTTGCGCAGGCGGTGGAACTTGCGGCGCTTGCGATAGCTGTTGAGCAATGCCGGCACTTCGGACGGGTCGATTTCGTCGGCGATCGGCGAGATCTCGACCAAGCCGGATTTGATGGACAAACCGATTTTGAAGACCGGATGCGGCGAAGAGGTGAGCCCGTCGAAACTCGGCGTGGAGAACACCTCGCCCAACCCGCGCAAAACCGGCAAGCCTTCGTTCAAAAGCTTGTAGATGGCTTTGTCGTTGTCCTCGTCGATACGTGCGATCGGGCCGTCGGGCATCGGGAAATACTGACGCACGGCCTCCACTGCCAGGCGTTCGGTTTCGCGGTCCCGCGCGACCGGTTCATTTGGACCGATACCGGAGAAAACATGGAAACGATCGTCGCCGTATCTGGCCTGCACGTCGCAGGTGATGCCCTTGCGGTCGCGGTCGAGATACGTTTCGATGTGGCAGGGCACGTGGCGCATGCGGATCAGTTCGGGCGGCAGTTTGACGGCGATGCCGTGATGCGTGGTGCCGCGCGAGGTTGCCGGCGTCAGGTCATCGCTCACTGCGGATTCCGTAGCGGAAGCTTGCCCTGTTCCGTTTTGCGTTAGGCCGTCTGAAGCCATTTGGCCGGTATCGTTTTGCGATGAATGATCCGAGTCGGTCTCGCCGGATACGGAATTCCCGGCGGAGTCGACAGTATTGCCATCATTATTAGCGCTGCCGGCATCCCCTGAACGACTGCCATCACTGCTGTCCTTACCAGCGCCATCACCGTCATCTGCTGGAATCGGGTCGAGCGCGGGCAGCACCGTGCGCGAAAACTCTTCGATATCGTCGCTGCTCAAATACAAATCCCCGCGCTCGTCGCCCACGCAAAGCACCCCGAGCAGGTTGCGGTTCGTGGTCATCGCGCTGGAACAGCGATGAATTTCGGGAGTATCCAAAGCGAAGGCATGGCTGGCATCCGGCGAACCGACGACCACGAACGACGAACCCCGGCC
This sequence comes from Bifidobacterium sp. ESL0704, assembly GCF_029392075.1. Taxonomy (NCBI): domain Bacteria; kingdom Bacillati; phylum Actinomycetota; class Actinomycetes; order Bifidobacteriales; family Bifidobacteriaceae; genus Bifidobacterium; species Bifidobacterium sp. ESL0704. The sequence goes on from NZ_CP113929.1 coordinate 1,794,440, forward strand.
GATGATGAATTTTTGTATATTGAGGGAATGACGGATGACATAACCGTATTTTTGAGACGATTTATCATCTTTCCGTCCCGAAGATTGCCAAGCCTGCGAATTCCCACCATTCCCAGCGTCGTCATCCTCATCATCGACGCGAACGACCTCAAGGCCCAAATCAGGATCGCCGTCAACCACGCGAACGGGCACGGCCGAACCGAAATTGCCATGAACCGGCACATAGTCCAGCGTCGCGTCGGCATCGACGAACAGATCGAGCAATTCCGCGGTCTCGTCGTCGGAGAGGCGCATTTCCTGGGCTTCCGCCTTGCTCTGGTAGAACTCGTAATCGCCGGAAACGCTTTTGCGAATCTCGATGGCACGGCCGAGAATGGCCAGAATCGAGCGGGAACGTTCGTCGAACGAATCGCGGGAATGCACGAACGCGAGTTTTTTGCCGTAGGTCACGAATTCGCGGCGTTGCACGGCCTCGACCAATGCGCGCACATCCTTGACCACGTAGGAAATGCCCTTGGACGGCACCGCGATATGCAGACGCAGGTACCAGTCGCGCGCCGAATTCTCCAGCATCGGACGCAGCACGACCGAACCGATGGGCATGTGTCGGCTCAAGGCCACCCCGCTGCCAATATCGCCGGAAGCGCGGCTGCTGACCTCCTTCAAGAGGTCGAGCTGGCGGTTCTTGGCCTGTTCGGCGAGCGCCGAATCCTCCTGCTCCATAAACGAACGCAGCACCCGCGAGGTACGGCGAACGACCTTCTGCCGGCGAGCGCCGAGCCCCGCGCTTCCGTGGGAACCCGAGGCGGCCACGCCGTTGCCGAGTTCCTTGAACTTCTGCGGCGTGTCATTATACTGCATGATCAGCGCGATGACATGCTTGCAAATCGTGCCGAAGCGGCCGAATGCCGGGCAACTACAGTCCGAATCGAGGATTTCGCCGTGATTTTCGTCGATGCGAGCGCTCACGGCGTAATCGTCCGCGAATTCGTCGGCCGGTTCGACCGACGCGGCCAGCAGTGTACCGTCTTCGCCGGGGGTACAGGTGAGGTTGTGCATGCGACCGCTGGAAATGACTTCGTAGGCACGATAGAAGCTTTTGCCGCCGCGCTGCCGCAAAACCTTTTCGGGCACTGCCGGTTCGTTGGCGCCAAAGGTCACGCCGCCGTCAGGGTCGACGATGCCGCCGAACGTATCGTCGTCGGAACCGGCACCAAGCCCGAATCCCCCAGAGCTCCCGGTCCTCGACCCATACACCGACGCATGCCAATCCAAATCGAGTCCCTCTTCCGTCGTATCGCTGTTCCGCCGCATATTGCCGCTGATTGCCGTCTGCCTGCCGCCGGTCTCGATATCGTCAATATCATCGTCCGATATCAAAGACCGCAAACTTCTATCTTACCCCTTTTCACAATCCGGCGAAATGCTGTTTCTTTGATCGTTTAAAAGGGTCGTGGGAAACGGATACAGACCAAGGGACGTGGAAATCCAATCGGGTATAAAGAGTACAAAACCAACTCAAAAAACGATATGCCTCCAAACGCAGGAATCCCGACGCAGGAAGGCGTTACGAAACGCCGCGAAACGCAACCTTTCAGCCTTAGTTGAACGCTCCATGCCGTTTTACCCAGGTTTGTGAGACACTGTCAACAACGGACGAATAATCAAATATACGGAAAATGAACATGGAGGGGACATGGCAATGACGAATGATCACGCAAACAGGGAAAACGAGACTTTGAACGGCAGCGAAAACAACGACGACACCGCCACGCAAAACAGCGACACGAACGCAAACGCATCGGGACCCGAAACGCAGACCGCCTACTTCGCTGGTGGCTGCTTCTGGGGCGTCGAACGCTATTTCCAAGGTGTCGACGGAGTGACCGCCACGCAGGTCGGCTATGCGCAGTCCCGCAAGGAGAACCCGAGCTACGAGGAGGTCTGCAGCGGGGCGACGGATGCGGCGGAGACCGTGCGCGTCGACTATGATACGAAGCGCGTGACCCTGCGGACGCTGACGCTGCTGTTCCTGGACGTCATCGACCCGTTCTCGGTGGACCGGCAAGGCAACGACACCGGACGGCAATACCGCACCGCGATGTTCTATCTCGACGAGGTGCAGAAAGCCATATACGACAAGGCTTTGCAGCAGCTTGTCACGCGCGAGGGCCGTGAGGCGGCGGTGATTGTCGAGCCGCTGCGCAACTTCTACCCCGCCGAAGGCTATCATCAGGATTATCTCGACAAGAACCCGGGCGGATACTGCCATATTCCGGTGGCCAAGCTCATGAACGTCGGCAAGCGACAGCGCTATATCGAGAGCATCTGGCGGCTCGACCCGGAGCAGTACGCGGTGACGCAGGAGGCGGCCACCGAGCGCCCGTTCGCCAACAAGTACGACCAGAACTTCGAACCGGGCATCTATGTGGACGTGGTGAGCGGCGAACCGCTGTTTCTCTCCACCGACAAGTTCGACGCGGGCTGCGGCTGGCCGGCGTTCTCCAAGCCGATCGACAACTCGGCTCTGACCGAGCACCGTGACACCAGGATTCCCGGACGGCCGCGCATCGAAATCCGCACCGCCGACTCGCAAATCCACCTGGGTCACGTCTTCGATGACGGACCGCGCGATCGCGGCGGGCTGCGCTACTGCATGAACTCCGCCTCACTGCGTTTCGTGCCGCGCGAGAAGATGGAAGCGCAGGGCTACGGCAAATATCTGAAGTTGCTTGACGAGGCTCAATAAGCCGGGCAGACAAGAGGTAAGTAAACCCGAATCGGTCGGCATCATCCTAATTGCAGCCGAAGCTTTTAATACGTGAAGGGCGGTATGGATGACTGTTCTATCCATACCGCCCTTCAACGTTGAACCCGTATTATTCCAACGATTTCAGACACGTTATAACGCGGCCGGCCAAAGCATATCCTTTAGCCTTGCATATGCTTGGCCAGGTAACGGCCAGTGACACTTGCGGAATTACTCGCGATTTCGTCCGGGGTGCCGGCGGCGACGATGGTGCCGCCTTCCTCGCCACCACCCGGACCCATGTCGATGACGTAGTCGGCGTTGGCGATCATGTCGAGATCATGCTCGATGAAAACCACTGTGGCGCCGCCGGCGATCAGCCGCTGGAGCACGTCAATCAAGGTGCGCACGTCAAGTGGGTGGAGGCCGGTGGTCGGCTCGTCGAGGACGAACAGCGACGTGTTCTGTTTCTTGCCCAGTTCGTTGGAAAGCTTGAGGCGCTGCGCCTCGCCGCCGGAAAGGTTTGGCGTATCCTCCCCGAGTGTGAGGTAGCCGAGACCAAGGTCGTGCAACGTCTCAAGTGCCCTATGAATGCGCTTGAGCAAGGTCGGAGTGATCATATCGCCGGGTTCAAGCGGATCTAATGGTCCATTGGATTTTGCAGAATCCGCCAGGACACTGAACCGATGCTGGCGCATGGAACCTGCCGGAACATCGGACTGTTGACGATTGGCGGAACCGTGTGAATCGGAAACGGAGGCCGGACCGAGACCATCGTTCAGATCATCCAGCGCGAAGACATCGAGAGCGTCATCCACTTCCAGATCAAGCACCTCGGGCAACGTCAACCCTTGCGGGTGGGTCGGTGTCGCCAACCGTATATCGTTGACTTCCGCTCGATATCGCTGACCAACGCAAGTCGGACAAGTGATGGTGACATCAGGCAAGAACTGGATATCGAGGCTGATCTGACCGGTGCCATCGCATTGCGGGCAACGCAACGTTCCGGTGTTGTAGGAGAACGCCGAGACCTTAAGCTTACGCTTTTTGGCCGAGGCCGTCGAGGCGAAGGCCTTGCGCAGCATATCCATGATGCCGCTGTAGGTGGCAACCGTCGATCGCACGTTGATGCCGATGGGTGTGGAATCGACCAGACGCACGCGGGTGATGCCGGCGGCATCGAGAGCGCGGACGTGAACCGGCAGCGGCGTATGGTCCTCCTGCGCCTGCAACGCCGGAATCAACGACTCCAACACCATCGTGGTCTTACCAGAACCCGATACGCCGGTGACAGCCGTCATCCGCCCACGCGGAATCGCAACATGAAGCGAATGCACGGTATGGATGGCGCCGGTGGCCATCGTGATCCACGGAGAGTCCGCCACCGCTACGCGTGCCGAACCATCAACTTTATCGCCGATCGTTGGTGCAGCTACAGCTTTGGCCGAAGTCGCTTCTGCGTTGACCTGCTTTGATTGATAGCCGCCCTGTCCACGATGATTGACCACTTCATCATCAGGATTCGTCACTGCCATAAATGTGTGTAAATCCCGCGAAATCGGCGGCAACGTAAGGCGTTCGCGGATGACCACAGGCTGGGAACCATCGAGGAAACCCGCAATGCGTGATTTCGGATTACGCAATATCTCGCCCGGTGCACCTTGCGCGAGGATACGCCCTCCCCGACTGCCGGCACCCGGGCCCATTTCGATAAAATAATCGGCGGCGGCAAGCACATGAACATCATGATCGACGAACACCACGGAATTGCCGGAAGCCAAGAGATCCCGCATCACTCCGATCAGCCCTTCGATATTGGCCGGATGCAGACCGGTAGAAGGCTCGTCGAGCACGTAGAGTACGCCAGTGGTCTCGTTGCGTACCGCACGCGAAAGCTGGGCACGCTGCCGTTCGCCGGTGGAGAGCGTAGCGCTGGCACGGTCGAGCGTCAGATAGCCCAGACCAAGCTGAATGAGCCTACGGCCCATATCCTCCAACGTATCGACCAAACTGTCAGCCATTTGCCGCATATCGCCCGGCAACGAATCCGGCACACTCTTGGCCCATTCAAGCACTTTGCGCAGAGGCCAGGAAGTGACCTCGTCCAGATGGTATTCCCCGATTTTCGGAGCCCTTGCGGCAGCGTTCAGCCTTGAGCCGCCGCAATCCGGGCAGACGCGCTCGACCAGGAACTTCGAGACTTTGGCCATACGCTTCTCGTCGCTGGCTCGATCGAGTTCCTTGGTCACGGTAAGTCTCGCGTTGCGGAACGTGAAATCAAGATGATGCACACCCTTGATCGAGGTGATGGTAATGGGCTTCTTCTCTTCCGGCCCGTTAAAAACGATGTCACGCTCTTTGTCGCTAAGTTCCTTGAAGGGGACATCCGTGCGCACGCCGAATTCACGGACGATATCCGGCTGGACGTTGAAGCCGAAGGTGCGCCACGGCACGACGGCACCTTCGTCGATGGTGAGGCTTTCGTCGGGAACAAGCGCGGCGTCGTTGACCTCGTGAATGGTCCCGGTCCCCTGACATTTCGGGCACGCACCGGTGGAGTTGAACGCGAGCTCTTCGGCGCTGGGAGGCTCGACAAGAGCTCCGCAGACCGCACAATGGATGGGAATTTCTGCTGCTACATCGAGCGTCGGCTTCTGGTAGTGACCGTTGGGGCAACGGTGCGAGGCAAGGCGCGAGAACATCAGCCTCAGCACGTTCAGCGTCTCGGTGGAGGTGCCGAACGTCGAACGCATACCGCCGACGCCTGGCCTCTGGCGCAAAGCCAAAGCCGGCGGAATGAACCGCACCGAATCGACCTGCGGCTTCTCGGCCTGTGTCATACGTCGGCGGGTGTAGGTCGAAAGCGCGTCAAGATAGCGCCGCGAGCCTTCCGCGTAAAGCACGCCCAATGCAAGCGACGATTTGCCGGAACCAGAGACCCCGGCGATGCCGACAAGTTCATTCAACGGAATCGAAACGTCGATATCACGCAGGTTGTGGACGCGGGCACCGCGCACTTCGATGGCCTCCGGCACAGAAGAACCTTCGGAATCGGTTCCGTCATGCCCACTTATGTTGTCACCGTTCATCGCGTTCTTCATACATATTCCATTCCCGCTGTCGTTCACTCTGCCAACTCTATTCGCCGTACCTACTTTGTTCCATATCGGAGCATAATCGGCCACCACTTCTTACGATTCTCAACAAACAAAAAGTGCAATTTGCACGAAAAAAAGTTACACTTTTCCGACGCTACCGTGCGAGAAGTGCACTTTATACGACAGAACTTGCATTTTCCCAACGCCACCGTGAGAAAAATGCATTTTACTTGATGTCACATGCACTTTTCCGACGCTACCGTGCGAGAAGTGCACTTTAGAAACTACTGATTGCACTTTTCCGACGGCAGCGTAGAAAAAGTGCAGTCGAGAAACCACTGATTGCACTTTTCTAACACCAGCGTCGCAGAAGTGCACTTTATATGATGCCACATGCACTTTTCCGACGGCAGCGTAGAAAAAGTGCAGTCGAGAAACCACTGATTGCACTTTTCCGACACCAGCGTCGCAGAAGTGCACTTTATATGATGCCACACGCACCTTTCCGACGGCAGCGTAGAAAAAGTGCAGTCGAGAAACCACTGATTGCACTTTTCCGACACCAGCGTCGCAGAAGTGCACTTTATATGATGCCACACGCACCTTTCCGACGGCAGCGTAGAAAAAGTGCACTTTATATGATGCCACACGCACCTTTCCGACGGCAGCGTAGAAAAAGTGCAGTCGAGAAACCACTGATTGCACTTTTCCGACACCAGCGTCGCAGAAGTGCACTTTATATGATGCCACACGCACCTTTCCGACGGCAACGTACAAAAAGTGCAGTCGAGAGCCGCACATTTCTACCGGCAACGCAAAAGGTGCCATGGAAATCCATGACACCTTTAAACACAGTCAAATCACAACCAGCCGGCAACAAGCGCCAAGCCGCCGCTTACCGCGTTTCAGCGAGAACGACGGAAAGGGGTCGAGTTGCGCTTACCGTGCGAACGATGGAAACCGTCGGCCTTGCGCGAGCGCTGGCCATGGCCACCGGAGCGACCTTCATCACGACCGCGACCATCGTGACGGCGGTCCTCATAACCCCCGTCACGACGCCCACCGGACTTGCCGTAGCCACCGTCGTGACGATTCGACTTGCGTGAGCCGTAGGAATCCCCACCGCGTCCGCCGGAACGGTTGCCCTCATAACGGCCCTTGCCGCCACGCTTGCCGCGATCGTCAAAATCAGAATGGCGCGAGCGCTTGCCGCTGTTCTTGCGGTAGCCGTCATCGTAGAAATCACGCGAACGTCGGTCATCGCGACGTCCACGCGAGGAACGGCCGTCAATGGGGCCTTGGCCGTCATCATAACGGGGGTTGCGGTTCTTGTGGCCGTCATGACGATTGCCGTTCGATCGTGAATCGTTGAAATCACGGGAATCGAAGCCACCGTTACGACCACCACGACCGTTGAATCCCTCGTCACCGTCTTCACGATCGTGCCGGCCCGACGAACGCCGGGAACCTTCATGACGGTTGTTGCGGTCACGCCGTCCGCCACGATCCTTGCGACCATATCCACCATGACCGCCACGGCCCTCATTGCGTCCGCCACGACCGGTGCGTCCGGCCCTGCGGTTGACCACCGGCACCGTCAGCGTCCAGCCTTCGACCAGCGGGGCGTGCTCCCCCACCAGTTCCTCAAGTTCGGGGGCTCCGGGAACAATCTGCTGGCTCTTGGCCTTGATGCCGGCGCGACGCAGCATCTGACGCGCGTCACGACGCTGATTGGGCAGCACCAGCGTGACCACATCGCCAGATTCGCCGGCACGAGCGGTACGGCCGGAACGGTGCAGGAACGACTTCGGGTCCTCCGGCGGCTCGGTCTGCACGACCATCTCCACATCGCTGACGTCGATGCCACGCGCGGCCACATCGGTGGCCACCAGCACGTTGACGTCACCGGAAGTGAACGCGGCCAGGTGGCGGTCGCGTTGGTTCTGCGAAAGGTTGCCTTGCAGATCGACGGCCGGGATACCTTCATGCACCAGCTTGTCGGCCATCTTCTTTGCCTGGTACTTGGTGCGGGTGAAGAGGATGCGCTTGCCCTTGCCGCTGGCGAGCTCGCGGATGACCTCGTATTTGTTGCCCTGCGAGACCTCGAAGACGTGGTGGGTCATCGTGTCGACCTGCGCGTCGGCGGGCGCGATCTCGTGGATCTTCGGGTCGTGCAGGAATTGACGCACGACCTTATCGACGCCGTGGTCGAGCGTGGCGGAGAAGAGCATACGCTGGCCGTTCGGGTCGACTTGTTCGAGCAGACGCTGCACGGACGGAAGGAAGCCCATATCGGCCATTTCATCGGCCTCGTCCAGCACGGCCACTTCCACATCCTCGATGGACAGCGCGCCCTGGCGCAGCAGATCCTCCAAGCGTCCGGGGCAGGCGACGATGATTTCGGCGCCGGCCTTCAGCTCGTTGATCTGACGGCTGTATTTGACGCCACCGTAGATGGTGGCGGTCTGCATGTCGTAGGCGGCGGCGAGCGGAGCCACGACCTCGTTGATCTGATTGACCAGCTCACGGGTGGGCGCGAGAATCATGCCATGCGGATGCGGCAGCATCGCACGCTTTCGGGCATTGCGATCGCCGCGGTCCATACGCTCGAAGTCGCGCATCACCGCCTCGCCCTCATCCTGTTCGCCCAGCCTGGCGACCAGCGGGATGGCGAAGGCAAGCGTCTTGCCGCTTCCGGTCTCGCCCCGGCCGAGCACATCGCGCCCGGCCAGCGAATCGCCGAGCGTATCGGCCTGAATGGGGAACGCGACGGTCTTGCCGTCACGAGCCAATACGCTCACCAGCGGCCCCGGCACACCGAGCTCGGCGAAGGTGCGCTCGGGCCGGTCGCCGGACTTGGCGTATGCAGCCGCGCTTTCGGCCGCTTCTTCACCCTTCTTGGATTTGAAATTATGGGAATCAGGATTATTCATTTCGTATTCTGCATGCCGCTCGCCGCTAAAATCGGCAGAGTTGTCTGGATTATTTTCGTAAGTACGACGCCTCGGCACAATAGCCTTTCAAAAGATTGAAGCCGACCTGTCGTTTATAGTTGCGGACCCCGGCTTCGTAATGGACAATTCAGTATATCAGACACGCCCCACAACGATGAGATAAGCGATTGCCGCACTCGTCGCAATAGCACCGCACGAAATCACAAAGCTATGTCGAATACTATCGTTGAATATCAAAGAAACTTCGCCGACAATTCGCAGAGGACGACATCATGCAACAACCCATCACCACCTCACCCGCCTTTCTCGCCAAGCCGAGCGCACCTGCCACGCCGGAGGATCTGAAGTGCGCGGCTGACCTGAAAGATACGCTTGAGGCGAATGCCGAGCGTTGCGTCGGCATGGCCGCAAATATGATCGGCGTACACAAACGAATCATCGTGTTTTCCGATGATCTGACCGGACGCATCATGACGATGTTCAATCCCGAAATCATCGAAAAGGCCGAACCATACGAAACCGAGGAAGGATGCCTTTGTCTGGAATCCAGAAGAAAGACGACACGGTTCACATCCATTCGGGTGCGTTATCAGGACAGGCGGTTCAAAGAGCGCACCGCCAATTTCAACGGATGGACGGCGCAAATCATCCAGCATGAGATCGACCACTGCAATGGCATAGTCATTTGAGCCTATCTCAGCCGTGCAAACCTCTGCCGGAAGTTACCGGCCAACACTCTAAAACCAACCGTCGCGTTCACTCCGATTCCACGACGGCAGCGCTGGGCGGGGTCTGCTTCTTGTGGCGCGGACTCGGCTGCTTGGCTGCGGGGACATCCGTATAAGGGTGGCCCATGCTGGCCGTGGATGTATAGAAGCTTTTCGTCGTACCGTTCGCATTGACATTGGGCAACGGCGAGCTGGGAGCGTTTGGGGCACCGTCGGGATGCCCGGTCTCCCCTCGACGGTAACGTTCCATCATCCGCTTCTGCAGATCGGCGGCGCTCGGCGGCGTCCATGTCAGGGCGTTGGCACCGGCTGCGATGGTTTCTCGGATCGATTCGGCCGACCCGCCGGAGCTGGCCACCACTGGAATCTCCGGGTAGCGCTCCTTGATGCGCGCCACCACCTCGGCGGTGTTCCTGCCGGCGGCGACGTTGATGATCTTCGCGCCGGCCTCGATCTTGCGCTGCACCGTATCGTCCCATTTCACGACCGTCGCCATCACCGGGACATGAACGGTCATCGACACCTCGCGCACGATCTCCACCTCGCTGGGCGCGTTGAGCACGACACCGGCGACTCCTTGCATTTCAGCAAACACCGCTAATTCGAGCACGCGTGTGCCGGTGGTGGTGCCTCCCCCGACGCCCACGAACACCGGGGCCTGAGCCACGGAAAGCACCGCCTGGTTGATGACCGGCTGGCCGGTGAACGGGTAGACCGCCAGAATGGCGTCGGCGTTCGTATTGTGAATCACTGCGGCGTCGGTCGTGTAGGCGAAGGAACGCAAGCGACGGCCCTGCAGCAACATTCCCGAGGACTGTTCAATCTCCACGGGTACACGGGCATCGGTCGAGCTCAGCGGGTTCTCAACAGGCAAAGCCTCTGGCAGATTCGCCGGAAGATTCGACATTCTCCGTTCCATAGCGCCGCTCCCTTCATAAGTCTCAGTATCATTCACCTCAGCCGGTCACAGCCGTCTTTCCTCAAACATTCTAATCGTATGACATCACAACATTTAGACCGGACCAAGCACATTACCAGACCCAACATATCAGCGCTGCCATTTGTTCCCGCTTACACGTCATTTCTTGACAAAACGCACAAAAGGGACATTAAACCGAGGGTAAAGATTCCTTGAAACGTCTACTCGATATGCCAAAATTGGCTTGAATCCGCGGGTTGGTCAAACCCGGCGGAATGGTTGAAACGCAATGAGACAAAGCACACATTAACAACAAAGGAACGAATACTTGGCTGAGTTTATTTTCCAGATGATCAATGCTCGCAAGGCCTATGGCGACCGTGTGATCCTTGACGACGTGACCCTGAGCTTTTTGCCGGGCGCGAAAATCGGCGTCGTCGGCCCCAACGGCATGGGCAAATCCACCCTCTTGAAGATCATGGCAGGTCAAGAGACCGTCTCGAACGGTGAAGCGAAGCTGACCCCCGGTTATTCCGTTGGCATTCTGCAACAGGAACCGCCGCTGGACGACACCAAGACCGTCGGCGAGAACATCAAGGCCGCTTTCGGCGAAATCACCGACAAGGTCGACCGCTTCAACCAAATCGGCGAGGAAATGGCCAACCCGGACGCCGACTACGACGCGCTGATGACCGAGATGGGCAAGCTGCAGGAAGAGATCGACGCGGCCGACGGCTGGGATATCGACTCCCAGCTCGAGCAGGCGATGGACGCTCTGCAGTGCCCCGACCCAGAGACCCCCGTGAAGGTCTGCTCGGGCGGCGAGCGCCGTCGCGTGGCCCTGTGCAAGCTGCTGCTTGAGGCCCCCGACCTGCTGCTCTTGGACGAGCCGACCAACCACCTCGACGCCGAGTCGATCCTGTGGCTGGAGCAGTTCCTGCACACCTACAAGGGCGCCGTCATCGCCGTGACCCACGACCGCTACTTCATGGACAATGTGGCCGAGTGGATCTGCGAGGTCGACCGCGGCCACCTCTACCCCTATAAGGGCAACTACTCCACCTATCTGGAGACCAAAGAAAAGCGTATGGAGATCCAGGGTGCCAAGGACGCCAAGCTCGCGCGTCGCTTGAAAAACGAGCTGGACTGGGTCAAGAGCTCCCCCAAGGCCCGTCAGGCCAAGAACAAGGCCAGGCTCGCACGCTACGACGAGATGGAGAACGAGGCGCGCAACGCCAAGAAGCTCGACTTCTCCGAGATCGTCATCCCCGCCGGCCCGCGTCTGGGCTCGCAGGTGCTGGAGGCCGAGCATATTCACAAGGCCTTCGGCGATCGCGTGCTGATCGATGACCTTTCCTTCACCCTGCCGCGCAACGGCATCGTGGGCATCATCGGCCCCAACGGCGTCGGCAAGTCCACGCTGTTCAAGACCATCGTCGGCAAGGAGCCGCTCACCAGCGGCAAGCTGACGATCGGCGACACCGTCAAAATCTCATATGTCGACCAGAACCGTGAGGGCCTCGACCCCAACAAGAACCTCTGGGAGGCCGTCTCGGACGGCAACGACTTCATCGAGGTCGCCGGCGTCGAGGTGCCGACCCGCGCCTACGTCGCCAGTTTCGGCTTCAAGGGCAGCGACCAGCAGAAGCTCACCGGCATGCTTTCCGGCGGCGAACGCAACCGCCTGAACCTTGCACTCACCCTGAAGCAGGGCGGCAATCTGCTGCTGCTCGATGAGCCGACCAACGACCTTGATGTCGAAACGTTGGAATCGCTGGAAAACGCGCTGATCGAGTTCCCGGGCTGCGCCGTGGTCATCTCCCACGATCGCTGGTTCCTCGACCGCATCGCCACGCATATCCTCGCGTGGGAGGGCGATGACGACAATCCGGCCAAGTGGCATTGGTTCGAAGGCAACTTCCAGGCGTATCAGGACGACAAGGTCAAGCGCCTTGGCGAAGAGGCCTCCCGCCCCCACCGCATCCATCGTAAGCTGACGCGTTAAGCAGACAGTCCGGTGGACTGCCTGTAGCGTCAGTGAGCGCGACGCATCGAGCGCGAAGGCGAAACAGCAGGTTTTCACCGTTAAGCAGACAGTCCAGCGGACTGCCTGTAGCGTCAGTGAGCGCGACGCATCGAACGCGAAGGCGAAACCGCTAACCCAGTAGAATCACGTTTCCACCTGCAGAATCGTCATATTCCAACCGTTTCTCAGCTCTCACGAGTACACGGAACGGTTGGGATTCTTTATTGGGGATACGACCCAGCCACCACTACCAGCCGATAGTCGCTGCTGCAATAAAGTGGTCGTTACTGGTACAGAGTGGTCATTTGAACCACATAGAATGACCACTCTGTACCAGTAACGACTCATTAGCGCCATTATCTACGCCAGATGGGCATCATTGGCGGGACGAAACCATCCGTCGCATCATCGGCACACCGGCATTAACAAGCCTGCGGACAGGTACGCCTTGTTCGTGCAGCTGTTTCGACGACAACCGCACCACCACCGATACCCCCGCCCGAATCAACGCCGATTCCCTGGCACGCTCATCGTTAACAACCTGCCAACTACCATACCCATGGTTCATCTCCGGATTGACGTATTTTTCCAATCCGTCGTATTCCAAAACGACGATCCGTCCATTCCCGCATTCCCACGAGAAATCGGTACGATAGCGTGCCCCGGTTTTAGGATCGATGAACTCACGCTGCAACCGTGGGACGGCAAAACCGGAATCAATAAGCAACGCGCGGCACCGCGACTCTCCGCCGTTCTCGCTGAGCCCGTCAGCATAACGCAATGGTCTAAGCACCCTCGTGTAATCGCACCGCAACCCCGAGCAGATTCCAGTCACCTCTTTATCTACCAGCAGACCACGCCTCAGAGCGCTGTCGAACAACGGAAGCACCTGTTCGAACGGGTAAAGCAACGCACAATCCACCAAAGTCCTCGCCACGCTCGTTACCTTCACCCCATCAATGACTTTCATCGAAGTATGCGGCGCATAGATATGACGCAAATGCGAATCGGAAGATTTGGGCGTCGATTCCTTTCCCGCGATGAAGACCAGCCCGTCTTTGTGCAAGACGTATCCATGCTCAAAACCAAACATCGAAGCCGCACTGATTCCCGCGAACCTCCACCACGGATGCATAAGCGCCAGCGTACGAACCAGATGACGGGAACGCTCGATGGGGTCAAGCGAATCCGCATATTCCTTGCGCGCGTAAACGTTCCTGTATGGGCTCACCAGTTGTCCGGCATGAAGTTTCCTCGACAACGCCCGATACTGGCCCGGGCTGGAACCGTAACAATATCGTCGCCGCGTCTCGCCTTGCACCAATAATCGGCTGATTTCTTCCACATATCTTCCCATATCAAAACACTATCGTCATTAAGGTTTTCATCTCGGGAAAAACGAGTACTGTGGTCGAACGCTCTGTTGCCCGGCGTGTCGGTGGATAACTATCGACTATCCACATCAATGCACACGATTATTCCTGCACGATACCTACTTCATTCGCAAATTTCACTGGTATTTTCTAGTCGTTACTGGTACAAAGTGGTCAAATTCATGGGCTGAAATGACCACTTTGTACCAGTAACGACCACTTAACCGCATCTGACGAATTGTTCGGACACGTGGACCGTTATCAGATAATGGCGTAATCCGGCCGGAAAGTTCGGCGGCGCGGATAAACTCGACCAAGAAACTGTAAACAGGAAATGAGGAGCGACATGGCGGAAGTCAAGGCGGGCGACCCGGCACAGCAAGCGGTTGAGGCGCTTGAACTCGAAGCCGGACAGGAGCGGGACGGACGCACCGTCTTCCATGACGCCACGAACCTCTACTACCCCACCGAACGCATCTACGGCGGCCAGATGACCGCGCAGGCCATCATCGCCGCAGCCGATACCGCCGATGACGACAAACTCGTCAACTCCATCCACGCCACCTTCATCAAGGTCGGCAAGCTCGACGAAGAGACCCGCTATGAGGTCGAATCGCTTCGTGACGGCCGTTCCTTCTCCACACGCCGCGTGGATGCCAAACAGGGTGAACAGCTGCTGTTCACCGCCACGGTAAGTCTGCAGAAAGCCGGCCAGTCCGGCGTCGAATTCAATGACAGCATGCCCCAAAACCTTCCTTCCCCGGAAACGTTGACCAGCGCCAAAGAGCTGATGGAACCCTACACCGACAAGTCCGAGTTCGCCAAATACTATGCCTCTCAATCGCCGTTCGATATCCGCCACATCGGTTCGACGGTGATGCTCGAGCCAGATACGCAGAGCGCCGACAAGGACTCCGGCAAACAGATGGTCTGGATGCGCATGGCCAGCCCGATCACGGCCTCGCGCAATGTTCATCGCGCACTGCTGGCACTGGAATGCGACCAGGTGATGATGGAGCCGGACTTGCGCCGCGCAGGTCTGAGCATTTCCACGCCGGGCATTTTCTACGCTTCGATCGACCACTCGATGTGGTTCTACGACAACATCGACATGAACGAATGGCACCTTTACATCCAGGATGCCCCGGTCGCCGGTCACGGCCGCGCACTGGGCATCGCCAAGGTCTATTCGGCCGACGGCAGGATGCTCGCCGCGATGACGCAGGAAGCCACCATCCGTGTGCCGGAACAGAAAGACGACAACAAGAAGTAAAACCAGCCGTATTGCAAGCTGCGTTCCGATTGCCGACTCGCAACAATTCCAATCGACAGCTGAAACGCAGTTTTATTGTGCATGTGTAGGAACTTTCAAAGCTCCTACACATTCAAACTCCACCTGAATTTCAGAATGACGCAAACATCTCAAGCCTTCTTCTGCTTCGGCACACGGACGAAAAGCACCACGACCGCCACACACGCCGCCATACATGCCATGAAGAAGAAAGCAGGCACGAAGGAACCGCCCATCCGCTTCACCAGATAGCCGATGGCCACAGGAGCTACGAATCCCCCGAGCGTTCCTCCCGTGTTGATTACCCCAATGGCCGATCCAATGACACGGGCATCCATGATCTTATGTGGCCAAGTGAAAATACTGGTAAATACCAACGTACCGAACAGGCTGATGAGAATAAGCAAAACAATGGAGAGCACAAGAATTTTGGAAAGCACAAATCCAGCGATCAAAGCGGCCATAATCAGCGCCGCTCCAATAGTCGCCGGACGTTCCCGATGCAGGAAGAACCTGGAAAGCAGCTTCCCCGAAAAAATCGTGGCTATGGTGCTGAATATAGAATTGAACGCCAATATGTAACCGGCCTGCCCCACAGTCAGATGGAAGGTTTTGGTGATGTACGACGGCAGCCAGGACATGTTGCCGTAGACAACGATATTGATCAGGAACATCGCGATGAACAGCACGATCACATTCCGGTTCGTGATCACCGTGCTGAATTTCGGCCTATCGTCCCTCTGAGACTCTACCTGGACTTGAGTCTCAACCGTACCCTCAACCTCGGCCTCATGGTCAATCTCGACCTGGACCTTGGTATCGGCCGGTACCGGCTCAACGTCTTTTTTGCCGTCCGAAACGAAAATCCAGATCATCAGAAACGCGACAAGATAAAAGCTTCCCAGAACGGCATAGGCAATCCGCCAGTTGTAATCGATCAGCTGGGCTCCCAGCGTAAAGGCGAGGATGCCGCCGATGCCGCTGGTTGCAAGCATAAGGGACTGGATGAACGTGCGTTTTTCCTGCGGAAAGTTCTCGGCTATCGCTTTCGAGCAGCTCGGAGGGTAGCCGCCATGCCCGAACCCGGCACCGCAACGGATGACGATAAAGAGCGCAAGTCCACTGACGATTCCGAAGAGATAGGAGAAGACCGCAATCACTATCATGGAGCCCATCAGCACTCTTTTGGCACCGAACCTGTCAGCCAGCCAGCCGCACGGAATCTGCATGAGCGAATAGGCAAGGAAGAACATGGACATGATCAGGCCGGTCTGCGCGGTATCCAGATGGAATTGCGCCGATATTGGAATGATAGCCGCCGAAATCAGTTTCTTGTCCATGTAGACCACGGAATAGCCCGTCATCAAGGCCGCGATGAGCATGACTCCGCCCGTCTTTGAGCCTGTTTTCAGCTTTTGAGCGGGAGTCTGCTCAATTCCCTTACTTCCTGCCATATTCCCCACCTTTGGGCGTAGTCCTCACAACTCTGATATGAGACATAGTACTGCCCAAAAAGAGAAATAACCGGAAATGTTCGAATTATCGAATAATAATTATTGCTGGGAAATATCCTTTTTGCTCATGGATCCGCCGGCGGCGAGCTTGCGCTGGCGCTCGCGGCGTTTGGCGGCCTTGATCTTCGGGTTCTCCGCGCCTTCGCTCGGCGGCAGCTGGCAGAGCCATTCGCCGACGATGCCCACCACCATATCGGCGATGCAGATGAAACAAGTCACCACGCACTGGATGATCACGTTCTGGAAATACGGGATGCCCCAATGGCCGAAGACAAGCATCGCCTGAGCCAGATACCAGCCGGCAAGCCCAGCACCGGCGATGCCCAACGCCTTGCACAGCACCAGCGTGTAGACGGCTTTGGTGGGATCGATCCAGCTTTTGCGCTTGGCGGGATCGGTGATGGCGTATTGGTGAACCTGCAAGGCCAACAGCAGCACCACCGCACCGAGCAGCACCAGGATGAAAGCGACGAACCATGGAGCACCAATCAGCGAAAGCCCGCTCATTTCATCGGATTTGACCAATATCGCGCCGAACAACAGGCCGATCAACGCCGCTATTACGTAATACCACCAGGGGGTTCGTCGTGCACTCATCGCGTCTCTCCCAGGATCCAGCGGTCGTCGACTTTACCGACGCGTGCGGCATCGGGTGCCATGGCAAGCAGGAAGGAAACCGGGTCGCCGTCAAGATGGGCATCGGGATCCATATCAAGCCAAGGCGCCAGGATCTCGGCCTCTTGTTTAGCCGCAGCCAACGGCAGCTCGACGGCAGGGGCGGCATCCGCCGGCATCTCTTCGGCAGCGCCGCCGGCAATAACGCCGTCACCGACCGCACAGGACTTGCCATCCGCGCCGTCGGCGGCACCCAACGCGCCTGTGACCTCACCTTCGACGTCGACCAGGCGCAACGTGACGGCCCCTTCATGTGATGCCGACAGGGAATCGAGCAACGATACGATGGCATGCGGTTTCAGTTTGGTGGTCAGCCGGATAACGGCGGCACTGGCGTCGCCACTGTCGATGCCCATGACGTGATAGAGCGGCGAGATTCCTTCGACCTGGTTGCCCGGCACGGCATCCAACGAGACGATGACCGAACGGAACCGCTTGGCGGCGTCGCCGGTTTTGCTGCGCATGGCGATGATGGCGCGCCTCGGTACAGCATAGACGTCATCGGCTTGGTCGTGCTGCAGGGCCTGTGCCTGTTGCGCTTTGTCCCGACGCTGCTGCTCGTTTATCGTAGCCCCGGCCAATGAAGCCTTGGTGGGGGCGGCGCTTGCGGCCGAACCGGACGTTTGCGCACCCTGCCTGTCGGTGTTGCCTCCTCTATCGATCGTCACCGGCACATCGGTGAACGCAAGACCCGTTGCCGACTCGTAATCCGCAGCGTTGCCATCACCGTTGCGGGCAGCAAATGAATCATCGAATTTCAGTACGACCTGCGCATGCACCTTGCCGGCGGCAACGGCCTGAAGCACCCGCTGCCACACCTCGGCACCGGCGGCGACATCCTCGCTTGTCGTCTCATCGAACGAAAGCGAAAGCCGCGCGCCTACGCCGAGGGGCGTGCCATCAGCTGTCACGCCCCTCGACTCTTGCGAATCATCAATCAACGGATTCGACATAGCTCACTCAGACTCTTCTGCCTTCATGCCCACGGAACGCTTAAGCGATTCGGGAATCGGCACCGGCGGGATATCGGAATCGGGGCGCGACGCGTCGGAAAGCCAAAGCCCGCGTTCCGGAGACATCTTCAGATTGGCGAAGATGACCTTCAGCTCCTTCTCGTTCAGGGTTTCCTTGACGAGCAGCTGACGCACCAGCTCATCGAGCACATCGCGGTTGGCGGTGATGATCTTCCATGCCTCGGTGTGTGCGGTCTCAAGCATGTCGTGCACTTCTTCGTCGATGATATCCTGCGTACGCTCGGAGTAATCGTGGATGAAGTTGTTGGCGGAATCCTCGCCGTGGTCGGCATCGCCCCATTTGACGGCTCCCAACTTGGAGGACAGTCCGAATTCGATGACCATCTTGCGGGCGATCTGCGTCGCCTTCTCGATGTCGTTGGAGGCGCCGGTGGTCGGGTCGTGGAAGACGATCTCCTCGGCGGTGCGTCCGCCCATGGCGTAGGCGATCTGGTCCAAGAGCTCGTTGCGGGACTGCGAATAGCGATCCTGGGTAGGCATGACGGCGGTATAGCCCAAAGCACGGCCTCGCGGCAGAATCGTCACCTTCGTGACCGGGTCGGTATGGTGAAGAGCCGCGGCGACCAGCGCGTGTCCACCTTCGTGGTAGGCGGTGTTGCGCATCTCATCCAAGGCCATGCCACGCGATTGGCGCTTCGGTCCAGATTGGACGCGGTCGATGGCCTCGTCGATGGCACGATTGTCGATCAGCTGGGCTCCCACACGGGCGCACAGCAACGCCGCCTCATTCAAGACATTGGCCAGGTCGGCGCCGGTGAAGCCCGGAGTACGCACGGCCACGGTATGCAGGTCGACATCGGGGACGAACGGCTTGCCCTTGGCGTGTACCTTGAGAATTTCCTCGCGGCCTTCCAGATCCGGGGCTTCGACGGCCACCTGACGGTCGAAACGGCCGGGACGCAGCAACGCCTCGTCCAATACGTCCGGACGGTTGGTGGCGGCGATGATGATGAGGTTCGTGTCGTTGTCGAAACCGTCCATCTCGACCAGCAGCTGGTTCAGCGTCTGTTCGCGTTCGTCGTGTCCGCCGCTCATGCCCGATCCACGCTTGCGGCCGACGGCGTCGATCTCATCGATGAAGATGATGGCCGGCGCGTTCTTCTTGGCCTCGTCGAAGAGGTCACGCACACGCGAGGCACCGAGGCCGACGAACATCTCGACGAAGTCGGAACCCGCCATAGAATAGAACGGCACGCCCGCCTCGCCTGCCACGGCTCGTGCCAGCAGGGTCTTGCCGGTTCCGGGAGGGCCGTAGAGCAGCACGCCACGCGGAATGCGGGCGCCCAACGCCTTGTATTTTGAAGGATCCTTCAAAAAGTCCTTGATCTCTTCGACTTCGGCCACGGCCGCTTCCTCGCCGGCCACGTCGGAGAACTTGGTGGTCGGGGTCTTGCCGTCCAGAAGCTTGCCGTTGTCCTTCTTGCCGCCCATGCCGAGCATGCCGTTCATACCGCCGCTCATACGGCTGAACAGCCACCAGCACAGCAGCAGCAGAATCACGAACGGCAACAGGGTCGAAATCAGGTATGCCATCATCGAATCGGACTGCATGTTCGATGTCCAGCCGTTCTTCGGGTCGGCCTTCTTGACGGCCTTCAGCACCTCGGGGCCTTCGGCCAAGGTGTAATAGAACTGGACGTCGCGTCCGTAATCATGGTTGGACCTGGTGTTCGGGTCGATCTTGTTGAAGTTCTGGTCGAGTTTGAGTTTGACCATCTGCTTGTTGTCGATGATCTGGATACGATTGGCACTTCCCTGCTGGATCAGCTCCATGCCGTCCTTGGTATCGATGGTCTGTGTGCCGTTGAGATTGAACAGCTCGAAACCGGCGAACACCAAAAGTACCAATACCACGATCCACAGCACCGGCGACTGCCAGAGCGGACGCTTGTCGTTGGGGTTCCGATCGCCCTTATTGTTGTTGCGGTTGTTGTTCTTGTTGCCGTTATCAGGATTGTTGCCCCTGTTGAAGGGGTTGAAAGGATTGTTGTTATTGTTGTTCGATCCGTTTGGGTTGCCCATCGGCCCCATGGGGTTGCGAGGATTCTGAGGATAGCTCATGCTGCTGCTCCTTGGTAGACAGACGGCTTCAGTACTGCGATGGAATCAAGGTTGCGGAAATGCTCGTTATAGTCAAGACCGAAACCGACGACGAATTCATCAGGTACTTCGTAACCCTTATACTTCAGCGGCACCTCGACCTCACGGCGGGATGGTTTCTCCAGCAGCGCAAACACCTCGACGCTCGCCGCTCCGCGCTCTTTGAGCTCGCGAACCAACCAATGAAGGGTAAAACCGGAATCGATAATGTCTTCGACGATCAGAATATTGCGTCCTTTGACGTCACAGGACAAATCCTGGCGAACGGTGATTTTCCCGCTGCTTTGGGTTCCTTCCCCGTAGGTGGACAGGCTCATGAAATCCATCTGCGCGTCGATGCTCAACGCCTGTGAGAACGCGGCCAGCGTGTTCACAGCACCTTTGAGCACGGCCACAAGCAAGAGGTCCTTGCCTGCGTAGTCTTTGCTCACTTGCGCTGCCACTTCTTCGATTTTGCGCTCGATCTGTGCTTTTGACACGAGTTCATGGTCAATTTCATCCTGTACATCCGCAATTTGCATAGACACCATTTTTACACACGCGAATGACGTGTTTCTGCCTATTGACTGAATATCCTCTGGGAAGTGAAAGATCGCCCTGTCCGTGCCAGTCGACCACCAGCGCCTCGATGGACAAGACATGGTGCAAGGAAAACGGTATATCGAGCTGCGCAAGCACTCGGGCGATGACGCGACGACGAATCGCCGAATGGGCTCCAAGCAGCACATCGGCGCGTATAGCGGCTGCCGCCCCGTCGACATCGAAACGAACGGCCTGACGGCACCAATCGTCGGTCTCAAGCTCGAGAAAATCCCTGTCCACACTTGCGACGCGTGTCGCCTGCGCCAGATGCGCCGAGACATCACCATCGAAGAATTGACACAGATAGGGCATCAGAGTGTGTCTCACGCGTGAACGCAACGGATAATGTCTGGGCAATGGATCGTGTGCCGCAACCGTGTCGCCGTTGGTGGGGTCATCCCACCATTGCATTTTCAGTTCCGTGCAGATCGCGGTTGTCTGGGCACGTGTGAGGTCGAGGAACGGCCGGAGAAAACGGATGCCGTCGCGCACGAATGCAGAAGGCATACCGGCCAGTGCGTCGATGCCGGACGAACGAGTCAATGCATCCATCAACACCGTTTCCGCTTGGTCGTCACGAGTATGAGCCAGCAGCACCGCTGCGGCATCGACATCGCGCGCGACCTCGATGATGGCCTCGTAGCGCGCCTGTCGCGCGGCGTCCTCGACACTTCTGCCGTTTTCGGTCCCTTTGACATCGATGACGCGCACGATGACGGGGTCCAGTCCCAGATCTTCGCACCGCGACGCCGCAACGTGCGCGACTTGGCCGGAACCGGCCTGAAGCTGGTGGTCGACGATGACGGCCGCACAATGGATTCCCAACATCCCACAGACGATGTGGCTCATCGCCGCGAGCGCCATCGAGTCCCGCCCGCCCGAGCATGCCACCAGGATTGTCGGGGCATCGGCAAGAGCGGCATGCTCGCCGTGCTTGGCAAAGCGTGGGTCCTGCCGCTCGATTCCCGCTGCCGCAAGCGCGTTGCGAACGCAACCGATAGCCTTTTTTATCGTTGCCGAATATGCCAATTTTCGCCCCTTACAGCCCGGCCAACGCGGAGATGAAGGCGTCCACGGCTTTTCTGGCCGCCAGATAGTCCTGCGGTTGGTTGACGATGACCGCGAAGGCGAGCACCCCGCCGTTCTTGCGTGAAATATTGCCGGCCATGGAGGTGACCTGATCCAAGGAACCGGTTTTGACACGCATCAGCCCCGCAGCGCTCGAATCGGCAAGACGGTTCTTGGCAGTGCCCACCAAACCGGGGATGGACAATCCTTCGGCTGCAGCCGCTCCGGGACCGGCTTTCAGGTTGTGGCTCTGCACTTCGACCAGAGTTTTGACCTCCAGCGCGGAGCCTTCCGAGAGTCCAGAGCAATCGGCCATTTTGAGGTTCGGTGTGTCGACGCCGAGCTTGCGCAGTCTGGCCCTGACCGCCTGTGTCGCACCAACCGGGCTGTTGGCCTCGCCTGTTTTGAGCGCCAGAAGCCTGCCGAACTCTTCGATCAGAGTGTTGTCGGAATGACGCAGCGTGAAAGCCATCACCTCGGCCAGCGTCGCCGAAGAGACCGTTGCGATACGTTTGGCGTTTGCCGCGGCTTTTCCGGCGGCTGCATCGCCGTCTACGCCGATGCCTCGTTGGGTGAGCAGGGAGCCGAACACCGCCGCCGCATCATGCGCCGGCGTGGTGGACATTTCCGGGTAAGCGCTATAGAGATCCGGATCGTGTTCCACGCCTTTCCATTGCCGTCCTCCGTCGATGGCCAACGAGGAGATGCCGGTGAAATTGGTATTGCCGACGTTGTTGGAAGCGACGGCGGCCGGGGAACGAACGGCGCCGAAAAGCGTGTCGTCGTAGTTGAGGCGAACCTGGCTGATGTTCCTTTTCTTCAGCTGCGCCGCGGTGTTCTCGGCAAGGGTGGCAAGGCCGGCCCTGCCGTTGATATGGTTGGGATCGCTCGCCCCTGCGCCGAGCAGCATATCCCCGTCCGATTTGAGTGTCAGCGTCGCTTGCCCTGTAGCGCCGGCCGCAGGTTCGAGCAAGGCATTGGTATGGAAAGTCGAGCCCATATCAAGCGTCGAAGAAACAGCCAGGGCGGTCAGGGTCTTCATGGTCGAAGCCGGCTCACGGGGTGTGTCCGGAGCGCGTGAATCGACGATTTTGCCGTCGGCGTCGGCAATGGCAAGCGAAAAATCAGCTCCCAGACCGGGGGTTGCGGCAAAGGCGTTGACCACCGCCTCCGTCGCGTTTTTGTCGATCGGCTTGTCCATATCCGCCGAACCCGCGATGGACTTGGCAGGCAGGACCGATCCGGAAAAGGCAGGTGCCTCTGCCCCCGCAGGAAGTATCGTGAGGGGACCTGGAAGAACCCCAGAGACGTCACCGGCGAAATAGCCAGCCGCCACCAGCAGGGTCATCAATGCGGAAACTCCGATGCGCCACGCACGATTGCGGGATACATGAACCGTCTTGCGCGCATGTGCCCCGTACCTTGCATGAGATGATCCCGCTGTATTCACTGTCAACCGCTCCCCTATGCCTCACAAAGTTGATCTAGCCTTTGTGCGCAATGGGCTTCCATTGCGCCTTCGAGAAAATGGCCTGGAAGGAAATCGGCACGTAGCTGGCCATGTAGATGGGGAAGCTCAGCACATAGGCCAAAAGCTCCTTGTTGGTGGCACCGATCTGGCCGCGTTCGGCAAACACCGTGAGCGCTGCCAGAAGCATCATTCCCAAGAGGCCCGTACCTGCGCCTGTCAGCCATCCGGACAACGAACCGAGCTGGCTTGACCATGGGACGAAACCGAATGCGGCGAAAAGCAGACCGAGCACCACGCGCAGGACGCTGAGCACCATAAACGGGCAGATCAGCATGGTGAAATCGACCGCTGAGAAATCGCGTTCGCGCACCGCACGCTTGATCAGCTGAGGACCGTAATAGCGGAACACCTGCAGGAAGCCTTTGCTCCAACGAAGCCGCTGCCGCCAGCTTTGCATAAACGAATCAGGCTGTTCGTCGTAGAGGATGGCGGTGCCGCAATAGCCGATACGGTCGCCGTGCAGCACGGAATCCATCGTGAATTCGAGGTCTTCGGTCAGCAGATGGAACTTCCAGCCGTTGTTGCGCTGCATCACCTCGCGCGAGAACATGAATCCGGTGCCGCCGACGTGGCAACTGGAGCCGAAAACCATACGGGAGTTGTTGAGGAACCGGGATTCACGGATGAACCACAACGCGGAACCGGACGAGACCCAATTGTCGGAAAGGTTGGTGGAGTTGCGGTAGCTGGTCAGTATCTTGAAGCCTGATTGGAAGGCCTTGTTCATCTCCTCAAGATAGTGCTTGTCGAGCTTGTTGTCAGCGTCGAAAACGAAGAAAGCGTCATAGTCGTTGGCCACCCCCTTATCGATCATCGCATTGAGCAGGTAGGTCAGCGCGTATCCTTTCCCGACCTGTTGCAGATCATGGCGTTCGACGACCTTGCATCCCATCGAGCGCACCACATCGGCGGTTTTGTCGGTGCAGTTGTCGGCGACCAGCCAGATATCGACAAGACGCGAGGGGTAGGTCTGCGCCCTGATGGAATCGATGAGATTCGGGATGACGTTTTCCTCGTTGCGTGCCGAAATCAGCACGGCATAACGCTTGTCCATCGGGGCTTCGGGAAACGTGATACGGTGATGGAACAATGAAGCGACAATGCAGATCGCTTGGTAGCCAAGACTCACAGCACCCAAAATAAACATCAGGATATCAAGGATATTAAGCAATACCATTTCAGCGCCACCTGCTTCTCGGGTTATCCGTCTTTTCTTCTTCCATGTTGCCTGTGACCACTCTACCCGGGGTAGCCCCCTTGCCTTTCGTCACAGGGTCCCCGCCTTTTGCATCGCGGGCGTCTTTGGCCGCCTCCTGCCGCAGCTCCTGAGTGTCGAAATCGCCGGAACCGTCCAAATCGCCGCCCTTGAGCGGCTTGCGTGTGGCGTTCCCAGAGCCGGAAAGCACCCCCTTGGGGATGGCGATGGTCTCGGACTCGTCGAGGTCATGGCCGGTTGATCTGGCATTGGACTCGGCCGAGATGCGATAGACCTCGTCGCGCAGGTTGCGCAGGCTGTCGTCGACGGGAACACGTGCGCTCGAGCCTTTGGCGGCACGCGGCATATGCTCGGCGACCGGCTGAACCACATGTTCGTTGAACGCCTCGGCCCCGGCGACGACCTTAGATTTCTTGACCGGCTCCGGGTCGCTCATCAGCGGGGACTCCACCAGCTCGTAGCGCTTGGTATACACCTTGAACAGGGCCTGCAGGCTGGCGGTGATGGGCAGGGCGAGGAACGCGCCGAGCGCACCGAACACCGCCCCCAGGACCAATACCGACAAGAAGGCGATGGCCGGATTCAGGTCCATCGTGCGCTGCGAGACCTTGGGAGAGATGATGAGGTTCTCGATCTGCTGGTAGATGATGATGAAAACGACCACGGCCACCCCGTAGAGGAAGCCGCGCGAGGACCATGCGAAGATCACCGGCAGCGCGCCGCCGATATAGGTGCCGATGGTCGGCACGAACTGCGAGACGATGCCGCAGAACAGGGCCAACGGCAGCCAGTTGGGCACCTTGATGGCCATCAGGAATATCGAAGTGAAGAAGGCGTTGAACGCGGCGAGAATCGTACGTGAGAAAAGGAAACCGGAAATCTGGTCCTGCACGATGGTCCAAGCCAGCAGAAAGCGACGCTGCGCCACAGGGCCCAGCCACTGGCAAAGGCTCCTGCGCATCTTGGGGCCGGCGGCGGAGACATAATAGGTGACCATCACAATAGTCAGCACGTTGAGCAGTGCGCTGAACACACCCATGGTGGTGCTCAATGCCTGCCCGGCGAAATCGGTGACCCATGAGGTCTGCACATTCTTGGCGATCTCACTGCCCAAATTGGATATCTTGGGAAGCTTGAAATCGGTATATTGGGCCACAAGATGCTGCGCCTGTGCGTAGAGATCGGGAATGCCCCTGAGCATCGAGATCATCTGCACGACGAACATGTTGCCGAACAGCCCCAACAAGGCAAGCACGATAACGATAAGGCCCACCAGGCATACGGCTGCCGCGGCCCCTCGTTTCCATCCGTGACGCACGAGGCGGACGACCAAGGGTTCCATGGCGAGCGCCACAAAAACCGAAATGACGATGTCGAGGACGATGAACGCGACCTTGCTCCAGGACCTGAAGAGGAAGATACAGACGAACACCGCTATCGCGGTATACAGCAGGGCACGCCCCCACCAATCCGGAGGCCTGCGGGAATCACCCTTCTGCGGGAACACCGACGCAAAATCTATCTTCTGGCTTTCGGCACCGTCGGCCTTTTGTCCACGTTCTTTCATGATCTTCAATCCTACCCCGCCCCATGTGTAGACGACTGGGAATATCCTGTTATATTATGATAAGAATATCCATTGTGATACCTGCGTACAACGAACAGGACCGCATCGTCAACTGTCTGGCGAATGCGGTGTGTCAATCCGTTGCACCCTACGAAATCATTGTCGTTGACAATAAGTCAACCGATCGAACCTGCGAACTTGTGCAACGATTTATTGACCAACAGTCTAATCCATCGCTGATCAAATTGGTCCATCAGGATAACGAACAGGGGCTCGTCCCCACGCGTAATTTCGGTTTCTCCGTGGCGAGCGGCGACGTATACGGCCGCGTCGATGCGGACTGCATGCTCAAACCCGACTGGGTCAAGGTCGTCACCGACATCTTCGAGCGAGACCCCGACGCCATGGGCGCCACGGGCCCTGCGGTCTATTACGACATGCCTGCAGGGCGCCTTGGCCTGAAAGGCGATGACAAGGTACGCAAGATCACCTATCGCGCCGACAATGGCAAGGTGCTGCTGTTCGGCTCCAACATGGCGGTTCGAGCCAGCGCCTGGGAGAAAATCAAGGACAAGGTGTGCCGCGACAAACCCGATATCATGCACGAGGACATCGATATCTCCCTGCATCTGCTCGACCAGGGGCTGAAAACCGTCTACTGCGAAAAGATGATCACCGGGGTCAGCGCACGTCGTATGGATTCCTCCTTCTCCTCATTCCGCAAGTACATGCAGCGTTTCCAGAACACGTTCGACGCCCATCCGAACCATACGCGGGCGCACGATACCGAACGCACGCTGTACGTGCTCTATCCGGCGGTGCGCGTCTTCTATCCGGTCTACCAGAAATACCTCAATCACAGATGCGTCAATCCGGCTCGACGCATCTGGAGCCGCGAACAGCACAAATTGGGCAGTCGGCCGCTCAATTAAAGTATTCCTGCAATGAAATCGAAACAGTTCGGTTTCAAGGTGTAGACTGTACATTTGTATCACAGATCGCTGTTGTCGCGTCAGAAGATTTTCCTCCCGCGACAACAGCGATCATGCAGATGCCGACGGATCGTATACCAAAGACGGAGAGTGCAAATGGAAACGCAACTGGTTGCGTGGGGCTGGCAGGCCCTGTATCTTTTCGAGGCATTGGTTTTATCGACTTCCATCGGCCTTGAGCGGCAGGCCAAACACAAGGACGCCGGAACACGAACCCACGCCTTGGTGGGCGTCGGCTCGGCGTTGTTCGTCATCATCAGCAAATACGGCTTCCTGGACGTGCTCACGGCCTCCCCCAACATCCGTGTGGATGCGGCTCGCGTGGCCGCCCAGATCGTCTCCGGCATCGGCTTCATCGGCGCCGGCGTCGTGTTCACCCAACGTTCCCACGTACGAGGCCTGACCACGGCCGCCTCCATCTGGATGACCGCGGCCATCGGCTCGGCGTGCGGGGCAGGCCAGTTTGTGCCGGCACTGACCTGCACAATCCTTTATTTCCTGGCGGTGACGCTGTTGCCCTTCCTCACCAGGCTGATCGCGCCCGGCATCGGAAACGACGACATCCTGCGTCTGAGATACCGCGACGGACACGGCATCTTACGTTCGATTCTTTCGGTCTGCGCCCAGCACGGGGTCTCCGTCGAAGGATTTTCAACCAGAAAATCCAAAAACGAGGACGAGGAGGAAGATCCCGGCAGCCGTGGCCATGTGGTCTCCGCCGACCTCGAAGTACGCGGACGCGACAGCAGGGAGCTCATCGGCGACCTGAGCAATATCGACGGAGTGATTTCCGTCACAAGAATCAACAATAACGACTGATTCATTGCCGATAATCCCCTTTTTAGGGCATCTTTACGGGAATTCAGCGATTACTGCAATGGGTTAATATCGGACAGATGCTATATTGGGTACGTTCGTCTGATTACTAAAGAGTTTCGAGAGGTCAGGTTGAGTATGCCAAATCAACAGGGGCTCCTGTTGCGCGATGATCTGAAACGCGTGGTGGAGACGTTGCACTCCGAAGAGGACAATGTCACTCCGTATCGCGAGGATTACCGCCACTTGCTTGATAACCATGGCAAGATGATCCGGGCTTCTGTGGTATTGCTGTTCTCCTATGCCACGCAACCAGACAGCCCGCAACCCGCAAGCAAAGACGTGGTCACAGGAGCGGCCGCCATCGAGATGCTGCATCTGGCCACCTTGGTGCACGACGACGTGCTTGACAACGCCTCGGTGCGACGCAACCAGCCGACGGTGCAAACGATACGTGGCAACAAGGCCGCGATTTATCTTGGCGACCTCATCCTTTCGCGCTATATGGAAATCATGTCCATCATCTCTCCGGACAAGGCCTTCATCTCCGAGCAGGCCCACACCGTCAACGAGATCGTATCCGGCGATTTGCTGCAGGAATGTGCGCGACACGACACCAGCACCACCAAGGAATACTATGAACGGGCCATCGCCGGCAAAACAGCGGCGCTTTTCCGCCTAGCCGCACTCACCGGCATCAAACTGAGCGTCAGCGAGTCCTCGCAGCTGTCTCTGGACCAAGCCAAGACATTCGGTTTGCATTTGGGTATGGCTTTCCAGATTCTCGATGACGTGGAGGACTTCAACGTCGCGCACGACACCGGCAAGCCGAAGCTTGAAGACATCCGCGACGGCATCTACACACTGCCCGTCATCCTGGCGCTTGCGGACGATTCCTCGTTTGCGGATATCATCAAACTCGAAGATCCGCTGCAGGTGCTCGACTATTTCAAGGTCCACCCGCAGTTCATCAAAGGCGCCAAAGACGAGGCGCTCAGGCATTTGCAAATCTCAAAGGCCGTGATTACGGACAACACCTACCCGTCGATCAACGCGGGCACCGCCAAGGCGCTGACCAATGTCATCGACAGGCTCATCAAGACAATCTGAATCCGCGAGCAAACCGATATAAACAGAACATAGACAATAATTGACGGGCAGAGGCTTATGCAAGCCGTCTGCCCGTCAATCTATATCGTCGCATATCGCCGGATGTTGCTCTTGTGACCGGCCATTGCCGGACTTCTCGTTGTTCTTACCTTCAGCGCACTGTTTCCAGCTCGCCGACGTCCATGCGGTAGAGCTCGCGGAAACGCTCGTTGGTGCGGTAGAGCTCGGTGGGGGCGCCCTGCATGGCGATTTTGCCGTTGTCGAGGAAGATGACCTTGTCGGACTGTTCCAGACCTTGCAGATGGTGGGTGACCCAGAGCATCGTGCGCTCGCCTGCTGCGGAGAAAATCATCGACATCAGCTCACGCTCGGTAACCGGGTCGAGGCCGATGGTAGGCTCATCCAGCAGGATCACCGGCGTATCCTTCAAGACGATACGTGCAAGTGCGATGCGCTGGCGCTGGCCGCCGGAGAATCGCTGGCCGGCTTCATTCACGGACGTGCCTATGCCATCGGGAAGAGCCGCGACCGTCTCATCAAGCTGCACGGCCTTGAGCGCCGCCCATACGTCCTCATCGGTGGCGTCGGGTGCGCCCAGACGCACGTTCTGCGCGATGGTGGAGTTGAAAAGGAACGCCTGCTGGTTCAGGTAGCCGAAGATGCGGGCACGTTCGTCCTGCAACGCCGCGACGGGAATGCCGTTGATAGTGATGCTGCCCTGCTGAGGGACCAGATCGCCCAGCAACAGCTGGAGAATCGTGGTTTTGCCTTCGCCGCTGGGGCCAAGCAGCGCCACCTTTTCACCTGCCTTGATATGCAGGGTGAAATCGTCAAGCAACGTCGGCTGGCCGGGGCCATAGGCGAAGGTGACATGGTCGAAATCGATCGCCTCGATCGGGCCGCTGAGCTTGCGCTGCTCGACCGGTTCCGCTTGACGAGACTCGACACGATCGGTCAGGTCATTCAGGTGTTCGAGCGAATCGCTGTACAGCGGCACTTCGGCGGCGGCCTGGGCCACGTTGATGAAGCAGTCGACGAGCGGGAAGACCGCAAGCACGATGGAAGCGGACCAATCGGCGACGGACTTGGAACCGGTCATCGTCATTGCCGCACCGACCATCAGGCCGATGGCGATGATGCCGAAAACAACCTGGATGGCGAAGTTGCGCCAGCGTTCGAAGGTCTTCTGCTGGTCCTTGCTCTCCTGGATGCGCCGATACTCCTCGGCTCCGATGGAGACGAAATCCTTGTCCTTGTGGGTGATGACCCAGTCGCTCAGGCCGAGGTAGCTTTCGGTGACCTTGGTGTATTCCTGAGCCTGCTGCTGCTTCTCCAACGCGAAATGACCGGTCGAGAAACTCAGCGAAACCAACGGGATGAGAATCAGGACCAACGCCAGCATCAGGAAGAGCAACAGCGAGGAGACCCACGAGAAGACGCCCATGGCTATGGTGACGATAATCCAAAGGATATAGGCCACTACGGTCGGGAAGATGGTGCGCAGGTAGAAGTTCTCAAGGTGGTCGAGATCGTCCGCCAGAAGGCTCAGAACGCTTCCTGTGCGCTCGTGCTCGTTGAGGAAGGCGGCGTCTTTGGAAAGTGTGCGGTAGAGCTGTACGCGCAGCTTGGAGATGACGTGAAGCACCCAGTCGTGGCTTTTGAGCTGTTCGACGTATTTGAAGACGGGCCTACCGATGCCGAAGGCACGGGTCAGGACGATCGGCACATAGACCAGAAGGATGTTATAGGGCATGCGCGCCGAACGGTTGATGAGGTAACCGGCGGTGAACATCAGGGCCGCAGCGCAGACGAACGTCATGGACCCCAAGAAGAAGATCAGAGCGAGCTTACGCTTGTTTTCCCTCAAGTACGGCCAGAACCAATGGTCGTTGTCCCAGATCTTGAGGTAGTCGCGTAGCGTGGTCTTTCCGCCTTGTGCCGCCGTGGCCGTAGCTGCAGGATGCATGGCTGCTGTCGATGCGTCGATGTTGTTCATTTCGTTGCCGTTCTTGCTGCCGCTTTTTGATGGGTTCATACTTGATGCCGTAAGCTTCTCAGTCGAGGTATTGGCCAATCTGGTTGCCTCCCATCTCGCTGATGAGGCGGTCGAGGGGACCACCGGAGCCGATGAGTTCTTTTGGTGAGCCGGATTCGACCACCTTGCCCTTGTCGAGCACCAGCACCTGATCGACGTTGGCGAGCCAGTGCAGGCGGTGCGTGGCCAGGATGACCAAGTGGTTGTCCATAATCGGCAGCAAGGTCTTTTTCAAGTCATATTCGGTTTCGATATCGAGGTGTGCGGTGGGCTCGTCAAAAAGCAGGACCTCACGCGACTTGTCGAGCAGGACCCGGGCAAGCGCGATGCGCTGGGCCTGGCCACCGCTGATGCCTCGGTTGCCCTCCCCTATTAAGGTGCCTAACCCATCGGCAAGTTCATCCAACCACTGGTCGAGCCCGGCTTCGTGCGCGGCCGCCCGGACGTCCTGCTCGCTGGCGTCGTTGACGTAGAAACGGATGTTGTCGGCGATCGATCCATTGAAGATATAAGGCGTCTGGGGAATATAGCTGATGTGGCGCTGCCAGGCCACGGCATTGAAGTTCTTGAGCGGCCTGCCGTCAAGTTCGATGGACCCTGCATAAGGGCTATTGAATCCGGCGAGCAGATTGACCAGTGTCGATTTGCCGGCACCGGATTTGCCGATGACGGCGATTTTGCCGTACCCCTTGAGGTCCATCGAAAGATGGTGCAACGCATCCGGCTGGACGGCTGCTTGGGTTTCGGAAGTGTCGGTTTCGGCTTGAGCCGGATTTGCGTCTTGATCGCTGTCGCCCTCACGCTGCTGTTCCACAGCGTTCATCGCGACATTGTGACTTGCCATGCTCTGGCCCTCGTCCTCGCCTTTCGGCTTGCTGCCGGCAGGATAGGCAAAGTCGACATCTTCGAGTTTGAGTTCGCTGTCGGCCTTCCAGCCGTCCCATTCGGTTTCGGTGTCTTGCGGCGTTTCCGGGCTGTCGATGAAGCTCATGATGTCGTGCAGGGCGTTCTTGCCGTCGAGCGTGGCGTGGTAGTTGTCGCCGAACTGGCGCACGGGCAGGAAATAGTCGGGAGCCATGATCAGCGCGAACATGGCCGGGAAAAGCGGCATGGTGCCGTTGACCAGCCTCAGACCAAGGAAAACCGCCATGATGGCGATGCCGAGCGTGGTGAACCAGTCAAGAGCGAAGGTCGAGGTCATGGCCACTTTGAGCACGTCGATGGTACGCTTGCGGAAGCGTTCGCTGACGCTGTAGATCTCGCCTTCGTATTCCTTGTCGACACCGAGCATTTTCAAGGTCGGCAGACCGAGGATGCTGTCGACGAATTTGGTGTTGAGAATATTGAATTGGTCATACTGTTTGTTGGAACGGTCGCGTGCGGCCAGTCCCAGAATGACCATGAAGAAAATAATCAGAGGATACATCAGCAGCAGAACCAGGCCACTGACCCAATCCTGCCACCAGACGGCAATCAGGATGACCAGCGAGATCAGCATCATGTCGGTCATCTTCGGCAGAAGAATCTCGATATAGTGTTCGACCTGATCGAGGCCGTCAATCAGCATCGTCACCGTTGAGCCGGTGCCGCGTGAGGCCAAAGCCGATGGCCCCAGCCTGAAGATCTTGTGTTGCAGCTGCGGACGAATCTGCCCGGCCACGTATTTGCCGTACTTGCTGGAAATGTGTTGCTTGGCCACATCACACAGATGACGCAGCGCATAGAAGGCAATGAATTCCAAAGACGGACCTATGAGGGTGGAAACCGCGTGGAGCTTCCATATCTCCACCAGCCCCCGAGCCAAACCATGGGCCTGCCCGACGATGGACAACGCCTGCACCAACGAAAGCAGGGCCAAAAGCCCCATACGTTGCCGCACCCCGTCAAATCTGAATAGACTTTTATCGATCACGACCAGTCCCAACTACTAACGAATATTCCTAAGACAAAGAAAGCCCGATACTCCCCCGCACCAATGAATATTATTGCACATTCATCGCTGCGGGATAAGAGTATCGGGCATTGAGCTAACTTTCAATCGAAAGAGCGAACATCAGTCCGTCACTCGGCCAAAGCCGCCTTGATGGCTTCCGGAGAATTGTCCGTGAGCAAACGCTTGCGCTGGATGAAATAGGACCAGCTGAAGTAGATCAGGACAATCGGCAGCAAGCAGCAAAGCACGATGGTCATGATTTCCAGTGTGTACTGCGAAGACGAAGCCGCAGATACGGCCAGGCTCTTGGACGGATCGGTCGCGATCATCACGTTCGGGAAAAGCCCGTTGAAGATGAAGGCGATGATACCGGCAAGGGTGACGCCCGAAGCGAGGAAGGCAAAGCCTCCGCGCTTCTTGTTGGCTGCGAGATGACCACAGATCGTCGCGGCCAGGATGACTACGGTGATCAGCAGTGTGGACTTGGTGCGACGCTGATAGAAATCAGTGAAGAAGAACGCCAGAATGACGAAGACCACAAGCGCCGGATAGGCGATCCAGTAGGCCTTCTTCGAGGTGTTGAGCATTCTCGCAGACGTATTCTCGTCGAGCTTGAGGCTCAGGAAGTGCAGACCATGCAGGAAGCTGAAGAACACCACAGCCACGCCCCCGACGATGGAGAGCAGGTTGACCACGTCGAAGAAACCGGCGTGAACATTGCCCTGAGCATCCATCGGAACGCCCTGGATGACGCTGGTGAGCATCATGCCGAGTCCGAACGGCGCGATGACGCTGCCCGCGAAGTTGGCCCACTGCCAGACGCTGCGTTCACGCTCGGTGATGGCGTGTGAGGCGAACTCGAAGGAGACGCCGCGCAGGATCAGACCGACCAACACGATGAAGAGCAGCAGGTAGTAGCCGGAGAAGAGGCTTGCATACCACAGCGGGAAGGACGCGAACATGGCGCCGCCGCCGGTGATGAGCCAGACCTCATTACCGTCCCAGTGCGGGCCGATCGCACGCATGTACAGCGCACGTTCGTCACCGTTATGGGCCAGCACACGGGTGGCCATACCGACACCGAAATCGATGCCGTCGAGGAACAGGAAGATGGCGAACACCAAAGCAATCACAAAGAACCACAGCAATTGCAGGAAATTGTTGCCATCGATCAATGGCTTAGCGAGAAACTCAGTCATGCCAACGCCACCTTTCTGTTAGCCGCGTGAGCTCCGACATATGAACCCGCGGTAGCTGTCTTAGCATCTTCCGGCTCCGGCCCCTGATGGAGCACGCGACGAGAATAGAAGATCATCACGCCGCCCATGAGGCAGAAGAGCAGGAAGTAGACGATATTGGTAATCAGCAAGCTGGCCACCGTAGCCGTCGGAGAGACAGCATCGGCGATGGTCTGCAGGCCATAGACGATCCACGGATAACGGCCGAGCTCGGTGATGAGCCAGCCACCGGTGGTGCCGATGAACGGCAGATAGGTGCAGACACCCAGCACCCAGAGCTTCCAGCGGCTGTCCGCCAGGGTGTTCTTGGAAGCGCGGGTGAACCAAAGCACGCAGATGGCGAGGATCAACACGGCGAACCCGACGGCGGCCATGAAGCGGAAGCTCCAGAACAGCACATTGGCAGGCACGTAATAGTTCGAAATCTCAGGATGCTCGATGCCGTTCTTGATGATCTTGCCGTTCTCGCTCTTGAAGAGTTCATTCAGGGTGTTCATGCCCTGAATGGTTCCGCCATAGAGCTTATGGAAAGCAAGCAGGGAGAGCATGCCAGGGATCTCGAGGCCGGCAGCGGTATGGCTGCCTTCGTTCATGAAGCCGACGACCATCCATGGCGCCGGGCTCTTGAGATCATTGTAAATACCCTCGGTGGCCGCGAACTTCATCGGCTGATCCTTGATGATCTCCAAGGTCTGCAGGTCGCCGGTGATGATGACGAGAATCGAGCCGATCAGCGCGATGATGGCGCCGACACGAATCGAACGGGTGAAGAAGGCGCGGTCAGCATTCTTGTGCATGAAGCCGAAAGCGCTCATGCCGACCACAACCATACCGCCGAGCATCAACGCGCCCGTAGCGATATGGGGGAACTCACGCCAGAGCTGGGGATTGCCGACAACAGCGGCGAAATTCGTCATCTCGGCATGTCCGGTCTTCTTGTTGATACCGAAGCCCACAGGGTTCTGCATGAAGCTGTTGGCCGCGAGAATCCAAATGGCCGAAACCGTGGAGCCCAACCAGGTCAGCCAGATGAAGACAACGTGTGCGCCTGGCTTGAAGCGGTTCCAAGTGAACATCCAGACGCCGATGAACGTGGATTCCATGAAGAACGCCAGAAGAGCCTCAATGGCCAACGGCGCCCCGAAGATGTCGCCCATGAAACGCGAGTAGTTCGACCAGTTCATACCGAACTGGAATTCCTGAATGATGCCGGTCACCACGCCAACAGCGAAGCTCAGAAGGAAAATCTTCCCCCAGAACTGCGCCATACGCTTATAAATGTATTTCCGCTTCGCTACGTATAACGTTTCCATTACCGCCACTGTAAATGCCAGGCCAATGGATAACGGCACGAAGAAGAAGTGGAAGACCGTCGTCATCGCGAACTGGAATCGCGATAACCCTAAAACAGTCATTTTTATCCTTTCTTCCCAACTATTCCTTACTTATAAAAGCATGGAATCAATCACTTTTCAGCATAGTACCAATATTGGTCAACTCCAAGACGGCACGATCGGCGATGAGCTTTTTCGCAACACTGGCAATCCATCCCTTAAGGTTCCAATGTCCGAACATGTCAATCGATGCAATCCCCGCAGTCGGTCCCAACGAGCATACCGTACCGAGAGCCTTGAAAACGAATTTCTTCGTGGGCTGCCCGTTCATCAGCGCGACCAGATTTTCTGCTGCACAATCGGCCTGGATGATGGAGATCTGGGCGGTCGTGGGGTACAGACGGCCGTTATACGGGTTCGTGACGGCGGAGACATCGCCGATAAGGAATTGGTCAGGCTGACCGTTGACGCGCAGATCATCGGCGACCACCACGCGGTTGCGCTTCTCGTCGTAACCGGAATCGGCGATGACATGGCTGCCGTGCACGCCGGTCGTCCAGATGATGGTATTGGCCGGGAATTCCTGGTCGTTGCTCATCACGGCATTCGGCTTTACCTCGGTGATGGGGGTGGACACATGGAAGGTCACGCCCTTTTTCTCAAGATACTTGACCCCCCACTGGGCCAGACTCGGTTCGAACATACCGAGGATCTTCGGCCCGGCTTCGATGCAGTCGATCTTGGCCTCACTTAGAGGGAAACCATATTCCTTGGCAAGGCGTGGAAGGCGATAGACGAGCTCGCCGATGTATTCGATACTGGTGAAGCCCGCGCCGCATACGATGATACGCAGGTCGTTGGGATCGTGACTGGTCTGGTAACGCTTCAACGTGTCTTCAAGATGCTTGCGAGCCGCAAGCGCGGTATCGATGTCGATGATCGGCCAACCGTTCTCTTCGGCACCCGCGATGCCGAAGGTCTCGGACTCGAAGCCCAGGGCGTTGACCAGAAAATCATAGTGAAGCGGCTCGCTGTTCTTAAGCTCGATGCTTTTGGCGTCCTGGTCGATGCGGACCACCTCGTCGATGATCACCTGGACGTTCTTCTTACTGGCGAATACCTGTTTGACGTCGAAAGTGATATCCGCAGGTTCCTTGGTTCCCGCGGCGACTTCGTGGAGCTGAGTTGACTGATAATGATACGGATTTTTGTTCACCAGTACGATTTGCGCATCTACGTCTGAACCGGCTAATTTCTTAACGGTACGCATCCCTGCGTAGCCTGCTCCAAGAACGACGATTCTCTTCATTCCGATCACTTTTCCTTATAGCTCAATCACAAAAAAGGATGGGTTCTTGTCAAACTCCATCATTGTCAATACGCTTCAACAATATATGAAAAGCTGAACAAAAAACGATTAAAATGGCATAAATAACCGGCTGAAAACCATTTTCACGCTCTTTTATGCAATATATCACTTCTGAAGGCTTTTTCGTTTCATAATACCGTTTTTGCGACATAAAATGATGGTTTTATCGCCCGCAAAAGCCCCCAAACATCGTTTGATATGTCATACATCGAAACAGCAATGAGGGCATACCGCAAGATTGGCACTTGCAATACACCCTCAAGATTTCTGGTTGGCCATGCCTCTAGCGGTTGACAGCCGGCCACATCTTTTTCGATATCGTTGCCCACCCGTTACGGCACGTCCGTCCGGTACCGACGTCCGTCAAAAAGAGACGTCGGCACCGCAAAGATCATTCCTTCATGATGCCGGGCATATCCGTCAGCTCGGTGACCGAACGATCGGCGACAGCTTTCTTGGCGACAGATGCCTTGGCGCCCTTGAGCTTCCAATGGCCGCCCATATCAACCTCGGCGATGCCGGTCTTGGGTCCAAGCGAGCAAAGCGTGCCAAGGGACTTGTAGACGAACTTCTTCGGATCCGTGCCATTGATACGCGCGATGACGTTCTCCGCGGCGGTGTCGGCCTGTGCGATGGAAATCTGGGCGGTGGTCGGATACAGACGACCATTGTCCGGATTCGGAACACCGGAGACGTCGCCGACGAGGAACTGATCGGGATGGCCCTTAATCGACAGATCGTCCTCTACGACCACGCGGTTGCGCTTCTGGTCGTAACCGGAATCGGCGATGACGTGGCTACCGCGCACGCCGGTCGTCCAGATGATGGTATTGGCCGGGAAAGCGGTGTCGTTGCTCATGACGGCATCGGGTTTGACTTCGGTGATCGGCGTGGCCGTATGGAACGTGACGCCGTGGTCCTCGAGGTACTTGACGCCCCAATCGGCCAGCTTCTGGTCGAACATCGGCAGGATCTTCGGCGTCGCCTCGATGCAGTCGATCTTCACTTTATCAATCGGGAAATCATATTCCTTCGCCAGATCAGGCAGCCGGTAGACCAACTCGCCCAAGTACTCGATGGAAGTGAACCCTGCGCCGCAGACCACGATATGCAAATCGTTTTCGTCGTGGCTGGTCTTGTAGTTCTTCAGGGTGTCCTCAAGATGCTTGCGTGCGGCTACGGCGGTATCGATGTCGATAAGCGGCCAGCCGTTTTCCTCGGCTCCCTTGATGCCGAACGTCTCGGACTCGAAGCCCAGAGCGTTGATCAGATAATCGTAGGCAAGCGGGTTGGAACCCTTCAGCTCGACCTTTTTGGCGTCCTGATCGACCTTGGTGACCTCATCGATGATCACCTTGACCTTGGGATCCACGGCCTTGCGTATATCAAACGTGATCTGATCGGGTTCCTTGGTACCCGCGGCGACCTCATGCAGCTCAGTGGACTGATAGTGATACGGATTCTTGTTGACCAGGATGATATCAGCATCGACATTGGACTTGGCAAGTTGCTTCGCCGCACGCATTCCGCCGTAACCTGCGCCAAGAATAACAATCGTAGCCATTGTAAACCCCCTTCGTTGGGAATTGTATAAGAGCAAATACATATATACCGTGTATCGCTCTTGTCTAGTAATTACAGTCTTAAAATATCTGTTTACCGGAGAAAAAACGATTGAATTTGCACAATCAGATACTTTTCTGCACCAACCGAATAGCCAATATGACATATTTCACAAACGGCGCCAAGCAGAACAGCGAAGTGACGGCGACCACTTCCATGAGACGAAATCCGTCACCGCAACAAAGAACAATCACCACATTCATAAAAGCATCGACCCGGGAAAAATCCTGCCGGGCTTCGGCAGGGCCGAGAAGCTATCGAAGACTTCGTCCCACTGAAAATCACTCGGTATTATCATAGTGAAAAATTGAGTTCAGTTTGCCTCATTTTGACCACATACTTTCGTTATTTGTGGTGATTTGACGTGATTTACGATCATGTCGGCGACTGTGCCGAACACCCCGGAACGACAATCGGGAGTAAGTCTAAGCCCACTCCCGATTGATTTTT
This sequence comes from Bifidobacterium sp. ESL0704, assembly GCF_029392075.1. NCBI lineage: Bacteria > Bacillati > Actinomycetota > Actinomycetes > Bifidobacteriales > Bifidobacteriaceae > Bifidobacterium > Bifidobacterium sp. ESL0704. The sequence continues at coordinate 1,833,765 of NZ_CP113929.1, forward strand.
TAAGACTCTAGAAAAAGTACCCCCCAAGAGAGTCGAACTCTTGTTGTCAGATTGAAAGTCTGGTGTCCTAACCGTTAGACGAGGGGGGCTAACAACCTATTCATCTTAAAATATGAACTCGACTCGAGCAAGTCTCGGCGTGTTGACCGTAATCGCAAGGAGCATGGTACTCTTGCCGCCGCAAGCCGCTTCATCAAGCAATGCCTTTATGGCATCACTCTGTATCAAGACGAATACAGCCCGAAATCTCGACAGCCGGCATCAGCAACCGCAGCGCCGGTGACTCCAACCAGACATCTCTGTCTATGCAAGGCGCGCATGCAACCCGGACTCGGCATCGGTTTCGATCCCTTGAAAAGCGTAAGCGGAAGATCGGCTCTAACCAGGAAGTCTATCGGCCAGAACGTGCTATTGGCGAAAACATCGGCTCATCCAGCATCAAGCAATCACACAGCCTGGTATGTGAAGTCGTGAATCACACGGCCTGCCGCCAAACCCTTTTTCTCGAAATTGGTGAGCACTCGGCCGTCATAGCGTTCCGCTTCTCTGAAATCGGCGTGAGGCAATGACTTGGCCTCGTCCGCCGTGCCCTTGCCGACGTGTTCGGTAGGCAATGAAACGGCCAACGTACCGATATTGGCGAAATCCGCACGTCCATCCATCACTTCGTGAACGTGAAGCGCATAGTCCTCGATATCGGTGGCCAGCCTCCACACCTTCCCCTCGCCCAACGACTTGCGGATATCGGACGCAAGCGCAGGCTGGACGATACGCCGCTTGTGATGGCGCATTTTGGGCCACGGGTCGGGGAAGAACGTCCACACCTCGTTGGCCACACCCGGCTCACACACGCTGAAGAGCTCCGGGGCATTGATCTGGGCGACCCGCAGATTGGTCAGGCCGAGTTTACCGGCACGCAGCATGGTATGGGCCACACCGGGGTCGTAGACCTCAACCGCAAGGAAATTGACCTCGGGGTGCTCCTCTGCGGCAGCGATGATGTTCTCGCCCTGTCCCGTGCCGATTTCGATGACCAACGGATGGTCGTTGCCCCACGATCGGCGCACGAAACCAGCATTGAAGGCAAATCCCTCCTTCAGATCAAGCGAGCCCTCCCCCGCATTGATGTCAAGCAGGAAATCAGGCGCATAGCGCTGCCAGGCCCGCTTGTACCGGTCGTCAAGACGCCCTTTCCTCCGGACGTATGAGAGCACATGATGAATTCTTTTGTCGTTTTCCTGCACGACCCCCAAGTCTAACGGAAGGCAAACCCGGAAACTTCACTTTGCACGCGTAGACTGTTGGCTATGAACGACAATGATTTCAATGCAGACTCGGGGCAGAATCATCAAAACGGGCAAATTCCGTTCGATTCACAGGACTCCGGCAGCACTATTCCCCGGCAATATGCGGCACCACAATATGGGCAGCAAAACGAGAATCCTTCCAGCCCCTTGAACGAATCGTGGCAAACGACGAGCGATAGCCAAAACCACGAGTATCAGGACCTCGGATTCCAGGACTCCGTCCACCAGCTTGCGCAACCCGGCCAAACATCGTTGCCCTACAACGGGACAATTCCACCGGCTCCAAACTATCAGCCGCATGGCCCTGTGCCGCCTGCCAATCCTGGTTACATGCCACCGACAGGCCCTCAAGGCTATTACCCGCCGACTCCGAACCAGAAATGGAACACCCTGTGCATCATCGGCTTCGCGCTGTCCTTCTTCATGCCATTAATCGGGCTTATCCTCTCCGTTATCGCGCTGAGGCAGATCAATCGAAGCGGCGAAAAAAGCAAGGGCATGTCCATTGCCGGCATCGCCATCGGCGCAGTTTTGACGGTTTTGGATATTATCGTCGCAGTCGTCATCGTTTCGGCGTTTGGCTACGCGTTCAACCATATGAATTCGGATTATTCGCAATGCCACGGCTCGGATTGCTATTCCGATCCATTCGGCGATGACGGCGATGACCCGGATGACGAAGACAACGAGGACACGAACTACACCTATTATCGTTATGATTTCAGCCAAGGCAGCACCGCAGGAAAGACGATTATCCAGCCAAACGTTGCTTGAAACAATGCCCGGTCGAGGTAGGCTCGCCGCCTTACGTTCTCGGCACTAAAGGCGGCGGACCGGCTTTTGATTCCGTTTCTCAAGCAACCGGAACACACTGAAGAGTCTTGAGTTGCCTGAGAAGCAGCAGCCGATAATCCGTGCCTTTAAAGGCGACACGCTGAAATTGCTTCCGAGTTGCGCTTTTCCTGATTCTGAGTAATATTAACACTCGGCTGCTTGATGAAAGCAAGCCACGGCTCCGTAGCTCAGTTGGTTAGAGCGCCGCCCTGTCACGGCGGAGGTCACCAGTTCAAGTCTGGCCGGAGTCGCTCGAATGGTTGAAAACCCGGTTCGCCGGGTTTTTGATTTATTCATGGCTCTGTAGCTCAGTTGGTAGAGCGAACGACTGAAAATCGTTAGGTCAGCGGATCGATGCCGCTCGGAGCCACCACTCGAGTCTCGAAACCAAGTAATTGCAACGGTTTCGAGGCTTTTATTTTTTGACAAGGTTTCTGGTTACCGCTCATTTCGAAGTTATAGACCAAAAGAGTTGGCTTGGAACCCGTATTCGGCGTTCATGCGTGGGTATGGGTTATAAGGCCATTCCCGGGTTACCGGTCATTTCGTAATGTTTTAGGATTGGGGATACCGGCCAAATTGTGTGTCCGGTGGTCTTGGTCTCCAGTCGGCAGTATCGGGAATCCGGTGGTGGCGTGGAATGCGTTCCAACTGACGCTGTGCCCATACCAAACCCATCTCTCCTGTTCTTACCTGTTTCTTCGCGCTTTCTCTCCCAGGCCATAGGTCAAAACATACCGGTGGCTCCAGCGCTCATTGCCGAACACCGAAGCCGAGACTCGCCCGCCACGGTTTCAATAGCCCAATTACGCCGAAAGCAATTATTTGAAGATATTAATTATCGGTTTACAATGAGACTGTATAGACAAACCGATTGAAGGAGGTGCTCATGTTCGGGCAATTTTTTAACGCTGCTGTAAGTGCGATTTCGGCATTTCTCTCTTATTTCCCGATTGTAATGCCTTTCTGATATAAGCTTCAGAAAAGAACATGGAAGAAGTTTTTCAGCTCTGGGTGTCGTTGCTGATTCTCAGATGACTCTTCAACGGAATTTCATGATACAAATCTAAACAGCTTAACCCTGATACCCGTATTCGACTTGTTCGAGTACGGGTATTGTTATGTCCGGAACCTTGCCGCCTCGCGGGTCGACGAAACGAACAATCGTTCAGAGCTGCTGGGCGACCCAATCAACGATGTATGGGGCGACACCGTCGATCTGGTCGATGGCGATGTCGAAATCGCGCGGGCCGCCGTACCATGGGTCGACCAGGTCGATGTCGGACTCGTGACCAGGCGCAGGCTTGGGCAGATTCGGATCAAAGCTGCGATAGAGATGCACTTCAGGCTTCTTGTCTGTAGGAAGCAGACGCAGCAATCCCCTCTCATGTGAGGCGGTCATGGGTAGGAACAGATCGCTTTCCTCAATCTCTTCAGACGTGATGCGGTGCGCGAAATGGTGCTTGGGAATCTCGTAGCCCCGCTGGCGTAGCACGCGCACGGCACGAGGGTCGATGGGATGGCTGTGCTCCTCGTCGCTGACCCCGCTGGACATCACACGTACCTTATCGGCCAGACCGCGTTCCTCGAAGTTGGCGCGCAGGATGATTTCGGCCATCGGGGAACGGCAGATGTTGCCGGTGCAGACGGTCATGACGGTGTAAGGATGATTGGACATAGCTGAAGTATCTTTCCTCTTGTAAGACTCAATGATATTGCTACCACCATCATAACGAATCAGCCGTAACGATGAAGGCTCAAAAAAAGCGACATAGCAAACGACGCAGATGGATCGCGAAAGCAACCACATCTGCGTCGAATTGAAAGAACAATCTCACTGATTCTTTTGATAGGTGACGAAGCGATAGGCTTCGACGGCACCCTCACGCTTTTTAGGGGCCATCCACACCCCATCCTCCTGCAGACGCCAGGCCCCGGCACGCACCAGCTCGTCCATATCGGGCCCATACGTGTCCGCGTCGAAACGGCCGCGGATATAGGTGACATACGCCTTGTTGGCAAACGGCATAATGGATCGGAACAGCTGCGCTCCCCCGATCACCCAGATTTCGCTGCGATCGAGACCATCGTCGGGAATAGCCTCCTGACGGGCGAAATCAAGCGCCGCATCGATATCATTGGCCGTAGTCGCTCCGACCGCACTCCAGTTCGGATCATGCGAGACGACGATATTGTCGCGGTTGGGAAGAGGACGATACTTCGGATTCAGCGAATCCCAGGTCTTGCGCCCCATAATGACCGGGTGTGAAACGGTCAGTTCCTTGAAACGCTTCATATCCTCGGCAAGATGCCACGGCATCCCGCCATTGAACCCCATCGCATCGGGACGGCCCTGCATATCCTGCGCGCACGCCCAGATGAGATTGACCGAGAACGTCTTGACGACATCGTCTCCCCAGTCCTCGATGACTTCTTGCCCGGCAGGTCCGGGCTCGGGTTCGTGATAGCCAGTTCGGCTACTGTCATGCTCCATTTCATGTGCTCCTTGAATTAGGCAGTAATTCTTTAGTCTAACCAACGGTTCAGACGCGTTTTCACACCCTCTGAAACCCGCCTGAACCGTGGCCGAAGAATTCTTGGAATTCAGACAGCCACCGGCGCTTTGATGGCCGGATGGTGCTGGTAATTGACGATGTTGAAGTCCTCGTAGTGATAATCGAAAATCGAATCGGCCTTCCTGATCTCGATTTGCGGGTAAGGGTACGGATCGCGTGAAAGCTGGGTCAGGACCTGCTCGATGTGGTTGTCGTAAACGTGGCAATCGCCGCCGGACCAGACGAACTCCCCCGGCTCGAGCCCGGTCTGCTGCGCCATCATCAACGTGAGCAAGGAATACGAGGCGATGTTGAAGGGGACGCCCAGGAACATGTCGCAGGAACGCTGGTAGAGCTGGCAGGAAAGCTTGCCATCGGCCACATAGAACTGGAAGAGCGCATGGCAGGGCGGCAGAGCCATTTCTTCGACCTCCGCGGGATTCCATGCGGTGACGATCATCCGACGGGAATCCGGATGCGTCTTGATGAGATTGAGCACGTTGGAAATCTGATCGATGGTATGGTTCGGATCGTCGGCGGTCGGTGCCGGCCAGCTGCGCCACTGCACGCCGTAAACCGGCCCCAGATCACCGTTCTCATCGGCCCACTCGTCCCAGATATGCACGTTATGTTCCTGCAGCCAACGCACGTTGCTGGAGCCTTTGAGGAACCACAGCAGTTCGTAGGCGATGCCCTTGAAATAGACCGTCTTGGTGGTCAGCAGCGGGAAACCCTTGGAAAGGTCGAATCGCATCTGTCGGCCGAACAACGAAATCGTGCCCGTGCCGGTACGGTCGGTTTTGAGTGTTCCGTTGGTGAGGATGTCACGTACCAAATCCTCGTAAGGCATGGGGATGTCGGTGTTCGGACGCGCGGGAATGCTCTGACGAATTTCTTGCAGTTGTTCTTGGTTCAGCATAATCATTCATTCTAGCAACCTCAGCGATTTCCTCATATAGGGGAAATACCGTAAAATCCAATCTGCTTCTGTACGGCACGACGCGATAACGGGTCGAATCCCGATATCCATTAAATCTTCGAACCACTTTCCGTAATATTCATGGCTGCTCTCCACTCATCCACGAGATAATGTTCGGATTTCGGCGGTCTTGGTGGCACCAAGTGAGGCAAAATCGATAAAATTCTTCCTCATTCTTTAAAAAAGAGGGTACTTGGTGCACCAAGACCGCCCAAAAATACAGAATTATCGTCAATTTGAAGATAAAACGAGGACTTGGTGCACCAAGCGGGATCAAAAACGCCAATTTGAAGGTACGTTTTCTAGAATCAGAGGATACGATGACCCCAATGTTTCATGCGTTCGGCGGGACTCTGGGATAGATTGGTAGGGATATGTCTTGGATTTGCGCAAGACAGAAACGCAAGGAGGTACACAATGGCAAAGAAACTGTGGGTGGAGCGCAATAAGGACGGCTCCTGGGATGCATTCAGCGACGAAGGCGCACACATCAAGTTCGGTCACGGCAAGGGCCAGTTCAACCCCGGCGACCTGATGAAGGTGGCGCTGGCGGCCTGCGGCGCGCTTTCCAGCCAGATGACCATCGAGAATTCGCTCGGCGAAGGCAAGGGCGCGAAGATTATCGTCGACGGTGATTCCGACCCGCATGCCAATGTCTACACCGCTTTCCACGAGCAGGTGGTCGTTGACGCGCAAAGCGCCGGTATCCACGGCGAGGATGTCGAGAAGCTCAAGGACCGTGTGGAAAAGCACATCGAGAAGTCCTGCACAGTGATGCACACCTATGAGCGTGCCACGCCGGTGACGATGGAAGTCAAAGTGCTCACCAAGTAAAGACGGTCAATCCCGCTGTAATAAATAATGTGGTGCCACCTCATGGAGGGTGCACCACATTGTCATATTCGAACGTTTGAGCGGCAACGAGTCATATCATCATTGAGACGAACCGGGTCAAAGGCGCCCCGACCCCGACAGCAAATCATCACAATCATATTGCCGCTGAAAATTGACGAAACACCTGTGTTCGTCGGCATAGATACGACAAACGCGGGCATGGCACCCTAAAATGAAATCCACACCCGCATTTTCGCGGAAAAAAATCAGGCCTTGTGCTCCGGATCAATGGAGGACTCGATGGCTTCGGCTGCGGAGCTGTCGGCCGTCTTCACGGAAACCTGCTCGACACCTTCGATGCCCTCGATGGTGCCATCGGAGCGGGACTTTTCGGCTTCGACATACTTGCGTGGAACCACATAGACCGGGCCGGCCGCGTGCTGGATAAGGCCTTGGCTGGTGGAACCGACCAGGAGACCGGTGAACCCGCCCTTGCCACGGGAACCGACCACCACGATATCGTGGTCGTAGCTGGCCTTGGTCAAAGCGCTGACAGCGGATTCCGGAACGATGGTCTTGGTGATCTTCAAATCCGGATGGGCCTTGCGGACAGGAGCGATCTGCGTTTCGAGGTCTTCCATATAGGAATCGTAAACGCCGTCCTCATCGCTGACGCCCTGCAGACCCGCGACCGCATCGATGACATCAAGCTCGGCGCCACGGTCGGCGGAGAGGTCGGCCGCGATCTGCAACGCCTTCAATCCCCAGGCACTGGCGTCGATGCCGACGGCCACACGCTTGATGGTGTTGTTCAAATGCATCGTCTTGCCGTCATCATCGGTATACGGCACCACGATGATCGGGCAATAGGCGTATGCCGGCAGCGACGAGCTGGTGGTTCCCAGAAGACGTTCGGCCAAGCCTCCCTTGCCGCGGTTGCCGATGACGATGAGGTTGTAGTTGCGGGAAAGTTCGACGAAAACAGAAGAGGGATCGCCGGTGACGATCAACGTCTGCGCCTCGACACCCTGTTCGTCGGCGATGGCCTTGGCTTTGGAAAGAATCTCCTGCGCATCGATATGGGCCGCGTTGTCGTCACCCATGGAAGTGTAGGTGGAATCGAACGAGACCGCGGCATAGCTCGGCAGCGAATAAGCGCACACTATCTGTAGCATCAGCCCTGCGTGCTTGGCATAGTTTGCCGCCCACCAGGTCGCCTTGTAGCTGGCCTGCGAACCATCCACCCCTACCAGAATAGCCTTGTCGTTTACCATGACTACCTCCTTGAAGTACGTGACACCGTTGATAACGGTTCTACCTCAAGAATACCAGTCTTGGAGAACAGGTACGAATTATGCGGATATAAAGAAACGCGCCCCTACCGGAACGCGTTGAACTACGAGAACACCAGATGACTACAGCAACCTTCGAATCGAATACGGGCTGCCGAAAGCATAACACAGCGGAGTATAAACCGTACCAGAAGCAGGATTCAGGGCATTGATCACCATGCCATTGCCCACGTAGATCGCCGCATGCTCCGAATTGGCAAGAATGTCGCCAGGCATCGCATGGGAGATATCGGGTACCGCCGTACCGACACTCGCCTGGGCAGCGGAACTGTGCGGCAACGAAATGCCCATATTGGCGTAAATATATTGGACCATACCCGAGCAATCCCAACCAGCCGGGGTGTTGCCGGTATATTTATAAGGAACCACGCCGACGAATTGATTGGCGAAGGTCAACAAACTGGCAACCGACTGCCCATTGGGAGGCGTGACGGTGAAATTCTGCGGCTGCGAACTCTGAGCCAACGAATTCCTTGCAGCAGAACGTGAAGCTGCAGCAGCATCTGCGGCGGCCTTATCGGCCCGAGCCTTTGCCGCAGCAGCGTCCTTCTCGGCCTGCGATTGCGTCTGAGGCACATCAAGGGATTCGATGCCTCCCCAATTCGACTTGGCGTCGACATCGGTGGAGGTGGATTCCTTCAGCAGGTCTTTACGCACGGTATTGACCTTGCGGAACGAACGCGAGGAAGTGACCGGATCGTTGTCCTCATTGGCAGCGGAGGCGGCAGGAGAGAATGCAAGGAGGGCCGAGGCGCTCAACGCCAGCGCGGCCAAGGATGCACAAATCTTCGAAGCTTTCATCATACATTTTACGTTACCATGGAACTGCTACATTATGGGCCGGTGACAACCTGTCGAAAGGATGATCCAGAGCCGACCATTGGCTCGCCGTCAAAGGTCGCCGTGCCCTGGGTTACAAGGCGAAACAAAAGCAATCAAGACACCACCGCCGGCACGATTCAATCTTCACGAATTTCTATGACAGCAAAACGAGAAGAAGAACGTAACCTCAGTAATGAATGATCTGATGAGCCGCAACCTGATCGGCGGTGTAGGTTTTCGAGAACGTCTTGCCCTGATAGGCGACGCCGCATTCGGAGGTGACAACAGAGCCGTCGGCATTGATCTGCTCGATGACGGCCACATGCCCGCAAATCGGATTGGAACCATCCTGACCGGGCGCAAAGACCATGATATCGCCGACGTGGCGCGCCGAGCGGTCAACCCAATAGCCCAAAGCACGGGCCGAATCCGCCCACTGGGCACCGTTACCCATCTGGGAACCCACGGGAAGCCCAAGCTGATGCCTACGCACATAAACCCACCAAGTGCACTGGCTGAACTCATAGTTGTTGCCGGAATCACCCGTGGCATGATTGGGATCGAAGCCTGCAGGCAACGTCTGGTAGTCCTGATCCATCAGATTCGCAACCTGCGGATTGTTGGCGATCGATTTCGACATTGCCGAAACGTCGAGCGAAGTATTCGATTCCCCAAGACTCCACGTGCCTTTCGAGCCGGAAGACTGCAGAGGAACACGGTCCTCGGAGCGCGAAGCGGCATTAATCGGCCTCAAAGTAGAGGTAGTCGTGGTTTCTGCACTTGCGCTAAAACTCGGTTTGCCGGGATTGCCGGACATGACAGCAGTGGCGGTGGCACCGACCAACGCAGCCAGGGAAGCCGAGACGACAACTGCATGGCGACGGTTTTCGGCTTCACGAGCCAAACGGATGGAACGGCGCGTTTCAGGAGCGATTTCGTTGAGTTTGTCGATGACGTCCGGGGCCAATCCCACCATTGCTCCGCTGGTTGCAACAGCCTGCGCCTGCCGCATCGCGTTGCGCGAATGCGTCCCCTTTACAGGAGAGAAGAGGGACGATATAGCGGCAGACCGCTTCGTGCCTCCCCGAGCCTTGTGCGCAGCGTGAACCATAAACCAACTCCTTGCGGACAACATTCCAACAGAAAATGCCTTAACGAACTTTACCGGTACAACACCGTATCAATAAGACATCGTAAAACGCATCTGCCATTCTTGATTTCTGCTACAAGAATACTTCAAGCCCTGATTTTTTTACACACATGACAACCGCCGCGCTATAGAAACCGCAGAATCCATTCGATTCGTCGGCGTGTCACATTTTCTTCACAAAAAACATACCTACGCAACAGGCCGAATACCGACGTATCCGTGCCTGCCGGCAACACTATCGCCCCATCCGCAAACTCCTGCGAATTCAACGAAACGACGGGTCTCATACCTGCGTGGAAGCCATAATGAACGTGCCTGCCTCGCCATCCGATTCCAGCTGCACACGGCCGTCGGCGGCCGGAACGAAAACAGCCTCCCCCTGATGCAGAATCCTGGATTCGCGTGAACAGACGACCCTTACCACCCCTTCGACGCACACCACGATCCTTGGGCCAAAATGTCGGTTGTTGAGCGAGACCTTGGTCATGAGCCTGCCGTATCGGCGAGACAGCCGCTCCATCATTTCCCAAGGATGCTGCCCCGCGCCGACCCTACCGTAACTCAGCATGAATTCATCGATTTTCGGCCTGTAGATGACCCGGTCGCCGAACATGGCCCCCCAATCGGCCATCCAGCTGACACTCGGGTCGACAGGGAGAGACGAAACGCAATCGAGGCTTTGCAGAAAGTCGGGGATGTCCTTGTGCTTCACCGTCATTCCGGCGCGTAGCACATTATCGGAATTGGTCATGATCTCCACACCGGTGCCATGAATATAGGCATGAGGCGTACCGGCCGGAATGAAGACGGATTCGCCTTCCTGCAACTCAAGCGGATTCATCATCAGCAATGCCAATACGCTGGGGTCACCGGGGAAAGCCTCTTCGGCAACGAGGACGTAGCGGAAGGCCAGTTTGGAACGTTCGCCGGACACTTCAGAAGCCGCGTTCGCCAAAGCTTCATGCAAACCGGTGACAGGACCGGCCGTAACAGCCGCGTGGAAAGCGCGGAAAATCCGTTTACGGGTCGGCTGCCAAACCTTGGAGGCCAGGGGCATCAATGCATCGGCCTCGGCAAAATCGCCGTTCTCGGATTCCGGCACATGCCGGGCTGCATTGAATCTTCCGTGTATCGCATGTATACCATGAATGACATGCCTGCCATGATGCGGTTGCGCAGTCAGCGCCTCGACCATGCGCCGGGCGACCGGGTGATCCACCAACGTCAGGTTGGCAAGCATGAACGTGGGCGTTGCGAAACCGACAGATGCGTCGAAAGGCTCCAAAGCGACGACCATCTCGTTTTTCGCCACCGCGTCCTTGAAGGAACGCTCCGGCGCCTGAATCGGCACATGCCGCGCGTTCTCGTCGTTGAAGCCGGCCCGCGCCTGGAAATCGACGGGATGGACCTGGAGGGAAAGCGGGATGCGCGCGGAAATGACTTTCAAAAGATACGGCAGAACCGGACCGAATTCCTCGGAGCAGCGAGCGCCGAGCATGCCTTCCGGATCGGCGCGAATGAGATCGGTCAACACCATTGAGCCACAGCGTCCCGTGGACTTTTGCACGCCGGGGACACGCGAATTGCGCAGCCTTGCCAACGCCCTGTTTTGTTGATGCCGTTTGTCTTCAGAAAGCTTCTCCGGGTCTTGTTCCGGGTTCAGATCCACCCGGGAGGGCCACTGAGCGTGACCGCTGAACCACATCTCCGCGACGGGGTCATCGTCGACATTCGCGTGCGGGTCGGATTGGACGCGTTGGGCCGCTACTGCAAACGACCGGCTTGCACCGAGGGATGCCTGATGTTCATCGCTGCAAGAGGCTTGGCCCGCGCCTCGCAAAGGCGAATGCGTGTTGCGTGCCGGGAGCTGGGAGGCGAACATCGTCTGCAAACGGGTATAGGAGCCCCAGGCATACCGCTTGACGACCGGGTGAATCGAATACACTTGCCAGGACTCCTTATGGACTATGTTGACTCTATGCTCTCATGGCTCTCATACCGATTCGCAAACGAAATCAGCGTACAGCCAACATAAGGTTAACCCCGGATACTAAAATCAGATGCATGAAGTTCGCACCGATCATCAACCCCGATGTCTGTAAGCCCGCACCGAAGCCGGTTCAGGTCGATTTGCGCAAGACGTTCCTGATCATCACCAGCTGGTGGCTGATTGCCCTTGCGGTCAGCGCCATATTGCTCGCCTGCGGGTTCCACGTCGTTGGAGCGATTATTCTATGCTCATCAGGTGTTGTCATCGGCGCACTGATGCTGATTTGGGAACATTTTGACCGCTGGGACTATCGTCGGCTCGGCGCCAACTGAAGCGACGGCAAAATGACCCGCCCGTCTTCAAAAAGGCGAACGTGCTCGGCGATTCGGCTATTTTCTGATCGCGTGTTCTCGGCAACTACCAAGAACCTTAAAACAACAACGCATAACCGGCATATCCAACCACTATGAAAGAAGCTCATATGCGCGTCATCTACAACGAAGAGCTCAAAGCAGTCGCCGATGATCTGGAACACATGGCCAATAATGTTTGCGACGCGATTCACGGTGCCGGAAAAGCGTTGATAGACAAGGACCAGGACGCAGCCAAAGCCGTTATCGACGGCGATGCGACTATCGATGCGCTGGAAAAGCAGGTTCTTGACCAGTGTGTGAAGCTGTTGGCCCAGCAAAGCCCCGTGGCCACAGACCTGCGCGTGGTCGTCGCCACGTTGCGGCTCGCCTCCACCATCGAACGTATGGGCGATCTGGCACAGCACATCGCGCGAACAGCATACCGGGCTTACCCCGCCTCGGCGTTGCCGGACGATGAGCAGACACGCCATATTTTCGAAAGCATGCGCGCCCTGCTTGACGTCACCGCGGACAGGTTGCCGGAAATGCTCGCCGACCGCGACACGACGTTGGCCCAGCGTGTCATCGCCGATGACAACAAACTCGACGAGCTGCATCGGCAAAGTTTCGAACTGGTGCTCGATGACTCTTGGAAAGTCACCAGACAGCAGCTTATCGACGTAGTACTGACCGCGCGGTTCATGGAGCGCCTCGGCGACCATGCCGTTTCCACGGCCCGCCAGGTGGTCTACATCGTTTCCGGCTTCGATCCAAGCAAGGAGCCACGCAATCCGGACGAGGACTAGACAATCTGAGCGGCCAATAAACCGCGACGCCTTCTTTGTGCCTCAGATCGGCCATCCATCGCATTTCTCGCCACGGGTTTGGGGCAGAACCTATGTATAAAGCCACAAACCCATAATAAGGAACTTGTTCGCCATGGGTTTGCGGCAAAACCTACGCGCAAAGCCACAAACCCATGATAAAGAACTTGTTCACCATGGGTTTGCGGCAAAACCTACGCGCAAAGCCACAAACCCACGATGAACAGCACCCATTGCGCAACGAGTATGATCTTGTCGGCTGGTTTCGGCATCGACCCTATCCTATGGGTTCGGGGCTTGATATCGGTGGAGTGCAGACGTCGAGCATAACCATTCCGTCCTATGGCTCGACAGCGCTTCATCAATCCAGAAACACATATGAAAAGGGCAGCCCGTACAGTCTCCTGTACGAACCACCCTTTAAAAAAGAAGCAGTGAAACTTACTTCTTGGCCTGGCCTTGGGCAGCCACGGCGGCGGCACCGGCCTTGGCGGCTTCGGGATCGAGATACTCGCCACGGGGCTTGATCGGCTTCATGTCCTCATCAAGCTCATAGACCAGCGGAATGCCAGTCGGAATGTTGACCTTGGAGATCTCCTCTTCGCTCAAGCCGTCAAGCATCTTGACGATGGCGCGCAGCGAGTTGCCGTGCGCGGCGATCAGAACGGTCTTGCCGCTCTTGAGCTCGGGAACGATGTCGGACTCCCAGTACGGAGTGACGCGCTTGACGACGTTGGACAGAGCCTCGGCCTCGGGCACCGGATCGCCGGCGTAACGCGGGTCGTTGTTCTGTGCGAACTCGTCGTTCGGATCGATGTCTGGCGGCGGGGTGCCGTAGGAACGACGCCAGATCATGAACTTCTCGTCGCCGTACTTCTCACGAATCTCGGACTTGTTCTTGCCTTGCAGGGCGCCATAGTGACGCTCGTTGAGCCTCCAGCTGCGCTTGACCGGAATCCACAGGCGATCGGCCTCATCCAGTGCGTAGTTGGCGGTGTTGATTGCACGACGCAGCAGCGAGGTGAAGACGATGTCGGGAAGAACATTCTTCTCCTTCAAGAGCTGGCCACCGTGCTTGGCCTCTTCGACGCCCTTATCGGTGAGCGGAACATCCACCCAGCCGGTGAACTGGTTTGTTTTATTCCATGCGCTCTGGCCGTGCCGGAGCAATACTAATCTATAAGACATAATTCAATGATAGGCGATAAATGAGACGGGTGAACGGTGAAAATGTGAGCGCTAACGATACGCACTCAACCACTCTTCCGACAGTCGAAAACCTCCCGTAACCGCACCTCGGCAATACGGCGACCCGACAATACAACACCGCGTCGTCCCGACATCTGACAAACGACAAACGCTGTCCGACATCCGACATCCGACAAGCGACAAGCGACAAGCGATTATGGCTACGCACAATCTCCTGTCGCACCACTCTATCCGCCATCTGCCGCGTTGCGACATTCACACGCCGATGACCACTTGCGCAATCTTGACGATGACGAACAGAATGGAGAACAGCAGCAGGGTCATACTGCACATCGGCAGGGCCTTGACAAAATCGCCGGATTGCACAGCCCCGATCATCGACAGACCGATGATGAATGCCAGAATCGCGAGCGCAATCGCGACAAGAGTGAGCACAATGCCAACAATGTGGATGCCGTTCGGGGCAACGAACAGATCGACCAACGGTGTAAGGCCGAGCGCGGCCGTCGCCGCAAGACACACAAAGTAAACAAAGAGCAGCACCACTTTGGCATTGCTTTTGCCGAGCCGCACACCCAGTGTCATCTTGCCGCTGATCTTGTCTTCGTCGACGTCACGCAAGTTGTTGACCATGAGAATGGCGCAGGAATAAAGGCCACAGATGATCGCCCCGTAAAAGCCCCAGATATCGAGGCGTCCGACCAGCACATATTCCGTACCCAATACCGCAACCAGACCGAAGAAGACGAAGACGCCGACCTCGCCGAAACCGGCATAGCCATACGGATGTTTGCCGCCGACATAGAACCATCCGGCAAGCAGGCACAGCACGCCGAGCGCGATAAGCCACCAGTGACCGGTGAGGATGGTGATGGCAAGACCCGCCACACAGGCGATGAAGGCGTTGACGCCGGCGGCGGCCAACACCTGCCGAGGAGTGACCTGGCCGGAGACCGTCAAACGCTGCGGTTTGGCGGTTCTGCTCTCCGTGTCGCCTCGCCCCGCGTCGGTACCACGGATACCGTCGGAATAGTCGTTGGCGAAATTGGCGGCAATCTGGATGAACAGCGCGACGATGACGCAAAGCACGGCGAGCAGCGCGAACATACCCCAAGACATATTGGCGACACCGGCCGTCTCCACATCATTCGGGCCTGCCACACAACCCTGCAGCCCAGATGGCTCAGTCGCGCACGCCGCATCCTTGGCAGCCTTCAGCAAGCGATAACCCGCCGACACACCCACCAGCACCGGCGCAATGGACGCCGGCAACGTCTTTGGCCGCAGACCATTGACCCACAATGCCATGTTTTTCATTCCCGCACTCCTGATCTTGAGGTTTTCATCATTGATGATGCACGCTAAGCAGTTACTGACACTCTAAGCGGCGGAAGCTACATCCCATCTTTCGTTGACGGTTTCATCAGCACAACCACAAGCAATACAAATTCGTTTGAGTCGCACACTCAAGCCCGCTCACGAAAACGCGGCGGCAGATCAGACTTCTCCAACCTGCCGCCGCATTCAATCAAACATAATCAGTTACCAGTTATCAGTTCAGCGGCTTCACCAACGGGAAGGTGATGGTCTCGCGGATCGTCGCACCGGTCAGGGCGATCAGCAGGCGATCGATGCCCATGCCCATGCCGCCGGTCGGAGGCATGCCCACGCCGAGTGCCTCGAGGAAGTCCTCGTCGATGTCCATCGCCTCGACGTCGCCTGCGAGCGCGTCCTTGGCCTGATCGACCAAACGCTGGCGCTGAACCACCGGGTCGTTGAGCTCGGAGTAGCCGGTGGCCAGCTCGAAGCCACGCACGTAAAGGTCCCACTTCTCGACCATGCCGGGCTTAGAGCGGTGGGCCTTGACCAGCGGGCTGGTCTCCACCGGGAAGTCGCGCACGAAGGTCGGCACCGTGGCTCCCAGATCGGCCTCGTAGAAGTGTTCCCAAAGGTGCTCGATCAACTTGCCGTGGTTCTCAACCTCGTCACGTTCCACGCCGAGCTTGTCGGCGATGGCGCCCAAGTGCTCGACGGATGTTTCCGGAGTGATCTCCTCGCCCAGCGACTCGGAGAGCGAGTCGTACATGGAGATCTTCTTCCATTCGCCGCCGAAGTCGTATTCGCTGCCGTCGAGCAGGGTGACCTTGGTGGAGCCGAAGGCGTCGATGGCCGCACGCTGGATGAGCTTCTTGGTCAGGTCCGCGATGGTGTCGTAGTTGCCGTAGGACTGGTAGGCCTCGAGCATGGTGAACTCCGGGGCGTGCGTGCCGTCGACGCCCTCGTTGCGGAAGTCGCGGTTGATCTCGAAGACGCGCTCGATGCCACCGACCAGGCAGCGCTTCAAGAACAGTTCCGGGGCGATGCGCAGGTAGAGGTCGATGTCAAAGGCGTTCATGTGGGTGGTGAACGGACGGGCCGCCGCTCCCCCGTGCACGGTCTGCAGCATCGGGGTCTCGACCTCTAGGAAGTCATCTTGCGCGAAGGTGTTGCGCAGCGAGGAGACGACCTTGGAACGCTTACGGACCATGTCGCGGATCTTCTCGTCGGCGATCATGCCGATATACGGTTTGCGGGTGCGGGTGTCCTCAGTCAGCTCCTTGTGAAGCGCCGGCAGGGGCTGCAACGCCTTGGACGCGATCTTCCACTCGCTGGCGAAGATGGAAAGCTCGCCGGTCTTGGAGGCAATCACGCGCCCCTTCAAGTAAAGGTGGTCGCCCAGGTCGACGAATTGCTTGAACGCCTTCAGCGAATCCGCGCCGATCTCCTTCTTGGAGATCATGCCCTGGATCTTGGTGCCGTCGCCTGCGGAAAGCTGCACGAAGCAGAGTCCTCCGCCGTTGCGCAGGAACAGCACGCGCCCGGCGATCGAAACCACATCCTCGGTCTCCTGGCCGGCCTCGAGCTTGCCGTCGTACTTGGCGCGAACGGCGGGAATCGTATCGCTCGGACGCACGACGACGGGATAGGGGTTGACGCCGTCCTTCAACATCTGGGCACGCTTGGCCACGCGCATCTGCACCTGCTCAGGCTGACCTTCCGGGCCGAACTGTTTGTTGCTCGGGTCGATGGCCTCGTCGAAGGACTTGCCTTCATTGATGTTTTCGGCGATGGCCTCGTCCTGTTTAAGCCGCAGCTCCGCACGCTCGACGGTGGACATTACCGGGGCCTCGGCCTCTTCTTCATTCCGGTTTTCGCCGGTTTCTTTGGTTTCGCTCATAGTTAACGAGTGTACCGAGCAGCCGATACACGATGATGGACGCTCTCATGCCGGTAAACTGCATGTCATCGCAACTCAGATGCCGTTTACCAGCACCAACACGTTGAACCCACAACCTACTGCACGCAAACGGCACATAACCACTGGTCACATGCCGTTTACCAGCACCAATACGCGAGCGACTTTCCACAAATGGCAGGCAAACAGGAAAGAAACAGCGGTACAATACCATCCATACCATTATGGCGACACGCATACTGGACTCGTCTATGGGTTCGTTGTATCATGATTGCTGTTGTTCATCGGGCTGTAGCGCAGCTTGGTAGCGCGCTTCGTTCGGGACGAAGAGGCCGCGAGTTCAAATCTCGCCAGCCCGACCAACTAGAAACCCCTTGTTTTGCAAGGGGTTTCGTCATGCCAGGAGCACTTCACAGTGAATTCCACAACATCGTCATCCAACCAACTTCATGCTTTGCCAACGGGACACATGGCGATTCGAAGGCCCTGAGACTAACCAGGTTCATACTTTTATCGCGATCATATCAAGGTAAAGATTCGGCGCGAACAGCGCCGGCACCAAAACAACAACAATCAACAGACCTATAAGGAGTCAAGTTGAAGAAAAGCCTGCTCGCACTGGCCTGCGGAGCCTTCACTTTCGGAGCCGCGGAATTCGTGATGATGGGTATTCTCACCCAAGCCGCACACGATATGAACGTGAGCATCCCCACAGCCGGCAATTTCATCTCGGCCTACGCCATCGGCGTGTGCGTCGGCACGCTGATGCTCGTCTTCGGACGCAAGGCCGGCCCGAAAAAGCTCATCGTCCTCTTCATGGTCATCGCTCTGGTCGGCGACCTGCTCAGCGCCGTCGCACCGAGCGCCACGATGCTCATCATCGGACGATTCGTCGCAGGCCTGCCCCACGGCGCGTTCTTCGGCACGGCCACGCTGATCGCGAAAACCATCGCCGAACCCGGAAAGGCCGCCAAGGCCGTAAGCATGACCATCACCGGCCAGACCGTAGCCAACATGCTCGGCGTACCTGCAGGAACCCTTATCGCCGAACATCTTTCGTGGCGACTGGCCTTCCTGCTGCTCGCCGGCGTGGCGGCTCTGACCGTCGTGCTGGTCACTGTCTGGGTGCCTCGCATCGAACCCGTCGAGGACGCCGGCATCCTCGGTCAGTTCCGTTTCCTCGGCCATCCCGGCCCGTGGATGGTCCTGGGCGCCGTGCTCGCCGGCAACACCGGCATCTTCTGCTGGTGGAGCTACGTTTCCCCCTGGTTGCAGAAGGTCGGCGGCTATTCCTCCGGCATGGTGCCGCTGCTGATGATGCTGGCCGGCTTCGGCATGGTGATCGGAGGCCTGTACGGTGGCCATTTCGCCGACCGCTGGCGCAGCGCTGGAACGGCAGCGATGGGACAGTTCATCTCGGTAATCGGCCTGGCGCTGGTCTTTTTGGTTCCCGGTTCCCGTCTTGACTGTGCGATCTTTACCTTCATCATCTCCTTCGCACTCTTCTTCATCTCCTCGCCCCAACAGCTGCTCATGGCCGAAGCCGGCAAGGGCGGCGGCGAGCTCATCGGCGGCGCCACCGTGCAGATCGCCTTCAACTTCGGCAATGCCGTGGGATCCACGGTAGGCGGCGCGATGCTCAACGCTTCACATATGAACTACCACTTCCCCGCGCTCGGCGGTCTGCCGTTCGCCGTCATCGCCGTCTTGCTGCTCGCATTGTATTCCTGGAAGTACGAGCAGCATACCAGCGCAATCGATCGCCTCGAACCTGTCGAAGTGTGACTTTCCACCATTATGTAAACCTTTACCCGCGGCCGACAACAGATATCGGCAGCGGGCAAAATAATATTGGGATATCTCTGGGCTACATCACCTATCCGATCTCGACCACGATACTTGCCTACAACCAGCCACGACATTGGGAAAGCCGCGAACGCAGGAGTTCGAACCTCCGATGTTTCACGACCATCATGTCTGAAAAGCAAAACACGTTGGAGCCTACTTGAGGCATCCGTTTTGACCTGCCCCCAATAAGCACCTCATATCAATCCGTAACCGCGTGGCCCGTTGCCTCGCTACGCCCAGCAGACAGCGTGCAGACCACCATCGGGGTCAAGAGCACCAGCTGGAAGACGAAACGCGTGGGCGAAGGGCGGCCCGGCCGCGACAGGCTTTCGGCACAGACATAGAGGCTGGCGGCGCTCAGCAACCACGGCAAGCAGATCAACAGCAAATTCCGGCCGGCAGCAGAGGCTTTCTTCAAAACACCGTCGCGCTCACGGCTCCGCATCGCGCGCAGCTGTTCTTTCCTGCGCCTCCACAAGTAATACAATACGAATCCGGGCAGAACCGACGTCCACAACGCCATGAAGAACGGTATGTTGATTCCCGGCGTATCGACGACGCTGCGATAGAGCTGTTTGACTGTCTCACTGGCCTCGGTGGGCGGCGTATGAGGCTGGAGCACGCCGTAGGTGTAGGAGGCCGTGTCGGAAGTGGTCATCGGCAGCATCACCACGGAAACCGGCTTGGGGATGGGCTGGTATTTGACACTAAAGGCATCAAAAGTCATCCATCCGGCTTCCAGGCAGAAGAAGCCCTGCAGATATGAATCGGGATGGCGCAGACCGACATCGAGCCAAGCCTTGGCAAACCGGGAGATCGGGACCTTGCCCTTGACTGTCCAGCCGATGGCAGGCACCGCAAGCCACGGGTCGTAGTTCCGGCTGATCTCATCCCACGAATATTCGATGTAGTTGTCGACGGCGTCGCGGTCCGACGCGCTGATATCGTCGGGATGGTCGTGCGCGGCACGGGCCATCATCTGGATCGGCAAGGCGAGCGCGGCTTCCGGCGTGCCCGGCACCACGTTGATACGTTGAAAGGCGAATTTCGGTATCGCCATATCAACGATGACGAACAGCACCACAGCGAGTGCGACGGCGGCCGCTTTGAGCAACGCCCGAAACTTGCCGACAACCAGCGCCAGCAGACACAGCACGATGACGTAAAGACCGAGTTTGCGGGTCAGCGCCACCAGCAGTCCGTCAAATGCGAACGCCACGACGAACCACGGGTTACGTAATAATTGAAGCTTGGTATCGACCAATTTGCAATACATAATCGCCCAAGGGACGAAAAACATCGCGCTGGTCGTGTCTTTGGCGATGGACATGACGCACATCGGCACCACCGGGAAGAAGCAGAAGAATGCGGCGCAACCGTGCAGTACCCTGCGATTGAGGTCGGTTCTGCCGAGGTACGCCAGCATCCACGCGACGCCGAAAGCGAACCCTACGGCCTGCAAAAGCGCGTATATATACATGCCAATGTTGTAATTGCCGAACAGCGTCTTGCCGATCGAGGCGAACCAACCGTAAAGATAGGTGTCGAGGAAGGGGTGATGGTCCCAGATCTTGCCCGCGTTCATGCCATACAGCGGCATCCCGTAATATTCCGCGATCTGGTCGCCGGTATCGAAATGAATCACGCCGGGAAACAGCAAAATAATATACGGCAGCCAACAACACAGCAATATCGACGCATCGACGGCGATGGCGGAAGGACGTTCGACATAGCGGAAGTGGAAATAACGGCGGACTGCGGCGAAACGCTTGTGCGGGGTTCGCGCCACAGAGGAAGCAGACATCGCACCCTCATCATCCGGGTTCTCGCGATTATCCTGAAGTCGACCTGCATGGACGGCACCGCCTCCTACAAATGATGCCGATTTTCGGATTATCGCAGTTGACGAACCGTCATTGCCGCCCCTTGCCGACGAAGGCTCACGGAGCGTCACCATTGCGTTGCACCCATTGCCATCGACGCCATTCGAGCCGGCTTCTATACTCGTACTCCTGTCAGCGGCCTTGTTCCCGGAACTTTCGAACACACGGGTTCTCGCAAATTCCACCCCGCGGAACGCGACCATATAGAGCATCGCAAAAAGCAGCGCATAGCAGACCGCCTGCAGATACAGATAGACATGGTCGAAAGGAACCCAGCCGAACTGTGCGGCCTGGCTCGAACAGGCGACCATGAACCCGAGTACGGCAGGAATCAGCAGACCGACTTTTGAAGGCCGCAAGAAGTTTCGGAGTGCCGACAGCAGGCCGTTGCCGCTCGATCCGCCGCCGACCCGCACGCTTTGGCCGGCAGCGTCATTATTCGCATCGCCGCCATGCAATCCGGTTGCGGCATCCACCGACAACTCCCGAACCACCGACGACCTGCCGGACCGAACGATTCCTTCAGCTTTCACCACTGCTCCCCTACCGTCTCACGGCCATCGCCGCACCAAGACCTCTTCGCATACTACCGGTCAGTCTAGCGTGCCGGTTCGTCGAAACCATCACGGACACTTCGTCGGGATGTTCGACCAGGCAGATCACCAATACGTTTGATTCACGACGCTGCAGATATGGCATGGACCGGCAAAATCGGAATCACAACAATCGGCCGTCACAACGTCAACGCCTCAGCCTTGGCGAACAGCATTCGATACAGACATCAACCATCCAAACCATTATGTGACATAGCTCACATAAAACCGGAGTCGTGGACATCATCGCCGGCAATAGACTTGGAACCAGCAAACGACAAAGGAGCAGTCATGGACGACAACGCGCAGGGCCAGACGCCCGAAGAGCTTTTGAGGGCTTTCAGCAAGGCACATTCCTCGGTTTCCGAAGAACCCGAAAACGATGCCAGCGATCCGAACAACGCGGCCGCACCCGCAACCAACACGACCTTCGACACCGACGAATTCCTCAAGGGGCTCGACGCCCTCTTCGACGCCCACGTCGCCCGCGACAAGGCCGAACCGTACCTGAAACAGGCGATGGCGGACGCCGAGAACGCCGGCGATGACGCGGGACTCTTGACCGTCTTGAACGAGACGATGGGCTTCTACCGTTCGCACGGGAAACACAAGGACAACCAGTGGGTCATTCAGCGAGCGCTGGAACTCGGGTTGAAAATGGGCATCGAAGGCACGGAAGCGTGGACCACCACGCTGATCAACGCGGCGACCGGGATGCGTGCGGCCAAGCAGTACGACCAGGCCGCAGACCTGTACCAGCAGGCGTTGGCAACGGCAAAGAAGACGCTCAAACCCACCGACCGGCGCATGGCGGCGCTACACAACAATATTTCCATGTTGTATAGCGAGACCGGAAAGCTGGAGGCGGCGCAACGCGAACTGGAAACGGCGCTTTCCATTCTCGAGGCCTCAAGCACCAATCCACAAACCGATATCGACGTGGCCTCCACGCATACCAACCTTGCGCTGGTGCTGCTGCAACGGGCGAGCGAAGCGGCACAAGGCGGGCAGGACAAAGCGAGCAAGCCAACGGAAACGCCACAATCGCAAGCGGACGCAGACACGGATGCCACCGGGAAATCTGAGAACCATTCAGAGACTTCCGAAACCGTTGACTCCTTGCTCGATCAGGCGATGAAGCACTCCCTGAAAACGCTGGAAATCTATCGGAACGGGCATCTTGAGCACAGCGCCCACTTCGCCTCGGCACTGGCCGGATACGCGCAGACCTGCTTCGCGGCAGGACTGTTCGACAAGTCCATCGACTCCTACCGTCAGGCGCTCAATGTCATCAAGGAATGCTACGGCACCGACACCGATTACTACCGCATCACCGCGAGGAATCTCGCTCAGGTCGAGGAAACTGCACGCGCGGCAAGGGAAGCTGAGGAAAAGACCGGCCAATCACAATCCGATAAAGATGCCAATCAGCAGGAAAATACCGACACAGCGAGCAATAATACCGCCACTCCCGCAACGGCCTCACAAACCGAAAAGGAAGCTGTGGCAACTTCCGGGAATAACAATTCCCCTACTTCCACCAGCACAACGGCAACGACCAAACCGGCCATCTCCGGGCTCAAACTCGCACGCTCCTACTGGCAGACCTACGGCAAGCCGATGATCGCGGAGAAATACCCGGAATACCAAGGGCGCATCGCAGCCGGGTTGGTCGGGCACGGCTCGGAATGTTATGGCTTCGACGACCGATACTCGCAGGACCACGACTTCGGTCCCGGCTTCTGCCTGTGGCTCACCGACGAGGATTACGACGCCATCGGCGAGCATCTGCAGGCCGATTACGAGGCGCTGCCTCAGGAGTTCATGGGCTTCGGTCCGCGGCAATCCACGGCACGGGCACAGGGTGGCTCACGACGTACCGGCGTTTTCCGCATCGGCGATTTCTTCGCATCCATCACCGGCTACCCGGCAGCGCCCAGCAACGACAAACCGCACGAATGGCTGCTGCTGGACGAACCCACACTCGCCGCGGCGACCAACGGCGAGATCTTCGCCGACCCGCTCGGCGCCGTTTCCAAGACGCGACAAGGCTTCAAAATGATGCCCGACGACGTGCGGCTTTCCCTTATTTCCCGCCGACTCGGCATGATCGCACAGGCGGGGCAATACAATTTGCCGCGAATGCTCAAACGTGGCGACGGGGCGGCGGCATGGCTCTCCATCCGCGAGTTCACCACGAACGTCTGCTCGTTCGTCTTCCTGTTGAACGAACCCATCCGCGCCGGATACATGCCCTACTACAAATGGCAGTTCGCGGCGCTTCGCCGGCTTTCCGGACGCATGTCGACCGTCCTGCCGGATGTCTGCGAACAGCTTGAAACCGTCCTGCGCCTTTCTTCGGCGGCCTGCTTCGGCGGCTCCGGATTCGGTGAGGGCGGCAAGGGTTCCGCTCCGGCGCAGAAGCAGATACAAGACACCATCGAGCACATCTGCACCGAAACCGTCGCGGAGCTCAAGGCCGAGGGCCTGACCAACAGTGACGAGGAATTCCTGGAGTGGCAGCGACCGTACGTCGAGGCGCACATCGGCAGTGACAATCCGGTACTGCACAGCCTGTAAACGCGTAAAAGCGAAAATGACCTGCCGACACTACTAGAGTTGGTAGCAGCACATTAACGAACGAACCAATAACGGCGGGCGAAACGGGCATAACGAGGAAAAGAGCAACAATGACCGAAAACACAACAAATCAAGAGACACCGGAAAACGTTTCGGCGGAAGATCAGGCGAGAATCGACCTGATGGAACGGGTGGTCAGGCACGAATGGGACCAGTTCCAGAAGACGGACAACGAGGGCGGACGCGCGGCCTGCCAAGGCAACTGGCCTACCTTCCACCAGATGCGCTTCAGCCAGTTCGCCACCTGGCCCGTGCCGCTGCTGGAAAGCTATGCCGACGACCTCGACGAGGCGGACAGGATCGGCCGCAACCTCATCACCGAAAAATACGGGCGCATGATGATCTCGACCTGGCCGGAGGAATACCACGCCAACATCGAGCCGTACGTCCCGGCGCGTTCCGCAGAACGCGTGGCGGCGCAGGAAAAGGTGATTACGCAGCAAGTGGCTTGGGCCGACGATTTTCGCGGTCGCTACCCCAAACTCGGCCGTGAGATGCGCGTGCTGCACACCAGCGAGGACACCCACGAAAACACGTCGTTCGAAACCTACCTGCGCGGCGAACTCGGCACGTATTCCGATAAGACGTTTAGCCTGTATCAGGACTTCATCGCGCAGCTCGCCGACGCCGATCGCAACCTCACCGAAGAGACCATCCGCAACACCGTGCTGCTCGGCGGATTCAAGTCGCTCGATGACGCCGAGGCGTTGCAACAGTAGGAATTGCATGGGAATTGCGGCAGTAGACATAAAGATATGAGCGGTGCGTTAGAGTGGCACGCATGCGATTGCTGAAACGATTTCTCCCCTCTTTGGCCGTCTTTGTCGTGCTTGTCACGGTTCTGGCAGGGCTGGGAATAGCGATGATGCCGCAATGGGACGTAAAGCCGTTGACGCGGCATATCAGCGTGGCCTCAGCCGATCCCGCCATACAGGCCCGCAACACAGCAGGCATGAGCGCACCGGCAGGAGATATCAGCAACACCCATCCTCATCACACAGCTATTCAAGCAGGGAAAATCACCGGAACCCCGACGAACAGCAACAGCGCCGACAAGCCATCGGACTCCGGCACGCAACAGAGCCACCGCAAAACCGGTATCGGCACCGATCCTAACGCCAAAGGCGTGCTGAAAACCGCTCAGGAAGGCACCTATCAGGTGAAAGCGGAAAACCTGCGGATCAGGCTCACTGCGAACGTCACCATCAACGCCATCCTGCGATCTCCGCTCGGCGCGCCCGGTAAAAGGCCTGCGACATTATTCATCCACGGGGCAGGCACCGGCAAAGCCAGCGAGGTCTACGGCGACATAGCCTCAGCCCTGAGTTCGGCGGGCATCGTCACGCTTGTGCCCGACAAACGGCTCGATACCTACACCACGTTCCACCGCGACTATTACGCGATGGCCGAAGACTACATGACCTCGCTGCACACCCTGCGAACGCAACCCGACGTCGATCCGGCGCATACCGGCATCTACGCGGAATCCGAGGGCACATGGATCGCCGAGGCGATGGCGTACCGCCACCCCGGGGTGATTCCCTTCATGATGCTGACCTCGCCGCCGGTGGTTTCCGGGCGCCGGCAGATGACCATGGCCGCCAACACCTACGTCGATTACATCGGAGCACCCAAAGGACTCAACCGTGATATCGACAAGTTCGTCGGACTCGATTTCTCCCCGCTCGGGCTGCAATATGCGGATTTTCCGGGCCAACGCTACCTGAAAGACCTCACGATGCCGCTGTTGGTCAGCTTCGGCACCGATGACCTTTCCATGCCTATCGAGCAGGGCGCGACCGATATCATCGATGGCGCCGGCTCGTCCGGCAACGACAACGTGCTCGTGCGTTATTACCGTGCCAACCACCAGATGCGCGTCGGCGCACACACCTCCGCGCCTGGCCTGCCGCTCGACTCGCACTATACCCACAATCTCGAGAATTGGACCAACGCCATCGCCGACGGCACGAAAGCCGACGATTGGGTTACGCCGCAAATCGCCGGGAGCCAGCCACATCAACGATTCGGCGTTCCCACAGCCGTCAGGCCCGGACTGGTTCGATCGCTGAGCACAATATTGACGCTGCTGGTCTCGATTGTGGCTTGTGCCGTAATCGCGGGAGCTGTCGGGCTGTTCCTTTCCGTCAGGCGCTCGACGAAACATAGCCGACGAGACGAACAAGGTTCCGCGTTTTTGCTTGGCACGAGCAGGAAACAAGGGAACCCGGTCATCGGGTCGGCATCAAAACCGAAATACGGGAAAACCGCTTCCGATAGAGGCACCTCGAAGCTATCGTCGCCAACGAAGCTATCGTCGCCAACGAAGCTATCGTCGCCAACGAAGCAAAGCGCCGGAGCCGGAACAAGCGAGCACGGCAACCTATACGGCCGATTCCCGCACCGTCTCACAGCGGCCCTGGCCTTGAACAGCTGCTGTGCGATCTTAGGCCTCGTGGCGTTCTTCGCCTACGTCGCCATCGCCGCGAAATCCGCGCTGACCCTCACCATAAGCGGCACACTGCTCGGCCGGGGCTGGGCGGTGCTGCATGTCATCGCGCTGGTCAATGCCGCACTGTTGACGTGGCTTTTCATGGAGCTTTGGGGTTCGCGTGGCAACAGTCACCGGCAAAGCGACCATGTGCAAGGCTTCTGGAGCCCCTCACATGTCGCCGTTGCCGTATTCTGCACTGCCGCCGCAGTGCTCTCGCTGACGATGCTGGCATTTTTCGGGCTCTACACCCTTTAACGCGCCTTTGCCCTTCGCTTGGCCGCGAACCGATGAATCAGCGACGCCAAACCGAGCAACGCCGCCAGCACAATCAGTAACGCGCCCAGCATGACGATGGCCATGGCAATCAGCGAGCGCACATCGACACCACCGGGTATCGACGCGAAGACCATCGGGGACGCCGAACCGATGAACAGCATCAATGCTCCCAGAAACAGCGGCAGCAGGCTCAGCACGATGGTCGCTTTGCTGGGACCGGCCGGCGGTTGCGGTTTCGGCATCCGCGGCGGCACGTCACGCGGCACACGCACGTAGGTGCCAGAGGAGGCGGCGCCATCGGCATCAAAGTCCGAAGACGGCACATACCCGTTCTGTGGCGGCATCTGCGAGGTAGCGTCGCCCGACTGCGTCCAGGTTTTCGTTCCGACTTCCGTCTCAGCTGCGTTACCAGTTCCACCTTCGCCTTCGGTTTCCGACGCCATCGACGCATCATTCGCGGCATTATCATCGTTTAAGCAATCGCCATGTTTGGTTTCAACCGTATCGGAACCATCAATCGAAGCCGGCATAGCGACGGTATCAATCATGTCATTGTCGGTTGCAGGGTTCGTCATTTCGTTCTCCTCATTCGATTCGTCACTCATCGTCATCGCCTCCATGCTCCCGTTGTCTTGCCTTTGACGAATTGCGCATAACTCGGCACCGTGCTTTCGGCAGGATACTGCACCGTCACGCGTCCTTCGACGATATAGGGGGCGTCAACGGTAAGCTCCGGCCCGTTCTTCGGCATCTTCTTCGTCTCCGTATACCATTGGTAGTCTTGATCGTTGCCATAACCGCTGCCGTAGCCGATGCGCTGATAACTCATCCCGCCAAAACCGACTTGCATGGCACGACTGATGGCAACATATCCGCTGCCCAATGATTTCGTGCCGGTCGCCAGGTCATCGCCAACCCATGAACCCATGACAAGATTGCCATCGCAGAAGCCATAGCAGAATCGGTAATCCCAACTTCCGTCAGCGGTCCCGTCATAATAGTCGCTGTCGTCGTCGCCGATGTAATCATCGTCATCGTCATCTGTTTCACAACCGTCAGCTTCATCGCATTCATCCTCATCGTCGGATTCATCGTCATCAGACCTGCTGTGCTTTGCGGAAATGTCCGGCTTCGAGGTTTTCGAGTCTTCACGACGCTTCTGGTTCTGGGCATGCAAATCCACATTGGTGCCGTGGCTGAGCCGGTACGAGCAGCCTGCGGGCAAAGTGACGAACACCGTCGTCTTCCTGTCTGTCAAATGGATCGTTCCGGTCGGACAACCGGACTTGACGGTGCTGCCGTCCTTCAACGTGACATCGTGGGTACTGTGTGTCTTGGCGTAATCGCTGAAGTCGATGTTGACCGCGTCGTCATCGAGCCTGTGGCCTTTAATCGCGGTCCCGTGCGTCAGTTTTTTAAGCTGCTGGTCGTTACCGGCATCGATGGCTTTGAAACCGCTGACATCAACTTGATGATAGCCTTGGCTTTGCTGTTCCGATTCGGTCAGTACTACGGAATAGCCGATATTGCCAATAAGGAAAACAACCGCCACGAACGCCGCAATCCAGACCAGAGGATGCAGGCCTCCGGCACGATGCCCGGTCAGGCCGAGCACGGCGATGAGCACGCCGAGCGCTATCAGCACCCCGCCGATCCAGTATGTCCCGTATTGCAGAACCGTGCCCATGTATCCGCCGTTGCTGAAGCACTGTATGGCAACCAACGCTCCCGAGAGGAGGATGAAGCCAAGCGCAAGCAGGACAACCACGAATCCGGCCGGCTTGCGCCGTGCGCGTCTCGCCCCCCATGTTTTCGCGGTGTTCTGGACGATGCTTTCCCGATAAGATTGCGCCGGTTCGGCCATATAGGTAGGAGGAGCCGCATTAGCCTGCGATGGGCCAGCGACGAACGGCGAAGCCCATGACCGTCCGGAAACCTGGCCGTCGGAACCATCAGCATGTTGATTCGACTGCTGATGCTGCGCGCTTTGCATATAAGCCTTGCCTGCATCGCCGGCATCACCCTGTTGAGAGTCGCCAAAGCCGCTATCCGACTTCATATTTTCCGATTCACGAAACGTCGCCTCATCGGTTCCTTGGGATTGGGTTTGCTCGTTGTTCCGGCTTTGGCCAAAAGATTGCGGAGCATATGGGACAGGGTTCGCATTCGCATAGAAATTCGGGTTCGTATTGCCGGACGGGCTATAGGGCATGGGGCCGGACTGACGATATTGACTCTGCGATGGCTGCTGCCATTGACCTTGATACTGGCCTTGTTGATACCGACCTTGATACCGGCCCTGCTGTCCATTATCGGCAAAAGGGAATCCGCGTCGTTCCTGCGCCTTGTTGGCGAGGCTGTTGATCATAATCAGCAACACCGCCACCGCGACGATGGCCAGCAGAACGCCGATGCCCGGGAAGCAGAACGCAATGACCATAAAAACAATCGGGCCGAGCAATGACCATTGCCAATGCCCGTACACCAGCTCCTCGCCGGAAATCCTGCCGTCTCGGCAATCGGGAAGCAACACCCACGCCGCCGCGTAGAAGGCCGCACCAAAGCCGAAGGCCAACGTAGAGGCGGCAACCACTGCACGGACGAAAACGGGACTCAGCCCGTAACGCACCGCAATACCATCGCAGACCCCAGCAATCCAGCGGTTGTTGCCTCGCATCAGGCCACTGCCGCGAATCCATGCGAAGAAACGGTCGATCTTGTCGTGACTGGGAGGCACGGGATTGTTCATGTTGGTCGGCTGTTGGCGGCCGCTGCCGTATGTGTTGTTGCTCATGGTTCCATTACAGCATTCCGAAACGCTCAAAAGGGTCAGGGAACACCCTGATTTAACCCTGATTTTTATCCGAACGCACCCTGAACCTTGCAAAATCATGCACAATGGAGGTATGAAGTCATCGAATCACCGGCCAGACGACCGACCGCATCAGCCAGCCTACACGTGGAATCAGTATGCACCGGCCAGTGGCTTCCCGGTGACTCCCAGGCTTCGTCTGCCGCTGCTACGCCCGAAAAAGAAACGCGTCTTCTGCGGGGTATGCCGGGGGCTGAGCCTGCATCTGGGCATGCCGGTGGTTTGGATCCGTCTGGCTTTCGTAGCAATGACGTTCCTGTTCGGCGCCGGTATCGCGGCCTATATCTTCTTGTGGGCATTCGTTCCCGCAGGAGATCCGCTTACCGCCGTGCAGCAACAGCGCGAGAACGATTGGCAAGCCGCGCATGCACCATTGTCATATGGCAATGCCAACAATATGGCACCAGGTCAAGCCGGCGATTCAGAAACCGCCAATGCCGACGGGCAACGAACAGCACAACGTTTCTCCTCCCCGTCGAACGCGGCCAACGTCGATACATCCGAAGGCGACGAGGCAGGCAACGGCCCGGAAAACCTTGCCCAGGCATTCAAGAACGCTTCAAAACCCTCGATCATCGCGCTTACCGGCATCGCACTGATTGCACTGGCCGTAATTCTTGAAAACAGTCCGCTGCCCAGCGACCTCACATTCGGCATTTTCATGGCCCTTTGCGGCATCGGTGTGGCCTGGATCCGTTTCAACGCCGAGGACGGACAGATACGGTACCTGCTAATCGGCGTGGCGCTGATGGCTCTGGGCTACTTCATTTGCGCCGATTCCGAGACATTCAGCCACCACCTTCCGTTTTCCGCCGCAATCGCCGGGGTGGCGCTACTGGCAGGGGTGGCGCTGGCCATCATCCCACTTGCCAACCGGTTCATCCACGAACTGAGCCACGAGCACGCACTGAAGGAACGCGAGGAGGAACGCGCCGACATGACGGCCCACCTGCACGACGGCGTGCTGCAGACCCTCGCGCTTATCCAGCTGCACAGCGATGAGCCCAAAACCGTGTTCACGCTAGCCCGCAAGCAGGAACGCGAGCTGCGCCGATGGCTGTATCAGGAACGCATCCCCTCCGACCGATCGGTGAGCTCGGGGCTGAAGGAGATAGCCGCGCATATCGAGGATGAATTCGGCGAGCCGATTGACGTGGTGAGTGTGGGCGACACCCGACCCAGCGCCCAGACCGATGCGCTTTTGAACGCCAGCGAGCAGGCGATGCTCAACGCCGTGCAGCATGGAGCGGAACCGATCTCGGTCTATTGCGAGGTCGGAGCGGCACAGGCCGAGGTCTTCGTGCGCGATCACGGCGACGGGTTCGATCAGAACGCCATTCCGCCGGACCGGCTCGGCATCCGCCAATCCATCATCGGCCGCATCGAGCGTCGCGGAGGCAACGTCAAAATCGTCTCACGTCCGAGCTGGGGCACAGAAGTGCATATGACCATGCCGATACCGAAGGAAAACGGCAGCGCTGATGGCACAACGACGAAAGAAACGAATGAAGAGACGGACACACGATGAGCAACCCGCTTGTAGAGAACGCAACCGACACTCTGGCGAGAATCTTCACCGGCGCAATATCAGCATTGACGATACACAACGATTGCGGATGGAACAAAAAGTTCCAAACGCCGGGCAATGCCAATAGAACGAAGCGGATATGATTGACGACAGGATGAGACAGACAGGTAACGGCAACAGCATGAACAGCAACACATCTACCACCAGAGCAGCGGAAGCCGCCCAAGTGAATGTCGAACGCCCGCAACGCACCAATCAACAACCATTCAACGATCACCACGACATCCGCGTGGCCGTGGTCGACGATCATGAGATGTTCCGCGCAGGGGTGATTGCGACGTTGAGCCCGCATTTCACCATCGTCGGTCAGGCACCCGATGTGGAAGGCTCGGTGGCGATGATTGCGGCCACGTTGCCAGACGTGGTGCTGCTCGACGTCCACGTGCCAGGCGGCGAAGGCGGCGGCGGCGCGGAAATACTGCTCAAATCACACCCGCTCTCCCCCGATTCCGCGTTCCTGGCCCTTTCCGTCTCCGATTCGCCGAAGGACGTCGGCGCGGTCATCCGCGCGGGCGCACGCGGCTATGTCACCAAAACCATCAGCGGCGACGACCTGATTTCCTCGATCATCCAAGTGAACGAAGGATATGCCGTCTTCTCGCCGAAACTGGCCGGATTCGTGCTCTCGACCTTCCAAGGTGCGGGGGCCGCCAAGCACGACGACGAACTCGACAAGCTCACGCAGCGCGAGCAGGAGGTCATGCGCCTCATCGCCCGCGGCTACACCTACAAGGAGATCGCCGCGGAACTGTTCATCTCCATCAAGACGGTGGAGACCCACGTCAGCGCGGTGCTGAAAAAGCTCCAGCTCTCCAACCGCACTGAGCTCACCCGCTGGGCCGCCGATCGCCGGATCGTGTGAGGACGCATCGCCATAAGCATGCACCTCAAGCACAAAGCAGCTCGCAAAACACCTGTATCGTTGGGTCAAATCACATATAAACCCATACCATTCAACTTATCGACCATTCACGCAATATCATAGATAAACGAAGTTGTTTACAGCTTGAAGTCAAACGTTACGTTTAACCAAAAATACTATATACTTTATACAGTATGATAATCATGTACCTGTTGCGATAAAGCGAACAGCAAGCAAGCAATCACCCCCGTCGAAGAAGGCGTCGACATGAAATTCGGCATGCGTACACCAAGCTTGAAGAAATCATTCCGTGCACGAACCACAGGTAAGGCAAAAAGGCAAATTAAAAAAGCCCTCATTCCCGGCTACGGCAGAAAAGGAATGGGCTGGATCAAGAATCCGCGCAAAGCTCTTTACAACAAGGTATATCGCAAAACTACTTTTGGCTGGCAGGATTTGTTCAAGTAATCATACATATCTGTTTTCAACGAAGAACAAGAGTAAACAATGAATAGAAAAATAATCGCGGCCATCACTTCAGCGCTTCTGATTTTTGGCGTATCGGCCTGTTCCGGATCGTCAACAACAAACGAAAATGCCTCGACCTCCACGTCAACCTCTGCCAAGAAGGAAGCTGAGGCAAAAAAGAAGGCCAGAGAAAAAGAGGAACAAGAGCAACAAGCCAAAGAAGAAAAGGAACTCGACAGTGCAAAAACTGCGCTGAACAGTAAAGTCGCAGAGGCCCATTCTCTGCTTGACTCTTCGAACAATAACGTCGCCGACCCTCAAACACGCGTTGATCTCACCAACGCCATCAACACTGCTGCTGCATTTACCGGAACAGATTCCGCCGAATATTACCAGGCAATCGACCCACTGCAAAAAGCCATGGATAATGTGACGGCCAGCGTAAATCAAAAGAGCCAAAACGATGCTGCAGCCGCCGCGCAGGCAGCTCAGCAAGCTCAAGCTGCTCAACAGGCACAGGCACAGGCCAGATCGGCAATTCCGCAACAGACTCAAAACCAAGGAGGCACGGGCTCGCTTTACGCGACCTGCCGCGATGGCTCACAATCGGTATCACGCCCCGGAGCACCCAACTATCAAGGAATGTGCTCCCACCATGGAGGCATAGCTCAAAAACTGGGAACACGCTAAAGGAGACTCATCAAGAAATATTCTTTTCAGCGATAATGTATGCCAATCCATCCATCAGGAAACCGACAATAGCCTGGAAACATCACCACAAGGAATCTTCAGACAATACATCGGATTAGTACGGTTCATCTGCCTTTTTCCTTCGCGAGCCAATATATCGTTCATACAATATCGAATATTGGGAAGAATCAAGCTTGATGCTGCTAATCTTCGAAGGAACATACTTGCCTCTGCCCAGCGCCTTAGGGTCAGGGCCGGCGACAAGCGGCTCACTCAACGGTTTGACGATGGTGTCGAACATCCGCTCGAGCAGTGACAGATCGTCGTTGCGCATGGCCGCAATAGACGCTTGGTCATTGAATTCCTTGGTCACCAGTCCCCAGTCGAAATACCAGCCGGCGTCCCGGGCGACCAGTTCCCAAAAGAACCGCTGTGCACGGCCGTTGCCCTCACGAAAAGGATGCAGGTTGTTGAGATTGTCGTAATTAACGCTCAGCCGTTCGATGAACGTCCTGCGATCCATTCCCCTGAACATATCATCCTCATGCAGAACAGACTCAACATATTGTGCCCCGGTCTCAAGGAATGCAACCGGCAAAAACGTCGAGCCGCCCTTGGATATATCCACCGTACGAAACTCGCCCGCCCATGGATAAACCTTCCTGAATAAGGCCTTGTGAATCTCCTGAAGTTGAGCGATCGTTCCCTCGACAGCCATCCGCTCGCCACGCAAACGGGTACTTGCGAGAGTGACCAGCAACGGCTCCGCCCTCATCAGTTCGGACTGTGTCTTCGCCCCGACCAGATTGACCAGCACATCAGTGCCGGCAATCAGGTAAGGATCGACAAACGCATCCTTAGACATGAGCGAATTCCTTGCGAATGCGCTGCTCGGTACGCTGCTCCCATTCATCGATGTCAATATCGCCGAAAATATATTCCTTCGCATCGTCCATGAACTGCTCATCGACATGCTGCCCTTCCATCTCCGTGGAGTGGACGGCCTGATACACGTCCTGTGCACGTTTTTCGATGCCAGTCACAGTCAATCTCCCTCAAAGATGATGGATGTTCCGATTACATCCCAGCATAACGCATTCACGCCATCAACTCAGCCTGACACCTCTGACGAGACCGGAGATAAGACACGATGCCGTTCATAGCGCCATAAAGCATCTGCCCTTACAAGAGAAACAGCCGATAAATCTATGAGCATAGTAGTTCTCGACGGCCTCGAGACGGAACACTATGCGGGCAAATCAGCTCCCCTAATCTACCGCATAACGACCGTCTGAGTTGAGGGTTGCCTCGTCTTATTTCCAAACCTGCTTGGCGCGGTTGAAGGTCGACCAAGCCTTCGGCCAGCCGACATAGAAGGCCAGATGCGTGATCTCGGCGGCTATCTCGTCGGCGGTGATGCCGTTGGCCTTGCCCATGTTCAGATGCGCGTCGAGCTGCTCGGTCGCACCCATCGCAATGATCGCCGCTATCGTGATCATCGAGCGGTCGTGCGCCGACAGGCTCTGCTCGTCGGCCCATACCTCGCCGAAGAGCACATCGTCGTTGAAATGCGCGAATTGCGGGGCGAAGTCGCCCAACTGGTCGTGCCCTGCCGTCTGTTTGATTGCCATGGTTATCTCTTTTCTGTGATTAATAAAATGAGTACTGTTTATGGCACCGCTCAGCGTAATTGCCGATACTTCTCCGTGTCGACGGGTTCGAGCCATTCGTTGCTGGCACCCTCCTGCCGCACCATGACCGCGACATGTGCGAACGGCTCGTTGGGACTCGCGCCGTGCCAATGTTTGGTCTCCGGCGGCACGACGACCACGTCGCCGGGGCGAAGCTGACGCACCGGCTCGCCTTCGAAC
The DNA here is from genome assembly GCF_029392075.1 of Bifidobacterium sp. ESL0704. NCBI lineage: Bacteria > Bacillati > Actinomycetota > Actinomycetes > Bifidobacteriales > Bifidobacteriaceae > Bifidobacterium > Bifidobacterium sp. ESL0704. The sequence goes on from NZ_CP113929.1 coordinate 1,869,294, forward strand.
TGGCAGTAGCCGCGGCCTCCTACGGCAATCAGCACCTGCGTGGCGTTGTGATGGATGTGCCAATGGTTGGTGCAACCAGCCTCGAACGTTACGTTGCTTACAGACACGTTGCCATCGCCGCCAAGTGAGGCGAGATGGCTTTGGCCTTCGAAATACTTTGCGTACGCATCGTTGGGACGCCCCAACGGGAACGGGCTTGGGTTGGTGAATGTAGATGTCATGCTATTTTCTCTTCTTTCCTAGAACCTGATCAGTGACTTGATCGCGCGACGCTCGTCCATCGCCCGATAGGCATCGGCGATATGGTCGATGTCGAATTCAGCGGTGAAGACTCTGCCAGGATTGATATCCCCGTTCAGGACCTTGCTCACCAACAATGCCTTGTCGTAGGTCCTCACCGGAGCGGAACCGCCGCGCAGCCCGATATTGCGGTAAAACATGGTGTCCCCCTCGATCTTCTCGTCATGGGGCACGCCGACACGTCCGATGACGCAACCGGGTCTCGCGACCCCCATCGCGGTGGCGAACGACTGACCAGAGCCAACGCATTCCAACACCGCGTCGGCGCCGTAACCGCCCGTCATGGCAAGGACCTTGTCGATGGCCTCCTGACCGCGCTCGGGAACGATATCGGTGGCACCGAATTCACGGGCCAACACGGATCAATCCTCATGGCGGCTCATCGCGATGACACGGGTCGCGCCGCGCAGCTTCGCCGCGATGACACCACACAGGCCGACCGCGCCATCACCGATGACAACCGCCGTGTCTCCCGGTTTGACTTCCGCGCTGGCCGCGGCATGGTAACCGGTGGCCATAACGTCAGATAGTGTGGTCAAAGACGCCAGCATCGCGTCATCAAAACCACCATCCGGCTCATCGACCCTCACCACGGTGCCATCCGCTTGCGGGACCCGCAGGAACTCGGCCTGGCATCCCAAGTCGCCGCCACCGAAGAACCCACCATTCGGGCATGCCGATTCGAAGCCGGCTTTGCACACCGGGCACTTACCACAGCTGTACGGGAACGGTACGATGACGAAATCCCCGGTTTTGACGCTCTGCACGCCGGAACCGACCTCATCTACAACGCCGATGGCCTCATGGCCAACCTGCTCGCCTTGCCCATGCTCGCTCAGGCCCCGGTAGAACCACAAGTCGGAACCGCACACGCAGGCACACACCACACGAATGATGATGTCGCTGTCGTCTTTGAGCTGCGGACGCGGCAAAACCTTCACCGCAATGTTTCCTGTCCCTTCGAAAATGGCCGCTTTCATGGTTTTTCGCTCACTCATATTGTCACTCCTTCGTTACCATTCACGCCGGCATAACCGCTATTAATTAGGGCAATCGGCTTGTTGGGCACTTACTGTATTGACTTCAAGCGCTCGAAGTCAATACGATGAAAGTCATGAATCAGACTTGGCATTCCATCGGCGAAGCGGCGCTCTATTGCGGCCTGTCCGAAAGCACATTGCGCTACTACGAGGACGTCGGCATCATCGCCCCCATCGCCCGCGACCCCGACACCGGCCATCGCGCGTACAGCGACGACGATCTGCAGGCGCTGCTCATCATCTCCTGCCTGTCGGCGACCGGCATGCCGCTGGCGAAGATGAAGGAGTACATGGCCAACCGAAAGCGCGGGCAGGAAGGTGCGCCGACCGAAATCGAGCTGCTGCGCGACCAAAAACGTCGGCTGACCGAGGAACGCAACTTCCTGAAGGCCCGCGAGGAATATGTCACTCTGAAAATCAACTATTGGCAGGCAGTGGCGGCCGGTGACGAGGCTGAATCCTCAAGGCTCGGGGCGATAGCCGAGGAAAAGGTCAAGACGCTCAGCCATTGGAAATCGGCAAAATAGGCCGAGCTCGACGACTTTGATCAAAGCAACATCGAATATCAACAATATAGGAAAGAAGAACGTTATGGAATACATCGATCTAGGAACTTCAGGAATAAAGATCTCCCCGATGTTCATCGGAGGCATGTCCTTCGGTGAACCCGACCCGGCCCAACACGTCTGGACGCTCGACCAAGAGAAAACGCAGGCGGTCATCGCCCGCGCCCTCGAACTCGGCGTCAACGCCATCGACACGGCCAACTGCTACGCGCGCGGCACCAGCGAGGAATACATCGGCCGGGCGCTTCGGAACCTCAACGTTCCGCGCGAGAAGGTGGTACTGGCCAGCAAAGTGTATTTCAACGAAGGGCACTCGTCCGCCGCCGCAATCAAACGCGAGGTCGAAGGCAGCCTGAGGCGCCTTGATACCGACTATCTCGACCTTTATATCCTGCACCGCTTCGATTACGACACACCCATCGAAGAAACCATGGAGGCACTCGACAGCCTCGTACGCGAAGGCAAGGTACGCGCGCTCGGCGCCAGCGAGATGTACGGCTACCAGTACCACAACCTTGAGGCCGTGGCCGAACGCAACGACTGGACGAAGCTCTCCACGGTGCAGTGCCATTACAATCTCATTTACCGCGAGGACGAGCGCGAGCTCATTCCCGTCGCCCGGCAGTACGGAGCCATTCCCACCGCTTACAGCCCGCTGGCTTCCGGCCATCTCGCGCGCAAGAGCTGGGATTCGGACTCGTTGCGCGGTAGGACCGACAGGGTTGAACACAGCAAATACGATTCCGACCGCGCGGCTGACCAGCCGATTGTCGACCGTGTCGCCGAACTCGCGGAACGTCATGGCGTGAGTATGGCCCAGATCGCTCTGGCTTGGCAGTGGGCGCACGGCCCGGCCGCCCCCATTGTCGGCTGTAACTCCCCCGAACGCGTCGACCAAGCCGTCGCCGCCCTCGATGTCAAGCTTACCGATGACGACATCGCCTATCTCGAAGAACCCTACACCGCCCACGAGCTGGTCGGCCCGCTCGCCAGGCCAGGCGAAAAGCCGCTCGCCGGCACCACCACCCCGCCATTGAAGTAGTGGAGAAACAAGTAGAGGATTCCCGTATAAACCAAGCGGCGGCAACCCTCTACAAAGCTATAAAGGCTTGGCTCTGACGCGAAAACAACCGTATGCCACGTCAGAGCCAAGCCTGATGCGGATCTAATGCTGATGATTATGATGCCGCCGCTCAATGTCCCTGCGTTTCGCAGCTTCTTGTTCGTCGTGTTCTTTACGCCTGTCCTCGCGCTCACGGCGTAGTCTGACATGGGCATCAGCGACGCTCTCCCCATCCTTGGTAAGGTATTGGTCGACGAAACCGTCCGCGATACGCTGGTGAGCACCGGTCACCGTATCGCTCATTTTGTGAAAGCCAGCATGAGCCGCCTGAGCAATCTTCTTGTTCGCCTTCACCAGTTTTGACTTGGCCATCATTGTCCTTCCTACCGTGCGCAAAATACCCGACACCTGTTGGGTTAATATGGAGCCAGCATAACGGGCGGAACGGCGGCCGACAACCGACAGTTTCGCCCAAACCGTTGGAGTAATGGGGAAGACGGCTTGAACACCAAAGGAAATAAGCGAAAACAGGAATCGCTGCGAAAAATAGAAAACGCCTTCATCGCCTTGTTGCGGCACAAGGACACGGAGGAAATCTCCGTCACCGAAATCTGCAAAAGGGCAGGAGTGAACAGGAGCACCTTCTACGCGAACTATACGGACATCAAAGACCTCATGGACGCGATTGGCGAACGGATGTTCGGCGCCTTGCACCGCATTTACGCCGATGAGGAAACCCGAGGATACAACTCAAACGATTTTTCCAAGCTTTTCGCGCACATCAAGGACCACCAGGACTTCTACCGCGCCTATTTCAAGATGGGACTCGACCTAAAACTCCAGCCCAGCCGATACGACACCAAACTCGCCAAAAAATATTACCCTTCCGGCGACATCGACTACCACAGAACCTTCTTCAGAGCAGGCATCACCGCGATCATCAAGAAGTGGCTCGACAACGGCTGCGACTTGAGCCCCGAGCGGCTTTTCGGCATCCTCAAGGACGAATACCGCAATAAATCTTGAAACGACGCAGAATACTTTGTGCACACAGGAACGTGCCGACATATCCAGAAAGCAAGTTCAACGCAAGCCAGCCGCCAACCGGTCGAATCATCGCGCCGGCCATCTCCGCATACCGTCATCAACCATGGTTGTCAAATTATCTCTATTCAGCTCAGCTTGCTGGTGCGCTTGGCCACTTGCGACATAAGCGTGGCGGCCAGACGTTTCGGATCAACCGGAGGATCGGCATCGAGGCTGTTGGCGAGTACATTCCACAGACCGCCTACGACGAACAGATCAGCCAGCCGCTCATCGCCCAACTCAGGCCCATGCCACGGAAGGTTCAGCTGAGGAAAGCGTCTGGTGAACACGTCGTTCTGAATCGGCAGGGCCAGGTCCAGCAACCCATTGCTCCGCAGCAACCGCAGACGAGGCGCTCGGGCCTGAAAATACACGAAATAATGCCGGATTCCCTGGACGAAGGCCATATCGCCCATTTGCTCGTCCTCATCGACTAATCCCGACATCAGTCCCTCAAGGTAGCGACGCACTACGTCCGCTTTATCAGCGAAATGACGGTAGAACGTCTTGCGCGAGATTCCTGCCGCAGCGGCGAGTTCGGAGACGGTCAAGGACGCAAAAGAATTCGTTTCCAATTTCGCAAACAGCGCGTCGACGATACGGTCTTCGACGTTGATTCCACTATCGACCATACAACCCCGATTACTCCGCCCAATAGGGTGACACCTCATATGAATCTGTGTCATCCAGTAGACGCTTACCCTGCGAGCGCCCTACCTTCATAGGGTAACAAATATTACCCTAAGCGGAAAGGCAATGTCATGTCGATTTTTTTGAGTTTCTGGATCCTACCCATCGCCTTCGTCCTGCACGACTTCGAAGAGATGATCATGGTACCCGCGTGGAAGCAGCGGGAATCGAGCAGCACGAACCCCATCAAACGTCGAGCGTTCGGCGCCGTCACCGATGGCCCGGCGCTGTGCTCCGGTGTCGCCGAGGAAATGGTACTGCTCGTGGTCGTTTCTATCGTTTGTAAGCTCACCGGTGGAACCACCTTGTATCTGGCAAGCTGCGTGGCCTACACCTTTCATCTGATCGTGCACGTCCTCGCCTGCCCGCTGGCGCACGGCTATATCCCCGGCGTCATCACCGCCCTGATCCAGATGCCATTCATGGCCTGGCTCATCGTCGCCTACTGGCGCATCGAACAATCGGGATGGCCGACCTACCTGCTCTGGCAAGCCGCATCGCTCGCGGTGTTCGCCGCGAATCTCAAACTCATCCATACGCTCATGCCCAAAATTCAAACCGTGCTGTCGGGATACGCCAGACATTAAAGATGCGGCGACCACACAAACTCACACGCTCGCCCGCATACACGCAGAGCCTCACCAAACGACTCCACCTAAGTTTGCATCCATTCCCCTCCAGCCATTTGACGCTTTCCACCCATTCAGCAATTGACACAAATCCCCACCAAAGGCGCCACACAACACAACGATTCACGGGTCGCACGAACCAGATCCGCGCGACCCGTGAATCCTATGCTCCCATGAGCACACAGACGTTACCGGCTACCGGCAGCCTGACCCAGCAGGTAGTCACGTTTTCTGGGGAACAGAAGCGCAAGAAGCAGGCAAAGCGCGAGCACGGGTATCCATATCCGGTAGACGCCGATGTAGGCGCCGGTCATGGCCTGCGGGGTGTGCGTCGGCAGAGCCGTGATGTTACGGGTGGTCATGGAGACGAAGACGGAGACGCCCAGCACGGAGCCGATCTGGCGGACGACGCTGATCACGCTCTGGGAGGCGGTCAACAGCTCGCCCTGCAAGCTTGAGGCGGCGAGCACGTTGATGGGTCCGGCAATGACGCCGAAGCCAACACCTAGAACGAGAGCCGCGAGGGCCATGGCCGTCACGCTCGCGGGATTCACAATCGCCAATAGCACATATGAGGCAAGCACGGCGAACAGTCCCGCCAGAACAAGGAGGCGCGGACCAAGCTTGTTGATGGCCAGCCCGCCAAACCCGCCAAACGCGAAGACGGTCAGCGACATAGGCAGCAGGATCATCGCCGCGTTCAGCTCGCTTCTGCCTTGCACAGCGGTGAAGAAGGTAGGCAGAATGACCAATACGCCTATGTAGAAGAACTGGGCGATGAGGGCAACCAGCGCGGCGGCGGTGAACTGGCGGAACCGAAAAAGACGCAGATCGACCATCGGCGAGGACACATGGCGTTCGACGAGCACGAACAGGACCACAGCCACAACACCTACACCAAGACACATCCAGACGCGCGGATCGGCCATCCCCCAGTTCTTGGACTCGATGAGCCCGAAGGTGACGACGAACAGGCCGGCCATGGACACGATGCTACCAAGCCAGTCGATACGGGCTTGGATCCGACTCTCGCCTTTCAGATCGAGGGCGAAGAACGAAAGTATCAGCGCAACGGCGACGATGGGGACGTTGACCAGGAAGATCCAGTTCCACGAGAGCCGATCGGTGACGATTCCACCCACGGTCGGGCCGACGGCGGCGGCACCTCCCTGGGTGAGGCCAAGCGCGGCGACGACCTTGACACGGTCCTTGACGACCCATGCGGAGATACCGAGCGCGTTGGCGACGGGCAGCAGCACCGACGCACCCAGCCCGGAGACAACGCGTCCGGCGATGAGCACGCCGAAGCCCGGCGCCATCCCGGCGATCAGACTTCCCGCGCCGAACAGGAGCAGGCCCACGACGAAGAGCCTTCCGCGTCCGTAGATGTCGGCCAGTCGGCTCAACGGTATGGTGCAGGTAGCCACGATGATGGTGTAGACGTTCAGCGCCCACGAGAGCCGGCCGAGGCCCACGCCCAGCCCGTGCTGCATGGCCGGCAGGGCGATGTTCATAATGGTGGTGTCCAGCATCACCAGCGCTATGCCCAGGCACATGGCCACCGTCAGCGCGACCCTTCTGCCACGCGACGGCGCCGCTTGCATTCCGATGTTTTCCACAATCAACCTCCAAAAAATGAGTATTTGCTCAATTACTTGAGCGAGAATACACCGGGAAAAGCGACCCGTCAAACCAAAAGCGAGTTTATACTCATTTTATTTTATGCTTACCGAAGCCCGCATCGGCCATAAATTCAGGAAAGCCGGCCTTCTTGTAAGAAAACCGAGCGTATACTCAGAACAACAAGTCAGGAACGGAAGGAAACGGCGACGATGAAGCAACCGACGCAGCAACGTGCCAGAGTGAAGGTCAGGCGCATTCTCGACACATCCAAGAAACTGTTCCTCGAAGGCAACTACTTCGAGATCACCACCAACCAGATAGCCCGTGAGGCCGGAGTATCCATCGGCACGCTCTACACGTATTTCGCCGACAAGGAGGCCATCCTGGCCACGCTCCTCGAAGAGTATGACGAGTCGTTCAACAACGTGTTCGAACGCATCGACACCCAGGAATCATTCGACCTGTTCCGCAGCGACAAGAAAGAATGGCTCGGTCGGCTCATCGACCAGCTGATCGACAGCGAGGACCGACAGTTCCACATCCAGATCGAAATGCTCGCCCATGCCGTTCCCGCCGCCAGGCAGGTCCAGAAGCGGCACAGCGAGAAAATCAAGGACCTCGTCCACCAATGCTGCCTCTACTACACCAATGGCGGCAACGTCGAAAACCTCAAGACGCTTTCGACCGTCATCTTCGACTTCACCACCGCCCTCGTCGACGAACTGCTCTACACCGACCACACCAGCCAGGAGCACGACCGGATCCGACAGACCGGCATCGACGCCCTCGCGCTCATCATCGAACGCAACATCGACCAATAGCACCATTGCCCGGACAAGCCTCGAACCGTACTTAACGCAAACCAGCGCCTAAGCAAGCCTGAAAGCCAACACCCGTCCTTAACCACAGCTTAACGAACAACCATTTCCCGGAACAAGAAAACATCAACCCTCCTATCCGCCTATGTCCCTCTTATTGAAGAGAACAACTGAAATCGCCAGCATTCCAATCGCCCACACGGCCATGACCAACGCACCCGGCAAGGGAGAGAGCAGCGGCAACCCGGGATAACCGGTAAGCAATTGAATCCCCGCAAGATCAGGCAGAAATCTGAGGATGGGGAATACGGGCACCAGCCCGATGGTGAATCCCAATACCATCGGTACCAACACCACAATGGTGGCGACGATACTGCGTGTGATGACCGTCAACGACTGGGCTATAAGCGCGATCAGCAGGTAGTTCAATCCCACGCTCAGCACATTGCCCAGCATCTCAGGGGTGAAAATCAGCGTAAAACACTGTCCCGCCGACCTTGCGCGTGCCCATTGCTCAAGACAGACCGCCATCGGAGTCGCAACGAGCCCGATAGCCGAAGCCGTCATAGCGGAGACTATTGTCTTGCCCGCCAGCAAGCGCTTTCTGTCGGGAGTGGCGGCCAGGCTCGTTCGAATCTGGCCGCTTGACCATTCCGCGTAAACGTTCAACGAAGCCAACAGGATGATAAACGGCTGTCCGAACCCAGCCGTCTCGAACCCTTGATTTCTGACGGCAACCTTCACCGGGCTATTGGCGGCGAATCCGGACGCACCGGCCAGCAGCACAGGACAAACGACCGCGGCGGCCACGACCAGCATCATCGAACGGGACGTGACCATTTTCCAGAACTCGGAGTGAATCGTACGACACAACATCATGCGCCATCCCTTCGAAAGAAAACGAATCCCGCAATGGCCGAGAGCAGCAATCCCCATACGCCGACGACGATGCCACCGGCCAACGGGGACAGGAACGTTCCCGACCCGGAATAGGAATACAGGCTTTCGGCGGCCACCGTCGGCAAATATTTAGCCCACGGGGTGAGACCGACGAGAAAATCACCGATTCCAACCACCAACGGGAGCAGCACAGCCAGGGGCACAATCATCGAACGAGCCAGCACACCCAGCGAAAACGCCAACAGCGCAACCATCGCCCACGCATAGGCCAACCCCGCCAAATGAGCCCACACCGCAGCATTGAGAGCGATCGGGCTGATGCCATCGCGCGCGAGATAGTGCGTGATCATCACACCCCCACTCATCGAAGCGAACGACAACAGCATGACGGACGACGCACATACCAACGCTTTAATGCCGAACAGCCCCAGCCTCTTCGGCAACGCCGCCAATGTCGTACGAATCTGCCCGGAACGCCCATACTCGCTCGCCGCCCAAAGGGCACCCAACGCCACCACAAACACATATCCCCACCCGGCCATGTCGAAACCATTGTATTCGGCCGGAACAGGAACGGCCGAATACAATCTCGGATCGTCCGAACTCACTCCCACAGCCTCGTATGCGTCAACATACGACATGCCCCATGTTCCAACCAGCATCGCGGCGGCAATGACCCACGTCGAACGGGCCGTGAAAAGCTTATAGAATTCCGATCGCAACAGACGAGTCATTCCCCCACCTCACCATGGGCGTCAGTTCCCGCGCTTTCCGTGATTGCGAAGAACGCATCCTCAAGGTTATGATGCGAACCTCGGACCTCATCCAAAGTTCCTTGCGCCATGACCCGCCCATCGGCGATCACCACCACGTCATCGGCCACAGCCTCCACTTCGTCCATGAAATGGGAGGACATCAGCACCGCTTTCCCGCTGGAAGCACTTTGCCGTAGGAAGCCGCGCATCCATCTGATGCCTTCCGGGTCAAGCCCGTTCATCGGCTCATCAAGGACCAGCACCGAGGGATCGCCCAACAAGGCGGTGGCCAACCCCAGCCTCTGCCCCATACCCAACGAAAACTCACCGACCCGTTTTCCCGCCACAGCTTCCAGTCCCGTGAGGGCCAGCACCTCATCCACCCGCCGAGCCGGCACCCCCGCAGCCATCGCCACCCATTTGAGGTGGTTCCTCGCACTGCGGCCTTTGCTCGCTGCAGGGCCGTCCATCGTAAAGCCGACAACGCGCATCGGACATTCCAAGTCCCTATATGCCTTTCCATAAATCGTGGCCGTTCCCGCATCCGCACGGTCGAGCCCCAAAAGAATACGCAAAGTCGAGCTTTTGCCGGCGCCATTGGGCCCGAGAAAAGCCGTCACCCGTCCCGCCTGAGCGCGGAAAGACACGTCATTGACCACCGCTCTGTGCGCATGGCGCTTGGTGAGATGCTTGATTTCAATCGCGGACGATACCGTATCACCCGCTTGCCCTATACATGTCTGCTTCATCTGCGATTCCTTCACTGGTCATGAATCCACCTATCACAGGAAACCTGCAAACGCTGGCAACGATGCGCCTCCCGCGGGAATAATTCCAGTTAACACACCGCAGAAACCGCAATCAAGCCACAAGTCTCGGATTGCCCGCTGCAGAGGGCAAGAACCGGTATCTATCGCGGAGTGGTCACATCGAGACCAGCCTTGTACCACATCACCGCGATCTGCGTTCGGTCGCGCAGCGCAAGTTTAGAGAGAATTCGACTGACGTCTTTCCGGACCGACGATGTCTCGATCGTCAGCCTGCCGGCAATCTCACTGTTGGACAGTCCCTCAGCGATAAGGGACACAATCTCATGCTCCCGTGGCGAAAGCCGGGCAAGACGGTTACGAAGTTCCGGCACGTCTGCGTCGCCGCCGATACGGCGAACGCTACGCTCAACCACCGCGCGCGTGACGCGAGGAGTGAGCACGGCATCGCCTTCAACGACCGAGTGTATCGCGGCACGCAACTGTTCTATGGTCACATCCTTAAGCAGGAAGCCGGAAGCGCCGCGCGCGAGCCCGTCGAACGCATAATCGTCCTGATCGTAGGTCGTAAGGATAAGCACTTTGACCGCCGGGAAAAGATGCGTGATGCGCGCCGTGGCCTCAATGCCGTCCATTACCGGCATACGGACATCCATAAGAATGACATCGGGCAGCGTTTTGGCCTCTTGCAACATCGCGAGCGCCTCCCGCCCGTTGGCTGACTGTGCACACACCGTCATCGATCCATCGCCCGCCAACATCATCATGAACGCGGTTCGCGCCATACGGTCGTCATCCACCAACATCACCCTGACGGGACGCGAGGTATCGTCCATGTTAAGCCTTCCCTTCCGCTGTTGGCACCGTTGCACGGACGTCCCATTGCCCGTCGGATGCACGGACTGTCAGACTCCCGCCATGCGAGGCCAAAGCGCCTTCGAGAATCCGCAGCCCCGTACCATCGTTGCGACCTGCGTTCTTGGCCCGGTCAAGGCGGTCGACGTCTTCGGAAGAAATTCCGTCATTGCGAACAGTCACGACAGTGCTTGCCTGACCATGGTCCCACGATACCGAAATACGCGTCAGATGCTCGGCATGGCGCAACGCATTGGTGATGCATTCACGAGTCACTCGAAAGACAAGATCGGCACACGTCCTGCTTTCGGGCCGCTTCCCGGTCTCCATGAACACCAATACGATTCCCAGCGCCCGGATACGATCGAATATCGGGCGCGCATCATCCCACCGATGCAAGCCATCGGGATCTGCCTCAGCCCCGAACTCGTCAATGCCATCGCGCAAATCCGAGTCCATGGCAGAACCGACAGGACCGTCGGCAGATTCAACATACGCATTGTCGCCAACATCCTTGGAACCATTAAGCCGTTCCAGCATGCTGCGAGTATTACCAAGGCTTTCCCGGGCAATCTGCTCGATGCCGTTGATTGCCTGAGCGGCCTCATCATCCAGCTGCCCGCGGCGACGAAGAAGATCTTCCAGTCCTTGCGAAAAGGCGATGATGACCGTCAGACCATGTCCGACGCTGTCGTGCAGCTCGGCGGCCATACGAGACTGGTCTATGGCCTCATCCCTCTGTGTACCCAATACTTGCGACGCATGTTTGAGCCGTTTCACCTCCAAAGCATCTCCGCGGCGCCCGTCGACGATGCGATATACGGAAACCCCCATAGCAAGCACGGCCATTGCTATGAATACGACGGAATAGTACACACCGGCAGGGGCATACGGCCACACGCAACGAGTACCTATCACCACTATGGACAGCACATCGCAGATAATCTGGAGACCCGTCGGCGCCCAGATACAGAGATAAACACCAAAGAACGCCAGCAGTTGAGAAAACGATTCCGGATCCGAGCCAACGAACAAGGCGGAAAGTATCTCAAGAAACTCGACGACGATCATCACGTCGGGCCGAGTCCGCCTGAACAGAATCGTGACAACGCCCAAAACGACGGAAAACAGCAGGAACGCCAATCCCCACCCAGTAGCTGCGAAATTGCCCGTCTCGCTTCCGCCATCTTCGGTTTTCAACCGCACGAACACTGCCACTAAAATGCACACACCGATACACGGAGCGACGGCGCGGTACAGGTTGTGCATAATCACCGCCTCTTCGTTACCATCATTGCCAATTCAAGTGAATCCAGTTCGATTTTATAGCATTGAGACAAAGAGGAAATTGCCAATCGAAAACGGTATCATCTTCCAACGGGGCACACATTCCCGAAACAATTCCCAATCAGCAATATCAGCTGGCACATGCCACCTACCGTTCACAGTTTGTCTCTTTGCATCATCCTTTATCCACACCGCAAACAGCATTACCGTTTGCGAATAACCTCAATTCAAAACCGAAACCAACCTCATATTGCCTGAATCTATTTAGACTTACCCGAACTTTGGTGGTGTTTGCCCCCTTAAGAGGGCAAACCCCACCAATTTCCGCCCGTCCCACGCCCCCGACAATGAAGCCAAAACACTGGCCATTTCAGCTCATTCTAATGAGAAGTCCAATAAAGGCACTGCTGCCACTCTCAAAAATTATTTTAAATACGAAACGGAAAGGACGCCCGCCCGGAACAAACCGGACGAACCTTTTACCTAATGGCGACGATGCTGTCCGCCTTGGCTATCAAGGCAGCGATGATCGCCACAATGGACTCCCTCAGATAGCTGTCCATGCTATGCCTTTTCCTTGAACTGGGCATATACCCTACCCTTATTATGAATGTCGGGGACGGCAACGTTACCCACCCGGACCATAAAAGCGGGCAAAAGCTTTTACCGGATGGCGTCGAAACCGACAGGAACGTTCTTGAATCGTCCCGTTTTATGCCGCGGGTCGACATCCGATTGATTTGGGTGCCGACCCAACGGATTTCCTGGACAATGATGTTTCTGCCCATCCCCTAAAATGATGATAAATTGTCATCCCACATGCAGAAGCGGTGCGAACCGGCCAAAGACAATCTTCTTGACCCTCATCTCGCCTCGTCAGAAATGTTTCGTTCTGATTATATACGGGCCTATATAACACGCTAAGCAATGACAACTCCCGTCAAATATGCCGCAAACCGAAAACACAAAACCACCAATCAACCATCCAATATCTCTCTATCCGCCGTAACTGGATTGCCAACACTTTTGAACTGTTTTTAGGAGGTCTTTTCATGTTGGGTAAAGACGGCTGAGCAGAATGGAACGTTGTCCGTCAAGACTACGTTGCGATTTGTGTATTGTAAGCGAATACTACCTGTTGGCAATGCACAATCTGGCTAAGGCTCTTTTTAAAGAGACACGTTCATCAAAGGACCGTAACTCTAAGAAAACCTGAAGGCTGCAATCCGCTTTCTGCAAAGTGTGGTTTACGATGCCAAATGTGCAAAATCGAAAGTTTTATCATCTTTGTCGTTTTTGACTACCTGACGGCCGATTTAATATGCTCTATGCAGGAATACCGGGAATTAACTCTTGGCTGAGATAATTTTTATATCTGTTGATGCCCTTTTGCTTTTTGGATTCCTCTTGTGCATATACTAGCCTGCAATATTTTTCGCACGCTTCTTGGCTTCTTTGAAGTAACAGCTCTGCGATATTTGACTTAGATAACCCATATGCTGCAACTGCGAAGTTTAACCAGTTCTGAGAGTATTCTTCCTTATGGCTACCATCGGTTGCTGTAGCTTTTCTACCGTATTCATATGCCTGCTCATAATCTTTTACATTCCAGCAGATATAGCATAAGGTATTATAGATTGAAGAACTATAATAGTTGTTATCATAACCTAGCAATTCCTTGAATAAGGCATATGCGAGGCCGCGATCTTTTGAGCTATTTGATGATTGACTATCCAGAAAATATCTGTATGCAACAAAATATTGCCCTTCTGAAGGATTAAATGAAGGCAATCTCACACCTCGAAAATCGTGCAGCAAAACACCCGCACTTATACGGAATAGTCCGACATTCTTACAATAAACGGAATACACCCGTAAAATCATTGCCGCCAACGATAACCTTTTGTCCCACTTTCTTTTACTGGTCTTGTTGAACTGCTTTTGGCTAGCGAACTCGTCGCTATACGTTTCTAGCCATTTGTTAAAATTATCTGCCGCCTTTTGCTCGTGATCGTATATTTCATCTTCGCTTGACGCGCCATGGCCTATGAACATTTCATGAATGCTTGACTTTATTAAATTATCATGATCTCCATTTAAATCATCACGTCTCGATTCCAAAGTATTTAAAGCAGCAACTGCTCCATCTTTCTTAAGAACTTGGGAAGTTAAATTTCGAAGTCCTACTTTGTCGAGCCGAGTGCTATCTTTCAGCACTTGAATTGCCACTTCAGTATCATCATGCTCTGCATATATTTCGCCGAGTTTCGTTCTGATAACGACTCCGCCACGCATATCCTTACCTATGCCGGATTTTAAGATATTCACGGCTTTGCCGTAGTCGCCGTTCTTGTCGCAGTACATAGCACCATATACATAGGCAAGGGGATTATTAGAATCAGACTTCAGCAAGGTCTGGGAGAAAATATAGTTCGATTGTTTTGTATCACCACTCGAAAGTAGCTTGTTTGCTGCTTGATTAGCATATGGGTAAAACTCTTCTTTTGAGAGCAATAGCTGAATCAATTCCTTATCTTGTATTGTTGTCCCGTCTGGCGATGAAGCATAGTTATTCAGCCTTTTTGCCTCATAATTGTTTACGGTACAGTTCTTTTCCGTACAGTTCTCAAGATATTTTTTCTTTTTCAAGATTTCTATGCCATTATTGTAATCAACTTCGGCTAACCCTCTCCTTAGTGCAAGCGGTTTTACTGCCTCATAAGGTATTGGTGTAACGTTTAAGGAATAAAAGCGTTGAAATATGAAATATATATATTTCACAGAATCAGAAAGACGGTTAAAGGCTTTAATACGACTACTTACCTCTTTGTTTAAAGAACCGGGAGTTCCATCAAAAGTCTCTCTATTTTTAAGGTTTGGCTGTATCTTCTTGGCTTCTAAATTAGTCAGTATCCTGAAATCATGAAAGTATTGTGCTAATTCTATACAGTGTTCAGATGATGCTTCCAAGGTTTCATAATATTCATCTTCCACTGTCATGATGAACATTATTCCTTTAATTTTAGTATTCTTGCAAAATCGTTTCACTTCATCGCAAAACACGTCAAGCAGCAGATTCGCATTCATAAATACGTTAACGTTATCAAGTACAACGATAACCGTCATTGGAAGACCTGCAATATGTCCAATAATATCATTAAGCGCATCCCGGTAATTGCTATCTTTATCACATATGGACAAATATGGAACGATAACCCTATACTTATTATCGTCCAATGAATGCAATTTCTCGTATACGGCGCGAGACTTACCAATCTGATCCCGACCACTTACGATTAAAGGCTTGGGGCCATCAGCATCATCGGGTACATTCTTAAGGGCATCTTCAAAAGCATCTTCAAAAGCATCTTCTGTACGGTAATTGCGAATATATAAGCCTTCTTTATATTGAGTAACACCAACGTCGGCTGGCCGAAGTTCCGTAGGCTTAAATACTCCAAACAAATGGCTTGCGCTTTTTTTTGTTTTATGCTGTTTCCAAAGATAGCCGATACCAGGCACTATAGATGAGATAATTCCAACCACTGCGCCAATGTTAGTAATTATCGACCCCAGGTCTGAAGGCGAACCGCTATTTTTAAAAGAAAAATTGGCTTTGCCAAGTATCGTTGTTGCTATCATTATTACATAAACAATTACAGCAATAACAAGAAGCCAGGGCGAACTTTTTTTACGCAACTTCCAAGTGAAGAAAAATGCACCAAGCGCAATCGTTGCGAATGCAAAGAAAGCGATATTAAGATAAAGTATCATTCAATTTCCTTTCTTTCTCTGGAATGGCATTGCAGTTTTATAATCTCAAAAACCAAAAACATGGCAGACTGTTTAACGATTGCCAAAAACTTTTAGTTCAAGAAGCATAACTACACCAATACTTGTCAGCCTTCACTCTAACTATTTATCTCCTTAACAACTCATTTAGAGATTACTTAATTCTGCGCTGCACTTAGGCGACCCGTTGTTACATTGGCGTATCTCGCAATCGTCGACGCATAATCGAATGTACCAAGATTGCATCGTTACTGACGCTAGCCGATTTGTTTGTCAACAGTTTTGAAACTAGACATTGCCAAACAAATCGGTAAGAAAGCACGGGCATACTGTCATGGGTAATGCAAGCCGATTATGACATGGCCTTTCTTATTCTATATTCCTCAATCAGGCGTTGTCTGATAAAACAAGTCATTCCGGTTTTACCGGTCAGACAAAAAGTCCGAATCTACCGATTGATTGTCAGAATATTGAGAATTAGTCGGAATCGGCTTTAAAGCAAGCTGGTGTTTACGACAATATGCGCGAGGTTCCCCATCTTGTGTTTTAAAAGTCGTCAAAAGTGGATAGGAATCTTCCGGACATTGCAATAATAGGCGATTGCCCCTTCCCTCTAGAATCCGACTAGCCAGCACTTCTCCTTTTTCGCAATTCGTAATCTTCTGTTTTTGAACATTGATTGTCAATTTGCACCCACAATTAATACATACTCTCTTTACTTCTTTTTTCGTATGGTTTCGCCTACCGCTGATGGTGATTAATTGATGACATCCTTGGCATCGCACAGGGAAAGATTCAGACATGGTATCATTCCTTTCTTCCCGTGAATAGCTTATCGCATCTGCCGCGAATTTGCTGTCTCTAGTATTCTCATGCTCAAGCTGTTTAACTGCCATTTTATTGACCCTGTTCCTCATTGCTGATGGGTCTTTGGCTACGCGAATTTTAATGCCATAGTTTTCGTTTCGGTGTAGGTTGAGTATACATCCGCAGTTAGTGCATGTAACACGAATCGTTGATCCTGCGTCAGCAGGAATACTTACATTAAGTTTCTCCTTGCAATACGGACACTGAAGCTCTTCGCTCTTTGCTTTTTGGATACCTACTTCCTTGTGTTTAGTCGAAGGACCGTCCAGCGAAGCAGCTGATTGATCCTCAACGATTCTTGCACGCTTGCCCTTATAAGAAAATTCGCCCTTGGAATCAGCGTATGGACGCCTTCTGGATGTCCTGATAACGTGTATGTCACGTTTCGCGTTGTCGATAATTGAGGTCTTGGACTCGTTGACTTGTTCTACAAGATATCTTTTGCTACCGGTCATGGAATCAAGGATTTCATTTATACTCCGGAGCTGAGCATAGATAGAGTCTAGTCTGTCAAGAACCTCATTGTTATAATGCTCGTCTTTTTCTTTATATGCGTCTGTTTGATTTTTCGAGACCTTTGAATAGTCATCATATGAATCGTTTGATGAATTTGCATTCGAGAGAGTCTTAAGAGGAATCATAGCTACCTTCTTTGTAGAAATAACATATTGCACCTAAAAACAAAGCCGATAAGTTCAACTTATATACGAACAATGTATATCTACCAGCTTTAATTGTGTATGTTATTTATAACCCTCTATAAAAGGTATTGTAGAGCGTGTTGAATTAAGCCGAAATAGGTGGTGCTCATAGTGCGGTAATTCCAGAAATCGGTCGAGCCGAATGCGATACCGCGCAAGCGCTTGATCCTACCGTTGACGCCCTCGGTGGACCGGTTATTGGAATAAAGCCGGTCGGACCTTGATACACGCACCAGAACACACACGACGCGTACAACAAGATTGAGCCGTCTGCCTACCACAAGCATGCTGTTCACATGGCACGACCCATAGACCACCAAGGATGAGCCGGTGGCATAGGACACGAATACATCCAGTGCGACGCCAATGATCCGATTAAAGCGTTACAACGGCCTCTCGTCCGAACACACCATGACTGTTTGAGAATAAAACCTGCACATATGTACCGAGGCTTCCAAACCCGAGCTCCTGGCGGAAGCCCGGTGCCCCGCGACACCGACCGCCTCGAAGGCCAACATCAACTCACTCATCAAGCGCATGCCCGACGACCACCGCGGCATGCCCGCATCCACATGACGCGCGCGTGCGAATAGAAATACCACATACGCAGCCCGCACCACGACACCGAGGCCCTGCTCAACACCTGCCTCGAAAACCGGAACGAGCACGGGAAACGGCGGAAGGAGAAGAAAAGACTGAAGGCATCCGCCACCGGCGACGAGCCCAGCTTCGACAAGGCCTCCATTCCAACTGCCCGATCCCAGCGACCCAGCTGTGAACGCCTACGAATCAGGCTTCAGCATCAGACGCGGATAGGCCGGACAATCACCTAGACATAACCAAACTGACATATATCTCAAGTTTTCCCTCGGGCTTTGTGAGAAAACAAAAGGGCTTCAGTCCAAAACCTGAAGCCCTCGTAAAGCGGACAGGGCGAGATTCGAACTCGCGGAGGATTGCTCCTCAACGGTTTTCAAGACCGTCTCTTTCGACCGCTCAGACACCTGTCCATGCTGCAGTTTGATTCTCGTCAAAACGCAACTTCGTCATTATATCAATACCCTATGCCATCTGGCGACACAACTCTAAATACATTGAAGTGCGCTTCGCGTAAGACTCTTCTGCCGATATGCCAATATCATATCGACTTGCGCAGGGTTTGTAGCCGGACCAAAAGCAAAAGCTACAAACCCATGTCTAACGGCCGCCTCATTGCGGGTTTGTAGCCAAATCGATCTTTTTGGCTACAAACCCATGAGTAACGTCCATGAACCTGCCAGCAACGAGCACATCGAACACTGGCCACACCTTAGCGGCACGAAAGTGGAGGCGACATACGAAAAGCGCCATAGACAAGACACTGACTGTACATTAGTGGCTTGTTTATGGCACTTCAGACGTTAACGAGCCAAGTCGCAAGCTCACGCCTCCCACTTGGTGGGCTCGATGACCTCGCGGCCGCCCATGTAGGGTCGCATGGCCTTCGGAATCTCGATGGATCCGTCCTTCTGCTGATGGTTCTCAAGGATGGCGACGAGCCAACGGGTGGTGGCCAGCGTGCCGTTGAGCGTGGCGACGGCGCGGGTGAAGCCGTCTTCGCAACGTTCGCGGATGTTCAGGCGACGGGCCTGATATTCGGTGCAGTTCGAGGTGGAGGTGAGCTCACGGTAACGGCCCTGGGTCGGCACCCAGGCCTCGTTGTCGAACTTGCGCGCGGCGGAGGAACCAAGATCGCCAGCGGCGGTATCGATGGTGCGATAGGGCACCTCGACCTTGGCCAACATCTGCTCTTCCATGCCGAGCAGCTGCTTGTGCATGGCGCGGGAGTCCTCCTGCTTGCAGTAGACGAACATCTCCACCTTGTCGAACTGGTGGACGCGGATGATGCCGGAGGTATCCTTGCCCGCGGCCCCGGCCTCGCGGCGGTAGCAGCTCGACCAGCCGGTGTACTTCAACGGCCCGTCAGACAAATCAAGGATCTCGTTTTCGTGCATGCCCGCGAGCGCCACTTCCGAGGTGCCCACCAGGTACTGGTCATCGGGTTCGCGCAGACGGTAGATCTCGTCTGCGTGCGAGTTCAGGAAGCCGGTTCCGGCCATGACCTCGGGACGCACCAGCGTCGGGGTGATGGCGAGCGTGAAGCCGTTCTCCTCAGCCTGGTCGACGGCCATGGTGAGCATCGCGATCTGCATACGGGCCACGGCGCCACGCAGGAAGTAGAAGCGCGATCCGGAGACCTTGACGCCACGACGCATATCGATGCCTGCCACACCGACGCCGAGCGTCAGGTGGTCCTTGGGTTCGAAGCCCTCGGCCTTGAAGTCGCGCGGCGTGCCGACCTTCTTGACCACCACGTAATCATCCTCGCCGCCCTCGGGCGCTTCGGGCTCGACGATGTTGGAGAACTGCCACATGGCCTTGGTGTAGGCCGCGGAGGCATCATCCGACGTCTTCTTGTATTGCGCGACCTTGCCCGCCAAATCCTTGGTCTGTGCAATGAGTGCGGCCTTTTCGTCGCCAGCGGCCGAAGCGACCTTCTTGCCCATGGCCTTCTGGCTGGCACGCGCCTCTTCGTACGATTTCAGTGCGGCGCGACGGATTTCGTCCTGCTTCAAAACCTCGTCGACGAGTTCGACGGATTCTCCGCGCTTGCGCTGGGAATCGCGCACGACGTCGGGATGTTCACGAATAAATTGGATATCTAGCATATCCTCAAGCCTACTTCCGTAAAAGGACACCTACGGGCGGATCGCGGCCCGTCTATAAGCGCCGGTATTGATGTTTTTATTTATTGAAATTACCTCTATCGATTATCGCCCGATCACTGCCTTTGTTTTGGGATCAAAGTCGGAGCAAGACAAAGAACAATCAGACAATCGACTTATAGGAACAGCCCAACGATGTTGTAGAGAATCGCGCTGACCGCAATGACGCCGACGACCACGATGAACACGTTGCTGATCTTGCGGGAGTACTGCCTGAGCGCCGGCACCTTGTGTACGCCGTACATCGGCAGCAACAGAAGGATGAAGGCGATCAGCGGACCGGCCATGGTCTCGATCATACCGATGGCCGAGGGGTTGGCCCAGGCCACGAACCAGCAGGCGAAGAACATCAAAACGCTGACGATGACGTTGAGCTTTTTGCGCTCGACCACCACACCTTTGGCGTGCGCGACCTTGCGGATGATGCCGCCAAGCCCTTCCTCAACGCCCAGATAATGGCCGAGGAACGCCTTGAAGATGCAGACGAACGCGGTAATCGAGGCAATCCACGAGATGGCCGGGGTGCCCAGCATATTGGCGAGATAGCTCAAAATGGAGACGTTCTGCGCCTTGGCCTGCGCCAAATCGCCGGGGGTGAGCGCCAGATCGCTGCTTAAGACGAAGAAGAGCACGACAGTGACCATCATGGGCTCCCCGACCTTCAAAATCCTGCCGATCTTGTCGTCGGAATATTTGCCGTACCGTCTGCGCACGTTGACGGAGAAGGACGAGACGATGGCGGAATGATCGAAGGTCAGCACGATAACGGGGACAAGCAGCCACAGATCAAGCAGAAGGGTGCCGAAATCAAAACTGCCGGCGGCGTTACGCGGGATACTGGTCAGCATGGAAGGGTTCCAGCGAGGGATGAGGTAGAGCGCGAAAATCACCAGCACGGCGATGACCGGCCAGGTCAGCCAGCTCATCACACGGGTCACGGCGCGGGTGCCGCAGGCCACGATGAGAATCAAAACCGCGACGAGCACGAGGGAAAGCAGCCAGCGCGGCGGGGCGGGCACATGCAGCTGGTTGACGATGAAGCTTTCGGCCGTATTGGTGATGGAGACCGAATACATCAGCAGGATGACCAGCACCTCGACGAAGTAGATGACGGTGAAGACCATGCCGAAACCGAAGCCGAAATGCTGCTCGACCACGTCGGTGATGTCGTCATCGGGGTTACGGGCCGAAAGCACGAACCGGCACATCGCCCGGTGTGCGAAATAGGCCAGCGGATAGGCCATCAGCAGCATGAGCACGATGCCGACCACGCCCGCCCCACCGGCGTCGATCGGCAGAAACAGGACGCCGGCACCAATGGCGGTGCCGAAAAGACTCAGCATCCAACGCACGTCCTGGCCGTGCCATTTGAGTGCAGAGGCCCTGTCGGCCTTATCATCCTTGTTCGTTGTCCACTCTTTTCCGGCTGCATCGACTTGCGCGCTATCCGTCTGTTTTTGTGGTTGCCCTTCTTCACTCGTCATGAATCCACTTTCCCTCATGTTTTGTCGGAATTTTTAAAACCGCTTCGAATGGGTCACCGCCCTTTGCGAAGCAAAACACCACACGTTACGGGCAGATCATGCCGTTTCGATAATGCAATATTTGAATTTTGCGAAACCTGATAAATCAATCCGAAATATCGCTGCAAACGACGGTCGACGACGAATACGATCGACGAATCGAAGCGAGAATGCTGGTATTCAGGGCAATCAAGGAGCGGCACACGGCATTGGCCATGACGCCTGTTTCCATTCCTTTATCCAGCATGTTTCCCAAGTATATTGAAGCCGGTCCGCGGCCGATCACCCGATGACAAATAATGAGACGGCATTGTTTCGTTTATGTTTCCTCGCGGCGCATCCGTTCTGCCGCCTCGGCGCCGGAATGCCGTCGTGTCTCCGTGCCGGCAGCCAACAACCAATCATCCCGATCGAACACCAACCGAAGCAAGCCACGACGGGCCAACGTGCAGGCTTCGTTCATCTTTTTCAACCGCAGGCGCAACGTCAATGTATTGCGACACAATAGGACCATGTCTCGAACTGTGCTTTTCATCGTCATCGCCGTGGTTGCGGTATGCGTTCTCACCGTTGCCGCCGCGCTGGCATGGCGCTCCTGGTGGCGCTGGCGAAGGGTACAGAGATTCAATAAACGCGACGATGACCAGGTCCGTTACGCCTTCATCATCAATCCCTCGAAACCCCAGGCCGCACGCTCACGCCTGCACATCGAGGAATTCTGCAAAGACCACAACATCACCGAGATCGAATTCATCGAAACGACGCTTCAACGCGACGGACGAGTTTGCGCGTTGGAGGCGCTTGAACACGGCGCCGACGTCCTGGTGGCGGTGGGCGGCGACGGCACCGTGCGCACCGTCGCGAGCGCCATAAGCGGTACGGGGCACACCTTGGGCATCATCCCCATCGGCACCGGCAACCTCTTCGCACGCAACATGGGCATCCCGGTCGACGACATCAACGCGGCCCTGGCCATCGCTACTTCGCACGGCGAGCGGATGGTCGACATGGGACGTATGGCGCTGCTCGACAGGCCCGACGAGGACCACGCCCACGCATTCCTCATCATCGCGGGCATCGGTTTCGACGCCGATATGATCAGCGACACCGATCCGGAACTGAAGAAAAGCATCAGCTGGCTCGCCTATTTCTCCGGCGGCATGAAGCACCTGTTCGCTCCGAAATACCGCGGTGCCGTCGCCGTTACCAGCGCCGACGGCAGCTCACACACCATCGGCGAGTTGCATTTCCGCACGTTCATGGCCGGCAATTGCGGGCAGATCCCTGTATTCTCGCTGATGCCGGACGCCTCGTTCGACGATGGCCTGCTCGATTTCGAAGTCATCGACACTTCAGGCGGTCTTCTCGGATGGATGAACCTCTTCGGCGACGTGATGCACCAGACCATCACCGGACGGGCACAGCAAAGCCCGCTTTCCACCAATTCGACCATGGAACAGATCCAAGGGGTCAAGGCAGAAATCAAGCTCGAAAAGCCCGCGCTGGCGCAAGTCGACGGCGATATGCTCGGTGCGACCAGCCATATCCGTTTCAGCGTTGAGCCCAAGTCGCTGCGCGTACGCGTTCCGGCCAAGGCCGAGCTTGAGGAAATTTGACAGGTTGTTTCCGCACGGCAACCGATCTCGCCTTCTTTCAATCTCGACTAGACCGGCCGGCGCACACTTGCATGTGCCAATTCCCACTCAATGGCCGCAAGATTTTGACAAGCAACAACACCAACTGTACTAACTGTCAATTTCCGAGCAATGTTCACCGGATGGTGACAGTTAGCGTTGCCTCCTGTCAAAATCTCAGCACTATTGCACGAATGCTTACGTGAAGCGTCCCTCAGTGTCAACATTTGTGCAATATTCTGCGAATCGTGACAGTTACACCGCCCTCGTCGCCCGATAACGTTGTATCCGTGCTATCGCCATACCAACGCAACGAACGGGAACCTACTACTTCGCGTAACCGGTCAGTTCCAGCTTCCTGGAGACGTACTCGCCGATATACACGCCGTTGGTGCCGTCGTAGCCCTGCTTTTTGACCTCGTTTTCGAGCCAGTCCTTGTCGTGGCCGATGGCTTCCAGCACGTCCGTGTCGACCTGCCCGTCGACGATCAGCGGCAGTCGCAGCGTCTCGTCGCCATAGCAGATGACCGTCAGCTGGCCGTTCTGCTCGAAGTAGGCTTTCAGCACCTTGGAGATCTCGTAGACACCCTGCGCGCGCAGCTTGAGCATCAGGTCGCTGGCCGAAACGCCCTTGCGCATGCACGTGGCGACGTCGACCTTGCCGTGCGAGATGAGCATAACCGGGCTGCCGTCGATGAGCTTCTTGATCGGTCGGCTGTTCTCCTTGCCGAACTTGATGAGCATACACAGCAGCATCCACGTGATCAGCACGAAGACGAACTGAAGCACGGTGATCTGCTCGTTGTAGATCACGCCGCCGATGATGGCGCCGAGCACGTAGTTCTGGATCTGGTCCATGGCGCTGGTGGGTGCGAGGTTGGACTTGCCGAAAAGATTGATGTGGACGATCAGAAAGGCGATGCCCACGACGAGTTTGACGATGAGTGTGGTGCTAATGAGCATGATGACTCCTTTTTCTGAAACAGACAATGAACGATAGGCTTGCCGTGCGCTAACGGCGCGATACTGCTGCTAAGTGGTCACAGCTGGTGCAAAGTGGTCATTTCACCCTCTCAAAATGACCACTTTGCACCAGTATCGACCACTTTGTGCCACAGCATGACGGATTTACGTTCACTTTTCTTCCTTGACGTCGGTGAGCATGTGGGTTTCGGTGAGTTTGTAAGCGGTATAGTCCGTGTTGAGGTTGACCGTATAGTACTTGTCGCCGATTTTGACGATGACGTCCTGGTTCAGGTATTTCGAATTGACCAGCACATCATCCTGCGAAACGTGCCGCTCCTTGGCGACGTGTGTCACAAAACTGACCATCTGCTCGCTTTTCGCGCTGGCCGTCTCGCTTTGCCGGAATTGCGTATAGCCGCTGCCGAGCACCAGCACCACCAGCAGCAACGCGATGATGCCCAAGTCGCGGTATTTCGTTTTGAGCCGGTGCCGCAGATACAACACGAAGAACGCGACCAGCGCCACGCACAACGCGATGATGACGACGAATCGGATGACCTGATTGATGCCGTGCTGGTTCTGCAGGTAATTGATACCGTAAAATGTCATGGAAACGCCTCAAACATAGGTTGATAGGTTATTTCTCCCGCTTCATCGTAGTGCGTCGCAATACGTAACGTCCCTTTTGGTGCTTACAGAAGAATTTATATGACATTTTCCAGCACGCTGACCGCTATAGGCACCAAATCGCCTAGCAATGACCCGCTCGTTTCGCTTCGCATTTCCAATGGCACTTACTGCCAACCAATGCCCAAATGGCTACGCTATATGCCAATCCAAAGCGTCAATCCACAAATTGGTGCCGGAAAACCGCACGTCACCAACCACCAAAGTCCGTTCACCAGCACCACCACACATCAATGCTGGAAAACAGCACCAAACCAGCAGCCAAAGTCCGTTTACCAGCACCACACAATAATGCCGGGAAACGGCATCTCAGCAACCACCAAAGTCCGTTCACCAGCACTCCCACACATCAATGCTGGAAAACCGCACGTTACCAGCAGCCAAAGTCCGTTCACCAGCAACAATAGGGCATAGAACCTCACAATCCACCTGTGTGATTGATTGTGACAGCGCACAAAATCCACGCTTTCGCCGCATGACTGTGGCACAATGGAGGCATGGTTGCAAATAATGCGGGCAAACCCGCCACACAAGCCGACCTCATCGACGTCAACGAGGTCATCGGCAAATATTATGACGCCATCCCCGACCCGGCCGACCCGGCACAGCGCGTCTCCTTCGGCACCTCCGGACACCGCGGCTCATCGCTGAAGACCTCGTTCAACGAGGCGCACATCGTCGCGATCAGCCAGGCCATCGCCGAATACCGCAAGCAGGCCAACGTCACCGGGCCGCTCTATCTCGGCCGCGACACGCATGCGCTTTCCGGCCCCGCGATGAAGACAGCCATCGAAGTGCTCGTCGCCAACGGCGTGACCGTGCGTATCGATTCGCGCAACGACTTCGTGCCCACCCCGGTCGTCTCGCACGCCATCCTCACCCACAACCGCGCCGCCGACGGCTCACAGCGCTTCGAAGGCGAGGGCCTGGCAGACGGCATCGTGGTGACCCCTTCGCACAACCCGCCCACCGACGGCGGTTTCAAGTACGATCCGGTCACCGGCGGTCCGGCCCCGGCCGAAGCGACCGAAGCCATCGCCAACCGCGCCAACGAGCTCTTAGGCCACTTCCGTGATGTCAAGCGTGTGCCCTACGACGAGGCCATCAAGTCCCCGCTGGTCGAACGCTTTGATTACCGCGACCATTACGTTTCCGATTTGGGTGACGTCATCGATTTCGACGCCATCCGCTCGGCCGGCGTGAGGCTCGGCATCGACCCGCTGGGCGGCGCGAGCGTGAACTATTGGCCGCTGATCAACGAGAAGTACGGTCTCGATATCGGCGTGGTACGCCCCGAAGTCGACCCGACCTGGCGGTTCATGACCATCGACCACGACGGTAAGATCCG
This sequence comes from Bifidobacterium sp. ESL0704, assembly GCF_029392075.1. Classification (NCBI taxonomy): domain Bacteria; kingdom Bacillati; phylum Actinomycetota; class Actinomycetes; order Bifidobacteriales; family Bifidobacteriaceae; genus Bifidobacterium; species Bifidobacterium sp. ESL0704. The sequence goes on from NZ_CP113929.1 coordinate 1,895,956, forward strand.
CATGGACCCGAGCTCGCAGTATGCGATGAAGGGTCTGGTCGACGAACTCAACGCCGGAGCCTGGAGCAAGTACGACCTCGTGGGCGGCACCGACCCCGACGCCGACCGCCACGGCATCGTCTGCCCCGACTGGGGGGTCATGAACCCGAACCACTACCTCGCCGTGTGCATCGCCTATCTCTTCGGCGGCGCACGCCCGGGCTGGCCCAACGGCACGGGCATCGGCAAGACGCTCGTCTCCTCCTCACTGATCGACCGCGTGGCCGCCTCCATCGGTGCGCCGCTGGTCGAGGTGCCGGTCGGCTTCAAATGGTTCGTCGACCCGCTCTTCACCGGCAAGGTCGCCTTCGGCGGCGAGGAAAGCAGCGGCATGAGCTTCCTGCGTCGCGACGGCCGCGTATGGACCACCGACAAGGACGGCATCATCCCCGACCTGCTGGCCGCGGAGATCACCGCCCAAACCGGCAAGAACCCGGCCCAACTGCATCAGGAGCAGGTCGCGCAGTTCGGCGAAAGCTGGTACAAGCGCGTCGACACCCCGACCACGCTCGAACAGAAGCAGAAGTTCGCGGCCTTGACCCCGCAATCCGTGTCCGCCACGACATTGGCCGGCGAGGACATCACCGCCAAGCTCACGCAAGCGCCCGGCAACGACGCGCCGATCGGCGGTATCAAGGTGACCACCAAGAACAACTGGTTCGCCGCCCGCCCCTCCGGCACCGAGAACATCTACAAGATCTATGCCGAATCGTTCGTCTCCCCCGAGGCGCTTGACAAGGTCCTCGCCGAAGCCACCGACGTGGTCGACAAGGCGTTGGGCGAATAGCAAGCGGCACGAAGGCCGGCCGATAGTGCAGCAGGAACGTCAGCGGTTCCGCAATTGTCGAAAGCACTTTCGACCGGTCTTTGCATCATCCGCCCCGATTTCGCCGCCGCAACGTAATCTTAGAGATATGACTATTACGGTTTCTACGGACGGCAGCGCGCTTGGCAACCCCAATGGGCCGATGGGCTGGGCTTGGGCCGATCACGCGGCAAATGCGGCACGGACGAACGGGCACCAGCACGATGGGGACAGCGACGCGGGTGGCGCCACCAACGGCACCAACCAGATCGGCGAGCTGTGCGCGGTGCTCGAGGCGCTGCGGGCACACCGTGGAGCGGAACCGCTGACCATCGAGACCGATTCGCAGTATGCCATCAACTGCTCGACCACCTGGGTCAAGGGCTGGAAAAAGAACGGCTGGAAGAACTCACAGAAGAAACCGGTGAAGAACGCGCCGCTCATCAAAGCCATCGACGCCGAAATCGCACGCCGCGAAGGACCGGTGAAGTTCGTCTGGGTCAAGGGGCACAACGGCAATCCCGGCAACGAAAAGGTCGACGATCTCGCCCACACCTATTCCGGCGATGCACGTAGCGGAGTCAAAGACGGCTATCTGCCGCTGGAAGGCTGGCAATCGCTGCTCGCTTCCACTTACGCCAAGGGAGTGGATATTCCCGCCGACGCGAAAATGCTCATCGAAGGCAAAATCACCGAGGAACAGTATCATCTCGGGCGCGGCACGCAGTCCGGCGATGGAAGCGATGACGAGGACCAGGACGATTCCGTCAACCACGCCAACGTTCATAAACCGACGTTGTCCGAACGGCTTGCACAACCCGAAGGCGTGCCCGAGTATGATTTCAACCCGCGCAAGCCGGTGGTCTCGCATCATCAAGCAGCCGAGAGCGACGAGCCGACCGGCGAAAACGCGCATCACGACGAAGACGGCGACAAGCCGCATACCATCGGACGCAGCGTGCGATCCCAGCCGAATTTCAGCACATCATCTGTTGGCGATGACGTCACCATTCCTGCAGACAGGAGCAAGGACCCCACCGAAACCGAATTACCGATCGCCGGCGAATCCGGTTCATCCGGCATATCCAGGAAGCCCGCCGAAAGGGACGAATCCGCAACGGCCGATGAAACCGGCCGAGAAACCGAAGCGACTGCATCCCCGGAATCCGAGAACAATGGCAATGCCACCGATACTACAGCCAATCACGGCAACGGCAGCGCTGCCAGCGACAACAATAAAGGCAACGAAAACAACGCTACCGGTCACCGGGATGAGAACATCATCAACGCCGACCGCGACGACAACCACGAATCGGGCGAGCTCACGTCATCCAGCGATGCGGTAGACGACAATGCCGAAAACAACGAGGCCGGCACGGATGCAGAGAGCAATACCAGCGCTGCCGACACCGTTGATGACGCAAACGCCAAAGTCGCCGCCAACGATAATGGCGAAACCGTTACTCCCCGAGTCATCAGATCCACGCCAAAGACGAATCCGAAACCTCGCTATTTCAGCAACGGGCTGTGCGTGAACGGCACGTTGCGCTTTTCGCCGGCCCCGCAGACCAGCCCGACATACAACGGTCGGCCGCGACACATCCGCGGCGTCATCGCAATTGACGGATACGTGGCCGGAAACGGTGCAATCACGCTGAACAATGTCCCGTTCCTCATCATGAACGAGAATCACAAAAAGTGACAGAAACAAACAAAACATGAACAAGAGCAAAAGTATCGGAACACCGATACTATGGAAAGTGACGCTCGTCACTACATGACGAAGCCAGACCTGTTAAAAGGAGTATCAATGGACAGGGAACAACAAGACGCGCTTAAGAAGGCAGCCGGCATCGAAGGTGCCAAGTTCATCAAGGACGGTATGATCGCAGGTCTCGGCACCGGTTCGACCGTACGCTTCCTGGTCGATGAGCTCGGCCGCCGCACGCAGGAGGAAGGCCTCAAGTTCACCGGCGTGACGACTTCGCGCCGCACCGCCAAGCAGGCCGAGGGCTACGGCATCAAGATCGTCGACATCGACGACGTGGACCACATCGACCTCGCCATCGACGGAGCCGACGAAGTGGACAAGAACTTCAACGGCATCAAGGGCGGCGGCGCGGCCCTGCTCTGGGAGAAGATCGTCAACGAGAACGCCAACTACAACATCTGGATCGTCGATGCCTCCAAGGTGGTCGACACCATTGGTGCGTTCCCGCTGCCCGTCGAGGTCATCCCCTACGGCTCCGCACACGTCATCAAGAAGTTCGAGGACAAGGGCTACAAGCCGGTGCTGCGCAAGAACGCCGACGGCACCGAGGTGCGCACCGACGAGAACAACTACGTCGTCGATCTGCACCTCGAGCGCATCGACCATCCACAGGATCTCGCCGAGGACCTCATCAACACGGTCGGCGTGGTGGAGCATGGCCTCTTCCTCAACCGCGTGGACAAGGTCATCGTCGGCAACCCCAACGGTCCGCGTGTGCTGACCGTTTCCGAGAACTGAGTTCGCGACTCGGCCATGAACCGGCTTCAGCCGGATATGCTGATGGGGGATTTGCGACATCATCTCTTTGAGGTGCGTCGCAAATCCCCCATCAGCATAAGTAAGCGGAGGAAACACGACGCTCACGGCTCAGCTTGTGTCGCAAATCCTCCACTTGCATACGATAATGGAGGGAATGCGACGCCTATCAACCTATTTGCGTCGCATTCCCTCCACCAAACATATAAAGCAGCGATTTTGCGACGCTATCCTGCCATTCAGCGTCGCAAATCCTCCAGCTCAAGTATCAGCTCAGCTAACGAGCCAGTCGTCTACTTGAGCGCCTCAACCGCCTTGCGAGCGGCATCGTAATCGGGCTCGGTGCCGATTTCGGGCACCTGCTGCGTGTAAGCGACGTTACCGTCCCGGTCAACGATGACCACTGCGCGGGAAAGCAGCCCCTTCATGCCGCCGTCGGCGATGGTGACGCCAAAATCCTCGCCGAACGAGGAGCGGAACGCGGAACCGGTGATGACGTTCTTGATGCCCTCGGCGCCGCAGAAGCGCCCCTGAGCGAACGGCAGATCCTTGGAGACGCAGACCACGACGGTGTCTTCAAGCTCATCGGCCATCTGGTTGAACTTGCGCACCGACATCGAGCAGACATCCGTATCGACGGACGGAAAGATGTTGATGACGACCTTTTTGCCGGCGAACTTGGACGAGTCGAAATCGTTCAGGTCGCCGTCAGCGAGGGTGAAAGCCGGGGCCTTGGAGCCGACGGCCGGGAGATTGCCTACAGTGTTGGTGGTCACGCCACCCAAAGTTATTTGTGTCATGCTTTCATGGTTCCACAAAACAGGCTCGCCCGCCAGCGTTTTACGCAAGCTGGTAGCAATATCACGCGCTTTGCCACATACCCGTCAACCCCACCGATTCTATCTATCGTTGTCATCGACGAAGGTGATGATCCCGCTGATTTCAGAGTTATAGGCCATTTCGTGGTGTTTGAGAGTTGTAATTTTGTTCCTTGCTGTATAGTTGCCGCTCACTGCCTCCTTAGATGTTGCTTTCAGAACGGCGGTTTCTAGGCGTTCAAAGGACTCATCCCTGGCTTTATACCCGTCTTCGGCGTGACTCATCGAAGGCAGCTTCGCCGTTGATTTTTCCTCGCTAAAAAATAATGGCACGAAACGCTTACTCCTACAAAGTCAAACCCTGATCTTAAGCACCACATTCGGACCTATAACTCTGCTTTCATGACCTCGCCTCTGAACGGTGAAACAACAAGGCCCGGAGCCGAACGACCCCGAGCCTTGCACGAAAAGCTTTACTACTACTTGCGCTGATGACGAGTCTTACGCAGCAGTTTGCGGTGCTTCTTCTTGCTCATCCGCTTGCGGCGCTTCTTGATGACAGAACCCATCTGAAGCCTCCAATCCTTGACTATAAGTTTGCAACTTTACCTATGTTACTCGCTCTTGCCGACTTAAAACGCCATATCTCCGTTTTTGATAACAGAGCGCAACTCATTCAATGAACGTGCCGGCCCGATCCGTCAACAACAAACGTTGCGAGAAATCGGTTTAGAGTGGGAATTTCGAATAGAACCGCTGAATCGAGGCCTTGGGGCCTGTGGCCTGAAAGACAACGGTATCGTTCTGCCAGACCGCCGTCGCGGTCTTGCTCTTGTCGCTGTCGGCTTTGACCACATATTTGCCCGTGGCATTGCCGGAAACCTTGACATCGCCACTGGCCAGATCCGTGCCTTTGAGCGCATCGGTCAGCGTGTCATATTGCGTTTTCGCCGTATCATTGCCAGACCACTGAGCCACCACAAGCGTGACGTCCTTGGCTATGTTCCCTGTCGAATACGTGAGCGTGTACTCCTCCAGCGGCGAAGCCGATGTCCAATTGGCGCTGGGAGCGGCTTCTGTACGCGCAAAATTGACAACGGTATCGGGCATCGCCTTCAACAGCGGCGTGGCGTCCTGCGGCAGTTCCTTGGCCTTGATACTCGGCGTGGTCGGCTCCGGCTTGGCGGCCGTCGTTATCTGCTGCTGCTTCTGTTCCTCGCCGGCACCTTTGTTCATCGCCCAGCCCGGCCATACAAACGCGGAAAGCAAGGCTAGTACTATTACCACCGCGGCCGCGACCACAACGGCGATCAATTTGCCATGAGAAGAAGAGGGATACCTTTGTTGAGTTGACATAGCCGTAATTATTTCACAGTGTACTGACGCTGGCCAATTGGGGAAATTCAATAATAATGTCGACTTCACGACACAACCTCAGCCGCCAATCTCCATCCAATTCCCGTATTTTCATATTCTTGGTGGCACCAAGAGGGGCAAAAATCAAAGAATTGATATGAATTCTGTAATTTTTGGGGTACTTGGTGCACCAAGAGGGGCAAAAAATGAAGAATCGGCACTCAATTGCCTCGATTCCGCGGACTTGGTGCACCAAGATACCTAATATTCTGCAATATAACGGTTTCAGGACTCTCCTGTTTGGTCGGCGAAAGAACCATTGGCAGGAAATTGAGCATTCTCACGATTTCACGATTTCACGATTTTCTTCCGACTGACTTGCCCTTGTCGGCAAAATTGGCTAGCGTCGGCATCATGGCAAAGAATGCGACACAGTATGTCTGCTCGGAGTGCGGATGGAACGGCGTGAAATGGTACGGGCGCTGCCCCGAATGCGGCGCGTGGGGCACTATCGAGGAATTCCACGAGGCACGTCCGGCCGCCGCATCACGCACGGCCGCGCCCGGACGCACCTCGCGCACACAGGCCAGCTCCGCCGTCATCGCGGGCAGTGCCGCGGCCAAGCCGATCACCGAAATCTCGACTGAAGGCGCGAAGCGCATCCCCACAGGCTTCGGCGAATTCGACCGCGTGCTCGGCGGCGGCATCGTACCGGGGTCAGTCGTGCTGGTCGCCGGCGAACCGGGCATCGGCAAGTCGACACTACTGCTCGAAACGGCCGGAAACGTGGCACGCGGCAACTCCAAGAAATCCGTTCTTTATATATCCGGTGAGGAATCGCAGGCACAGGTGCGCATGCGGGCCTCGCGCATCAACGCGCTTGAAAGCAATCTGCTGCTCGCCTCCACCACCGACCTGGCGACCGTACTTGGTCTGATCGAACAGGAGAAGCCAAGCCTCGCCATCGTGGATTCGGCGCAGACCATCGTCTCGCAGGACGTCGATGGCATCTCCGGCGGCTCCACGCAGGTACGTGAGGTGGCCAGCGCCCTGATCGACACCGCCAAAACGCTTGACATCCCGGTCATGCTGGTCGGCCACGTCACCAAGGACGGCTCCATCGCCGGCCCACGCACGCTCGAGCATCTGGTGGACGTGGTCTGCCAGTTCGAAGGCGATCGCGTCACCGCGCTGCGCCTGCTGCACGCCGCCAAGAACCGTTTCGGCCCGACCGATGAAGTGGGCTGCTTCGACATGAGCGGCGAGGGCATCGAGGAGGTCAGCGACCCCTCCGGCCTGTTCCTTTCGACCGAAGACGCGCCGGTGGAAGGCACCTGCGTCACGTTCACGCTCGACGGTCACCGCAGTCTGCCAATCGAGGTGCAGGCGCTGGTCACCAAATCCGTTTTGCCGACGCCACGCCGCAACACCAACGGCATCGATTCAAATCGCCTGGCCATGCTTTCGGCGGTGCTGTACCGCCACGGGCGCGTGAATCTTCTGGCCAATGACCTCTACGTTTCCACCATCGCCGGCGGTCTGGCGAAAGAACCGGCCTGCGATCTCGCCATCGTCGCCGCATTGGCGAGCGCCGCCACTAGCAAACCCATCGCCCGCACCACCTGCGCGATGGGCGAGATTTCACTGACCGGCCAGGTACGCCCCGTCCCCCAGCTGAGCCATCGCCTGAACGAGGCGGCACGCTTGGGCTTCACCCGCGCCGTGGTCCCCACCAACCGCAGCCGCCGCAAGCTCAAGGCCGTCAAAGGCCTGGAAATCATCGAGGTCTCGTCCCTGCGCGATGCGCTGGCCGCTCTGAGTGTCTCGAAAAGCAGATAACGCTCCAGTCGCCGGCAAAACATAAATAGTGGGCATGGGTCCAAAAAGTTGGCGACAACCGGAGTTATGCCCTGCGGAAGTAAGCGTTTTGCGCCGCTCTTTACTGTCACCGAAAAGTCGGAGCGACATCGGGCCGATTCCTAGGTTACGAGAACAAAATCGGAACAGGCGAAACGGCACATCAAACGCTCGTGAAACCGCTTAAAAAGCCATCCTGCATGATCGGCAATCGGAATGGCAAGGGAATACCCGACATCCAAGGTTTGGGGTTATCGACCCAAAATATCAATTCTCAGCCAACTCTTTTGGCCCTCACTCAAACTCGTCGGCCAGAGTATATTCGGGCTTTCCAATCAGGCTTTCCGACCGACGATTTTATATCTTATATACAGTTGAGAGACCATTTACCCGACTTCACGAGTCGACAAGTCAGGCAAATTTCAATCGCAACGTACCGATACTGACATAACCAGTAATCGACCTATCAACTTTCTGCACCCAGGCAATCGCGGAACGTGCATATTGCCGACGTCAGCACCGCGACGACGAGGATGATGGCGACTATGCCGGTCAACGTCCCCACAGGCACGGGAACAGCCCAAGGCGAGATGCCTTCACGGGCGTATTGCGCCGCGAGCTCGGCGAAGACGGAAACAAGACCGATCACAGCCAAAGCAGACGCTGCAAGGACATCCAGCACCGACTCCCATATCGCGGCACTCATCACCGATCCTTGGGAGACGCCGAGCTGACGCAGACGGCGGTTTTCCTCGCGCCGTTCCGTAATGACGATGGCGCACGATTGGATCAGAAAGATTGCGGCCAGCGCGGCCCCGCCGACGATGACGATGGCCAACGCATGCTGCTGGCTGCGATGATCCTGGATGAAATAATCGATATATTCCGGCTTCGTGAGAACCATCACCCCGGAGCTGTTGGATTTGTCGGTATGCCTTGCTTCGACGAAACCCATGTGCTGCGCGAACCTAGTGGCGAAACCGCTTGCCGAGACACCGTCACGCAACACGATCGGCACGAACCGGCCGTCATCGGCGACTCCCCCATTGCCGAAAGCACCTTCAAGCGCAAAGAAATTCATAGTGGCGTTGGAGCCGAGACCCTTGGGCGACTCGACCACGGCCACGATTGTCGCCTTGTAGAGGTGATCGGCCTTCCCGTAGAACGTGACGTTTTGCCCGAGACGATAATCGCCGTAAGGCGCGATTTTCTCGGCATTGACGGCCACTTTGTGCGGCCCCAAAGCCGACAATGAGCCTTTGACGAATGTCGGAGCGTTCGGCCCCGCCTCTTTGACACCGCTCAAGCTGGCCGTAGTGACCGTTACGGGCTGGTCGTTGACACCCGCCCAATCCTCGCTGTGGTAGACCACCGAGCTGGCGATATCGTTCTTCTGAGCCTGCAAGGCCGCGCTTACCTTGTCCGCCAGTATACGCGACGCCGTCTGCACGACGACATCCGCACGCATCGGCTGGAATTGGGTCATCAGACTTTCCTTGGATCCGGCCTGGGCCATCATCATGAAGGCCATGACGATAAAAACGACGAGAACGACCGGCAGGCCGATGGCCACCGTGCTGCGCCTCTGCTTCCCGGCACGTTGGCGAGCCAGCAATCCCGAACCCTGGGAACACCGTTGGGCGACGCGGCCGAACAGTGAGGCCAGCAGCGGAAGACACAGCGGAGCAAACAGATACAACGCCAGCAATGCGAACACCGTAAGCAGCGAAGTCCTGGTCATGATATCCATACCCGACAATGGGATCACACAGAAGCACACGGCCAGCGCGGCCACCAAGCTCGCCGCTACCATGCGTACAACACCCACGGACTTCGATTCCTTGGTCTCCCGAGTCAACGCCGAAAGCGGACTCACGGACGAAATGCGATGCGCGGCGAACCATACGCCGGCAATACAGGACAGCAACACCAGGAAGAAGGTCAACGCCACGCCTCCGAACCGCAGGCGCGGCGCAAAGGCATGATCGTTGAGATCCATGGCTCGGGCGACAGCGATACCGAGCGTAGGAACCAACGGCAACCCGAGCAGGCAACCGGCAAGATCGGCGAGTCCGCATGGCACCGCGAATTCGGCGAGCGCCATCACACGGATACGGCGAGCAGAAGCGCCGGAAAGTCGCATCATGGCGTATTCACGACGCCTGGCCTCGATGAGAAAACCGACCGAAGAGAGCACCAACAGCAAGGTGACCAACATGCAAGCGCCGCCCGCGGTTTCGCAGATGATCGCACTGGTCGAATACAAGCTGATGTTGCTGCCGCGCTCGTAGTGGGTCAGCGTACGCACATCCGGCAAGCCGTCGCGCGCGTCCATCGCCTGCCCCAGCTCGACCCACGCGCAGCTCAGCGCCGAGGCCAACGTCACCGCCAAACAGGTGATGGCGTAGGAGGTGCGGTGCTCGTGCAGCAGCGAGCGGACAAGAGAGAACCGTGAAGGACGGCGGACCCGATGAGGCGCAGGCGTGACTTCATCCACGCTTGACCATGAATCCATATTCCATACCGAATCCGTCTCGGCGACCGTATGCTCACTCGACTGCGCATCCGCAACGATTGTCGCCGTTCCCGGTATTCCGTGCCGCGTCAATCGGGCGGCTGACGAGGCGATTCCGTCGCTCTTCATTGCCGATCCACCCTTCCCTCGCTCATCAGGGCAAGCCGGCCGGCGATGTTGGCGGCGGACTCACCGGAACATGTGGAATGGACGCAGCCGTCGACCAGGAACATCACCCTGTCGGCGCAAGCGGCAACGTTGGGATCGTGGGTGACCATCAGGATCGTGGTGCCGCGCGTAGCGACCGTACGAAACAGGTTCATCACCGTACGCGAACTTCTGGTATCCAGCGCTCCGGTCGGTTCGTCGGCGAAAAGAACCTGCGGACACGAGGCAAGAGCACGGGCGATCGAGACGCGCTGCCGCTGCCCGCCGGACATATCCGCAGGATATTTGTTTGCATACCCGGAAAGCCCCACATCTGCCAACGCACCCACAGCAGCCTGTGTATCGATTTTCGGCCCGCCAAAGAGATCGGAAAGCATAACGTTCTGCAGGCAGGTGAACGCCGGCACCAGATTGTAATCCTGGAAAACGAAGCCGATATGGTCACGGCGCAAGCGGGTCAAATCGCGTTCCTTCATCCGTTCCAAGGCGCAACCAGCGACCGTCACTTCCCCGAGTTCCGGCTTCAACAGGCCGGCGCAACAGTAGAGGAACGTCGACTTTCCTGCACCGGACGGCCCCATCACCGCCGTCCACGAACCGGCCTCGCCAACCAGCGAGACATCTTCAAGTACCGGTGTTCCTCCGCCGTAGCGATAGGAAACGTGCTGCGCCACCAATGGCGCTTCGAGGGTTGATATCATCTTCGTTCTCCTTTGACCGGCATAATCGCCACCGACGCTGCCGTTTACGTTTCCACCCTACGGGCCGAAATCCGAAAACCGTATCGGTGAACACCCTGAAAAATCCCTGATTTATCAACCCTGAGAACTTTTGGCTTCAAGATATTGCGACGTTAGGATTCGATATACGGCGGGTTCGGCACAGCCATCGAACCAGATCGGACAAGACGAATCACAGAAACATACGCTCCTCTCCGGAGCTTGGGGAATTGCTAGAATGGACTCGATATGTCATCGATATCGGTGATCAAACCAGGATTGGACGCAACCCATACCGAGCCGACAACATTCGAAATCATTGAGGGGGCAACAACGATGAGCGTCGCATTTGAGGATATGAGCGAATATGCACAGCAGATGGTCAAGAGTCTGGGACTTGAGGCACATCCCGAGGGAGGCTGGTACCGGCAGACCTGGCTGAGTCCACAGGCGACCGAAGGACGGCCTTGGGCCTCGCTGATCTATTTTCTTTTGGCACAGGGCGATGCGAGCGCCTGGCACAAGGTGGACGCCACGGAAATCTGGCTCTGGCACGGACCGGCCACCGTCGGCCTTGAACTGGGCGGATACGGCGACGCCCCAGCCGACGAATCCGGACGCACGCTGTATACGCTCGGCCAGGGGCTTGCGCCGACCGATACGGAAGCGACCGATGCCACATTCGCAGATTCGAGCGTCAACGGTAACATTTCGAAAGCGAATCCGGTACCGGCACCAATCGGCCAAGTGGTCATCCCCGAAGGCTGCTGGCAGCGCACCGTGCCCGGCAAAGGCGACGCACTGGTCTCCTGCGTGGTAAGCCCCGGCTTCACCTTCGACGGCTTCACACTCGAATAGGAAAGCTCCAGCGTCTCCCTCCCCTGCAAACCGGCCGCAGGGGCTCACTGAACCTCCCGATTACGCCGCTACTGGGGGATTTGTGACGCTAATTGACCTTTTTGCGTCACGAATGTGCCATTAAACATCAATAGCCGGAGCTTTTGCGACGCTTTATCAGCATTTTACGTCACAAAAGCTCCGGCTACTCTCGCAGACACCCTTGCTTGTGGTGATTGTCGAGGCACTTATTGCCTCGTCATTCGGCTATTGCTTCCTCATTCAGCGCCGGTGATCTCCAAGGTCTGGTCGGCGTAATCCTTCAACGCGTCTTTCAGCTCGTCGGTGCCGTTGAACTTGACCTGGCCGCGCAGGAATTGCGTGAATTCAACGCGCACCTTGTGGTCGTAAAGATCCAGCCAATCGTCGGTGACGCAATACGGCTCGATGACCCGCTCGTTGATGCCAGTCTCGTCGCTATACGTCGGCTTGGTGCCTATGGAAATCGCGGCAGGCCAACGCCACGGCGAGCCCTTGGCCATACGCATCTGCGCCGAAGGAGACGCCAGATTCGCGGCATTCACACCGCTGGACGCAGTGCTTTTAGCAGCGTCTTTCGCGTTATCGTCGCCACTACCGCTATGGTCGCTTCCGCCATTATCAATCGGCCCCATATCAACCAGCCAACCGGCGTATACGCCGTCGACGGGCACATAGCCTTCGACCATCTGCGCCAGGTTCGCGGTCGGGAAGCCGATCTCGCGCCCACGCTGCTCGCCGTGTACCACCACGCCTTCAACCGCATGCTCGCGCCCGAGAATCTCAGCGGCGGCTTTCACACACCCCTGCGAAAGCAGGTAGCGCACGTTCGACGAACTCCAGACGCGTACCTTGCGGCAATTGTTCTGCTTGCTCCATGCGCGCAGTTCGGCCTTGTTCATGGTTTCTCGTGGATCCTGCGGTTCACCGGTGCCTTCCGGCACCCTCGGCTCGAAATGCGACGGCACCCACGTATAGCCCGGCCCCAAATCATCGACCACGTCGAGCTCGAACACGCGCGTGGCCTCGCAAAGCTCCTGGATGGCTTTGATATCGCCCTTGCGGTTCGCGCCCATTGCCGCGTCCTGGCCGAGCACAAGCGTACGCATGCCCAGCTTGCCGACCATCTGGCCCAGGAAGAAACGGAATGATTTGGCCGCAAACGCCATCGTATAGTGCAGCACCAGCACACGGTCCACGCCGAGCTCGCCCATGACCCGCGCCCGCTGCTCGACCGAGCTCAAGGCTTGAGTATCCACGAACCCCTCTGGCAAGTCCATGCCGTCATGCTCGTTGGCATAGGTATGTGCGAGCGCCGGCCGTGGGTCGAGAATCATCGCCACGGACAAGGAATCGGTCTTCTTCGCCAGTTCCACCACGCGACGCACGAGCGCCTGATGCCCCTTGTGCATGCCGTCGAACACGCCAATCGTCATCACTACGCGCTTGTGCGAGCTCAGGGTGGGCCAATCCACCAATCCGTTATCGTCGGGTGTCAACCTGGTGATCTTCATCAAAATCCTTTGTCTTGTCTGCCGCAAGCCATCTTATCAGCCAAGCCACCCGCGCGAAAGCCCCTTTTCTTTCAGCCTTTAAACCGTCGGCGGGAAAACCACCACTGATTTGAGCTCATGGGCATTAGCCGGTTCCACGATGCCTACAATCTCACCGGTTTGCGGCAGATATACCGCAGCGATGGTATTCGTCCCGTTGCTTCTGTCGTTCTGAGCACAAGAATCGGCGCCGGGGATCGTATTGGAGTCTGTATTGTCCGCCACCGGCATCGGCAGTCTGCGGCCGAAACGGAGGTTCTGGGCAGCGGCATCGGTTATGGGAATGGTCGGCATCGTACGTTGCGCGGCCTCAAGCATGGTCAGAGAGCGACGCTTCAGTTCTTCGGCATCAACGTCAAGCACGGCCTTGTTCAACGTCAGCGTCACGCCCTCACGATTGGTGAAGGTGTGCGGCTTGGCATGGGCAGTGACCACTCGCCCAGCCAGTTGCGAATCTGCCAAGTCAAATCTGCCGACCCTCGTGCGACGCAGCTTTGTCAAGTAACCGCCGACCCCCAGAAGTCGGCCCAAATCGCGGCCCAACGAACGGATATACGTACCCGTCGAGCAGCTGATACGTACATCGAGGTCGACAACGGAAGTCGCAGCCGCCGTCTGCTTATTCCCGTTATCGTCAAAATCAGAAGTATCGGTTTGTGTATCTGAAGACGAAGCCGCCGTCTTTACAGCTTTCCTCTCCCCTGTTTCATCGGTGCCCCCAGCCGATGCCACGTTGGCATTCGTCGGAGTTTCCGATTTTTCCCCAACTGCTTCACTATCCACAATTTCGACATTGCGAGCGCCAAGCACAGTGAACTCGCTGATGGTGACCGGACGGGCATCGAGTGTTACAGCCTTGCCCTGACGGGCCAGCTCGTACGCGTGACGACCGTTGACACGAACGGCGGAATAGGAACTCGGCACCTGCTCGATGTCGCCGGTCAGATGCTCCGCGATGGTTTGCTCGATCTGTTGAAGTGTCAGTATACGGATTTTGTCGTGTCCGTCAGCACAAGACGGTCCACCATCAAAAGTCTGTGGCAAGTCGTCGGCCTTTTCGATTTCCGAAGAAGTCTTGGACAGGCTTCCATCGGAGTCGCGATCTCCATCCGACACGGCTACGATATTGCTTTCCCCGTGCATGTTCATGCCGTTATCGGTGGCGTTATCATCCGATTTCGCCGGCATGGCCTGTACGGCTTCGTTTCGAGAATCATCCGCCAATCTCACCGGCGCAACCGTCGTGATCTCGCCTTCGGAATCGTCTGTAGTACTTGTCTGCCCCAAACGGATGGTGGCCTCATAAGTCTTGGTATGATCGACGATATAGTTCAAAAGCCGCGTACCATGGCCAAAACCGATGACCAATACGCCAGAGGCCTGCGGATCGAGCGTGCCCGCGTGGCCGACGCGGCGCATGTGCAGTTCCCCGCGTACGGCTGCCACCACGTCGTGGCTGGTCACGCCGAGCGGCTTATCGACCACGAGAAGTCCGGAAAGTTCCGGCTGCTTATTCTTCTTCGACACCATCATCCTCAAAATCGGCGGCGGTCTTCTTCTTGCGCGGCTCGACGTACGGATTCGCCTCGCCGGCGTACTGCGCGGTCTCGCGGGCCTTGTCGAGCTCTTCGTCGCGCCTGTGGGCGGTGACCAGAATGTCTTCGATCTCGTGTGCCTCGCTCGGCACTTCGTCATAGATGAACTGCAGCTGCGGGGTCAGGCGCAGCCCAGCCTTGGCACCCACCAGCGAACGGAGCCTGCCGGTGGCCTGCTTCAGCGCCTGCTCGGCACGCTTGCGCTCACCCTGCGCCTTACCCTCCTGGCCAAGCTGGGTCCAGTAGACGCGTGCGATCTGAAGGTCGCCGGTGACGCGCACATCAGTGATGGTGACGCCGTTGAGGCGCTTGTCGTGCAATGTGCGTTCCATCGACGAGGCGATGACACGCTGAATCAACGCCGCGATACGCGCGGCCCGTGGATTGGTTCCTGCCATAACGTTTCCTTTTATTACTTACTCTAACTGTTACGTTTCATGATACAGACTGACGAGAATACGTGTTCTCCTACTGAATTATCACTGTGCTGCTGGTAAACGGACTCCAGACTCATATTATGAGCCGTTTTCCAGCATAACCACACTTTCCTGCTGGAAAACGGATTCTAAACTCTTACGAGAGTCCGTTTTCCAGCACCTCCATTGACTTGATGCTGGTAAACGGACTCTAGCCGCTTGCTATATGCCGTTTACCAGCACAACACTTGTTCTGATGCTGGTAAACGGACTTTTAGTTCACGTCACAGTCCGTTTACCAGCACTAAACGTTTTCGTACTAACTCAATCAGACACAACAGAAAATGCGTAGACACTCCAACGGCAAAAATGACAATTGCCACCCGCTGCGCTTTGACGCTGCAGATGGCAATCCATCAATACCGATTAATCACTTCTTCTTGGAATCAGTTTTCGGTTCGGGTGCCTTGAGGTCGCCTTCGGACTTCCCGGAGCCCTTGTCATCCTTCTTTGAAGGCTGACCGTCCTTGCGCTCGATCTCCTTCATCTCGAAGGTCTCGATAATGTCGCCTTCCTGGATGTCGTTGAAGGAACCAAGGTTGATGCCAGCCTCGTAGCCTTCCTTGACGGACTGCACGTCGTCCTTGAAACGACGCAGCGAGGAGATCTCCAGGTCGTTGACCGTGGCCACGCCATTGCGCAGAATACGCGCCTTGGTGCCACGCTTGACCTCGCCGTCCTGGACCATGACGCCGGCGATGTTGCCGAACTTGGAGGAACGGAAGATCTGGCGAATCTCGGAATGGGAGGTGGTGACCTCTTCGTACTCCGGCTTGAGCATGCCCTTCAAGGCGGCTTCGATATCTTCAATCGCCTTGTAGATGACGGAGTAGTACTTGATCTCCACGCCCTCGCGGTCGGCAAGATCGGCGACCTGACGGTTCGGACGGACGTTGAAGCCGATGATGACGGCCTTGTCGACCGTGGCCAGATTGACATCGTTCTGGGTGATCGCGCCGACACCGCGGTGGATGACCTGGATGCCGACCTCGTCGGACACCTCGATCTTCATCAGGGAATCTTCCAACGCCTCGACGGAACCGGAGGAATCGCCCTTGATGACGATGTTGAGCATGTCGACCTCGGACTTGGCGAACTGCTCCTTCAGGCTCTCGAGCGAAACGACCTTGCGACGCTTGGCCAGCTGGGCCGCGCGTTCGGAGGCCTGACGCTTTTCGGCGATCTGACGGGCGGTGCGGTCGTCGGGTGCGACCAGGAAGAGGTCGCCGGCGCTCGGCACGCTGGTCAGGCCCAGCACCTGGACAGGCGTGGAAGGCGCTGCGGCCTTCATGGTCTTGCCGTCCTCGTTGAGCATGGCACGCACGCGGCCGTATGAAGTGCCGGCCACGATGGCGTCGCCCACATGGAGCGTACCCTGCTGCACCAGCACGGTTGCCACGGCGCCGCGTCCCTTGTCGAGCCTTGCCTCGACGGTCGCTCCACGAGCGTCCATATCGGGGTTGGCCTTGAGGTCGAGTTCCGCATCGGCGGTCAGGAGAATCGCTTCAAGCAGCTTGTCGACGTTGGTGCCCAGTTTCGCGGAGATGTCGACGAACATGGTGTCGCCGCCGTATTCCTCGGGGACCAGGCCGAACTCAGTGAGCTGTCCGCGTACCTTTTCAGGATTCGCGCCTTCGACATCGATCTTGTTGACCGCGACCACGATCGGCACCTTGGCCGCCTGCGCGTGGTTGATGGCCTCAACCGTCTGCGGCATCACGCCGTCATCGGCCGCGACGACGAGCACCGCGATATCGGTCAGTTCGGCACCACGGGCACGCATGGCGGTGAACGCCTCGTGGCCAGGGGTATCGAGGAAGGTGATCTTGCGCGGTTTGTCTTCCAAGTTGACAGTGACCTGATAGGCACCGATACGCTGGGTGATGCCACCGGCCTCTCGCGCGGACACATTGGTCTTGCGGATGGTGTCGAGCAGGCGGGTCTTGCCGTGGTCGACGTGGCCCATGACAGTGACCACCGGCGGACGCGGCTTCAGATCCTCGTCGTCCTGCAGTTCTTCCTCATCAAGATTGATGTCGAACTGCTGCAGGATCTCCTTGTCTTCCTCTTCGGCGGAAACGATCTTGACGTTCCAGCCGATTTCCTCGCCCAGAATCTGGAACGTGGCTTCATCGAGGGACTGGGTGGCCGTGGCCATCTCGCCCAAGTGGAACATGACCGTCACCAAAGCGGCGGGATTGACATTGATCTTTTCGGCGAGGTCGGCGAGCGTGGCTCCCTGACGAAGCTTTACGGTCTGGCCATTACCGGCGGGAATGCGAACACCGCCGATGGTAGGAGCTTTGATCTCCTCGTAATCACGACGTTTCGCAAGCCTGTTCTTGCGGGCCCTCGAAGATTTGCCGCCCTGACGGCCGAAAGCACCTGCGGCACCGCCACGACCGCGACCGCCGCCACGCGACGGGCCGCCGCCCTGATAGCCGCCGGATCCGCCACCGAAGCGATTGCCGCCACGGCCTTGGGATTCGCCTTGGGCCTGCCCGGGGCGATTGTGCCCCCACTGCCCAGGACGTGCGCCCTGGTTCTGCCCGGGACGTCCGTTGCGGAATCCACCACGGCCACCACGGCCTCCATTGCGGCCGCCACGGCTGTTGTTGACCGTGGGACGGGCCATCGGATGCGGGCGCGGGATGCCGCTGGGCATCGGTACATGCATGCCCTGCTTGCGGCTGAATGGATTGTTACCCGGACGAGGCCCGGAACCTGTGTGCTGAGCGTGCGGCGCGGGCTGCGCACCACCATTGCCGGGACGAGGGGCACCACCGTTACGCGAACTGTTCGCGCCTGGCTTCACGCCACCGTTGTTGCCATTGAAATGCTGGTTGTTGCGCGGCCCGGGCATGCCACCCTGACGGCGTCCATGATCGCGACCACCGTGTTCGTTATGGCCACGATTGCCTTCATACTCGCGGTTTCCGCCCTCATGACGAGAACCGTGAGACTGGCCATTACGCGAAGACTCGTGATGGGGACCGGCACCAGGCTTGGCCGGGAAATGCGAATGAGCCTGTTCTCCCGGCTTCGCGCCGGTAGCGTTCTGACGCTGATGGCCGCTGCCCGGCTTGGCTCCGTGGGCGGAAGGTTTGGATTTTGGTGAAGCACCATCGGCCCCGGAATTATCGTTCTGCGGGAACGCGGCCCGCAACTTGCGGACAACCGGCGCCTCCACTGTCGAGGATGCGGATTTGACGAACTCCCCCATGTCCTTCAGCTTCCGAAGGACGGCTTTACTGTCTACGCCAAACTCTTTAGCGAGTTCATATACGCGCTGTTTTGCCACTCAGTTTTCTCCTACTATTGTGACCGCGCGTACATGCACGGTCAATGTATTGTTACGGCGAGCTTACCCAGACTCATCGTGCGACCATGATTGTGTTACCTCGTCTCCGACCGGTGTGCAGACGCACTTCGCGCCGGTAACCGGATTACTGCAATCCAGCATACTCGTGATGCTGGATTGCAGACTATTGTTCGTTTTCTACTGTTTTGCCCTCTTCGGCGGCTTTTGCGGCAGCCTGTGCCTGGGCGGCGGCATGGGCTTCGCTGGACTCGATGCCGATCTTCCAACCGGTGAGTTTGGCGGCGAGCCGGGCGTTCTGCCCCTCTTTGCCGATAGCGAGCGAAAGCTGGTCATCGTGAATGTAGGCGATGGCCGTCTTGTTCTTCTCGCTGACGATATCGACACCGGTTGCGACCGCCGGCGAAAGCGCGGAGCCGACGAACTTTGCGGGGTCCTTCGACCAATCAACGATGTCGATCTTCTCCGGTCCGAGATTCTCCATCACCGCACGCACGCGAGCGCCGCCAGGACCGATCAAGGCGCCCTTCGGATTGACGCCTTCGGTGTTGGCACGAACCGCGATCTTGGTGCGGGCGCCGGCCTCACGGGCGATGGCCATGATCGAGACGGCACCGCTCACCAGCTCCGGAACCTCACGCTCGAAAAGCTTGCGCACCAGCTCAGGGTGCGAACGCGACACGACGATTTCAGGGCCCTTCAGCCCACGACCGACGGTGACGACATAGACGCGCAGGCGGTCACCGTGACGATAATGCTCGCCGGGCACCTGTTCGCGTTTGGGCAGAATCGCCTCGACGTCGCCAACCGCGACATGCACATTGGCCGGGTCCTTCGTATCCTGCTGGATGACGCCGGTGATGAGCTTGCCTTTCTGCCCGGCAAAGGCGCCGAGCACTCGTTCGTCCTCCGCATCGCGGAAAAGCTGACGAATCACCTGACGGGCGGTCGAAGCCGCCAAACGTCCGAAATCATGCGGGGTGTCATCGTATTCTTCGCCGAGTTCCGGACGCGGGTGCGGGTCCTCCTCGGTGGGCTCCACCGGCTTTTCGTCCCTCGCCCAGACGGTGAAGGTGCCTGCACGATCGTCGAGTGCGACGCGGGCGTGCTTCGCCGCATGTGGTGTTTTGCCATACGCCAATAGCAATGCTTCGGAAAGTGCGTTGTCAAGTGTTTCAGAATCGATTCCCTGCCCTGCCGCGAGCTGATGAATACCTGTCAGGTCCAGTTCCATGGTCGCAAGACCTCCTATATGAAATTATCTGCCGAGCTTTTCAAAGCCCCATTAAGTCATAATCATTCGGTATTCTAGTAGTTTATGCAGACACGTCGTATTTTTTCCTCTTTGCGCAATTTCCTGAGACGACGTGTCGTTCCAGCGCTTGCCGTGGCCGCTCTTGTCGTTCCTTTGGCGGCCTGCAACGCCCCGCGAATCGAATCTCCTGTGGAATCGGCAGGGCCCTGCAGAACCGCCTATGACAATGCCGTCTCCGACAGTTCACAGTCAGACGCAGGCCATCCGTTCATCGACCGTTACCTATCCGCCGGAAACGCAGCGCAATCCTGGCGTGAGGCCGCTATTCTCTGCCCGTCGCAATTCAGCATATATACCATAAAAAGCGCGCAGATGCAATGGCTTCAGCGCAGTCTTTCTGTACAGGTCGGTGTTACACCCACACGACCCAACGCGGCACTGGCCAATCTCGACAACGTCTTCGCCTTGCATGTCAGCCGCGACACCCTCGCTTCCATGGCTTTGGCGGAGGACCGTGCCGGTTTTGAAATCGCGGTCCTTGCGGCAAAAGGCGTCGGCAATGCCACTCTGCGTCTAAGCGATGGCCACAAAGCCGTCGCCTCGCGCCTTATCTCTTTGGAGACCAAGAACGCAAGTGCCACCGCCTCCAACGACCCGCGCAAGAAGGTCTACGACGTGACCGATCTCCTCGCCCACCCCGAGACCATTACCGATCCGAGCACCGGATTGCAGACTTCCACCATCGGCGTCGTGGAGATGGATTGCGCCCGCGAATCGCTTACCGCCCTTTCACAGACATTGCCGGTATCGAACACCGACGATTCGTCTGCTGCCAACGGTGCTGCATCGGGAAACCAAAGAAACGAAAGCAGCAGCAAATCGCTGGCCGTGCTCGCCGATCTCATCTCCTCGCGTATCTACCTGGCGTTATCGCTGGGCTATCCGTCTTTCGACAGCGCTTTGTATCGGTAATCGTTGTATATCCATTTCCCCGATTGACGTCGCAGCCAAGCACAGCTCAGGTGAAATCTCACGGACCGTCAAGCCCTTCCCGTCATCCCTGGTTGGATCACACCCCAAGATCGCACCCCGACATGTTGATGACGCTTCGGGATTGTCTCTCTGCCTAATGCGGCGGTCGCCGATTTTGCCTTGAAGATATCTCACACCTGTATGCATGTCTCATTCAGTACGGCGCCATTGCCGATACCCCCGAATCGGGGTTAATGGCCAGAAAACGTGTCCGTTTTAGGATGTGAGCGGTTGTCCCGTCTGGTCTGTCGGGCGTTCGAGTTGGGCAGCGGCAAACTCGGAGACCAGAGACACTGCAGATACGAAAACGCCTCCGAAACCGAAGTTCCAGAGGCTTAACGCGGATAAGGCGAGATTCGAACTCGCGGAGGATTTCTCCTCACACGCTTTCGAGGCGTGCTCCTTAGACCGCTCGGACACTTATCCATTTGTTACGAAAACGCAACTTTTCTAGTATAAGGCAACGTGCCAACCATCGCAACCGGGCGTGGCGCATTCCACACAATCCTCCAGATCGCACCATAAATAGGCCGCTACCGTACAATCAGCGGCCAAAATGGCGGAACAGAACAATTCTGCCATATTCGGTCCGCTTTCCCGAGGCCAGTGACTTATTTATGGAGCAACTGAATTTCGTAGGCCTCTTCAGGGCGATTCTGCACAATCAATCGAGAGTGCGGCGAGCGCGGATCGCCACGGCGCGCTTCGCCAGCTCGGTGTCCGGCGGATAAGCGACATGCTCCAGTGTTAGACCGCAGGCGGCGATGGGCCCGGTCGAGCCTTCACGCACGGGTTCGGCCATCTTGCGCGCGAACCAATCCAAAGACTTGCGATGCCGACCGACCTGTACGCACGCGTTGACCAGCGAACGCACCATGTTGTGCGCGAAAGCATCGGCCACTATGGTGAAACAGACCAGACCGGACTCGAGGGACGGCACGGCGTAGGCCTGATCTGTACTCGAACGACCCGTTGTGAATCCGGACCCGCATGCCGCCACGGATGGCGTCTCAGAGGTTCCGACGATTGCCGGCTTATCATTCCCGCCGGGCGCAGTGGATGGTTGAGCATCCACGAAACCAACGGCGTCACCGTACAATCCCGTTGCAGGCACACGCTTCCACACCGCCTTCTTGACCTCACGAATGGTGGTACCGCCCGGATTGGGAGTAGCGAAGGAGCCGAAATCGTGCAGACCGATGGTCATGGCAGCGGCCTGGTTCATCGCGGGGATATCAAGCGTGTCTTCGAGGTTCCACACAAAGCCGCGCAACCGTGGATCAGCGGGTCTGGCCCCGTCCGCAATCCGATACACATATGTGCGTTCCAATGCCGAGAAACGGGCGTCGAAACCGTCCGGCGCCACTTGCACGCCGTGCAGTGCGATATCATCGGGCAAATCGTGGCTCAGACGACGACGCAAAGCCTCGACGGCGGGCACTTGCATGTGTCCCACGCAACGATCGAGCGTCGCCTCCCCCACGTCCAGATGGCAGACCTGATGGGCGGCATGCACACCAGTATCGGTGCGTCCGGCTACCACCAGCCGCAAGGGCTCATCGGCATCGTCAACCGGCACGCGCATGACAGTATGCAACGCGGTCTCAACGACCCCTTGCACGGTACGCAGGCCGGGCTGCTTCGCCCAACCATGGAAACCGCCGCCGTCGTATGCCAG
Source organism: Bifidobacterium sp. ESL0704 (assembly GCF_029392075.1). Lineage (NCBI taxonomy): Bacteria > Bacillati > Actinomycetota > Actinomycetes > Bifidobacteriales > Bifidobacteriaceae > Bifidobacterium > Bifidobacterium sp. ESL0704. The sequence continues at coordinate 1,918,544 of NZ_CP113929.1, forward strand.
ATCAATTCGTAATCTCATCGTTGCCAGTATACGTGCTGCACCGGCTTGCAAACTCAGTACATCGCGTACAGCAGCAAACATGCTCTGAATAAGAGAAAATTGTGATTAACTCTGCACGATGCTCGAATATACAGAATTAATCACGAAAAGACTATCGAAAACGTGATTAGCTCTGCATCGCATCTGAGCATGCAGAATAAATCACAAAAAGACCAGCAAAAACGTGATTAGCTCTGCAAGTTCATGAATATGCAGAATAAATCACGGAATCAGACAAATATGAGGCAAGCTTCAGGGCGGACCATCATAATAAGCGAAAGAGGACCGGAGACTTGCATCTCCGACCCTCTTGATGAAGAAACCTCAGTGAAGCCTAACGGTTCACTTCTCTTCCTTGTCGTCATCCTTGGCTTCGGTCTTCTTGACCTCGGCCTCATCGGCAGCGACATCAGCCTTGACTTCGGTCTCCTTGGCCTCGGCAGTGCCCTTCTGAGCCTTCGCTTCGGTCTCTTCGACCTCGGCCTTGTCAACGGCAGCCGCAGCAGAGGCTTCGGCTTCCTTGACCACGGACTGCTTGGCGCTGACCGGCTCGGTGACGAGCTCGATGATGGCGCGCGGCGCGTTGTTGCCCTTGGACGGGGCAATCTTAACGATGCGGGTATAGCCACCCTCACGCTGCTTCATCTGCTCGGCGATCTCCGTGAAGAGCTTGTGCACGATGGACTTGTTGCGCACGACGCGCATCACGCGACGACGATGAGCGAGGTCACCCTTCTTGGCGAAGGTGATCAGGCGCTCGACCACGGGGCGAAGACGCTTGGCCTTCGGCAGCGTGGTGACGATGCGACCGTGCTCGAACAGGCTGGTCGCCATGTTCGCGAGCATCAAACGCTCATGAGCCGGGCTTGAAGCCAGGTGCGGCCCTTTTCTAGGTGTAGGCATTATTACTCCTTAACGCCTCGGAATTACCCGTTCAGGTGGGCATACGCCCGAACATCCGAACGGATACCGAAGCTTAAAATGAAGTTGGCTCTTACTCGTCTTCAGGCGAGAAGAAGGTGCCACCTTCAAGGTTGTTGGTATCGAAGCCCAGCGGAGAGGCCTTCAGCGAGAGACCCATGCTTTCGAGCTTCTCCTTGACCTCGTCGATAGACTTCATACCGAAATTACGGATGTCGAGCAAATCCTGCTCGGTGTGGGACACCAATTCACCGACGGTGTGGATACCCTCCCGCTTCAGGCAGTTGTAGCTGCGCTGGGTGAGATTGAGTTCCTCGATCGGAATCGACATCTCCGGATTGACTTCTTCCTCAACCGGAGCCGGGCCGACCTCGACGCCTTCCGCTTGCGTGTTGAGTTCACGGCAAAGGCCGAAAAGTTCAACCAAAGTGGAACCGGCGGATGCGACGGCATCGCGCGGCGAAATCGCCGGCTTGGTCTCCACATCGAGGATGAGCTTATCGAAATCCGTGCGCTGTTCGACACGGGTGGCCTCGACCTTATAGCTCACCTTGAGAACGGGCGAATAAATGGAATCGACCGGAATACGGCCAATCTCATCGTCATCCTGCTTGTTCATCTGCGCCGGGACATAGCCACGACCACGCTCGACAGTGAACTCGATCTCGAGTTCGCCGTCCTCGGCGAGAGTGGCGATATGCATATCCGGGTTGGCGATGGTGACGCCGGCCGGAGGGGTGATATCCCCCGCGGTGGCCTCGCCCTTGCCGCTCTTACGCAGATACATGACAACCGGTTCGTCATATTCACTGGTGAGTACGATTCCCTTGATATTGAGCAGGATCTCAGTGACATCCTCGACGACGCCAGGCAGAGTAGTGAACTCGTGCAGGGCACCGGAGATGCGCACTGAAGTGACTGCGGCTCCAGGGATAGAACTCAACAGAGTACGACGCAACGAATTACCAAGCGTGTAACCAAATCCAGGCTCGAGCGGCTCGATAGTGAAACGAGAACGCTGCGGATTCAGTGATTCCTCAGTAAGTTGCGGACGCTGTGCAATAAGCACTGTGTTATCCTTTCAGCTTTTGATCGTGGTGCACTCACTGGTCATAAGCGGGTTGGACGGATGGTTAAATGAAGTGCTTCAGACGCGGCGGCGCTTCGGAGGGCGCACACCGTTATGAGCCTGCGGGGTGACATCGGTGATGGAACCGACTTCGAGACCTGCGGACTGCAGGGAGCGGATGGCGGTTTCACGACCGCTGCCCGGACCCTTGACGTAGACGTCAACCTTCTTGACGCCGTGCTCCTGCGCCTTGCGGGCGGCCGATTCAGCGGCCATGCCTGCGGCGTACGGAGTGGACTTACGCGAGCCCTTGAAACCGACATCGCCACCGGAAGCCCAAGCGACTACAGCGCCCGAAGGATCCGTGATGGAGATGATGGTGTTATTGAAAGTGGACTTGATGTGCGCTTGGCCGACCGGTACCGATTTACGGTCACGGCGACGTGGCTTGCGCGCGGCTTGCTTTGCAGCTGCCATTGATCCTCGTTTCCTAATTACGAATGATTCCTACGTCACGAAGAGCCTGGAACGCTGCAAGAACCTTGCGACGCCCCGTCCCTCTTCATAACTGCTTTAAGCCTTACTTAACGGCCTTTTTCTTTCCAGCGACGGTACGCTTCGGACCCTTGCGGGTACGGGCGTTGGTCTTGGTGCGCTGACCGCGCACGGGCAGACCATGGCGGTGACGCTGGCCCTGATAGCAGTTGATCTGAATCTTGCGACGAATATCCGCATCGACTTCACGACGCAGATCGCCTTCAATCTTGTAATTTGCCTCAAGATAGTCACGCAGCGTAATAAGCTGCTCGTCGCTCAGATCCTTGACGCGGGTATCCGGATTGACTCCGGTGGCGGCAAGCGTTTCCTTCGCGCGAGTACGGCCGACACCAAAGATATAGGTGAGGGCGATCTCGATGCGCTTCTCATTGGGGATGTCGACTCCGGCAAGACGTGCCATTGCGATTCCTTCTATGTTCCGTAGGTTTGTACCAAGTCATCCGGTCTCCCGGCTCGGGCCTACGTACCCGAGGTTCAGCGATTTGCGCTGCGACTCAATACCTTTTATCTGGTCGGAGGTTTTCCGCTCAGCCTTGACGCTGCTTATGGCGCGGGTTGGAGCAGATCACCATGACGCGACCGTGACGACGGATCACGCGGCAATTCTCGCAGATCCTCTTCACACTAGGGCTGACCTTCATGGTTTTCCTTTTCTGTACCTTTACTTATAACGGTACGTAATTCGGCCGCGGTTCAGATCGTAAGGGCTCATTTCAAGGACCACACGGTCCTGCGGAAGGATGCGGATATAATTCTTGCGCATCTTGCCTGAAATGGTGGCCAGCACGATGTGCTTGTTTTCAAGTTCGACGCGAAACATCGCGTTCGGCAGTGCTTCCACTACCTGACCTTCAACTTCAATCACACCGTCTTTAGCCATGAGCCTCATTCCGTTCTTTGGCTGATATTACATGTATGATGCATCCGAAAACACACCAACTTCTTACTATAACAAAAGAAGGGACCAAGCGCGACACGGCGTGTTGCATTTGGTCCCTTCTTGTGGTAATGGACTATTTGTACGTTATCGGTTCAATTGACTATCCAATAACGAGCATGTCATATACCGAAGGCTTCCATCAATCCAGGGCTGCAAAGATGTTCTTGGAAATGTCTTCGATCTCGCCCTGCCCGTCAATGGCGACGAGACAACCACGTGACTTGTAGGTATCGAGCAGCGGAGCGGTCTCTTCGTCATAGGTCTTGAGACGCTGGGCGATGGCCTCGGCGTTGTCATCGGCGCGGCCTTCTTCGGCGGCGCGTTTGGCGATGCGACCCATCAGGATGTCGCGGTCGGCATCAAGCGCCACTACTTTGTCGAGCGGTGTGCCCAATTCTTCGAGCATCTTGTCGAGCGCCTCGACCTGGGCGGCGTTGCGCGGATAGCCGTCAAGAATCCAGCCGTTCTTGGCATCGTCCATGGCCAGGCGGTCCTTGACAATCTTATTGGTCAGCTCATCGGGAACAAGCTGTCCCTTGTCGGTATAGCTCTTGGCTTCCTTACCAAGCGGGGTATTGTTCTTCATGTTGTAGCGGAAGATGTCTCCGGTGGAGATGTGCGGAATGCCGTAATGTTCGGCAATCAGCTTGGCCTGTGTACCTTTGCCCACTCCTTGCGGGCCCATAATCAATAGACGCATATCACATCAACTTTCTTTCATTGTTGTCGTTATCAAATGATGCCTGCCCGAATATCTCCAGACAAGCATCATTTCATTGTTGTTTTAAAGGCTATCAACGATTGAACCGAATGAAGTCACTCGGATTGATCGTCGGTATTCTGATCATCTTCGGAAGAAGTATTCTCAGCATCCTTGATCTCGGAGGCGTCAACCGCTTCGGTATCCGAAGTGCTTGCCGTTTCCGTACTGTCTTCCTGGTCAGCCTCACCTCGAGTGCTTTCGTCACTTTCGTTTGAGGTGTCCTCGAGAACCGACGTAGAAGTCTCGGACTTCTCGGAAGTGCTTACATCCGCACCTTCGACATGATCGGTGTCTTCAAGCAGGAAACCAGTGTACTGGAACTGCTCGGTCTGAGCCTTGGCCTGACGCAGGGTGTCGAGGCCGACGCCCGCGATAATCAGGATGGTGGTTCCACCGAACGGAAGCCTGTTGTTGAGCTTCAGCATCATGATCAGCATGGTAGGAATCAATGCGACGAAGAGCAGGTAGACGGCACCGACCGTGTTGAGCCTGTTCATCACATAGCTCAGGTAACGGCTGGTGGCGCTGCCGGCACGAATGCCGGGAATGAAGCCGCCGTACTGCTTCATGTTGTCTGCCGTCTCATCGGGATTGAAGGTAATCGACGTATAGAAGAAGCAGAAGAACACGATCATCACAGCGTAGAGCGCGATGTACCAGATCGAGGTGGTGTTGGCCAGATTGGTGTTGATCCACTTGACCCACTTCTGGTCGGACTTGCCGAACTGCGCGATCAGTGTCGGAATCGCCAGAATCGAGGAGGCGAAGATCGGCGGGATAACACCGGACATATTGATCTTCAACGGAAGATAGGTGGAAGAGCCACCGTACATCTTGCGGCCGATCATACGACGCGTGTACTGCACCGGGATACGGCGCTGTGCAAGCTCGACGAAATCGACGAAGATGAGAATGACGACCAGGACCGCGACAACGATGCCGAAGTAGATCCAATTGCCGTTCTTGCCGTTGGTGCCCCAGCCAATCTGCCAAAGCTGCGGCAGGAAGCCGGAGCAGATGGACATGAAGATCAGGACGGACATACCTTGGCCGATGCCCTTGTCGGTGATCAACTCGGCCATCCACATGATCAGGCCGGTGCCACCGGTCATGATCAGCACCATAACCACGAGGTTCCAGACCGTTCCGTCGGGGACGACCTGACCGCACTGGTAGTTGAACAGCGCACCCGAGCGGGCAGTGACCAGAATAGTGGTGGACTGCAGGATCGCCAGGCCGATGGTCAGATAACGCGTATACTGCGTGAGCTTGGTCTCGCCTGACTGGCCTTCCTTATGCAACGCCTCGAAACGCGGAATAACCACACGCAGCAGCTGAATGACGATGGATGCCGTGATATATGGCATCACGCCCAATGCAAAGATGGAGAGCTGGAGCATGGCACCGCCGGAGAAGAGGTTGACCAACCCCACGAAGTTCTCCTGCGTGGTCTTCATTGTACCAACGCACTGCTGCACTACTTTATAGTCCACACCCGGTGTCGGTATGAACGAACCGATACGGTAGATGATAATGATGCCGAGCACGAAGAGGATCTTATGGCGAAGTTCCTTCGTCTTCAGGGCCTGGATTAACGTCCTCACCTGGATTTCCTTCCCTATTCGGCACAACTGATGTACCGACGCAAACACACTAAATGATAATCTTAGCGTCAAGCATCTACCAAACGCCACTTACTACGTGGCTCAACCAATCGGAAACGACTGGTTTTATCCAATGCCACGCCGTATACAAATAATGGTCCCCCTCGCTGATTGCAAGGGGGACCAAATATAACGCGTTTCGAAGCTTACGTTTCAAAACGCAAAGACATCCGAATTATTCTTCGGAAATGGAGCCGCCTGCAGCCTCAATCTTGGCAAGTGCGGACTTGGAAGCCTTCACACCCTTGAGTGTGAACGCAACCTTGGTCTCGCCGTCGCCCAGAACCTTGACAGGGTATCCGGCGCGAACCGCACCGGCCTTGACCAGATCCTCGACCGTGACCTCTCCGCCCTTCGGGAACAACTCGGAGAGAGCGGAAATGTTGACGACCTGGAACTCCTTCTTGAAGGGGCTCTTGAAGCCACGAAGCTTCGGAAGACGCATATACAGCGGCAGCTGGCCACCTTCGAAGCCAGGACGAACCTGATAACGCTTCAAAGTACCCTTGGCGCCACGTCCCGAGGTCTTACCCTTGGAACCCTCACCACGACCCACGCGGATACGGTTCTTTTTGGAACCCGGCGCAGGACGCAGATCGTGCATCTGCAAAATCGTGTTTTCTTCTTGTTCTGCCATATCAGGCCTCCTCAACCGTGACCAAGTGGCGAACCGCATTGATCAGACCGCGAGTTGCAGGAGTGTCCTCACGGACAACCGTCTGACCGATCTTGTGCAGGCCAAGCGTGCGAACAGTGTCGCGCTGGGCAGGCTTGCGGTTGACCAGACCTTTGGTAAGTGTGATCTTCAGATCTGCCATTACTCTTCACCCTCCTTGGCTTGGTTCTCCTCGGCCTTGGCGTCCTCACGGGCCTTGCGGGCCGCGGCGATGCCTTCGGCACGAGCACGAAGCAGAGTGTCGGGAGCGACTTCCTCAACAGTCAGGCCACGGCGTGCCGCGATCTCTTCCGGCTCCTCAAGCTGCTTCAAAGCATCCACAGTGGCGCGAACCACGTTGACCGCGGTGGCGCTGCCCATGGACTTGGTGAGGATATCGGAAATGCCGGCGCACTCCATGACGGCGCGAACAGCACCGCCGGCGATTACACCGGTGCCTGGAGCGGCAGGACGAAGCAGAACAGTGCCTGCGGCGTCATGGCCGATGACCGGATGGGTCACGGTGCCACGAACGCGGGGAACGCTGAACATGTGCTTCTTGGCGTCAAGCTGGCCCTTGGCGATGGCGGCAGGAACCTCACGGGACTTGCCATAGCCAACACCCACGGTGCCGTTGCCGTCTCCGACCACGACCAGAGCAGCGAAGCTCATGGAGCGGCCACCCTTACGGGTCTTGGAAACGCGGTTGATGGTCACGACGCGATCGAGCAGCTCATCGCCACGATTTTCCTCGTGACGACCGCGACGGCCACCACGACGATCGTCACGACGTCCTTCGCCGCGTCCTCCGCGACGGCCACCACGGCGGTCATCATTGCGACCCTCGCCGCGGCCACCGGCAGTACGCTGACCTTGCTTATTGTCGTTGGACGCCTGCGTGTTCTGATTTTCTTCAGTCACTTGGGTTTCCTTTTCGTTGTCGCTCACAGTGCAAGACCTCCCTGACGGGCGCCTTCAGCAACGGCTGCGACGCGACCATGATACTTGTTGCCGCCACGGTCGAAGACGACGGAATCAATGCCCGCGTCCTTGGCCTTCTTGGCAATCAGCTCGCCGACCTTCTGAGCCGCTTCGGTCTTGGTGCCCTTGAACCCATCGAAATCATGGGTGATGGTGGACTCGCTGACCAAAGTGATGCCCTTGGTGTCATCAACGATCTGAGCGACCATGTGACGGTTCGAACGGGTGACGACGAGACGCGGACGCTCTGCAGTGCCGCTGAGGTGCTTGCGCAGACGAGCGTGACGACGAAGCCTTGCGACTTTCTTGCCTTTACCGAAAATCTTGACTGTCATATCACTTACCAGCCTTTCCAGCCTTGCGCAGGATGTGTTCGTCGGAGTACTTGATGCCCTTGCCCTTGTAGGGTTCCGGCTTGCGAAGTGCGCGGATATTGGCCGCGGCCTGACCGACCGCCTGCTTGTCGATACCCTTGACGACCACCTGGTTGGCATTCGGCAGCTCGAAGGTGATGCCTTCGGGCGGGTTGACGGTGATGGTGTGCGAATAGCCGAGCGAGAACTCAATGCCCTGGCCCTTCATCTGCGCACGGTAACCGGTGCCGACGATGTCCAGCGTCTTGGTGAAACCAACGTGGACACCCTCAACCATCGAAGCGACGATGGAACGGGCCAGACCGTGGTCTGCACGGGTCTGCAGCTGATCATCGACCGGATCGAAGTAAATGGTGTTGTCTTCAACCCGGGCGGTGATGCCGTCCGGAATAGTGTAGGAATCAGAACCCTTGGCGCCCTTGACGCTGAAGTTCTGTCCGTCGATCTTGACTTCCACGCCTGCCGGGATGGCGACGGGGAGCTTACCAATATGTGATGCCATGTTTAGCTCTCCTTCCTCACCATACGAAGGCGACGATTTCGCCGCCGATGCCCCGGTCGAGGCAATCTTTCTGGGTCAACAATCCTGCACTGGTCGAAATAATCGCGACACCCATGCCACCGAGTGGCATCGGCAGTGCGTCCGACTTTGCATAGCGACGCAGGCCTGGCTTCGAGATGCGCTTGATGCCCTGAATGGCACGCTCGCCATTGGGACCGTACTTCAGCGTGATCTCAAGGTTCTGGCCGACACGGGCATCCGTAGCGGTGAAGTCATTGATATAGCCTTCACGCTTGAGGATCTCGGCAATCGCCGCCTTGAACTTGGAGTACGGCATGGAAACGGTCTCATGCTTCGCCGCACTCGCATTACGCAGACGCGTAAGCATATCTGCGATTGGATCTGTCATTGTCATGTGGGCTAACGCCCTTTCTCGCCGTGGTTTCCTCCGCCGGAGCAGGTATTTGCGACCTGCTCCGGCCGAGGACCTTCAGCGTCGATGTTTACCAACTGGACTTCGTAACTCCGGGCAGCTCGCCACGATGAGCCTTCTCACGAAGGCAGATGCGGCACAGGCCGAACTTGCGATATACGGAGTGGGGACGGCCGCAAACCTGGCAGCGCGTGTAGGCACGCACCTTGAACTTTGGTTTGGCAGCAGCCTTTTTTCTAAGAGCGGTTTTTGCCATTTCAGTTCTCCTTGAAGGGGAATCCAAGGTGCTTGAGCAATGCCCGGGCTTCCTTGTCATCCTTGGTGCTGGTCACCACGGTGATATCCATACCACGCTGATGATCGATCGCATCCGGATCGATTTCGTGGAACATGGACTGTTCCGTGAGACCGAAGTTGTAGTTGCCTTGGCCATCGAATTGCTTGTCGCTGATGCCGCGGAAATCGCGGATACGCGGCAGGGCCAGAACGAGCAGCCTATCGAGGAACTCCCACATGCGGTCGCCGCGAAGCGTCACATAAGCACCGATGGCCTGGCCCTCACGCAGATGGAACTGCGCGACGGACTTCTTGGCCTTGGTGATCTTCGGCTTCTGGCCGGTGATGGCGGTGAGGTCCTTGACCGCGCCTTCGATGAGCTTGGAGTCGCGGGCAGCGGCGCCGACGCCCATGGAGACGACGACCTTCTTGACCTTGGCGACCTGCATCGGGTTGGAATACTTGAATTCCTTCTCGAGCTCAGGCACGATCTTGTCGATGTACTGCTGCTTCAGGCGCGGTGTTGCCGGCGCTTCGACTGTTGTATCGCTCATGCCAGCTCCTTTCCTGATTTCTTGGCGACGCGCGTACGCACAGTCTTGACCTTGCCGTCAACGGCCTTGGTCGAGACTTTGACGCCAACACGGGTCGGTTCCTTGGTCTCCGGGTCGATGACCATCACATTGGAGCGATGAATCGGCGCCTCAACGGAGACGATGCCGGACTGCTGACCCTGCTGGGTGGCGCGCACATGCTTCTTGACGATCTGCACGCCCTCAACGATCAGACGATCATTGGGGAGCACACGCGTAACCTTGCCCTCTTTGCCGCGATCCTTGCCGCGGATGACCTTCACCTGATCGCCGGTCTTGATCTTGGCTACCATCTCAGATCACCTCCGGGGCGAGGGACACGATCTTCATGAAGCGCTTGTCGCGCAGTTCACGGCCGACCGGTCCGAAGATACGAGTGCCCTTGGGCTCATGGCCGGAGCCAAGAATAACCGCAGCGTTCTCGTCGAACTTGATGTATGAGCCGTCTTTGCGACGATGCTCTTTTACTGTGCGGACGACAACGGCCTTGACCACGTCGCCCTTCTTGACCGACCCGCCAGGGATCGCGTCCTTGACGGAGGCGACGATCACGTCGCCGATGCCGGCATAGCGTCGCTTCGATCCGCCGAGCACTCGGATGGCCAAGATCTCCTTGGCACCCGTGTTGTCGGCGACATGAAGCCGCGTTTCCTGCTGAATCATTGATTCTCCTTAGCCGCGCTGGTTCTCCCCTGCCACCCGTGAAGGTGAGCAGCGGAGCCTTGCCGAACTTATTACTTGGCGCGTTCGACGATGGAGTCGAGACGCCAACGCTTGGTCTTGCTCAAAGGCCGAGTCTCCATGATACGCACGAAGTCGCCGTTGTGGGCGTCATTGTGCTCGTCATGAACCTTGACCTTACGAGTGGAACGAACGACCTTGCCGTAGAGCGGGTGGGTCGAACGCTGCTCAAGCTCGACGGTGATGGTCTTGTCCATTGCGTCGGACACGACGTAACCGCTACGAGTCTTACGGAAGTTGCGCTCTTGCTTTTCAGCCATGCTTACTTCTCCTCAGTCTTCGTGTCGCCCGACTCAGGCTCCTCGCTGATGCCGAGTTCACGCTCGCGCAGGACGGTGTACATCCTGGCGATATCGTGCTTCACGGCCTTGAGCCTAGCGGAGTTGTCAAGCTGACCGGTGGCGTTCTGGAAGCGCAGGTTGAAAAGCTCTTCCTTGGACTTCTTGAGGAAGCCTTCGATCTCGCCATTGGTCTTCTCGTTGAGATTCTTGATGCTGTAGTCTGCTGTTCCGACTGCCATCAGAGATCACCGCCTTCACGTGCGATAATGCGGCACTTCATCGGCAGCTTGTCGATAGCGCGGCGAAGGGCTTCCTTCGCAGTCGCTTCCTCGACGCCACCGATTTCGAACATCACGCGTCCAGGATGCACGTTGGCGATCCAAGACTCCGGGGTGCCCTTGCCGGAACCCATTCGGCTTCCGAGTGCGTGCTTGGTCAAAGGACGATCAGGGAAAATCGTGATCCACACACGACCGCCACGCTTGATGTAGCGGGTCATGGCGATACGAGCAGCCTCGATCTGACGGTTGGAGATATAGGCAGGGGCCAAAGCCTGGATGCCATAATCGCCGAACGCGATCTCGTTGCCGCCCTTGGACATGCCGCGACGCTTCGGACGCTGCTGTTTACGGTACTTAGTCCTCTTTGGGATAAGCATATCTGCTCACTCCTTTGCTTCCGAGGCGGCAGGTGCTGCGGCTGCTGCGGGCTCTGCGGCTTCGGCCGCGGCCTGAGGGGCCTTGGCTTCCGGCTTGGAACCACGAGCACCGGACGGACGACCACCACGACGCGGGCGACGATCGCCGCCACGACGTCCACGGTTGTTGTCCTGCTGGGCCTGCTGCTCATCGAACTGACGTTCGGTCATGTCGCCCTTGTAGATCCAGACCTTCACACCGATACGGCCATAGGTCGTACGGGCTTCGAAGAATCCGTAATCAATGAGAGCGCGAAGGGTCTGCAGCGGAACGCGACCCTCACGATAGAACTCGGAACGGCTCATCTCGGCGCCTCCAAGGCGACCGGAGAGCTTGATGCGGATACCCTTGGCGCCAGCGCGCATCGCGTCCTGCTGAGCCTTGCGCATGGCACGACGGAACGTGACACGGTTGGTCAGCTGCTCGGCGATGGACTGAGCGACAAGCTGGGCGTCCAAAGCGGCGTTCTTGACTTCGAAGATGTTGAGCTGAACCTGCTTGCCCGTAATCTTCTCGAGCTTGGCACGAACGCGTTCGGCCTCTGCTCCACGACGGCCGATGACAATGCCCGGACGAGCGGTGTGGATATCCACACGCACGCGGTCACGGGTACGCTCGATGATGATGCGGGACACGCCTGCACGCTCGAGGTCCTTGTTCATGGCCTTGCGAATCTTGTCGTCCTCGAGGACGAAGTCGCTGTAACGCTCACCAGGCTTGTTGGAATCGGAGAACCACTTGGAACGGTGGTCTTCAGTGATACCCAGGCGGTAGCCTAACGGATTGATCTTCTGACCCATCTTTAGCGGGCTCCTTCCTTGCTGGCGACAACGACGGTGATGTGGCTGGTACGCTTGTTGATGCGTCCGGCGCGGCCCTGTGCACGAGCACGGAAACGCTTGAGCGTCACGCCTTCGTCCACATAGGTCTCTTTCACATACATATCGTTCTCACGGAACGCCTCGCCAGCCTTGTCGGCCTTGACGCGTGCGTTCGCGGTGGCGCTGCGCAGTACCTTGAGCACTGGCTCGGAGGCATCCTGCGGTGCGAATTTCAGAATGGTGACGGCTTCGCTCACTTTTTTGCCTCGGATGAGGTCGACCATGCGGCGAGCCTTGCGCGGCGTCACACGGACGTGACGTGCGATTGCTTTAGCTTCCATAATCTTTCTCTTCCTTTAGCGACGAGCTTTTTTGTCGTCATGAACATGACCACGGAAGGTCTTCGTCGGTGCGAATTCACCGAGCTTGTGGCCCACCATGGACTCGGTCACGAAGACCGGGACATGCTTGCGACCATCATGCACAGCGAAGGTGTGACCGATGAAGTCCGGAGTGATCATCGAACGGCGCGACCACGTCTTGATGACGTTCTTCGTGCCTTTCTCGTTCTGTTCGTCGACTTTCTTCTGTAAATGGGCGTCGACGAAGGGGCCCTTCTTGATGCTACGTGACATCTATTCGACGCTCCTTACTTACGGTTCTTGCCATTGGGACGACGACGAACAATCATCTTGTTCGAAGCCTTCTTCGGACGGCGAGTACGAACTTCGCCCTTGCCCCACGGCGACACTGGCGGCTTACCACCGCGAGTGGTACCACCATGCGGGTGGTCGACCGGGTTCATGGACTCACCACGAGTGATCGGGCGACGACCCATCCAACGAGCGCGACCTGCCTTGCCGAGCTGCACATTGGCGTGGTCGGAATTGCCGACCTCACCGATGGTTGCGCGGCAGCGAGCGTCGACGTTGCGGATTTCTCCGGACGGCATACGCAGCTGGGCGTAAGCACCGTCCTTGGCGACAAGCTGAACGCCTGCACCAGCGGAACGCGCGATCTTGGCACCGCCCAGAGGACGAAGCTCGATAGCGTGGACGATCGTACCAGTCGGGATGTTGCGCAGCGGCAGATTATTGCCGGGCTTGATATCGGCATTTTCGCCGGTCTCGATGACGTCACCCTGCTTGATGCCCTTGGGCGCTACGATATAGCGCTTCTCGCCATCTGCATAATGCAGGAGGGCGATACGAGCGGAACGGTTCGGATCATATTCGATCTCAGCAACACGAGCAGGAACGCCGTCCTTGTCCCAACGCTTGAAATCGATGAGACGGTACTGACGCTTGTGGCCGCCGCCGCGATGGCGAGAGGTCACACGGCCGTAAGAGTTACGACCGCCGGTGCTGTTGAGTTTGCGTACCAGCGACTTCTCAGGCGTGGAGCGCGTAAGGTCGGAGAAATCCGACACGGACGCACCACGACGGCCCGGAGTCGTCGGCTTATAAACGCGGATAGCCATAATGAGTTCTTCCTTTGACTTTTTCGGCTATTGCTTCAGTTGCCGAAGATGTCGATCGACTGGCCCTCGGCAACGGTCACGATCGCGCGCTTTTCATTGACGCGGCGACCGAATCCGGTGCGGGTGCGCTGACGCTTGCCGGCGCGGTTGAGGGTGTTGACGTTCGTCACCTTGACATTGAAGATTGTTTCGATGGCCTGCTTGATCTGAACCTTGTTGGCATCAGGAGCGACCACGAAAGTGTACTGACCACGGTCACCGGCGGCATAACTCTTTTCAGAGACAACCGGCTTGATGATGACATCGTGGGCGGGATTGTGAATAGCTACCATATCGTTCAGGCCTCCTTGGGCTCAGTCTTGGCGGCAACGAAGGCATCGAAGCCTTCCTTACTGAAGACGACATACTGAGCGGTAACCACATCGTAGGTGTTGAGCTGATCTGCGAAGAGCACATGCACCGTCGGGATGTTGCGAACGGAAAGCCACTCGTTGACGTTGTCGCGCGAAAGCACGACAGTGGTGAACTCGTTCTGGCTTACCGGGGTCAGCGCAGCGATAGCGGCTTTGGTAGACGGAGTGTCCTTGATACCAAAGTCGACAACGGCGACGTGACCGGCATTCGCACGGTTGGAAAGCACATAGCGCAGTGCGCCGGCCTTCATCTTCTTGGGAGTGCGCTGGGAGTAATCGCGCGGCACCGGGCCGTGAGCGATACCACCGTGAACCCACTGAGGAGCGCGAATCGAGCCCTGACGAGCGCGACCGGTGCCCTTCTGCTTCCACGGCTTCTTACCGCCACCGGAGACATCGCCACGGCTCTTGACCGCGTGCGTACCCTGACGAGCAGCAGCGAGCTGAGCGATGACGACCTGATGAATCAGCGGAATGTGAGCCTCGACTTCTTCATTGGAGATGCCGAAGATCTCGACCGGCGCCTCAACGGTGCCAGCGGACTTGCCCTTGGCGTCGGTGACATTGAGTGTTACGTTAGCCATGATTTATCAGGCTCCCTTCACAGCCGAGCGAAGCAGGACGATGCCACCCTTGGGCCCTGGAAGAGCACCCTTGATGGCGATGACGCCGTTCTCCGTATCGGAGGAAACGACCTCAAGGTTCTGCACGGTGGAAGTGACATGGCCCATACGACCGGCCATACGCTTGCCCTTTAAGATACGGCTCGGAGTCGCGCATGCACCGACTGAGCCGGGGCGACGTTCGTTCTTGTGCGAGCCGTGAGTACGACGATAGGACTTGAAGCCCCAACGCTTGATGGTTCCGGCGAAGCCCTTGCCCTTGGTCGTACCGGTGACGTCCACTTCCGAACCATCGGCGAACAAGTCGGCGGTCAATTCCTGACCGGGCTTGAAATCGTCGACGTTGTCCGTACGGACCTCGACCAGATGACGACGCGGGGTAACGCCCGCCTTCGCGAAATGACCAGCCATGGGCTTGGTCACCTTAGTGGGATCAATTTGGCCATAGCCGAGCTGAACGGCCTTGTAGCCGTCGCTCTCTTCGGTCTTGACGCAAGTGACCACGTTCGTGGACACATCAACGAGCGTCACGGGAACGAAGAAACCTTGTTCGTCCCAAACCTGCGACATGCCAAGCTTGCGGCCCAGCAGTGCAGAACGATTTGCTTTCTGCAACGACATGCTTCTCCCCTCCTTTACAGCTTGATCTCGATATTGACATCCGCAGGCAAATCGATGTGCATCAATGAATCCACGGCCTTGGGGGTCGGGTCCACGATGTCGATGAGGCGCTTATGAGTACGCATCTCGAAATGCTCGCGAGAATCCTTGTATTTATGAGGAGAACGAATTACCACAAAGACGTTCTTCTCAGTAGGCAGAGGAACCGGGCCCACCACAGTGGCACCCGCGTTCGTGACCGTCTCGACGATTTTCTTCGCCGATTGGTCGATGACCTCATGGTCATAGGACTTAAGCCTGATGCGGATTTTCTGTCCCGCCATTGCCGTCCGCCCTTTCTAGCGATTGTTGACATTACCAACCCATTTAAGGACACCGGCGCGTACGACCCCCGGGAAATCCCGTGGCCGTGACCACATCAGTGTGCAGCACTACAGCGCCTTCGAGAGGACGGCACCGGGCTGCACTCGCTCTTTTTCTTACAATTTGCGAGCCTAAAACAGGCAACTGTTCTATTAAAGCATCGGGGGGCTACTAGGAAAATTCGGGCGTGTCGGCACTATTGCTTGTGTTTGCGCGGCTTTTGACCGTAATCTCACTTTCGATTCTGACCGCCGCAGCCATACCCCCGTCGCCAAAGGACGGTGACGCCATGAATCCTTTCACATCATCGCAATCTTCAATCAGTTGCGGATTATTTTTCACCGTTGCTTGCCATAATCCCAAACGATTCATACTTGTTTTCTCAAAGCCTAAAATCGCCTCTTCAAGATGCCCCTGATACAGATCACGGTGCTTATCGATCAGATAACGCAGCAATTCCAATCGTGAATTCATGCTGACGATATTCGAAGAGGCAGGAGCCGTATGGTAGCGAATCAACGGCTTTTCGACTATCGAGATGCGTCCAGATTGCTCGCCTTGCGCCTGTGCCTCGAACAACGACAGGTAGCAATCCCAATCTTCGAACCCCTTGCGCATGCTTCCGTCGTAGGCCCCGCTTCGCCGCAAGGCCGAGACACGGAACATACAGGTTGCCGGGGCACAATTACGGCACAGAAACTCCTGGACTCCGCCTCCACTGGGCTTTACCGTGGCGTTGAGCACACCGAACGTGCGCATCCATGAGGAGGCCGCGAACACTCGCTCATCCGCCATCAACTCGGCTCGCGTCGCCTCGATGTAGCCCGGTTCCAGGAAGTCATCACCATCGAGCACGACCACCAACGACGTGGAAACCCGTTTGATACCGGTATTGCGCGCGGCGCTCGGACCTCCATTGCTTCTACGACGCACTATGTCGAGCGAGGGATCCTTCTGCAAAACGGCCAGGGTCTTCTGCGTTTCCTCATCATTCGAAGCGTCATCGACCACGATGACGCGGTTCGGCGCATACGTCTGGGCGCGCACGGATTCGACACTGCGCAAAATCGATCCCGCCTGATTGAAACAGGTGATCACAACCGTCACATCGTTCGCCATATCGTCCATATATCTATGGTATCGGTGTTTGGCGAAACCGGCAGGCACTGCTTGGCTGACAAGACTTAAGCAAAATGTTCCGGGGAAGGTAACAGCCGATCATCATCGCATCTAACAATGTTCTCGCTTGATATGCAGGTATGCCACCGGGCACATCCAAGCGAGAACATCATTACCCCGCCAAGGAAACTACTGCTTTGCTTCCGCTTTGTCCACGACGTCCGCCGCTTCACGCGCGAGACGACGGGCGTGGCCTTCGGCTTGCGCAACACCGTAATAGGCGGCGATGGCGATATCCTTCATATCCTCGATCTGCGGAACCCGTGGGTTCGCGGGCGTGCACTGGTCCTCGTAGGCTCGCATGCCGATCTGGTCCAGGATACTCCAGAAATACTCCTCATCGACGCCGCATTGCTGGAAACTGGAATCCATGCCGAGTTTGTTGTCGCGATAGTCCTCAACGGCAAGCGCAAGGTTCTCGACGCCCTCCTCGGCCGTCTGGCCCGGGTCAATCCCCAGAACGCGGGCGAATTCCTGGTAGCGTTGCGGGGCGATGTACTTGTCGTATTTCGGCCAGCTCGTCGGCTCCTGGGGAACCGAGCCGTTGTAGCGGATGACATACGGCAGCAGAATCGCGTTGGCATGTCCGTGGGCCACATCGCACAGCGCACCGATGGTGTGGGCCATGCCGTGGCACATCCCAAGGAACGCGGAACCGAACGCCATGCCCGCCATCGTGCCGGCGTTGTGCATCCTTTCCTGCGCTTTGATCTTGGTCTCGCCCGGCCCGGCACACACAGAGGTCTCAAGGTTGTCCCAGATCAGCTTGGCGGCATGCAGGGCCATGCCATCCGTGAAATCGTTGGCATAGACGGAGACATAGGACTCCATGCAGTGCGTCAGCGCATCGAAACCGGTGTTGCTGGCGAGCGTTCGCGGCTGGGTGCGGGCCAGGACCGGGTCGACGATGGCCACCGACGGAGTCAGTGCATAATCGGTGATCGGGTACTTGTAGCCGGTTTTGTGGTCGGTGATCACGGCGAACGGGGTGACCTCGGAACCAGTACCCGACGAAGTGGGGATGCACACCAGCTTGGCCAAGCTTCCCAGCGGCGGAATGCGGAAGGCGCGCTTGCGGATGTCGAAGAACTTCTCGCGCACATCGTCGAAGGAAATCTCCGGGTGCTCATAGAGCAGCCACATGATCTTGGCGGCGTCCATCGGCGAGCCGCCACCCACGGCGACGATGGTGTCGGGGCGGAATTCGTCACGCATCATGGCCGCGCCACGCTCCACCGTCTCGACCGACGGCTCAGGTTCGATGTAGTCGATGATGCGGAACGTGGCCGGCTCCGGACGGCTGCGCAACTGGTCGATGACCTTGTCGATCACGCCGAGCTGCTCCATGACCTTGTCGCAGACGATGACCACGCGGCGGACGTTGTACATGTCGCGCAGATAACGGATGGCGTTGGGCTCGAAATAGGTCTTCGGCGGAACCTTGAACCATTGCATATTGTTGTTCCTTCGCGCGATTCGCTTGATATTGAGCAGATTGACGGCCTGTACGTTGCCGGAGACGGAATTGCCGCCGTAGGAGCCGCAACCGAGCGTCAGGGACGGGGCGATGGCGTTGTAGATATCGCCGATGCCGCCGAGCGCCGAGGGCTGGTTGACGATGATGCGGCAGGCGTGCATGCGAAGTCCGTAGCGACGGATCAAGTCGTGGTCGTCGGAATGAATGACGGCGGTGTGGCCAGCCCCGAATCGGAGCATCCCTTCGCACATGCTGAATCCCTGTTCCTCGGTCTCGAAACGCAGCATGGCGTGCACCGGACAGAGCTTTTCGAGCGTCAACGGCTCCTGCTCCCCCACCTCCTTGCATTCGGCCACGAGAATGGTGGCGTCTTCGGGAACGCTGAAACCGGCCTCGCGGGCGATGAACTGCGGGGATTTGCCCGGCACCACGGAGTTGAGTTTCGGGGTCTTGCCGGAGTACGCGGTGCAGCCGAACATGTAACGCTCGAGCTTGGTCTTCTCATCGGCGTTGACGAAGTAGGCCTTGCGGCGCTTCAGTTCGTCGACAAGAGGGTCGTAGATGTCGGTGTGGGCGATGATGCCCTGTTCCGTGGCACAGATCATGCCGTAATCGAAATGCTTCGAGAGCACCAGGTCGTTGGCCACACGCTTGACGTCGACGTTCGTGTCGACATACGCCGGCGCGTTGCCTGCACCAACGCCGAGTGCGGGCTTGCCGGAGGAATACGCGGCATGAACCATCCCGGGACCTCCGGTGGCAAGAATCGTGGCGATATCCGGGTGGGTCATCAAAGCCCCGGTGGCTTCGGTGGAGGGATGATCGATCCACTGGATGCAGTCTTTCGGAGCGCCGGCGGCCACCGCTGCGTCACGCACGATGCGTGCGGCTTCGGCCGAGCAACGCTGCGCATAGGGGTGGAAGCCGAAAACGATCGGACAACGGGTCTTCAGCGCGATCAGCGACTTGAAGATCGCGGTGGACGTCGGGTTGGTAACCGGGGTGACGCCCGCGACCACGCCGACCGGTTCCGCCACCTCGTCGATGCCCGTCACGTCGTCCTCATGGATGACACCGACCGTCTTCTGCCCGGCAAGGTAATGGGTGACGTGCTCGCAGGCGAAGATGTTCTTGGTGGCCTTGTCTTCCACCAGCCCGCGTCCGGTTTCTTTGACCGCCATGTCAGCCAGCACCAGATGCTTGTTGAGTGCGGCGATCGAGGCCTTGGCGACGATGCGGTCGACCTGTTCCTGGTCGAGTTTCTCGAATTGCCTCAAAGCCTCGACGCCACGGGCGACCAGTTGGTCGACCTCCCGGTTGAAGTCAGGCTTTTTGGTTTTTTGAGTTTCCTTCGTGGGTGGAGTCCCAGCATTCTTAGGTTGTGCCGTCATGACTTCCCTTTCTGTTCAATGCCATCATCCCGTCACACATCATTGCTGTAATGTGACTTAGGTCACAATATAATGGAGGAACGCTACGTTTTTCCTTTTGTTTTGGTTTGGAACTTTAAGGGGTCTATTATGTTTGTTTTTACGCATATGGACACTCAAATCCGCGTGTTTTTTGTGCGCAAAACGACTTCTTCTTGTTCATTCAAACAAAACCTCACATTATAAATGTCACTATCGAGCTTTTCGTTAGCGCTAACGAACCCAAAGAAACCATCGATTATCGCGCGACGAATCCGGCTTGTCGTCCTACCGACTGTTGTCAATCTCTTTGCCCAATGTAAAAAACCTACAGGAGACGCCCCCGCCGAAAGCAACCACAGCTTCAATCAAAACGCGCAGCCTGCATGCGCTCACGGCGCACATCCATGCGCACAGCGGTGACCATCACCCAAGGCACCGGCGAAGGTAAGATGCGAGACTCGAACAGGTACTTGCCGACCTCGACGACTGCCTTCGAGACACTCTTGATCTTGCCCTCGAGAAAGTCCTGGACGCCTTCAAGCCGGAACTCATGGCTGATACGAGGGTCGACGTCGACCTTGCGAGCAAAATCAACAAAGTTAATGCTGAAGCTTGATTTTCATCGCACCATGGTGCAATCTACAGAGAAACTCACAGAAATTGGCCGGAAAGTGTGATTATCTCTGCAACTCGAAAGAAACACAGATAAAATCACAAAAAACAGCCCAAAACCGTGATTATCTCTGCAACTTTGATGAAAGCTGCGTTCAAAGCTCGTTCAAGGATATGAAAAATCCCCCCGCAACCAGTTGGTTGGGAGGGATTTTGCAACAGTTTGAAAGCGAAAATCAACGCTTCGAGAACTGAGGCGCGCGACGTGCCTTGTGCAGACCTGCCTTCTTGCGCTCCACGACGCGGGCGTCGCGGGTGAGGAAGCCGGCCTTCTTCAGTGCGGCACGGTTGGCGTCGCGATCGATGGCGTTCAGTGCGCGGGCCACGCCGAGGCGGATGGCGCCGGCCTGACCGGTGGTGCCGCCACCCTCGACGAGGACGATGACATCGAACTTGTTCTCAAGCTTCAGCAGAACGATCGGGGAGTTGACCTCACGCTGCTGCAGACGGGAGGGGAAGAACTCCTCCAGGGTGCGGCCGTTGATGGTCCACTTGCCGGAACCGGGAACCAAGCGCACGCGGGCGATGGCTTCCTTGCGGCGACCCGTGCCGTAGCCCGGGGCGATCTGCGAGGCACCGGTGCCAGCACCGGCGTTGGTTTCGGTAGTGAATGTTGTAAGTTCCTCTTCGGTCTCTTGAGCCGCGGAGTTATTGGTATTTTCAGCCATGATTCGTTATCTCCTCTCGGTTCACTTGGCCTGCTGCGAAACCGCAGCGATCTCAATCGGCTGGGGCTTCTGTGGGGTGTGCGGGTGATCGGGACCAGCGAAAACGTGGAGACGATCGAGCTCGACCTTGGACAGACGGTTCTTCGGCATCATGCCCTTGACTGCTTCGCGGATGATGCGCTCAGGATTGTGCTTCAAGAGATCGGCGTAGCTGTCGGCGCGAAGGCCGCCGGGACGACCGGAGTGCGCATAGAGCACCTTGTCCATCTTCTTACCAGTCAACGCGATCTTTTCGGCGTTGATGATGATCACGTGATCGCCCAAATCGGCGTTGGGAGCGAAGGTCGGCTTGTTCTTGCCGCGCAGCAAAAGCGCTGCCCTGGTCGCAAGCTTGCCCAGCACCACGTCGGTGGCGTCAATGATGTACCAGTCGTGAGTCAGATCAGCTGGCTTCGGTGTGAAAGTTTTCACGAGTGTACCTTTTCTTTATATTGTGTTCCCGGCCAAATCGGCAAAACCTTGACGATGATGCCTTTCCGACCGCTTTATCCGTGGGCTCCCTGAAAGTCCTAGTGCGAGTGGGAAAGCGCTTTGAAGGACCCCTCTAGGGAAACACAACAACTCACTATTGTACCTACTCCCCTGACTAAGCGCAACACGACATCGCCATTCAAGGTCACGCAGCAGATACCCGACGAACGACTCCCTCTGCAGCGACGCTCTCATCGCCAGGCAGTCCGTCCCATTATCCCGCTGCCAACAAGACGATACTGCCGGCAAATGTGCCGTTCATCGACCCAGAATACAGCAAACCAGCAGGATCGACCGGTTGGCAGCGCGATTGTTTGTTGGCAGCAGAAGTTCTCAGCCAAGGCGACTGGCGGCGGCGTGCTGCACATCGGTGGAAACGTCCTGTGCAAGCCGGCCCAAAGTAGCCTGCGAACAGTTGGGATTGAGCGCGACGGCACGACGGACCATCGCCGAAAGGATCGACGGCGCCTTCGGTTCGGATTCAACGCCCAGTTTGCTTAGAAAATCAAGCGTATCGGCTGTGGTTTCCGGGTTTTCGGCACCCTCGAGACGCATCTTCCACGAAGTCTGCGGGTTGTGCAGCGCGGCCTCCCGCACCTCAATGACCCTGTCTTTGGTAAGCCTGCCGACCAACCAGTTCTTGTCGTCCGCGTTGGAGGCGACGGCCTTGCGCACCTCATCGTTCTCGTCCTCGGAAAGCTTGACCAGGATGTTCGGGAAGGGCATGGTCGAGGCCAGAAAAATACGGTCCTCCACAGGGGTGTGCTCATTGCCGGCCACCGCCTCTAGCAATGCAGTCGCACGCGAGAAAGCGGCCTGATCGGACCTGTCGGGCAACGGCTTGCGAGCAGCCGCACTCAATTCGGCGGAATCCTCGGTATGTCGAAGCTCCTCGTAAGTGTCGGTCAGCGGCTCAAACTCAGCGTCGGCGACGGCCGAATCGCCGTCGGAACCATCGACCGCGGCGGTGGAATCATCGACCGCAGCGGTGGAATCATCGACCGCAGCGGTGGAATCATCGGAATTCCCGACAGACCCATTGTCTTCAGCGCTATCAGAAGCATCGGAGGCAGAAGCCGAAACACCGTCTTCCGCGCCCGAAGGAGCGCAGGCATCCCTTTGGGCGGCATCCGCATCCGACGTATCTTCTGGCACGACGTTTTGATTCTCGTTCGTTTCGCCCTGTTCCGTTTCACTCATATCCCCAGCTTAACGCGAACGGAAGAACCGTGGTCAAGACAACAGCGAAGCGCCCACGGCTGAAACGCAATACGCATCAGAGACGCAACAACCTCGCCTGGGCGTTGAACGCCTCACGAACGCGCGTCTCGAAATCCCCCGCGTTCGCCGACGGAACAGCGAGATGTATGGTGACGCGATCGGTGAATTCCCTGCCTTCCTCATTGCCTCCAACTTGCGCAAGCAACTGCTCGAAACGGCCCAGCCAAGAGTATTGAAGCACCACGCGATAATGCCGCATCGGCACGATCCGCTCGACATCGGCCGCCTTTACCGCCATCGAAGCGGCCGTGGAATAGGCGCGGATCAGTCCGCCGGAACCGAGAAGTATCCCGCCGAAATATCGGGTGACGGTGATGACGCAATCAGTGAGCCTGCCCATGCGAATCACGTCAAGGATCGGCTTGCCCGCAGTGCCGCTCGGTTCGCCGTCATCGCTCATCCGCTCTTTGGCCGCCCCAAGAGCGGCGCCGTAAATCGCCGCGAAGGCGACGTGACGGGCTTTCGGATTTCGGTCTCGTACGGATTGCACGAACGCGAGCGCCTCGTCCATGGTCTTGATATGACAGGCGTCACCGATGAATTCGGACTTCTTCTCGATAAACGAAGCCTGCGCGGGCGTGCCGGTATTGGTAATCGTGGAGAATCCATCGATAATGTCGTTTCGCTCGCTGCCCATCAGCCCCCCCCGTTCTTCGATAACCGTATCGATAGTCCCACTCTACTTTCGGCTACAGGCACAATATCTTGATTCCCGTGATTACGGCAGTTCCGAACAGCGAAAACGGCGAATGAACGCCTATTGATATGATGTATCCCACACTTGAGAAAAAATGCTCGATTGTGAAAGTTTATATCAGAATGTAATAAACTTGGATATTTGAATCGGTTCTCGGACTCTGTCTGTTAGACTGCGACTAAGGAGCAAGGGACAAGGACGTTCCTGCGCTCCCCATACGAACCGTGCAGGCTATACGAACTATACCAGCCAACCATATGGGCTATCCGGACAATGGACACAACGCCTGCCGTCAGCGTACGCGGCCCTATACTGACTGTATGCGAATCACCACCGAACGACTTATTCTGCGGCCTTGGAAACACGGCGACCGACACGAGGCCGAATCGTTGTTCCGTTACGCTTCAGACCCGGAAATCGGGATCCGCTGCGGGTGGATGCCGCATCGCAACGTCGAGGAAAGCCTGAACACCCTCGATAACGTCTTTACCGGCGACGAAAACTATGCCATCACATTGCGAGGCGCCTGCGATGACAGCTCCATCGACAGGGACCGCGATGGAATCACCGACAAGGCAACGGGAGTCGAACCAGACGAACCGATCGGAGCCATTGAGCTCAAGAAGGCGGAACCGGGCGACCATGCCGGCGAATTCGTGCGCGAGGCCATCGACACACATACCCTGTTCGAGGGCGTTGACCCGGCACCGCTGGAACGCGCACTTGCCCACTATGAAGGCGACCGGGTGCTCGGCTACTGGGTCGGACGGCCTTTCTGGGGACAGGGACTGATGACCGAGGCGCTGCAGACGATGATCCGGCACGCATTCCTCGATCTCGGCTGCAACGCGGTATGGGGCGGCCATTACGTCGAGAACCCCGCTTCCGGCAAGGTGATGGAACACTGCGGCATGCGTGCGGTGTGTCGCAAAGACGGTGACTACTTCCCGCTGATCGAGCAACACCATGACGCGATTTTGCGAGTGATCACCAAAGAGGAGTGGGAACAGCAGCACAAGACCGAAGCATGACTTCCAGACATCTGAGGCCGATACGGGATTATACGCTACACACATACGGCCACGGAACCTCAGAAGCAACTTCCGCGCAGACCGACTATCCCGTTGCAGGCAACGCAACGACGCATCCAACAGCCAAACAACCACACATCGCATACGACCACGGAACCTCAGAGTTGTTCTGCACGGGTCAACCCGGCCCGTTGCAGACAATGCGATGACACACAGCAATCGAAAACAAGATGGCAATACAGCATAGAGCATCACACGCTCCGGCTGTCATTGCCATCTTGTTTTTATTTTGCTTTGACGGTTGCTTTTACGACCAATCTCAGGTAATCAGCCCTTGGCGATCTTTTCGGCCGTCTCCCCGATCTTCTTGGTCGTGGGAAGCCAAAGGATGATCATGAACAGCACCGCGTGCTCAACGATGTTGTAGGCGGTCATCTGGGCGTTCCAATGCTTGGACTGCCACATATCGAACCATTCCGAACCGATGATCGAGAAGCCGCCGTACCAGATGCAGATGGCGATGATGAACATGACGTAGCCGAAGGTCTTGGACTTCGCGAACGTCTCCTCATCCTTATTGACCGCTCGAATCATCTTGTACGTGCCATAATAACCGGTCAGGCACGTCAAGGTCTCGCACAGGATCAGGAAGCAGTAGCCGATGACATGGATAGGCACGGCGTTGATCGCACGCCACGTGACCGTGTTGGCGGCGGGCAGATCATCCATCATCATGACGTGGTGGATGAACGCGTAGTTCGAACCCCAATCCATATAGTTGCCCATCGCCACGAAAAGCGCGAACGAAGCGAACATGAAGACCACGAAAATCTTGATCCATCGCTGTATTTTGGCTTCCAACATATTTCTCTCCAATCCCAAAGAAACCATCCCCAGCTTCATCGCATGAACTACACATCTCTGGAATCGATGTACGAGTAACCGTAAAAGATTATTTTCGTTTCTGAAATAGTTTCCTTGTCATCTTCTTTGACAATTAAAATAATACACGACAAATGATCGGACGCCGCAAATTATTTCGTGAGATTTCAGACAAAACAAAAGGTTTCCTAAAAAATTTAGGAAACCTTATTCGCGGAGCCGGAGAGATTCGAACTCTCGAACCGCTTGCGCAGTTAACACCTTAGCAGGGTGCCCCTATCGGCCACTCAGGCACAGCTCCGAGCTACACACGCATACGCGAGCGCAACATTTCATAACTATAGCAGTATCCGGCGACGCACGCCACTCCGAGCCCCGCCCGTGTCTTCATCTCCTTATCCGTTTGCGGGCCAAGACGGCAATCACTACGAACGAATGGCATATGGGTCAGTGCCGGTCCTCGGCTTCTACATCGTTTCCGGATCCGGCGTATGGTGGCCGGAAAACGTAATCACCACAGCGATGATGACCAAGGCGACGCCGGCCAAATCCCCCAGCGTCGGAATCTCACCGATAATCAAGCCGACTAGCAGGGCCATGACCGGATTGATGGCCTGAATGACGGAATAACGCGCCGAGCTGACGCGACGCATGATCATTTGGTCGATGATATACGGCAAGAACGAAGCGAATACGGCAACCACCAACATCACGCCCAAGAGCTTGCAGGCGCCGAAGGCACCACGTGCCCACGTGGCACTCGGCTTGGGGGCAACGACACCTTTGATTGCCGGAACCGCAAGAACAACGGATTGTACCAACCAGCCGATCAGCATGCTCACGCTCAGGGAATCAAGCGGATTGGCACGTTGCGCGACCATACGCCCGAAGACGATGTAGCATCCCCACATCGCGCCGTCGATGAGAATGGCGATGAGACCGATCAGGAAATGAGGATATTGAGCGGGGTTCGAGAACGACACACCGGCCAACAGCACCACGCCGCCCGCCGCCAGCACAATCCCGACACGCTCACGCCAGCTGTGGCCGGTAATGACGGCGACGCCGAGCGGACCGACGAACTCGATGGAAACGGCGATGCCCATATCCATGTTGCTCATGCCCAAGTAGAACAGCGTGTTCATCAGCATCACCGAAATACCCGCGAGCGCCACAATCCACCAATCGCGGGAGGTGCGCGGCAAACCAGCTCGTTTCTCCTTTGCAAACGGCCTGCGCCAGATCAGCATGAGAATGGCGACGAAACCGACACGATACCAGGCGGCCAGCAACGGATCGAGCTGGGTGAACGCCAATTTGGCGACCGACGTAGCCAGATAGATCATCAGTCCTTCACCCATGATGATGAGCACCACCGGAACGCGGTTGAATATGGCATCCAAGCGAGAACCGGAAGGCTGGATACGCGCGGAACGCGGCTTGTCGGGCTGTCGCGGTTCCAGCTGTTGAGAGCACTGAGGCGAATTCTGAGGTGAAGTTGAAGACGAAGGCATAACCATCTAAATTACACCAGAATGTCCGGTAACCGAGCGGCGATTTTGCAAAGTGACGCCACCGATGGTAACAGTCCACGCAAACAGCTGAATTGTCACAGGCCCAATACAAAACATGCTGGTCGGTACCCGAAATGCTTCGGTGTCACAACGACTGCATGCAAGATTCAACGTATGATGGTTCCCGATTCGCCGTTGCGGAAACGAGTTCGCCGGACCTCATAACCGACATGCGTCGGCAAACTAAGCAAATCCCGATTCGACGCCCACCTCACGTCGCCCAACCCACTCAGGCAATCGTCGGCGGCCATCCTTCAAGACTCCAACGAATTCCGGATTTCACAGCGGGAAAGAACCGTGCCGGTTCGCCATTACAATGGGAGCATGAGCACAGCACCAAGGAACGCCGCCGCGAAACGCGACTGGGGTCACGACGAGACCGGTTGCACGGTGCTGCATATCGATATGGACGCCTTCTATGCTTCGCTGGAAATCGCGCGGCATCCGGAACTGAGCGGAAAGCCGGTCATCATCGGTTGGTCGGGGCCGCGAAGCGTGGTGTCGGCCGCCAATTACGAGGCACGAAAATACGGGGTCAACTCGGCGATGCCGATGGTGCGGGCCCGGCAGCTTTGCCCCCACGGCGAATACGTCAACGTCGACATGCCTTATTACCGCGGAAAATCAAAAGAAATCTTCGACAGCGTGTTCCGGCAGGTCACCGACCAGATCGAGCAGGTCTCCGTCGATGAAGGCTATATGGACGTTTCAAGTGCGCTGCTGCGCTGGAAGTCGCCGAGCGTCATCGGGGCGTGGATCCGGGCACAGGTCGCGGCGCGATTCCATATCACGTGTTCAGTAGGTATCGCGGCCAACAAACTGGTGGCGAAAATGGCCTCGACCAACGCCAAGCCGGACGGAATGCTGCTCATACCCAAGGCACGGCATGCGCAGTTCGTGCAGATGATGCCGTTGCGTGGCATACCCGGCATCGGGCCATCGCTTGAAAAACGGCTCAACGAATGGGGCGTCAAAACCGTCGCCGACCTCGCCAAAATGGACGAATCGGCAATGTTGCAGGTGACACATTCGAAAATCACCGCGCACAACCTCTATCTCGCGGCCCGCGGGCAGGACGAACGTCCTATCGTCACTCACGCACCGGAAAAGTCCATCGGTGCGGAAATCACGTTTGAACAGGACACGCGCGACGCCTCGCAGGTACGCGAGCTTTTACACCATTGCAGCAACGAAGTGACGCACACGTTGCGTTCCAAAGGGCTCGTCGCGCGGACGGTGACCGTGAAACTGCGGTTCGCCGACATGAGCTATTCCACCAAGGCGCACACGCTCGAACGGCCCATCGACACCGCGGCGGCAATGTACCCCGAATCCGTGGCGTTGCTCAAAGCCATGCTCAAGATGCCGGCCGACGCCTCGGACGACACTGCCCTACCGCGCGAAATCCGGCTGGCCGGGGTGAGCGCCAGTTCACTGAGCGCCAAGGATTCCACGCCGGTGCAGCTAAGCTTCGATGACATACTAAATGACAATCCGACGGACGACGTCGAACCTGGCAGTGAAGACGGCAACGGCCACGACCGTGTCACGTCGGCACACAGCGACACCGCTGGTGCGAATGAAAACGCACACGACGAATCCGCCTCACAGCGCGACAACCAGCGCGACAACCAGCGCGACAACCAGCGCGACAACCATACCGGTGAATCCATGGAAACCGACAATACGCGTCATGCGTTTGGCAATCCTTCAGATACGCCAAGCGCCAATCTTCGCGGCAAACGCGACAAGAAAGACACGCGTCATGCTCAAAACCCAGGCGTAAACCGCGGCAATCGCAACGAACGGATTCGCAACGCCGAAACCGTGCTCGATGCCGTGCGTGAACGCTACGGAACCGGCGCGGCCACCCTCGGCCTCGAACACGGCGACTGGAAGGCCAAGCAAATCGCCAACAACAGCAAGCCTGAGCCATAGCACTTTACTGCATCCACGACTTCCATCACATTCGCAACATCATTTTCTTTTGCCCGGAATGACAGCACCTGCGTTGAAAAGCAGAAAAACAGGGAGGTAAATCTGCTTTTTAACGTGTCCCATTGTCTAACCGCGTTGAAAAGCAGATTCAAGGCGTTGATTCTCTGCTTTTCAACGCAAGCCATCCGTACAGTCGCGTTGGAAAGCAGATTTACAGAGTGCCTAATCCGCTTTAACGTTCTTGGCTAAGCTTGCGCTTACGCACCCACGACGGCCTGGCCAACAACTCCTTGCGCTGGGCGTAAATCAGAAGCGCAACGCCCGCGACACCCATGAGCACCACCGGGACAACACTGGCTTCGAGGCCGAACTTGCCGCCGGTCATGATGTCTGAACCGGACCATTGTGGTATCAGCCACGAATCCTGCTTGCCGTTGCCGGAAACGATCGAGCCGAAGATCGGTCCTTCGGCAATGTTCCACATGATGTGCTCGCCGATGCACACCCAAAGCGAACGCGTGACAAAGTAAAGTGCCGCAGCCAGAATGCCATCTTCGATGGCGATAGCAACGCCGCCCCACATGGTGCCGTCCTGATTGGCCACGTGCATCAGTCCGAACACCAGAGCGGAGACGACCACGGCTCCCCAAGAACCAAGCCACTCCTCGAATAGACGCAGCAGCATGCCACGCATGATGATCTCTTCTGCGACGCCGGCGCACACACCCATAGCCAGAATATCAATCCACGGATTGTAATGGGCGTTGAAGCCAATCACGCGGTAATTGCCGGTGATGAAAAGGACGGCAAGGCATACGGCGATTGCCGCGAGACCGATGGCAAAGCCAACAAACAGGCCGTGCCAGCGTGAAGCGCGCAACTCAAGCGGATGGCGGCGACGTTCCATGAAACGGACAACGACCACATACCCCACTATGGCCGCGATCATCTCGCTCAGCATCTCCAACAGCGTCATCGGCGAATGCACGTCCTGCTGCGACAATGCGCCGACGCTGGCACCAGTGGCAGCGGCATATGTTCCCATCAGCACCATAGCAATAACCACCATGGCCACGAAAAATATGGCGAGGAACACGATGCCACGCAGCAACGGATTCAGTCTGCGCGGCTCGACGAATGCGTTGTTTGCGGCATGCAGCCGCTCTGGATGATCGTCAGTCAACAAATCGTCATTACGCAGCCCATAGTACTTGTGCATATTCAATAGAATAGTAAACGCGTTGAAGCTGGTGCGATGAAAATCAAGATTCTATAGGTCTTTCCTTGATTTTCATCGCAAGTTCAACTGAGCATGCGAGCAAAATCAAGATTCCTGAACCACAATGCTGATTTTCATCGCAAGTCCGCAACCTCTTGTCATGATAAAAAATCCAAACCCTTTATCCACAAGGTTAGGCACATTCAGCAAGCACATGTCATACTTTGTCCACAAAACGCCCGGGCAATGGCGAAAGAGGCTATCATCCGACCACATGACCTCGATACAGTTGACATCACCCCTATAAGACACCGTATCGTAACAATATGAAAATCAATCCACGACTGCAGACCAGCCTAAGCAAAGCAGAGTCACAACGCCGCTGCTTTCACACGACGAACCACTGTGAACAGCAGACGCTCAGCAAACTGACCAAATCCGGCGAAGTGACCCGAGTGCGGCACGGTCTCTATGCCAGAACTGTCATTTGGCAAAGCCTTGATCCCAATGAACGCTATCTTTGGACAATCAGAGGGCTACACAACTGGCATCCGGAGTGGGTCTTTGCCGGCATAAGCGTAATCAGCGCGTGCGGAGTGGAACATCCTTACTGGCTGCACAACGACGACAAAGTTTTCGTTGCCACCGATAAATCCTCTGGCGCGTTTTCGCCAAAGGGTATCCAGTACATTCATAAGCAAGATCTTTTACAATCCCGGAAATCCAATCTATCCATAACTTCTGTATCAGAAGCACTTTGCGACTGTGCTACACGATATCAATTCCATGAGGTATTGCCGATGTTTGATTCGGCACTGAGAAAGCATCTGGTCGCCGCCGATGACATACGACGTATCGGTGAGCAATCGCATCAGGCAAGTAGCAAAGTCGCACGATTACTCCGATACGCCGATTCCTTAAGCGAGAATGGAGGAGAATCACTATGCCGAGGCATCATGATCGAAGAAGGATTCGGCAAACCTCAACTTCAATACGAGTTTCAAATTCCTGGTACCGACGGCAAAATACGAACATACCGAGTGGACATGCTATATCACCCGCCAGGCAATGGATTAGTGGCAATTGAATTCGACGGCATAGACAAATACACGAATCCGACGATGACAGGCCAACACACCATTCGCCAAGTCGTTCATGCAGAGAAGGAGAGGGAGAACCTCTTGCTCGCCAAAACCCCTATCCGGCAAATTGTCAGAATCGATTTTAAAGAAGCCCTGCAGCGCGTCCCATTAGTAAAGAAACTGACCGCAGCAGGAATATCACGTATGCGATTATCCGGCCACCAATAATGAAGTTGCGATGAAAATCAACGAATCAAAGCGTAAACGCTGATTATGCTCGCATGTTCAATCGAACATGCGATGAAAATCAAGATTCGGAAGGCAAAACGCTGATTTTCATCGCAACTTAGGAACAGACCGACCGGCAGGAACGAGCGAACCAGCTTCGAAGATAGTCGTTCAGCGGCTCAGGCGAGCGACAGTCTCGGCGATGGTGACGTCCGAGGCGGTGGCAGATAAGCGCAGGTGGGTGGGGTCGCCGTAGAACTCCCCAGGGCTGGCGACGATACCGAGATGCGCGAGCGCATCCATATCCTGCCAGCAGTCACCGGACTTCGCACGCACCCAGACATAGAGCGCTCCTTGGGGCATATGCGCATCGTAACCGGCGGCACGCAGGCCGTCAACCAACTGATGAAGACGCTGACAATAGCGGACGTGCTGGGTACGAACCGCATCGGTATCGTGCAACGCCACAGCCATCGCAGCCTGGACCGGGCCGGGAATAATCTCACCGATCTGCTTGCGGTAGACGACCATCGGCCGGACAAGCTCGGGGTCACCGGCGATGAGCGCGGTGCGATAGCCGGCCATATTGGACTGCTTGCTCAGCGAGTACAGCACGAGGATGCCTTCGGCGCTGCCGTCGCAAACGTCGGGCTGCAGCATGCAGGGAGCAGGCGAGGGTTCATCTGCCGTCATGGTTCCGACGAGTCTGCTTGCACCGGACGACGTCTGCGTATCGGCCGACTTATGAACGGTACCGGCAACGCCAGGTATCCGCCGTTTTCCAGCGCAGGCCGTTTGCAAACCAGTCGATTCCGCACAAACGGCCGGATCTGCTGTCTGCTCCTGCGAAACCGCTTGAGAACTGTCGCTTGATACAGCACAGAGGTCTTCTTGACTCGCATCCGTCTGGTCATCGGCCCGGCCGATACTCTTGCGGCTTTTCGGCAGGCAATCGCCGCCGCCAGTACCCCCTGCCCACGTGAGCAGGCCGTAGCACTCGTCGGAAAGGACCACGGCGCCGATCTCGCGGGCGGCGGCGACGATGCCGTGCAATTCCTCGGCCGAGAGCACCTCGCCGGTCGGGTTGCAGGGTGAATTGACCCAGACAGCCTTGACACCGGGAATGGAACGCCACGAGTCCACATCGGCGATATCGGCGGCCTTGTAAGTCTTGGCACCGGCCAGTTGGGTGCCGATATCGTAAGTCGGATAGGAAACGGCGGGCTGCACGATGACGTCGCCCGGCCCGAAATGCAGCAGCGAGGCCATGAGCGCGACGGCTTCCTTGGATCCGACGGTGGGCACGAAATCGGCGTCGATCGCTCCGAAATCGACACTACGATTCGCCCGGAACCACTCCTGCACGGCTTCGCGCAAGGCATCAGTCCCCACAACGGTCGGATAACCGTGGGCGTTGGGCGCATCAGCACCATCGGCGAGCGCCCGCTGCACGCTCGCAGGCACGGGATCAACCGGCGAACCAACGGAAAGGTCAATCATGCCGCCGTCGGCCTGCGCCGCGATCTTTTTATACGGCGCGACGCGATTCCAATCGTAGGGAGAATCAAACCTGTAAAAACCCATTGCCGTCGCCTTTCGCGTCAACTCAACCATAAAAACTACTGTATCGATGATACCGGCGTTGACGCCGAACAACAGCCGTCATTTCGCTGTATGTGCTCGTACAATACAAAACCGCCGAACTCCATAGCAAAAAGCGAAGTTCGACGGTCTGAAAAGAAACAATCAGTCCTGGTTCTGCGGGGGAAGCGCGGCGATGCGGGCTTCGTCCTTGCCAGACGGGCCAGCGGCCTGGGCACCGCCCAAATCACCGAGATCGTTGAAATAGGTGACCGCGGCGTCCTTGTACCACGCCCATTCCTCGGGCACGTCATCCTCGTAGAAGATGGCCTCGGTGGGACATACGGGCTCGCAGGCACCGCAGTCCACGCACTCATTGGGGTTGATATAGAGCGTACGATCGCCCTCGTAGATGCAGTCGACCGGGCATTCGTCCACGCACGCTTTGTCCTTGACATCGATGCAGGGCTGAGCAATTACATAAGCCATCGAGGAGGCCTCCTTACAACCTAAACTGTCTTAAGGTTACGTGGACGCAACGACGGCACAGCCCTACGCGAAGACCAAACTTTCTACTCATCGCTGCCACGGAAACCTACCAAGAACACTACAGGCAACAATAGCTAGGGCCATTCCGCTTCAGTGCAATGCCGCACCTACGGAACACAACGGCAACGCAGGTACGGCAAGCGACGGATTCAGGCCAGACCTGCCCCAGCATCTCACGACACCGAAAAATACGGTCCGCTAGGCGCGGCGGATCTCGGTATCCGTCTCGACGATGCCGGCCTCGGTCTTGGTCTCTTCGGCCTCTTTGACGGCTTCGTCGAGTTTGCCACGACCCAGCAACGAGTGACGGTAGGAATAGCCGAAGTAGATGCAGAAACCGATCAGCAGCCAGACCAAGAAACGAATCCACGTCAACACTGACAGATTGATCATCAGCCAAAGGTTGGCCACGGCGATGAGAATCGGCACCCATGGATTACCGGGGATTTTGAAGGCGCGCGGCAGGTCGGGACGCTTCTTGCGCATGATCGGGATGGAAATCGCGACCAGTGTGAACGCCGAAAGCGTGCCGATATTGACCATGTCCGCCAGGATGGAGACATCGAACGAGGACGCGACGATGGCGAAAAGCACACCGACGGCGATCTGCAGCCTGGCCGGGGTACCGTGCTTGCCGACCTTGGAAAGCCCGCGCGGCAGCAGGCCGTCACGGCTCATCGCGAAGATGACGCGGGTCAGGCCGAGCAACAGCACCATGACCACGGTGGTAAGCCCAATGACGATGGCGAAGGAAATGATCTTGGCGGCCCAAGTGGCACCCGCCAGCTCGAAGCCGGTGGCCAACGACGGATCTTTGGCGCGGGCTAGATCCTTGTAGGAGACCATGCCGGTGGTGACGATGGCGACGAGCATATACATGATGACGACCATCACCATACCCATGCCGATGCCCAAAGGCACGTTGCGCTTCGGGTCCTTGGCCTCCTCGCTTGCGGTGGCCACCACGTCGAAACCGAGGAACGAGAAGAAGACCAGAGCCGCGCCGGAAACGATGCCGGAAACGCCGTAGACAGTGGGCTGCTGGCCGGTGAGCCACTGGAAAAGCGGTTGGGTCATCACCCCGCCAGACGACGGCCCCAACACTTTGCTGGCAGGTTCGCTCGGCGGGATGAACGGGGTGAAATTCGATGCCTTGACATAGAAGAATCCGACGACCACCACGAAAACGACAATGCCGATCTTCAGAATCGTGAACGCACCATCCACGCGCGCGCCGATCTTGGTGCCGAGTACCAGCAACACTGTAAAGAACGTAATGACGATCAGCGGCGCCCAATCAAACGTGAACCCGCCGAAATGAAGCTCCGTACTAGTGCGGAAACCCATGAGACGCAGAAAATCGTTGAGATAGACGCTCCAATATTTGGCGACCACAGAGCCGGCAAACAGCATCTCGAGGATGAGATCCCAGCCGATAATCCACGCGACGATCTCACCGACCGTCGTATACGTGAACGTATAGGCCGAGCCGGCCGCAGGAATCATCGACGCGAACTCCGCATAGCACATCACCGCGGCCCCGCAAATGATGCCGGCGATCAGGAAGCTCAGGATCGCGGCCGGACCCGCGTGATAGGCAGACGCCTGCGCGCCGATGGAGAAGATGCCCGCGCCGACGGCGACGGCCACACCCATAATCGCCAGATCCCAAGCGCCAAGGCTGCGAACGAGTTTGCGATCGCCCGTGGCGGTTTCGGCAAGCGCCTGTTCCACCGATTTCGTCCTGAACAGCTTCATTTCGGTACGTCTCCTTTTTAGCCGACCTTCAACTCGATCGACGAATCGTTTTGTCTACCTCAACAGGATAAACGCAAGCCACCACCGCGTTGCTATTTTGCACGGTCCTTGGCAGCCGCCTTTTCGTCCATGACCTTCTTGACATCGGCATCCAGCTCTCCGGTGCCCAAACGCGAATGACGGTACGAATAGCCGAAGTAGATGCAGAAGCCGACCAAGAGCCAGACCACGAAACGGATCCAAGTGAGCACGGAGAGGTTCACCATCAGCCAGAGGTTGGCGACGGCGATCAGGATGGGCAGCCAGGGGTTGCCGGGAATCTTGAACGAACGATGTAGGTCGGGGCGCTTCTTGCGCATGATCGGCACGGAGATGGCGACCAAGGTGAAGGCCGAAAGCGTGCCGATGTTGATCATGTCGGAAAGCACGCCGATGTCGGAGCAGGCGGCCACGAGGGCCACCACGACACTGGCGACGACCTGCAGCTTGGCGGGGGTGCCGTGCTTGCCGACCTTGGAGAAGCCGCGTGGCAGCAGGCCGTCACGGCTCATCGCGAAGACCACGCGGGTCAGGGACAGCAGCATCACCATGACCACGGTGGTCAGGCCGAGCACAATGGCGAACGAGATGATCTTGGCGGCCCAGGTCGCGCCGACCAGCTCGAAGCCGGTGGCCAGCGACGGGTCCTTGGCTTTCGCCAGGTCCTTGTAGGAGACCATGCCGGCCGTCACGATCGAGACGAGCACGTACATGACGATGACCAGCAGCATGCCGATCCCCAGGCCGAGCGGGACATTGCGAGCCGGGTTCTTGGTCTCCTCGCTGACGGTGGCGACCGCGTCGAAGCCGATGAAGGCGAAGAAGACCAGAGCCGCGCCGGAAATGATGCCGGAGATGCCGTAGATGGTCGGCTGCTGGCCGATGACCCACTGGAAAAGCGGCTGGGTCATGACGCCCTGCGAAGCCGCTCCGGGCACCGAGCCCGCGGGCTGGGACGGCGGAACAAACGGCGTGTAGTTGGAGGCCTTCACATAGAAGAAGCCGACAACCACGACGAAGACGACGATACCGATCTTCAGAATCGTGAACGCGCCGTCCACACGCGCGCCGATCTTCGTGCCCAGCACCAGAAGGACCGTAAAGAACGCGACGACGATCAGCGGCGCCCAATCAAACGTGAAGCCGCCGAAATGCAGCTCTGTACTGGAATTGACACCTATCAGATGCAGGAAGTCGTTGAGGTAGACACTCCAGTACTTCGCAATGACCGAACTGGCCATCAGCATCTCGAGGATGAGGTCCCAGCCGATGACCCACGCCATCAGCTCGCCGACCGTGGTGTAGGTGAACGTGTAGGCCGAGCCGGCCGCGGGAATCATCGACGCGAACTCCGCATAGCACATCACCGCCGCCGCGCAGATGATGCCGGCAATCAGGAAACTGATGATGGCGGCCGGGCCGGCGTGATAGGCGATGGCTTGGGCTCCCACGGAGAAGATGCCTGCGCCGACGGCGACGGCCACACCCATGACCGCCAGATCCCATGCACCCAAATTGCGAACCAACTTGCGATCGCCTGTGGCGGTTTCGGCAAGCGTCTGCTCCACCGATTTCGTTCTCAACAGATTCATTGTCTCCCCCTCTTGCACAGACAGCAATGCAATAGCATCAACGGAAAGCATAAGGGCAAGAAATCACGAGATAGTCATTCCATCCGTATCGTGAACATTTTTATTGGCAGTCCCAACAGACACGTTTTCTCCCTGCGTCTAGGCACAGCAACGAGAATTGACTGATAACCATGGATTCCCGGAATCTCATTGACGGGGCTGCCAAGCATAGAACAAGCTTGATCGCCTTTTGAAAATCTCAATCGCCAACGATTTTCGAAAACCGCAGATCCGCGGACATCCTTTTTTACCGCAGATCCATGCCCACCACAACCGGCTCGGGCACCAGACGAATGCCATAGGCCGCTTCGACACCATCCTGAATGGTGCGCGCAAGCTCGGCGATATCTTCCGCACTCGCTCCCCCACGATTGGTCAGAGCGAGGGTATGGAGGGTGGAAAGCCCGGCACAGGCGTCGCGCCGCACCTTGAATCCCTTATGGAAACCGGCATGATCGATAAGCCATGCGGCCGAAGTCTTGACGCCGGGTTGGCCGTCTGGCAGAATCGCATCAAAGCGCGGAGCATCGGCAGGTAGATGAACCGCCTGCGCGGGTTCAAGAATCGGATTCATGAAGAAGCTGCCGCAGCTGTGACGATTGAAATCGGGCTGGCGCTGAACTCCGCCGTCAGCGCTGTCCCTTTGGAAGCCATGGGCTTGGTCGAATTCCTGCTGGCCCGGAACATCGTTGCCATGTGAAGCATTCATCGCTTCGGTCGCTTCCATGGCTTCGTTGACGTTACGCTCATCCCTGCAGCCACACATCCAAGGCGAGGCATATCGGCCCGAATCCTCCAGCATGCCTTTGGCGGCACGGATTTTCAGCACGGCGTTGCGAATCAAGGCAATCGACATCCGCTTCCCTGTTTCCACGCCAAGTGCCTTGGCCAGCTGGCCGAACGCCACTTCGCCGGTACTGCTTCGACGCAACACGAATGTCACGTCAAGCACCGCGTAGCGAGGTGTCGGGAAATAGTCGCCGGCAGGGGTCGCCGGAGCAACGTACATGCTGGATTTCAAGGCTGAGCTGCGGTAACCGAAACGCATGTCTTCACGCTCAAGCCGACACACGCTGTCGCTCTTGCGATCAAAGACCCGAACCGAAGACACCACCGAAGCGACTTCCTGACCGTAGGCTCCAATATTCTGCACGACCGAAGCTCCAACGGTTCCCGGCACGCCAGACAGTCCTTCCACACCCGAAAAACCAGAGGAGACGCAGAAAGCGACGAAATCGTCCCAGCTCACGCCGGCCTGCGCCACGATGACAACGGCATCTGCCTGTGCGTCCATATTCGCATCAGCGTCACCCTCGGCGGTCGCAGCGACGTTTGGACTGGTGTCGGTATCCGCTTGATGATCCGTCTGGGCTTTCGTATCGTTTGCCGTATCGCTTATCGTATCGCCCCTTGCGCCACCATCGAACGACGCCCTGATTTCGGCTTTATCCTCCGATACCGAAATTCCCCGTCGCGCATCGCGCACCACAACACCGTGGAACGGAGCATCCGCAACCAAAAGATTCGATCCGCCTCCGATGACCAGCAATGGCAAATGCGCCATATCGGCACCGCGCACGGCGGTGATAAACGCTTCTTCGCTCCGGGGTTCGACGAACCGATCGACCGCTCCGCCGACACCTATGGTGGTCAGTTGCGCCAGCGTCGGTGTCGTCGCTTTCGCTGCTCGTGGCGAATCCGCCTGCGTAATCATGATGTGGTCATCCATCTTTCGTTGTGTCTGCTATCAATATTTCCAGCATAAATATAAAAAAAGCCCGACCGAAGTCAGGCTTGAATACCGCTAAAACTCAACGAGTCTCGCGATGCACAGTTTCTTTGCCACAACGAGAGCAGAACTTCTTCAGCTCGAGACGATCTGGGGTATTGCGACGGTTCTTGGTCGTAATGTAGTTACGCTCCTTGCACACCGTGCATGCCAGCGTGATGCCCGGACGGACTGCGGCGCTTTTGCTTGCCATTGGTTCACCTTCTGCGTGTTGTTTCTTACCGACTTCTGTCGGTAGTTTGTAGCGGGAAAGAGACTCGAACTCTTGACCTTACGATTATGAGTCGTACGCTCTAGCCAGCTGAGCTATCCCGCCAGAGAGCCTCGGGTGAGAATCGGACTCACGACCTCTTCCTTACCAAGGAAGTGCTCTACCACTGAGCTATCGAGGCGTGGCGGATAGTGGATTCGAACCACTGAAGCTATCAGCGGCTGATTTACAGTCAGCTCCCTTTGACCGCTTGGGAAATCCGCCATTACTTACTTCGCAACTTTAAAAGCCTTGAAGCAGGCAACTTGACTATAATGCCATGAACCGGAGACTGATGCAAGCCCGCGACACGCCTAGTGTGTCGAAAACAATACCGCCACACCAACAAAACGTTGGAATGACGGCATTTTGACACTTATTTCGCATTTGGATAATTTATTGAGACTATGTTCTTCTTTCAGGCGATGCCGTCATCCTTCAGCGTCTGGCAGACTTCGATGACCTTGTCGTTGGCCTCTTTCTCGCCGATGGAAATGCGGATGCCCTCGCCGTCGAAGACGCGGGTTGAAAGACCGGCAGCCTTGAAACGAGCCTCGGCTTCGGCGGTCTTGGACCCAAGCGGTAGCCAGAAGAAGTTCGCGTACGGCTCCGGGAAGTCCCAGCCCTGCCCGCGCAGCGCACGCACGATACGTCCACGTTCACCGATCAGCGCCTGCACGCGTTCCATCAGCTCGTCCTTGGCCTCAAGCGAGGCGACGGCGGCGACCTGTGCGGTCTGCGTGACGCCGAACGGAATCGACATCTTGCGCATGCCGGCGGCCACGTCCGGTGCCGCGATGCCATAGCCGATACGCAGCCCGGCCAGACCATAGGCCTTGGAGAACGTATGCGCCACAACGATGTTCGGATATTCGCGATAAAGCTTCATCGCCACGCTGGTGTCCGGATCGGTGTTGAAGTGGATATAGGCTTCGTCGAAAAGCACGATGACGTCGCTGGGAACCGCCTTCATCAGGCGGCGCGCGTCGGCGTCGGAAACCGACGAGGAAGTCGGGTTGTTCGGGTTGTTGACGATGATCATGCGGGTCTTGCTGTTGATCGCGGCGATCATCGCGTCGATATCGTGGCCGCCGTCGGGACGGTTGGCGATCTGGACGCTCGTCGCACCCGCGCCGGAAACGATGATCGGATACGCCTCGAAGCTGCGCCACGGATAAATCACCTCGTCACCGGGACCGGCCAGCAGGTCGACCAGCTGGGTGATGACCTCGGTGGATCCGCAACCGAGCACGATTTCGGCGGGATCGACCTCATAATCCTTGGCAAGCCTGCTGACGACCTGCCAGCCGGACATATCCGGATAGCGGTTGATACGGTCGAGCGCCTGGTCTTCGATGGCCTTCTGGACGCTGGGCAGCGGCGGATAAGGATTCTCGTTGCTGGAGATCTTGAACGAACGCTGGCCCGAAACCGCTGGAGCCGGCTTGCCTTGCTTGTAGGCGGGAATGGTATCGACGATGGCACGATGTTTGAAAGTCATAACGGCATTGTAAGTCGCAACAAGAGATATTGCACATTTTACGTTTTATTTCAAGACGGAATGCCACGAATCCAAAACCTTGCACGAAAACGGAGGCCCGGCCATCCGCCTATCAGAACATTTCCGGCAAACGAAAGGGAGCTTTGGCCGTTGACGTCCAAGCCATGCTGTCGCCCTTGCCGGCACACCCTATGCGACAACCCTGTTCAAACAACGATGCGCCCCAACCGCAGAAGGGTTGGGGCGCATCGTATGAAATGTATGCGAAAGCGGCAATCAGTTCAGGATCGCGAGTACGTCGCGGGCACCGACGATGAGGTAATCCTCACCCTTGTAGTGCACTTCGGTGCCGCCATACTTGGAATAGAGCACCTTGTCCCCGACCTTGACATCCATCGGGATGCGCTTGCCGTTGTCGTCACGACGACCCGGGCCGACGGCCAGAATCTCGCCCTGCTGCGGCTTCTCCTTGGCGTTGTCCGGAATGTAGAGACCGGATGACGTCTGCGTCTCCGCTTCGGCTTGCTTCACGATAATCTTGTCTTCCAACGGTGTAAGTGAGATCGACACTGTGGACCTCCTCTTTCTTAAGTGAGAGTGTTATTTCTCGCGCGAGGACACCGCTTTCAGAGGCTGACGATCACTTTCGGCACCGTCCCTTTGCGCTTACCTGTCTATCGTAGCGCGAAAATTAGCACTCTGCCAACCCGAGTGCTAACGCTCTCAGTGAAACCTTCACATTTGGACCCGATACTGTTGAAATTCCTGCGAATAATCCCGCAATCCATGCGTGCCCAACGACGAAAACGGAATCCAGAGACCCGTACGGAGCAGGTTAACCCACAGGCCGGCAAACAACCGATTCGACCAATCAGCAAGCCACGAAGCCTGTGCGCCTACGCAGACAAGGCACTCGAGTCCACTCCTCGCGCCGATCGATACCGGCGCTCAGACGTTCCTGCGTTCAAGAATCTTTTCCAACCCGGTTCCCAAAGAATCCGAAGATTTCGCAGGAGCTTCCGTATCCGCAGAGACTTCCGAGGCGTGGAACTTCTCAGGATCGTTGGTATAGCCCGTCTTTTCTCCCTGTTTCTTGCCATTGCGCTGGGCGAGCGTGTGCCCGCGCCTGGACGCGGCCCGAGCCCGCTTGCGGTTCTTCATGGAAATCAGCTTGCTCGCTTGCTCTTGTGCGTGACCTGTTTCAGATACGGAGGTAGCGGAAAGCGCCCTGGCTGAACCGTCTGGCTTGTTCTCGGAGGCTTGAGCCGACGATTCCTTGGCCTGCTTTGACGCCGACGAAGAGCTATCCGCCGAGCCTTTCTCCATCGCCTCAGCCTTGGCGAC
Organism: Bifidobacterium sp. ESL0704; assembly: GCF_029392075.1. Taxonomy (NCBI): domain Bacteria; kingdom Bacillati; phylum Actinomycetota; class Actinomycetes; order Bifidobacteriales; family Bifidobacteriaceae; genus Bifidobacterium; species Bifidobacterium sp. ESL0704. Next base: position 1,960,666 of record NZ_CP113929.1, read on the forward strand.
CTGACGTGTGGATTTGATTTCCAGACTCTCCGGCTCTTCGCTTTTGACGTCCACGCCATTGCGTGGCGCACCGAGCGAGAACGAAATAAGATCCTGGTTCGGAGCCAGATCGACCACATCCAAAGCCTGCGCCGGATGAACCCGCTTCAGCTCATTGGTGGCATCGCTCGGCTCGACCTGTTGTTTCTTCGAGCGATAGTCGGCCTTGCCGGAAGCGTGAGCGTTCGCGGCCGCATCATCTTGACGACGGTTGGCAGGCTTAGACGTCTTGCCGGTGTTCTTTGCCGACGCAGAGGCGTCTGCCGCCTTCGGCTTCGAATGACATACGGAAACCGAGGGCGATTCGGTCTGAACCGCCGATTGGTTTTTGGCCTTGGAAGACTTCATCGCGTTGTCGGACTTGGTCTCGCCTTTCGCGGCTTTGCCCGTCGACTTGGAGGCTTTGACGGTATCTTCGTTCTTCGTACGCGATTCGGAAGCGGCGACGCTTTGGACGGACTCGGCCTTCGACTTGGAACGTCGGCTCTCAATACGTTCTTTTTCGGCCCGAGTCTGTTTGACCGCCTTCGCGATTTCCTGCTCAGCCATCAGTCCGGTGGGCTGCTCATCACTGGATACGGGTTTCATGGAATCTTCGTTGGCAACCCGGTTGTCGGTTTTGGCCGTCTGACCATTGGCAACGGCCGCAGAACGGCCACGCTGAGATTGACCGGCCTTGGCTTGCGCGGCACGTTTCACCTTGAGGTCACGTTCCCAAGCCCTGGCATGATTGGCCGTGCGCACGCCCAACGCCACGACCACCGCGAGCAATACCGCGGGAATCAAGGCAAACAGCGGACTGAACTTCAACGGGAAGGAAACGGCGAGAACCACAATCGTGACGAGAAGCAACGCCGCCGAAACGATGGCACGCCTGCGCGCCGCCTCACGCCGAAGCCTACGGATACGCGCGACTCTGGCACGTTCCTTCATGGCTTTCGCGGTTCGTGCAACCGATGCCCCCGATGGACTCGCGACAATACCTTTTCGCTCCGATTGCATGACAATCCCTTTCGCCGAAGACTGGCGTTCATCACTAAAACGAGTACCGCTTTCGGCATCCACCAGATGCAACGACGGCGAGTACTTGTCCTCACGATGCTCGACCACCTTTTTCATACTATCCACGGTGCGCCGCGGAAGCCAGCCGAGTAACAGGATAACGAGAATGACCAGCACAACAACACCGCTCACCCACGCATAATCCATGGTTTCAAGAATAGAGAGAGTTAGTGACTTTTTACACCCGTGTAATTCGCACGCGTCATACAAGCAGTCGTCGGGTGAAACCATGCGGCGCATCCTCCGCCAACAGACTATAGACGTCGTGGTCACGCCATTGATGGTGGATGTACATGCTTTTCAAGCGCGTGCCCTCGTGATGGGCCTGCAATTTCTGCGCCACCCTGCGAGAACGCCGGTTTTCCGGCAGCATTGATATCTCCAAACGATGAAGCCGCGGACCGTTTGGACTGAACATCGCCCAATCCGCCAACATCGCCGCCGCCAATGGCGCGATGCCGTGGCCGGCGTGACCCTGATCGACCCAGTACCCGATATTGCCGCAACGCGACGATCCGTAGCTGATGGCACCCACGGAAATCTGGCCGATGATGTCCATCTGATATTCGATGACGAACAGCGCGCCGACCCCAAAGGCTTCGTCGCTACGCTGCCGTTGCAGCCACGTGTTGAACGTCAAAGCGGGTCCATGCATCGGATCGTCGGAATCCCAGGGAGCAAGCCAGGCAGCGTTGCGTTGTCTGGCTTCGTTCCACGCCGCCTCGTCCTCCGCCACCATCGGACGCAGACGAATCTGAATGGCGCCTTCGGGAGGCACGAGCTCGACCGGCATGGTGATGGCGTTGGGATTGGGGACAAACGCGTTGCGTAGCGAACGAAAGACTGACACACGTTTATCATACCCATTCGAGTCTTGCCTATCCGGACATCGCCAATCATCGATGCACAACCGCCGCGTAGTATGAAACCATGGGCAACGAATCCGAAAGCATCGATACGTTGAAACAGGGCATGCGGCGCAAGGCCATCGTCAGGCGCAAGCAAGTCGGCGAGTCCGAACGGGCGCAGGTCGGCGTGAGGCTGGGGGAACTCGGCGCATCATTTTTGAGCGGTCTGTCGGACGAAACGAACAGGTTCAACAGACCGGCAAGTCCAAACGGATCAAACGCGTCAAAGAGACCATATGGACCAGGTAGATCGGATGAATCGGATAAATCGGATAGCGAAGATTCGACGAGCGGCATCGAAAAGGTCAACGATGCCAACGGTTCCAATGCTCTTTGCCATATCAAAGCCAACGGCGCGGCCTTTGACGTGAAGCCCGGAGACACCGCTGCCGCTTACATTTCGATGGGCACGGAGATACCGACGCTTGGATTGCTGGACCAACTGGTCAAGCGACGGCTGCGAGTACTGGTGCCACGGCTCGGCACAGGGCGCGACATCGGATGGAGCGAGTATGCCGGCGAATCCGCACTACGAGAGATGCCGCACACCGCAACGGGTGGGTTGAGGCCGGCGGAACCTGACGGCAGGGTTCTGGGGCCGCGAGCCCTTGCCGACGCAAAAATCGTCTTCATACCGGCTTTCGCCATCGATCTCGACGGCACTCGGCTGGGACGCGGCGGTGGTTGGTACGACCGAGTTCTCAGCCTTTGCCGCCCTGACGCGCTGAAGATCGGGATTTGCTGGGATTTTGAATTCATCGACCGCCACGACGCCGTGCCTCGAGAGATTCATGACATTGCGGTGGATGCCGTGATAACGGATAGACGAATCATTACTATCTGACAAAACGACAAGCGTTGGGCTTTGGTCGGAGCGTTCTCATGCAGAGATAATCACGAAAACGGACCCGAAAATGTGATTATCACTGTATCAGGCTAGTCAGTACAGAGATAATCACGTTTTCGGCTCGAATTATGTGATTATCTCTGCATCGCACCACTTCGTAGGCGCCTCATCATGCTTTGGCCAATTGCCAAACCCCGGATCTTCACGCAACGCTTCCCTGCTGGAAGATGCCACAACTTCACCGGAAACGAACGAGCGTCAAGGCTGGGACTAGGATATGAACAGTTGAATTGTTAAGCATTTATCTTTGTGGAGGGACCGTTGCCTACTTATCACTATCGTTGCAAGAACTGTGGATACGATTTCACCGAGCAGCAGTCATTCTCCGACGATCCCATTACCGTTTGCCCCAAATGCGGCGAAGAGCAGGTGCGCAAGGTCTATTCGGCGGTCCCCATCGAGTTCAAGGGACACGGCTTCTACCGCACCGATAAGGGAGGTTCGTCGTCTTCATCGAAGGAATAGGCGCTATTCGATTGGTTGAGCAACCCTGAGAAAGCCGGGGCTCGTTTTGATGCGAGCGCCGGTTTCGTGTTTTATGCCTGCCAATCAAGAGTTCCGGGTCAACAATGATGTGCACGAATCAAGGTTTGGTCCGCAGTTCCGATTGATCGATAAGGTGGATAACTCGTTTTAGATCTCCACCGCGACACGCCCCGAATGTTGATAAGCCGTATCATCCGACCACAGTACCCGTTTTTGCCTCGGTAATTTGAGGTTCTGGTCCATCATGGAACCATGAACCTTTTTCATCATGGAGACCATCAAGGTCTAAGCGTAAAGCAACCGACGCTCAGGCAACGGCGCACCATGCGTCAGACGCGTACCGTGCTCGCGGCACTGTGTGTCGGGTTGGCCGTTTTCTTTGCCTTGCAGTCGATTTCCAGCAGCGTTGCCACTAAAACCGCCGTTACCGCCACCCGTGCCATCAAACGCGGGCAGACCATCCGCGCCGATGACCTCAAAACCGTACAAATCGCCGACAGCCCTGCTTTGGCAAACGTGTTCGGCCCGGATGACGACGTACAAGGACTCATAGCTCAAGTGGACATCGAAATCGGCAGCGTCATCTCCCGCCCCATGGCACGGGCCTCACCGGTGATCGGACACGGTTTGACCACCATAGACGTCAAAATCAGTGGGTCCTCACAGACATTGATTGCCGGTGACAAAGTGTCGCTTGTCGGCAGCGGCGGATGCGGCGCCTTGCCGGATCCATCCAATCAACACTCATCTGCAGGCCTGCACAGTGAAACCGATACGGCACCGATCAATCCGTCGACCGGAAACACTCTGGAAAACGGAGAATCGGCAGAAGGGAAAGCGAACAGCGGCGCAAGCATAGGCAACCCGGACAACGACGACTCGGGAATGCCAAATACGGCGACACCAACGCAGTCGGACGGGCAAACCTGCATGCTGGCCAGCCAGGCAACGGTCACTGGCAGCCCGCATCGCGATGACGGCGGCAATGTCACCACCCAGCTGGCCATGCCACCGCAGGATGCCGCCCGGATCATGGCAGCGCAGGAACGCATGCCCATTATGGCCGCTAGGCTCTAGCCCAACAATATCAACCACAGAGGGCAGGGCTATCAGATATCAACGAACGATAGGAGCACAACATCGACGAAGCAACATCGACGAACCGAGAAACCATCGACATCGGCTACAGGCATTCATCACAACGAAACTTACGATGAGACATTTTACGATGGCCGAGTCCAAGGAAGGAAACAGGAATGAAACGGTACGATTGCGCATGAGCAGACAGTCCATGCGAGCCGTCAATGCAAGAGATCCACCGGACAAACACGATTGCAGGACGATGCAAAAGGACGATGGCCGACTATCACCATCGCCCTTGAAATAATCATCCCGTAAATGTCGCGCTATTGGCTCCGCTCGCTGAAAATACCCCAGTGCGGGGGCAGCTCACGCAGGATGCGACTGTCATCATCCTGCTGCTTGCTGCCCCTCGGACGGCGATCTGACGGATCAGGCTCGACACCGTCGACATCAAAACGTTCGCTGCCTTTGCGCACCACACGCCGATGGACACGCGACGAGCGACGGTTCGGATCATACGCTGCCGCCATCAACGGACCTCTTGATACAAATCGCTGATGCGACTGACAATCCGGTCAACTTCCTTGTCCGGATTGACGAATGCCGCCACACTCCAGACCGTCATCACCGACCAGCCCAGGGTGGCCAATTCCTGCATCAGCACACGATGACGCTTGCGGGTTGACTGGATGCCCATGAAATGTGCGTCATCGGTCATCACCGCCAGCGAGAACGGCTTGTCTTTCAGGCCGACGACCAAAGGAATGGAGGCACCGCCATCGAAACCGTAATTGGCAGCGACTTTGAGCCCACGTGCACGAATGCGGTCGGCCAAATCGTTGAACAGAACGTTGTCGCCCTTAAGAGACATCGAGGGACGCACCACTTCCTTGCCCAGGCCCTCGGCCCACTTGAGCATGACCTTCAACAGCTTTGGACCTGGCTGATGGAGACGGTCGTCTTCCATGTCTTCGGAGCCGAATGCCGAAATGATGTCGACATTGCGATTGGCCAGAGCAAGGGCATCGAGCAGCTTGCCGCCGCCCCCCTCGCCTTCCAAGGTTCCAAACTGTTGGAGCAGACGGCCATGCGACGTCTTGGCGAAGCACAGCGAAAGGATGACATCAGTGGCACGCACCCCGGCCGCCTCATCGAGATCGACCAGACGTACGTGACGAAGGAAACGCCCCATGGCTTCATCCTTCAGCGACAGCGACTTCAGTTCAGCGCCAAGCCGCGTGCGGAAAACCGGAGTCAGAGTGACCACCGCAAGCAGATAGCCGGTCGGCACCACGGTAAAGGCCCCGGCACGCTGCTTGATCACGGCAATGACCTCATCGATTTCCTGCTGGCTGCTTTCCACCAATCCCGTGGCGAGCACGGGCACGCCGTTGGCCTCGATCCTGTGGAAACGCACCCTGCCCTGCATCGATTCCGTGGCCACATCCCTGCGGGCGCCACCATAGCCTTGAGCAGAAAGGAACAACGAAAGACGCGGATCGCGGCATACCGGCCGTGTTTCGAGCGTGACCTTCGGCAACAAGGCGACCAGAGCATTCATCGATTCAGAGGTGATGGTGGATTGATGGGCGATGACCACAACACGCCTGGCACGGCTCAAGATGCTCAGCAACTCAAGGGAAGGAAGGTGGGAGGCAGCATCGATGATGGCCACGTCGGCCAAAGGTTCCGGGCCGCTCAACACGGCAAGCGTGAACGGAGTGGCCATGATGACCGGCTTCGCCGCCGCAAGAATCTGCGAGTATTCATGGGCGATACGGCTCAACGGCACATGCCTGTTACTGGCCAGCAACGTGTGCAGCTGGTTGGCCTCCTGCGTGTGCGAAAACAGCATGTCGCAGAGGTGACGCATGGCTTCCTGATCAAGCATGGGACCCACGGAGTTGACGTGGTCGACATCGACCTGCACGAACCGATCGGCCGCGGATTGCAAGGCAGAACCGTCCTGGTTGGAGATAATCGCCGAAGAACGCACGATATCCTCAAAGACCGTCGTCCACCAAGACAGCTGAAGCTCCCCTTCCACGGCGTCCACGGACACGCGACGGTTGCGCATGTCTTCAATCAACGCATCAAGTCCCATGGAATGGAAATCGCGTTCAAGGCTGGCACGCCCCGGCAAGGTATCCAGCGCATTGCGATCGGAATAGAGAGCCTTGAGCCTGGTCTCAAGCCTGGCCAAGTCAACGCTTTGCAGGTCGCCGCCCTCGACCGTGGTGGCCAGTACGGTGTCGAGCGCCGTAATGTCACGCATCAGCGCTTCCTGCGTTTCCACTATCGTATCCAACTTTGCGGGAAGCACGGGCCAACCGCCATGAGGCACGATGTCATGCCACTGTTGCGATTGCTTATCGACAACCTGCAAAGCCTCGTGCAGGTCTTCCACCTGGGAACCGGCCCGAAGCAGGCTCTTGGCTTCTTTGACATGGCGGCGACGTTCCCAGAAGCCCATGCTCGTCCCCTCGGCCTTACGCTGGGCCTTGGGCTTGCTTGCCTCGATCATCGAGTCGATGTCACGCTCGAAAATCCTGGGTTGGAAAACGTCGAGCACGCGACGCAGGTTCTTCAAAACCGTGACCTGACGACCCCATTCCTGAGCTGTCGACGGCACCGGGAAACCGCAGGTTTCAGCGACGGACGCCACCTGGTCACGCGTGGCGGGAAGAAGACGTTGAAGCAGGTTCTCAACCTTCTGGTAGGCGTTTACCGCCTCGCTTTGCGTAAAAAGCGAGGCTCCATACCAAGCGGTGGTCTGCGGGCCGACGGTAAATTCACCGTATTCGCCGGCCTTGCGAAGCTTCTTGATCCATTCGTCCATGTGTGGGGCGATGGCTCTTGCGGTTTCATTGGAAAGACGGACATGCGTGGCCGGATGAGTCGGCATCGCGGAAATGCTGGCGAGATTTTGAATGGTCTGGTAGGCGGAGACGCCCCACCGACTGCTCACCCCGTGCAAATCTCCGAGATAACGGGTAAGACGCGAGCGCACTCCGACGAGTTCATCGGAAACTTGGTCGAATCGGGCGACGGCGGCACCCGGCTTGAATCCAACGGCCGCGATCAATTCCTTATCGATTTGCGACGCCGCTTGGGAATCAGCCATATCGACCACTCGGCCACCCATATGGCAGGTTTCCATTTCGTGGACGAAACGCTTCTTCTGCCCCGCCACTGCCGGCACGTACAACACGGTTCTGCCGGCACTGATGCAGCGGGAGGCAACGGCCGCGGATATCTGCGCCGTATCGTTGCCAGATGCAACGTCGACAAACAGCGAATGACCCTGTGCCGCCATATTCGCGGCATAACGCACAACATTGTCGACATCCCCGGCTTCATGCTCGCTATGGGGATCGGCATCAAAGGGGCTGAAACTCGGAAGTCTGGTGTCCTTCAAAGCGCTGATGGCGTCAGCGTTGCCGGCCAACGCGTCAAGAGCGGTGTTGCCGCTTGGCTTGCCGGCCAGAGCATCGATGATATGACGGCTTTCGGCAAGCATCTTGGTGGCAGGATCCATGAAGCAGCCCAGGATGATATTGCGCTCGATGTCGAAATCCGCAATCATCGGTTTGATTTCATCGGTGATGGCGCTGAACACGGAAGAAGTATCAGGAGTGCCGCTGGCATAGTTCCTGCCATCGAAAAGAGCAACTTCATCAATATCGAGGCGCTGATCGTGCATGGCCGTCGTGAATGCAGGATTCATGCTGACGTGACCGGTGAAACGGATGACGGCATCGGTCTCGCGGCCACCCGGCTTGCGGCGCACCTCAACCGGATAGAGAAGAACAGGAACCGAATTGCCCTTCCACGTAGCCACTCCGACCACCAGAGAAAGCTCGGCGACCCCGGCGGACCGCGTTTTTACGGCCTTGTCATCGAGAACGCGTTCGAGCCTGCGTCCGGCCGCCCGCAACATTCCGGCGTCACGGAACATGGAATCAAGGGTGGTATGCCCGCTGGCGAAAAGCTGGGCGATGCCGGAAGGATGGGCGTGGGTCAGATCGAGCTGCGCAGTGAGCTGTCCGACGTCTTCCAAAGGCGAAGGCATGAGCCCGTTGCGGTAGCTGTCATACCATTTGCGCATCCGCTGGATGCCGTTCATTGTCTGGTTCGTTTCGCTCATTGTCTACGTCCCTCCCCAACCTCGTTACGATATTCGATATATCCTGAATTTTGTGAAAGCGCGGCGTCGACATCATCGTTGCCCACTGCCGAAAGCCATGCATACAAATCGTCATACAGCGAAGGATTCATCGCAAGAAACGGCAGAAGCTCAGGTTGCTTCGCCATTTCGAACTGGCGCGAAAAGTCCGTGGTCGTCTTGGCTTCCAGTGAACTCATATCTCCCACTTCGACCTCGGGCTGCGGCTGGTCGAATTCGCCATTCGACACCTTTTCGAAAACCGAACCGGGTTCGAAGGTCGGCTTGAAGCCTTGTTGCGCATTGAACGTGCCATCATCGGCATTCGTGGAAATCCTTGGAGAATCGGTGGCTTCCCTCACCGGAGGCATGAACTTATTGCGTTTCTCGGCGGTCTTGCTCTCGGCCGAATCGTTTTGCGAATGCTGCGAGGCGCTGAAATCCAACCGCGGACGAGCGCCGCCACCGTCGCTGCGACGAGGACGTTCATCCATGGCGAATATCGGGTTGCCCTGACCGACTGGAGCCTGCTCGGATACCGAGTTCACACCATTGCCTGTCCGTCGTTCCGCCCTGCCTGCGTAAACGGTTCCGTTGCGGTTGGCCTCATCGCTGCCGGTATTGCCGTTGAAGTCGTTAGTGCCGCCGACACCGAGACTGTCCTGACGATCGGAAGCGCTATCTGCGCCACCATCGACGTAACCGCCAGCCGGCCGTTGCGCGGTGATTTGGGACTCGGGAATACCTGCGTCGAACCGGTTGACCTGCTGTGGCGACGCAACCTGCTGCGATTGCAGACGAGCGGCCTGCCCCTGTTGCACCGAAGAGGCGTCTATAGCGCCGCCGTTCACATTGGGTTGCAACTGCGTTGCCGTCGGTTGTTGTGCACCAGAAGCCTTCAGTAGGCTTTGTCCGTCATTTCGGCGAGAGGGCAAAGAAACCCGTCGTGCCTGGGATCCGTCTGGCGACGAGATGCTTTCAGCAGGAGCCGCGGTATCGTTTGCTGCCGGTTGTGAAGCCGTTTTGCCGGCATCGGCGGACTTCGCGGACTCTTCGGCCTGATCGTCGGCAGCGCTGGTCATGGCATCTTTAAACAAGTCACGCGCCTTCGCGTCCTCGACCTGCGGCTCGGGTGTCATCACGTTCAATGAAATCTCATCGATGGTATGCTCGATCGGCGAATCTCCGGGCTTTTGATTTATTCCGGACTCGTCCGACGGTGCGGCTTCGTCTGCAGGCTCTTCTGCGTTTGCACTGTTTTCGTTCGCCGTATGTCCATTCGCGTTTTGGGCATCGGCGTTACCGTCGGTGTCCGCATTAGACGAAGCCTCGATACGATCGGCCACATCCGCAGCGCTGAAAGCCGTGGTCGGCTCCCCCGCGCGTAGGTTCAGAATGTCGTCAACGGACATTTCATTGAGGTCGGGTTCGACATCGGCGCTTCCCCCGTCACTTGCGGCATAGTCGAACAAATCGGTAACCTGGTTGTCGTCCTCGGGGCTTTCATCCACCTCGACACGCACAAAATCAACAGGAACATCACCGAACTGTAATCTCATCGGCGAATCGGGAAGGATGAAATCCTGATTCGGGGTCAACGGACGCAGCCCCTTTTCATCGACCACGTATGTTCCGTTGGTCGAGCTCAAGTCGGTGAGCGACGCCCCGCCATTGGCCGCAACGGTGAATACCGCATGGCGCTTCGACATCGAACGCGTATCGTCGTCGATCTCCAAACGACGATGTCCGTCATCGGCAAGCGGACGCAAAGGCCTTCGGCCGATCTCAACGTTTTCGCCGGGACCGACATCGACTTTTGTAGAGCCATTGACCTTGATGACCCAATGTTTTGTCGTTCGCGGATCAGACACCTTGCGGCCTCCCCTATACACCATATTCATGCTAATGCCATTCTGTCATATTTATCTTGAAACCAAGAAGGAAAATGACAGATATTGACAACACTCACGCACGAGCCTGCCTTCGCTTTTGCATGAAGGACATCCTTAGATACTACGATAGCCGACAAAATGAACAAACCCTGCGAACGGAGATTCCGCACACAGGGTTTGCAACATCTTTGGGGTTCAAACGGCTACCTGCTGTAAACAGCCATAGCCGCCTCGACCCGCAAACAAGAAGGAACTACTTGAGTTCGACGGTGCCGCCGGCCTCTTCGATCTCGGACTTGGCCTTCTCGGCGTCATCCTTCTTGGCCTTCTCGAGGATGGTGGTAGGAGCACCGTCGACGAGCGCCTTGGCGTCAGCCAGGCCCTTGCCGGTGATGTTCTTGACGGCCTTGATGACCTGGATCTTCTTCTCGCCGAAGGAGGAGAGCACGACGTCGAACTCGGTCTTCTCTTCAGCGCCATCGCCTGCGCCAGCGGCAGGAGCAGCGGCAACGGCAACGGCCGGAGCGGCAGCTTCGACATCGAACTCGTCCTCGAACTTCTTGACGAAGTCGGAGAGTTCAACCAGGGTCATTTCCTTGAACGCGTCGAGGAGCTCATCGCTTGAGAGCTTAGCCATAATAGGCTTCCTTTCTTTTCTGATGACGGATGTTTATTGGTTCCGTCACCTAAATTCTTAAAATTTCTTTAATTATTGGCTATTGGACTGCCTGTAATTCACGCGGCCGAAACCGCGCAAAAATCAAGCGGCCTTTTCCTGCTTTTCGCGCAGCGCGTCGATCGTGCGCACGGCCTTGGTAGGCAGAGCGGCGAAAGTACGAGCGGCCTTGGCCATGGATTCCTTGAGGTCTCCGGCCATTTCGGCAAGCAGGGTATCGCGGGACTTGAGGCTCGCGAGTTTCATGAAGCCTTCGGCGTCGTACATGGTTCCGTCTGCGAAACCACCCTTGATGACGAGGGCCTTGTTTTTCTTGGCGAAGTCACGCAGGATCTTCGCAGCCTCGACGTAATCACCCTTGACGAAAGTGATTGCGGAGGGGCCGGCGAGGACTTCATCGAAGCCTTCGTATCCAGCCTCTTTGGCGGCGATGCGAGCGAGCGTGTTCTTAGCCACTGAGTAGGAAGTATCGCGGCCTAGCTTTTCGCGCAGATCGGAAATCTGCGGAACGGTAAGCCCGCGGTACTCGGTCAGGTAGACCGCGTCGGCGTCACGGAATTGCTCCGTGAGCTCCTCGATCACCTTTGCCTTATCGGGCCTTTTCATGGCGTTCCTTCCTGAGTCGACCATTGATTTGGAAATCGGAACGCTTCGGTTTCGGGCAATATCGCGAATGCAACGAACGCATTCGGCAATAACTGTATTTCTACAAAAAATGCCCTGCGCACAGGCAGAGCAACAATCAAGCCATTTTCATGACATATTTCCTTTTGCAAGGAACTTCATCTTGTTCAACCTATGCTGGCTTGGCGAACCAAACTTCGAGAGACCTTGCGGCCTCTAACCAACAGTCTGTGGTTTACAGATACATACTATACGGAAGACGGCCGACTATGCGACACGCCTGCCTCCCCTACTCAACGAAATGCGTTGGAAAGCAGAAAAACGGAGGCGAAATTCTGCTTTCCAACGCATCCTGATGGGGACTCGCGTTGAAAAGCAGAAATATCGACCTGAAAATCTGCTTTCCAACGCAGGCAGCGGACAACGATGGTCTCAGAGCACGGCCTGCAGCGCGAAGTCGAGGATGAAGAGGATGGTGACCACCCACATCACCGGATGGATCTCCTTGATCTCCTTCTTGCAGATCTTCACCAGGCAGTACATGATGAAGCCCGCGGCGATGCCGTAGGAGATGGAGTAGGACAGCGCCATGAACACAGACGCGAACAGGGCCGGAATCGCTTCGGCGAGATCGTTCCATTGCACTTCCTTAAGGCTCGAGGCCATCATGCAGCCGACCACGACCAGCACACCTGCGGTTGCCGCGGACGGAATGGCGGAGACCAGCGGCGAGAGGAACATCGAGATGAGGAAGCACACCGAGACGGTGACGGAAGTCAGACCGGTGCGACCGCCGGCGGCGATGCCCGCGGAGGACTCGACGTAGGTGGTGACGTTGGAGGTGCCGAACAGGCCGCCGATGGAGGTGGCGATGGAGTCGGCGAAGAGAGCCTTGTCCATCTTGGAGCTGAAGCCCTTGCCGTTGGCCATATTGGCGATGTCCTGGTCAGAGAAGATGCCGGTCTTGCGGCCGGTGCCGACGAAGGTACCGATGGTGTCGAAGGTGTCGGACATCGAGAAGGCGAAGATGGTGACGATCACCAGCGGCAGGCGGCTGAGGTTGCCGAAGAGCGACGGGAAGCCTTGCGGGCTGAAGATCGCGAGGAACGTGGTGGGCAACTGGGCGAACGTGTCGGAGATGGAGACCGCGTGGCTCATGTTGGTGATGCCGAAGGGAATGCCGATGAGTGCGGCGGCGATGATCGCGATCAGCAGCGACCCGCGGACCTTGAGCAGAGTGAGCACGATGGCGATGACCAAGCCGATGAGGAAGACCCAAAGCGCCGGGGTGTTGAGCGTGGCCAGACCCGGGGTCGCGTTGATCGGGCCGCCCTTGGCCGCGGCCTTCGGGTCGCCGGGAGTAAAGGAGATAAAGCCGACGTTCAACATGCCGACATACATCACGAACAGGCCGATGCCGCCGCCGATGGCGTGTTGCAGGGACTCGGGGATACAGGCGATGACGAGCTTACGAATGGAGGTGACGGTGATCAGGATGTTGATCAAGCCGCACAGGAATGTCATGCACAGGGTTTCCTGCCACGAGAAGCCAAGACCTGCGCAGACCGTGTAGGCGAAGAAGGCATTCAAGCCCATGCTGGCGGACTGAGCGTAGGGAACGTTGGCAAACAGGCCCATCACCAGCGTGCCGACGATGGAGGCGATGATGGTGGCGAGGAACACGGCGCCCCACGGCATGCCGGTGGTGCTCAGCACTTGCGGATTGACCACGATGATATAGCTCATCGCGAAGAAGGTGGTGATGCCCGCTGTGATTTCAGTGGATACTGTGGTGTGATTTTCTTTAAGATGGAAGAACCTGTCCATCATTCTCTCTTCCTTGGTTTGAGCACCGCCAAGTCAGAGCTACAAGGAAAGGGACGGTCGGCGTTCAAGGCGTTACCACTACGAAACCGACGACTTCACTAGCTGTTGATAGTTGAATTGACGATACGGAGGTTGCTGCGACTCGCCCGCGTTCCCGCGGACATCTCGAATATAACACCGGTACTCCCCTACGCCCGTTCCAGCGTGTCTGATATCTTGTTGACTTAAAAAAATAAATCACCCGAAACGGCCGGAGATGTAACGCTCGGCCTCTTCGTTTTGCGGGTTGTTGAACATCGTGGTGGTATCGGCGAAGTACTCAAGATGGCCGGGTTTGCCGACAGCCTTCAAGTTGAAGAAGGCGGTGTAATCGGCCACGCGGGCGGCCTGCTGCATGTTGTGGGTGACGATGACGATGGTGTAGTCGCGTTTGAGCTCGCAGATCAGATCCTCGACGGCGAGCGTGGAGATCGGGTCGAGGGCGGAGCACGGCTCGTCCATCAAGAGCACCTGCGGGTGGACGGCGACGGCGCGAGCGATGCACAGGCGCTGCTGCTGGCCCCCGGAAAGGCCGATGCCCGGACGATCGAGCCGGTCCTTGACCTCGTTCCACAGATTCGCGCCGCGCAGCGCCCATTCCACCAGCTCGTCGGCGTCGGATTTGGAAATACGGCGGTTGTTCAAGCGAATGCCTGCCAGGACGTTGTCGCGAATGGACATCGTCGGAAACGGGTTGGCCTTCTGGAAGACCATGCCGACGTCACGACGCACAGCCACCGGGTCGACGCCACGCGCGTAAAGGTCGCGGCCATCGAGCAATACCTTGCCCTCGACGCGCGCGCCCGGCGTGATCTCGTGCATGCGGTCGAGCGTGCGCAGGACCGTGGATTTGCCGCAGCCGGAAGGCCCGATGAACGCGGTGACCTTGTTGGCCCGGATGTTGAGGTTGACGTCCTGGACAGCCAGGAAATCGCCGTAATAGACGTTCAAATGTTCGACATCGATGCGTTGCCCCATGTTGTCTCGCTTTCATTGTTGATAACCTATATCGCAATCCGTATCGCTCTTACGCAGCACGCATCTTTCAGACGCTACCGTCCCAAAAGTGCGCTTTAGCGAATCTAGAATGCACCCTTCACACGCCAGCGTCAAAAAAGTGCGCCCGGGAACGGCTAACACGCACCCTTTGCACACCACCGTCAAAAAAGTGCACCCAGAGACAACCAACACGCACCCTTCACACATCACCGTCAAAAAAGTGCACCCAGAGACAACCAACACGCACCCTTTGCACACCACCGTCAAAAAAATGCGCTTGAGCGAATCTAGAATGCACTGTTCACACGCCAGCGTCAAAAAAGTGCGTCTGAGGACGACCAACATGCACCCTTTACACATTAGCGTCAAAAAAATGCGCCGCATAGAGGCCGATGGACCGCCATACTTGATGAATCGCGCGATGCTGCCTCTCATCGAGACGCCTCCGCGCTGAACAGGCGCTGCACCAAGCGGCCAACGAGATTCAAAGCAAGCACGATGGCAATCAGCACCAATGCCGCCGCCCACGAACGTTCGGACGGAATGGAGGCGATGCAGCCCGGGCCGGCGCTCGGCGGGCAGGTCACAGACATCTTGCTATATTCCTGATAGACGAACACCGGCAGCGTGGTCATCTGCCCGGAGAAGAGGTTCCAGTTGGTGGTGGCGATGAACCCTGCGGTCATCAGAAGCGGCGCCGTCTCGCCGATGACACGAGCGATGGCGAGGATGACGCCGGAGACGATGCCGGGAAGCGCGGTGCGCAAGACGACCTTCACGATGGTTCGTGATTTGGTGACACCCAGCGCATAGGAAGCCTCACGCAGGTCATCGGGGACGATCCGCAACATCTCGACGCTGGAATTGACCACGGTGGGGATCATCAGGATCGACAGCGCCACAGAACCTTCGAAACCGTTGGAAATACCGGGACCCATTACAATCGCGAACAGCGAAAAGGCGAACAGGCCAGCGACGATCGAGGGGATGCCGCTCATCACATTGACCAACAGCGTAATGGCCTTGGCGAATTTACCGCCACGCGCATATTCCACCAAGTAGATGGCGCACATCAGGCCGACCGGCACGGAAATCAGCATCGCACCAAGCGTGACCTCAAGCGTACCGATGATGGCGTGTTCGATGCCGCCGTGGCCGCCGGAGGGTGTCGGCATGCCGCCGATGACGCCGGACATGTTGTACGTCAGGAAATTCAGGTTCAGCCGTGTGACACCACGCGCGACGGTGGTCCAAAGCAGCGAAACCAGCGGTATCATCGCAACAAGGAAGGCAAGACCAATGAAACCGGCCATGATCCGGCTCTTGAATTCGCGGCGTTTAAGCTGCGCGTAAGAAGGCGAAAACTGCGAGAAATCTAAGGACATGGAGTGAGATGCATTCGTTTCACGCGACGGAATCACCTTACGAGCTACATTCACCTCACGAACCGCATTGCGCGACCCATTGCCCTGTGCGTCGCCTAACAACGGCACCGCACCGCTCTCCTCTTCCATCGGCGACTTGCCGGTCGCAAGCGGAGCACGCGTGCCGCGCCATGTTGCCGATGCCTGTCTCACCGTCGCGATGACGTTGCCCGCGATTCTTCCGGCCAACTTCTCGAAGCCCTTCCCGTCTGCGGTACCGCGTTTCGTGATACGTCGGGCAAGAAGGTTGACCGCAAACGTGATGGCAAACAGGACCAGGCCGGTGGCAATCAGCGCCGAGACACCAAGCGAATCGGCTTCAGGATATTGCGCGGCGATATTGGCGGCGATGGTCTGGCTTTTCGAGGCCTCAAGCCAGTGCCACGAATAGGTCATGCCCGGCGAAAGCACCATCATCACGGCCATCGTCTCCCCCAGCGCGCGCCCGAGCGCAAGCATCGAGGCCGACACCATGCCGGGGCGCGCGAACGGCAGCGCGGTGAGTTTGATCATCTCCCATTTCGTGGCACCAAGTGCAAGCGCCGCCTCCTGGTTGAGGCGCGGAGTGGCCGCGAAAACATCGCGGGTCATCGAGGTGATGATCGGCATGATCATGATGGCCAGAATCACCGCAGCGCTGGCAACCGTGCGCGGCGGGTTGGCAGCGGGACCGGCGAACAGCGGAATCCAACCCAGATGCGCGGAAACCCAGTCCCAGAACGGGTACATCGCCGGTACGAGTACCAGCGACCCCCACAGTCCGTAAATGACCGAAGGAATCGCGGCCAGCAGGTCGATGACGTAATTGAGAACGGTACGAATGCGTTCGCGCGCATAAAACGTGATAAACAGGGCGACGCCGAGCGCGACAAAAAAGGCGATCGCCAGCGCCAGCGCCGCAATCACCACCGTACCGAAGACCAAAGGCCCGACATATTGCCAGAACCCCTGCGCCTTGCCTCCGCTCAAGGTTGCAAAAACCGCAGAAGTCCGGGCTTGCGGACCGGCGAAAATCGGCCAGGCACGCAGCAGCAGGAAGAGGACCACAGCGCCCAGCGCCACCAGAATCAAGGCACCGCAGCCAACGGCCACGGCACGGAAAATCCTGTCTTGACTGCGCCAGCCCGCTTTGGCGTTCGCGGAATCAATTGATGCCGCCGGCATCGCATGCTCCAAGCTACTGCTTTCAGGTGTAGTCGCCATGCTGTTGCCTACCTTCAAAGTTCGGAGCCAGCCGAATCGCCTTTGCTCTCACAAAACCGGCCGATCCTCATCAAACGCGGTCAGCCAACCGGTGGAGTCATGCTTATCTGCCGGGTACTCGTCGGATTCGTTCGTTGGCCTGGTCGCCAATTGGTCTGGTCTCAGTTGGTTCAGTCGGTTGAGTTGGTTCAGTTCGCTCTGCCTCATTCGCTCTGCCTCATTCGCTTATCGACAAATCCGATGATTTCGTCACCCGGCAATCCGCTCAACGGCTATTTCGCCTGTACCGCACCAATGGATTTCAGGGCTTTCTGCGTCAGCGCTCCCCCTAGAGGGGCCGAACCGGTGTTGTCCGCAGCCACCTTCTGCCCGCTGTCGCTTAAGACATAACCGAGCCATTCGCGTACGAACAGGCCGGTCTGCCGGTCTTTGTAAGCCGGGCACGCCACGGCATAGGAGGAGGAAACCACCGGATAATCGCCAGCAGCATTCGTGGCATAGTTGACGTTTACCACCACGCGTTTGCTGCCCTTGGGCATCGGACGCAACGGCGAGGCATTGACCGTTTTCGCGGCCGCATCCGCAGCCGGCGCGACATAGTCGGAACCGACACGCACCGCAACCGTGCCGAAATTGCCGGCCTTGGCCAAATCCGCGTAACCGATGGTGCCGTCGGCCTGACCGATGCTGCTGACCACACCGTCGGTGCCTTTGGCGGCCTGACCGACCCCGACCGGCCAGTTTTCCTGCGGCTCGTAGCCCCAGTCGTTCGGTGCGGCAGCCTTGAGATATGAAGTGAAATTATTGGTCGTGCCCGACTTGTCGGAACGATGGATCACGGTTATCGGCGTGGCAGGCAGGTCCACCTTGGGGTTTTCGGCCTTGATGGCTTCGTCGTTCCACTGCGTGATCTTCCCGTCGAAAATACGCGCGATGACTCCGGCGTCCATATTCAGATGCTTGCCCTGCCCCGAAATGTCTTTGAGATTGAATATCACCGCAATCGGGGAAACGTACACCGGAACGTCGAAAGCGCTGCCCGATTTGCAGATGGACTTGGAAAGCTCAATCTGCTGGTCGTTCAACGGAGCGTCGGTACCCGCCCAAGCGATGGCACCGGTCAGAAACGTAGAGACCCCGGCTCCGGAACCGGAAGGGTTATAGGCTATCCGCGCGTTGCGGTTTTTGCCTTGGTAGGTGGCGATCCACGCTTCCACGGCCCCTTGCTGCGAAGAGGCGCCGGCACCGTGGAATTCACCGGAAATACCGGTATCCCTGCCTTTAGCACCTCTTAAGGCGCCGGAGGGGATATTGTCGCCGCAGGCCGAAAGCGCCGCCACCATCGCCAACGAGGAAACGACGGCGATGAGGCGCTTACATGTGGTGCTGTGCATGATGGTACTCACCGTTTCATTATGACAGATGGGCTGCCGCCGTTCACTAGACAATTTCCGCAATTTCATATCCGCAGCGTCTTTTGCAACGACCCATATGGAATTCCATTGCCGACCAAGCCGGAAACATAAGCCGACCTTCTGGCTTTTCGATTCAGAGTCGTGGAGCCGAAAACGGCGATACCGTACAATTCCTGACGTATGACATTATCGACCGAACGTTACGCACGGCACCGACCAATCCTTCAACGGCTTGCCGACCTTTTGAGCCGAAAAGGGTTGGTCATCCAAAGTTACAGCCTTCGGTATTTCTCATTGGGCGAACGGCGCACAGCGTCCGGCAAGATGGAGGAATTCAGAAATCAGCGTCTCATGAGTCTATAGGTTCCAAGGTTCCGGACGTTTCGGCATAAACCCGACCGGCCTACGCGCCGAAGAATAGTCAGAGCCTGGTCACGATATCGACGGCAAGGCGTGCTGCGGTATCGGCATATTCGGAGATGTCGAACTCCTTGAACTGCTCGTATTCGGTATCGGCCTCGTCGGAAAGCGCGCGGATGACCAGCACCGGCACGTCGTTGCGGGCGGCGACATGGGCCACGGCCGCGCCTTCCATCTCCACCGCGTCGGCGTGGGTCTTTTCGGCGACCACGGCCGCGGCTTCGGGAGTGCCAATGAAATTGTTGCCGGAGGCGATCACACCGGTCATGTGGTGGATGCTCATCTCGTCAAGCGCGGCACTGGCCACGTCGAGCAGATGCTGGTCGCTGTGGAATTCCTCGGTTTCCGGCTTCCACTGGGCGATCATGCGCATGTCGGAATCGAGGTAGCGCAGAGTGCCTCCGAGCACGATGTCATCGATATGCATCGACTTGTTGAGCGATCCGGCGATACCGGAGAAGATGACGGCATCGGGATGGTAGGCATCGACAAGGACCTGCGTGGTGGCCGCGGCGTTGACCAGGCCCATGCCACCCACCGTGGCGGCGACGGTGATCTGCTCGCCGGACTTGGAGGTGAGCGTGCCGACGTTGATGTCAAGGCTCGCAGTCTTGTTGTGCTTCACGCCGTCCAGAGACTTGGCGATCAGCGCGACTTCCTCTTCCATGGCTCCGATGATGGCGACGGTCTTCATAGTTCCTCGTTTCTTGGTTTTTCCTAAATTGCTGCCAAAGTCCTTATAAGAATACGGCTCTTCACCATATATTCAGACTCGGATATGACATTTCCGGTACAACGCCACGTCGCAAAATCGCGTGTCCTCGTGCAAGATCAGGCGCCGCGGCGGACATCGACGGCGTTGGCAAGCTCACGCAGCAACCGCTCCGTCTCTGGCCAGGCGATGCACTTGTCGGTGATCGACTTGCCGTATTCCAGCTGCGAAAGCGGGGCCGCGGGCTGGGCACCGCCGAGGATGTTGCTTTCCAACATGAGCCCGGTGATATCGGGCTCGCCGGTGGCGATTCGACCGGCCAATTCGCGCGCGACCTCGGCCTGACGAATCTCGTCCTTGCCTGAATTGCCGTGCGAGCAGTCGATGATAAGGCCGTGGCAAGCGGCACAATCCGACGGCATCTCGCTTCTGATGGAATGCATGGCCTGCTGCACCGAAGCCGTATCGTAATTGGGGCCGCGCGAGGAACCGCGCAACACGACGTGGCAATCGGGGTTGCCGAGCGTCTCGACGGCGCTGGCGCGGCCCAAGTGATCGATGCCGAAGAACGTGTGCTGCTGGGTTGCGGTATAGCACCCGTCGATGGCGGCCTTGACCGATCCATCGGTCGCGTTTTTGAAGCCGATGGGCATCGAAAGCCCACTGGCGAGCTGACGATGAATCTGGGACTCGGTGTTGCGAGCGCCGATCACCCCCCAGCTCACGGCGTCGGAAATGTATTGCGGACTGGTTGGCTCCAGGAATTCCGTCGCCGCTGCCACGCCTTCGTTCAGCACGCCGAGCAGGGTCTTGCGAGCCAGCAACAGGCCCTTCTTGATGTTGTGGCTACCGTCGAGATCCGGGTCGTTGATCAGGCCCTTCCACCCCACCGTGGTGCGCGGCTTCTCGAAGTAGACGCGCATGACGATAAGGAGGCGGTCGCCGAGCTCGTCCTTCATTTTGGCCAGACGGTGGGCGTAATCGAGCGCCGCCTTTGGATCATGAACGGAGCAGGGGCCGGTGATGACCAGAAGCCTATCGTCTTTGCCACGCAGACAATCGCGTATCTCGTCGCGGGAACGGACGACCAAATCCGTCGCCTCGACGCTCAGCGGCATGCTCGAAAGCACGTCGGCCGGGGTGGGCAACGGCTCGAGCTCGAAGACGCGGCGGTTGACGATGCGGTTGACCCCGGCCTCGTCCTCCCAACGCTTGATACCTTTGACTTTCAACGGATTCTCGCCGTTTTTCAGCGCCTTCTCGAAAGCCGCGCGGTTTTTGGCGTCATCGATGCCCTGAACGGATTGGCTGGAAACGTTGTCTTCGACTCTGTTGCCCTCGCCGAGCGCCGACGAACCTTTGGCGTCATTCACAGCTTCACCCATATATATTGCACTCCACTTATCGTTTTTCTGTCCACCATCATCCACATTTCCATATCGCCTTACGATCATGTCGACAATAGCGCATATCGGTTTGTCGTCCCAGCTATAAGGATAGGCCATATTTGTTCATAACTCGGCCCAGCTATCGGCGTTTCCCGAACTTGCGTCGAAAAGCAGAAAAACCATGCTGAAAATCTGCTTTTCAACGCATCAAATACATTATCAGCGTTAAAAAGCAGAAAAACGACACCGAGAATCTGCTTTTCAACGCAAATAAGCTACAACCATCACTCAGCGGTCGAGCTTGCGACGGGAGGTGACGGCGTCGGCCAGGGTGTGCAGCAGCTCGTCGGTGCGATCCCAGGAGATGCAGGAATCGGTGATCGAACGGCCGTAGACCAGCTGGTCGAGCGGCGCGGGCGACTGGTGGCCGCCGCGAATGTTGCTTTCCATCATGACTCCGAAGATGCCGGGCTCACCCTTGGCCAGACGTGCGGCGATCTCTTCGATCACCTCGGCCTCGCGCACCTCGTCCTTGCCGCAATTGCCGTGGGCGGCATCGATGACCAAGCCGTGCTCGCTCGGGCCGGTGACCTTCGACTGCTTCAGCGTCTCCAGCGCCTCGACCACAGACTTCGCGTCATAGTTCGGCCCGGAATTCGAGCCACGCAGGACGATATGGCAATCGGGGTTGCCCTTGGTCTCCGCCGAAATCACGCGTCCGTCAAGATTGATTGAAAGGAAATGATGCTCGCTGGACACCGCATAGCAGGAATCCGCCGCGACCTTCACTGAGCCGTCGGTGGAGTTCTTGAAGCCGATCGGCATCGACATGCCGCTGGCCAGCTCGCGATGGACCTGGCTTTCGGTATTGCGCGCCCCGATGGCGCCCCAGCTGACCATGTCACAGATATACTGCGGGGTAATCGGGTCGAGCCATTCGGTGGCGGCGGGCAAACCTTGGTTCAGCACGTCGGCGAGGACCTTGCGGGCCAGATCCATGCCCTTGCGGATATTGAATTCGCCGTCAAGATCCGGATCGTTGATCAGCCCCTTCCACCCAATGGTGGTGCGCGGCTTCTCGAAATAGACGCGCATGACGATCATCAGACGGTCTTTGAGCTCATCGTTTACCTTGGCCAGACGTCCAGCGTAATCCTTCGCGGCTTTCGGATCATGAATCGAGCAGGGACCGACGATGACCAGCAGTCGGTCATCACGTCCGTGCAGGATGTCGCGGATCTCCTGACGGGACTTCAAGACCAAATCACTCATCGGCTTAGTCAGCGGGGTTTCCTTCAGAAACGCCCTCGGCGCAGGAATCGGGTCAAGCTGGCGGATATTGACATCCACGGTTTCGGGATAAACGGCTTCCTCGCCAAATCGCCGTGCGTCCTCAGAACTTCCAGGCCCTCGCATAATCGCCATGATTCCCCTCCTCTTTCCTGATTCGGATATTTTCTCCCTGCACGCTCGAAGCGCAACAGGAGGCTCATTATAATCGATTGAACGATGTAATACCGCCATTTGTCCAATCATGATGACGTTGCCCCGTCTTCAAGGCGGGGCAACGAAAATATTAGCGAATGTGTATTGAAATTCGCACTATGCGAGTGCGCCTTATTGAGTCGACAATCATCTCTAACTCAACAGATGCCAACTGGTTTCCTGAAACCGGCAGGTGCCGGTTTCAGGCGCGTATTGGCCGAAAATAGCCCACTGGGCTATTTTCTTCAGGCCAATGCGCCCATTGGATCCCAAGCCGGCAGCATCGTCGCAGGCTCGGTGAGGGCGGCCTGGTAGTCAGCGGGAAGCATGGACTTCGGGACGGCGACCTCGTAGACGTACTCGGTGAACCAGTCGTCGGCCATGGTGAAGTAGCCCTTGTCGGCGACCTTGCAGCCCCACGAATTCTCGACGCGCCAACGGTTGGTGGTCTTGCCGTCATCGGCCACGTCCACGCCGACGAATGCCATCGCATGGTTCATCGCGGAGTCGCCGTAGCGCACACGGTCTTCCTTGCTCATATCAAAATCGACGTCATAGACCTTGCCATATTCGTAGAGATCGGTGGCCCACGCGCCGTTGTCGCGGTCCATCATCGGATGGCAATCCGCACCGAACCAAGCGGGCATGCCCTGCTCGCTCAGGATGCGACGCACGCAGTCCTTCATGAACTGGTTGGGGACGTTCAGATATTCGGTCGCGTCACCGCCTACCACGTTGCCCAAGTGCTCGATGCCGATCTTCTTGCCCTTGGCATGCTCGGCACGCGGATCGTCGACGAGACAGACATAATCCTCAAGATGCGCCGGACCGACGTACTTCTTCCAGAACTCGACCGGCGTGATCTCGCCATCGCGATGGAACTCGCCGTCCTTGTCGGTCCACTCCCAATCGAAGCTCTTCGGCGGCTCGCCCAAGTGGATGGTGAGCATACGATGACCGGCCTCAACGCCCTCGTCAACGATCTTGTCAATCGCTGCCGGATCGGCGTACATATGTGCCACAGCGGTGTGCAGCATACGACGCAGCTGCGTGTTCATCTCGCCGGTGTTCTTCGAGGAGGCCGTCTCCGGGAAGAAATCCTTGGGCACGGCGCCGTATTTCTTGTAGACGTTCATCGCCATCGTCCACTGTCCGCCGTCGCCCATCACGTCGGCGAGCAGATGCTGCATGAGCTGGGAATCCGCAGGCTCCCCTGCCCGCACCAGATCCGCGACGTCACGCAGGAAGTAATTGATGCGCTCAAGCTTGTCGAAGTACATCGCATAGTTCTGCGAGAACTCGAACTGCTCGAGGTTGAGGTTCTGCTTGGCCACGAAACGCGCGACGTTCAATGAGCTGAAGAGCCAGCAGCGCCCGGAACGATTCTGGTTGGTGACCTCACCGTTGTCGACGGTCACGGAGAAACGGCGCTGAAGCCTGCGGGCCCTGTCATAATTGTGCGCGACCGGATTGATACCGGAAGTGGTGACGGCGTTCATGGCCAGCGTGTTGACGGGTTTCGCTTCGAAATCGTCCTGCAACTGCCCCAGACGCTCGGTACTCAGCGGCTTCATTTCACTCATTAGACAATGCTCCTTTACTTGGTTTACTTTCCACCATATTCCATACACAGTATCCGACACGCAGATTGGAATCCGCGGCGTCGCAAAGCCTCGGAATCAAGGCATATCAACGGATACGACAAAATACGAAAGCGCGCCATGGCGAAATCGCCACAGCGCACACAATCGTTATGCAAACCGGTAATGCTTACCGGTCCACAGGGGCCCCACCAGCGGGCTCGCCGCCTTCAGGGAAAATGATGTTGTTGCTATTGATACGGCTCTGGTTATTGGCCGCAAACCTCGCGTTGGCAGGGACTCCTCCGTTGACCGGAGCGTTCGGCGAAGGAGCAGCGGCATTACCGGCCGGAGAATTCTTTTTCGAAGTGTGATTCACCAGATTGGAAAGCTGCCGCATACCGCTCTTGGAAGCGGCATCCTGCCCGGATTCCGAACCGTTCTGCGCCTGGGCCTGTGCCCTGTCATGGTGTTGGGGAGCCTGAACCGGTTGCGGCGCCGGAGCTTTGGCGGCATGGTTGCTTGGCGCGTAGGAGGCTGGCATCTGGGAAGCCGCAGCGGGAGCCTGGCTTGCAGAGGCAGCAGCACCTTGGCCCTGAGCCCCGCCCTTATCTTCGGGCTCGCGCTTTTCATCTTTTTGCTTGTCCGCTTGCGCGGCATCATCGAGATCATTGGCCACGGCATTAACCACCGGCACGTTGATCTCGGACCGCTTGTCATCGGCAAAACCGAATCCGGAGAACGCATTGGTGAACATCGCACGCAGCTCGGTGACGCGTTGGGTAATAGTAGATTCGCGCTCCTGGAGATCCTTGATACGCTTCTGGAGCCCATCAAGCTCGCCCTGCGCGGCCTTGCGGCGCTCTTCGACGCGGGCCTCGGCATCCTTCTTGGCCTTGGCCACGATCTCTTCGGCCTGCGCATCGGCTTCCTGACGCTTTGAAACCGCATAGTTGTCGGCCTCGTCCCTCAGGTCCTTTGCCTTGGAGACCAGGCTGTCCGCTTCCTTCTTCGCGGCGGAACGGCTCTCCTCCAACTGCTTGAGCAAATCGTTGACCTTGCTGGTCGCCTCTTCCTGCTGCTTGGAGATGTCGGTGCGAATCTGCTCGACCTCGGCATTGACCTGGCTCATGGTCTTGGTGCGCTGAACTTCGGCGTCATCGGCGATGCCCTGGGCCTTGGCCTTCGCATCATCGGTGATCTCCGTAGCCTTGCGCTGCGCCTCGGTGGTCATGCGCGAAACCTGCTCACGCACGTTGGCGAGTTTCTTGTTGGCCTCGGCCAGCGCGGTCTCGATCTGATCGCTGGCATCGCTTTTGAGTTTGGCGACCTCATCGTTCGCGGCTTTGCGCTGTTCGGCGACCTGCTGAGTGGCCTTGGCCTTGAGCTCGGCGATCTCGCGGTCCTGCTTGGCCTTTTCGCTGGCGAGACGCTTATTGTGCTCCTCGCGTGAATTGGTCAATTCGATTTCGATGGTGTCGCGCTGCTCGGTGACTTTCTTGGCGGTCTCCTCACGGAGTCTGGTGGCATCCTGGCGAGCGGAAGTCGTAATCGATTCGGACTCGGTCTGCGCTTTGGCCAGAATGGTGGCCGCCTTCGAATTGGCCTCGTCGGTGATATGCTGCGCATCAAGCTTCGTATTGTTGATCAGGGTTTCCGCCTGATGCTGGGCCGCTGAACGGGTGCTGGCGGCATCCTGCTTGGCACGGTTGACCAGTTCCGTACTGGTCTGTTCGGCGCTGGCGAGCATCTGCTGGGCGTTGGCTCCCAACGAAGCGAATGAATTGCCCTGCGACGCCTTCCTGGCATTTTTCTTTTCCTCTTCGAGCTGCGCACGCAATTGCAGAATCGTCTGGTCGCTGGAATTGACCTGCGCACGCATACGATTGAGCGTCTGCTGCAACGAAGCCAGCTCCTGGTCTACCTGCTCCTTGTTATACCCGCGCAATTCTGTCGTGAAGCGGTCATCCGCCATAGTGATTCCTTTCGCCTTGCGACATCGGTCGCAGTTTCTGAAAGCCGATACATACTATTGCCTCATTGTAGTGTATTTTTCAAGCGTTCTATGCCGAAATGCGTCTAATCCACACAGACACCACGCGATTCGGAGTGTCCCTTCCCTAACGTTTGCCGAGAAGGGCGAACCTGCAGCTTTGCAAGGCGCCCGACCTTCAGGCGATGAGGATGTTCGACGACGTCGGTTCGAGGAAGTAACGGGCGGTCTGGCGCACCACCACACGGCATGCCTCCACCTGCTGATCCAGCGTCAAACCATGCTGCGGATGCGGCTGTTCGTTGATCATCGGCAGGCTGACGAATCCGGAAAGCACTTTATTCTGGCCGGCCGTCCATCTCATCAGATTGTAGAACAGAGAATTGCAGACGAACGTGCCCGCGTCCGAACTCAAAGCCGAGGGAATCTCCTGTGAGGCAAAATCATCGAGGATGGAACGCAGAGGAAGCCTCGTCCAAAAAGCGGCGGGACCGTTCGAAGCGATTGGTTTACGCGCGGCCTCATCGGGAAGTTCAACGGCAACGCCGGTCATCTCACCGGAAATCGCCGTACGGGTGGTGTCGATGATGTTATTGGCGCAACGTTCCAGAAGAATCCCGCGGGCCGCGGCTTTAAGCCCCGTGGCAATGACGATGTCGGGATGTGTGGCTTCCAGCGTTTCCTTGAGCAGAGGCCAGCACTCGTCGACGCTCACCGGCAAATCGACGGCGTTGATCGACACATCCGCATCCCTTAAGAGATCATCGCTTTCAAGGTCGGAAGCATCGCCGAGGCCAGCATCAGCGAGCGCATGCGGCACCACATGCGAAGGATTGTTCGAGATGCCCTCGTAGGGATCGAACCCGGAGATGACGACATTCAAATGTTCCATGATTCCAGTCTAGCGCGGAATGCGGCTCTGGTTGGCCGTATACGCTTTTATTCCCGTACAATCAGGGCGAGCAGGCGGCCTTCATGCTCTTTGTGGCCGAGACTTGCACGACGATGCGAGTAGAAAAGCGGGTTTTCCAACGTGCAGAGGCTGTGGCGCACCTCGCCGATACGCTCGGAGAGATTGGGACTACCTTCGCCGTCGGCGGCGCACAAATCGGCAAGTTCCGCATCCTGATCGAGGTATTGTGTGGCGGCGCCGACACGTGGGGTCGAGCTGATGACATTGTCTGCCGGTATGCCAGCCTTGGCGAGTTCCTGCAGCGCGGCCTTGGCGATATCGATGCCGGGGCCTCCGAAACGGGTCAGGGTAAAGGTTGCCGGGAATTGCGCATCGAATTCGTCGGCGATCTGATCACCGACCTCGTAGCAGTCGCCGCAGATGCAGGGGCCGAGCGTGGCCACGATACGATTCGGCTTCGCGCCTTTGGCCACCATCAGATCGACCGCAGACCCGATGACCCCACGCTGCAACCCCTTCCGGCCGCAATGCGCCGCGCCGATCACACCCGCCTGCGCATCGGCCAGCAGCACCGGCAGGCAATCGGCCGCGAACATGCCAAGCGCGATGCCGGTTTGCGCCGTGACCTCGGCGTCCGCTTCGAGGCGCGGATAGGCAGTCGGAGAGCCCGCATCGGCTTGGGACTGATTCGAAGAGGATTCATCGTTTTCGGTCGTGCCGGATTCGCTGATACTGATACGCGTATCGGTCTTGGTGATTGCAGTTCCGTCTGCGCCCTCGATCTCCTCGACATCACGCTGTACCGCTATTGCATCGGTTTCTCCGGTCGCCGCACCATCACGCCGAGTTTGCGAACCGATAACCGTACCGGAACAATCGCAACCGTATGGTGCGTTGTACTCGAAGAACGTATCCACGTCAATGGCCTTGCCGGAATGGACCTGAGCCACCAAGGAAAGCGGAGCGCCCACTGCTTTGGCCAGCCCCATGCGATTGGCGACGACGGCAGCCGGGTCGTCACCTGACTTGCCGCCCAGATTGAGATTGCCCCAATCGTCGGTGCTTGAGCCGCCGAGCCGCGTGGTGTAGACGACCTTGACACCTGGCGCCAGGTCGATGGGAATCGTGACGGGAATGGGATTGCCGAATGTATCCGTCGATGGAATGGCATTGCTATTGAGAATCATGCCATCTTGGTTTGCAGTTTCACTCATGCCGCCACCTTATCGCAAGACACACTCCGATATCAATGCAGTTGAAATCCAACCTCACGGTCCCCCTTATGAATGTCACCACTCAATCGCCCCATTTTGACCATCTTGGTGCACCAAGACACCCCAAACGAGTGGAAAAGTGTGAATTCTCCCTTAAAAGGTCATCTTGGTGCACCAAGATGCCCCAAATGAACGGAAAAATGTGAATTTCCCCCTTAAAGACCCATCTTGGTGCACCAAGATACGAATATTCGAGAGAATTGATATCATATTGCCCCAAAACCGGCAACTTGGTGGCACCAACATAGCCAATAAGGAGGGTTAAGCGTTCATTACGGTGTCAGCGGCACACGTTAGTGACAGCCAGAGAAGAAGAAAACCTCTATTCAGCCTTGAGCGTGCGCTGCTTGGCACGCGACCGAATCATCGAGTGCTCGGCAATCGCGAATGGCAACGGCATCGAAAAGACATGCGCGGGGTTGTTGATTTCCTCGACGCTCTGACCGTCGGCGTCTTGCATGCCGCCTGCCGCGACCGTATAGTCAATCGGCTCGCGTCCCGGAATCAGGAACTCGATGAGCTGACCGGGTTCGATCTTGTTGCGGCTCATCAGGGTGAGACGTTGTGTCGCCTCGTCATAGCCGATGACCTCGCCGACCACGAGCCAGTCGCGGAAATAACCGCCGCGATCGGTGTTCTGGCCGGCCTTGTGCTCCGGGTAGTAGAAACCGGTGGAATAATCACGGTGCGAAACCTTGTAGGGTTCGTCCTTAAGCCATTGGGGCAGCTCGACATGCTTTGGTTCAGCGTTCTGGGCTTTCGTGGCCTCGGCACCCACCAACGCCGGGACGCTCGCGGAAATCGTCGCCTTGGCCGCGGCCTCGGCGCCCGCATTCTGCACGCCACGGAAACCAATGGATCCGCTGGATTCAAGCTCCCCTACAGCGCGGGTCGCCCGCACGACGTCGGAACGACGCACCATGTCGTGCAACGGCTTCAAGTGATTGCCGTCCGCATCCTCGAATCCGCGCTGCACCATATATTCATTGACCGCGCACTTGTAGGCGTTGGTGATCGCCGCAACATAGTACGCGCTTTTTGCCCGTCCTTCGATCTTGAGGCTTGAAGCGCCGGCGTCGATCATGTCGTCGATGTGTTCGAGCATGCACATGTCCTGCGAGTTGAAGAGGAAGGTGCCCTCGTCGTTTTCCTCGACCGGGAAGAACTGTCCGGGACGCTTCTGCTCGACGACGCTGTACTTCCAGCGACAGGGCTGCGAGCACTCGCCGTGGTTGGCGTCGCGCCCGTTCATGTAGTTGGAGATGAGGCAGCGGCCGGAGAACGCCATGCACATCGAGCCGTGCACGAAGGTCTCGATATCCATGTCCTCGGGGATGTTGGCGCGGATGTCGGCAATCGCCTGCAGATCGAGTTCACGGGCCAGCACCACACGCCTCGCCCCCAGTTCGTAGAGGGCGTTGGCGGCAAGATAATTGGTCACGCCCGCCTGGGTGGAAACGTGCAATTCCAGTTGCGGGGCGATGGAATGAGCGGCCATCAGCACACCGATGTCGGTGATGATCAGCGCGTCGATGCCTGTGGCGGCGAGGTGGGCAATGTAGGTCTTGATATCCTCGACCTCATCATTGTGCGGCAGGACGTTGCAGGTCACATACACCCTTGCCCCGCGCTCGTGGGCGTAGGCGGCGCCAACCTTCAGATCATCCATCGAAAGGTTCTTCGGCGCCGAACGCATGCCGAATTCCTTGCCACCGCAGTAGACGGCGTCCGCGCCGAAATCGATGGCCGTCTTGAGGCTTCGTAAGCTGCCCGCAGGCGCCAACACCTCGGGCCTGCGCCGCCGTACCATCTTCGTCTGAATCGGCTTGTTTTCGCTGCTTTCGGCCATCATTTCACCTTGATTGTTCTTGTATCCGCCCGTTTGCACCGTTCCAGTCTAGCCCCGATACGGTCTAGACAGCACAACACCGCCACCAAACCAAAAACGAAAAGACACACGAATACGGAACACATCCCGCACGACCGGCTTATGCCACAAATCGGTCATTAGCTCCCCACAACGTAGATTTTTAGACTCCAAAACCTACATCAAGCGGCACTAATGGCAGGTCTGTGGCAGGATTGACCGGTTGAAGACAGAAGAGAGGATGGGCTGGGCACGCCAAGACCGCGCACTGAGTAAGTATCCGGTCTTGGCAACCCTAGATGAGTAACGTGCACCATCTCCACTCAGGCGTTGAGCTTGGCGAGCTCCTCGGCGCTGAGCTTCAGATCGCCGGCCTTGAGGCTGTCGAGAATCGTTTCAGGGCGATGGGCGCCGGGGATGACGAAGACGTGACGCCCAAGGCTCAGCTCCCAGGCGAGCACGACCTGCTGGTGGCTCACCCCATGGGCCTGCCCGACCTCGCGGAACGGGTCGTACTTGGTCTCGTCCTTGGCCTTGCGGTAGCCGCCGAGCGGGCTCCAGCAGACGAACGGCAGCCCCAGCTTCTCGCAATAATCCAGCGTGTCACGGGTGGACTGGTAGGTCGGCGAGAACTGGTTCTGCACCGCCACCAGCTTGTCGCCCAAAATGCCACGGGCGATGTCGATCTGTTCGATCGAAGCGTTGGAGATTCCGGCGACCTTGGCCACGCCTTCATCCAGCAGCTGCTTGATGGCTTCGACGGACTCGTTATAGGGCACCTGTGGATCCGGACGGTGCAGATAGAGCAGATCGATGGTGTCGACGCCGAGTGCGAGCGCCGACTGCTTGCCGGCCTCAATCAGGTGCTCGGGCTGTCCGTTGACGCCCCAGGTCGGGGTCGTGCCGTCGTCGGCGAAATTGCGGAAATGACCGACTTTGGTGGCGATGGTCACCTCGTCCTTCGGCCCGTCCCAGCTGGCCATGGCACGGCGCACCAGCTTTTCGCCGG
Source organism: Bifidobacterium sp. ESL0704 (assembly GCF_029392075.1). Classification (NCBI taxonomy): domain Bacteria; kingdom Bacillati; phylum Actinomycetota; class Actinomycetes; order Bifidobacteriales; family Bifidobacteriaceae; genus Bifidobacterium; species Bifidobacterium sp. ESL0704. Next base: position 1,992,056 of record NZ_CP113929.1, read on the forward strand.
TCTGCTCCTCGCCGCCGGAGCAGTAATAGGACCATGCGGTGTCGATGTGGCGGCATCCGGCGTCGAGCGCGGCGTGGATGGTTTCGATGCCTTTGGCCTCGCCCAGGTTGTTTTCGATGGTCAGCGGCATCTCGCCCAAACCGATGGCGGTGGTGTCGAACGGGCCGAGATTACGATGTAATACCATGTTGCTCCTTTGTCAGCGCTGTAACTACCAATGCTCCCAGCCTACGGAACCAAGCGGATTTTCTCCACCCCATTGTCATCAAGACACTTTGCTGCTGGCAGACGGCACGTAAGCCACGCTCATATGCAGTTTGCCAGCAGCAAAGTGCGAAACGAAAACCTGATGCTGGTAAACAGCATCCAACAGACAACGAAACGCCGTTTACCAGCAACAAAAAAGCGAGCCGCTTCTCCAACGAGCAATAAATGATCGCCCCCTGTAAAGTTCGCCATACAGAGTAAAATACAGACAGTTTCTTAGCGAGGGTTGGATAGGAGAAGAGTCACGATGGCGCCAATGATACCAGATTGTGATTTCATCCGTGAACTGGGCTCAGGCTCCACCGCCGACGTGTATCTCTATCGTCAGCATAATCTCAATCGCGAGGTCGCCGTCAAAGTAGGAAAGGCGAGGCAGGACCGCGACTTCGATGAAGCCTTCGAAAAAGAAGCGAAGATCATGGCCCAGTTTTCGACCCACCCCTACATCGTTTCCATTTACGGATCGGGACTAACCCCCCAAAGCCGCCTGCCGTATCTTGTCCTTGAGTACGCCCCGCATGGCTCTTACAAGGACATCATGCGTAGCCGCAGGCTCACCGTCGCCGAAATGCTTGACCTCGGCGTCAAGCTCACAGCAGCCTTGCAGACCGCGCATCGTCACGGCATCATCCACCGCGATATCAAACCGGCCAATATCCTTATCACTTCCGCCAACCAGCCCGCCCTTTCCGATTTCGGCATCTCGACAAGCATCTACGAGTCGAAATCACGCACCGGCTTCTCCGTGCCCTGGGCGCCCCCGGAAGTGCTGACCGGCAAAAGCGGCGGCAGCGAAACCTCCGACATCTATTCGCTCGCTGCCACGCTTTATGGCCTCCTGGTCGGCAAATCGCCGTTCGAATACATCTTCCACCCCCATACGCAAAACGAACTGGCGCAGCACATCGTCTCGGACCAATTGCCGAAAAACACCATCCCGGATGCGCCCAAGGAAATCGAGCAAATCCTTCTCAAGGCGATGAACAAGGATCCGGATGCCCGCTACCTTTCGGCGCAGCAATTCGGCAGAGCCTTGCAAACGGCACAGGAGGATTGCGGATACAACATGACACCATTCGTGGCGGAGGACTGCGACGAATTCCCTGCGCATCATACGTTGCCGCAATCCGGCAAGAGCCGTTTCGGTGCAAAAACAGTCACTCCCCAACGGAAACGCTCGAAGAAACCGCTCGTCATCACCCTTGCCGCACTAGCCGTCGTCGCAGCCGTCGCAGCCGTTTTCACCTTCGCGGTGATCCCTCGCATGGACAGCAAACAATCAGGCAACCGCACGCAGATCAATGCGATGCAGACACCGCAGTCAGGGAATGCCCACTCCGGCAATGCCGGACAGCACAAGAGCCACGCCACCGGCCAAGACAACACCCAGAAGGATGACATCACCGCCGAGGACGCAGGGGCGGCGGTTCCGCAAGCCGCAAACCTTGTCGGCACTTCGAACGGGCAAAGCGTGACATTCACCTGGACCAATCCCGCTCCAAAAGAGGGAGACACCTACGCCTGGTCGGAAGTCCAGAACGGATCGGCGGCGACCGGCGGCCAGACCTCAATCGTCAAAGCGCCTAAAGTCACCTTAAGTGTGACCAACAGCGAACCCCAGACCTGCATTCAAGTTAGTATCGTAAGAGCTGACGGGCATATGTCTGCAAATCCTACGATGGCTTGCGCGACAACGTTGCAATGACGAACAGACGAACCATCGAACGACAACAAGAAAAGATTTTGGGCCAGCCATTTGAGGCCACCTGAAAAGAAGTAAGGAAGCAACTGATGAAGGCATCTGGCAAACCACAGGGTGAGCGTAGCGTCCGTCTCGCCTTGAGACGCCTGAATTCGCAGACCAACCGCCGCTGGCTCACCCCGGTACTCGTGCTGCTCCTGCTGCTGGGCATCGTGGCCGGAGCCATCATCATCAACACCCTGACCCGCACCCACGTCCATCTCGATGATGGCACGGTCTGGGTCACCTCACTCAAGGACCGCAAGGCCGCACGTTTCAACGTCAAACTCCAGCAGGCCAACGGGGCGGTCGCGCCGACCACTGCGACCTTCGACGTCAGCCAGCACAATGATGACGTGATCCTGTCCGACGGAGCAAAGGCGCAAGGCATCGTGGCTTCGAATCTCGGCATCCACGGCAAAGCCGAAATCAGAAACTCCACTTCGACCTTCATCGGCGGTAACTCTGCGGCGTTCCTCAACCATAAAACCGGCAACGTATGGGTCGGGGATTCAGGCAATCTCGATTCCATCACCCCCAAGACCTCGGCCCCGCAGATGCAGCTCGGAACCCATGGCCTGCTTGCTCTCGACCGCAACGGAGCAGTCTACGGATATCGCCCGGCAGACGGAGCCGTGCTCAAGATGGACGATGCGCACAGCGCGCCGAAGACGCTCAAATCCATCACCGGAGGCAAAGAGACCAACGCCGACAGCTTCACCGTCATCGGCGACCGCCCGGTCATCGCCGTCAAGCAACGCATCATGTGGCAGGGCGGAAGCGCGCAGATCGACTCACGAGGCCCGGTGACCCTGCAAGCCCCGTCCACCGACAACGCCCAAGGCGACTGGTTGGCGGCCAGTGCACGCAATGGCATCTTCACCGTTGATTTCAAGCACGGCGACAAAACCGCCGCGTTCATGAACAAGGGCATGGCCGAGGACGCGCAGCCGGTCTCATCCAAGGGCTGCGTATATGCCGCCTGGTCACAGCAGGCACACAACTATATCCGCCTGTGCTCCGCCGACGGCGCCGCCAATGCCGATCAGGGCAAAGACGACAACACCCAGGCGCAATGGCAGAGCCTGCAGTCCATCTCGCCGACCTCGCAGCTCGTATTCCGCACCAATCACCGGCTCGTGGTCTTGAACGACGTGACCAACGGCAACGTCTGGAACCCCGATCAGTCCAACAAGGTCATCAAAATCCAATGGCGCCAGATTCAGACGAAGAAGACCACCAACCAGCAGAAGAACTCCGATTCCGCCAACAACCAGACCCAGTTCAAGCCGACCTGCTCCGCCAAATCCGGCGAGATCAAGGCCGAAGATGACAACTTCGGCGCGCGCGTGGGCGGTCAGCAGATCCTCGACGTGCTGCGCAACGACGAACAGAGCGATTGCTCGGTGCTGCACATCAGCAAAGTGGGGCCGGTCTCAGGCGGCGGCATCACCGTCTCTCCCATCTATTCCGGCCGTTACCTGCAACTTGACACCACCGGCGCCGCTGCCGGCAAAACGAGTTTCACCTACGAGATCAATGACGGACGCGGGCAATCCAGCAGCGCGACGGTCAACCTCGACATCATCGGCGACACCACCAACCGACCCCCCGCTCAGGTCGACACCCCTCCCGAATACGATGTCGAACAAGGAGCCACCTTCACGCTCAACGCCTTGGGCAGCTTCGCCGACCCCGAAGGCGACCCGATGACGCTGGTCTCCGCCGTGGCGCAGAACAACAACCAGGTCGCCATCTCCACCCGCGCCGACGGCCAGCTCGTCTTCAACACCGGCTCCCTGACCGGTGGCCGCGTAGGCGTGGAAGTCACGGTCTCCGATGGCCAGCATAGCGGCAACGGCCTCATCTACTTCTCGGTGCGTCCGGCGAACACGTTGCCGGCGACGATCGACGCCGTGACCAAGAACACCACTCCCGACACCTCCACCACCGTTGAGCTCAAGCAATACGTTCACGGCACCAGCGCACAACCGCCGGTACTTTCCTCGGTCAATACCCCGAACGGCGCCACCACCGCAACCAATTCCGCCGACCTCTCCTTCACCTTCAAGGCCAGCAATCCAGGCACCTATTACGTCCCCTACACCATCAGCCAAGGCAGCATCGAGGCACAGGGCCTGGCGCGCATGGAAGTGCAGCCGGTCGCAGGCGATTCCGCCAAACCCGTAGCAGCCAACGATGTGGCGCTTCTGGGAGCCGACCGCACCGCCATCGTGGAGCCGCTGAACAACGACACCGATCCGATGGGCGGCGTCCTTTCCGTCACTTCGGTCAACGTCGATCCAAAACTCGGCATCAAAACCGGTCTGGTGGCCCACAAGCGCGTCTATATGACCGCCCGGCAGATTCCGACCAAACCGGTGCGTCTCACCTATACCGTCACCAACGCGGCAGGCTCGACCCGTGGCGCGATCATCCTTCAACCGCCGGCTTTGACCACGGCCAACGCAGCGCCCAAAGCCACCAACATCACCGCAAACGTGCGTACGGGCGGCATCGTCAGCGTCGATGTGATCGACCACGTCTCCCATGCCGACGGCACGACGGTGAAGCTGCAGAACACCCTTCAGTTCAGCAAGAAGACCTTCAAGGGCCTGGTCTTCGTCTCCGGAGACGAAGTGCGTTACCAAGCTTCGAACACCCCCGGCGTCTACCCGGTGACCTACACCGTGCGCGACAATCTCGGCAACGCGGCCTCCGGCATCATCACCATCACGGTGCACGCCAAGGACGCCAACAACAAGCCGGCCCCCACCCCGCAGGACGCGCAGGCACAGGTGGCGGCCGGCCAGAAAGTCCGTATCCCGATCACCCTGACGGGCATCGACACCGACGGCGACGACGACACCCTGCTCGGCCTTGGCGACAAGTCGCCGAAGATGGGACGCATCGACGAGGTCGGCGCGAACTACATGGTCTATGAGGCCTATGGCGATTCGTCAGGAACCGATACCTTCTCCTACGCCGTCGAGGATTGGACCGGCCAGCGGGCCCAGGCCCAGATCCGCGTGGGCGTCTACAAAGGCACCTCGGATTCCGGCGTGTACGCACGCGACGACCAGGTGACGCTACGACCCAACACCGAGGCGACCGTGCCGGTGGCGCAAAACGACATCTCCGGCGACAACACCGACCTCGTCGTCGACAAGAACCTACAGATGCAAGGCATCACCGGGGCCAGCGTCGCCGACAACATGATCTCCTTCAAGACTCCGGCTTCAGCAGGAACGTCCTACATCGTGTATTGCGTGAAAGACAAGGCGGGACTTTCCGACACGGCCACGCTGAGCGTGACCACCGATCCGAACGCGCCCATCGAGCCGCCGACCGCCTACGATTACCGCGTGCCTTCCGCGGCGACGCTCGACAAGAAATCCGTCGACGTCGACCTCTCGCAATGGATCGCGAACCCCTCCGGCACCGCCCAGGAGCTCACGGTCGGCATCGATCCGACCGCCGCCAACCATGCTCGAGTCAAGGGCGGGGCGAAATCCACCACGGTGACCGTCGATCTGACCGGCGAAGCCAGAAGCGTGCCTTACACGGTGACGAACACCACCTATCACGTGACCTCCACGGCCTTCGTGCAGGTGCCGCAGTATGGCGTGTTCCCGCCGACGCTGCGCCCGAAGGCCCCTGCGATCAAGGTCAACGCGAAACGCAGCGTCAATATCAACCTTGCCGATTATGTGCGCGTCGGACCGGGCAAGACCGCGTACGTCGACAAGGATTCGATCAGCGCCACCAAAAGCGCCGATTCGGATTATTATGTCAACGACCAGACCCTGAAGTTCACCGCGCCCAAGGACTATGCGGGCCCGGCCTCCATCACGTTCACGGTCTCGGACGGCAAACGGGACGACAACAGCAAGGACAAGAACGGATCGAAACAGGCCAAGATCATCAACTCTTCGGTGCTGACGTTGCCGATCACCGTCATCGGCCGCAACGTGCCGCCACCGACCTTCTCCGCCTCCACCATCAGCGTCGCGGCCGGCGAGGACGCCAAGACGATCGATTTGACAGCCCTGACCCACGCGCCAAGCGGCCTGGACGAAGACGAAAAGGAATACACCTATTCCGGAGGCCAGGCTTCCGGCGCGATCGAATCGCACCTCACTTCAAACGGCAAGCTGACCGTGAAGGCACCGACCGATGCCGCCGTGGGATCGATGTCGAGCATCCCCATCACCATCAAATATTCCGCCGGCTCAGTTTCGGCGGGACTGACGGCACAAGTGGTGCAATCGACACGCCCGCTCGCCAAAATCTCCGGAGTGAACAAGAAGATGAACGCCGGGGATTCCACCACCGTGGATATCCTCTCCGGGGCGTTCAACCCCTTCCCCGATTCGTCGCTTACCGTGGTGAGCTGCCAGGCCGACGATACCTCGAAACTCAAGGTCGACTGCGGCTCGAAAGGCTCCATAGGCATCCACGCAGCCGCCGACATCGGCGCATCGTCGAACACCGTGGTCGTCAACGTCCAGGACGCCACCAAGACCAAGGAACGCGAAGTCAGCGCCACCATCACCGTCTCGATCATCGACAAGCCCGACCCGCCGCTGCTCTCTCCGGTGGCCGGCCTTCCCGCCGACAGCGCGGTCAACCTGAGCTGGACGCCCGGCCCGGCCAACGGCAGCCCCATCAGCGAATACGTTGTGGAGTATGACGGCCAGAGCAAGTCGTGCGGTGCCGTCACCACCTGCAACGTGACGGGCCTGACGAACGGCAAGACCTACAGTTTCACCGTCAAGGCGAAGAACGAGGCCGGCTGGTCGAAGTCCTCGAACAGCGTGGAGAGCATGCCCGACAAGGTGCCCGACGCACCCAGCGGCATCAAGGTCGACGGCGATTACCAGAAGGTCACCGTCAGCTGGGACGCCGCAAGCTACATCGGCACCAAGCCCGACGACTATCTCGTGACATTGAGCGATGGCCAGTCGAAGCACACCAATGGCACCAGCCAAAGCATCTCGTTTTCCATCAGCAACGGAGCCATCAGCGACGGCACCACCATCAGTGCAAAGGTTCGCGGCCACAACCGGGCCGGCGATGGACTGGTAGGCGATTCCTCGAACTCCGGTACACCTTGGGGCGATCCCGATCCGCCCAGCGTCACCTTGAGCCAGCAGGATGAGAACACGATGAAGGTAAGCGCCGAGGCCAACAATATGCGCAACTCCGGCTGCCGCAGCATCGATATCGACGGTCACGGATCCTTCGATTGCAGGAATGCCAGCACAACGTTCGAATTGAACGACAGCGACTACGGCCACCCGATGATCGCCACAGCCACACTCGTGCCGGATAAGGGCGGTGCCGCCAAGTCCTCCGCCAACAGCAAACCCGTCACCCCGGGCTATAACGTCAAGACTCCGACCAACGTCATTTTGCAATTAGCCGGTAACTCCTGCAAGGTAAGCTGGCAGCCCAATGGAAGGCACTCCGGATTCACGATTTCAGGATCCAGCAAAGCCACGGTCGGCAAGAACGACACCTCATATGCATACACCATCGGCAACTGGCAAAACTGCGGTTCTGTGAGCGTGGCGCAGACGCTCAACGATTCAACCGGATCGCCGGTTCAAGCCACAGGTTCCGGCAACCTCACCTATAAGGTTCGGGCGAAATTCAACAACATCGCATTGACCTGGGGAGCGGATCACGACCATATCATCGTTACCGGGTCGGTCGACCTCTTCGGGCAGAGCGGTACGACACAGATCCATATCTGGTCGGACGACACGGAAAAGATATATGACTGGCCGGCGACCGGTTCGCTGGACGTGTCCGATCTACCGGATGCTTTATCAGGGTATACCTGGCAGGTAGTGGTGACCGGCACAGATTCCGCATTGAACAACGACACAGGCGATCATAGCCAGCATCCCGTCAGCGGGGCAGGGAGACAGCAAGCGACGTTGCCGTCAAACACGGGGACCGGCGATGAGGGCCAAGACCAATCGTCCGAATCGCAAAGCCTCGTCGACCGCTTCCCCACCCTGCAGAAAAGAATCATGCAACGCGATCTCGCCGCCGCGGCCAAACAACAGGGAGCGGCGCGATGATGACGACTACGACAACGAACGATGCCGCCGTCACCACGGCCATGCCCTTCTACGACGGCATCCGCGCGTCCGAGAGGCGCAGCGACCAAAGCAGTCTATACAGCAGCAACCATCAATCGGCTCATCAAGCAATCATAAAGGAGAATCTATGAGCACGCACAAGGCAGACCCGTCAAACGATGAGACGCAGATCTCGGATGCCACACACATCTCCGATACCACCCATCAGTCGAGATTCAACAATAACGACGACACCATGAACAGCCATCACAGCGCGTTCCCCTCGTTGCCGGAACGCTCCAGGTCCGAAGGCAAGTCGGAGTCCCAACATACCGGCGATCTCAGCGACGACAGCACCGTGCTCGGGTCCATCCACGGCGCAGGTGTCGACGATCCCGTCTCGGAAGAGACCGTACTGAGCACCTCGATGCCAAATGTCGGCAACGACCCCATCTCAGAGGAAACCGTACTGAGCACCTCGATGCCAAACATCGGCAACGACCCCATCTCGGAAGAGACCGTACTGAGCACCTCGATGCCGAATGTCGGCAACGATTCATTTGCCCGTCCCGCCGAACAGCCATCGGACGCCTCCCTGGACGGTCCAACCGCGAACAGCCATGTCTCCACTCCGGCCACGACCGCCGCAACAGCCCCGACCACGACCGCCGCTACGGCTACGTCCACCGCCAACCCGGCAACACCTGCCAGCACTACGGCGAACACGGCGCAGAACGGATATCAGGCACCGGCCGGCAACACGAACCCGCAGGTCTCCCCCAAACCCGCCGACGCCAGCGTGGATTCGCTCTCGGCTCCCTACGCCTCGGCCTCCCCGGTTTCAGGCATCATCCAACCCCCGAAGGATTCCATCCTCGATTTCAAGCGTTCCTTCGACGCCTTGGTCGACAACATCGGCAAGGTCGTCGTCGGCAAGAGCGAGCCCATCAAACTGTGCGTCACGGCCCTGATGGTCGGCGGCCACGTGCTGCTGGAAGACAACCCAGGCACCGGCAAGACCCAGCTCGCCCGAGGCCTGGCCAATTCCATCGCCACCTCGTTCAAACGCATCCAGTTCACCCCCGATCTGCTCCCGAGCGACGTGGTCGGCGTGACCTTCTACGACCAGAAATCCAGCGAATTCGAGTTCCGTCAGGGCCCGATCTTCGCCTCCATCGTCCTGGCCGACGAGATCAACCGCGCCTCGCCGAAGACTCAGTCCGCACTGCTGGAGGTCATGGAAGAGCAGAAGACCACCGTTGACGGCAAGACCTACCAGATGCCACAGCCGTTCATCGTCATCGCCACCCAGAACCCGCTGGAACAGCTTGGCACCTACAAGCTGCCCGAGGCCCAGATGGACCGCTTCCTGATCAAGACCTCCGTCGGCGCCCCCGGCCACGACGTATCAATCCGTATCTTGAAGGACATCGATATCACCGATCGCGCCGACACCGTTTCCGCAGTTTTGAGCGGCGACGACATCGTCAGGCTGCGCAAAACCGCCAAGGACGTACGCGTCGACGAACGCATCCTCGAATACATCGAACGCCTGATCGAGGCCACCAGACTGAGCGAGAAACTCCGCGTCGGTTCCTCCATGCGCGGGGCCTTGGCGCTGACCCGCTGCGCCCGCATCTGGGCCGCCGCCGACGCACGCGACTACGTGCTTCCCGACGACGTGCAAGACCTCGCCGTACCAGTGCTCGCCCACCGCATCATTCTCAACGCCGAAACCGCGTTCAAGGGCGAAACGGCCGAACAGGTCGTCGCAGAAATCGTCGATTCCGTCCCGGCACCTGCCATGGGGGCCTGAAAGCAACGCCATGCACAACTCCCAAACCCAACACCAAACGCCCACAACGCCACCCGGTTCCCCCGCTTTTCGCCGCAACGGGGCCATGGCGGCAAGTACCAACGGCCGAAAAGGCCTTCGAGGACTCAAGGGCCGCAAACCCAGTTTGATACAGGGCAATACCCGCCTTGCGCTGTTATCGCTCAAGGTGCGACACCATCTGGTTGTCTTGCGCAGGAAACTGCCCGAATGGCTTACCGCGTACGTTTCGCCGCTTGGTTGGTCGGTGACGGGCATGGCAGTGGTCTGCCTCGTGGCATTCCCTGCGTTGGGATGGCATGAGCTGCTGGTCTGCGGCATCATCGGACTGGTCATGCTGGCACTCGGCATCGCGATGTCACTTGGCAATACAAAATTCCATGCGGCGTTGTCCGTTTCCGACAACCGCATCACCGTCGGCGACTCGGTCAGGGTCGACGTCAATATCGCCAACCCCGGCAAAAGCCCGACGGTAAGCGTTCAGGGCGACCTGCCGATGGGCGAGATGCACCAGCACTTCCGCATCCCCGCCTTGATGCCCGGCAAATCCAGGGACGAACAGGTCGAGTTCCGCGCCACTTCACGCGCGATTCTCCCGGTCGGCCCGCTGAAAATCAGCAAGGGCGATCCTTTCGGCATCGTACGTCACGAACAGTCGCTTTCCGAGTCGGTGCAGGTCTTCATCCATCCGAAAACCGTCTTCCTCAACACCCTCGATTCGGGCATCTTCCGAGACCTTGAGGGCAGTCCTTCCGGCCAGGTGGTCGACGATGACCTCGATTTCTACGGGTTACGCGAATACCGGCCTGGCGATGACATGCGTAACGTCCACTGGCTTTCGTCGGCGAAAACCGGCACGTTGATGGTCCGCCAATACGAAGCGACCAAACGCACCGATACCTCCATCACCCTTGGCGTCAACCCTACGGACTATACGACCGAAGACGAATTCGAGCTGGCCGTCAGCACCGCCGCCTCTATCGGCACCGAATGCCTGGTCGAAGGCCGTCCGCTGGCCGTACAAGCCTCCTCCGATTCCCTGATTGCGCGTGGGGCCATGCCGTTCCTCGATTGGATGAGCGGGGTCAAGCCGGATATGGACGAAAACCCGAATCTCGCGCTCACCACGTTGAAGACAAGCCCTGCGGCCTCGTTCTATTTCTTCGTGGTCGGTTCCGGCGCCAGACTCGAACGCCTCCGCCGTATCGCGGCCGCACTGAACCGGGAATCCATCTGCGTCATGCTGCAAATCGACCCCATAGCCGGCAATGCCATCCATCAATACGATGATTTCACCCTGGCCACGCTTTCAGCACTAGACGACCTTCCGGTGATTATGGAGGCGCTGAAATGAGCGGCACCAATCCTATACGCAATGCTTTCAATGCGGCAAGCCGGTCGAAAACCCCCGATCGGACTTCCCTTCCCGATTTCACCGGCACCACCGGCACATGGGCGAGCACGACCCGGGCACCGATCGCGCTGACCGCCACCGGCAACGGCCAACGTCAGATATTCGTCACCGTTCATCGTCCTTGGACCACCGCCTCCATCGGCGCCCTGCTTGTCCTGGTCGCCGTGTGTCTCAATGCCGCCAATCTCATCGATGTCTACGGCAACATCCCGGTCTGGGCGATGGCGGCGGTCCCGGCAGCGGCACTTGGCGTGTTGATCGCCTTGGCCGGTGTCAATCCGGCGCTGAAGCTCTGGTGGCAAATCGTCTTTCTGACCCTTGCCCAGTTCCTCGTCGGCCCTGTCGTCGCACTCAACGGCACCACCATCGGCCATATCGTGCCGAGCCTGCAGACCTTGAGCCAAGGACTAACGCAGACCTTCGGCTCGTTCAAATATGTCATCGCCGTGGTCCCTCCGCTCGGAAGCGCCAACGGCAGCCTGATGGCTCTGTGGACGCTCAATCTGTGGACGGCGTTCCTCGCGGGCGTTTTCGCGGTTTCAGAAAGCCAGCGCATCAACCTCATCACCGTTTTCCCGCTGGCGTTGAACCTCGCGGTCAGCGCGCTGTTGGGAACCGCCTACGGCACGTTGCGCCCTGCTTGCGCGATCGTCGCCATGCTGGCGCTGGTCATCTGGCTGGCCTGGCGCTGGCAGTCGCTGGACATCCATCGTGCAATAAGCATGGCCATCATCATCCTTCTTGCCATCGCTCTCGCCTTCGGCGCTACCCTCATCGTCCCCCAGCACCGCCTCACCCTGCGCGACCGTTACAACCCGCCGCTCGACCCGCACCAATACACCAGTCCTTTAAGCGGCATGCGATCCTACGTCAAATACCACAAGAAGGAAACACTGCTTTCGGTTTCCGGGCTTCCTGCGGGCACGCCGGTGCGTCTTGCCGTCATGGACCGCTTCGACGGCAATGTCTGGAACCTTTCGGATTCCACCGACGCCAGCGATTCCTCCGATTACCGCAAGGTCGGCAGCGCCATCGCCAACACGACCCAGGGCGAACATTTCAAGGCCACCTTCACGATACGAAAAGGCTTCTCCGAACAATGGCTGCCGTTGGCGGGTGATGCCTCGTCGATCAGTTTGAAAGGCCAGGATTTCTACTACAACACGGGAACCCATTCCGCCATCGTTGCCAATACCCCACTTGGCGGGCAGACCTACACCGAATCCGGCGTCATCGCCGATATGCCCACCCAACAGCAGATCACCCACGCCCAGGCCCAACGCATTACGCAACCAGAGGCGAAGGACATCCCCGACAGCGCCAGCAAACTTGCGCCGTCACTGACCGGCAAACAGTCCAGCGACGGCGCGACCGCACAGACGCTGGCCACCGCATTGAAGACCAAAGGCTGGTTCTCGCACGGCCTCGCCGGCGATTATCCTTCGCTGCCCGGCCACGGCAATTTCCGCATCGATTCCATGCTCGGCGGCACGGCGATGGTCGGCGACAGCGAGCAGTATGCTTCGGCGATGGCGATGATGGCCCGGGAGCTGAACCTTCCCTCCCGCGTGGTGCTTGGTTTCATCCCGAAAGACAAGGACGGCAACATCTCCAAGTCCCGCACCTCGCACGGCAGGAACAGTGCTACACAGACCGATTTCACCGGCAACGACATCGAGGCCTGGGTCGAGATCAACTTCAAGGATTACGGCTGGGTTCCTTTCTATCCCACACCGAAGGAAACCAAGACCCCGAACAAGAACCAAGATCTGACGCCGCCGAACCCGAAGACACTCGTCCGCCAGCCGCCGGTACCGCTCGTCGACCCTCTGCACGACCAGAACCAGGCCCGCGACCAGTCCTCGCTTGACGGTGCGGATGCAGGCGACAAGAACGGCAATGCCACACTGATGAAAATTCTCATGGTGGCGCAAAAGGTAGCCGTCTACGGCAGTCCGCTGTGGATCATCCTTATCCTCTGCGGGCTGATTCTGCTCATCAAAGCCATCCAACTGGCCGTCATGGCCCGTCGGGGCAGTTCCACTCAGCGCATCGCCTCCGGCTGGAAGGCCATCGATATGCTCGCCGACCAGAGCGGTATCAAGACCTCCGGCACCCGCAGGCATCAGGCGGCCCAGATCGACGAGGCCCTGAAGGCCGCGCTGCAGGGCACGAATGCCACAAGTCCGGCGACGGCAGCCATCACGGACTCGACGTCGGGGCCGGCCACGACCCACAAGGAAAGCAAAGCCGCCCAAAAAGCAGCCAGGAAAGCAAACGGACCGAAAAAGAAGAAGACCTCCAACGCACGCCCCATCGATCTCGAAGCGTTGAGACTGCTCTCGCGCGAGGCCGATTGGGTCGCCTTCTCCGGCAAGCAACCGGAAGAGGCCGCCAGTAAGGATTATTGGAAGCGGGTCAAGGCCATGCGCAAGGCAATCCTTGCCGATCAGCCCCGTATGCGCCGCCTGCGCACCCGGCTTTCGCTCAAGGGCGTCTTCCAAGTGCCGCACTTCAGTCTCCAGCGTTTCAAAAGGTCGGGTTCCGCCGGTTCGGCAGGTCCTACAGGTGCCGGCGCGGCAAATCCCAAAACAGGGAAAAGCGCGAAAAACAGCAGGAAAAAGCCTCGCAAAACCATGAAAAGCAATACAACGAAAGACAAGTCTATACTGACTAATGTGCATGCAAAACGCAAATCCACCGCACGGAAAGGTCGTTGATAATGTCTGATCATCCACACATTCGTGCGGCTATGGGTAGCGACATCGGCAGAAAGCGTCGCAACAACCAGGACACCGGAATCAATGAGCCCGGCGTCTACATGGTTTGCGACGGCATGGGCGGCGGTGTCGGCGGCGAACGTGCCAGCGCCCTGACCGCAGCGCACTTCAGGTCAGTCGCCAATGAACCGGTCAGGTCAAGGCACATCATCGAATCCGCACTGAATGCCTCCCAGCACGATGTCTGCGACCTGGGCCGGGAGCTGGGCGGTGTCGCCGGGACAACGGCCAACGGCATCATCCTCCCCTCCCGGCCCGGCAACAACGGCGACGAGCAGGCACCGCTATGGTATGTGATCAATGTCGGCGATTCCCGCACCTATCATTTCGATATCGACACTGAGGGCCATGCCGTCGCCTCTTCGATCAGCCATGTCACCAAGGACCATTCCCAACGTCAACAGGCCATCGATACCGGGCTGATGTCTCCGCAAATGGCCAACGCGACCATTCCGCGCAACGTCATCACCCAGTGCATCGGCGCCCCGCAGGGCATCAGGCCGGATTTCTACGCGGTGGTGCCGACCGGTCGGTTCATCGTATGCTCCGACGGGCTGTATTCCGAGGTCTCGGACAAGAAAATCGCAGCGATCAGCCAGGCGAACCCCGACCCGCAACTTGCCGTTGAAGCATTGATTCGTGCCGCTCTGCACGCCGGCGGAAGCGACAACATCACGATCATCGTCGTCGACGTGTGGCCCGGTACTCCATACGACGAGCCTTGGCACGCCAGCAAACTCGACAACGGAGAGGAACTGGAGACCATCGGAGACGTCACACTCGACAGTCTGCATACATAAATCGCGTCAATTTCCCGTTTCCGTTTCATCCGTGTAATGCCGGCGAGACATAACGGGAACCAACCGATATAATCGTTACGTTGGCTCATGCAATAGTAAATAATCGATACCCAAACGATGAACGTCGAGCGATTCATCCAATAAGAAAGAGAAGTGAAGCAGATGGTTGATTATGACACCGCCGTCGCCATTGTTCAGGATTCCGAAGCGGATCCGGTCATGCTGGCGAAAGTCGCTTACGAAAACCCCGATTTTGGTGCGAACGTGGCTGCAAACCCACGCGCCTATCCTGGGCTGAAGCGCTGGCTGGCACAGTTCGGCGATGACCGCGCCCGCGAAACCCTCAAGTCCATGGGCTTCGAGGTTCCCGATCAGGGTGTCGAGCCCCAAGAGGCGCAGACACAGCAGGCTACGGAACAGGCATCAACACCTTATATCGCCGACCAGCAGACGGCAGCAGACGGCCAGTACACCACCATTGCCACTACTGCCAATCAGTACGCGACGCAACAGACGGCCACCACAGACGGCCAGTACACCGCTGCCACCACCAATCAGTACGCGGCGCAACAGCAATCGGCCACTTCCCAGAACTACAACCAGCAGATGCCCGTCGCCACGAACGCCTACGGCTACACCGCCGAGCAGGCACTGGACCCGAACACCGACCAGATGACCATCGCCAGCATCGCCCAGTATGCCCCCGAGCTGCGTCCATGCCTCGCACGCAACCCCAACACCTACCCGGAGCTTCTGAACTGGCTGGCCCAGCTGCACGACCCGGCCATTGACGCAGCCCTTGCCACGCGGCAATAGGCACAGTCGCAACAGCGCCAATATCGCCGTTATTATCGGCTGATGAGCTGGCTTGGTTGTCACGAGCCGATCGGCCTCGCCTGCGATAACCGAATCGGCTCATCACCGCTATAGCGTAAAACATATAGCGTAAAAACATGTCCCGCTATCTTGCCTTTTGGCCGGATAGCGGGACATGTTGTTACTGGATGTCTCTTCACTTTCAGAGACCTGTTTCATGCTGCCAGGGCACAAATCATCCTTTGTCTTCGGTGAGCTTGAAGAACTGGTCGCCGATACGCAACGTCACCGGAGCCGAAAGCTGAACCGGGCTGTTCTTGACTTGCTGCTCGTGGTCGCCAGCGATGATATACGTGCCGTTGAGTGAACCATAGTCCTCAAGCCACAACGTGCCGTCCTTGTCATAGCTGATGGCCGCATGGTTGCGTGAAACCGTGCGCGTCGGATCGGCGAGCCTGATGGACATCGCGCCTTCAGGCACAGTGGCCGAAACATTGCGGCCGAGCAGGGCGCTCTTGTCAAGCAGGATATCCTGACCGGTGGCGTCGTTGTGCAGCCGATAGCGTTTCTTGGGCTTTTCGGACATGAACGCGGCGGATAACACCGTGCCGTCCCAGTCCTCGATATCGCCATCGCTGTTGGTCTGCGGGGCGGCCGAAGTCCAGGAACTGTCCACAGCAGGCTTCTGTGTCCCCATAGCCCCGTCCACTAGCGACTGTGGAGTACGGGCCGTTTCTGAATCCCGTGCGAGTTCATCGGCCACGGTCTGGTTTGCGGATACAACTGTGGTGTCATCATCATACCAACCGAGCTCTGGTGCCGGTGGAAAAGGCAAAGTACTCATGGTTTCATATTACATCAGAACCGCAACATTACCGGCAAGGTTTCCTTGGAAGCGCGGTTTCTTTAACGCTCAGCAGACTTGCACCTTTACCGCTCATTCAATATATACAGATGGCGCTAAATCAATGATCAACAAGATGATGATGGATGGCATTGTCTGCTTCAGATACGCCAGAGACGGCAATGATGTGCTTGGCCGGCAATGCTTCAACGACTCGCTTGGCCTTGGCTTCTATCCGGGTCATACCGTAAGCAGAACGGTCGCCGATGGTTTGCATCCCTGACACAAAATCATCATCGAGGTTTGCCGACAGCCATGGCAGCTGCGGTCATCGCTTGAATGACGATCATGCTCAATGCCCTTTATTCCGGCTCACAGGCTGCAACAAGTCCGATCTTTTTAAGACAAGCTCGGCCGTATATGAAAATGTCTTGTTCCCCTACCGACTTGCAACAATGGCAAGCGGTAAAAGAACAAGACATTTTTAAACGACCTGTCGGGAAAGCCGGTCACCGAACTTTCCCGACATCGATATCAATCAGACCTGTGAAGCCGAATCGTCCGAACCGTTCGTGCCGAAATCGGTGTCGCCGTTCAGGTCGCTGGCTCCGCCCTGATCGTTGAGGAAGTCATCGGGATTGAAATCATCGCCGAGCTTCAGATCGCCGAAGTCGATATTGGAGAAGTCCATATCGTCCATGCCGCCGTCGCCGAACTCGGAGGACGCGTCCCCACCCAAGCCGAAGTTCGGGTAGATGGTGTCGCGGATGGCCTTGTCGGGCTCGACCGTCGCGTTGCGATAACGCGCCAGGCCGGTGCCGGCAGGGATGAGCTTGCCGATGATGACGTTCTCCTTCAAGCCCTTGAGCTCGTCGGACTTCTGCTCCAGCGCGGCCTCCGTAAGCACGCGGGTGGTCTCCTGGAACGAAGCGGCGGAAAGCCAGGAATCGGTGGCCAGCGAGGCCTTGGTGATGCCGAGCATCTCGGGACGGCCGGCAGCGGGCTTGCCGCCCTCCTTGACCGCCTGCATGTTGGCGTCACGGAACTTCGCCTGATCGACCAGCTGTCCGGGCAGCAGATTGGTGGTGCCTGAATCGATCACCGTGATGCGGCGAAGCATCTGGTGGACGATGACCTCGAGGTGCTTGTCGTGAATATCCACGCCCTGGGAGCGGTACACATCGTGCACGCCCTCGACGATACTGACCTGAGCCGCACGGGGGCCGAGGATGCGAAGGATCTTCTTCGGGTCGACGGAGCCTTCGATCAGCTGGGTGCCGACCTCGACGTGGTCGCCGTCCTTGACCAGCAGCGGAGCGCGACGGGTCACCGGGTAGGTGATCGGCTCGATGCTGGTATCGTCCGGGGTCAGCGTAACCGTACGGCCGTGGTCGGAATCCTCGACCTTGACGGTGCCCGGGTACTCCGTGATCGGCGCCTCGCCCTTAGGCGTACGCGCCTCGAAAAGCTCGGTGACACGGGGAAGACCCTGGGTGATGTCGGAAGCGGAAGCGACACCGCCGGAGTGGAAGGAACGAAGCGTGAGCTGCGTACCAGGCTCGCCGATGGACTGTGCCGCGACGACGCCGACGGCCTCGCCGACATCCACCAGGCGATTGGTGGCCAGCGACCAGCCGTAGCACTTCGCGCATACGCCGCGCTTGGACTCGCAGGTCAAAACGCTGCGCGCCTTGACCTCTTCGACACCGTGGGCGACCATATCGCGCAACACGTCCATGCTCATGGCGTCTCCACGCTTGTAGAGCACGGTCTTGCCGTCCTTGGGATCGATGACGTCATCGGCCAACAGACGCGAATACGGGCCACCATCGGCGGCCTTAACGAGTACGAGATTACCGTCTTCGTCGCGGTCGGCGATCTTGATCGGCAGTCCGCGCTTGGTGCCGCAATCCTCTTCGCGTACGATGACCTCCTGAGCCACGTCGACGAGACGACGGGTGAGGTAGCCGGATTCCGCGGTACGAAGTGCGGTATCGGCCAGACCCTTGCGGGCGCCGTGCTGGGAGATGAAGTACTCCAAGACGGACAGGCCTTCGCGGTAGTTGGACTTGACCGGGCGGGAGATGATCTCGCCCTTCGGGTTCGCCACAAGTCCACGCATACCGGAGATCTGGCGGATCTGCATCCAGTTGCCTCGGGCTCCGGACTGGACCATGATGTTGACGTTGTTGTCGTCCTTGAAGTTGTCACGCATGGCGTCCGCGACCTTGTCGGTGCATTCGGTCCACAGGTTGATGAGCTCCTGACGGCGTTCCTCTTCGGTCAACAGACCCATGTCGTACTGGTCGTTGACCTTGTCGGCCTGGCCTTCGTAGTCATGGATGATCGAAAGACGCTCCGGCGGCTCGACGATATCGGAGAAGGACATGGTGACGCCCGACCAAGGGGCGCGGGTGAAGCCGAGATCCTTCAGGGCATCCAGCGTCGCGGCCACCTGGGCGGTGGAGTAACGCGTGGCGATGTCGTCGACGATCGTGGAGAGCTTGCCCTTGGCGACCTGCTCGTTGATGAACGGGTAGTCGACAGGCAGGGTCTGGTTGAACTTCAAGCGGCCGTAGGAAGTGGCGAAGAGGACGGTTCCGTCCTTGAAACGCTCTTCCTTAACCACGTCGGGGCTGCCTGGCTCGGGGTCAACGACCTTGAGCTCGGCCGGCTCCCAATCCTTGGGAAGCACGAAGTCCTCGGGCAGGCGCACGAGCACCTTGGCCTGCACGTCGACATCATGACGGTCGACGGCCATGCGCAGTTCCTCGGGAGAACCGAGCACGCGGCCCTGTCCCTTGGCGCCGTCCACGACGGTGGAGAGGAAGTAGAGACCCAGAATCATATCCTGAGAAGGCATCGTGACGGTGTGGCCGTCCGCCGGCTTCAGGATGTTGTCGGAAGCCATCATCAAAGAACGGGCCTCGGCCTGCGCCTCGACGCTCAGCGGCAGGTGGACTGCCATCTGGTCGCCATCGAAGTCCGCGTTGAACGCGGCGCAAGCGAGCGGCGGCAGGTGGATGGCCTTGCCCTCGACCAGAATCGGTTCGAAGGCCTGGATGCCGAGCCTGTGCAGGGTAGGCGCACGGTTGAGGAGCACCGGATGCTCGCTGATGACGTCTTCAAGCACATCCCAGACGGATGAATCCTGACGGTCGACCAGACGCTTCGCGCTCTTCATGTTCTGCGCGTAGTTCTGGTCCACGAGCTTCTTGATGACGAAGGGCTTGAAGAGCTCCAGGGCCATCGGCTTGGGCAGACCGCACTGGTGCATGCGCAGCGACGGACCGACGACGATCACGGAACGGCCGGAATAATCGACACGCTTGCCCAGCAGGTTCTGACGGAAACGGCCCTGCTTGCCCTTGAGCATGTCGCTCAGGGACTTCAGCGGACGGTTGGAAGCGCCGGTGACCGGCCGTCCTCGACGGCCGTTGTCGAACAGGGAGTCGACGGCTTCCTGCAGCATGCGCTTCTCGTTGTTGAGCATGATCTCGGGGGCGCCGAGCTCGATGAGCCTCTTCAAACGGTTGTTGCGGTTGATCACGCGGCGATAGAGGTCGTTCAAGTCGGAGGTGGCGAAACGGCCGCCGTCGAGCTGCACCATCGGGCGCAGATCCGGAGGGATGACCGGGATGGCCTCAAGCACCATCGCCTCGGGCTTGTTGTCCGTAGTAAGGAAGGCGTTGACGACCTTCAGGCGCTTCAGGGCACGGGCCTTGCGCTGGCCGGAGCCGGTGTCGATCTCTTCACGAAGCTGCTTGGCGGCACCTTCGAGGTCAAAGTCACGCAAACGCTTCTGAATGGCTTCGGCACCCATGGAGCCTTCGAAATAGTCGCCGTAGCGGTCGCACATTTCCTGCCACAGGTCGACGTCGCCTTCCATGTCGCCGGGCTTCAAGGTCTTGAAGCGGTCGAACACGGCGGCGAGACGCTGGGCTTGATCGTCGTAACGCTGGCGAATGGCCGCCATCTCACGCTCGGCGGAGTTGCGCATCTTGGATTTGGCGCTGCCCTTGGCTTCGCCGCTCGCCTCGAGCTCGGCCATATCAGCCTCAAGCTTCTTGGCGCGTTCCTCGATCTCGTTGTCGCGGCGCTTGGAAAGCTGCGCGATCTCGGTGTCGAATTCGTCCTGCAGATCCGGCAGATCCTGCTGGCGCTGCGCCTCATCGACGCTCGTGACCATATAGGCCGCGAAGTAGATGACCTTCTCCAGATCCTTCGGCGCGATGTCGAGCAAATAGCCCAAGCGGCTCGGCACACCCTTGAAGAACCAGATGTGGGTGACCGGCGCGGCCAGCTCGATGTGGCCCATGCGCTCACGGCGGACGCGGGATTTGGTGACCTCCACGCCGCAGCGTTCGCAGACGATGCCCTTGAAACGCACGCGCTTGTATTTGCCGCAGGCGCACTCCCAGTCGCGGGTCGGTCCGAAGATCTGCTCTCCGAACAGGCCGTCCTTCTCGGGCTTCAAAGTTCTATAGTTGATGGTTTCCGGCTTCTTGACTTCGCCGTAGCTCCACTTGTGGATGTCCTCGGTAGTGGCGAGTCCGATCCTCAGTTTGTCAAATGCGTTGACGTCCAGCACTATGTTGTCCTGTCTTCCAATTGATAACAATCACGATTATTTTTCTCCGGCTTGCCGTGGCTTGGCGCTTTTCGTTCGTCAAGCCACGCTCTTAAAGCCGTTGGTTGAAGCGTTGCCTCTAGCGGTATTCCGGCTGAGGTGCCGCCTGATCGTCCTTGGCCGCGGCGTCCGGACGGGCGCCGATGTTGAAGCCGAGATCGTTGGAGTTGCCCACCGGGTCATCCTCAGCGTCGTTCAGGTCGATGGCCACGCCGTCGGCGTTGAGCACTTCGACGTTGAGCGACAGCGACTGCATCTCCTTCAAGAGCACCTTGAAGGACTCGGGAATGCCGGCCGGCGGCAGGTTCTCGCCCTTCACGATGGCACCGTAGGCGCGCACGCGGCCGTCGACGTCATCGGACTTGGTGGTCATCATCTCGTGCAGCGTGTAGGCGGCGCCGTAGGCCTCGAGGGCCCACACCTCCATCTCACCGAAGCGCTGGCCGCCGAACTGTGCCTTGCCGCCCAGCGGCTGCTGGGTGATCATGGAGTACGGGCCGGTGGAACGCGCGTGGATCTTGTCGTCCACAAGGTGGTGCAGCTTGAGCATGTACATGTAGCCCACCGAAATCGGCTTCGGGAAGGGCTCGCCGGTGCGGCCGTCGAAGAGGGTCGCCTTGCCGTCCTCGCCCACGAGCTTGTCGCCGTCGCGGTTGGGAAGGGTGCTGCGCAGCAGGCCCTGAATCACGTCGGGACGCACGCCGTCGAAGACGGGGGTGGCCACCGGGGTGTTCGGATCGCCGTGTTCGGCGCCCTGCGGCACGTACTGCTTCCATTCGGCCTCGAGATCCGGGTCGAGCTTGATATCCCAGCCCGCGTGAGCGATCCAGCCCAGGTGCAGTTCCAGCACCTGACCCAGGTTCATACGAGACGGGACGCCCAGAGGGTTGAGCATGATGTCGATCGGGGTACCATCGGGCAGGAACGGCATATCCTCTTCCGGAAGGATGCGGGAGATGCAGCCCTTGTTGCCGTGGCGGCCGGACATCTTGTCGCCCACCGTGATCTTACGGTGCTGGGCGATGTAGACGCGAATCATTGAATTGACGCCGTTGGGGAGCTCGTCGCCGTCCTCTTCGGCTTGGTCGCGGGTGATCTCCTTGATGGAGATGACCGTGCCGGTCTCGCCGTGAGGCACACGCAGCGAGGTGTCACGCACTTCGCGGCTCTTCTCGCCGAAGATGGCGCGCAGCAGACGCTCTTCAGGGGTGAGCTCGGTCTCGCCCTTCGGGGTGACCTTGCCGACCAGGATGTCTCCGGCCTCGACCTCGGCACCGATGCGGATGATGCCGCGCTCGTCGAGGTTCGCCACCGCTTCCTCGCCGACGTTCGGCAGGTCGCGGGTGATTTCCTCGGCACCGAGCTTGGTGTCGCGGGCGTCGATTTCGTACTCCTCGATGTGGATGGAGGAATAGGTGTCGTCTTTCACCAGGCGCTGCGAGATGATGACGGCGTCCTCATAGTTGTAGCCGTTCCAAGGCATGAACGCGACCAGCACGTTCTTGCCCAGCGCGAGGTCACCCTTTTCGGTGGCCGGTCCGTCGGCCAGGACGCTGCCGCGCTCGACGCGCTCGCCGTCATGGATCAGCGGACGCTGGTTGTAGTTGGTGGTCTGGTTGGAACGCTGGAACTTGGCGAGCTTGTAGCTCGACTGGGTTCCGTCGTCGTTGGCCACACGGATGATGTCGCCGGAGACGTAGCTGACGACACCGTCCTTCTCGGAGAGAATCGTATCGCCGGAATCGTAGGCGGTGCGCCATTCGGCGCCGGTGCCCACCAGCGGGCGCTCGGACTGCACGAGCGGGACGGCCTGACGCTGCATGTTGGTGCCCATCAGTGCACGGTGGCCCTCGTCATGCTCCAGGAACGGAATCAGCGAAGCGCCGACGGAGACCATCTGACGCGGGGAGACGTCCATATAATCGACGTCGCTGACCGGCACATCGACCGCTTCGTCCTCGCCGGAACGCACGAGTGCGGTCTTCTCGACGAAGTTGCCGTCCTTGTCCAGCTTCTGGTTGGCCTGGGCGATGACGTGCTCGGCGTCCTGATCGGCGGTCATGTACTCGATGTCGTTGGTGACATGTCCGTTGACGACCTTACGGTACGGGGTCTCGATGAAGCCGAACGGGTTGACGCGCCCGAAGGTCGCGAGCGAGCCGATAAGGCCGATGTTCGGGCCTTCAGGGGATTCGATCGGGCACATACGTCCGAAGTGGGACGGGTGGACGTCACGGACCTCCATGGAGGCGCGGTCGCGCGACAGGCCGCCGGGGCCCAGAGCGGAGAGACGACGCTTGTTGGTCACGCCGGAAAGCGGGTTGTTCTGGTCCATGAACTGCGAGAGCTGGGAGGTTCCGAAGAACTCCTTGATCGTCGCGTTGACGGGGCGGATGTTGATCAGGGACTGCGGGGTGATGGCCTCGGCGTCCTGGGTGGTCATGCGCTCACGAACCACGCGCTCCATACGGCTCAGGCCGGTGCGCAGCTGGTTTTGGATAAGCTCGCCGACCTGGCGGATACGACGGTTGCCGAAGTGGTCGATATCGTCGGTCTCGACGCGAAGGTCGACGTCCTCGCCATTGCGACGTCCCGGGAAGGTCTTGTCGCCGGCATGCAGCGCCACGAGGTACTTGATGGTGGCGATGATGTCCTCGCGCGAAAGGCTGCGATCGGTCGGCTCGGCCTCGAGGCCCAGCTTGCGATTGATCTTGTAGCGGCCGACGCGTGCGAGGTCGTAACGATGGTTGTTGAAGTAGAAGGACTCCAAGAGGTTCTTGCCGGCTTCCGGAGTGGCGGTGTCGGCCGGACGGATCTTGCGGTAGAGGTCGGTCAGGGCCTCGTCCTGCGTGTTGATGGTCTCCTTTTCAAGGGCATCGAGCACCAGCGGGTAGTCCTTGAAGGACTTGGCGATCTCATCCTTGGTCATGCCGATGGCCATGAGGAAGACGATGGCGGACTGCTTGCGCTTGCGGTCGACGCGCACGCCCAAAACGTCGCGCTTGTCGATTTCGAACTCGAGCCATGCGCCGCGCGACGGGATGATCTTCGCGCCGAAGACCTCCTTGTCGCTGGTGCGGTCCGGGGTGCGGTCGAAGTAGACGCCCGGGGAACGCACGAGCTGCGAGACGATGACGCGCTCGGTGCCGCCGATGATGAAGGTGCCGTGCGGGGTCTGCAGCGGGAAGTCGCCCATGAAGACGGTCTGGCTCTTGATCTCGCCGGTGTCGCCGTTCTCGAATTCCGCGTTGACGTAGAGCGGTGCGGAATAGGTGTAATCCTTCTCCTTGCACTCCTGGACCGTGTGACGCGGTTCCTCGAAGTACGGGTCGGAGAAGGTCAGGCTCATGGTCTGCGCGAAGTTCTCGATCGGGGAAATCTCGTTGAAGACCTCTTCGAGGCCCGAAGTATGGGCCACGTTGTTGGTGCCGGCCTTGATGTCGGCTTCGGCCTTCTTCTTCCAGCGTGCGTTGCCGATGAGCCAATCGAAGCTATCGGTCTGCACCCCCAGAAGGTAGGGCACATCGATGGGTTCCCTGATGGAACCGAAATTCACACGGTCCGACGCCTTATGCAACTTGATGTCGTGCTCATCGGCGCGTGCGATGACTTGTGTGGTGTTCGTCTTGAGCTTATTTTCAGCCAATGGACGTTCCTTATCGCTCGCTTGATCTTTGTCTATTCTTTTACGAGGAAACGCACCGCAAACGGCTACACTACGCGGGCGCTTCATCGTTAGAGCATGCCCGCAATATGACACACCTTATGCAAAGTATCTATTATACACGGCGAGGAGACCAGATAACCGGCATATGGGGCAGTGGATTCTTGGGACCGCATCAGAACGAAGCTCGACAATCCGACGTCGACCACTTCGCCGAACACGCCCCGAGCAATCGAATCCCGACCATCGACCGTCGTAAGCGCAGACGCGGTGCCGAACCCCGAAGACGGTACGCGGATCTTTTTGTATACAACCTATACATATAATCCCTATATGATAAAGCGATGGTGCACAGTACGGCAGTCTTGGCAACTTCACATATCATAGTATGATTAGATTTAATATCGGATTACAATTCTAGATTGCATCGGAAGAGCTCATGAGAAGAATCATGGTACTTGGCGCAGGCTATGCGGGCTTACATGCCGTAAAGCAGCTCGTCGCCCAGAACCCCGACGCGGAAATAATGCTGATCAACAAGGACGTTTACCATTATGACACCGCACGGCTTCATGAAGTGGCCGTCGGCAGAACCGACCCATCCGAAATCAGCTTCAACCTGCGCGAAAAGATCAATCCGGGCGTCACCCTCGTCATCGATGAGGTGGTGCGAATCGACCACGACATACGCGCCGTCGAGCTGCGCAAGAACGGACTGATTTTCTACGACTACCTGATCAACGCACTGGGCGGCGCTTCCTCCACGCCCGACGTTCCGGGAGCCACCGGCAACGTCCTGCCCCTGATTACCCTTGACGACGCGATGCGCGCACGGAGCCATGTCGAACAGGTACTGACGGATTATCGACTCAGCCAGAACCCCTACGATCTGCGCGTCGCCGTGTGCGGAGACGGATTCTCGGCCGTTGCGTTCATGGCCGCACTGATGCACGAGATCCCGGCGCTGGCGAAAAAATTCGACGTGCCTGCAAAAAAAATGGAAGTCCATTGCTTCGCCTCCAACCCTAGGCCCCTCTACCGTTTTGACCCCAAACTCACCGAATGGATCATGGAGGATCTGGGCGGCAGCGGCGTCATTTTCCATGGTTCTTCGCGCGTGACGAGGATCGAGCCGGGCACGGTATTCATCGGCAACCAGACTTTCCACGCCAACACCATCGTCTGGGCGACGGGAATCCGCGGCAGCCGGGTCGTTCCTGTTTCCGGCTATGTTCAGAAATTCAACCGCGTCATTGTCAACGATGACCTTTCGGTCGTGGAGGCCGATGGCGGGTGGCCACGGGAATTCGTGATCGGGGACGTTTCCGCCGTCGCAAATCCCGAAACCGGCCGCGTCTACCCGGCAAGCGCCCAGCTCGCGATCCAACAGGCGGATTGTGCCGTCAGCAATGTTCTCTCGCTGCTGCATGGCGGACGCACGTTCAGGTTCGTCTTCAAACCGTATGGCACGATTCTGCCGCTCGGCCCGCATTCGGGCGTCGCCCAGCTTGAGAATTCCAAGGGCAAATACACCCGGCTCAAAGGTGCCAAGGTACGGCTGCTGATCAGCAGGATGAACAAATACTTCAGAGAAGCCATCATCTAGGGATGAGTGAAGGCCGGGTTACAGCCCCATCTGGTAACGGCCTGATTTGGTTACGGCCCGATCTGGTGACAACCTAATCTGGTCACAGCCCGATCCGGTTACAGCCCGATCCGGTTACAGCCCGATCCGGTGACAACCTAATCTGGTCACAGCCTGATCCGGTTACAGCCCGATCCGGCTACGACCCGAGACGAAATTCAGGATTCCCGAATCTCGAAGACACCGCACTCCCGCAATGATTCGATGTGCGGCTGCGCCTACTTGACGGTAATCGGAACTTTTTCGCTTTTCACGTTTGGATGGTCTTTGAGGCTCAGCTGGGCCAGATAGACACCGCGCTTCACGCGAGGAAGCTGTTCGTCGGGCACGCAGGTGGATCCGGTCTTGTCGGCCGGCCAAGTGATTTTCTGCGCATCCTTGTCACCCTTGGCCATCAACAGCTTGCGCGAATCCGCCGGGCATACCGCCGAACTCCAGATGGTGTCGCCAGTTTGCCGGCCGGAAGACGCGTCCGCATCATCGCCGGAAGCAGAACCGGAATCAGCATCCGACGATGCCCCCGACTTGGCATCGGAACCGGATTTCGTGCCGGAACCGGACTGGGAAGACGAGCCTGCATCGGCATTCGAGCCCGAATCGGAAGCCGAATCGCCATCCGGAATCGAATAAATCGTCAGGATACGCGAGGCGTTGGAGGCGTCGACCAGGCAGGAATCATTGCCTTCGTAGCGTATGGTCGCCTTGAAATCGAGCGATCCGCCGAGTTCTACGCTTGACGTCGCGGGGCTCAGTTCCAGCTTCACGTCCTTGGCGCCGCATGCTTTGACCGTGCTTTGGTTGGCTTTATCATTCTTGCCTGCGTTGTCGGATGTGCCGGATTTCTTGGAAGCCGCGGCCCTCTTGCCACTCGGAGCAGAGCTTGAAGATGCCGAACCGCCATGCCCCCCATAAGTGGCCATGACCTTGGTGGCGAGCGCATAAATGCCGAGCCCAATCAACGCGAGAAGCGCCAACGCAATCACGCCCACGACAATGCGGCGACGCAGATAGACGCGCTGCATCTCTTTGCCGGGCTTGCGCTTTCCCTGTCGCTTCTGCGGTTGCTGAGAGGTCATACCAACCAAGTGTAAACGACTTGGCTGAATTTGACGGCCACCACGCCGACTTGGCCTGCTGCCGCCAATCGGAATTCCGTGAGGAACCTGCCGGTTTTGCATGCCTTCAGCAATGAAAACGTACCTGTTTTGGCAATATTCGCAAACCAATGACAGTTGGAGGTGCTACATGGACATTCCTCTGCACAATTCTCAAACCAATGACACTTGGATGACGCAAATGGACGTATCTGTGCAATATTCTCGAGTTAGTGACAGCTGACGCGGTTAAACGTACCTGTTTGAGCAATATTCGCAGAATAATGACAGAACAGTATGGCATTGGTGCAATGGCCGAACAAATATGATGGTGTTGGCGCAATAGCCGAACAAATTCGATAACCCAATACGACAACCCAATCGAGGATGCTGGGCGACCTCACCGCTTTCGTCACATTTCCAACGTCATTGGCTTCAGGCGGGCAGACGCAGCGAACCGTCCGGGGCGATTTCGATCAGACCGTCCTCATCGAGGCTGGCGATGCAGGCGTCGAGCTGGATGTGGTCGGGCCAGAGCTTTTCGACATCGGCGCGCGACAGATATGGCGACGTTGCCCGCTCTGAGCCGTGAGCATGTTGCGCCGCCGAACAATCGGCTCCCCCGTTGCCCGATTTATTCGCATGAGGCACTGAAAGCATGGAAGCAGCCAAGTCAGAATCGTTTTCAGCCGGTGTTGGCTCGGAAGGCGCGACCGCGAGTCCACGTAGCGCATTCAGGATAATACCGCGTACCTGACGGTTCGTGCCCTTGAAACTCTGGCGCGGACGGGTGCGTTTTTGGCCCATCCCCGGGCAACCGGCTGCGTAGAAACGGCTGTACGAGGCCCACGGATCCTCGTCGATCTTCGGGTTCTTGGCGGTGCACACCAGCGCGCCCAACTCAATCAGCGCCTCGTTCCAGATCACGCTTTCCCTGGCATCCTGCGGCAAGACCGCGTTCGCCAGTCGCCGTTCCTCCGGCTTGGTCGCGCCGCCGAAGGATTCCTCGCCCTTGAACGTACGCCAAAGCACACGGCGAACGTTGGTGTCGAGCACGGCGATACGACGCCCGAACGCAAAGCTCATCACCGCGCTGGCCGTGTAGTCGCCGATGCCGGGCAGGGCCACGAGTTCATCGTATGTTTTCGGAAGTTCATTGCGGTACTGCTCGGCGACGACCTTGGCACATTCCTGAAGGCGCAACGCACGACGCGGGTAGCCGAGCCTGCCCCATGCGGTGATGACCTCGGCGGCGCTCGCCTCTGCGAGACTTGCGGCATCCGGCCAGACGCCCATCCAGTTGTTCCAGTATTGCACCACGCGGCTCATCTGCGTCTGCTGGCTCATCACCTCGGAAACGAGAATTCCCCATGGCGTCGTGCGGCCGTTGCGCCATGGCAGGTCGCGCGCGTTTTCGTCCCACCATGCGAACAGCTCCTGCTTCATCGTTTCGAGCTCCGCCGAGCTGAAGCCTTCCGCCGATTCGGATGAGCCTGTGCCGGATTTCTTCATATCCTTATCCTCGTGAACCATCCGACCATTCTGCCCTGACGTCGATACAGCCCGGCCTTCACACTCCGTTAACGCTCACATGTCGAACGAGAATCAGGCATTATAATGACAATTGTTGTGAGCTATATCACAAAACATAAAGGAGTGAACAATGGTGTATCGTATGATCTTCAACCAGGAAGCCTATTTCGGGCGTGGCGCAATCAAGGAAATCCCGAATGCCGCCAAGGCGCACGGCTTTACCAAGGCTTTCATCGTCACCGATCCGGTGCTCTTGAAGACAGGAACGGTCAAGAAGGTCACCGACGTGCTCGATAGCGCCAGCATCCCCTACGAAATCTTCGACAACGTCAAGCCGAATCCGCCGGTGGAGTGCATCCAGGACGGTGTGGCGAAGTTCAAGAACGCAGGCGCCGACTTCCTGATCGGCCTAGGCGGAGGCTCACCGCAAGATACCTGCAAGGGCATCGGCATCATCACCGCGAATCCCGAATTCGCCGATGTGCTTTCCCTGGAAGGCACCGCCGCCACCAAGAACCCGTCCATCCCGATCTTCGGCGTACCCACCACCGCTGGAACCGCATCCGAAACGACCATCAACTACGTGGTCACCGACACCGCCAAGAAGCGCAAGTTCGTGGCCGTCGACCCGCACGACATCCCGCTGGTCGCCTTCATCGACCCGGACATGACCGACACCATGCCGCGCAGCCTGAAGGTCGCCACCGGCCTCGACGCGCTGACCCACGCCATCGAAGGCTTCGTCACCCCGGGCGCCTGGGAGCTTTCGGATTGCCTCTCGCTGCAGACGATCCGCATGATCGCCCACAATCTCGCCAAGTCCGCCGACGGCGACGTCGAGGCGGGCGAGCAGATGGCCTATGCCTCCTACATCACCGGCATGGCGTATTCCAACGTCGGGCTGGGACTCGTTCACGGCATGGCCCACGCGCTGGGCGGTCTGCTCGGCGTCGCGCACGGTGTGGCGAACGGCATTCTGCTCGCGCCCGTCATGGAATACAACAAGGACTATACCGGCGAGAAATACCGTGCCATCGCCCACGCCTTCGGCGACCAGAATTCCTATAATCCCGACCGTTCGATCGAGGAGGTGCGCGAAGAGGCCGTGCACAAGATCCACCAGCTCACCGTCGACCTCGGCAACCCGACCACCATCAGCGAGGTCGGCGCCAAAGAAAGCGACATCGACGGGCTGACCGACAACGCCTTCAAGGACGTCTGCACCGGCGGCAACCCGCGCAAGCCCACGCGCGAGGAGATCCACGCGATCTACGAGAGCCTGATGTAAGGTTTCGCCGAAGAGACGCAAGCCGATTCCGTCGACGCGTAAAGACGCGCGAACACATCGGTTGCTGCCGCGAAAGCCCGTCGACTTTTCGGCGGGCTTTCGCTATGCCGCCATTCCCTTACCCCACGTCGCACGTCGCACGCCACATCGCACGTCGCACGTCGCACGTCGCACGCCACACGCCACATCGCACGTCGCACGTCGCACGTCGCACGCCACACGCCACACGCCACACGCCACATCGCACGTCGCACGTCGCACGCCACACGCCACATCGCACGTCGCACGTCGCACGTCGCACGTCGCACGCCACACGCCACGTCGCACGTCGCACGTCGCACGCCACACGCCACACGCCACACGCCACACCACACACGCCACACCACACACGCCACACCACACCCAACATCGAGAGAACGGCCAGAACGCGGTATGAGACGGGTTCCAACGTATTGCGCCATGTAAGGCATAAAACCGTTCAAAACCAGAATCGTGGATTCGAACCACGTCTTTCGATCATCACCCACGCTCAGAGCCAATTCTCAGGCACACACGCTGTTCACGCCCTCTCATATTGTCATGCATTCGGCAGAGAGCACAAGACGGCGCCGGCATCATGCTTGGCGCATCCACCAAAACGTTCGAGCGCGACCGGTGTCGCTTCACGGGGATAGTTTTGAATCATGACAGACGCAGCGCAAACGGCGGAAAACGCCGGAAATCCCGAGAACAAAGTCACCGACATGTACGAATACGGCTACCGCAAGTCCAATTACGGGCCGGACGAGCTTGTGACCGACGCACACGGCAACCCGATCAGCGTGGTCGACGCGATGATGAGCGCCAAAGACGCCAGTGAGGCCGAAACGGTGACGCCGCATCTGTGCTACTACTCTCCGCGTATTCCCGGCAACACGGGATCGGCCATCCGCCTGTGCGCCGTGACCGGCACGATCCTGCACCTGATCGAGCCGCTCGGCTTCAACCTCAAAGACACGAAACTGCGCCGCGCCGGGCTGGATTACCACGATATGGCACACGTTGTGCTTCATCCCGATTTCGATGACTTGGTGAAATCGATGCCCAACTCCCGCATCATCGCCTTCACCGCCCATGCCACCAAGCTTTACACGGATATCGAATACAAGCCGACCGACATCCTGCTTTTCGGCCCGGAGCCAGGCAATATCCCCGATCCGATGGACATCATGGAAGGCCCGCACGTCGCTGAGCAGGTGCGCCTGCCGATGCGTCCGAGCCTGCGCAGCCTCAATCTCACCAACTGCGCCTCCATTGCCATCTACGAAGCCTGGCGTCAGCTCGGCTTCAAGGGCGGAGAGTAACCCTTCCACTACCCGCCCCTCAAGCAGCCCCGGTCTTACAGGCAACCCCCGGCCCGGTTGCCTAATGCCCAGGCCCTCATTCCAATTTTGCGCCATCAATAAGCCGTTGACCATCAACCACCGGCCCACGGCGTAATTTTATATTTGAGCCACATTTAAGCCACTTACAGTTTCTTAGTTGCTTATTTATGGCGTGAACGGATGCGATGTTTGGGCACTCAGTTCTTGAAACTGTGTATCGGAGCGGGGATGCGGCCGCCGCGGGTGACGAAGGCCTCGCAGGAGGTCTGATTGACGGGAATGATCGGCGCGTAGCCCATCAGCCCGCCGAAGTTGGCCACCTCGCCGACATCTTTGCCGTAGACCGGAATGACACGCACGGCGGTGGTCTTTTGGTTGACCATGCCGATGGCGGCCTCGTCGGCGATCATGCCCGAGATTGTGGATGCCGTGGTGACGCCCGGGATGGCAATCATGTCAAGGCCGACCGAGCAGACGCAGGTCATCGCCTCAAGCTTTTCGATCTTCAGGCAGCCGGACGCGGCCGCATCGATCATGTTCTTGTCTTCGGAGACCGGAATGAACGCGCCGGAAAGACCGCCGACGTAGGAGGAGGCCATGATGCCGCCCTTCTTGACCTGGTCGTTCAACATCGCGAGCGCCGCGGTGGTGCCGGGAGCGCCGACCTGTTCGAGCCCGATCTTCTCCAAGACCTCACCCACCGAGTCCCCGACGGCCGCCGTCGGAGCCAGCGACAAATCGATGATGCCGAATGGCACGCCGAGCCGCCTCGAGGCTTCCTGCGCGACCAACTGGCCGACGCGGGTGATTTTGAAGGCGGTGCGTTTGATGGTCTCGCACAAAAACTCGAAATCCTTGCCTTTTGCGGCATCGAGCGCACGCGAGACCACGCCCGGCCCGGAAACGCCGACGTTGACGACCACGTCTCCTTCGGTCACCCCGTGGAAACCGCCGGCCATGAACGGGTTGTCATCGGGGGCGTTGCAGAACGCCACGAATTTGGTGCACCCGTCGCTGTCGGTCTCCCGAGTGGCATAGGCGGTGTCCTTGATGACATGGCCAAGCAGCTCAACGGCATCCATGTCGATGCCGGTTTTGGTCGAACCGACGTTGACCGAGGAACAGACGATATCAGTTTGCGATAACGCCTGCGGAATCGACTCGATGAGCATGCGTTCCGCCGGAGTCATCGACTTGGAGACCAATGCCGAGTATCCACCGATAAGGTCGACGCCGACCTCCTTGGCCGCACGGTCGAGCGCGTGGGCGATTTTGACGAAATCAGCGGGCGAATGGCAGGAGCTGGCCCCTACAAGCGCGATCGGGGTGACGGTGATGCGCTTGTTGACGATGGGGATGCCGAAATCACGTTCGATGGCCTTGCCGACCTTCACGAGGTCGCGCGCTTTGTCGGTAATTTTGCGGTAGATGTTGTCGCAGACCGCCTCCACATCAGCCGCCGCACAGTCAAGCAGCGAAATACCCATGGTAATCGTACGCACGTCGAGCTTTTCCTGCTCGATCATCGCATTGGTCTCGCGGACCTCCATAATATTCAGCATTTGCTTGCCTCTTTCATACGCTTCTGACACAAATCTCTCGTTATGATGTCTGTTGGTGCCACCAAGCAGGCCATTTTTCCGAGAATCATACCCAATTCATTCGTTTTTATGGGGTCTTGTTGCACCAAGACCACCTAAAACACCACAATCACATCCCATTTATGGATAATCACGCTGCTTGGTGCACCAAGACCCCATAAAAATGAAGAATGAAGGAGATAACTGTCACATCAAGAATATCTTTATTCAGATCCGATGCATACTCGTGAAGATTTCCTCGCGCTGACAGCGAATACGTACGCCGATCTTGTCGCCGAGCGCCTCGAGTCCGTCGACCAATGCCGAGAATTCTTCATCGGACTTGGAGTAATCGACAATCATCATCATGTTGAAGAATCCGTCGATGATGGTCTGCGAAATATCAAGAACGTTGACCTTGTGCTCGGAAAGATAGGTGCAGACCTGCGCGATAATGCCGACCGCGTCCTGTCCGACCACCGTAATGACCGCTTTATCCATATCAACCCCTTAACCGTTGTTGAAAACACGATGGCCGACCGATGCCATTCCGAATCCAAGTATAAATGCAATGTGCGCGATGAAGCCATCAGCGTCCGGAATGCCGACAGATGCCGCCGCATATCGGTCGTTCAGGAGTTTTATCGCCGACCAAACAGCAAATCGGGCCATCATCCGGACAGCCAGCCGGATATCGCTGAATACCGGCCCATCCACGCTATCGGCCGAACAGCCAACCGTATTACCGACCAATAGTCCTCACTCGCTGAGCGTTGATGCCCGAACCAAATACGCATTCCTCCATATTCGCTCATTTCGCCAGTTAACAAGCGATTCAAGAAAGCTCAGCCATCTTCAACACCCGGTTCCCTCGCCGCCAACCTTGCCGACCGCGCGGTTTCAGCGATACCGGCGCTCGTGCTTTTTCATGCCTGCCAGATAGTGAGAGGCCCCTGCGGCCGAGTCGCTGCGTTCAAGATTCTGCTCGGAGCCGTCCGTCACCAGTTGGGCGCTGAACATCGCCTCGTAGTCGGGTATGCTCAAACGCTCGCGTGCATCGAGCAAGGCGCGGTGGCCCTGCGCATCCAAACGATTTCGGTAACCGGGCTGCAGCGTGCCGAAATAGAGTTCCGCCACAGAGCCGGACCCGTAGGAAAACAGGCCGATGCGGTCGCCCGCCTGGAGGGTTTCGTCATTGTCGAGCAACGAAAGCAGGGCGAGGTAAATCGAGCCGGTGTAGATGTTGCCGACCTCCTTGCCATAGACGATGCTCTGTTCGAAGCGCTCGGTCAGCCGGTTGTAATTAGCCTCGGAAATCTTGCCATTGCCCAGCGTTCGCAGGCCCTTGCGCCCCATTTTCGAAAACGGGATGTGGAAGAGCAGCGCCTGCAGATGTTCCGGATCGGCCAAGCCCTGCTGCCGGGCCTTGTCCCAAAGATCGGAGAACATGCCGACATAGACTTCCTCGGAGAATTTGCCGCGGGCGAAAGCCTCGGTGGAATAGTTGGGACGCCAGAAATCGCCGGTGCTGCGGCTTGCGTACAGCGATTCCGGCTCAATGGCAAGGATGCCGGGGTCACGCGTGACAAGCATCGCCACCGCTCCTGCCCCCTGCGTCACCTCGCCAGGCGTATCAAGACCGTAACGCGCGATGTCGGAGGCAATGACCAGAACCTTGCGCCCGGGATGACAGCGCACATAATCACACGCGAGCTGGATGCCGGCGGTCGCGCCGTAGCAGGCTTCCTTGATTTCGATGGCACGAAGATCGGCGGTTAATCCCAGCAGATCCTGAACGAAAAGCGCCGCAGCCTTGGACTGGTCAATGCTGCTTTCCGTGGCGACAATCAGCATGCCGATTTCCTGCCGATCGTCATCGGAAAGTATCGGCTCGGCGGCGTTGGCGGCCATGGCGACGACGTCCTGGTCGAGCGCGGCCACCGACATCCTGTTCTGCCCGATGCCGATGAGGTATTTGTTGGGATCCACGCCGCGGGCTTCGGCCAGATCGACCAAGTCAAGATAGTGGTTGGGCGTGTAGAAGTTGATTTTATCAATACCGGCCTTGACGCTATCGGTTTTGTCGATTTTTTGCATCCTGTACTGCTCCTGTCTCATTGTTCGATATCCATTGCATTCGTATCGATACATTCCATTCCTGCCGTTCCGGCAGCAGTGCTGGAAAACGGACTCTTAACAACCGGCAAAGTCCGCTTACCAGCAGCAACCCAACAAACAGACACCTTAATGCTGGAAAACGGCACCTTAGACATCGGCAAAGTCCGTTCACCAGCAGCAATATGCACGTTGGAGCCGGAACAGTCCGTATAGGTAGGTTCCCTCAGCATGGATCCAAGCCCTTACGCAGACGGCCCAGCAGCCGTTGAGCGGTCTGCAGATCGGCTTTGGCCGGATCGGCACGAAGCCCAGACACCACTTGCGCAAGCTCCTCCGGCCTCGCTCCTGCGGACATCGCAAGGCTTTTGAACTGAAGATTCATATGACCTTCCTGAATGCCTCGGGTCACCAGCGCCCGCATCGCCGAAAGGTTAGAAGCCAGACCGACGCTGGCGACGATACCCATGAGCCGCGATGCATCAGGCTGGTGCAGCAGTTTCAGGCTCAGCTTGGCCATCGGCAACGTTGACATCGCGCCGCCGACGCTGCCCAAGGGCAATGGAATATCGATACGTCCGACCAGTTGATGACGTTCTTCGTCGACAGACCATTGCGTCCAGGTCCTGCGTTGGTCATTCAGATCGGCATAGGCCGCGGCGTTGATGTTTCTGGTGTCGTTGCCGGTGGCGAGCACCACCGCGTTGATGCCGTTCATGATGCCTTTGTTGTGCGTGGCCGCTCGCAACGGCGAGATTTCGGCGAAACGGGCTGCCGCAACGATACGCCGGGCGACCTCTGAGCCATCCATATCGCGGGTCGCCAAGTCGTCGAAATCGATACGCGCCTGCGCCCGCGCACGCTGGTTTCGGGTATCGTTGGAAAGGATGGCCATCAAGAGGTCGAGCCCGTCAAGCCGCTTGACACAATACTTTGCGACCGCTTCGGCAATGGTGTTGACCACGTTCGCGCCCATCGCATCGCCCGGGTCGATCAGCAAATCGATTTCGGAAAAACCCTCCGCCGACACCGAAACACTGATGTTGCGCAACCCTCCCCCATACGTTTGCAGACTGGGGTGTGCGTCGTGCGCGACCTTGCGGATTTCCGCCTCGTGCCTTCGCACAAACGTTGCAAGACGGCTAGCCTCATCGAATTTCGGAGCATTATCACTCGGCGGCACCGAGACCATGGAATCAGCAGCTTCGTCACCTTTGATGTCATACGTTTCAGAAGTACCAGTGTCCTCTGGACCATCCTTCCTGCCGTTCGAATAGCCGCCATTGGGCTCACAAAGCCTGCCGGGCTTACCGGAATGGGTCGCCCTATCATATACGGAATCTGGCGATCTATCAGCAGCACATTCAAAACGTTTGTCATACGTCCGTGAAGAACCGCTTTCCATAAACACGATCTGGGCGGTGATGCCATCTCGACGCACCGACGTACGGAAACCTCCGGCTCGCGCGATGCGATGGGCGGCATTGCCTGCGGCCGCAATGACGGAAGGCTCCTCGACGGCCATCGGCACCCGCAACGCCTCGCCATCGATGACGAAATGATCGGCCAGACCGAGCGGAACGGGGAAATTGCCGATCTGGTTTTCGACCATATTGGCGGCCACACCAGTCGGCAGCGCCGGCTCGTCGGTCAACACCGGCAAATCATCGTCGTCGATCGCACCTTCGTCGCGTAGTTGCGCAAGCCGCTCGGCTGTGGAAAGCTCATAGAATTTCGTCATCGTATATTCTCCACTTCCATGGCCACGCCTTGCCCGCCGCCTACGCACAGCGCCGCGATGCCGAAACGCTTGCCTGTGCGACGCAGGTTATGCACCAGTGTAGTCAAGATCCTGGCGCCGCTCGCCCCGAGCGCATGCCCCAGCGCGAGCGCCCCACCGGAGATGTTGTAACGCCCGGGGTCGATGCCCAGCACTTCGCGCGTCAGCCACGCCTGGGTGGCGAACGCCTCGTTGACTTCATACAAATCGATGTCGGAAACCTCTTGCCCGCAGCGTTCCAGCAGTTTTTCGATGGCCGGAATCGTGGCGTAGCCCATCTGATCGGGCCGATAACCGACCTCGGCGTACCCTCGAATCACCGCTTGCGCCGTCAGGCCGAGTTCGTGTGCCTTCCCAGCCGTAGTGACCACCGTCACCGCTGCCCCGTCGCTCAACGGAGAAGCATTGCCCGCGGTGACCATGCCATCCGAGCGATACACCGGCCTGAGTTTGGCGAGCCCCTCGAGGGTCGTGCCGGGTCGCATGGTCTCGTCGCGCTCCAGCCCTCCGACCGGCAGCACTTCGCCGTCGAAACAGCCGGCGTTCCAAGCCACATCGGCCTTGCGCTGCGAGTCGAACGCGTAGCGGTCGAGTTCGTCCCGCCTTACGCCGAAATGTTGCGCGAGGTTTTCGGCGGTGACCCCCATCGCGTAATCGCCGAAGGCGTCGTTGAGCGCGTCATAGTGCAAGGTGTCATGCCAATGGTCGACGTCGAATTCATTCTTGCCGATCCGACGTGCGAAGGCGGCCGCGTTCGACATGCTTTCAGTGCCCCCCGCCAGCACCACGTCCGCATCGCCCATCATAACGGCGCTCTGGGCCAGACGAACGGCCTTGAGCCCGGAACCGCAGACCTGATTGACGGTCATGGCCGTGCCGGACATCGGCATGCCTGCGCCGAGCTGCACCTGCCGCGCGACGTTCTGTTTTAAGCCGGTGCCGAGCACGTTGCCCAGAATCACCTGATCGAAGATGTCGGCGGACAGACCGGAACGCCGCAATCCTCGCTTGGTCAGGTCGGTGGCCATATCCACCGCGCTCATATCGCTTAACGCGCCGCGGAATCTTCCGGTTGCCGTACGCCACGAAGCGGCGATGACCACGTCATTGCCTCGAAGCCGCGCCCCGTTCATCGGCCCACCCCGACAAATCCGAGAATCACGGCACCCGTACTCCGAACCAAACCCCAATCACACAAGCACATACGCACAATCCTCCCTAGCGCTTGCCAGACTAAGTGAGGACCATACGGATACGAAAGGAGCTGTG
This sequence comes from Bifidobacterium sp. ESL0704, assembly GCF_029392075.1. Classification (NCBI taxonomy): domain Bacteria; kingdom Bacillati; phylum Actinomycetota; class Actinomycetes; order Bifidobacteriales; family Bifidobacteriaceae; genus Bifidobacterium; species Bifidobacterium sp. ESL0704. The sequence goes on from NZ_CP113929.1 coordinate 2,030,606, forward strand.
ACGCTATCTCCACCAGCGTTCACAGCCCCTTTACCGATATCGCAAGTTCATCACAACTTCGGCGTCATCATTCTCGTTTATCCGTCAAAAGTCGTTTCATGCTTGCAATATCATTACAATTTGATTTCGATTCTCGTATTTATGACTCCTTATGTGCCGAATCGGAAGCCACGGCCGCCAGAGCACGCGGAGCATGGAAACCACGATGCGCGAACTCGTCAGCGATGGCCTGAGCTACCGCACGGCCCTGGCCCTTGTCGACCAGCGCGATGATGGATCCGCCGAAACCGCCGCCGGTCATGCGGGCACCGTACGCACCGTGTTTGCGGGCGACGTCGACCGCCACATCCAACTCGGGGACGGTGACCTCATAGTCTTGGGCCAGTGAATCGTGCGAGGCGTTGAACAGGCGTCCGGCCTCCTTGACATCCCCTGCCGCGAAGGCATGCACGAATTGAGGCACACGCCAGATTTCGGTAACGACGTGGCACACGCGCTTCTTCATCGTCTCGTCGCCGAGCTTGCCCAGCACATCGCGCAACGCGGCCTGAGCGGCATCGGCGTCATCACCGGCATCTTGCGAGATACGGTCGGCGATCACCCGCAGGTTTTCAACACCAAGCGCTTTCGCGGCTTCTTCGCACATACTGCGACGCGCCTCGTACTGGCCGTCGTTGAGCTGGTGCTTGGCCTGGGTGTCGACCACGAGCAGCTCAAGCCCGAGCGATTCAAGGTCGAACGGCTGCTGCGAGACGCTGTGCAGAGCGTCAAGCTCCGGACGGCAATCCAGAAGCAGCGCATGGTCGGGGGTGCAACGCATGGAAGCGTTCTGATCAAGACCGCCGGTCGAGGCTCCGGCCATGTCGTTTTCGGCTTTCATCGCGGCCTGGATCAGCGTGACGCGGCCTTCGTCGCTTCCGCCGAAGCCGAGATGGTAAATGTCATCGAGTGCGAGCGCGGTACAACAGGTCATCGCGGCCGACGAGCTCAGCCCGCCACCGACGGGAACGCAGGAGACGAACGCGGCATCGAAGCCTTTCACCGCGTCGAATCTGGCCTCGCGCAGCGCCCAAGCCACACCGATCGGATAGGCCGCCCAACCCTTGACATCCCGGGCTTTGAGCCCATCAAGGTCGACGGCGACGGGCTTGCGGTCGCCGAAGCTGGAGACGACGCGCACCACGCCGCTTTCCTTGGGAGCCACGGCGATGAACGTGCGGTGCGGCAGGGCGATGGGCAGGCAGAGCCCGGCGTTGTAGTCGGTATGCTCGCCGATCAGGTTCACGCGCCCGGGCGCGCTCCACACGCCAGCGGGGGCCTCGCCGAACGTGTCGACAAAGAGCTCGGCGACTTCGCCGACAGCCTCCTTGGCATCAAACGGCTCAAGGTATTGGACGTCTCTGATAGTGCTCATTTGATTTCCTCCATGGAATGAATATGACGGAGATGATGGCGGTAACGATGGTAACGATACTGAAGGCGGCGCGGCAGCAGCGAAGCCGGCCGGCTCAGTCGATATCGATCGGACCGAGCTCGTGGAAGCGGGCGGCGATGCGTTCCGGCGTCGTGTCGCTGACCCACGCGGCCATGCCCGATTCGCTTCCGGCCAGGTACTTGATCTTGTTGGCGGCGCGGCGGAAGGAGAAGAACTGCAGGTTGAGCCGGTAGTTCTCGCGGCGCTTGTCGTGAATCGGCGCCTGATGCCAGGCGGAAATGTAGGGTAGGTCCATGCCCTTGCCGTCGCCGGTATCGAAGAAGGCGTTGCCACGGCGCAGCAGATGCGAATACATCGAGGCCAAGTCCCAGCGTTCCTGATCATTGAGCTCGTCGAGGGTCAAGACATCGCGCACCGGGGCGACGTGCACTTCCAATGGCCAGCGCGCGGCGGCCGGCACATAGGCGACCCAACTGGAATTGCGCATCACCACGCGGGTGCCGGCCTCAAGCTCAGCGTTCATGATATCGCGCAGCAGGTTGCCGCCGTTCTTTTCGTGGTAGGCCTGCGTGTGTTGCAGCTCGGTTTCCATCTTCGGCGGGATGAACGGGTAGCAATAGACCTGGCCGTGCGGGTGCGCCAGCGAGACGCCGATTTCGGCGCCGTGGTTCTCAAAGGGGAAGATCTGCTCGATGCCGTCCATATGCGAAATCTCGGAAGTACGGAAGGCCCACGCCTCCACGACGGTGCGCAGGCGGGAGACCGGCAGGTCGGCCGGCAGTCCGTTTTCGTTGGGGTCGAAGCAGATGACCTCGCAACGCCCGGACGCAGGCTTCTGCTGCCACAGCGCATTGCCGTCGACGTCGGTGACCACGTCCGGCACGCCGGGTACCTGCACCATCGAAGGGAAACGGTTTTCGAAGATGACCACGTCGTAATCGGTGTCGGGCACTTCCCCGTCTTGATAGGGGTCGCCGGGCTTGCGTGCGGCCAGTGGGTTGCCTTTGGCCGTGGCCCCCGGTCCGGCGGTGATCGGCCGGTTCATGCGTGCCGCGGCCATCGGAATCCAGTCTCCGGTCAGCGGGTCGCGGCGCATGATCGGCTCGGCGTACGGCACTTCGTTGCCGTCGGCGTCAAGATGCGGGGCGAACCGGTCGGCCAGCGGCCGCGGATCGACGAGCTCACGGGTCTTGGCTCCGGAAACATATTCCGGGTCGTCATCCAGATAGAAGAAATCGCGCCCGTCCGCCAGTGTGGTGGGTGTGATGCGGATATGCTCACACGCATATGTTCCGGGACGATAATACTTGAATTGTTCCTGCTTCATTGCTGTTCCTTTGTATGGGTTTCCATATCATCAAGCCTTCGGTTTCCGCCGTTCGCGACGTTTGCCGTCGACCTCGCGTTTTGCCAGAACCTGCCAGACGATTGCCGCCATGCTTCTTTTGCAACCTTGCAGCTTGTTGCTTGCGACATATCGACCGGCCGATCACGGCCATTCAGTCCTCGACTTGCCCCGGGCCTTTGGTCAGGATCAGGTGTTTGACCAACTTGCGCGTCTCCTCTGCCGAAGTCGGGTCGAGCCCGTCGTCGGTGATGAGGGTGTCGACCTGGTCGAAACGCGCGAAGAGGGAAAGCGAGGTGCAGCTCCATTTGGTGTGGTCGGTCAAGATGATGGTCTTGTCGGCGATATCCATCATGGCCATGTCCGTGGCGGCCTCGAGCGAATTCGGCATCAGGAAACCGCGTGGCACCGAGACGGAATGCGTGCCCAGGAATACGGTGTTGACACGAAGCGATTCGATGACCTTGTCGGAAATCGGGCCGACCAGGGAGTTCGAACGGGTGATCACGCCGCCGGTGACGATGACCTCGACGTCCTTGCTTTCCAGCGCCTGCACCAGTTCCGCCACCGGTATGGAGTTGGTGAGGATGGTGATATTGCTCGCGCGTTGGCTTTCCAGCAGATGCTGGGCGAAGATATATGACGTCGTACCGCCGCCGATGGCGATGACGTCACCGGGCGAGACGTATTTGACGGCTTCCTGCGCGATCGAGTCCTTGAGCCCGATATCCATCTGCGATTTGACGGAGAACAGAGGTTCGCTCAGCAGAGTGCTCGTAGTCACCGCCCCACCATGGACGCGCTTGAGCAACCCCTTGTCGGCGAGGTCGGCGATATCACGACGCACCGTCATGGCCGAGACGCCGAGCTCCTTGGAAAGGGCGGTGATACGTACAGCGCCTCGGGTGCGAAGCCTGCTTAAAATCAAATGCTGCCGTTGTGACGAAATCATATGAACATTATCGCACAAATACGAGCATCAAACAAACCAGCCTGAGCGTTTCATTCGGTCGTTTTACCAAAATCGAACATTTTAGATACAAAGAGCCTTGATTTTTCACCTAAAATAATCAAAAATATCCTAATTTGATAAAAGACGTGAGCCTTCAGCCTCTTGAGATGCATTCATCTTCGCCAGCGTTGGAATACCACGCCATGACGCATACAACAGACGTTACCGACTCCCGGTAGCGCGCCCGAAACACATGAAAAAACTATTGCCCGTCATCGCCCGAATCCAGAAACTCATTCTGGTCGGCATCGGGATTCTGCTGCTCTTCGACTTGGGGCTGCTGCTGGTCCTGGGCTTCGGACTGCCGGTACGCATCACGCCGGTACTGGTTGCCGGAATTGCCCTGACTGCTGGCATCGGCGGAAACGCTGGCACCGCCCATGTACTTCGGGTCCGGGTTGCCGTAGCTGTTGTCGATCGGCGCGTTGATGTCCGCAAGGTACTTGTTCATGAACTCCGTCCACGCCGGGGTGGCGATGTCGGCGCCGTACCAGTAGCCGTGGGAGCGGCCGTTGATGGTCTTACCGGAGAAGGAGACGTTGTATTCCGCGTTGCCCACGGAGACGAAGGTCGCCACCTGGCCCGGAATGAAGCCGGAAGTGAGCATACGCGTCTGCTCGTTGGTGCCGGTCTTGGCGAAGGTCTTGCGTCCGTTGTCGAGCTGAGCCTTCTTGGCCTGGCCGTCGGAACGGATGACGCCTTGGTTCATCGCGTAGGCCGTGGTCTGTGCGATGGCCGGTTCGATGGCCTGATGGCAGTTGGCGCTGGGCACCTTCAAGGACTTGCCCTGTTTGTTGATGACCTTCTTCAGGGCGATCGGCGTGCACTCCACGCCGTTGGCCGCGATGGTGGCATACACGTTGGCCATGGTCAGCGGGGAGGCCGCGACCGTGCCGATGATCAGCGGGCCGGGCCAGTTCTTGGAGGAGAACAACGTGTCCCCGACCGGTGCCTGATGATAGCCCACGGTCTTCGCAGCATCGATGACCGGGCACATCCCGATCTGATCGATCATGGCCGCCTGTGTGGTGTTGTGCGAATGGACAAGGCCGTCGAGCACGGATTCCGAGCCTCCGACACCGCCCTCCGAATTCTTTGGAGACCAGCCGTTGGCAGTGCCGGAATAGCCCGGGCATGCGAAGGAATGTTTGGGATAAAGGCCCTTGGGATGCACGATGTCGGTGATGGACCGGCCTTGCTGCATCCACGCCACCATGTTGATGGGCTTCCATGTCGAACCGACTTCCCAGCCGGCACCACCCCCGTCTTTCTGATCGACGGCATAGTTGATGGCCGTGCGTGTGGGGTCGCTTTTCGCGGCATCGGTGGGGTCATAAGTGCGGTTGATGCCGAAGCCGAGCACCTCGCCGGTTCCCGGTTTGATGGCGGCTATCGAGACCTCGAAGCCGCTGGGGTCTGCCGGCGGAATCGTGTCGCGCGCGGCCTGCATGGCGTCGGCATTGGCGTGAATGTCCATCGTGGTGTAAATGCTGAGCCCGCCTTCGTTCAGAAGCTTGGTGCGCTCCTTGGCGGTTTTGCCGAACTCCTTGGAGTTGAGAATCTGCTTGGTAGCGTAATCGCAGAAGAACCCCGCATCACCGGCGGCCTGGCAGCCGACCTGCGTGGAGTTGTTCTGCAGGTTCAGCGTGCTGGCTATGGGCTGGGCGCGGAATTTGTCGTGGTCGGACTGCGAGATGAAATGCTGCTGCAGCATCAGATCGAGGACGATGTTGCGCTGTTTCTGCGCTTCGGGCTGGTTCTGGGCCACCGAAGGATCGTACCTCGCCGGGTTTTTGGTGATGGCCGCGATGGTGGCCGCCTGGCCGATGTTGAGGTTGGAGGCGGAGACGTTGAAGTAGCGCTTCGCCGCGGTTTCGACGCCGTACAGGTTGTTGCGCCCGAACTGGGCGATGTTCAAGTATCCCTGCAGAATCTCGGCCTTGCTGTATTGCTTCTCCATCTGTACGGCGATCAGCATCTCGCGTACCTTACGGGCGATGGTGTCTTCCGAAGCGTGGTATTCGGCGATGGGATCGTTCTTTTCCTTCGCCTGGATAAGCAGTACGTTCTTGACATACTGCTGCGTCAGCGATGAACCACCCTGCGTATCGCCGTGCTTGATGAATGTCTGGACGAAGGCTCGAAGCACGCCCTGCATATCCACGCCCGCATGCTCGAAGAAACGGCGGTCCTCACGGGCGACCACGGCCTGTTGCATGGGCTGCGATACCTGGCGCAACGGGACTACGGTGCGGTTCTGCGCGTAGAAGGAGGCGATGACAGTTTTTCCGTCTGACGCGTAGATGGTGGATTTCTGCGGCAGGCTGGTGACATCGAAATCGATGTCCTCGGTTTTCAGCGTCGGTGCGACGGTACGGGCCATGCCGTTGAGTCCAAGCACTCCGGGGATGAAGAACATACCACCGACGACGCCACCGGCGATGCAAAGGGTCACATAGGTCAACAGCAAAGCAATCACGCGCCTCACCGTGAGGTTGTTCTTCATTTCAGGCATGGTGTTCATTCTAGGATATCGCCTCTACCGAAACGGCCAATTGCGTAGCCTTATCGCCTATTGCGTACTTCATCCGGGAGAGTCTGGGAGATTGCGGAAAATCGGCCGAACGAACCATAAAAAAATCGCGGCTCGAAACCATGAGGCAACGAGCCGCGACATATATCTCAGAACTATTACGAAGCGATGATCAATGACGGGAACGACGAATCAGCGCACCGGGCTGGTAGATGATGATGGCGCGGCCTTCGCGGGCGATCCATCCGCGATTGGCGAAGTCCATCAGCGCCTTGTTGACCGTCTCACGCGAGGAACCGACCAGCTGGGCCATCTCTTCCTGCGTCAGGTCGTGCGGCACCTTCACGCCGGATTCCACGGGCTCGCCGAAACGCGAAGCCAGATCGAGCAGCGTCTTGGCCAGTCGCGCGGGAACATCCATGAATACAAGGTCGGAAATCTGCTCGTTGTTCGCGCGCATGCGGTTGGCCATCACCTGCAGCATATCCACAGCCACGCGCGGATACTTGTTGAGCCACGCGAAGAGGGTGTCATGCTCGAGCCAGCCAACCTGCGTGCCGTTGTTCATCGCGATGGCCGAAGCCGTGCGAGGGCCGCCGGCGGGATCGAAAACCGGAATCTCTCCCAAAATCTCGCCGCGGGTATGGATGCTCAACAGCTGCACACGATTGTCACTGGCCTCACGGGTGAGCTTTACTTTCCCGCTTTCCAGCAGATACATGCGCTGATCGGTGGAACCTTCATGAAAGATGTAATCACCCTTCTCGAATTCCGCGCGCTTCATGAATGGCATGAGCTCCTCCGCATTGGCGTGAGAGACATGCTTGAACAATGTCGTTTGCAGAAGTTCATTGTCCGCTTCATTTGCCCCATTCGGACTTGCCACGAGAATGCACCTCCAAAAAAATATTAACCGTCGTATTACCAGAAACTCATTGCCTTGAAACTGGTCGAACTCAAATCTATCTCAATTGTAGCTCAGTTTGGCATACGTTTCGAGGTAAGAGAAAAGTGTTTCAAATGGAATATTTTTTTGCCGTTTGATAGGCGCAACACGTTTGACGGCCGATTTGACGGATTTATCACTCATCTTTTCCGAAGAGGTTTTGAGTATCCTTCCCATTTTCTCCTCATCGATGTCGTAGGCAAGGGTGACATGGTGCAGCAATGCCCCCGGCCCGCCGCCGACCGGAGGGAAGAGGCGCTGTGCCGCGCCACCGATCTTGCCCTGTGCCGAAGCGATGTCGTTGGTGCCGCTGAAAAACGCGTCAATGCCGAGATCCCGAAGCGCATCGACCAGCCATTGGTCGCACAAACGGAACGATTCATCGACGGGGAGACTCGCGACAAACCCCTTGGGCGCATAGAGAGAATAGGTGATGGCGTCACCCGGTTTAATGAACATCGCACCACCGCCCGTGCTGCGACGGACGATGTCAAAACCCTCCTGCCGCGCGGCTCGTATGTCCACCTCACGCTCGATGGATTGGAACCTGCCAACCACGACTGCCGGCCCCGCCCAATGCCAAAACCGCAACGTCGCGGGTCGTGCGCCGCTCGCCACTTCTCGAGCCCAGCCCTCGTCCGTTTTCATCTGTTCGGCGGGACTGCGTGCAACGTCATGCACCACCAACGGACGCAATTCACCCCAACGTTTTTGATAGAGTTGATGGAAAACGTCATCATTTGACGTCAAATTGTCTGAGACGTCAACAACTCCAACCTTTGCACGAATTGAACTTCCCTTTTCGTCTGAAGCACTGTTTTGCCGTTTGTGCAAAGCCCGTCGGTAGGCGGTGGATATCGCGGTATCGTCGAGACCCACTAATTTCAGCGACGAATAGCGCGAAAAGACATCGGTCAACGGTCTACCGGCGATCAGCGAATCGGCAAGCTCGGCGAGCATGGCGTGGACGGCGCTGTCGTCACCGGAAACGAAAAAATCACCATCAATCGAGCAGGAAACCGGTTGGCCGGATTTGTCGACAACGACCTCGACCCCGACCAGCTTGCCTCCGGGGGTCTTGTATTCACCTCGCATAACACATCACCATATCAAAGCGCGGCGCGAAAACGTCATGAACGTTTCCCCGCCGCATCAAAACAACGTATCCACTCGCAGGCTCCGAGGTGGAGCAAACTCGTCCCATCCCGTTGCGCCCCGTGCCCTATTGCAAGGCCGTATCCCTGCTATTCCAGCAGTTCCATTCCTTTGGCGTCCCTGTGCCAAGGCGAACCGTAGTTTGAACTGAGGATCAGCACGCCTTCGATCAGCCCCCAGATGAAGGCCGCGATGGGACCGAGCCCGAAGAGTATCCAACCGATCAGGGTCAACAGCAGCTGGGCGATGGCCTTGCCATAGAAACCGAGATAGAAATTATGGACGCCCAACCATCCCAGGAAAATGCCCAACAGTCCCGCAGCCATCTTGCTTCTGGGCTGGTAGCCGTAAGGCAGCGGCTCCGGCTGGCCATATTGCGGGGCATAAGGCTGACCTTGCGGGTAGGCGTTCTGGTTCTGCGCAGAATACGGCTGGTTGTAATTGCCAGACGCATAGCCGTAGCCGGGTTGGTAAGCCGGTCCGGCCTGGGGCTGAGCATAACCGGGTTGGCCGTAATTCGGCTGGGAATACCCTGGCTGGCCATAATTCGGCTGCTGCGGCTGCCCGTAATTCGGCTGCGGATTGGATTGCGTGCCGCCGGCCTGTCCATAGTCAGGCTGGGCATACTGCCCGCCTTGCCCCTGAGTCTGCCCGTAGGTCCCGCCGTACTGGGCTTGCTGCCCCGGCTGGTTTTGCGCGGCATTGAAACTCTGGTGATCGCCGGAACCCTGCGGAGCCTGTGCTCCGGGCTGCCCACCTTGTGGATCTGGTGTATCGTTCATGTTTTCAAGTCTAGTCCAAACGGTCGAGACAACCGTGTGAAAACGCTGACAACCAGCTGGAAATCCAGAAATCGTCATCTGCTTTCAGAAAGCAAAATCGGGTGCCTTCGCCCGCGAAAAGCACCCGGAACACACAACAATCGGACGGCAACATATTTCTTTTATATTATGGTCTGCCGTCCAACGTCGTGCACAACCTCACAGCTTCACAGTCTCACAGCCGCGCCAGAATATCCCGTCCGACTTCGGCGGTGGTGCGCGTCTTCTGTGCGTTTTCGGCGATATCGTCCTCAACGACCGTTTCGATACGCGCGGCGGGCTCATCCATGCCAAGGTGACGCAGCAGCATCGCAGTGGAAAGGATGGTCGCGGTCGGGTTGGCGATGCCCTTGCCGGCGATGTCAGGGGCGGAGCCGTGGATCGGCTCGAACATCGAGGGGTACTCGTTGGTTGCGTTGATGCAGCCGGACGCCGAATAGCCGACGCCGCCGACCACGCTACCGGCCTCGTCGGTGATGATGTCGCCGAAGAGGTTGTCGGTCAGGATCACGTCGAAGCGGGACGGCTCGGTGACCATGAAGATGGTGGTCGCATCGATGTGCAGGTAATCGTGGCTGACCTCGGGGTATTCCTCGCCCACCTTGTCAACGATGCGCTGCCACATATCGCCGGCGTTGATCAGCACGTTCTTCTTGTGCACCAGCGTGACGTGCTTCTTGCGTTTCATCGCCAGGTCGAAGGCGTAACGCACCACGCGCTCGACGCCGTAGGCCGTGTTGATGGAGACCTCGGTGGCCACCTCGTGGGGCGTACCCTTGCGGATCGCGCCGCCTGCGCCGCAATAGAGGCCTTCGGTGCCTTCGCGCACCACGACGAAATCGATGTCGCCCGGGTTCTTCAACGGGGACTCGACACCTTTGTAGAGCTTGGACGGGCGCAGGTTGACATACTGGTCAAGATCGAAACGCAGTTTCAACAGCAAACCACGTTCAAGTAAGCCGGCCGGTACGTCAAGCCGAGGGTCGCCAATGGCCCCCAACAGAATGGCGTCGGTTTTCTTGATACGCTCGAGGTCCTCGTCAGGCAGCACAGCCCCATCACGCACATAACGCTGGGAGCCGAGGTCGAAGTCCTCATACTCGAAATCGGCCACACCCTGCATAGCCTTCTCCATGACCTGCTGGGCAGGAGGAATGATTTCCTTGCCAATGCCGTCGCCTGGAATGACGGCGATATGATATGTTTTTTTAGTGCTCATAGCCGCGACGTTAGTACCGAATTCGGCACTGTCCACTATATGGTCCAGCAAATGGACATCACCGATTCCGCGATTTCTTCCGTTTTGAAGGCTCTTGGTGCCACCAAGTAGGCCAAAATTCAAAGAATCAACACCCATTCTCAAAATTCCGGGCAACTTGGTGCACCAAGCAGGCCAAAATACGGAGATTCAACACCAAAAGACACATTTCCACCCATCTTGGTGCACCAAGTAGGCCAAAATACGGAGATTCAACACCTAAAGACACATTTCCACCCAACTTGGTGCACCAAGCAGGCCAAAATACGGAGATTCAACCCCTATTCTCAAAATTTCGGACAACTTGGTGCCACCAAGAAAGTGATATGAGAGCAAATAAGGGTATCTCGCTACTCTTCGATTCCCATGGTATGAAGACACCAGGCGTTTTCGTCGCTGACTTCCTGCCACTGCTTGTAGCGCCCGGAAGTCCCACCGTGACCGGCCTCGACCTCGATGCGCGCGATGGCGTCGACGCCCTGCGATTGCAGACGGGCGATCCATTTCAGCGGTTCGACGTAGAGCACACGGGTATCGTTCAGCGAAGTGGTGGCGAAAATCTTCGGATAGTACGAGGCAGCGGAATCGGAGACATGGCCACCATCAGCATCCTGCTTTCCGAAGGCACGCTTTTCAGTAATCCGATCCGATTGCCAGGGTTCCGAATCCCCCTGCCAATGGCCGAACGGCGCGTTTTCGTAAGGGGAATACGACTTCATATAGTCATAGACGGCCTTGTCGTGAAGCGGATCGCCCCACTCGTCCCATTCGGTGACCGTCAGGGGCAGCGACGGGTCGAGAATCGAGGTGAGCGCGTCCACAAACGGCACGTCGGCCTCGATGCCCGCATAGCATTCCGGAGCCATATTCGCCACGGCACCCATCAAGAGGCCTCCCGCTGAACCACCATTGGCGACGCTGCGTTTCGGATCGGCAAGTCCCGCCCGCTGCAAGGCTTTGGTAGCATCCACGAAATCATTGAACGTATTACGTTTATGAAGCCTTCGCCCTTGCTCGTACCAGGCACGGCCCATCTCGCCGCCGCCACGCACATGCACCACGGCGTAGAGCACACCACGGTCGAGCATACTCACTCGCGCCACGGAAAAACCGGGGTCGCTGTCTGCCTCGTAGGCCCCGTAACCGGTGATGAACATCGGCGAGGCAGACACCAAAGACGCCACAGAGTGAGGATTCTCAGACCTGTCATTTGCACCATCAAGCAGGTCGATACCGCTGAAATCCTCGCCCAGCGCGCCCATGGCCGTGCAGCAATCCTGCCTCCAGACCAGGGAGACCGGCACGAGCTCGCCGTCACGCACCCGCACCCAGATACGGCGCTCGCGATAGTTCGCGGCGTCGAAACCGCCGTGCACTTTCGCACGCTTCAGAAGCCTGCTGGTGCCGGTGGCCACGTCCAACTCGCGCAGCTGCCCGGGTTGCGTATAGCTTGCGAACGAGTAGCGGAGCCGCGGCACATTGTAGGAGGGATTGCCGCCGGCCCCGATGGAATAGAGATGCCGGTTGCTGCCGTTCTCGTCTGGTTTGAGCTCGCGGAAGTGCCACGGACGATGAGCCAGGAAATCCTGCAACGCTTCGTCTTTTCTCATCACCGCGATATGGGGCAGGCTGTTGTTGCGATAACTCAGCACAACGAAATTGCGGTACATCGCGATGCCCTCGATACCCAGCCCGCGAGCGCCGCGCAGGATGTCAGGGTTGTCGAGATTGCTATACGGCGTATTGACCGGTAGTCCGCTCGCCCCCGACTCGACCTCATCGCCGCGCTCGCAACCGTAAGGCGAACCCTGCGCCACGATTACACCTTCGCCCAGCGCATACGGCGGTTCATGGGCATTCAAGTCGACTACATCAACCTCGAAATTCGGGTTGTTCGCGTTGTGATAGACCAGTGCCAGCGGGATATCGGCCCCGCCAACGCCCGCGCCTTCGAAGCTGGCGAAACTGACATCGTATTCGACGCCTTCCTGCCGCGGGATGAACGCCCGGAACTCGCCTTCCGGGTCGCTGACCGGCAGCATCAGCACCTCGCTGGTGGTCTTGGACGAGCAGCCGATGACCATGTTGCGTTCGTCGAAGCTCAGCCCGACGCTGATCCAGAAGTGTTCGTCGGATTCGCGGAACACCTCAACGTCATCATCGACAGGCGTGCCGACCCGGTGCCGGCAAACCGCATATGGCCGCCAGGATTGATCGAGCATCGTGTAGAACACCCACTTGCCGTCGGGTGTGAAGCAGGCCTCGGCAATACCCTTGAAAATTTCGGGCAGCTCGTGGCCGTCCTCGAGGCTGCGGATGCGGTAATCATAGCGTTCGCTGCCTACGGTGTCGGTGCCGTAGAGCAGCCAACGGCCGTCGCGGGTCAGGTCAAGCCCTCCCAGACGGAAGAAATCGTGGCCTTTTGCCTCGACGTTCGGATCGAAAACGACCTGCTCCCCCGGATTCGCCCCCGGAGCGTCGCCGGCCTTGATTTGCGGCGGATCCCAATCATCCGGCCCTGCGATCGGCAGGCGGCACTGCACTCCGTATTGTTTGCCTTCCTGGGTGCGCACGAAATACCAATAGCCATCCATCCGCGTCGGCACGGACATGTCCGTCTCGTCGACCCGTGACTTGAGCTCTTCGAATAGGCGGCGTTTCAGTCCGTCGAAACCGGCCGTGCGGGCCTGGTAATATTCGTTTTCCTCACGCACAAATCGTTGCAATTCCGGTGAATTCTTGTCGCGCATCCACTCATAGGGGTCAATGAACGTATCGCCGTGAACGCTACGCGCGTGCGGTCTGCACAAGGCATGCGGAACAGCGGGGGTATCGGCGTGCCGCGTCGAGGCCGCCATGTTCGTTTCATCAGTCATAAGCATCAAGCCTATAACTCATCGAACGAACGGCAAAATCTAGCGGATGCCCAATATCTGGCGCAAGTACGGCAGCATCGTCTTCATGATGTTGGCCCCTGTGGTGCCGATGAAAACGGGAACGTCGGTAACCGGCATCGGCTGTGTAGCCGTGAATCCCGCGATTTGCTCCAACGCCGAAGACTCGCTCGGGCTCAACTCGCGGATGGCGATGGCCAGCACCCTGCCGGGATGGCGTCGTGCGATTGTGGCGTAGGTCATCGGGTCCTTCTGCCCGTCGTCACCGATGAGGATGAATTTCATATCCGGAAAATCCTCCATCAGCTGCTCGGCGAACTGAAGCTTGTGCTCGACGCCGGAGGGAACGAAGGTCTTGGGCCGCGGGTCGAGGTCGCGCAACAGCAACGGACCGGCCGGATAGCCCTGCTCGGCGATGAAATTGCGAATCGAACTTTCGATGTTCCACGGCGAGGTCGACAGATAGAAGAACGGCGCATCCGGCATCATGTCGGCCAGCCGCGTGAACAGCGCGCTCATTCCCGGCACGGTGCTGCGTTTCGCGGGGTTGATCAAGAACAGATTATAGGCCGCTTTCATCGGGCTTGGGGCCTGAGTGACCATGATGGTATCGTCGACATCGGTGATGATGCCTACTTTTGTGCCGGAAGGCACCACAAAAAGCTCCGACGTGACTTTTTTGCGGCCGGCGACCTCATAGGAGACCACATGAACGCCCGGGGTGTTGCCGCGCTCGGCCACCAGATCAAGATATCCGGAACTGTCGGAAACGGCGTATACCGAGCTTGTTTCCCGGGAGGAATCGTATCGGTCGTATATCTCGGAAACCCCGACCTGCACCTGATTGACCGGCACACCGTCGATTTCGATCTTGACGCGCACCTTGGCTGCCGGCACCGCAAACATGCCTCGGATACCACGTATCAGCTCGCCGGAACGCGAACCGCCGGGTGCCATCACCGTCCGGCAGACGAGCCTGGCATAGTCATCGGTGCCGTAGCCGGCGTAGGGTTCGACCTTCGGATACCAACCCAACCTGCGAACCAGACCGGTCGAAAATCGCGTCCACGCGCCGAAGCCTTTCGTGGCGACCTTCCGACCACACCAGACCAAGGGCTCGCCGAATCGATGGGAGGCGCCGACGGCTTTCGGAGAATCAAACGAACTGGAAGCACGATGCACCTCAATCGGTACAGTCATCATCTGGTTGACCTGCGCCGAGCTGTCGCTGTGTTTCGCTCGTTTGCGTGCCATTGGTTTCCGTTCGTTTACGATAGGTGTGTGTTTGCTTTATTAGTATAAGTTGTCAGTTATTGACTAATATATTAGTCATCAATACTCAATTATTCTAAATCATTATTTGGTGTCGACTGTGCGATTACTCCGCGCGACGGACCATGGCGACGTACTGGTCCGCATCCATCAACTCCGGCTCGTCGTCATCCATTTCGATTTTCAGAATCCAGCCTTCGCCGTACGGGTCGTTGGTGATGACCTGAGGATCGTCGGAGACAGCCTGGTTGACGTATTTGATGGTGCCTTCGACCGGCGAGATGAGGTTTTGCACGGTTTTCGCGCTTTCCATTTCCGCGATTTCGTCGCCGGCACGCACCGGGGTGTCCGCCTCGGGCAGATCGACATAGACGATTTCACCCATCTGCGAGGCCGCGTATTCGGTCAGTCCGATGACGGCGAGACCGTCGACATCCTCGACCCATACGTGATCGGCGGAATATTGCAGGTGATCGGGCACATCCAAAGCAGGGGCCGGGGATTGGAAAGAAGCGCCGGCCACCGCCGAATCGGAGGCTCCGGTGGCGGTGTCGACGTCTTTGGTTTGGTCAAAATCATTCATAACGTTTTCGTTCATATACTCAGACTACCGCATTACCCACGTCAGTTCCATATGTCGTGAAACAGCTGTCCCGGCTTTCGGCCTTCACGCAGACCGCCTCATCTTTGCTCGAAAGCGTCGGACACATTCTGTCCGGTGTCCTCACCTTGACGGCAACGTTACGGCACTGATTGAAATACATTGGACGCCCCGTTCACACAGCTCAACAGGGCGTCCGTAATTGAAAGCTGGCTGATGACGCGTTTACCGCACCGGACCGCCAGGCTGAGCACCCACGACCTGGACCAGCGTGCCCTGCGGGCAGTTGTCGAAGATCCACTTGGCATCCGAGATGTTCATGTTGACGCAGCCGTGCGAACCGTGGCCGGCCGGGTCACCCGTGCCGATGCCCGTAGGATTCCAAGGGGCGCCATGGAAGCCCTGCCCGCCGTTGAAGTAGCTGACCCACTGCACGTTGGGAGTGACGTAACCCGGCCCGCGCATGGTCTGCACGGTGTAGCGCACGTTGATGACGTAGTTGCCCAGGCTGGTCTCATGGCCCGGTTTACCCGTGCATACGGGGAAGGACTGCACCTGCTGGTCGTCCTTGTAGATGGTCGCGGTCTGGGTGGAGCGATCGACGACGATGCGCATTTCGGACTTGGTCTGCTTGACATCGAATTTGGTGATGTCCGCCGCCGCCTGGATGGTGGCCGGCTGACCGCTGGTCATGGCGTTGTAGACCTGATCGGCCACAGCACCGCCGTCCTTGACCTTGACGCCGTCGACGCCTTTGGACATGGTCACGAGCACGTTGCCCGAGCCGTCGACGATGTCCTGCTGGCTGACCATGTCCTGGTTGAGCTGCTTGGGCATCTCGGTGTTCATGTAATTGACGATCGCGTTCTTGTCGATGTCGAGTTTGATGGATCCCTTCTCCAAATCGGCGTCAGGCTTGATCCACGCAGCGAGCTGCGAGACCGGCACTTCGAACTTGCCGGCATCGCCGTTGCCGATGACGATCTTGTTGGCAAGGATCTTGTTGGCGGACTCCGCAGCACTCTGGGCCGTGGCCTGCGTGATGGGGGTGTCGATGGTCTTGTAGGAAATCTTGACGGACTCGGTCTGCCCCGGGTCGGCGATCAGGGTATTGACGGAATTCTTGACACCGCTCATTTCCGGCGAGCGCCCGCCATGCCCCGCATTGGCCACGAAGGCGTTGGAGTTGGCGTCGAAGACGACGCTGGAAGGCACGGCCTTGTCGTGGTCCTTGACAAACGTGTTGGTCAGATACGTGTCAATCGGCAGATCGGTGACATTCGCGGCAAGCTTGACGTCGGCCTTCTGGAAGGGAACGACGCGACCCGCGCCCTCGCCCTTGGCCGCCAGCAGGTCCTGCACCGTCCTGTCGGTGTCGACCTTCACGCCCAGGTCCTTGAAAGAGGCGGAGGCTTTCTTGCCTTGTCCGTCGGCGATGATGACCTTCGAGTTGTTCACCTGCTGGTCAACGGTCTTTTCCAGCTGGGCTGCGTTCTGACCGGCCACGGCCACGTTACCGAGACGGACTCCCGGAGCCGCCTTATCCTTGTAATACCAACGTGCACCGAAGAACGATGCCACCACAGCAATGACCAGCACCGCAAGAACCACGGCGGCGATGATGATCGCCAGACGGTGCTTCCCCTGCTTCTTGGGTTGCACACGAGCCTCGATACCCAGCGCGGCGATATCAGCTTGACTCATTTCGCTCGTCAAGGCCTCAGGCTCGTTACCGTAGTTGTTCACGTTGTTCATTACTTCCTCCACATACCCCTTCTCAGCGTACTGAAGTACAAGATTATCCCAGAGATATGACGTCCCGGTATTGCGCAAAGCGCGAAACGAAGCCACTCGCCATATCGCGAAAACAAAACGTCTCAACAGATAGCCGAAAGACGTCTCAATATTGAAAATAGTGAATGTGAGGGGAACAACCAATTTCGGCACTACAATTCCCGTCCGTACCACTCCTCGATCATATAGCGGGCGACGGTCGCCTTGCCCGGAGCCGCCATCGTGCCTTGGGCCAGCGCTTCGGTGAATTCGTCTCTGGTCAGGAAACGGGCGTCGAGCGTCTCGCATCCGTCCACCTTGACATCCGTGCCAAGGGCCCTCGCCTTGAACGCGACCATCAGCGAACCCGGGAAGGGCCATGGCTGGGAGCCCAGATACCTCACCTCGCCGAGCGCAAGCCCCGTTTCCTCGGCGGCCTCGCGCCTGGCGGCATGCTCAAGACTTTCTCCGGCCTCGACGAACCCCGCGCATACCGAATAGTGCGATGGATCTTTCCACGCCTTGTTATGCTGCAACAGCAAACGATCGTGTCCGTCGACAATGGAGACGATGACAGCCGGCTCGATACGGGCGAACAGCGGCGAACGATGTGCCTTGCATTGTTCATTGGTGCAGCGCTGGGCCCAACCGGACATGGCCGGCACCACCGGGCAACCACAGCGCGGGCAGTGCTTCTGGGAGCGGTGCCAGTTGCTCAAGGACGCCGCGGTGGTGGCCTCACCTGCTTCACGGGCCGAGGCATGCGGGGCGAAGCCCATCAACGATACCCAGTCGAAACGCTGCAAGGCGCGTTCGAGTATCTGGTTGCGTCCGGCTCGTTTTATCAGTTGGCTGTCTGCTTCGGGGTTGGTGCTGCTTGCCTCAGACCTAGCGTCGCCTGCCGCGGCCTTCACGCCAACCGCCGGAGACCCGGCATCATCTGCTTCGGCCTTCGTGTTAACCGCTTGAGGCTCGGCATCGCCTGCCTGAGACTCGGCATCGCCTGCTTGAGGCTCGGCATCGCCTGCCATTGCCGTGGCGTTGGCGGTTGCGGCCTGCGGATTCCCCTCGCCGTTCTTCAAACCTTCTGCCCTGTCCGCAAAAACCGATACGTCAAGAGCGACAACCGACTGAGGACGCTCGCTGCCGACACCATAGCTGCCGAGGAATATGGGGATAAGCCCAAGTCGGTTCGCGATTTCGCCGACCGTTTGACCCGCGCCTGCAGCAAGGTCCCCTTCACTAGCTGCCACCCCTTTTGCCAGTACCTTCGAACCATCAGCGCCTGTGCCGGCTTGTCTTGTTATCGCACGCAATACGTATTGGCCCGGCACCGTAGCCAGACGCATCTTCGTGGTTTCGAAATCAACCCGTGCCGCTTGCCCGTCGGGAACGGCCACGAGCCCGTCACGCACGAAGATGACGGTGGTCGAGGGACGCGAGAGCACATCGGCAATCAGACTGGGGTCGCTTCTGCGTTCGGCCTGGTAATCGATATCGCCCTGCGCGAGCGGCAAGAAGGGCAGCATCTGCGTCAACGCCAGCGATGAGAACGAAGCAGCCATGTCAACCTCTTTAGCTTTGGGAGACGTCTCCATCTCCTTCAATTATCTGCGTCATTATATATATCACCGTAACAGATGAACCATAATCTCATAACCATGGCAGCCCTGTCCATCACCGAGGCACTTTCTGCACGCCAGCGTCAGATACATGCACTCTGGCTCACTTAACTTGCACCTTCCTGACGCCAGCGTCAGATACCTGCACTCTGACCCACCCAACATGCACTTTTCTAACGGCAGCGTCAGACACACGCACTCTGGCCCGCCCAACACGCACCTTCCTGACAGCAGCGTCAAGAAAACGCACGTTAGCGGGCGCAACATGCACCTTTCTGACAGCAGCGTCAGAAAAACACACTCTGGCCCACCCAACACGCACCTTCCTGACAGCAGCGTCAGAAAAACACACGTTAGCGGGCGCAACATGCACCTTCCTGACAGCAGCGTCAGATACATGCACTCTGGCCCGCCCAACACGCACCTTCCTGACAGCAACGTCAGATGCATGCACTTTAGCAGGCACAACATGCACCTTTGTGACGCCAGCGTCAGAAAAACACACTCTGGCCCACCCAACACGCACCTTCCTGACAGCAGCGTCAAGAAAACACACTCTGGCCCACCCAACACGCACCTTCCAGACAGCAGCGTCAAGAAAACGCACGTTAGCGGGCGCAACATGCACTTTTATGACGGTAGACAACGGGGCAACCAGCCTCACCGGCGGCCAGGCACCCGTTCAACCAGGTCAAGCAAGGCGTTGGCAACGGCGTCGGGATGCTCGACAGCACTGAAGTGGCCGCAATCCGGGATCGCGGTGAACGCGACGGAAGTGGAGGTCATGGCATCGGCAATCGGACGCATCTTATCGGGCGGGCTCGAAGGATCGTTCTGCCCGCAGACCACTGCGGCCGGAACGGCAATATGCGACAGCTGGTCGGTAGTGTCGATGCGTCCGGCGGCCATGCGCTCGCGCCAGGCAAGCTCTTCCGGCCGCTGGTCACGTATCCAGCCGGCCAGCAGCTCCTCAAAACGCGGGCTGCGCTTGATGCTCGAATCGCCTGCTTGCGGACGAGCGAAATGCATCACCGGATCCACGGTGTTGTCTTCCTCGCAGGTTTTGGCGACGTTCAGACGGTTCGCACGAGCCTGAGGACTGTCCGCAAAGGTGGTGGTGTCGCATAGGGCAAGCCCGGCAACAGACCCGGGAAACAGCCGTTGAATATCCATCGCCAGATAACCACCCATCGAAAGGCCCACCCAAACGGCCTTTTCATAGCCGGCAACATGCAGCATCGAAACGTAGGCTTCGGCCACTTTGTCCATCGCCTCGGCGTAAGCGCCGTCATCGGCGAGCGCTCCGCTGGCTTGCGCATCAGGTATCGAGGCGTCGCCGGCACCAGGCGTATCCGGCGCCCAGATCGGGAACGGCTCCACCCCACGCTCGCCGCCCAACCGAATCAGACTTGCCGCACAATCGTCCCACATCCGTGCATCCACGGGGAATGCATGCAGCAGAATCAGCGGTATGCCTTTGCCGGAACGATAGACCTTATTATCAATACGAATATTCATGCCACTCTTTTCTGCCCGGCACACGACATCATGGTCATCATCGTCAATCGATTTTCAACCATGCAATATCTTGTATGCCAAATCAACGAATGAAGACTGCGAAAACGCGATACCATACACCCGTTTCGCAGCCCAAAGTCTCAGCCGAAACACTTACGCGCCGACACCGGCCCACGATAGCGCGCGACGCACGATCTGGCCGTGCCCGCCTGACATCTGGGCGATGAACGTATCGAGCTGTTTGCCCTCGACATCGCACCATTCCACGTCCAGCGCGGGGTCGAGCGGCTTGCAATCACCGGAAATCTGGATCACATAGCACAGCGCGATGGCATGCTGGCGCGGATCGTAGAACTCGGAAATACCCGGGGTCGGGAAGAATTCGGCGACGGTGAAAGGCTGCAGGCTCGCGGGCAGGATCGGCAGGGCAAGATCGCCCAGATCCTTGGCGATATTGCGTGCGATGGCCTCGCGGATGGTCTCGTGAAAAAGAATGCGGCCGGTGATCAGCGTGCGTTCGACGGAACCGCTGTCACGCACGCGCAACAGGGAACCGACCTGCGAAATCCGCCCCATGTCGTCGGTGCGCACAGGAACCACCTCGGCGTAGACGATGGGCAGTTTGGCACGGGCTTCGTCGATATCGTGCGGCGAAAGCCATCCCGGAGGATTGCCATTGCTGCCGCCGCGTACAAAATCCTCGGGCGTGATGCCATCGAATTCGCCACGATGCCGCCCCGCATCGAAATCACCCTCGTCGGGCACTTCATCATTCAAGACTGCC
Source organism: Bifidobacterium sp. ESL0704 (assembly GCF_029392075.1). Lineage (NCBI taxonomy): Bacteria > Bacillati > Actinomycetota > Actinomycetes > Bifidobacteriales > Bifidobacteriaceae > Bifidobacterium > Bifidobacterium sp. ESL0704. Next base: position 2,051,575 of record NZ_CP113929.1, read on the forward strand.
ATGGCTCCATTATCGTGTGTCAGGCTGACGAATGCGCAAATCGAACCGCCGTTTCGTCACTGGCGTAGCTTTGTTGGGGTTTACTGCGAAACTGGATAATACATCGCGCGTAAGGCAAACGACCACACAACGATGCAATGCACAAGCGGAAGGAGCCATATCATGGCAACGCAGACTTTGACGGCAAAGAACTTTGAAGAGACCATCACCAACAACGACTTGGTGTTCGTTGATTTCTGGGCCACCTGGTGCGGCCCGTGCAAGGCGTTCGGTCCGGTCTACGAGAAGGCCAGCGAGGCCAACACCGACATCGTCTTCGGCAAGGTCGACATCGACCAGAATCAGGAGCTTGCCACAGCGGCCGAGATCCAGGCCGTCCCCACGCTGATGATCGCCAAGAAGGGCCAGATCATCTTCAAACAGGCTGGGGCCCTTCGCGCCTCCGACCTGGACGAGGTCATCAAGCAGGCCCGCGCCCTTGACGTCGATGCCGAGCAAGGCGCCAACGCCTGAATCTAGACGAGCTGCTCAGGCCGGTCAATTCGATCGGACTTCACAGAATTTTCGAATGATCTTCGCATAATTTCACGTAATGAGGTATGCCGTTAGCCGGCAATGTTCGGCTAACGGCATATCGGTCATAAAGCGACAAAATAACGGCGTTTCAGGGCAAAGCGCCATTTATTTATGAATAATTGCTATATTTTGACCATTTATAAAACGATTTTTCGTGCCACTGCGTTATAATTATGATTGTTTTGTGATGTAGTGATGTATCTGCCAAGGCGGATTAAGTAAGTTGCGGCGTTGCATCTCGCACGCTAGGGACGTGCGAAAAGAGTTGAGAGGAAACCGAACGGCACCTCGTTTATTCGACGTGCCAGAAACTGTAGGACTACCTAGGAGCATTAACAGCATATGGCTAACCACCGTAAGCAAACCAAGACCTTGAGGTCGCTGAGCAAACGCCAGTGGACGAAGATCGCGGCCGGCGCACTAGCGGTTGTGGCATTGATAGGCGGCAGCGCTGTCGTCATCCATTCGCATAATGCAAGTCAGGATTCCCTCAACCGAATCACTTCATATTCCGCTACAGACACCAACGCACTTGGCGTCTCCCGCGGCGCAGACCGCGAGGACCTTCGCGGCGGCAAGGCCGGAGACACCTACGTCACCGTCAGGATCAACGGCAAGAACCGCGCCGTGGTCGGCTCCCATTTCACTAACGTCAAGTCCGTGCTCGACCAGGGCGACATCACCCTCGAGACCGGCGACGTTGTCACCCCAAGCCTGAAGACCAAGGTCAACGAATCAACCGTCATCACCATTGAGCGCGCCGACGCGAATCTTGAAACCTCGGATGCACCCATCGGTTTCAACGTCGTGACCAAGGAGACCTCCGACTTGCCCAAGGGCCAGCAAAAAGTGGAATCCGAGGGCCAGGAAGGCGTCATGGAGACCACAAGCCTGGTCACCAAGGCCGGCAAGAAGACCATCTCCTCCAACGTATTCACTTCATTTGTGAAGCAGGCTCCGGTCGACAAGGTCATCCTCGTCGGCACCGGCTCCAATACTTCTGTGTCCAGCGCGGCCGCCAACATCGGTTCCACTGTTCCTGTCGGCGAGATGCAGCAGTGGGCACACGATTATCTGCTCTCTACGGGCGGGTCGGAAGCGGACTTCACCGCCACCGTCTACATCATCAGCCACGAATCCGGCTGGCGCGTCAACGCGCAGAATCCTTCCGGCGCCTATGGCCTGCCCCAGGCATTGCCCGGCAGCAAGATGGTGAGCGCCGGCGCGGACTGGGCCACCAACTATCAGACACAGCTCAAGTGGTTCTGGGGCTACTGCGCTAAGTACGGCGGCGTGCAAGGTGCCTATCAGTACTGGTTGGTGCACCACAACTACTGATTCGATTTACTGAGCCAACAGATGGAAGAGGGAAGCGATTGCGACTGCGTAATTGCTTCCCTCTTCTTTGCGCTCTGATCCCGTCTTTCGATTCGATGAGCTTGGCCCAGCGCAGGTAAATGAGCGTGGGCCACCACATGTAAAGCCTCTTGCCGGACAGCTGCTGGAGGAATCAAGCAAGCCGCGTCCCGCAGCCGTCGTGAATCCTCCGCCAATTGGCCCTAGTGGAAGATTTGCGACGCAAACCATATGTTTAGCGTCACAAAACCTCCACCAACTGATCCCATTGGAGGAATCACGACGCTTTTTAGCCTTATTGCGTCACAAAACCTCCAACAACAGGCCCTACTGGAGGAAACGCGACACAAACCACACCCTCAGCGTCACAAAACCACCAACAATCGGCCTTATTGGAGGAATCACGACGCTTTTCAACCCTGTTGCGTCGCAAAATCGCCACCAACAGGCCCTACTGGAGGAAACACGACACAAACCAGACGTTTAGGCGTCGCAAAACCTCCACCAATTGGACCTAGCGGAGGAATCACGACGCTTTTTAGCCTTATTGCGTCACAAATCATCCACTAAACGACACTACCGGAGGCTTTGCGACGCTAAACGTGTGGTTGGCGTCGCAAAACCTCCGGTAGTCGTGGGGCCCAATCGATCCACAGACCAGTCGATCCACAGACCAGCAGCCAGTTCATGAGGCCGACAGCCAATCCATGGGATCAGCAACCAGACTATGGCAACAGCCGGCCCGCAGGATCAGTAGCCAGCCCACGGCCAGCAATCAGTCCACGGCCAGCAATCAGACCACGAGGTCAGTCCTTACGGAAGCCCTTTGGGTTCTTGGTCTGCCAGTTCAGCGAAGAAGCGGCCATCTCGTCGATGCCGAGCTCAGCCTTCCAGCCCAACTCGCGCTCGGCCTTGGAGGAATCCGCATAGCAAGCCGCGATATCGCCGGGGCGACGGGGCTTGATAACGTACGGAATCTTATGGCCGGCGGCCTTTTCATAGGCCTTGATGACCTCGAGTACCGAGTAGCCGTGGCCGGTGCCGAGGTTGTAGGTATAGACGCCGGGCTTGTTGATGTGGTCGATCACCGCGACATGGCCGCGGGCGAGATCGACGACGTGGATGTAGTCGCGCACGCCGGTGCCATCAGGGGTCGGGTAATCGTTGCCGTAGACCTGGACCTCCTTGAGCTCGCCCAGCGCCACCTTGGCGATGTACGGGGTGAGGTTGGCGGGAATGCCCTTCGGATCCTCGCCGAGCAAGCCAGACTCGTGCGCGCCGACCGGGTTGAAGTAACGCAGCAGCACGATGGTCCATGAATCGTCGGCGACATGGACGTCGCGCAGAATCTGCTCTTGGAAGAGCTTGGAGGTGCCATAGGGGTTGGTGGTGCCGCCGACGGGGCTCTCCTCGGTAAGCGGCAAGTGCTCGGCCGCGCCGTAGACGGTGGCGGACGAAGAGAAGATGAACTTCTTGACGTTGTGGTCGCGCATGGCCTTCAGGAGCACCATGGTGCCGGTGAGGTTGTTGTCGTAGTATTCGATCGGCTTGGCGACGGACTCGCCCACGGCCTTGAGGCCGGCGAAGTGGATGACCCAGTCGACGTCGTTCTCTTCGAAGATGCGGTTCATCAGCTCCTCATCGCGCACATCGCCGTCGTAGCGCTTCACGGTCTTGCCGGTGATGGTCTTGACGCGATCAAGCGCCTCCGGCACCGAATTGACGTAATTGTCGATGCTGATGACGTCATAGCCCTTGTTCAGCAGTTCGATATCAGTATGAGTGCCGATATATCCGGCTCCTCCGGTAACCAACACAGTTGTCATTGTATGCTCCTTGCATCGTGTTGCAACCTAACAAAACTTAACATTAGCACACATATAGTACACAGGTTTTGTGACTATTTGCAACACAACTCCCGTTAGCGCGTCACCATCTTGACGTTCGATATCTACCGATATTCAACACCACTAGCAGATCTGTTGCATAAAGCCGATCGACATAGAACCGAGCAACACACTCCCCCAGACAAAGCCAAAGCAATTTCTTCAACACTGCGTCACAACGCACCGCGGTGCAACACACGGCGGCCAACCAAACGGCTCGTCAAAGCAGGAAAGCCTCGCCTCTTACTGACTTGCACTTGCCAACTTGTCTACTTGTCTACTTGCTTACTTGCCTACTTGCTTACTTGCCTATTTGCTTACTTGCCGTTCATCGCCATGAGCTGATCGATCGTCACAAACTCATAGCCCTGCCCCTTGAGCCCGTCGATGATTCCGGGCAGCGCCGCGATGTCCTCGCTCCGGTCGCCGCCTCCGTCATGCATCAAAATCACCGCGCCGTTGTACGCCTTCGACAGCGCGGCGTTGGCGATCGCCGGAGCCCCGGGCTTCTTCCAATCCTCCGTGTCGACGGTCCATATCACGTTATAATCGATCAGATCGCTGGTCTGCAGCCACTGATTGGGGCCGAAATTGCCGTACGGCGCACGCAGCATCTTGGTGGTCATCCCGGAAGCCGCCTTGATATTGGCCAGCCCTTGGGTGATGTTGTCACGCAACTGGTCGGGATTGAGCTTGAACATGTCGGGATGCGAATAGCTGTGGCTGGCGACCTGATGCCCCTCGGCCACCATGCGCTGCTCGAATTGCGGCCACGCTGCGGCTCCATTGCCCACATCGAAGAACGTGGCCTTGATGCCTTTCTCTTTCAGGATGTCAAGAATCGGCCCGCTGTATTGGCTGGGGCCATCGTCAAACGTCAAAGCGACGACCTTGTGCGTTACGGGCTTGGGCGAGAACGTATCGACGATGACGTTCTTCGGCTCCTTGACCACGCCCTTGTCCACTTGTTCACCGGAAATCTTGCCGATCCACACTTCCTTGACACCCTGCTTGCCCCTTTGCACAAGCTTTTGGATGACGCCGTGGCCGTTGACGCTGACGCCAAACGGAACCATTGTACGTCGGACATCGTGCTGTTCGGTCAGATTCTTGCCGTCTTTTACGGTTATTTTCGCGTTTTCGGGCAGCTTTATCGAGTCAAGCGCGACGGGGACGTCGGCTGTTGCCTGCGACTTGAAGCCCTTCTTTTTATTGTCACTCGAATTGTTCGTGGAATCCGCGGCCTTGATTTGCTTGCCGTTGAGCGTATAGACCACCGACGCTCCCGCAGCCGCTTTGAGCACCTTGCCCGAAACAGAGAGCAAATCGCCGGGCTTCGCACCAAAATTATCGTTTTTCGCGGCCAGTTTGCCGAGCGTCGTGTTCGCGCTCACCTGCTGTGCGGAACCATTGACACTCACCGTTATCTTGCGAAAATTGCCATAGCCCCAAGCACTCACACCCGTCAGCGCAAGCACGATGACCAAAACGACAACGACGATCAGCGAGATTCGGACCTGCTTGGGTATCTTGCGCGCTTTGGCCGTTTTGATGGACAGCTCCTCGATAGCCGGTTCCTGCTCTTCGGAAGATTCCTTCTCGGAATCGGCAAGGGTCTCAGCCAAAAATCCGCCGACAGGTATGACGGGCGCTGTGCCTTGGCCACGCTCTGGCGAATAACCGGCATCTCCAGAGCCTGCAAAGCCTTCAGTGCCAGCAATATTCTCCTTCTCAGAGTCAACATCATTGCTTGCGTCACGAGCAGGGCCGCCCTTGCCTCCGTGTGCAACGGCAGCTTTACCCGACACGGATTCCTTGCCCTTGTCCTTGCGTCTCATCGTTCCCCTTCATCCACCGGCACGAACTGCCCGCCGGTTTAACGATAGTCACCGTCTAAGCAAGACACTACACAAGCAGGTGGAAATGCAGAGGGCGACACGAGGCTTGCAAACGAACCCGCACATTGTCTAGTTCCATGACTCGCGAATCTTGCTTTTCGACCAATAAACGGCATCAGTATGAATCAATGTGAACATTCTCAGAGATTCCTTATGCCCGCCGCGCTCTCTCGATGTATTCGAGCATATTTTCCTCCCAGTCGGCTGTCTTGTATCCCGTTTTCTCCAATTTCGTCAAATCAAGAAAACTGTTTGTCGGTCTGGGAGAAACCGGCTTAGTTTCTTCCTTATAATATTCTTCCGTGGTAACCGGTACTACCTTGTCGCCGTTGCCATTGGTCTTTTCGAACACTTGCTTTGCAATCTCCGCCCAGCTCTTCACTGCCCCTGAACCGGTCAGATTATACGTTCCATATTCTGCACCGGAATCGAGTAGATGGAAGATGCCGTTGGTAATGTCCTCAGTGAACGTCAAACGGCCCAATTGGTCATCGACCACAGTGACTTGGGACAATTTATCATTTGAATCGGCTACGCGATCAGACAGCCCCATCATCGTCTTGACGAAATTGTTCCCATCGCCGACAATCCAGCTGGAACGGACAATGTAGTGGCGAGGAACAATGGATACGATCACATCAGCCGCAGCCTTGGTCGCACCATAGACGCCAAGGGGCGCAAAGCCCTCGTCTTCTGAGTGCTCTTTGATTTCGCCGTCGAACACATAATCGCTGGATATGTGAACCAACGTAAGGTTGTGCATCTGCGCAGTTTTCGCTATCAGGGCCACCCCTTGAACATTCGTGCGCCAGGCCGCCTGGCGACCCTCATTGTTCTCCGCATTATCTACGGCCGTATAGCCGCCAGCATTGACGATGGTGCCGTAGAGATCCCAATCATAGTTCTCATAAGCCACGGGATCGGCGAAATCGAACATATCCCTATCGGTGAAGTCGAAGCACTGCAGCCCGTGCTCCTTCACATAAGCCTGGACCGCCCTCCCGACCTGTCCGTTGCATCCGGTGACCAGCGTGCGTTTGGGGGCCATGGGCTTGGCGTCCTTGAGCATCGGGTGGTGCAGGTCGGCCTCGCTCCGCTCGCTCTGCTCCAGCGGGATCGGCCAGTCGATCCCCAGGTCCGGGTCGGCGAGGTTCACGAACGTGTACGTCCTCTTCTGCTCCAGCGACCAGTGCGCGTTGACCAGATACGTGTACACCGTCCCGTCCTGCAAGGCCTGGAAGCTGTTGCCCACCCCGCGCGGCACGTAGATCGCCCGCGACGGGTCGAGACGGGTCGTGTACACCTGGCCGAAGCTCTCGCCCGGGCGCAGGTCGACCCACGCGCCGAAGATCTCGCCGGCGGCTATGCTGATGTACTTGTCCCACGGCTCGGCGTGGATGCCGCGGGTGACGCCCTTCTTGTCGTTGTAGCTGATGTTGTTCTGCACCGGCCCGAAGTCGGGCAGGCCCAGCGCGGTCATCTTGGCGCGCTGCCAGTTCTCCTTGAACCAGCCGCGGTTGTCGCCGTGCACCGGCAGGTCGAACACCAGCAGCCCCGGGATGTTCGTCTTGGTGACCTTCAGGTCCTCCTCGAAACCAAATGACATACTTGTAATTCTACGTGAGAGTGGCGGCAAATAGATATTTTAAAACAAAACACTAAATAATATACTGAATCAAATTGACATGCCCAATTTAACAAACTTCGTTGCGGCATTCTCCGACATGCCTCAAACCGTAAAAGGATTCTTCACTTTTATTCCTGTCTCATTCTTCTTTTCTCCACATAACGGCTAAAACAACCTAGTTGTTGATACAAAATCAGAAGCATTAAATATACTGGCAAAAAGTGAAAGTTGAGACAATATGCTAGATCCTGATTCCAAGCCAATTCCCCATCCCGACTCCCGCGAACTTAATATCGAGATTCTTCGTATCGTCTCAATGCTGCTGATTGTGGCATGCCATGCTGTTGTTTTTATTCCTTGGCTAGGCAGTAAAGATGCTTATGAACCCAGCTGGGGGCTGATTACACGTTGGGTGGTAGTGCAGTATGGTCAGGTTGGAGTCACCATTTTTTTCTTGATTACCGGCTTCTTTTTGTCCAAGAGAACTTTCTCAAAACGTCGTATTTTCAAAGTCTGGTTCCAAACATTCTGCTACTCTGCACTTATTCTTATTGCTGTCGTTCTTATCAAAGCTCTCAAAACAGCTGAAACACGGACTCCCGATTCCCTTACATTCTGGCAGCCCCAGCACTTGGTACCAACAATCTTACAAGGCATCTTCCCGTTCATAGAAGGCTCATATTGGTTTGTCACCGCTTACATAGTTCTCATTTTGTTGTCCCCATTCCTTAATTCCATGGCCCAACACGTCGCACAATCACAATTTGAGAAGCTTATTCTACTGCTGTTTTTCTTTGCCATCTGGGCAACATTCAAAATCCGCTATTACACTCCGTGGAACAGCTATGTATACGCAATTCTCATTTATTTAATCGGCTGCTGGCTGCAGATGTATCCGAATGCCCTTCATGCAAAAGTCCAATCATGGAAATTGTGCGTAGCATGCGTGTTCTGTACAATTATCATGTTTCCCATTCTTCATATCATCTACCAGCACTCAACATGGCTGACATTACTGTTCCAAAATCCAGGGACCATACAATCAAGTCTAAGAATTCTTCCCATTATTATCGGCACGGCCGTTTTCATCCTTGTCAGACGTATCGATATGCGTCATGCTCCTGAGGTTCTCAAAAAATGTATTCTAAAAATCTCTTCGGCAACGTTCGGAGTATACCTGCTTCATCAGCATCCTCTGACTTGTCGCTTTGTATGGGCAAAAGCCTCTGCGCTATTCCCTTCTCCTGATTCCGCAATATTAAAGGCTCTCACTTTTGTCGTTATTGTGATTCTTATGTATCTCACTCTGACGTTGTTAGCATCGTTCCTCGATACATTAATCATTCATCCAGCAACTAAAATCATCATTCGCCATATCAAAGTCGACAATAAGTAGTTTTACGCTACTCAGAGTAGGTATTTATTCACGAAAAGAGGCATCGTGCGAAGTCTGATGATCAATACCGGCAAAACAAAAACACCAACGAATCATCAGAATTCGTCGAATCTTCGCGATAGTAGGATCGAATCGCTACGTATAATCGCGATGTTTTTGATTGTCCTATGCCATTTTACGATTCATATCAACTGGAAACTATTGGAGTTACCAGGAATCAGAGGAGCTGTAGCTCATTTACTTGTAGATGGCGGACAAGTCGGCGTGGTCATATTCTTTTCCATCACCGGCTACTATCTGTCGACCAGTCGATTCAAAGCTAAAAGGCTTGTATCGACATGGATTCAGACTTTTCTATACTCTTTCGCTTGTCTGGTAGTAGGATTCATTGGCTGGAAAGTCGGGTGGTGGCCACAACTACGTACTCTATTGATGGGGTTCAACGGGACTCATACTGTTGAACTTATGCTGATGCCAGTAATCAGTCGCGAGTATTGGTTCGTATCAGCGTATTTTCTGCTGCTTCTGCTCGTTCCGGTATTGAACGTAGTCATCACCCATGTTCATCGAACATATATGCAGTGCCTTTTATACGGATTAATTGTGATAAGTTTACTGCCAATCATAGGACTCGGTTCGTTCCAGCCTTATGACTCAACCGTGTACGCGATTACTTGCTATCTCATCGGCGGCTATCTGAGGAAATACGGCGAGAAGATAAACATTTCTCCACTAAAATGCACTGGCGGCGTGCTTGCTGCAATGGTACTATTCGGCATGGTACATTATGCGATGGCAGTTCCCTCCCCTATTGCAAAATATTTTGGATGGAACTCGCTTTTGAATATGAGTATACGTACGCCAGGCCTCATCATCGGCACGCTCATCTTCGCTTCGGTGCTTTCCAACAGTCATCCATGGTCAAGAAGAACCATCAATATCGCCGCAACAGGAATGTTCGGCGTCTATCTGATTCATGAGAACTGGCTTGGAGCACGCATACTCTGGTATGTAGTCAACGAATTGGTCCCTATACCCCGAAGAACGATCGCAAAAATCCTCATTGGAGCTGTACTCGTTACAATAATATTCGTAATCTTAACTGCCATATCGCTAATATTTGATTTTCTTATCGTCCATCCCGTTCAACATCTTGTGTCGAAAATATGGAAACACATGAAGCAGCATTTTGCGAATCGACATGACCGCATACGCAATCAGTCAGCTTTATCAGTATCTTCGACCCTATAGGTCCTCAGAGAAACATTGATCGGCAAGAGCCCAATTTTCATACTCAGCACAGCCCAAATCACGTTCTACAGTTCAAGACTGACGAACATAGGCAATAGACGAATTGGCGAAGACTTCACCCCATGTAAAGAAGTGATTCCAGACAATCATGAATATACAGAGCATCAGAAGAAGCTCAAAAATTCGATTTGCGTATATCAATCTGTCTTTGAGCCATGCTTTTCCTCTTCACCTATTGTCTTGTTGCCCTCGCGATAAATGACTATTTTTGCGAAAACGCTCGTTTAAATACCGAAATCATATCCTTACAAGCCCTCCGATTAATCAACAGATAGACTGCATACACAATCGCATAAATACCGGCAGCCCACCAACCTGGAAGCATAAACGCAACCGCAATGAAAATAATGGTAATCATGATCTCTTCAACGCTCAATATACTTGATTTCACATAGAGCTGTCTATTAACGAGCATCTCGGAAACAAAACTCCTCAGAATAATAGCAACAACCACTGAGCCAATAATCAAATAGACCGATGGCTTCAGGAACGCAAATATAAACACGCAAACACTGCTCAACGCCACCGTCGCAAGGTTGATTATCAGCAAGAGCTTCTCTCGCCTAAGCACCTTAAAATAGGTAGTGCAACAGATGTCCATTTTGGTATTAAACAAGCACAATGGCATCAAAAGAATGAAGTAATCCAAGCTCGATGCATACGCGGGAAGCCATTTGCTGATAATCCAGACAATCGGGAAATACAGCAAATAAATAAACGGGAACACCAGTTCCATCACATCACGTATGTGCCTGTATACGTTGGTCAGCTCTTCTCGATTACTCTGCCGCAATGCAGGGAAAAGCACCATACTCGCCTGAGAAACAAACTGAATAAAGAAATTCACCAAAGCCAGAGAAAACGATAACTTGCCAAAAACCTTGATCCCCCATTTGTAGTCAATGACGAACCTGGCGACACCAAGAATAAGCAGACTGGCGAGATTCGCAATCATCAGTTTAATGCCTACACGTATGCTATTCCAAGACAATTGAGCCGATTGAGACAGAGAATAAGCTTTTACTGCGAGGATATCCTTTGCACGCCAAAGGCAATAGACAAAAGCACAGGTTTTCGAAACGGCATAAAAAATCGCATACCATTCAAACGTGCGGACACGGCATATCAGCAACACACACAACGGAACCAAAAATACGAGTTTATCGATAATCACCGAAAAAGAGAAGAGTTTGGTCTCATTGATAGCCTGAAAAACGTAACCCAAGAAAGCAGCGGCATTGGTAAGCACCATATAGATCGCAGTCAGCATTAAGACAGCCGAACGTTTTTCCCCGAAACCCCCTGACAAGGCACCCAAAAAGATAAGCGCTGCGCAAATCAGCTGGAACAGCGTCCCAACGGCGAACTGCCCCTTGATCGATCTAGAATCCAATTCATTTCTGTGGCGGCCGCCATTGAGCAAGTACACACCGTCATTAAGACCCAAATGGAAAAGGCCTGCATAACTGGTATAGAAAATGAACAACTGCCAATAGCCGAATTCTTCTATACCAAGAATTTTAGGTACCAGCAATGAGGTCAGCACGCTGAGAGTCAAGGAGACTCCTTGCGCCAAAAACGCGACCAGCGCATTACTCACGAGCTTACGAACTTGCAAAATTCGGTTCCTTTACCTTGTACCAGTAGCCAGTCAAAGACTTCAACCGCTTTTGGACAGACAACATGCTACTGCTGGCTTCCGATACCGTATCAATAGTACAGACATAACCACCATGAAAACCAAAGTAACAAACGTGGCCGGCGCCAAATACTGGTGGAAAAGCCAATCAGCTATCGGGAAATACACTACGGACACCAGGAGATAAGCCACGATAATCTGCACCGAGGCGGACAATGCAATATTCGTTTGACGCAGTCTACTGACTACAACATAATACAGCCATGTAAAAAGAACGGCCTGAACAGCAGTGAACAGAAACATGCCGATGAAACCAAAATCATGAAGATAGTAACGGAATGCGGTATAGACATTACCCATGCTGATTCCATCTTTGGCGAATGTATATTCAAGCTGATAAGAATACAACCAGTTCGGATTGTGCGATCGCCTACCCAGAAAACTATACAACGCATAGAACGTTTCGCCGCCCCATAATTTTGAGGAGGGAGAAGTGCTAACTGGATGATCGAGATAACTGCTAAAATTCGTTATCGATCCGCCAACATACATCATCAGATTGTCAAAAGGCGTCTTTGATAGTTTTCTTCCGACCAATCCACTAAGCGCCACGAATCCAGCCAAGCCAACAGCTATAAGTCCAACAATCGCGGCAAGAGACTTCCCTGAAAGCCTTGCAGATGAGTTTTTCCTTCGGAAAAGAACCCACCACATAATAAAGCCAGCAATGGCGAAGACAATCAATGGTCCTCTAGAAGACTGAACAAGAATATAGACAACATATATCAATACCGGCAGAACCGCTATCCAAGTCATTCGTCGTTCCGCCACAAGGTTGTTGATGATAACAAATAAATAGACATAAGCCACGGCAGTCAGGACATATCCAGCATAAACCACCGCGGTGGGCACCGCCCCATACGGCTTATGCACGTTATATGCGGAATACTGGCGGTACGCCGCCATAATACTGCTCCAACTACTGATATCAGCATGAGGAATTTGCTGTACAATACGAATCACGGCACGACAATAGAAGAAAACTATTACTGCCCCAAATATGCACATCACCCAAGACGACCATGACCTACATGAAATTATCGTGACGCCAACGCCCTGCTTCGCAGAGTCTCCCCACCGCAGTCGACACAATCTATACGTTATATACGAGCCAACGATAAAAGTCACAATACCCGCTATCAGCAACAACGCTGCATTCCAACTCAATGAGACATGCCAACGAATACAGTTATATAACGAGGCGAACGAAGAAATAGTAAAAGCGTAACAAAAAAGACCCGGTACGGAAAACATATCTCGGTCGAACAAATAGTAAACACCGACACTCAGCAGCATCAACACTAGAGAAAACAACACAGAAGTATTCATTGATGCCCCTTAATACCTATTACATAAAAGCTTGATATGCATGAGCATGGTCTCCTTGAACGAGGGAAGCCAATAATCATGGTCGGCAAAAAGCCTCAACCGCGTCGAAAGACTCTTAGGCAATCTTGCAAATTGTTTTACTACCATCAGACTTTCATTATCCATCATCGAGGAATAATGGGCCAATAATATTTGGGCTGTCTTGGTAAAATCCTGATCAGGACGATGAAAAACATGCTGAATCAATGTCATCACACGTTGAAAAGAAAACCTTCCTAAATTTCGCTTCCCAACCTGATTATGCCCGGTAATCCGGCGTTTGATGTACGCGTTACCCATATCAGGGCAGACAACACCGCAGGTTCTCGCAACTAAATGCACCCACACATCATGAATTCTAGGTCCCGAATAATTTCCATAGCTCTGCAATAGATGACGAAGACGTTGGTTGAACACCATAGTGCATCCTGACGCCCAGTTATACACCAACAACGTTTTTAAAGAATCCGGAACATCGCTGAAATTTCCATATTCTCTCGATCCCCCATGTAGTGAGGCATCTACATTTTCGATATCAGAATAGTATAATGCCGGCTGAGACTCCGTATTCCTGAGCTTTTCAACTGCCTTGATCAACTTCTCCGGCATCCAATAATCATCTTGATCAGAAAAAGCATAATAATCAAACCCGTCAGCTTCAGGCATATCGAGCATACTCAAAAAAGTACGGGTTCCACCCTTGTTGACGATATTTCTTTTTATCGTAATAGGGAATCCTTTATCGATATAAGCTTGACAGCAAGCAATCGTATTGTCACTTGAGCAGTCGTCGTTAATCAATAGAGAAACAGCAACATCCTGTTGCCGAAAAATGCTATCTATCTGTTCCCCAATATAATCAGCCCCGTTATAAGTCGCCATCATCACCAGAACCGTAGGTAGATTCGAGCGAGACTCATACCATTGTCCCTGTTGCATTACTTATTCATTTCTTACTCGGCGACGGATCCGGCTGACTTGCTACGCCCCATGACGCAAACAGAAGTCTGTACATTTCCTCGAGGTTCTGCGAGGGTTCCCATCCCAAAGCCCTGATAGCAGAGGTATCGAGCAGGATGTCATTCCCTTTCCTGAACGATGCCGCCCTAACAGCGTCGTTGCCGAATTCGACCTTTGAACCCGGCTTACCGAACCGTTCAAGAACCATATGCGCCATATCGAGAATGGAACAATAAGTATCGTCATTCGAGAGATTATAAGCCTTTCCTGGCTCCCCACAAAGCAGTACTGTCAGAATGCCCCGTACCGCGTCATCTACAGAAAGATAAGTGTTCCTCTTCTTACCATCGCTGAACAGAACAATGTTTTCTCCACTCAATGCCGAACGCCCGAACTCCGCGAAAACACGTCCATCGTCCTGTTTCACCCCCTGTCCAAACGTTTGCGTCAAACGCACAACAGAAGACGAAAGGCCGTACTCAGACCAGAACGACGACACAATATTCTCTGACATCAGTTTAGCTTCCGGATAGCTATTCCTCGGACGTAGAGAGTCCAGAAAACCCAAATCTGACTCATGAATGGGTCTGGCCGTCGTTTCCCCGTAAACTTCCATCGTCGAAAGGAGGACCGCCCGAGCGGCATTCATCCTTTCTGCAGATTGCCATACCTGATAAGTGCCTTTTACAATTGAAATCGCCGTCTCTACCGGACGTTCCGAAAAATCTTTGCTTGACGTGGTGCAGGCTGCATGAATGATATAGTCAGCAGGAAAATCTTTCCGTAACTCGTTACCGAGTGACCAACGGTAATAAACACAATCCTTGCGCAGCCCGAATAGAGACTTGGCCTTCTCCACATTACGGACAGGAAGAATGAGCCGCACACCAAGGGCATTATTCTCATTGGCCTTAAGCAGTACACGAACGATCTGAGAACCAATCAATCCCGTCGAACCGGTAAGCAACACCGATTTACCGCTCAGACTCTCCAACGATAGCCTACTTGCCACCGCACCGGCAGTGTCCCACAATAGCTTGTCGTTATTCATGCTTCCCATATTTGCGCGACCTCCTGCATATCGACATAGGCTTTAAACGTAAAGAAATCTCTTGGCGTGGTAATTTTAATATTCTCAATTGGCCCATCTACGGTATGTATACGGTACCCGTAATGCGACATCAAAGATATGGAATCGACAAAATCATTGATTCCATCTTCTTTGGCTTGTAAATGCTTACGGTAGAAATCGCCAAGTCTGAATCCTTGAGGCGCTCTGGCCAATTTACAATGCTCACGATTGAGCACTTCCCTGACGTATCCATCTTCCTCATTGATTACGGTTTCCACCGATGGAGCCGTTGTAGCCGTGCATCCACAAGACCATACCGATTGAATGCAGTCGGTAATAGTCGTCTCGTCGATAAGCGGGCGAACACCATCATGAACCAATACGACTGAATGGTCATCATCCACATCCTGACGATTATGAAGGACCGACACCCCATTGAAAATAGACTCCTGGCCGGTAGAACCTCCTGGAACCACCGCCAAGATCTTGGTATAGTGATTCTCTCTCGCCAGTTGCTTGAATGTATCAATCCAACCTGACACACACACAACTACAATACCGTCGACCATGGGATGATGTTCGAAATGATCGATGGTGTGAATAATAATCGGTTTGCCACCGAGTTTGAGGAACTGTTTCGGAAGTTTGGCCCCTTTCATACGGGATCCGACTCCGCCTGCAGATATTACGACGAAGACCTTGCCCTCCTTATCCATGGTTCCTCATTTCGCCCGGAATATTACTATTACTTATATCAGCAGAATATATCTTCAGTCGACATCTGTGCCGTACTTACCCAAATCAAACGCAAAAAAAGCATGATGTTCACGATCTTTGAGGGAAGGTAACCGATTCCAATCACCATATAGTTTCGTCAGATACCGTTCGACATTGACCGGGACATTCCACATCTCGCCTTCAAATGGCTGCTTTTTTGTGCGTACCATATCTCTTCGTAGATAAATCTCTCCAAAGAAATGCTTACGTCCCGACGGAATCACCACAAAACGAGTATCGTCATTCTTGCAACGGGCATACCACTTGACTGAGGTTTTCATCCATTTGTTGAATGACCTAAACGAGAACAAGGCACCGATGGCTGACTTCATCTGCAACGACTTTCGCAAATCAGCATTGTCGCCAGCAAGCTCGTAATAATAGTTCCTATCCTGATGCGTTCTGGTACAGGAACAGATAAAGCCCAAAGCCATAGAAACAAAGCCGTGAAAATCACGCATCACCACGTTGTCATAGGTATTCTCGACCGGGAAAATATCCACCCATACCCCGACGTTGTTGTTGCCTATATCCTCCCTGTCCTTAAGACGGGTACCTTTGAGTCGCACACGCGCACCCCAGGAACGATAGTTCGGTGTCTGCTCGGGGGATTCAACAACGTATTTATCTTTATGGACTCGGGCAAAACCTGAAATAAAGGCATCATAATCGGCACGAGGCATGTTGATATCCATGTCATCATCCCATGGAATAAAGCCTTTATGCCTCATCGCTCCAAGGGCAGTCCCCCCTCCGAGATGATAGTTGATATTGTTCTCTTCGCAATAACCGATGATGTCACGAGCCATCATAAGCAATACGCGCTGCAGCCGGAACAACTGCTCGTCATCCAGCGTAATCAGCTCGGCATTATCGATATGCTTGAACTGATCGACTGTCGACAAATGCATATCTGTTCCTTCTTTAGCCCAATCGGCAATATGTCCGCAAACTCCGAAACCTTAGACTTTACAATCTTATACGAACGGCAAAACAGAACACAATGTCGTAAAGTATACATTTCGCTATATCTGGAATTATGACATATACAATGTCACTGTATAAAGTGTGCGGCAGAATTACCTTCAATCCCTGAACCAGGGAATATCACCTCAATCCATACATTCGTCCGAGAATAGGAAAGCAATAAGTCTTACCACATCCGACTAACGTTGACAGCAAAATAGAACTGTTGCGTATAATAGCTATGTTTCTCATTGTTCTCAGCCATTTCAGCACCAATGTCAGTTGAAATCTAAACGGCAAAACACTGGGAAAGCTTCAGTCCGGCTTTCCATTCAGGGAGCGAGTCGGAGCAGTTCTGTTCTTTGTGATTACCGGATATCTCCTTGTCCAAAGTATATTGGGCAAAAGTCTTGCCGCTCTTACTGCTCTCTTGCCGCTAATCGATACCATAGTCGTGCATCCGATTGCTCAAACGGTTCTCAAAAGACTTTGGTAACCACTAAGAACACAATCAATACCCACATGGGTTGCCAGTAAATCCTAAACAACAATATTCAGAAACTCTTGCCGTATTTCTTGCCGGTGAGCTTCGAGAGCAGGAAGCCGCCGCCCTTTTTGAACCAATCTACCGGCTCGGGGCTCACGGTGGGAAGCTCCGTATATGCGTAACCCTGCGTTTTCAGCCACACGTCAAGCAGGCGCTCGCTCACCCGGCCCGGGTAACGCGCGTTGAACGCGTCGTATCGCCCCGGATCGATACGACGGGTCAGTTCGTCAAGAATCGGGAAAAGCCAGGAACAATATTCGTCAAGCCGACGTCGACTCATCACGAACATATTGAATATGTGGGCGCTTTTGCCGGCCATCACCTCATCGAAGGCAGGAACGTACTCCGGAAGTCTCTCGGCCAGCAATTTCCGAGTCTCATCGAACTGTTCAGCATGGAAGGTATGCGCATAATGGGAATAGACGCTCTCGATATAGTAATTGCGCTTCTTAGGCAAGATGATTTCGATGGCGGAACCATCGCCTGCCTTTCGGTCCAATGCAGCCTCGATGTCCGATCGCCTTGCAATCCTGTCGAACCTATCTCTGGCGAATAGGCGCTTGGTCATATTCACGGCACCAAAATGCCTTCGATAATGCACCAGACCTTGATAATCGGCGTTGCAATGCCTCCAAAGCCAATACAAAGCCGTCAGTTCGGAATACGAGGCGTTGAGATCAGAGATGTTGTCACCGGTATTGTCGGCCACGAATCGCTCGCCCAAGTTCACGTCCGGGTGTAAAGACGCCCCTACATGCATAGGCAAATAGATATCGTCATCGGGCATCCGATACGGTTTATGCGCCGCTACCGCGATGCAGATATCCTTGTTCGTCACTGGTCTTCATCCATTTCCTGACAGCGAATAATATGGTCCATTTTTTGTTGCCAGATTTCAGTAATTCACCTTGGCAATCCCCGGATCTTCCCAGCCCATGGGCGTCTGATCCAAGGCAAGTTCTCCGGCTGATTTCGGCGAAGTGGTCACATCGAATGAAATCGTCGCCGAAGCCCCTTGAACAAGCGTGATATTGCTGGCGAACGGATTCTTGCCGTTGAACGAGACGCGCGTGGGAGCCGTGGCGTTGCCTGTGATGGTGAGATTACTGATGCTTCCACCCATCGGCGCATACACGAACGTCTTCTCCACCGCGGCACCAAACGGCAAAACGCCGCCGCCGCCAACGTAATTCGTAATGGTGGAGGCCTCGGCTCTCGTGAGCGTATTGGTCATCTTGTAGTCGACATGGTACGTCTGCTGGCCGGTCTTGCCGCCACTGGTTTTGGTGATTGTTGAGGTCCGGTGAACATACCAGTCCATCTTTGAGGCGTTCTGCTCATTGACGTATACGCCGATCTTCGGTTGGGTCTCGTTGTCGGGCGACTGTGGGCTGTAGCCGCTGTTGGTAAAATTCCGTTCGATGGTCTGGTCGAAAGCATAGATGTCGAAATGACGCCCCTGAGTCATGGGGCCCATAATGCTGCCGATGGCCGCCAGTTTGGAAAGGTTGAGCCCGCTGAACATGCTGCCGATGGATTGGAGCGCCACTTCACCGAAAACAACGTCCTGTAATCTGGGATCGTATTGCTTATACACTGTATTCAACAAGAACCGAGCCGTGTTGTCGCCCGTCAACACAACGCCGTTGGGCAATGTCACATTGCCATTGATTCTGATCAGCGCTTGCAGGAACACGGGATCAATGGTGATCACACCATCTATCGGTTGCGCTGCCCCCCAGGGAGTTTTGTCCCAGCTGGTTTTCACCTGTTCGGCCACACGAGAAATATCCGGGGAGAAACCGACATCGCGAATATCGAATGAGGACTGCAGCGGCCCCCAATCGTAGAACAGCGCACGCTCATCGGCACTCGGATTCGTACCATAATTGACATAATCGGTATTCGACCTGAACGAGCCCATTGCAATCTGGCCGTTGTTGGTGGTCAGCGTTCCGAGCGAGCCGCCCAAACCGCCGGAAGATCGCGCCTCGGACGTGGTCATCGACAACACTACATACGTCTGAGGTTTGGTCGCTCCTAGAAAGTCAGGAAGAATCTGGAATGTGCTGCAGACCTGGTCGATCTTTCCCGACAACGCATCAAGCTTGACTCCCGCATCGTCATAGGCTTTTCTCACCATTGCGATTTTCGCCTGATGCCCAGGTAGATTATGGTAATCCTTGACTTCTGCCTGCAAGGCGGCATTGGCTTTTTTCATTCCCTGCTGCGCCTGCAGCACCGGTTGAAGGTTGATCTGGCCTTGGCCGTCAGTGAGCTTTGCGGACTTGAGCTGGCTGACGACATTGATGAATTGGGGAACCGAATCGTGCACAATCCCGTCAACGGTTGACGTCATGCCTTGCACGGTCTTGATGTCGTTACCGATGTACGGGGCCTTGGCAGCCAGATTCCACAGCCTGCCATGCGCAATGTCGTTGGCCTGCCGCGTCTCGCTTTGCACCTGTGGCAGTTTCTGCGAAATCTGGTCCAGGGAATTGAGGTCTTTCTTGCCCGAAAAGCCGCTGAGCATCGACACCGCGTTCTGTTCGTGCGCTTTGACCTCTTTGGCCTGCTCATACATAGTCTTGGCGGCGTACCCACCAATCCCTGCAATCGCAACCAACAGCACGAATATCACCAGCAGCACCCACGGCCAGGCGCGATGCCGACGCATAGGCCTCGCGGCCGCCAAATGCCTACCTTGTGGTCGACGCATAAGATATTTCCCTTCACCTATATAACAATGCACCATTATGCACTATCGCCGCGGATTTCGCGGATTTTGAGCGAATCCTGCACAGATTCGGTATAAGTGGGCGCCGACGCCGATACTCACGGATACCAGAATACTAGAATGTGGTATACGTATGTGTCGGAATACTCACACGCCGAATAGGTAATAAGAAGGTCTTTTGCCTATATGCTGTATATTGTGGTGTGAACGGTTTCGACGGACAGAAAAGGGTATATCGTGGTACAGGGAGTTGAGTCAGGTCATGTCCAACAGACCCCTGACACCGCCCAACCCGACGATAAGACCTTGAAAATCGACATGGATCCGGAAGCCCTTCCCTCAAATGGGCACAAAAAGCGCACTGCTTCTTCAACTCCTCATCGCGCAGACGAATCGGCAGGCAACAGCTTCTTTGACGGCTCGTATTTTCTTTCGGACAGCACAGGCAAATTCCATTCCAAAGCCACCGATGCCAACCATCAGCTACTGAGCTATTCCATTCCCAAATGGAGTCTCGCCTTCAACGCCACCCTTATCGTGCTCGACATCGTCGTGACGCTTTTGGCGACGGCGATGGTGCTGTTGTTCGATACCGGTGCTTATGCGAATTTACGCGGCTATGGCCGCGACCCGGAACGACTGAACGTATTTTTGGCGCTCATCTGTGTGGCATGGATCGCAAGCCTTGCTTCGCAGCAAATCTACCATCGCCACGCCATGGGCGAGGGCTACGAGCTTTACAGCAAGATCATCAACGCAGCTTTGGTTGATTTCGTCATCATCTGCATGTTCAGCTATATCTTCAAGCTCAACATCCCGCGTTCCCTGACCATCTTCATACCGCTTTTCTCTTGCGTGCTGGAGCTGCTGGAACGTTGGATCATGCGTCGTTCCCTGCATCGGCATCGTCGTAAAAACACGTTTATGTATGACACCGTGATCGTGGGGTCGCCTGAAGGAATCCGCAAGGTCATGGCGCAGCTGAAGAAAAACCCCGGGATGGGGTACAAACCCATCGCGGTCTGCCCTGTGGTCTCCGTCTCCAATAGCGTCAAGAACCAGAATTCGCCGGACGCCCAGCAACTCGTTTCGGTGCCGTTCAGCGCTGTCTATCCGGAGGAAAAAGGCCTGCGGATATTGCCGATGGATTCTCACTTGCCGCAAAAGGCGAAGGAACTCGGCTCTCAGGCGATCCTCATCGCCGATGTCATGTCCCGATATTCCGAGACGATGCGCACCTTCTCACTGGCCGTGGAGTCCATGGGCATCGAGCTGGCATTCATGGCCAATGTCGCCGATATCGCCTCCTCCCAACTCCACGTGCGCAGCAACCCTTCGATGCCGATGCTTACGGCCCGCCTACCGCAGTATTCCACACTGACCAGAGTGCTCAAACGCGTCTTCGACATCGTCGGATCCGCTTTCGCCATCATCATTTCCTCACCGGTAATGGCTTTTGTCGCTTTTCGTGTCAAGGCTCAGGACGGTGGTCCCGCGATATATTCCCAACAACGCATCGGGCTCTACGGCAAGCCCTTCACGCTCTATAAGTTCCGTTCGATGCGCGTGAACGCTGACCAATACGACGAAGCGGTGGCCGAAGAAACCGGCAACGCGCACGGCATTCTCTTCAAGGCCGAAGACGATCCGCGCATCACCACATTCGGTCATTTCATCCGTAAGACCTCACTCGACGAATTCCCGCAGTTCTTCAATGTATTCAAAGGCGATATGAGCCTCGTCGGCCCGCGTCCGCAGCAGCAGTACGAAGTGGACCAATACGGCTCGCTCTATTCCGCTCGTCTCCTGGTCAAACCCGGTGTCACCGGGCCCTGGCAGATTTCCGGACGCAACGAACTGAGCCAGGAGGAAAGCGAGCAGCTCGACATCTCCTATGTCGAGAACTGGTCGTTTACCGGCGACATCGCCATTTTGCTCAAAACCGTCATCGCCGTTTTCCGCGGTACCGGCGTATGATTCTGCGCCGTACGATTTCTACGTAGCTCGGGACTTCCCCAGGCCCCGTTGCTGTCTCCGGCGCTTTTCCTCCATTCCGATTTCGCGTTCCCGTTCCCGGCCTCCTCGCCTCCCGTGCCCGGTCCCTCGCCTTCCCGTTGCGGTCCCTCGCCTTCCCGTTGCAGTCCCTCACCTTCTGCTCCCGCCCCCTCGCCTTCCGTTCCCGGTCCCTCGCCTTCCGTTCCCGGCCCCATCGCCTTCCGTCTTGCGTGACGAAACGCGCCTGCTCCACCATCCGGAAGGGGGTGTAATCTAAACCAAGTTGATTCAGACGGAACCGAAGCACGTTCTTCACTGGCACCGTCGTTATGGAACCTTTCATCGATAGATATAGTGGATATATATGCGGGTAGAAATAAAGAACAACATCGTCATCGTGGGCAAGGAGTGATCGATCGTCGTGCAGCCATCAACTAAGACTCCTGTAGAGCCATCCCGGAAATCGGCCAAGACTTCGAAACCATCCTTGTCGAAAGCCCTCACCAAAGAGGAATCCTATATCGACGGACACCTGAGCCACGCGGCTTTCATCTCCATCGCCATCCTCACCTTCATCACCTTCGTCGGCAACTTCACCCAGCTGCAGCTGAGCGCGGCATTGCCGACCATCGTCTCCGAGTTCCACATCAACGTGACCACCGGGCAGTGGCTGACCTCCGTCATCCAGCTGGTGCAGGGCGTCATGGTGCCGCTGACCGCCTACCTCACCCGCCGTTTCTCCACGCGTCAGATCGTCATCACCTCGATGGTCGTCTTCACGATCGGCTCGGTGCTGGCCTGGTTCGGCCCCACCTTCGTCGTCGTGCTCGCCGGCCGTACGCTCGAGGCCATCGGCTCCGGGGTGATGTGGCCCGTCTTGCAGATCATCGTTTTCACCGTCTATCCCATGTCCAAACGTGGCGTGGCCATGGGCACGGTAGGCGTGGCCATGAGCGTCGCACCTGCCATCGGCCCGACGTTCGGCGGCTGGCAGACCGATGCCAGCGGCTGGCGCTCCATCTTCGTCTCGCTGACCATCGTGGGCGCCATCGCCTTGGTGCTCGCCATTTTCGGCCTGCATAACTTCGGCGAGAACGACGATGACGCAAAAGCCGACTTCTTCTCGGTATGCCTGTCGATCATCGGCTTCGGCGGTCTGCTCTTCGGCTTCACCAATATCGAAACCTACGCATTCACCAATCCTCTGGTCTGGTTGCCGATGGCCGTGGGCCTGGTCGGCATCGTCTGGTTCGTCACCCGCCAGCTCAAGGGCGCCAAGCGCTACAAGAAGGAAATCAACGCGGCTATAAGCGACCTCGAAAGCTGCGAGCTTCAAGCTCTCAAGCAAAACGCGACAGAGGCTGCTGCACAAGTCGGCGGCAATTCGTCCTGCCCAACAAGCATCGAGGCCGTGCACGCCCTGATCAAGCGAGTCGCCGACAATCCGGATAACGCGAACAAGTTCAAGAAGCATTTCTCCAATTCCAAGAGCCGTTCAATCATCGACCGCATCAAGAAGATCCAGCCGCCGCTGCTCGATCTGACGGTGCTCAAGAACCACAGCTTCATGATGGGCACCATCACCGCGGCCATGAGCTTCTTCGCTTTCAGCTCCATCACCGTCATCATCCCGCTGTTCATCCAGAACGACCGTGGCTATTCGGCCACCATCTCCGGACTCGTGATGTTGCCCGGTGCCATCGGCCAGTGCATCGCGCAGTTCTTCGGCGGCCGCTTCCTCGACAAGTACGGCGCTCGCCCGGTGGCATTGGCCGGCACGACCATCCTCATGATCGGCACCATCATGATGAGTTTCATCAGCACCGGTATCCCAATCTGGTGGGTCTCGATCTGCCAGTTCATCCGCCAGATCGGCATGGGCTTCGTGCTGATGCCGGTGACCACCTGGTCCCTCAACTGTCTGGAAGTCCGTTCGATGTCCGCCGGATCGGCCGTCACCAACACGGTGCGACAGATATCCGGAGCCATCGGCGCACCGGTACTGGTCATCCTCATGGAGGAGTTCACCAAGATCAGGCAGCACTCAATGGGATCCGGTCACCAGGCCGCGGTTCTTGCAAACATCTATGGCATCAGGATGTCGCTTATCATCAGCTCAGTAATCGCGTTCGGCATGGTAATGATCGTGTTCTTCGGCGTCAAAGGTCAGGGTGCCGGATCGGCTCGGGACCTCGCCAACCGCACGCTGCGCCACGTCCATGTGCCCCACGTTCCACACGTCCCGCATATTCACCCGGGCAAGTAAGCCTGATACTGTTCGGCAAGCTACGCTTGCCCCCCCCGAATGCTGACGCACGTCTTCAACAAGCAAGGTTCGCGCGTCAGCATTTTTCATTTCACCGTCTACCAGACTGCGCCCCCGTGGCTTATCGGCGTTCTCGATGTTCAAGTTTGCATATCGGACACCTCTCATTCTTATATCGGACAACTCTCATTCTTTTCCTTTCTCCTCGGTTTCTTTTGTTCCCAGTTCCTTTTGTTCCCAGTTCCTTTTGTTCCCAGTTCCTTTTGTTCCCAGTTCCTTTTCTCGTTTGGCTATTGGGAATCTCCGACATAGCTCCCCATCATTTTCACGGTTTTCATGGTTTTCATGGTTTTCATGGTTTTCATGGTTTTCACGGTTTTCACGGTTTTCACGGTTTTCATGGTTTTCATGGTTTTCTTAGTTCCCATAGTTTCCGCACATGTCCGACGTTATGTTGAATCCTCTGCCGAATCTCGTGAGCCAACCGGCTTACACCTTCAGCGTTTCGGGATTTCCTGCGCGGGACAGGTCCGCAACACCTTGGAGATGGCCCGTTTTTCGGCAGTGGTGACGCTGAGACCGTATTTTCGCTTAACCCCGACCTGACGGGCGACATAGGTACAGCGGAACTTGCGATTCGACGGCAACCAGTAGGCAGCGGATGCCGATCCTTTCTGCTGGTTGGCAGGACCGTCGACGGCCAGCAGATTATAGGCATCGTTGCCATATCGCTGTTTTGTGGCCGCATCCCACTTGCTCGCCCCCGACTGCCACGCGTTCTCCAAGGCGACCACGTGGTCGATCTGCACAGCCGCGCTCGTATGCTTTCCACGTATGAAACGGACGGATTTGCCGGTATACGGTTCCTGCAAGACTCCGGTTTTGACCTGGCAGGCACTTGGCCTCTTGTACCTCACCCCGGTCATGTCCCTTTTGAGAATGTCGTCGCGGATGGTGCAGCCGTCACCGTCATCATCGGTGGTGTTGTATCCGAACGAATTCCTGTCGTAACCACGCGTGCTGGGGTGATCATCCACAGGTAGCGTCGCCAACGCCTGCGCCACCGGCCCCGTAGCGACGTACTGACCCGTTATCTGCGCCAGTGGCGTGCTCACCCTAGGCAGCACGAGCCCGAAGCCGACGCCGATAAGGCAGGCAGCCAACAGCAACACCAGGAATCTCGTCAGCAGACTGTCTCGATTGATCCATCGCCGTCGAAAATGGTCGTTACGACCCCTTCTGCCACGTCGAACAGTCCGATGGCCGTAGCTGTCGGGCATCGGCTGGAACACCCCTCCAACATGCCAAATCATCATTCTTCGCCAGACTCCTTCCCGATTTGCTCCTGCAGTCGACACACAACGTAATACTCATGCCATCGATGATTCAGGAATAGAGGAAAACGGAAGAGAAAGCAAGAGCCGAAGGCCACTTTGCCCAAAAAATCAAGATTTCTTGATATTCCGTTTCAATGAAAAGGAACGAGAAAAAACAATAAAAAGGAAACGGGCTAAAACGTGCTCAACGCACAAAGGCACGCATACACAAAAACAAAGTTGCCCGATACCTCTTTCGAAGTATCGGGCAACTTATTGATTCAACTACGCTTTATGCGCTTTTCACACTTCAGGAAAGCGGAGCGAGGTCCAGCGGAACGCCGGGGCCCATCGTCGAGGTGAGTGTCGCCTTGGAGATGTAGCGGCCCTTCACGGTGGAAGGACGCAGACGCTTGATCTCTGCGGCCACAGCCTGGAAGTTCTCTTCCAGAGCCTTCTGATCGAAGGACTTCTTGCCGATGATGAACGACAGATTGCCATTCTTGTCGACGCGGAACTCGATCTTGCCGCCCTTGATGTCCTTGACAGCCTTGGCCACATCCATGGTCACGGTGCCGGTCTTCGGGTTCGGCATGAGGCCACGGGGGCCGAGCACGCGGCCCAAACGGCCGACCTTGCCCATCATGTCGGGGGTTGCGACCACGGCATCGAAGTCGAGGAAGCCGCCCTGCACCTTGGCGACCATGTCGTCGTCACCGACCATGTCGGCTCCGGCTTCGGCTGCTTCGGTGGCCTTCGGGCCACGTGCGAACACGAGGACCGTTGCGGTCTTGCCGGTGCCGTTCGGGAGGTTGACCACGCCACGGACCAGCTGGTCCGCCTTGCGAGGGTCGACGCCCAGGCGATAGGTGGCTTCGATGGTCTCATCGAAACCGCGTGCAGGCATGCTCTTCAGCAGAGCGATTGCCTCGGAAGCGGTGTACAGATTGCTGCCGTCGACCTTTTCGGCCGATTCACGATATTTCTTGGAATGTTTGTTAGCCATCTGTTTGCCTCCCTCAGCCTTCGACCGTGATGCCCATCGAACGGGCGGTGCCCGCGATGATCTTCATTCCGGCCTCGACGTCACGAGCGGACAGATCGGCCATCTTGGTCTCGGCGATCTCACGGACCTGTGCCGAGGTGACAGTTCCGACCTTGTGGGTCAGCGGGTTGTCGGTGCCCTTCTTCAAACCAGCGGCCTTGAGCAGAAGTGCTGCGGCCGGCGGGGTCTTCAGAACGTAATCGAACGAGCGATCCTCGTAGACGGTGATTTCGACAGGAACAACCTGTCCCATCTTGTCTTTCGTCGCTTCGTTGTAGGACTTGCAGAAGTCCATGATGTTGACGCCATGCGAACCGAGAGCAGGACCGAGCGGCGGCGCAGGATTGGCCTTGCCGGCCTCAATCTGCAGCTTGATCAGCGCAGTGACCTTTTTTCCAGCCATAGAAATGGCTCCTTTTCATTGTCCGTGCGGTACTTACGGTCGCCCACGACACCTTTGGACATATCCGGTCTTGTCTTGTTTACGCTTGTTGCCATCTTGCGACAGGCAACGAAACAAGCCCAAGAAAACCTCGGTATATCAAGTGTCACGGGTCTCCTCCCGCAACTGATATTGCTTCTGCTGTGCTAGCGGGTCTCCCCTCCAGACACAAGCCTTCTTATTATCCCAGCCAATCAAGACAAAGCGTATAGCTACGCTTCCCGCCTACACCCTCAACTGCTTACACCACAAATAAGCCACTGACTGGTCATTGGTGGCTCTTTTCTGTCGCTATTGATAAACGGCGCCATCAATAAGCCGCTAGCCGCTCGTCAGTGGCTCAATTATGGCGCGATATATCAGTAGCTCCGTAATTGAGCCACTGGGCATCTAGCATCGCTTCGCTCTTACATCATCGGAAGCTTCATATCCACGGACGGATCCCAATGCTCCAGATACGCCCAATACAACGATGCCGCAGATCTTGCGACCTGCGGCATCATACTTAACCTTAACAACTCAACGAATCGAAATCAGACAATCTTCTCGACTTGGCTGAAACCGAGCTCGACCGGCGTGTCACGGCCGAAGATGGAAACCAGCACGGTGAGCTTCTGCGTAGTGGGCTCGACGTCGGAAACCGCACCGGCCATCGTGGCGAATGGTCCGTCGATGACGGTGACCTGATCGCCGACCTTGTAGGAGACTTCGACCGTACGCTTCTTGGCAGCGGCAGGCTTGTCGCCCGCCTCCTTGAGCGCCTCGGAAGCAATCATCGGGGCCATCATCTTGACGACATCCTTGCGGCTCAACGGTGCAGGATCCTTGGTGGGTCCCACGAATCCGGTGACGCCTTCCGTCTCGCGGACGATACGGCGAGCGTTCTCGTCAGGCCACATGCGGATGAGCACATAACCGGGCACACGCACGCGGGTGACAACTTTCTTGCCTTTGTCAGTATGCTTCTCGACTTCTTCCATCGGCACTTCGATCTGGAAGATCTGGTCTTCGAGACCGAAGCTCTGGATACGGGACTCGACGTTGGCCTTCACACGCTTTTCATAGCCTGAATAAGTATGAAGTACATACCACTTTCCGTCCAGACCGCGCAAGCTCTTGGAGAATTCCTTGACAGCCTTGGCACCGGCATCGTCAGCATCCGCACTTCCAGCGTCAGCTGAAGCATCTTCCGTTGTTTCTGCAGTAGTGCTATCGGTCGTTTCGGCCGCATCCGCAGTGTTTTCGGAATCCTCGGCAGAAGAGGAAGGAGTCTGCGCAGAATCTTCGGAGGCTGTATCGGTTGCGTCAGCGTTTTTGATACCTGCCACGGCATCTGCCGCAGCACTATCAGCGCTCTGCTCCTTAGCTGCAGCCTGATCGCCGTCCGGCAAATCAGGCAACGCATCCAAGCCCTCGAGATTTACTTCATTATCCATGCTTTTAGTCACCTTTAAAATTGTCTACGCTCAGCCAAAGATCCAAAGAGTCAATTTGCCGAGACCGAAATCCATACCCGTGACGAGAGCCATCAGCAGCACCACAAAGATAAACACTGCAACCGACCAGCCGGCCAGCTCTTTGGCAGTAGGCGTGACAACCTTACGCAGCTCGTCGATAACCTGCTTGATGAACAAACCGATACGCATGAAAATGTTCGGCTTGACGCTCTCTTCAGACTCTTGTGCCTTCGCCATATCCGTCCTTCGTTCGGCTTGTGATTACTTGGCAGGGAAGGCGGGACTCGAACCCACAACCTACGGTTTTGGAGACCGTTGCGCTACCAATTGCGCCACTTCCCTAGGTGAACTCTGTCTACGATACTCGAAGCACGAGACCACGTGGCATAAACCGCCGAAAAAACAGTGTAGCCTTTTTTCGTGGTTTCGTCCACTCCTCGTGTCGCAACGAATTCACGGCACCTCAGTATACAGAGGCTGCTCAATTACTGTTTGCGATAGTTGCCGGAAACTTCATAATCAAATCCACCAAAATCGGGGGTCTTGGTGCACCAAGCGCCCCTAAAATGGAAGAATCACCACCAAATCCCACAAAAACAAGCCACTTGGTGCACCAAGACCCCCAAAAACGGAAGAATCACCACCAAATCCCACAAAAACAAGCCACTTGGTGCACCAAGACCCCCCAAAAACGGAAGAATCTTGCGCAGATAAATCCGGGGCAGGAGGCTAAGCAGACCACGATAGGGTAATCAGCAAAGAGGGCCAACAGACAAAAAGACTCAGACCTTTCCGCTTCTCTCGTTCTTGCCCCAATCTATGGATTTCAGCCAACCCATTGCTTGAAACGGCGCATGCCCTCAGCCAAGTCATCATCGTCAAGCGCATACGAGAAACGCAGGAAACCGGGAGCGCCGAACCCTTCTCCGGGAACGGCTGCGACGTGGGCTTCGTCGAGCAACAACCCAGCCAGATCGGAAGAGGTCTTGGCGACGCTTCCGCTCTTGCCAAGCGGGCGATTGAGCAGCGCAGTGACATCGGCGAACGCATAGAACGCACCTTTGGGAGTGCGACAGGTCACCCCGTCGACGGCGTTGAGACCGGCGACGATGGCCTTGCGACGCTTGTCGAACGCCTTGCGCATCATGGCGACCGCGTCAAGCGAACCGGAAACCGCCGTAAACGCTGCCTGCTGGCAGACGTCGGCGACATTGGAGGTCATGTGGCCCTGTAGCTTGGCGGCGGCCTTGGCCACCGGAACCGAACCGATGAGCCAGCCGACACGCCAACCGGTCATGGCGTAGGTCTTGGCCACACCGTTCAAAACGATGAGCTGGTCGCGGACTTCCGGCACCACGGCGCCGATGTACGCGGTCTTCTCGCCGTCGTACGTGAGGTGTTCGTAGATTTCGTCGCTCAGGATCCAGATGTGATGCTCTAAAGCCCACTGCCCCACGGCCCGCAACGTTTCTTCGCCCCAAACCGCACCTGTCGGATTCGAAGGGGTGTTGATGAAGATGGCCTTGGTACGTGGGGTGCGCGCGGCCTCAAGCGCCTCGACGGTTGGTTCGAATCCGTTCTCCGCACCGCTGAAAACGATGACCGGCTTGCCGCCGGCAAGTCGCACGGCCTCGGGATAGGTGGTCCAATAGGGGGCAGGAATAATGACTTCGTCGCCGGGATTGACAATGATCTGGAGCGCCTCATACACGGCCTGCTTGCCGCCATTGGTCACTACTACCTGGTCGGGCGAAACCTCATAGCCAGAATCGCGCAACGTCTTCTCGGCGATGGCCTTTCGCAACTGCGGCAGGCCCGGGGTCGGAGTGTAACGATGGTTCTTCGGATCGCGGCATGCCGCGGCGGCCGCCTCGACGACGTAATCGGGAGTCGGGAAATTCGGCTCGCCCGCACCATAACTGATGACATTGACGCCCGCGGCCTTCATCGCCTTCGCCTTGGAATCCACGGCCAGCGTGGCGCTCGGTGCCACGGAATTCACACGATCACTCAACGTCTGCCACTCTGCCATTTTGCCTCCCGCATTTGCTGGCAATTACCAACTCAAGACTAGACCGCGGTGGCGAATTGACGCATCACCCGTACACATAGCGGAAACGCGGCACAGACACCGTACGATTGGCAGCATATCCTCCGTACGATTGGCGCCGTATTGAAGCCACTGGCTTGCTTCCAGCGGCCCATTTCTGGCGCAACCACAAATTCGCGCCATATTGAAGCCGTTCACGCACTCCCAGCGGCTTATTTATGGCGCAGTCGATTAACGGCTGGCTTCTGAACTACAGGAGGACCAGATTGTCGCGATGGACCAACGGGTGGGCGTATTCCTCGCCCAGCAAGCGCTTGAGCTGGGAGGTATCGCGGCCGAGGGTGTGTGGGATCTCGTCGGAATCAAAGCCCGAGAGGCCTTTGGCGACGTGGTTGCCGTCTTCGTCATCGATCCAGACCGGATCGCCCGCCGAAAACTCGCCATGTACCTCAAGCACGCCGGCTGCCAACAGACTGGCCTTGCCGCCGAGCACCGCTTTGATCGCACCTTTGTCGCCGACCAGCCTTCCGCGAGGGTTCGCGGCAAAACCGATCCATAGACGACGCGAGGAATCACGATGAGACGTAGGCGCGAAGGCCGTTCCGGTCGGCTTGCCACCCAACGCATCGGCCACATTCCCCGCGCTGGTCAACACCACGGGGATTCCGGAGCTGACCGCTATCCGTGCCGCCTCGAGCTTGGTCACCATACCGCCACTGCCCACTCCGGACGAGCTGCCACCCACGGAAACCTCGGAGAGTATCTGTTCCACATCCGGTACAAAACCTATGCGTTTGGCCTCCGGACGCGTCGGCGGAGCAGTGTACAGGCCGTCGATGTCAGTGAGCAGGACCAAGGCGTCCGCACGTACCAGATTGGCCACCAGCGTGGAAAGTCGATCGTTGTCGCCGAAACGAATCTCATTGGTCGCCAACGCATCGTTTTCGTTGACAATCGGCACCACGTCAAGGTCGAGCAGCCGGCGCAACGTGCGCTGTGCGTTACGATAACGCGAAGCGTGCATCGTATCGTCGCCAGTCAGCAGAATCTGACCGACACGGACACCGAAACGCGCGAAACCCGTCTCATAATGCTGCATCAGGATGCCCTGCCCAACCGACGCCGCCGCCTGCTGGGTCGAAACATCCTTGGGCCGCGTCGAAAAACCCAACGGTCCGAATCCGGTGGCAATGGCGCCAGAAGACACCAGGACCACGCGCGTGCCCTTGCTGGCCGCACTGGCCAATACCTCGACCAATGCGTCGACCTTGCCTGTGTCAAGATGGCCGGAAGACTTGGTCAGCGAGCTGGAACCGACCTTGACCACCACGGTATGGGCCGATGCCACGTCCTGACGCACCTGGGATTCGGTCTCGCTGTTGCTCATCTGCGTTGTTCGCCTCGTTTTGTTCTATATTGCTCTTGATCGCGGCGGCCGCCCGCTGTAGCGGTCAGGCCGCCGCCGAATTCCAACGTCAAAGATACGCCATGAGCAAGGCAGACTGCGCGTGGCCGTTTCCTCGGCTCGAACCCGGTGCGCAAACCTCACGATTCCAGCCACGCTTGACCACCGACATCGCATTGGCAAAGGCGCTATGACGCACGATTGCAAAGAATCAAAAGGAATCAAACGCCTGCTTGCAATCACTCTTCGTCGTCGCCGTGGCCACCGAGAATCGCGTGCTCGTCGTGCCGATCGTCGTCAACGCTCGGATCGGCCCAGTGACCGGCCGTTCGTTCCTGACGCATCGCCTCGCGCACGGCGGTTTTGGCGTCCATCATCTCGTGATACTGGCGACGGCGTTCGGCGTTGGTGCGGCGACGGACACGGTTGCCGTCGGATCCGTCATCGAGACGCAGATCCTTGCCACGGGCACCCAATTGGGCACCATCCAGCATTTCCGCGCCGGCGGCGATGGTCGGATCCCAATCGAAAGCGACCGCATTCTCGCCCTTGCCGATGCGTACCTCGTCGCCGGGCTTGGCTCCATGGCGACGCAGCTCGTCCTCGACACCCAAGCCGGCCAGACGGTCGGCGAGATAGCCCACGGCCTCGTCGTTGTCGAAATTGGTCTGACGCACCCAACGTTCCGGCTTCGCACCGGTGACGGTGAACCACACCGCTCCCCTGCGGTTGCTTTCGCGCTCGACGGCGAAATCAAGCGAGGTGCCACGCTCGTCATCGGCACGACGGCGACGACGCGCCGGCTGCTCCAACGGCTTGATGACCACACGCTCTTCGTCGCGCTCGGCTTCTTCGCGGGCCAGCTTTGCGCGCAGCTCGGTCACCATCTTGCCCAGAGCGTAACCGAGTTCCTTCAAGCCCTCGTGCGATGCGGTGGAGACGATGAAGGTCTTCAGCCCCAACTTCTCGAACTCCGGGCGCACGAATTCCGCGAGTTCCTTGGCCTCAGGCACGTCGGCCTTGTTGAGGACGATGACGCGCGGGCGTTCGGGAATCGGGATGACGCCAAGCGGCAGTTTGAGCTTGGCGGCATACTTCGCCAGTTCGTCTTCCAAGGCGTGATAGTCGGAAATCGGATCACGGTCCGGCTCCAACGTGGCGCAATCGATGACGTGCGCGATGATTTCGGTGCGCTCGATATGGCGCAGGAACTCGAGGCCGAGCCCCTTGCCCTCCGAGGCTCCGGGAATCAGACCCGGCACGTCAGCGATGGTATAGCGGTATTCCTCGAGCTTCACCACACCGAGGTTCGGTACGAGCGTGGTGAACGGATAATCAGCGATCTTCGGTTTCGCAGCGCTCATCGCGGCGATCAGGCTGGATTTGCCTGCGGAGGGGAAGCCCACCAACGCCACGTCGGCGATGGATTTGAGCTCCAGAATCACGTCGCGTTCCTCACCCGGTTCACCGAGCAACGCGAATCCGGGGGCACGACGTGTCTTGTTGGCCAGCGCGGCGTTGCCCAAACCGCCCATGCCGCCCGCAGCGGCGACGAACCGGTCACCGGCATGACGCAGATCAGCCAGCTCGCGGCCGGGGTGCTTGGCCTTGCCCTGCGCACCTTTGGCCTCGAAAATCACGGTTCCCGGCGGGACCGGCAGCACCACGTCGGCACCTTTCGAGCCGTCTTTGGTGTCGCCCAAACCCATCGTGCCGCTTTCGGCCCTGCGATGCGGGACGAAACGATAGTCGAGCAGGTTGTTCGCGTTCGCGTCGGCCACGAAGATGACGGAACCGCCGTCCCCGCCGTTGCCGCCGTTCGGCCCGGCCAGCGGCTTGTACTTCTCGCGCTTGACGCCTGCGGACCCGTTGCCGCCGTCGCCGCCCTTGACATGGACGGTCACTCTATCTACAAAGTCTGTCATAGTTCCTTACCTTACCGATGGGTATTCATCTTCGCATACCCCCGGCGACGAACCTGGGGAATTATCGTTTTGGGCAAAAAGCCAAGCGATAACCCGATACGCCATAAAAGCATTACATCTTGAAGTCTTCGAAGCGATTGCTTGATGCACGCCCATTGCCGCTTGGACCGCCGACACACCGTCAATAATCCTACCGACAATCAAAAAGGCCGTACCTCATCTGGAGATACGACCTATTGATGAAAAAGCTACTTAGCTTGGCTTCTCACTCGGCGACTACGTCGACAACCTTGCGATCGCGGCGAACGCCGAACTTCACGTTGCCGTCGGACAGCGCGAACAAGGTGTGATCCTTGCCGGTGCCGACGTTCTGGCCGGCGTGGAACTTGGTGCCACGCTGACGAACGATGATGTTGCCGGCGACGACAGCCTCGCCACCAAACTTCTTGACGCCAAGGTATTGCGCGCTCGAATCGCGACCGTTGCGGGAAGCGGATGCGCCCTTCTTATGTGCCATTGTCTGTTCCTTTCAGGCTTTGATTGCTCTTACGCTACCGAAATCAGGCGATTGCCGTGATCTTGACAACGGAAAGCGGCTGACGATGACCCTTGCGACGGGCGACACCAGTCTTGTTCTTGAACTTCTGAATGTTGATCTTCGGACCCTTGGCCTCATCGTCAACGACTTCAGCCTTGACGGAAACCTTGGCAAGATCCTTGGCGTTCAGCGTCACCTTGGCGCCATCAACCACGAGCGCGACCGGGAATTCCACGGTATCGCCCTTCTTCGCATTGAGACGGTTAACCAGGATAACGTCACCGACCTCGACCTTTTCCTGATGGCCACCGGCCTTCACAATCGCGTACATATCTCGTTCCTTGCTATTTCGAAAGCTAAACTGCCCAGCACGTCTTCGACTTCCACGGCCAGACACCAGTCTTTTAGAGTACACCGACCCACGTACTAACGTCAATCCATACTAACGGTATGTCCCTACGTTGCGCGTGGCCTGGGGTGTTGTGTTCCCAATTTCACAAAAGACAAGTGAAAGCGAAACCGGGAACGTAGCTTTATTACCGTATTATTTCAGCGCGATTTCAGCTTTTGTCGGCCGAAGAATCAGCAGAAGGTTCGGAAGACGAATCAGCAGACGAATCCGAATCGGACCCTTCTTCCTTTTCCTCGTCGTTGGCCGCCACCGCAGCCGCGGCGATCTGCGCAAGTTTGGCCTTGACCGCCGGGCTCGAGCCCTTCGGCGCCTGCACCTCGGGAGTACTGCCGTGGCCGTGTTTGTTGGTGTGGACGAACGGGTCGCCACCCTTCATCGCATATGGATCGGCGAAATCTGCGGAAATCGTGGGCTCGTCATGGAGGATGAAGCCGCGGCCCTTGCAGGTCGGGCACTCCTCGCTGAACGCTTCCACCAAGCCCTGGCCGATGCGCTTGCGGGTCATCTGCACAAGCCCAAGCGAGGTGACCTCGGCGACCTGATGCTTGGTACGGTCGCGCGCGAGGCACTCGACCAGACGGCGCAGCACGAGGTCACGGTTGGCGGGCATCACCATGTCGACGTAATCGATCATGATCATGCCGCCGATGTCGCGCAGACGCAGCTGACGGGCGATTTCCTCGCTCGCCTCGAGATTGCAGCGGGTGACCGTCTCCTCAAGCGACTTGCCCTTGCCGATGAACCGGCCGGTGTTGACGTCGATGGTGGTCATGGCCTCGGTGCGGTCGATGACGATCGAACCGCCGCTCGGGAGGTAGACCTGCCGTTCCATGCCCTTGCGAAGCTGGGAGTCGATCTGCCACTTATCGAACACGTCCTTGCCCTGATGCTCCTCGGGATCCCACTTTTCGAGGCGATCCTTGAGGTCGGGGGCCATGGTGTCGAGGTATTCCTCGATGCGTTCGTAGACGGTGTCGCCTTCGACGATAAGCTTGGAGAAATCATCGTTGAAGATGTCGCGCACCACGCGGATGGCGACGTCGGGCTCGCCCTGCAGGAGCTTGGCACGCTTGCCGTTGTGATAGAGCTTGCGCTTGTCCTCGATCTTCTGCCACTGGCGCTTGAGGTTCTCGAGGTCCTTCTTCAGCGCGTCCTCGCTGGCCCCTTCGGCCGCGGTGCGGATGATGACGCCCATATCCTTCGGGGCGATCTTGGAGACAATGGACTTGAGCCTGCCGCGTTCACGCTCGGGCAGCTTACGGCTCACGCCGGTCATGCCGCCGGAGGGAACGAGCACGAGGAAACGACCTGCAAGCGTGACCTGCGAGGTCAGACGCGCGCCCTTGTGACCGATCGGGTCCTTGGTGACCTGTACGAGCACCGGATCGCCGGACTTGAAGGCGAGTTCGATGCGGCGCGGCTGGCCTTCCAGACGCGTGGCGTCCCAGTTGACCTCGCCGGCGTAAAGCACGCCGTTGCGCGGCTGGCCGATGTCGACGAACGCGGCCTCCATGCTGGGTAGCACGTTCTGCACGCGGCCCAGGTAGATGTTACCGACGGTGGCGACCTCCTGGATATCGGAAACGTAATGCTCGACGAGCACGTTGTCTTCGATTACGGAAATCTGGGTATGCTGGCCACGCTCGCGCACGACCATCAAGCGGTCGACGTTCTCGCGGCGGGCGAGAAAGTCCTGCTCAATCAGCTGGTTCTGGCGGCTGCGTTCACGTCGGTTGTCGCGGCGACGTTGCTTCTTGGCCTCGAGACGCGTGGAACCTTCGATGTCGGTGATTTCGTCGATATACTGCTGCTTGCGGCTGCGACGCGAGGTGGAGCGCGATGACGAATCGCGAGCGCTTTCGCTATCGTCACCCTTGGAGCCACGGTGACGACGGCGGCGACGGGTCAGCGGCTGCTCGGCGTTGTCCTCGTCGGATTCATGGCGACGACGCCGACGCGTTTCGCCCCGGTCTTCCTCGGCTCGATCATTGCGGCCGCCATTGCCCTTGCGACCACTACGAGACCCGTGTTCCTCGTTTTCCTCCTCATTATCGAGTTCGGCATCGTCCCGATCCGCTCGGGAAGAGCCCCTGCCGCTCCGCTCGCGGCGTGTTGCACGCTCACTGGAACGTTCGCTGTCATGCCCGCGACGCCTGCGCGTCCGGGATTGTTCGGCTTCCACATCGTCGATGGGACGATAGGTGATGTCATCATCTTCGAGATCCTCTTCGATCTGTTCGATTTCGTCGGCGGCATGGCGCTCCTCGGCGTTGAGCCTGCGACGACGATGGGTACGACGTTCGCTGCGTTCGGCGGCTTCCTCGTCATAGATGTCATCGTCATCATCCAACCGGCGCGAACGATAGACCTGGCGAGAGGAATCTTGGTTGTCATCTTCGTAATCGCGGTCCCGGTCATTCGACTTGCCGCGTCTCGAGCCCGACCTGCCCCGGCGTCCGTCCTGTTGCTCATCCAAACGTTCATCGTCGCGCTCGGTGCCACGACGCGAACGGTTGCCGCGCGTCGAACGCCGGTAGTTATTCTCATCGTCCTCGTCATTGCCGCGGGAACGGGAACGTCGCCGAGTTGCTTTAGGCTCTTCGTCCGCATCATCTTCACGGGGGAGCACGGGCTCCTGGAACAGCAGCGATGTCATCGGCCGAGGGGCGTGGTGACTTTCATGGCCTTTGGGAAGGCCCTCAACGGCGTCAATGACACGTTCCGTGGCAGTTTCGATGTCGGCTTCCGCCTTGGTCTCACTTGCGGACGCGGAATCGAGAGACCGGCTGCGCGATCTGGCGCTACTGGTGCGCCGGCGGCGGCTCGAGGTCGAAGACTCGTTCGCTTCCTCTTCGGATTTTCCGCTTCCTGCATTCCGAGTGCGGGCTTGAGATTCCTCGTCTGAATCTTCACCATCGCGAACACGGCTACGCGTCCGCGCTCTTCTCGTCGTGCCGGATGACGAAGCACCCGAGCTACGAGAAGAAGATGCTCTGCCGCTCCTTGTCTTTGTCGCTTTTGAGTCCGAACCGGTTTTGCTCTCGTCGGATTTTTTCTCGCCACTGGCGTCTTTGGCGCTTTCGCGTTCCTCGACTTTCAACGCGACGTCGGCACCGGCGGCACCGGCACCACGAACTACACGACGACGAACCGTACGACGACGCGTCGCGGGCTCGTTATCCGCGGATGAGGACGAAGAAGGTAAATTGGTATCATTTTGTGTGGCGTCATCGGCTTGACCGACCCCGCCTCGGGTTACTCTGGGCACAATGCTCCTTGTCGACATGCTGCAACATGTCGGCTCTCTGGCCGTCTACGGCTCTCACACCACGCTCTCACCGCGGCCACGCAACAGTTGCGTTCGTAGTCGGCAATCTAAAAGTCATTACGTTCGTCACGGCGGACACCGGCACTCGCGGATTAGCACGCGAGGGGATCAACGCCATCGGAATTCGGCAACTTGCAGAATCACCAACCTTTATTATACGTCCACTGGGGTAGAAGTGACAACAGATGCACTATGCTGTGATCACCGACGCACCCAAATTTCATAATTCCACCCAAAACAACCCTGTTGGTGCCACCAAGTTGCCCGTATTCACGCAATTTACTGCCAATTCTCCATTTTTAGGGCATCTTGGTGCACCAAGAACACGCTAAAACGCAAAATTGATGGACAATTCCCAAATTTTGGCGGACTTGGTGCACCAAGATACCCCAAAAAAAGAAGAATTCACAAACGGCGGGGCAAATATTAGGTCGTGCGCGATAAGCGCACAACTAGCCGGAAGCACTACAACAGTCCGGCAACATTGCAACGCAGAAATCTCGAAAACGCAAACGCTCGCTAGCGTAGCCACTGCTCAAGGATGTCGGTAAGCAACACGAGCTGGCTTTCCGGAATCTGTTCATCGGCCTTGTGCGCCAAAAGCGGGGAGCCGGCGCCGAGGTTGACGGCCGGGACGCCGATGGACGAGAAACGGGCGACATCGGTCCACCCGAGTTTGGCCTGCGGGGCAAGTCCCGTTTTCCCCTCGACCAGCTTGGCCAACGACACGGCCAGCGGAGCGTCCATGCCGGGACGTGCCGACGGCGATTCGTCCTTCATCTCGATATCGAAACCTTCGAACATGCCGCCGGTGGCCCTGTGCTCGCCGTTGCCCATCTCGGCCCCGGCATCGGTCCCCATCATCAGCGCCTTGGCGGCCGGCAGATCCTTGTCAGGCGCGAAACGATAGTTGACGTGGATGCGGCACTCGTCGGGAATGACGTTGGTGCCTTTGCCGCCGGAGATAAGGGTGGCGTTGACGCCTTCGCGGTAGGTCAGACCGTCCACCTCGACATCCTGCGGCACGTAGGCGGCGAGCCGGCCGAGG
This sequence comes from Bifidobacterium sp. ESL0704, assembly GCF_029392075.1. Lineage (NCBI taxonomy): Bacteria > Bacillati > Actinomycetota > Actinomycetes > Bifidobacteriales > Bifidobacteriaceae > Bifidobacterium > Bifidobacterium sp. ESL0704. The sequence goes on from NZ_CP113929.1 coordinate 2,090,978, forward strand.
ACTTCGGCGGCCTTGTGAATCGCGTTTTCCCCCATCCATGCGCGGGCGGAATGCGCGGCGACACCGTGGGTGACCACGTCGAAACGCATGGTGCCGTTGCACCCGCCTTCGATGCCGCAATCGGTGGGTTCGCCGATGATGGCGAAATCGCCTTGTATCCAGTCGGGATGGGCACGCGCCACCTTGCCAAGGCCGTTCTTTTCGGCGACGACCTCCTCGTGGTCATAGAAAACGTAGGTCAGGTCATATTTCGGCGCGGTCATCGTCGCCGCAAGATAGAGCATCACCGCGTCGCTGGCCTTCATATCCGTCGCGCCGCGGCCGAACATCACGCGCTGGCCGGGATTCGCGCTCGCCACATCGTCTCGGATACGCTTGTCCCCCGGCTCAAGCCAAAGCGGTGGGAAATTGTCAATGACGGGAACCGTGTCGAGGTGGCCGGCGAGCACGACCCGCTGCGGGCGAGCAAGCGAGGTGGACGCAACCACCGTATCGCCCAAACGATGAACGGTCAGATGCGACTGCTCGCGTAAGAACGCCTCGACCTCATCCGCGAGCGCCGTCTCGTCGTCGGAAACGGAATACGACCCCATCAATTCCTCGAACAGCCCATCCAGCGCGGCCTCGCGCGTGGATCCCTGCTTTATCATCAGACTCATACGCCCATAGTACAAGACACAGGAATCATCGCCAGCCTTGTTTCCAACTCTGGTCATGGCTGGCGTTGATAATGGCGACGCAATCCACTCTGCCATCGTCTGACCGAATACGTCCCCTGTTCCCTGTTCCCTGTTACCTCCTCTCTTTACTTCCGCGATATCCTGCTGTCTTTAACAGGTCATTACTGCCCCTCAAAGTACGTTTTAAACGGGGAAAATGACCGGTTGGAGGCAGCAATCAGCAATACGACAGCGAAACACCCCTTCAAAAGGCGAAAGAAATAAGCCCATAACCGACGAACAGACAAATAACGAAACGTAACCGAACAAACATGGAACGGCAAGGCATTATATTGTATGAGGCGGTACGAAACGGAATCGAAATGCGAAAGGAACCGATATGGGTTTGCTGAGCGCGATGCAGGGATTTGTGGTCATCGCCGTCATCATCGGAACCGGCTACGTGGCGGCGCGTTTCAACATCGGCGGCCCGAGCGCGCAGATGGTCCTGAACCGTTACGCGTTCTTCGTCACCAACCCGTTTTTGATGTTCGCAATCCTTTCCAAGGAACCGATTCTCGAAATCTTCCATCCTTCGATCATCGTCGCGTTCTTCTCCGCGCTGGCCGTGGGCTTGCTGTTTCTAATCCTGAACAAATTCTTCTATCACATGGGACCGGCCGACGCGACGGTTGGCGCGCTCAACTCGCTGTACCTGAACTCCAATAACATCGGCCTGCCGATCGCCACCTACATTTTGGGAAATGGGGCGCTGGTGGCACCGATCCTGGTGATGCAGCAGGCGATTTTCACGCCCATCGCGCTGACGGTCCTGGACTACACGACCACCGGCAAGATGTCGGTGAAGAAGGCGCTGATGCAGCCGCTGCATCAACCGCTGCTGATCGGCTCGCTGGGCGGCATCCTCGTCGCGGCCATTACCGCATGGATCGGCTACTACCCTATTCCGAAATTCATCTACGACCCGGTCAACATGATCGGACAGGCCGCGATTCCGATGATCCTGATGGCGTTCGGCATGTCGCTGCGCGGCACCAAACCGATGCAGAACAAGAGCTCGCGTTCCGCGGTCATCGGGGTGACGATCTTGAAGAACGTGGTGATGCCGTTCATCGCCTTCCTCATCGCCAAGTTCATCATGGGATTCACCGGCAAAGTGCTTTACGCCTGCGTCGTGCTCGCGGCGCTGCCTGCCGGCCAGAACGTTTACAATTACGCGGCCCGCTACAACGTCGGCATGACCTTCGCCCGCGACGGTGTGCTGATTTCCACGATTTCCAGCCCCATCATCATAGCCCTCATCGCCGCACTGTTGAGCTGACGATTCGCGCTGGCCGGCGGGCACCAGACAAGGCATGGCCATCGTTCCGAAACGCCACCCCACCCATCGAAACCATCGACCGGCTCACTTATGGGCGCAGCTGGCTTCTTGATGGTATCGAGGAGGCGCTAGTGGCCATTACTGGTACAAAGTGGTCATTACTGAGGTAAAGTAGTCATTTTCGGACCGCAAATTGACCACTTTGTACCAGTAACGACCACTTTGCACCATCACATCAGATGGAACCAATCGGCACAGCCATTCACAGGAGCGACGAGGAGACTTTGGCCGGCCTTCACAGACGAATCAACGGTTGCGGTATTCACGCGCCAAATCGCCCAGACGCCCGACGAAATGCGGCCAGTCAGCGTTCATCGCGGTCAACAGCTTGCGGTCGGGCACCTCGCCGACCGGAATCCACGCAATCTCCATGCTTTCGTCGTCGTTGGGGTGCGGGTTGACCTCATGCCCCGGCTTCTCGAAGGCGAAAACCGTGGTGTAGGCCCACGGGCCGTGCTCCTCACGATGCGTGCCGACAACCTCAATGTCCTCCGGGGTGATGTTGGCCTCCTCGTAACTTTCGCGCAACGCACCCTCGATCGGGCTCTCGCCGTCCGCGAGCGCACCGCCGGGAATGCCCCAAGTGCCGCCTTCCGCGCTCCACATCGCACGATGCTGCATGACAATATCGGTGACTTCGCCGGTTTCCTGGCTACGCCGGGCGAGCAACACGCCGGCGGCACCGTTCAGTCCCCAATGGCGACGTCCGCAGGCGCACTGTACCCAGCCATCGCCGGGCTGGTGAACGTTGTCTTTCGGCGGCACGATTGACGCGGCCTGCGCCTCGGCATCGGACTGCGTTTTGGCGGCCGCGGCCTTTGCCTTAGTCCTTGCAGATAGTGATGGCTCACCTGTATCAATATTCTCGGTATTCGGTTTCGTTTTTGTTGATGACGTTTCGATATCGTTATCAGCATTTTCGCCATTTAACGATACCGAAACCGCATCATTCTGCACTTTCAAGCCATCCGCAACTTGCGACGCAGCCTGCGATTGCATTCTTGTTGCAGCCACCTTGCCAAGACCGGTATTCCAAAGATCCGTCCACGCCACGCCCATACTCACGACCATGCGGCGTAGCAACGGCAGACTCAGACCGAGCACGCCGCTCGGGTCGCCCTCGACACCGTCGATGAAAGCGCCGCCGAGCCCCTCCAACGTAAAGCATCCCGCCACTTCCAACGGCTCGCCGGACGCGATGTACGCCTCGATATCTTGGTCGGAATAATCGCCGAAACGCACTATGGCGTGGCTGGATTCAAGCTTCTGCCGGCCGGTGGCGAAATCGATCAGGCAATGGCCGGTCCACAACTCGCCCGACTTGCCACGCATCGCACTCAGCCGTTCGCGGGCGACTTCCGGGGTGTGCGGCTTGCCCAGCGCAACACCCTCGAAAAGGAACATGGAATCGCAGCCGATGATCAGCGGGCCGACCTCGGCCACAGCGAATCCGGGATGCTCAGCCAACGCCTGCTTCATCGGCTTGGCTTCGACAGGCACTTCGACCGCTGAAAAATCGCGGGTCAGCGTTGTTATATCACCGTTTGCGGGTTTCGCCGTACCGGCATTGCGCCCGGCGTTATCATCGTTCCCCTCGGCTTCAAGAGGATAGGCGGTCATCTGCTCGCCGCTGGCACCGAGTGCGGCAGCGGCAACCTGCCGATAGGCCTGATAGACGCTCTGCGCCTTGGCCCGCGCCAGAATCATCACGCGCTGCTCGCAGCTCAAATCCTCGACGGCCACCCCACGAGCCTTCGCCTCGGCGGCCACCGCTGCAGGTTCATCAACATGCGAGACGTGGATGGTCGGGCTAATGCCGGCGGCATTGAGTACATTGCGCCGTGACGGCGACTGCGAGGCGAGAACCAAGGGAATCGACATAACACTCCAAACATTTCACCGGCCACAGCCGGCAGAAGAACAGATCTACGTCTAGCCTACCCAATTCCCGCGCCACGCGTCAGCGCGACTCGAGCTCGACCTGAACGCCTTGGGGGCTGACGGGAAGATGGAGAACGCGCCAGTGACCGCTCGAGAGCTGGGCGGCGGCGATCTCGTCGATCTGCGCCGATGCGTCGCCATAGTGGAGCACCAACACGCACGGGCCGGCTCCGGAGACTGCGGCGGCGAAACCATGCGCGCGCAGTGTCTCGATCAGCTTCCACGACGGTTGCATCAATCCCTTGCGATAGGGCTGGTGAAGCCTGTCTTGCGTGGCGGCGAACAGCAGGGCGTTGGAACGCGAGGCGATGGCAGCGGTATCCTCGAGCAACGGCCGGCGGGAACGGAAAGCCGAATCGCCATTCCCATCGTCTTCTTGCGGCAATTGAAAATCACCATCGACAGCAGCCGAATCCGCGTTGGAAGCGACCTCGTCATTACGGACGGATGACGCCTCGTTTGGCGATTGAACGCCAGACTCGTCGACAAGACTCGCCGGATTCATCGCGGCAGGAAGCAGCGCGACGCGAGAGACGTTGAACACCGCATCCTGATAGGGAAGCTTGCGCGGCAAAGCTTCGCGGGCCTTTTGTGTGGAAAGCTCAAAATCCGGGACAAAAACGGCAGCGGTCATGGCGCGGGCCACCGGATAGTTGACCGTGTGGAACCCGGCACACAGCGGCTCGCCGCCGGGAATGCCCACGCTCCCCACACCTTCCGCGGTCTTGAAATTCCACGAAACCGTGAGCCCGCCATAGACCGCAGGTGCCACGTTGTCGGGATGTCCCTCCATCGAGGCGGCCATCTGGAACACCGTCTCCCGATTGAAATCAGCGTCGCCCTGCGCGAAGGCGGCCGCGGCGGCGATGCCGGCGACGATGGCCTCGGCCGACGATCCCATGCCGCGCGCCTGCGGGATATTGTTATATGCCTCAAGCGTGAAGCCGAAGCGACGCAGGCCGAACGCCTCGCACGCACGCCGGAAGGCCGAGACGACCAGATGCGTCTCGTCGCGGGGCAGCGTGTCCTCACCCTCACCGTGAATGATCACTTTGGCGGAGGTGGCTGAGAAGCCACTTAGCTTGCTTTGACCGGAGATGCCACTTTGACCGCCCATGACGTCTTGGCTTTGTTGATCGTTTTGGGCGGTCGGATTACTCTGCCCGTTGCGTTTGTCTTGATTATCGAATATCCCATCTTCATTGACGGTAAAGGCAAGCTCGTCGTGATAGTCCAGAGCCAGACCGACAGAGTCGAACCCTGAACCGAGATTCGCGCTCGTGGCCGGAACCCGCACCTTGACCTGCCGGACTTTCGGCATCATTCCCGCCATAACGTCTCCTCGACTAATGTCCATCAATTCATGTCAACCAATAGCAACAGGATAACGCCATTGTCTCGAGCTCGGCAAGATGTGCCCACCTTTGCGTATCCCTTCATTTCCGATATGGAAAGGCGATCGGACAACGGAAACCGAAAAGAGACCCGCGCATTGTTCACACGAACGTGGGTCTCGCGATTGCAGATAAACGGGCTGTCAGCAGGCACCGACAGCAGGAACCAATCCCTACATCTCGCGCAAAATCGAGGGCTCGCCGATGACGAAGTCGAACTTGCAGACATCCTCCACCGTTTCGCGCAGCTTGGTTTCGTTGCACTGGTGGGTCACCACGCGCAGGGTCTGCTGCTCGCCCGAATAGCCGGGGTCGTGCGGGGTCGGCTTCAGGTCCTGATTGATGCCGTTGATGGAGACGTTGTGGTCGGCGAAGGTCTTGGAGATCGCGGCAAGGATACCCGGGCGGTCGCAAATACGGAAACGCACGGCGAACGCGGCGCGGGAGGCGTTCAACGGGGCTTTGGGCAGATTCTGGTACATCGAAATCTGCGGACCGGTGCCGCCTTGGACGATATGACGGGCAACAGTGACGATATCGCCCATAACCGCCGAAGCGGTGGGCGCACCACCGGCGCCGCGACCGTAGAACATCAGGTCATCGGCCGCCTGCGCGTGCACGAACGCCGCGTTATAGCTGCCGTGCACGCTGGCGAGCGGATGATTGTCGGGGATGAGCGCCGGGTAGACGCGTGCGGACACGCCATGTTCACCGTTGACCACGACGGCAAGCAGCTTGATGACCTTGTGCTCGGCCCGTGCCAGCGCGATGTCATCGGCGGTGATGTTGGTGATGCCCTCCGTCGTGACGTCATCGATGCTCACCGGCGTATGGAACGCAAGAGACGCTACGATGGCCGCCTTGTTCGCCGCGTCCTCGCCTTCGATGTCACCGGTCGGATCGGCTTCGGCGTAGCCTTTGGCCTGTGCGTCCTTCAACGCCACCTCGAAATCGAGGCCCTTGGTGGTCATCTGGTCAAGAATGTAGTTGGTGGTGCCGTTGAGAATGCCCAGAACGCTGGTGACCTTGTCGCCGACCAGCGATTCACGCAACGGGCGGACCAGCGGAATCGCACCGCCGACGGCTGCCTCGAAGTAGATATCGACGCCGTCCTCCTCGGCGGTGCGATAGATTTCCGGACCGTATTTCGCCAGCAGCGCCTTGTTCGCGGTGACCACGGAAGCGCCGCTTTCGAGGGCCTTCAACACGAGCGTTCGCGCGGGCTCAAGGCCGCCGATCAGCTCGACCAGAATGTCGCTGTGACTGGCAACATATGTGGTGTCTGTGGTGAGCAGTGTTTTGTCGATCCAGGGAAAGTCGACCTTCTCGGGTTCGCGGCAGGCTATGCCGGAAATCTCGAACGGCTGGCCCATCCGTTGCTGAAGTTCGTTCTTCTGTTCCGAAAGAATCCTGGCGACTTCAGAACCGACGGTTCCCACGCCCAAAAGACCCACACGAATCGGAGTCGAGCTGTCGTGAATCCCCTTCGGCAGAATTTCCGCTTGATTGCCGTCGCCTTGGGCGCGTCGTTGCGCCGAACTTTCCATCTGCCCCATACTCACTCCCGTTTCAGCCGCTTCCATTACTTCACATACTTAGACTCATCAATCCTAGGAAATGAATCCGACACTTCATCAGAACCGACAACAAGCAGACGCGCATACCTTCTCATCAAGAAATCTTGGTCATGTTCCGGCACAGGAGAGACGGGTTTGTAGCTTATCCGAAAACTTATGCTACAAACCCATGATGAAGAGCCTCTTTATTCTGGGTTTGTAGCATAACAGCGAACTGATGCCACAAACCCAGAATAAAGATATGACTCATCATCTTGAAACCCCACACATCAGGCATAGGATAATAAACGCAGAAGCCCGAATCATCTACGTCACCGACAAGAGATATCGGCGCCGCCGTTGACTGCATCATTGTGCGACCGACACCATCAGCAATCAGCTCACGTCGAGGGCGAGCAGATCCTGGATGGTCTGGCGACGGAGCATAAGGTGGGCGTCTTTACTGCTGACGGCGATCACGGCGGGAATCAGGGCCTGATTGTAATTGCTGGCCATCGTACGGCCGTAAGCGCCGGTGACCGGGATGGCGAGGATGTCGCCACGCTTGAGATCGCGCGGCAGGCGGCATTCGTGAACGAGGATGTCGCCGGACTCGCAGTGCATGCCGACCACTCGGGCGAGCATGGAATCCTTGAGGTTGCCGTTTTCGTCCTTTTCGCCGCCACTATCGCGGTTGGCGAGCAGGGCCGTGTAATCCGCACCGTAGAGCGCCGGACGGATGTTGTCGCTCATGCCGCCGTCGACCGAAACGTAGGTGCGTTCGGCGATGGGATTGCCGGCTTGGTCTTTCGTGCCTTTCGGCAACGTCACACGCTTGATGGTGCCGACACGGTAGAGCGTGACGCCTGCGGGGGCGACGATCCAGCGGCCGGGCTCGAAGGAAATGACCGGGGCGGGCATGCCCAGCGCCTTGTTGATCGAAGTGACGGCCTGGGCCAGCCTGCCAAGCTCGACGTCGATGTCCATGGAATCCTCGGCATCGGTGTAAGCCACGGAGTAGCCGCCACCCAAATCGACCTCGGGCAGGGTGTAGGCGTCGGTGGCGTAGAAGGTCTTACGTAAGAGCATCATGCGTCGCGCGGCTTCGATGAACGCGTTGGCGTCGTGGATCTGGGAGCCGATATGCGAATGGATGCCGACCAGCTCGAGGTCGTCCTGGCGCTGGTAGATGTCTTTGAGCACCGCGAGCGCCGGCCCGTCCGCCACGGCGTTCATCGCTTCGGCCAGTTCGCGTTCGGTGTCGGAAACCTTGACATGGCTCATATCGTAGGGGTATTTGATCGAGTAATCTAGCTCGTTGCCACTTGCACAATCAGCGGTATTCTGGGCACTATCACCTACAGTCGCACTGCCAAGCTTGGCAAGAATATCAAGTATTTCGGGTCCGACGCCGGCCGGCAGCAGCGGAACGCCGAATTTCTGGTCTTCGTGCGCGGTGGAGATGTATTCGTGACCGCCGGCGTGGATGCCGGAGGTGACGCGCAGCATGACGCGGGCACGCTTGCCGAGACGGTGCGCGATGGCGGCGATGCGTGCGGGTTCATCGGCCGAGTCGACGACGATTTTCGAGAATCCTTCGCGCACGGCCAGCTCGATCTCCTCGTCGGACTTGTTGTTGCCGTGCAGCACAAGCCGGCGCCCGGGCACCCCTGCGGCAAGCGCGATCTCGATCTCCCCCATCGAGCAGGTGTCGACGGACATGCCGGCTTGGGTGACGATGCGCACGACCTCCTTGGAGAGGAACGCCTTGCCCGCGAAGCTGACGTGAGTGGTCGAGGTGTTGAACGCGTCGGCGGCGGCACGCACGAATTTGCGCGCACGGGCACGCACCTCGTCGGTATCGATCAGGTAGAGCGGCGAGCCGAACTCGTCGAGCAACGATGCGGCGCTGTGCCCATGGAAAGTCAGTTCGCCGTCGCCATTGAACGCTGTCGCTTCCGGCCAAATCGAAGTGATGCCCATAATTTCGTCCCCTCTATTCTTCGTCTGTCACGCAATTTTCAAGCTGTACCTAACGATACCGAAACGCGATGAAAATGGTGGAATCATCTCAACACAGTGATGTGCCTATTGAGCTCGCACAGAGATCAGTCCAAAATTGCAATATCTCGTGTAGCCGACAGGGCCAACGACAAGCTCACTCACCCATTGCAAATCTGCATGGCTACGCCATCTTGCATGATTGCGAACCCATGCTTTTGATAGAACGCCGCGTTCTTGCTTTCCTCCGGCATGACTTCGATGTAGAAATAATCCGCATACCGTTGCTTGACCATCTCAACCATGTGGCCGGCGATGCCCCTGCCTTGATATTCGGGATCGACCAGGACGTAATGCATATAGGCCATCATCGCCCCGTCATCCAAAACGCGCACCAGCCCGGCAAGCCGATCGCCGTCCCACGCGGAAAAGACCGTGGAGGAACCCATCAAGGCCTTGTACAAACGTTCCGGATACTTTCCGGAAACCCAGCCGACAGAGAGGAAAAGACGCTCGACCTGCGCTTGCGTGAAACATTTCTCATCCGTAAATCTGATGTCTCCGTCGACCATATTCTCTCCTCTGATTTGCCCTATCACCTATTGACTTGTAGACAATGATAAATAACGCATAAAGAAATCGGCCACGTCATCCCACGATGGGAAACGTGACCGATTCGCGATACATCCTGCATTACATCTTGTCGGGCGCGGTGACGCCGAGCATCGCCAGGCCGGAGGCGATGACGCGCTGGACAGCATCATTCAATTGCAAACGAGCTGCGGCACGGGCCGGTTCCGGGCACTTGGCGACGCGCGCGGCCTCGTCCATCTTGCGCTCATCCAGGCCAGTCAGGTCCATCGGCACCACGCGCTCCAAGTTGTACCACTTGTGGTACGTGCCGGCGAGCGACTCGAGATAGTGCGCGATCTTGTGTGGGGCGCGCAGGTCGCCGGCATCGGTGACGACGGACGGCCACTGGGCCAGCGAGCCCAGCACTTCGCCGTCGGCTGGGGTGTCGAGCAACGACAGGTCAGCGGCGCTTGCGTCGATCTTCGCAGCTTGCGCATTGCGGTCGACGTTGCAGCTGCGGGCGTGCGCGTACTGGACGTAGTAGACCGGGTTCTCGTTGGTGTGCGAGGCGAGCACATCGAGGTCGATGTCGACGCTGGTGTTGTAGTCGGTGCGGGCTAGCGAATAACGCGCGGCGTCCACACCCACGGCCTCCACGAGGTCATCGATGGTGACGACGTTGCCGGCGCGCTTGGACATGCGCACGGCCTTGCCGTCCTTCATCACGTTGACCATCTGGCCGATGAGAATCTGCATGTTGACGTTTTGCTTGTCGCCGAACGCGGCGCACATCGCCATCATGCGGCCGATATAGCCGTGGTGGTCGGCACCGAGCATATAGATGGCCACGTCGGCCGGGTTCACCTCGCGATGGCGCTTGTCGTAGTAGTAGGCGATGTCGGCGGCGAAGTAGGCGTACTCGCCGTTGGACTTGATGATGACGCGGTCCTTGTCGTCGCCGTGCTTGGTCGAGGCGAACCAGGTGGCCCCGTCCTTTTCGTAGATGTCGCCGTGGTCGCGCAGCCAGGCGATGGCCTTTTCGACGGCGCCGTCCTGATAGAGGCTGTTCTCGTGGAACCAGACGTCGTAGTTGACGCGGAAATCCTTCATCGACTGCTGGATCTCGGCGAACATCATCGGCACCGCGCGCTTGCGGAACTCCTCGCGCTGTTCGGAATCGCCTTCGCCGAGCGCATTGCCGTCCTTGTCCTTGCCGCCGTCGACGCGAGGCAGGGCGAGCACATCGACGCCGTCCGCCTTCGCCTCGGCGATCACACGGTCGGCGATCTCGTTGATATACGTGCCTTTATAGCCATCGGCTGGAGTTTCCTCGCCGTGAGCCGCCGCCACCAGCGACTTGGCGAAGCGATTGATCTGCTCGCCGTGGTCGTTGAAGTAGTATTCGCGCACGACCTTGGCGCCGTTGGCCTCGAGCACACGGGCCATGGAGTCGCCGGTCGCCGCCCAGCGCACGCCGCCGATGTGAATTGGGCCGGTCGGGTTCGCGGAGACGAATTCAAGGTTCAGGGTCTTGCCGGCCAAGTGGTCGTTCAGGCCGAACTTGGTGGAATGTACGGTTTTCGCAGCGGTTGCGGTATCGGTATCGCTATCCTTGCCCTTCCAGACCTCGACGCCCTTATCGACGGGATCGACGTCGAGAGACTGGTCCAGAATCTGCGAGACCACGGCGGCAGCGGAGGCCGAATCGAGCGTGATGTTGATGAAGCCAGGCCCGGCCACCTCGACGGAGGCGATGCCGTCGGCGTCACGCAGCCTGGCGGCGAACGCCTCGGCCAAATCACGCGGCTTCATGCCCGCCTTCTTGGCCAGTTGCATCGCCACGTTCGACGACCAGTCGCCGTGGGCACGGTCCTTCGGCCGCATCACGGCCAGCTTCTCGACCGGTGGCACCAGCTCGGCTGTCAAATCGCCGGCTTGGCCGGCCTCAACCAGCCCATGTGCAATATCAGAAATAAGTTCACTCAACGCTTCAGGATTCATGCACCTCAGTCTAGCGTGTCGAGTGAACCTTCTCTTCCAACGATAAGCCTCAACGCAATTCCAAAGTTTACCCGCCCATCACTAAGTTCAGTTGCCGTCTTATTCCAGCAACCAATCGACTAGATTGACGCCGCGGATGCCGTCGACACTGTAGGGGAACTCGTCGAGCGAAAGCACCGTCTTGCGATAATTGTCATTTATCTTGGCCAATACCCCGAACTCACGATTCCGAGTCTGCTCGTCGGCGACCAGATACGAGACCTGATAATATTCGGTCTCACCATTGCGACGCACGATGAAATCGACCTCGGCATCCCCCACTTTGCCGACATTGACCTTATAGCCCCGGCGCAAAAGCTCAGTGTATACAATGCCCTCCAGCACCTGATCGACGTTCGCGACATTGTTAAGGCCAAGAGCCTGCCGCAACCCCTGATCGACAACATAATATTTATCGTTGAACGACAGCATTTTCTTGCCCACCGCATCTTCACGACGAACGCGATACAGAAGATACGCCTGTGTGGCAGCCTCAAGATAATTGGTCACCGTTGCCGCACTGACCTTGCGCTGCTCGCTTTTCAAGTAATCGGAAATGCGCTTGGTCGTTAAAAGATGCCCTTCCTCGGCGACGGCATAACGTACGATCCGTTCGAGCATATCAACGTCACGGATATCGTTGCGTTTGACCACATCCTTCAGCAGAATCGTCGAGAATAAATCATCCAAGTAATGCAACGAAGCATCCTGATCAAAATCAAGTTCATTCTGGAAGGGGAACCCGCCTTGAACCACATAGGCCCGGAACGCCTCACGATTGTCTGCCTTGGGATGTGCAACGCGATACGCCGGCTCGAATTCCTTAAACGAAAGCGGAAAAACCTCAATGGTCACATAACGGCCGGTGATGAACGTCGCCAAATCGCTGGAAAGCACGCTCGCATTGGAGCCCGTGATATAAATGTCGGCATCGCAATCCACCATGAACGCGCGCAAGGCACGTTCCCAATGCTCGACTTCCTGAATCTCATCGAGAAATAGGCATATGGGTTTCTTAGGGTCAATATGCTCATACACATATTGCGTCAGATCTTTGTCATTTTTGACATCAGCCAATTGCGCGGACTCAAAACGCAAATGAAGCATATTGGCTTCCGAGGCACCTTGGGCCAGCATATGCCGCTTAAGCAAATACAATAACGTCGACTTGCCGGAGCGCCTGACGCCAGTGAGCACTTTAATGATGTTCTTGCCGACGTACGGCTTAATACGTTCAAGATATGCCAGTCGTTCAATCACCATAAATCCTCTTTGCTTTCATTTGTACTTTAAACTTTACTCTAAAATCCGAAAAGTTTAAAGTATACTGAAAACTTTTCGGAAAAATTCACTTAGTTTTAAGTACAGTTGAAACTTTTCGGCAAAACGCGATTAGTTTCACGTACAATTAAAACTTTTCAGCATTGCAGAAAACGAGAGTGTCTTCGCACTACACCGACGAAAGCCTGTGTATCAACCGCCAAACCGCTTAAAACATAGCCGAGAAATTCCAATTCTTGTATTTGCCGTTCGGTATATCCGGAGCCAAAAGACCGAACAGAAATACAAAAAGTATACCGAAGGCAGGTTCCCAATTGCTATCCTCCCGATAATTCAGAGCCAGGATAAGCAAGACGAGGAAGTACGCTATCGCAACGCCAACCATGAACCAGGAAAAACCTTTCAGCAAACCGGAGTTCCGCCTTGAATAGTTGCGCACGCAGCCCACCATTATCGCAACCTCTATCAGATAAATCACTCCGCACGCCACCAGCCCGAGGCAACCGGGCCAATCCGATGGAATAGCAATCAGGAACACCACGGCGAAGGCGAATACGAACACCGCCGTCCCGACAACCAACGCCGCGATCTGGCACATCAACTTGCGATCGGGACGGTAGCCGTTGCCGGGTTCGGTGATCCACAGCCCGTCGTCGGTCTCGTCGCTGAAATGCAATTCGTCGCCGTGCTGGCGAGCGCCGTTGTCTTCCCCGACGCTGGCGACTCTCGGGCCGGTCCGATAGGTCGGAACCTTGATTTTGATGCGGTTTTCCGGAGCGTAAGGCGACTGCTCGGAATGACCGGTGAGGAACATATCGATGGTCTGCTGCACGCCCTCGCCATTACCGACGCCCAGCTCACGCGCGTATTGCTCGGCGCAGCGCAACGACCAAGCCATGTCCGCCATGACCTGCAAAGCCTCGGGATATGTCTCGTAAAACCCGACGTGATACAGTTCGCAACGTTCGCGGAAATAATAGACGAACCACTTGTTGTCGCTTTTCGCGAGTCCGACGCTCCTGCCGTAGCGCTCCGAGGTTCCGCAAGCGAAATTTTCCTCGCCCACGCAATCGGCAAGAACTTGAGGAACTTTCCATTCCGGTCCGTCGTAATCGGTGAGGTTTCTTATCGCTTCCGGACGTGTGAATTGCGGATTCTTCATTTGCAACGCGAGATAGAGCACGGCGCTCTGCGGCTTTTTGACACTGACCAATTCGTTGTTTCTGTGGTTGACAACGCGACCGACCGTGTATCTACGATCCTTGGCGGAGTAAGTCAGGCGGTAGACCTTAGGCTTCGCAACGGGACTTGTGGCATCACCCGGTTGCCTCGCGTCGCCGGACGAAGGCAAAGGCAGGCATTCAACCATGTCGCCTCGGTCGCGCAATTCATAGCCCGCGATGGCCGCAACATTCTCGAGAGCACCCAGCCAATCGCGCCGTGCGTCCACCGATTCAGGGATACTCAACGTACCACCATCGCCATCCTCGTCTGCACTATCACCACTGAAGCAATCATCTTCCATTCCAGACACGATACCCTATCCTAGCCTCTTGAAGACCCGTGGAAACGCACAGATGCCGGGGCGGCAGCATCGTATTGACTGCTGCGCCCCGGCATCTTTACCTCAACCCATCACCGCGATGAACGTCTCGATTCGCCGAACGTGCCGAACCATTTGAGCATGCAGCCCATGGCCACGGCCACGATTGCGGCCAACGCGAGGCACCACACGTCAACGCCTGTAGAGACAAGAGACTTTGTTGGCTTGTTGGCCGCTTTGCCCGGCTTCCGTCCGTTCGACGCAGCAGGAGACCCCGAGGCACCACCGTTCGCCCCCGGATTCGCGTTGCCGTTTGATCCGCCCGGATTCGGCGTGGGTGTCGGATTCGGATTCGGTGACGGATTCGGCGTGGGTGACGGCGAAGGAGCCGGAGGGGAGATCCGGACCAACGCCGACTCCGCTTTGTTCAGTTTCTCAACGGCCGCATCGACATCCTGTTGGGTGACGGGCTCCGTCAGATCCTGCGCATCGGCGATGGCGTTCTGCGATTGCGCGCGATCCAGCACGGACTCGGCGCTCTTCAGCGCATTGGCGAACGGCTCCCAGCTTTCCTTGGTGTAATCCGCCTCATTGAGTTTCTTCGCCTTGCTGACGGCATCTTGCAACTTGTCGACCTTCACCTTGGCAGGCAGGTCGGCCGCCACCGCGAGCCACGAGATGACCGGCTTGTTGCCGCCCGCGCCCTCGTTGGTGACCACATAATCAACCGTGGCCGGGGCGTCAAGCTTGAAACGCAACGTCTGATGCAACGGGGTGTTGGTACCGGACAAAGCGACCGTCGCCTTCTCGCCGATCTGCGTGCCGCCGACGCTGGCAGTCTGATACATCGTGCGATCCTGCCCCCACCATTCGGCGAATCCGGCAGTCAACGTATAATTTCCAGCGTCGAGCGGCAGATGATAGACCTGCTTGGTGGTGTCCTGATAGAGACCGGTCGAGTACTTGTCGTTGATGTCGGTGCCGCCTTTGACTTTGACGCCGGCAGCCTCGTAGCCCCACTCGCTTGCGGATGGCGCCACGCGATCGACCGCATCGTTTTTCAAGGGATTGCCGATGGAGTCGCGTTCGGCTTTCACGGCAAGGTATTGAGGAGATGCCACGCCGGAAGTGCCGGAATCGATGTAGTAACGCAGCCCGGCAGGGACCACCTCGATACGGGCGCTCACCGCCTTGCGCCCGTTGGAACCGCCCTTGTCGGCCACAGACCCACGTACATCGATGGTGTCGTATTCGTTCGCCTGGGAGAATGCTTTCAGAGACTCATCAGACCACTGCACATCGGTCTGTTTGCCGTTAACGGCTACCGAGGACGGCAACGAACTGCCTGCGACCGCCGCGATCACCCCCAGCGGCATCGGTTCATGCTCGACTCCCAGCCAGCTGATCACAGGATCCTTGCCGCCGTCGGAAAGCACCTTAAAGGTCACCGTCGCGTCAGCGCCAAGGCTGAAATCGACCGTTCCCGTGCCATTGCGCCCCGCGGTGGTGAGACTGGGCATATGGCTGCCGCTCGCGGATTTGGCGACACCTCCCTCGTTCCAGCTCGCCTCGAGCTTCATCGGACGGTTCTCTCCGCTCCACCACTCCGTGAAGCCGGCCGTGATACGGTAGGATCCGGCCTTCAGCGGCAGGGTGTAGTCCAGTTCCTGTCCATTCTGGTAAAGCCCGCTTTGGTACTTGTCCTTCTCCGTCGCGGACTTGACCACGGCGTTGTCGCCATAGCCCCAGGCCGTCGAGGCATCCGTGGAGGCACCGGCCTTCTGATCGGCGACCTGATTAAGCAATCCAGGCACGCCGGCCTTCACCGATTCGTATTCAGCAGACGTGGCCCCCGCACCGGAATCGATGAAATAGGCCATATCCAGGGTAGGCAGTATTTCGACATTGGCGGTGAAGCGGTGCTTCAGCCCGTCCTTCAACGCCGCGCTCACACCGGAAACCGTCATCCATGAATAGGCGTCGGCTTTCGCCACGGCCTGGGCGCTTTCGTCGCTCCACGAGACCTTGGCCCGCTGCCCGTCAATGGTGATTGAAGCGGGAAGACCACTGTCGGCGCTCACCGCCGGCATGGCACCAAGGTCATCGATATCAGGACTGACGTCCTTGCCGACCAGATTCTTCGAAGCGGCGTCAAGACGAGCGATAAGAGCGGAGGCACCTTCGGCATCCAACCCATATCCGGCAGGATCGTCAAGCGCGGACTTGGCAGCGGCGCGAGCGGCATCGAAAACATCCCATGTCGACGGATAGTACTCGCCAGCGTTGTAGTCCTTGACCTTTTCCAGAGCCGCGCGCAACGAGCCGGTATCAACCTTGCTCGATTCCACCGCGGCCTTACCCGCATCGCTGACGACGCCCACCGCGTCCACGGAGAACGGTTCGGCGTTTGCGGTTTCGATGACGACGACATGCTGGCCCTTGCCCAATCCACGAAGCATGAACGTCGTCGCAAGATTGGAAGCCTGCAATGTGGAGGCATTCGACAGAATTCTCTTGCCGTCGACAGAGACATTGAGCCGCGCCTTTCCGCTGTTGGCACCGATGATATCGAGACCCGTCCCGGAGAAACGATAGGTGAGCGTCGCGCCTTTGGCCGTGCTCGTCGAGATGGAGCGCTTGTAGACGAACATGCCCTGCCCGTCCAGATGCTGCCAATCCTTGTTATATTGCAGAATCGGCGTAGAGGTGTCGCCCCAGCTGCGTTGATGCATGTTGTCGATGAAATCGGTGTAATAAGGCGTGTAACCAGCGACCCGATCCACCTTGAGGTCATCGAAGCGCACATTGGTGAAGCTGGTGCCGATCTGCACACGTCCACTCGCCTGCGCAGCGGCATCCCGATAGTCGCCGACCGTGACGCCATTGACCAGCGCCGTATAGGTATCGCCCGCCACACGGATGGCGATGGTGTTCCATTGGCCCAATCCGGCCTTCCAGTTCACTCCGGCGGTGTCGCCGAGCTTTCCTGAGGCCACATTCACGCCGAAGCGCTGCAAAGCCCAATCTCCCGATGGGGTCACCCGCAGCTGAGCGGCCGAGGCGCCGATGCCGTTGGCGTTGCCACCCTGCTCTCGCGCGCCGATGGTGGCGTACGCGTTCTTGCCGTTGTCGGCGCCGTTCTCAAAGTAGACACGGACGCTGGCTTCGTAATTGGCCCAACGGTTGTCGCCGACGGTCGTCATCGGGTCGCCGCCGTTCCACGCACCGGCGTTCATGCCCTCGCCGACTTGCTGACGCAGGACGTGGCTGCCGTCCGGAAGTTTCACGACCTCGAACGCTCCGTTGGTGTCATCGGTATAGCGTGGGGTGGCACCGGTGTCGCCGCCTCGGGAATGCAGGTAATCCTCCTCAACCGTCGCGCCTTGCTTGTAGGTTTCGACCTTCTTGTCCCGATATTCGAAATCGTCGGCGTACAAGGGCCCGATATTGTCCGAACTCTGGTCGAGAACGGCCTGGTCCTTGCCGTTCACATATTCCTTGGAGGCTGGCAGCATGCTGCCTTCGCCGTCACGAGGCTTCAGTGTTCCATTCGGACCGGATTGGGCGTAATCGAGGGTTGTGGCGGTGAGCATGGAGAACGGCTTGACACTGAACTCGTAGGCGCCTTGGCCGTCAGGATTGATCTGCGCAATCGGGCGCACGTAGTTGCCGTTATACGGCTGACCGGCATCGGCTGCCGTCGTCTCCCACAATTGCATCGGAGCCGAGGCACCGGCCTTGAGACTCATGTTCTTGGCCGAGATGCGATAAGTCTTGGTCTGCGCAGAATCGTTGACGATCACCGTGGAGAAGGCGCTTTTGTCCGGCGCGGCGAGCGTCATGTAGCTGGTTGCGCCGCCGCGCGAGCTGGACGCTCCGGTTCCGCGCCCCGGCGGGTTGCCGTCAGTCATATCGCTACGTGAAGCTTCGGGAATGCCACGCCAAATGCCGGCGGTATTGGTCGCATTCTCGTACCCGGTTTTGGCAAAGCGCGAGAACTGCTCCAACGTCGCCAAGCCACCGTCATAATGCATCCACCCGCTCCAAGGATCACGTGCGGAAAGCAGCTCTTTCGAGGAGTATTGGAAACCGTCGTAGAACGAGCCGATCGCCGGCTGATAGACGAAATTGGTGCGACGCGAGCTGGTGAAGCCTTTGATGGCGGTGTTCGCCATCTCGAGGGCGGAGTTGATGCCGCCGATGCCGACTCCGGATTTGCCGTCGTTCTTGCCGTTGTTGGTCCCGCTGCCCTCGCCGCTGGCGGTGTTCATGGTGTTGTTGGGGCGATCCGCGGTAAACGAGAACGTGGCCTGGGCCTCGGAATTCCAAATTTCCTTGTCCTGCTGGTCGGCGAGTTTCTTGAAGTCGCCGTTCTTGTCATCGGCTGTGTTGTAGTGGAACCCGGCGATATCGACCGCCTTCATCAGATCGGGGTCCTTGAACATATCCGCGCCGAACGAACCGGTGCCGACCTCGTCGGAGATAAGCGTGCGAATCTTATGGAACGCCGCTTTTTCTTGGGCATCCTTCCACGCAGGCACATCGCGGCCGTCAAAGTCCTTGATGCTGCCCGCTCCCTCGAATCCGCTCTCGTCGGTTTTCACGCGATTGGCGAAATCCTTCGTCCACGCATAATCGGGCTTCTGCTCGTTGATATGCGGATTGACCGAATCCACCATATAGCCGTATTCGCGATAGACCGCGAGAATCGTGTTTTTATACCACTTGTAAATATTGTCGTGGTTGTTGTCGGATCCCACCCATTGCGGGTACTTCCAACGCAGAATGCTCACTTTGAGGCCGGGATTGACTTTAAGCGCGTCGCTGGCCAGCTGGAAACCGGGCTCACGCGCCACATCGGGGTATTCATCGGGCCCTCGCATCACTGCCGCGTTCGGACCGGTGGAGGTGTTGCGGTCATTGCCCATTTCAATCTTGACCGTGTTCATCAACGGGTGTTTGCCGCCAAAGAGCACATCGATCATTTTCCAGTATTGCTGGGGATGCTCCGCCTTGTAGTCCATGAGCAGGCTGCTCGTGGAATTGGCGCTCAACTCGCCGAAACCCTTGAATGTCAGGCCGTTTTTATTGAGCGCGGCCCGAGCCACGTCCCCACCGTCGACGGTCACTTCAACGGGATTGGAACCCGATTGTTCTTTCACTGCATTCGCCGCACCTTCGGAAAGCCCCTGTGCGGCCATCGCCGGCGTCGCGCACAGAGCCATCGGGACGGCCACCATCATGGCCACCGCGACCGTCATGGTTTTTCGTATGGCCGCACGATAATGTACGCCTTGGGTCTTACCTGATCGTTGTGTCCGCATATTCCCACCTCATCATGGTCATATATTTGGATGTTCTCTTCTTGACTCACCTTCTCAATCGCGTGCCAGACAATCCAAAGCCTTGACACAGCAAATAGACGAGGAAAGCACAATTATTTACTATATTAGGATAAGAAATATCATTTTATTAAGATTGCCAAAATTTGTTCTCAACGGCGCAGGACTTGCGATGCAAGCGATGTCAGATGATTGCGAGCCGATAAACCACTACACGCCTCGTATTGGCGGGAAATCTCAAAAACACATTGTGGGCCCGATGGGATTCGAACCCACGACCTTCTGCTCCGGAGGCAGACGCTCTATCCAGCTGAGCTACGGACCCAAACAACAACTCAAAGCATAGCACCGTAGCCGACCAACGGCGTGGCCTGAGTGGCACCGGACGTCATTGCCCATCAGCCAGACGATAAATTCGCCTCCGCGCCCATGCCTTTTCACGCCCCCATGCATCAGAATTCCGGAAATCGGCCGTCTATCGGATTTCAACCATTCCGAACCGCAAAAATGCGCAAGAAGTGCGAAACGCCGCCATTTCGTCTAGACTTGGACTATGGCCCCTGAAATGAACGACTTCGAATTCGATCGGCGGTTCTTCTGCCGTCAGATGCCCGAGGAACTGGACGATGGCAGCGCGCCGACCCTTATCGTGCAAAGTTACTACGTTCACTCTGATAACTATGCGTTGCGCGTGCGTCTGTCGAGCCGGAAAACCCGTATCGAAATGAACGCCGACACCGACGCGATGGCCGCGCTCGACCGATACCGCGACGATTTCACTGAAGCCAGTGTCACCGTCAAAGGCCCATCCGTGGGCGGCACGCGTTATGAGGCGGAGCGCGAAATCGACGTCAACATCGCCGCGGAGCTGATCAAACGCGGCGGGGAGGTCATCATCAAGAACCGTTTCGCCGCTTGGATCGGCGAGGACGGCTGGGACATCGATGTGTTCGGCGGATCCAACGCGCCACTTGTGGTGGCCGAAGCCAAGCGCAGCCGGCCGGTGACGAACCTAATCATCCCCGATTTCTGCGTCACCGAAATCACCGACCAAGTGCGTTTCTCCAACGATGGACTTGCCAGCAGGCCATTTGCGAGCTGGAGCGGGGACTTCGATCGCGAGCTGGCCGAACAAGGTCCCCATTTCGAGCAGATCTACGGCCGCAACCGGCACGAGTAGTCCGGTTCCCAGCCCTGCCGAACGCCATACCCGCCTGACTTACGTCACAAAACCTCCAGTAAGCGGTCCTACCGGAGGAAACGCGACGCTTGTAGCCTGATCAGCGTCACAAAACCGCCAACACCCAGCTCAACTGGAGGAAACGCGACGCCACCCGGCCCGATTCACATTGTTTCGAAGGCAATAGCGTCAGAAAAGTGCATTCTACAGCACCCAAATCGCACTTTTTTGACAGCAGCGTCACAAACATGCACCTTACCCCGGCTCAGATGTATTTTTTTGACGCCAGTGTCAGAAAAGCGCACTTATACAAGAACAATCCTCGGCCATAGGACCAGCCAAACAGAAAACGGCACGATCCCGGCTGAGCATTGAGCCGCTGCCGGGAATCGCACCGTTTGCCATACAGGCGAAAACGCAGGAAACTTTCGCCTCAGTACATCAGCGTCGAAAGACGACGGCGAGCGGCCCTGAGTCGCGGATCGTCGGGCTCGGGAATGACGAAGTACTCGAGCAGACGCTTGCGCACCGGTTCCAAGTCGGCCTTGTGACCAGCGGCGAGGAAATCAAGCAGACGCGAGAAGGCATCCCCGATCTGGCCGCCAATCATATCGATATCGGCGACGGCAAGCTGCGCCTCGACATCGTCGGGGTGATCGGCTGCGGCAGCACGGACCTCACGCACGTCGGCGCTGCCGGAACGCGCCAGCAACAGAGCCTTGGAACGCTCACGGGCGGCCAACGTGTCGTTGGGGTTCGCCTCGAGCACCTGCGCATAGGCCTCAGCGGCACCGGCATAGTCGCCATCGGCCGCAAGTTGGTGGGCCTGCTGGTGCTCAGGCGGGACCTGCTCGGCTTCATCCGCCTCCCCGCCGGCATCGGCGTCAGGATCGCCAGAATACGGCGCCGTTCCGGTAACCCCGGCCTTCTGGGCCAACTGCACGATCTGCGGCAGCAGGGTGTCGGTGATCTGCGTCAGTTCCTCGCTACTCGGCAGCCCCTCGAGAATCGGCATGGGCCGCCCGCCGATAAGCGCGAACAACGCCGGCGCACCCTTGATCTGGAAGGCTTGGGCGATACCCGGCTCCGCATTGATGTCGATGCGGGCAAGTTGCAGCTGGCCCTTCATGGCATTGACGGTATCCCCGAGCTTCTTGGCCATGGCAAACAGGCGATCGTCGGTGGAAATCCACAGCAAGAGCACCACCGGATAGGTGGCGGAAGTCTGTAATACAGCCTGGAATGTGGACTCGGTAACGTCGATGACATAACCACCCGCGCTCGGTGCGCCGCCTGCCTGGCCCGGTTCAGACTGCACCTGATGCTTAATCGAACTCAAATCGACCGCGCCCGCCAAGGAAATGCCCGGATTCGTCTGGGGCTTATTTGCTGCTGCCAAAAGTGCCTTCTTTCTTGCTGCGTCGGCTCGACACAGGAATCGCTATCTGCCCGATATGCATATAAGCACAAGTCTAATCTACCTGTCGCCCGACCCGCAGGACACCGCTTCGCCTGACGGCGGACCCCAATACACAAGCCTCGTTACCAACAAAATATATGGACATCTCTCGCGTGATCAGGCACCCAAGTCGAGGGTTGAAGGCAGTTAGCCATCAATCCTGCCTCTAACCCTCCAGCAACATAGCGTTGCCCCGGGGTTAGAGGCAGAGAACACACACCAATGCCCCTAACCCTTGAAAATAGCCCGGTTACGGCAGGGTTAGAGGCAGAAAACAGCAACGGATCCGAAAGCGAAGACGAAAATCTAGAGCGCTTCGACCTTGATCGGCTGACGTTCGGCGCCTACCGCGACCACCTTTTTACCCGATTTGGCTGGAGGAACATAAAAAGCCAGAATGTTGACATACGTCACCTTCATGGTGCCGGTGGCCTTGCCTTGGCCGAATAACGCGCGCTCCGCGTCGCTGGCAGGCTGCGATTCACGGCCCTCACCGGCGATGCGTGTCCATTCCGAATTGATCTGCGAGACCACCAGGTCGCCGCCTTCGCTTGAACGCATCACCGCGATTCCGTTTTTAATCGGCATGAAAGCCTGAGTCTGCGTGCCATGGTTGCGTTCCATGCCCTGCTGGACCGTTGCGGACAATTTGTCAAGATCGTCACGGAAATAATCGTTGTTGAATTTCGACGCGAACTTGCTCTGCTGCCCGTGCGTCAAAACGTCCGCATACTCATCCACCGCCTGTTGCGGGGTCATCGACAATCCGGAATCATCCGGCGTCCCCATATTGGCACCGATCGAGGGGATGGCGAATTCCGGAAGCTTCGCGCCCTGGAAGAGTCTCACCACGCCCCACAGTTTGTAATTGGTTCGCGGGCTACGCTGCGTCATCACCAAAAGCCGCTTGGACTGCTGGTCCTGGGTCGTGGTGGTGATCGAGAACACCGAACGCGGCCAACCCGACTGGGTGGGAATGATCGTCTGAGCGATGTCCTTCGGAATAGTGGCCTTGGGATCGATCGCACCGGTTGCCTGGGCAATCGACAGCTCGCTGGTACGCACTTCAAGGGCCGGGCCGGTCACCCGCGCCGATAGTCCGTCCGGGCTTTTGGCGTTGTCCGAAGCGTCAAGAACGTCCAGCGTCGCCTTGCGTATCGCCTTTTCCTGCGCTTCGGTGATATCCGGTGTCTGGGTCGACGATTCGGCCCCCTGCGGCTTCGGGGGCCGCTCGCCGCACGCGGCAACGCCGACCAGAGTGGCTGCAGCGATCGCCACGGCGGTCAATGCTCTCAACAGTTTCTTCGTACTCATGCGTTCTTTTCGTCCCCATTCGCTTCTGTTGTTTTGCCGGCCTGATCCGACTCGACGTGAGCGGTGTCAGCATCGCTGTCCGTGTCTTCAGTCGACGTTTCCGAAGATAGACGGGCGAAATAATCACGGAGGTCATCGGCTGAAATCACCGTTGTTTCGGCTTGCGCATGACTTTCGTCAATCAACTCGTCGGCGCTCGAAGCCGTGCGTCCCTCGCTGTTGCGAGCATCATCCTGCGCGTTGCCGTCGGATTCGGTATCGCCCTCGGGCTGCTGAAGCGACACGGACACGTTGGCTGCCCTGAAATCGACGGCTTGTCCCTCATCATTATCGGCGTTGTCGTCGCGGTCAAGGTTATCGGCATCATGACGGTTGCCGAGACCGTCGTTACCTGCATGGCTGGCCGCGGCATGCCGCGAATGCCTACCTACCGAAGCCGACGACGCAGTGGCATCCGATTCGGATTCCTGTTCCGGTTTGCCGCAATGCCGCCCTGAATGACTCACGTTATGATGATTTTCATCAATATTGACATCTTCAGTATGCTCAGAACCGGTACTGGAAACCGTACCTGTCCCCGCCGCCATGTCGCCGGAATCCGCAGATCCCTGCGTCTGAGCCGTTTCGGTTTCACCCGTCAGGCTTTCGTCCACTTCGTCGATAGAGCCGGACCGCAAAGCCGAAGCCTCGTCCTGTTCGGAATCGCCGGCCATACGATCGTCTTGAACGGTATCGGCAACACTGTTGTCAGCGGAGGCTTTTTCAGTGTCATCAGCAGCATTGTCAGCGTTGTCGGTATTTTCGTCGTTGTCGGTACTTTCAGTGTTGCCGGTACTTTCAGCGTTGTCGGTACTTTCAGTGTTGCCGGCGTTGTCGGCACTTTCATCATTGTCATTGACGCCAGTGCCATCATCACTATCATTCTGCATCTGCATGTCCGCCACAAGATTGCGCCTGGTCGGATCGATAATGCTGGGAGCCGACGCATCCGCGTCCGAAAGTCCGCTGTCCGTGGAAGCGGAGAGCGAAGAACCCTCGCCCGACACCACGCCTGCGCTGCCTTCGGCTGCCGACGATTCGCCCGAAGCCGCAACAGCAGAAGGACGAATCTTATGAGACGGACGATGGTTATGGCTCGAGTGCACCAGACTTCTGCGGAGCACGGCGATGCTTCCGGTCATCGCCTCGGAAATCGAAACTTCTTCGGCCTTCGCCTTCTTGCGCCTCTCACGACGCTTCGCACGCTTGCGCTTGAACGATTCGTTGGCCATGATCGCGAAAAGCGAGGCGGATAATATGGTCAGCACCACGCACACGCCGGACGCGACGAAGAACGGCACCGCATGATTGGGAACACGATCGCGCAACCAATGCATGGTGATGGTGACGCTCGGCCGCGCCGATTTCCTCGCAGACGCGCCCATGTCGACGACCATCACCTGATCGCTTCTCACGTCATTGAGGTTCAGCTTCATCGCGGAATCGCCGCACTTCACGCTCGTCCACATATCCGAATTCTTGAAAGCGATCTCGTCGCCGCCTGCCACGGTCTCGATCTTGGGCCCCATAGCGGTTTTGGTGGAGAGCCTCTTCCAATCATCCAGACCGGTCACTCGTACGTATTGCTGACCGGCGATCCAGCCGGTGGCGTCTTTGGCGTTGCCCAAGGCCACGCAAGTCTGGGCTGCGGATTTTGCTGTTTTGGTTTTATGGGACTTTGTTGCTTGGGCTTTATCGGATTTGGCTGAGGCCTGTGCCCGGTCGCCGTGAGCGCTCACTTCTATATTGACGGATTTGGCGAGTAGGTTCAACATCCCGGAATCGGTGACAACGTAACGGGCTCCGGAGATCGAGGTGGTCGCACTGACCTCACGCGCAGGTTTCCAAACCGTCATGTTCAAGGCGCCCAAGACGATGAACAACACCGCGAGAAGGCCGAAAATCGGCGCGACAACGCCACGCATGATCACCGCGTGTTTAGTCGGCTTTGCGTTGTGTTTAGTCTTTTTATCCTGTTCTGAAGTCATATTGCCTTATATTCTACAAGGTCTATCCGATAGAATTCTGTGAACGATTATCACAGTATTACATCATTGCATACAGAGTAAATCACACTTTTAGGCCCGATTCTGTGATTTACTCTGTAAGCTCACGACGGATACAAAGCAAATCACACTTTTGAGCCGAATTCTGTGATTTACTCTGCATCGCAGGGACGGATACAGAATAAATCACATCTCCACCACGGCCAATCACCATCAGCCAGCCAGCGATATCCGCTCAGCCATCTCCGACTATGCGCTAAATCAAGGTTCAGGGCTAATGTGGTGAGCCATGAGCAACAAACACACCCGAACTTTCGGCCGCATTCTCGCCGCAACCTGCGCCATCGCCCTGTCATTCGGCTTGGCAGCTTGCGAATCAAACAGCGGCAACAGCAAATCCTCAGACACCTCTGCCGGCACACAGATGGCCGGCGTCAAGGCAACCGGTGCGCTTGGCAAAAAGCCGAAAATCACCTTCCATACCCCGATGAGCGTGGTCAACAATTCCTATGTCGTGCTGCAAAAAGGCAACGGCCCGGCCATTCAAAAAAACAATCATGTCTGCATCCAGGGCATCGCATTGAACGCCAAGGACGGCAGCGAGATGATGAGCACCTGGGAGAAGAACACACCCGACTGCTCGATGGTGATGAACGAGGACGGTACGGGCAAAACCTATTACAACGTGCTCAAAGACCAGAAGATCAACTCGACCGTCGCTTTCGGCATCAATGACCACAACAAGAACAGCACCTCATACATCATGGCGATCACCCTCGTCTCGCAATCCAAGCCGATAACGCGGGCCGAAGGCACCAAGGTGACGGACGTTCCCGCGAACCTGCCGAAAGTGACGCTCGGTGAAAAAGGTGCACCTTCCATCGATTTCAACGGTTACAAACCAGGCAACGACCTCGTCGTCCAGCCGCTGATCAAGGGCAAGGGCAAGAAGGTGGCCGCCACCGACACCATCGATGCGCATTACACCGGCTGGGTGATGGACAAGGACGGCAAGCCGTCGAAGTTCGATTCCTCGTGGGATCGCGGCAAGTCCTCGCAATTCTCGCTGCAGCAGGTCGTCGATGGTTGGAAGAAGGGCCTTGCCGGACAGACGGTCGGCTCGCAGGTGCTGTTGGTCGTTCCCCCGGATTTGGGTTACGGCAAGACCGCACAGGCCAAGATTCCCGCCAATTCGACGCTCTACTTCGTGGTCGATATACTCTACGATTACGGGCAAATGCAAGGCCAGCAGTAAAGATAAAGCGATCCTGTTCGAATTCTTGCTTCAGCGGATGATAGCCTTGCCGGTGCACAATATCGCCAGCATTCGCTGAAGTAGGCAGGCAAAACGTCACATCTCAAAAAAAACAAAGCCTGGTGTCATCTCTCAAATGCGATGACACCAGGCTTTGTTTTTCTTCGTCACCGACCGTACTCAAATCGGCTATGTTTCCACTTCTTCATCATGGGTTTGCGGCATTCACGGCTGGCAATACCGCAAACCCAGAATAAGCAGCTTCCCTATCATGGGTTTGCGGCATTCGCAACCTACAAAGCCGCAAACCCATGATGTATAGAGAGCATACAGGCTGAACGGACGCTCAACTTTGATACCCAACCTCAGAACAAGCGCAGACTGTCGTCATCGGTGCCCTTCATGTCCTCGTAATCGAGGATAAGGCAATCAAAACCGCGCTCGGTGGCCAGGACACGAGCCTGCGGGGTGATGGTCTGGGCGGCGAACATACCGCGGACCGGGGCGAGCAACGGATCTTTGTTGAGCAGTTTTACGTAACGAGTGAGCTGTTCGACACCATCGATACCGCCATGACGCTTGATTTCGATGGCTACGTGCTGGCCGTTGCCGTCGATGGCCATGATATCGACCGGGCCGACGGGCGTAGGAAATTCGCGGCGCACCAGTTTCGCGCCCTTGCCGATCCGCTCGATCTGAGCCGCCAGATAATACTGAAGATGATCTTCCACGCCGTCCTTGATGAGCCCCGGGTCCTCCCCCAAATCGTAGGTCTCGTCGGAATAGACGTGCTGCACCGTCACTTCTAGGACGTCGGTCGATTTCTGCGAGGCGACACGAAAGACCTTTTCGGGCAATGGTTCGGCAGCTATATCGATGTCTATATTCGCTTCGACGGCGGTTTGCGAAACGCTATCTCCACCAGCGCCCTCACCCGCATCCGCCGCGGTTTCAGTCGCTTCTTTTGGCGCAGCCGAAGCGTTTCCTTCCTCGTCATCGACTTCGCTTTCCGGGGTCACCTCACGGATGCTGCAAGGCGCGGCCATCCAGTTGAGCGGCTTGTAGGAACCGAGCTCGGAAAAGATCAGCAGGCTCTGGTCGGCCTTGATCATGAGCACACGCTTGGCCATGGGCAATGAGGCGTTGAGGCGCCCGGAATAGACGGCAGAGCAGTCAGCAACAATAATTCGCACGTTGGCTACCTTACCCGAGCCTCTGGGCGAAAATACCTCAAACACTCAGTCATGATAATTCGCAGCATAATGCAGTACATTTTTGTATGTAATAATTACCGATGTATCAATCACATACAAAAGTGGAGGCATCGAATGTATCGATGTCTCCACTTTATTGACGAAAGTTGCCGACAAACAGCCCATTGGCCAATCAGTCGTTGGTTGCCGTCGGATCCTTCTTGGTGTCCACGCCGGTTTCCACGGCGACGGTCAGAGAGTTGGAATCGAACGACGCGAATCCGTCGGTCACCTCGAAGCTGTGACGGTTGCCGTCAACGTCAATGGCCGAAACCGTGCCCTTGTCGATAACCGTCAGAATCGGCTCGTGGTCGGGCAGAAGACCCATACCACCCTCGCTGGCGGGGATGGAAACGGACTTCGCGACGCCGCTCCACAAGGGACGGTCGGAAGCGACGATATTCACCTTCATCGTGGAGCCAGCCATCACGCATATTCCTTCTGCATGTCGTGCCACTTGTGCTCGAGGTCATCGATACCGCCGATGCCGCTGAACGCCTGCTCGGGCACGTCGTCATACTTGCCGTCGCAGATGCGCTTGAACGCCTCGACCGTCTCGTCAGCCTTGACATAGGAGCCTTCCAAGCCGGTGAATTTCTTCGCGACATAGAAGTTCTGGCCCAGGAACTGCTGGATCTTACGGGCGCGGTTGACGGTGGTCTTGTCTTCCTCACCGAGCTCGTCGATGCCGATCAGGGCGATGATGTCCTGAAGTTCCTTGTTGCGCTGCAGAATCGCCTTGACGCGGTTCGCGGTGTCGTAGTGTTCCTGGCCCACGTAGCGCGGATCGAGGATTCGCGAGGTGGACGACAGCGGGTCGACGGCCGGGTAGATGCCCTGGGAAGCGATGTCACGAGAGAGCTCGGTGGTCGCATCCAAATGGGCGAAGGTAGTGGCCGGGGCCGGATCGGTGTAATCGTCGGCAGGCACGTAGATGGCCTGCAACGAGGTGATCGAGTGGCCACGGGTCGAGGTGATGCGCTCCTGCAGTGAGCCCATCTCATCGGCCAGATTCGGCTGATAGCCCACGGCGGACGGCATGCGCCCGAGCAGCGTGGAGACCTCGCTCCCCGCCTGCGTGAAGCGGAAGATGTTGTCGATGAAGAGCAACACGTCCTGGTTCTCGACGTCGCGGAAGTACTCGGCCATCGTCAGAGCGGTCAGCGGCACACGAAGACGCGTCCCCGGGGGCTCATCCATCTGGCCGAAGACCAACGCGGTCTTCTCCAAGACGCCTGCGTCGCCCATCTCGCCAATCAGGTCGTTGCCCTCGCGGGTACGTTCGCCGACGCCTGCGAATACGGAGACACCGCCGTGGTTCTGCGCCACACGCTGAATCATCTCCTGAATCAGCACGGTCTTGCCGACGCCTGCGCCGCCGAAGAGGCCGATCTTGCCGCCCTCGACGTACGGGGTCAGCAAATCGATGACCTTGATGCCAGTTTCGAACATCTTGGTGCGGCTCTCGAGCTGGTCGAAGGCCGGCGGATTGCGGTGGATGGACCACCGCTGCTTGATCTCGATATGCTCGTCGGGCTTTGCGTTCAGGATATTGCCCGTGACATCGAATACATGTCCCTTGGTCACGTCGCCGACCGGCACCTCGATGGGGCCGCCCGTATCGGTGACCGTCGCACCGCGCACGAGGCCATCGGTAGGCTTCAAAGCGACGGCACGCACCGTGGAATCACCGATCTGCTGCTCGACCTCAAGGGTGATCTCCTTGACGGTCTCGCCTTCGGTGTCTCCCTCGTTGCCGATCTTGACTTTCAGGGCATTGTAGATGTCGGGCAGGTGCCCCGCCGGAAACTCGGCGTCGATCACCGAACCCTGGACGCGCGTCACACGTCCGGCATTCAGATCGTTCGCCTTGTCGGCGGAGGTCGCGCTGGACTGAGCCGTTGACTCGTTTTGTGCCATAAGCGTTCCTACTCTTCCTCTTTGTTCAGCGCATCTGCGCTGCTGATTATCTCAGTAAGTTCCTGGGTGATCGAAGCCTGACGCGAAGCATTGAGCTGGTGCGTAAGGGTATCGATCAGGTTGTTGGCGTTGTCGGTCGCGGTGTGCATGGCGTTCTGTCGGCATGCCGTCTCGGAGGCGGCCGCGGTCAACAGGCATTCATGGATACGCGACTGCACGTACTTCGGCAGAATCGCATCCAGGACCTTGTCGACGTTCGGCTCAAACGTATAGAGCGGCGACAGCTGATCGCTTTTCGCCACCGATGTCACATCCCCGGCTTCCGTAGCCGCCGAAGAATCGGCCTGCCCGTTTCCGGACTTAACGTCATCGGCGGGTTGAGCCGCGGCATTGGCATCAGGCTTGCGATCGTCGCTTCTGACCAGTTCGACCGGCAGCATGCGCAGCACACGAACCTTCTGCACCACCATGTTCACAAATTCCGTGAAGACGATATACAGCTCGGAAACACCGCCCTGCGCAGCCGTTTTCATATAGTCGTCCAACAGCCGGTTGGCGATTTCCCTGGCGGTATCCGCGCCCGGCTGATCGGTGTTGCCTTCCCACGTCGCCGCGATCTGGCGATTGCGGTATTGGTAATAGGAGACTCCACGACGGCCATAAACGTACAGCAGAGGTTGCTTGCCCGCTTCGTCGAGGCGAGCGAGCAACGATTCCGTCTCGCGGATGATCGACGAGGTATAGGCACCGGCCATACCGCGATCCGACGTCAAGGCGAGAACGGCGACCCGAGGGTTGTGTTCCGTAGACTTGACAATCGGATGATCGATATCGGTATGTGCGGCCAGCGCCTGGACGGCATCGAAAATCGCGTCGCTATATGGCTTCGCGTTGAGCGCCACAGTACGAGCCTTGGCGATATGCGAAGAAGCGATCATCTCCTGTGCGTTGAAGATCTTGCCCAACGACGTGGTGGAGGTGATGCGTGATTTCAATCCGAGTTGCGAAGCCATGGGTTACTTATCACCCGCCACAATCTTTTCCTGCTCAATCTTGGTAGGAGTGGTGGCGACCGGCGACTTTACGACCAAAGGCTTGCCGGCCTTGGTCACATAGTTCTCACGGTATTTCTCGACAGCCGCATCCAGAGCCTTCTCCGTGTCAGCGGTGAAGTTCTCGGTGTCACGAATCGTCTTGAGGATGTCGGTGTTGTGCTCGAGATAATCCAACAGACCGTGCTCGAAAGGCAGCACGTCGACGATTTCCAGATCATCGAGCTTGCCGTGGGTGCCGGCCCACACGGAGACGACCTCCTGCTCCATCGAATACGGAGAGAACTGCGGCTGCTTCAAGAGCTCGGTCAGGCGCGCGCCACGCGTCAGCTGCGCCTTGGAAGCCGCATCCAGATCGGAGGCGAACATCGCGAAGGACTGCAACGAACGGTACTGCGCCAGCGAAATCTTCAGCGTGCCGGAAACCTTTTTCAATGCCTTGGTCTGGGCCGCGCCACCGACGCGGGAGACCGAGATGCCGACGTCCACTGCGGGGCGCTGGTTGGCATTGAACAGGTCGGACTGCAGGAAGATCTGGCCGTCGGTGATGGAAATGACGTTCGTCGGGATGTAGGCGGACACGTCGTTCGCCTTCGTCTCCACAATCGGCAGACCGGTCATCGAGCCGCCACCAAGGTCGTCGGAGAGCTTGGCGCAACGTTCGAGCAGACGGGAATGCAGATAGAAGACGTCTCCCGGGTAGGCCTCACGCCCCGGCGGGCGACGCAGCAGCAGGGAAATCGAACGGTAGGCCTCGGCCTGCTTCGACAGATCGTCGAAGACGATGAGGACGTGCTTGCCGTGATACATCCAGTGCTGGCCGATGGCCGAGCCGGTGTAGGGGGCAATGTACTTGAAACCTGCGGAATCGGAAGCCGGGCTGGCCACGATGGTGGTGTATTCCATGGCACCGGCCTCTTCAAGGCTCTGACGCACGGAGGCGATGGTGGAGCCTTTCTGGCCGACGGCCACATAGATGCAGCGTACCTGCTTCTTCGGGTCACCGCTCTCCCAGTTGCTCTTCTGGTTCAAAATCGCATCGATCGCGATGGCCGTCTTGCCGGTCTGGCGGTCGCCGATGATGAGCTGGCGCTGACCACGGCCGATCGGTGTCATCGCGTCAATGGCCTTCAACCCCGTGGAAAGCGGTTCCACAACGGGTTGACGATGCATCACATCCGGGGCCTGCGCCTCGAGAATCCTGCGGCCTTCGCTTTTGATTTCACCCAAGCCATCGATCGGTTTGCCCAGAGGGTCAACCGTACGCCCGAGGTAGCCGTCGCCGACCGGCACGGAAAGCACCTCTCCGGTGCGCCGTACCTCCTGGCCTTCCTCGACACCTGCGAAGTCGCCGAGGATAACCACGCCGATCTCGCGGGGATCAAGGTTGAAAGCCAGACCGAGCGTGCCGTCTTCGAACGTCAGCAGCTCGTTGGCCATGCAACCAGGCAGTCCCGTTACATGCGCGATGCCATCGCCGGCCGTCGCGACAAACCCCACCTCTTGGGTGGGAGTGTCACTGGGCTTGTACGAATCGACGAAATCGTCGAGGGCCTTTCGCACACTCGCAGGATCAATGGTAAGTTCTGCCATGATCACTCCTTATTGATTAATTTGTTGACTGATAAGTCTTGGTACAGGTGCCGTTTGAAGCACCTTGTTGTTTTCTCGATGTCCGGCGTACAGCTCACATCTCCGTACTCACTTTTCGGCGTAGCTGCAACAGCTGGGCGGCAACGGTGTTGTCCGTGACGTCCGCCCCGATCTGCACGCGCATCCCGCCCAAAACCGAGGGGTCGACCGATGAATTGATATGCACCGGACGGCCAAGCCTGGCCGAGTAGATTGCGGCGAGCCGCTTGATCTGGGTCTTGTTCAACGGCGTGGCCGTGGTGACGGTGACCATCGATTCGCCCATATGATGGGTGAATTTGGCGATAAGCCACTCAAGAGTCACCAGGAAGCGACGATGACGCGGATTGGCAACGGCATGTTCGGCCAATCTCATGGTCACCTTGTTGAGCTTCGAATCGGCGAAAACCGCGTGCAAAAGGTCCAGACGCGCCTTGGCCGGTGCAAATTCGTCGGAAAGCTTGGAACGCAGCACCGACATCTTGAGCAACGCGGAACGCATTTCCGCCAATTCGATGGAGACCGCAAGCGTGCTGTCGGTCGCATCAGCGTAATACATCATTCCGTCGACGGCGAAATCCTCAACGGCGTTGGCGATATCACGAACCCGGCTCCAATTGCGCGAGACCAGGTCATCGAGAATCTCCACCGTCAAAGGATCAGCCTGATCGGCAAGAATAGCCTTGACAAGTGCCTGCTTGTCGGCAGTGGGCCGGGAAGGGTCGGTAAGTGAACGCTCCACCTGTGCATCGTGGTCGAGCAGATTGGTAACGACGAACAGCTCCTCGCCGATTCGCCACGCGCCCTCCCCCTTGTCCTTCAATTTCGGAGCCAGGGAATCACGCGAAGTGCGATCAGCGCTGAGTGACGCTTCTCCTCGCATTGCTCACCTCACCTTCTTTGGATGAATCCTGTTTCAAATCCATATGCCGCAACATATTCCGATGGCTGACGGAACATATCACTTCGTACTGTCTGTTTTCTTGTCGAGATCGTCAATCATGCCGTCGAGCATGTTGGTCTGCACGTCGCTGTCCTCGAGCTTGGCGCCCAGAATCTTGCCGGCGAGAGCCGTGGCCAATGTGCCGACCTCGCTCTTCAGCGTCACCATCGCCTGCTGTTGCTGCGAGGCTATCGAACGCTGGGCGTTCGCGGTGATCTGCTCGGCTTCCTTGTCCGCACGGGTGTGGGCGTCGGAAATGATCTTCGTCGCTTCGCCGCGGGCGTTGTCGGTGATCTTGGAGGCATCGACACGGGCATGGTTGAGTTGGTCCTCATACTTTTTCTTGGCCAAGTCCGCATCTTCCTTGGCTTTTTTGGCCTTGGCGATGTTGCCTTCGATCTTTTCGGCACGTTCGTCGAAAATGGCGTTGAACTTCGGCATGAAGAATTTGTAGAAGAACACGGCGACTATGGCAAGAATGATCAGGGACCATACGATGTCATAGACCTTCGGAATAAACAGGTTGATACCTTTCGAGGCAGCAAATGTCATCGTGATCTCCTTTCATCGTTCGTTTGTGTCATTCGTTTTCGCTTGTTGCTGGTTTTCTTGTTCAGAGCACCAGAGCGGCGACGAAGCCGAGCAGGCCGAGAACCTCGACCAGTGCCAAGCCGATGAACATGATCATCTGGATCTTGCCGCTGACTTCGGGCTGACGTGCCGTGGACTCCATGGCCTTGCCGAAGAGAATGCCCAGACCGAGGCCAGGACCCAATGTCGCCAGACCGTAGCCGATAACGCTCAGGTTGCCAGAAACCGCTGCGAGAGTGATGATATCCATTTGTTTTCCTTTCCAGTGCCGTGTCGGCATTAAAAAAACCGGTACAACTTTGGTTACTGCTTTGTTCAATTGTAAAAAATTATTGTTCGTATTGGGCGTCGCCGTTTAGGCGGAAGCGCGATGTTGCTTTATGCGGGATTCGTTGATTATTCGGCCTCCGGATAACTCAGGTTGATATAGACCGTTGCAAGAATCGAGAAGACGTAAGCCTGCAGGAACGCTACGAACACTTCGAAAAGCGTCATTACGATGCCACCGAGGAACCATGCGGCGCCCACGGGAATGCCGACCATCTTGTTGGCGGACTCGATCATCCAGAACTGGGCGAACGCCAGGCAGGTAGCGACCGTAAGGTGGCCGGAAATCATGTTGGCGAAAAGTCGAATCGTCAGCGACGCCGGGCGGATGATGACCAACTCGAGCAGCTGAATCGGAGCCAGAAGGATGTAGACCGGCCACGGCACTCCGGGGGTGAAGCATTCATCGCGGATGTAGCCCCAAAGTCCCTTTTCACGGCACGCAGTGACCCAATACTGCACCAATACCCAGATGGCAAAGACCAACGGCATGGTGATGGTGGCCGTCGCGGCCATGTTGGCCCCGGGGATGACACCGAAAAGGTTGAAGAAGAAAATCGTGAAGAACAGAGTGGTGATCATCGGCACGTAACGCTTGCCACGCAACTCGCCCATGGTCTCGTAGACCACGCTGTTGCGTACGAAGTCCATGCCGAATTCGATCAGACCCTGCCAACGGCCGGGAATGAGCTTGGCACGGGCCGCGGTCAGGCCCAAAATGATGAGCAAGAGAATCGTAGCGACGATGCGGATGAGAATGATGCGATTGATAGCAAATGGCGTGCCCTGGAAAAGGATTTCCGGAGGCAGGAAGTCGTTGACACCCGGCAAATCCGCACCGGACGCCGACGCCAACACCATATTCGCGCCAACAGCTTCGATCATGTGCCCTCCCCGATTTATCTTGAGGCTACCAGTCTATTCCATCTAAAGGAAATGAAAATACGTCATTCCGCGATTCAGCGCGAATTGGCGACAATTCCACTTCTTTTGGTTTTCCAGCGACGAGAATCATGCGGGGGCTTGACGCATCCGGCACGACCCTCAACTCCGAATGGCCGCTGACGATTGTACGTCGTTTACCCGAAAAATGTAAATATCGTCACAATTTAATTTCGATATTAGCATTCATAGATAAGTATCAACACCAATAAACAACATATGTCGCATATCTCACTTTTTTGTCGTATCCGGGATAAGGCCATATCCGTCATTTTCAAGCGGTTTGAAACAATCGTTACGCGGAGCACCGGGCTCGTGCCGAATGGAGCGGTCGGTACCCAATTTCTTCTCTGCGCGAAGTTCGGGAACCTCTTTGAGATCGTACGGCGTGGTTTCGTAGACCCAGTTGAGCCAGTTGCGCCAAAGCAGATTCGCATGGGCCCGCCACGAGAACAGCGGTTCCATCGTGGGGTCGTCGTGTGGGAAGTAGTTGGCCGGGAAGGGCACGTTCGTCAGGCCTTTGGCCTTGTCGCGCTCGTATTCGTCACGCAACGTGTATTTGCCGTATTCCCAGTGACCGAGCACGAAGACCTCGGAAAAATCGCGTGCCGCGATGAGTCCCGAGCCGGCCTGTGGCCCCCAGGTGAGCACCTGCAGGTCTGGATTCTTCGCGATATCGTCCTCGTTCATACCGGCGACACGCGAATGCGGCTGCAGCGAAATCTCGTCGAATCCGTTGGTGATGAAGCAATACTCATCCTGCAGATATTGCGGGAACACGCCGAAAAGCTTTTCCCTGAAATTTTGCTTGCGGATCCCGTAACGGTAGTTGAGGCCGGCCATCGCGCCCCAACACAGATACATCGTCGAGAAAACATGGGTCTGCGCCCAATCGAGAATCTGCTTCAACTCGTCCCAGTAATCGACCTGTGCGAAATCCAGCTGCTCCACCGGCGCGCCCGTGACCACCAAGCCGTCATAATAATTGTCTTTGAACGAGTCGAAGTTCTCATAGAACTTGAGCAGGTGATCGGCGCTGACGTGAGTGGACTCATGGGTCGAGGTCTTCATGAAATCGATGTCGACCTGCAGCGGGGACTTGGAAACCAGGCGCAGCAACTGCGTTTCCGTCTCGATTTTCTTGGGCATGAGGTTGAGAATGACCAACTTGAGGGGACGGATTTTCTGCCGTTCCGCTTCAGGCTTTTCGATGGCGAAGATCCGTTCGCTCTCGAGTATTTCACGCGCAGGCAGTCCACTGGCAATCTTGATAGGCATGGTTCCATTATGGCCGCAAATCTCCCCTCACGACAAGAACCGTTCGTTCTACCACACGTCATTTGCCATCAACGCGGCGGATTTCTGCCCTGACAGCAAAAAACTCGCCGAAGATTTGACATTTGCGTCATTATCCGTAATGTAGATAACTGCTGTCTTAAACAGCCGTCGCGGGGTGGAGCAGTTCGGTAGCTCGCTGGGCTCATAACCCAGAGGTCTCAGGTTCAAATCCTGACCCCGCTACCAGTTTCTCGGGCCGTACATTGAAGAAATGTGCGGCCTTTGCTATATCCCTAAGGTTCCAATCAGTTTTGCCAAGCATCTTCCGCGAAATCGCAGGAGGATGAACGCCAAACACCCAAGCCTCTCAATCCGAGTTCAACAGCACCAATGGCATTGAGAGCATCGGGACCACCGTGAGGCTCAAAGTAACGAGCAATACCGGCATATCGCTCGACGCCGGGCTCGCGCAGCCTGTCCGGGACACCCACGAACCCGAAACACGCGAAACCCTACACGCCGGTGTTCGGCGACAAGACGCGAACCGCCGTCTACGTCCTCGGCCTGGCCCTCAGCGTCATCGCCGTCATCGTCACCCTGAAGGACGATTCCACCGCCGCCATCACAGCAAGCGGCGGAATCCTCATGGGAGGCTTCGGCGTGGCCTACAACCCCGTCAGCGTCAGCCGGAGGCGGGGCTGAAGTCAGGCGCCCGTCTTCCTCGGGCGACCGCCATGGCCCGGCCTTGCGGCCTGCCATTCGGCGATCGTCTGGGGCTTCCAGCCGCGCGACCTGCCCACTATCACATCAGGCTCGGGCATACGATAGGTGGCCAATGCGCTGCGGCTGATGCCAAGCTCACGGGCCACATCAGCCGCCGACAGATAGTGTTCAGTCATCCTTGCCACCGCCGGTCAATCCGAGGTCAAGGCCGAGGATGCCCGCCGACAGACCGAAAAGGCCACCAGCCCATGGCACCCTGCCGAAACTGCAAATTAGGCCTACCACGCCAAGCACAAGTGAAACCCAGCCACGTATTTTTCTATCGTTGTTCATATGGTTTTTCATGAAGTATCGTGGAAAGAGTGAGGTTCTGGATACTTGGTTTATTCGGAACCCCACATCTCACTTCTTGAGGCGGTAGCCGTCGATGAACTTCATCACCGAAAGACACGCCGCGCCAACGGAGCGGTGGGAACGGCCATGCCGTTAACGGCCTTAATCCACTCCAAGATCTTCATGCTTTCTCCTTTCTTGTTAGCCTTAATATCACAACAGTTTTAAGAGATTAATTCCAGTCCGACACGCAGAAACATGAAGATTCGCCATTGGATTCCGCTCTTAGACAAGGGCCCCAAGAGACTTATGGACACCTCGCCCGGAGCAACCCTCAGTCGAGAATCCGGCATGGCGACATAACGCTCCATTGCTTCCATGGCTCATGACCCAGCAGCCTGAAAACGAGACACAGGTCGTGGGTCACCTCATAGATCTCAGATTCACGCCCTGACCCCGCTACCAATTCCCTAGACTGCATATTGATTATGCATATACATATCAGTTTCTGTATTTTTCTACGATTATCCGATTATTTTCGACTAGTCGAATAACTCTTTCGAACAATGCAGCCATCAGTAAATACTTCGGCTGAGCCCAAGGAAATCTGCGGTTTTCGACAGATACTCTTGAACGCGGGCCAGATGGCTGCCGAATCCGAAAATCCGCGAAATCAAGGCTCGGAGCTTGCAGTATGCAGAAACCCCGAGCCAGGAATATCAACGTCTCCCATCACCGGTGACGAGGGTGATACCGGTCTCGCTTCAGCGCTTCCAACAGGATTGCGCCAAAGAGGAACGCACCTGCGACAAGCAACAGCAAGGCGATGGGCGCACCGCTGAGGGCCAGAGGAACAGAAGCCGGCTGAGCAACCTTACGTACGCCGTTCCAATCGTCAAGATTGGAAGCCACGGGCTGCATCATGCTCATGGTTCGGCCTCCGATATCGACAGTCTGCATTCCCACCGCATCGTCAGGATTCGGAAGCGCTGCGGTAGCGTCATCAGACTTATCACCGGTAAGTCCACCGGAAGCAGCAGAGCCTGAGGGCTCACCTGTGCCGCTCGCTTCACCGGCTTCGGATCCCGATGCAGAGGAGTCTTCATCATCGTGATGAGTGCTCTCACTATCATCCTGCTTGCTTTCCGAACCTTGCGACCAAGGGTCCGTATCGGTACCCTGATAATCGACAAGTGGAATACCGGTGACTTTCGCCCGATCCATATGCCTTGCCGTGACGTCTTTCAACGTGCCGACCACATCGACATGCTCTCCAGGTTTGAGCACCAGGCTTGACCATCCGTCCGGATATCTGAAACCGGTCACTGCACCATCGCCGGCAAGAGTCGTGTCACTGATGTTCAGGTCGCTGGCCTTGAACAACGCTCCATGCCCGCCCTCGTCGTCACTGGTGTTGGTGATGGTGAAGACGATTTCGGTGTCTCCTTGCACGTTGAGCGCATCATTTGGATCGTCACGGTCGCCTGCGGACCAGCCACTGGACTTGTCCCATTTTTCGATATGCAGCGAAGGAACAAGCTCCGGCGTTCGGGTCCACACGACATTGGACTCGTTCACCCGACCGTTAAGGGTCTCGGTGAACTTGTTTTCATGACGGTCGGTCGGCTTCATCCGTTTCACCTGGATATAGGCACGCCACCCTTGCTCGTGCGCAATATCACGCGAAACGAGTTGACGATAGGATTGCGTTGCGGTTACGGTAATCCGCATATGCCCGACTTGTTTGGAAACGCCGGCCGCGGAATCGCGAAGCGAAATACCGCCATCATCGGCCACAAGAGTAAACAGATCGCTGCCGAATTTACCGATCGCCTCGAATCCGTTGCCCGCGATCCTCTCACCTTCGTGGGCGATTACGTTGCCATCCGAGCCACGCAGATCCCGCGTCGCGTAGACGGCCCATTGACCGGTGTACTGATCGTAATCCGGGTTAAGATCGTCGACGATATTCCATTCATTGACTTCGGGATAGGCTCGGTTCGCCGGCAGTACGGAGCTATCCAACTGATAGAGGAACGCGCTGTCCTTGTAGACGCTGGAACCGCTCACGGATTCACCGCCGACGCGGACAACCACGTCTTTGCTGGGATTGATGGGCTTGAGCGGATTGCTCACCTCATTGGTCTGCCTGCGTATGGTGTTTTCAATCTGGATGGCCTTGTTTTTCACAACATACCCATCGCTGACCTTCCGCACTTTGTACGGCATCACGATGTGATAGTACTGGCCAAGCAATGACTGGTCGATTGCCGGATCGGAAAGCGGGTCATGCCTATCATCGGCGGCGTATGCCTGAAGATCTTCGGGCTGCGGGTCGCCTTTCAGCGTGACCGCCGTTGCCGCTACGAACGTATCGACCTGACGAGCGAAAGCATAAAGAACACCGTCGCGGATGCCGATGTTGAATCTTCCGGTGTAGTCCTTCCCATCATCGCCACTGACCACAATGCCCGTAGGATCGACCTGGAGATATTCTTCGTCAAAGTCATCGACGACACCGAGTTTCCATACGTTATAGGCCTGCCCAGTCTGCGTGGCATCAAGGTCAATGACATAGTTGCCGCAGTCTCCAAGCAACAACGTTCTCCCGTCGATGGATACGGTGGGATCGCCCTGCTTTGAACTCTGAAAATCGTGCTTGACCGGGTTCAAGGTAGGCGGAACGTTGAACACTTCATTGCTTGGAGTCACAGAATTGTTCAAGGTGAGCATCCACTTATTGCCGACCTTATGATCCGCCGGAGCATCATTGGAGACGGTTCCCTCGAATCGCAGCTGCAAACGTGGCGTGCCTCCGGACTGCCATTGCGAGATAAGAGCGATATCCGTGATGCGCACCGCCACTTCATGAACGTCGTCATCCCACTTGGTTGCGTATTTCGACTTGGGGACCATGCGGCCGCTGTTGAGGTCCATAAGCTCGAGCGTCTGTTTGTCGGGCTTGAGGTAACGATCATAACGGTCGGTGAACACAATGGTCTTCACCGGATAGGCCAAAGAAGGCAATTGCAGTTGGGCGTCCAAATCGTATTCGACCTTCTGACCGGGATACACCACCTTGCCGTCCACGGAATCCTGATCGCCACCTTGCGAGGCTTCACTGACCACGTCCTTCTTCACAGCCGGTATGTAACCGCAAATTTTCGGCAGATTGGTGTCTTTGCCCTGCCTATTGACGCGGATCGAACCAATATTTAGCAAATCAGAACCGTTGGGATCAGTGCCGAAGGCAAGCTCGTCACCAGGATTTTTACCGAAATCCTCGCGCACTTTCGCGGCCCCCTTGCCATTGGCATAATTCGCCAGGAACGGTATGAACATCGTAATCTGGACAGGGCCGTCGTGGCGCGAGAACGTCGCAAGCCAGTCTGGTTTGGCCGTGGCCGTAATCCTTGTGCCTTGCTGAGAGATGGCAAAGTTTTCGGTGACATCGGAACCGACGAGATTATTGATCGCCTCAACACTGGATTCGCTGCTCGAAGAGGCGGGTGCCATATAAACGTGTACCTTGGAAAGAGTCTCTGGATCGACAAGGTAATCGGCCTTTCCATAGTCATCGCTCAACGAAAGCCGGCTGACACCGTATTCCAATGCATGCGGATCGGTGACCGGAAGATTGATAACCGCCCCCAACCGATCACCGTCAAGGAAGGTGAGGTTGTCGGCACCGGTCGCGTTGCTCTTGCTCGGGTCCACGACCAGTTCCCACTTGCCGTTGGCATCAAGCCGCACCCAGCTCTTATCGGGGTTCGGACTCCAGA
This sequence comes from Bifidobacterium sp. ESL0704, assembly GCF_029392075.1. Classification (NCBI taxonomy): domain Bacteria; kingdom Bacillati; phylum Actinomycetota; class Actinomycetes; order Bifidobacteriales; family Bifidobacteriaceae; genus Bifidobacterium; species Bifidobacterium sp. ESL0704. Next base: position 2,132,739 of record NZ_CP113929.1, read on the forward strand.
CGTGAATCTGCGGGGTGTTCGTGGCTGCGCTCTTCGCGTTCCAACGTTCGCTGCCTTTGTTGATGACGGTCGCCGTGGCATGCGCGTCCACATCTTTGAGCATGGTTCCGCTCAGCACCATTTTCACCTTACGGTCCTGCGCCTGCTTGCCGCTGTCATCAAGTATCGACGGCTTTGCGCTCGCCGTGGTGATGTGACCGCTGGTGGCAATATCGAAGTCTCCGGTATGTTCCACGCCATCCACGTACACTCTGACCCGATTGTTTGGAAAATCCACATACCGGGCAGCTTCCGACCAATCATCTGCGATGGCATACTCACTCAAATCCTTGGCCAGGTTCTTGGGCAAAGTCCCGTTGACGACGACAACCGCATCGTCGCCGGTCACATAGGTCCTGTTGTCGGCGGCTACATCATTGGTATGCCTTTCGTCCGCGGTATTCAACGCTTCGTGCATATCCTTGACCCATGCTTTGTCGGGATTCGGACTGCGCACGAGCACTGCCGGTCTGTTGGTCTCAACGCTCTGCCCGTTGAATTGTTCCGCTCCGGAATTGTTCATCGACACCGCTTCGTTGGCCGTTGTCTCCAACTTGAAACTGCCGTCAAGCACCAGCTTTACCTCACGGTCCTTGCTCTGGTGTGCGCTACCGGAGAGAATCGAGCGACGGGCAACAGCGGTTGTCTTGAAGCCTGCTGTGGTGATGTCGAAATCAGCAGTGCGCTCGATGCCATTCACATACACTTTGGCATTTTCATTGGGAAAATCTACATAACGCGAGGCATCCGACCAATCATCGGTCAACGAATACCGGGAAAGGTCTTCTACTAGATCCTTCGGCAACATACCGTTGACCACACTGGATACCCGGTCACCGGGCACGAACGTTCTGCCGTCAGAACCCACCTGGTTTGTGTGGTTCGGGTCTGCTGTGGCCAGTGCTTCATTGGGATTGGTGGTCCATGCCTTGTCCGGATTCGGGTTTCGTGTCGGGAACCGGTAATGGGCGGTTCCCACGAAAGGCTTGTGATTCCACGCCACCGAGGCAACGTCTCCCACGGTATTCACGTTCGGATTGTGCACCGTCACCTTGAATGTGAATAGGAAGACATGGTCAATGGGCAATTCCCCCTTACTCTTGGAACGATCGGCTGTCACCGTGTTCGCACCCTTGTCCCAATTCATTGCAAACTGGTTCGACTCATTCGAACCCGCAGTCGCATCAGTGACTTTCATATCAGAAATGTCATAATCAATGCCGTTGGGCGAAATCACATCCTTAAAATGCATCTCATAGCCGCCACGACCCGTATTGGATTCAATAGTCGTCGTATTGGCCATACCGTCCACGCTCGTACCTTGCTGAACGTTCTTTGTCGGTGCCGGAGGAGCCGATGAAGCGATGCTCCATTGCTCGGAGGCATCAGCCGATCCCTGATGGGAAGCGGCTGCGCTCATCCTGCCTTGTTTGCCCACATTCACATCGAACCAGTACCGACCCTCCTGCCAATGGCTCATACCCAAATCAGAGGGCGAAAACGACGGCGATGCGGAATCACCATTGTTATGGATTCCACCGGTCTTTCTTGACTGTTTGGCTGACACATATCCGTCGGGCTGGCCAGCGTAGTGCAACGTCACATCCGCATTCACATCCTCCGCAATCGATGACCCGTTGCGGTTGGCGTGGATGACGTCATACACACTGTTCGTGGCACCGACCACGACGCCAGCTGGCATCTGTTGGCTGGAAGTCAGGCCAAGATCGTAATTGCGTGGCGGCTGCTGGTTGTTGACCGCCAAGCACACCACCTGTACGCCGGCCGGAGTTGCCGCCGCCTGCGCGTTGATACCAGCCTCGAACATGGACTTGCCTCGCGCAAGCCATCCCGAATCCCAACCAACCAGGCTTCCGGAAGGATTCGCCGCGTCCCAGTCAGCATGGAACCGGTTCATGAAATCCGTACCGTTCGTCCCCCATAAGTTGATTTTGTTGCCGCCTGCCAGTGAAGGGGTTGCCGCCACCGCCATCATTACCCCGACCACACGCGCCTGGGTTGCGGGACCGTCACTGACATCTGCGATGGCATTGCTAATCGCATTGCGACAAACCGGCTTGACTCTACCGTCGAAATCGTTGCCCACCGGAGTTCCGGGGTTCGACACAGCAAAGTGACTATGAATCTGGCTCAAGGCATAGGTAATCGAGTCTTCGCCCCAGCCTTGTGCCGGAGTGCCGGAATACGTGTTATCGTCTTTAAGCCACAAGGCATCAGAGCTAGGGCCGACACTACCCCCTCCATCTACACCACCACCGCCGATGCCCATACCAGCATTGGCTACTCCGGGTGTAAGCATCGACAACGCGACCAGCACACCAATACCACTGGATGCCAGACGCCTTAAATGCCTAAATTGTAAACAATTATCTTTCATTTCTTTACCCTCCATTCGGTAGGATGGAGGAAGAGGACTCGCTAGAGCTCTCTTCCAAATTAATGGAGCCGCAACCCCCGTTCAATCCGCCAAGATTCATAGCGGGGGAAACGACAAATCTTAAGAATCAGCCACAATCATTCGGTCCAAAACAGACCGGACCATTGTCATGACCGCCTGGAACATAGTCTGGTCCAAAACCACCATCAACAAAACCATGTATTTGAGGAACAGACGTTGCACGGCCCTGCGACCCGGAGCCTGACGATCCACCACGATTCGCACCACCCGACTTCGAACGCCCCGCAGACCGCTTCCGAGCAGCTTCAGCCTGAGCTTTCGCCGCAGCTTGGGCGGCCTCGGCATCGGCTGCGGCCTTCGCCTGCGCACTCGCGTTGACGCTGTTCATCGCACTGTCAAGCGCCTGCGAGGTCTGCTGCAAATCAGCGAGTTTCGATTGTTTGTTGCCAAGCAGTCCATTTGCGGTATCAATCTGCTGGGAGAGCGCCCTACGCGTCGCATCATCGGCCACGGTGCCGGCCGATGAATCCAACAGCTGCTTCGCTTGCGCTGCTTTCGCCGCCAGTGCACTCTGCGTATCCTTCAGCGTTTTCGCCTCACGACTCGCCAACACCTTTTTCGCCGACTTCGTCACAGCTGCACGCGCCGACTTCAACGATTTCAGCGACGCAGCAGCAACACTTTCCTGCTTCTGCGCAGCCGAGCGCGAAGTAGCATCGCAAACAGGCACGCCCTTTTGCGTCAGATCGGTAAGTTTCTTTTGATCGCGGTGCAGCACTTTCCAGCTCTCGCCATCAGCAACATCCTTCTCGCTCACCTTCTCCGCCTCAACCACGTTCTTGCCGAGAGGAGTTTTGACAAGCTCTCGAACCTGCCCGGCATATTGCCGACAACTTGAAAGCGCTTGATCCTTGGCATGCTGGTTCCATGCCACACCGCCCACAACACCGGTAACAACGATAACCGCCACCGCAGCGACGACAATCCATAGAGTCCGCTGCTTGAAGAATGGCCATTCAGCCTTATCCGAACCCACACCGCCATCATGCAATTTGCCATTCTCATCAGGCGGCAATGTCACACGGGCGCCTGCACGATCTGGAGGAGGAATACCTTCTTCCCCGTGTTCGTCAACGGTTGGTTCCAAATTTGTTTCGTCATTCATTGTCGTTTCACTTTCTCTTTGCAAGCGGATACTGCCATCGTTGCACAGTTGCGCAAATTTCCGCGTTGTTTTCAGGCACTGTGGTCGAATGATCGGGGTCTCGGCGTGTTGTGGATAACTTGATTTCCACTATCCACATTTCGCCGTTTACAGGGCATCTTTGCCTGATTCGTCCACATGCTTATCAACTATTTTGTCATACGAAAAAATAGTTATACACAAATCCTATCATTTTGCTCAAAATTGTCCGACATCATCAAACCAACCTTTACAATGAACCATACGGAACAATTCACCGACAACAACAACGAAGTGGGAGCGATTATGGCAGTCAATGCAACCAACCGGGAATTCAGCGAGCCGGCCACACCCAGCTTCCCTGTTACCGACCCAGGCCAATTCGGAAGGATAGTCATTCTCTCCGTCACGCCTAGCGAGCAACGAAACCTATACCCGGCGCGCGTCGAACTCGGTGAGATGTTCACTGTCACCGCGCAGATTTTCATCGAAGGCCGCAGCCATACAGGCGCCACAGCAGTGCTGCGCGACCCGAATGGCAACATCAGACAGCAAGTCAGGATGATCTGTATCAATCCTGGCCTCGACCTTTGGAAAACCAATCTTTGCGCCGGTCAACCGAGCGATCTCAATCCCTGGGACAAGGATTTCGATACACTTCGCAGACAACTCGGCGAGTGGAGTGTCACCATCGAGGGCTGGGAAGATGCATATGCCTCTTGGCTGGCCGACGCCCGCATCAAGGTTGACGTCAACGATGACGCAGAAAATGCACTGATTTCCGGCTCGCAGCTTTTCTCACGATGGGCTGAAGACAGGAACGCAAAACTCAACGGTTCCCAACAAAACATCTTGCGCAAAGCAGCCGAACAGCTCGCCGATGAATCTCTGGAGACCACAAAGCGGATTTCCGCCGCCGACAATCCTGCCATCGAGGCGCTGCATCTCGCAAACCCACTACGTGAAGGCCTGACCGCGAGCGCACCGCAACGATTCAAGGTCGAACGCCCCGAATCGAGCTTCACCGCGTGGTACCAGTTCTTCCCGCGTTCAGAGGGCGCAACGAGGAATCCTGAAACCGGCGAAATCGTCCAAGGCACGCTCAAAACAGCGCTGTCCGGACTCGACCGCGCCAAGGCCGAGGGCTTCGACGTGGTCTATCTGCCGCCGATCTTCCCCATCGGCGTTACCAACCGCAAAGGTCGCAACAACGCTCTGGTCGCAGGGCCAAACGACCCGGGCTCACCCTTCGGCATCGGCTCGTCGCTCGGCGGGCACGATACGGTCGACCCGCTGCTCGGCACCATGGACGATTTCAAGGCGTTCTGCGCCTACGCACACAAGTTGGGTCTGGAAATCGCGCTCGACTTCGCGCTGCAATGCTCGCCCGACCACCCGTGGGTAACGGAACATCCGAACTGGTTCCGACACAAACCTGACGGCACCATCGCCTTTGCCGAGAATCCGCCGAAGAAATATCAGGACATCTACCCCATCGATTTCGACATCGACATGCCGGGCATCGAACACGAGACCGAACGCATCATGGACCTGTGGATTGCGGCGGGCGTTACGATATTCCGTATCGACAACCCGCACACCAAGCCGGTACGTTTCTGGCAGGACGTCATCGAGGCCGTGCAACGCAGGCACCCCGAAATTCTGTTCCTCGCCGAGGCCTTCACCCGTCCGGCCATCATGCGCGCGCTGAGCCTCGCGGGCTTCACCCAGTCGCACAGCTACTTCCCTTGGCGAAACACCAAGGACGAGGTGAGCGAATACCTGCAGACCACCAACAGCGACGAGGCCTACTACCAGCACAACACCTTCTGGCCCACCACGCCTGATATCCTGACCGACTATCTGCGCGACAACGGGCCGGCTGGCCACAAAGTTCGCGCGGTGTTGGCCGCCTTGGGCTCGCCTTCATGGGGCATCTACAACGGCTATGAGCTGGTGGAGAACCATCAGCAAGAGGGACGCGAGGAACAGGCGGACAACGAGAAGTACGAGATCAAGGTGCGCGATTGGAACAAAGCGGATACATACGGCATCGCCACTTTGCTCACCGACCTCAACCGCATCCGCCGAGCTCATCCCTCCTGCCGCAGCTATCACGATTTGATCATGCTGTGGACCAGCGACCCGAACGTCGTGGCTTTCGCCCGTCATATTCCGGCAGGCACCTGCATCAACAACATACGTGAAGGCGACAAAGGGACCGCCGATCACCACGATAACGGTACCGAAACGCCGAATACCGAAAACCATACCGTCATCCGCCATCAGGCTGCCATCACCGATGCCCACGGCACCGGCCCGGCGAACGACGGCACAGAAACCATAGAACCCGGCGACACCCTCATCGTTGTGGTGAACCTCGACTGCAAGGCCGCCCACACCTCGGAGGTCAACTTCGATCCGGCATTGCTCGGCCTCCCTCGCGATCACACCTTCGATGTCCACGACGAACTTGGCGGCGACAGCTTCACCTGGTCCAGCAACAACAAAGTCACCCTCGACCCCGCGCAACGCCCAGCCTATGTTTTCCGTGTCACCGGAAACAAGTAAGGACGGACCGGAATCGGAAACCCAGACGGAAGAAAGACCGGCCACGCCATCCATCCGATGCCGAATCGGAGCAAAACCGGTTGACGGTCAAACCGTTGCCTCCCTCTGTGGCGGTAAGGGAGCAGAAGCCGGAAAGCCACGGCTGCACGGGACCGAAGCTCGCGCTATCCGCTTCGTTGCCCTATGGCTCGGCGAGTATCTGCGCTAGACTTGGACACGGCAACAAACACTACGTTCAACATACGTTCAAAAGGAGCAAACATGGCTGAAACGTTCAATGTCCTCGTCGAGATCCCGCGCGGATCGAAGAACAAGTACGAAGTGGACCAGGAGACGGGCCGCATCACGCTCGACCGCACCCTCTTCACCTCCTTCGGATATCCGGATGACTACGGCTACATCGAAGGCACCCTCGGCGAAGACGGCGATCCGCTCGACGCCCTGGTAATGATTCCGAACTCGGTCTTCCCGGGCTGCGTCATCGAGTGCCGCGCCGTAGGCCTCTACCACATGGAAGATGAAGAGGGCGGCGACGACAAGGTGCTGTGCGTGCCCGCCGATGTGCGTTTCGATGACATCAAGGACATCGATGACGTCAACGAGTATCACAAGGCCGAAATCAAGCACTTCTTCGAGCAGTACAAGGCCCTGGAGCCCGGCAAGGAAGTCAAGCCCGGCGATTACTGGACCAACGTGGCCGAAGCCGAGAAGCAGATCAAGGCTTCCCGCGAGCGCCTCGCCGCTTCCAAGAAGTGAGACGATAGCTCATCTTGAATATCGTTGGTTCTCAATTACGACCATTGATGAGATAACCATTCGGCATTCACCATTACCTAAACCGGAACATGCATCGCGCATCGTTCCGGTTTTTATTTGCCAAATTCGCAGAACGACGAAACATCGGTCAAGTCATCGACCGGGTATTATACTGAGGTCAACAATTGTGGCATGCGAACGGTATTCACATCGGGAATTCAAAGCCGGGACATTGGTGGGTTGCCAGCAGTTCTCAATGCCGAAACACAAGGCGTAGGCGGGTAACCGTCGAGGCCCATTCGCGTGCGACTTGCGGTGACAACCGACTGGCTCACCGCCATCAACGTCGGCGCCGCGGATGAACACGAAAGTGCAGCCGTCAAGCTTATGATCGTCGAAATCCTGCTTATCGCGGTGTCCGTTTCGATGGATGCCTTCGCCATCGCCATCGGCAAGGGGTTGGCCACCAAACATGTCCGGCCGGTCAATGCGATCAAAACTGCACTCTGGTTCGGTGGTTTTCAGGCGCTCTTCCCCGTCCTGGGCTACTTCTTCGCTTCATTGTTCGGCAAGTACGTCGAGGCCGTCGACCATTGGATCATCTTCGCTCTGCTCGCGCTCATCGGCGGCAACATGATTCGCGAGGCCTTCGGCGAGCCGGAGGAAGACACCAAGGAAACCGCGCAATTCGACTGGCGGCACATGGCCCCGCTCGCCGTGGCGTGCAGCATCGACGCCTTCGCGGTGGGCGTGAGCTTCCAGTTCATGCCACTCAACATCTGGGGGGCCGCCGCCATCATCGGCGTCATCACGGGAGCCTTCTCCATCGCCGGCCTCTACCTCGGCCACACCATCGGCGTACGTTGGCAGCAGACCGCCCAAATCATCGGTGGTATCATCCTGATTCTCATTGGTCTGAAAACCCTGTTGGAACACCTCGGCATCATCGCCTAATCCCGACAGCAACAGCCAATCGCGTTGTCGCGAGAAGCGGCAAAGGCATTCACAAGGTCATGCAAATCACGCCAGCACCTGCCATCCGAACGTATGCAAAATGCACTTTATTCACAGACCCGGCAAAAATGTGCATTTCAGACCAGCCAAAACGCACATTATTCACAGGCTGGCGCAAAATGTGCATTTTGCACCAGCTAAAACGCACTTTATTCACAGACCCGGCAAGAACATACGTTTTAGACCAACTAAAACGCACTTTTTATGCAGACGAATAACAACCTCTCAGCCGACGAAAACCAGCAGCGCAACCAGCGCAAGGAACACGACGAAGCCGCCGTACATCACCGGCATCAGACCCAGAGAGTAACGGGCATAGCTGCGGAAATTCCGAATGTCCTTCCCATTGCCGGCCTCAAGCTTGAAGCGCGGCAACGGACTTCCGGCAGCCCGATAATCCTTCGCCCACCTGGTCGACGCCCACGACAGCGCCGCCAACAGAGCCACGGCAATCACTGCGACAATCGCGACCACATACGGCTTGCGCGCACCCAACGCGCCGACACCGAAATAACGCAGCAGAGCCGGAGCGAACACCCAGCCCGAAGCCCCTGCCATCGCGACGTCGAACATCAGGCCGTGCGAAAGGGAAAGCACCATATTCGTCCGTTCGCGGCGCAGCATCTGATGCAGGAAACCGAGGATGACGAACGCCGCCAGCACAATCAGCAATGCGGTCGCCCAGCGAGTGCACCAATGCAGCAATTCATCACCAGACATCGCATCGAAACGGGCAGACACATGACGACGCAGCCTGCGCGGCCCCGTCATGCCATCGGCATTCGGCAACGCCTCCGCCAGTGACGTTTCGGTCGCATATATCATGCCGAATCCGCCAAAGGCTCCCACCAAGGCATCAAAAATGCTGGTGTGCAACGGCCAGGAAACTCCCACAAAAATCGCCAGTGCCCCGGCAACCGCCGTAAAGATGGCGACTTCCATACGCCCTTCGACAAAGCAGGCAACGACCAAGAGAACAGCGATAACCGCATACGCGCCGACCTCAAGCGCCACCATCCCCTTGGGGGAACCTATCGACATAGATTGCTGTCCACCATTGCCGTCGCCATTCGCCGCAGCAGTCATCCGTAACCCCGTTCCGTCTCGTGTCACTCGCTTTTCGCACCATTCTAGGCACGAAATCCGGTCATCCAAAACCTTGCCGCCTAGCCGCTTACCGGCTTTCGAACCACCAAACCCCGGCGTAACACCGCCGAAACCAACAAGGTTTTCTATAAGAAATATGGTAGCTGCCAGTGTCCACAACCAGCAGGTACAATGACGGTAATCGCATAAACCCCAATGACGTCGTATACACGGTGTCGAGTTGTGCTTGAGGCCGTTCGACCGGAGACGGCAAAGCCTACAGGCAACAGGGCGCACGATCGGGAGGGGAGGGCTCGATGACCGATTTGACATTGATGACGATGGCCCCCAACCCTGCGAGCGTGCTTCCCAGCCTCGCCCTGCTTTCCTACCGCGTGCGCGTGCTACCGATGGATGCCGCAAGCCTGGTGAAGCTTCCCGAAAACACCATTCTTTTCCTCGATGCGCGCGACGATCTCGCCAACGCCAAGACGCTGTGCAATCTCATTCACGCCTCCGGTCTTTCCATTCCGATCATCCCCATTATTACGGAAGGCGGCTTTACCGCCATCAATATCCAGTGGGGCGTGGCCGACGTCGTGGTGAACAACGCCTCCCCCGCCGAGGTGGAAGGCCGGCTGCGGCTGGTCTGCGAGCGCGGCCAGACCGCCCCGACCACTACGCGCACATCCGTGGAACGCGACAATTACAACGATGACGGGCAAATCCGTTCCGGTGACCTGGTGGTGGACACCAAGGGTTATACGGCCACGCTCAACGGCGAACCGGTGAACCTGGCCTATAAGGAATTCGAACTGCTGAAATATCTTGTCGCGCACCCTCACCGCGTCTTCACCCGCGCCCAGCTGCTACAGGAAGTGTGGGGCTACGACTATTACGGCGGCACGCGCACGGTCGACGTCCACGTGCGTCGCCTGCGCGCCAAGCTCGGCGGCGAATACGAGCATATGATCGGCACCGTGCGCAACGTCGGTTATCGTTTCGATCCGCCGGATGACGGCGATAATCATGACGTCAACGATGCCAGCGCACCAATTCCCGGTGCTGCAGATGCCACCACCGCCAACAACTGACATACCGCACGGTATCCCGGCCATCTATAATCGCTTTTATGCCAAAGGAAACGAAGAAACAGCGCCTCGAACGCATGCATGGCGAGTACGAAATCCTACGCGAACTCATTCCCGAGCCCGCATGCGCGCTGCATTTCAAGACTCCGTTCCAGCTTTTGGTCGCCACTGTTCTAAGCGCCCAGACCACCGACGTGCGCGTCAACAGCGTCACCCCCACGCTCTTCAAGGATTACGGCACACCGGAACGACTCGCGGCGGCCAACCCGGAAGTCATCGAAGACATCATCCATCCAGTCGGCTTCTATCACGCCAAGGCCGACCACATCATCACTCTTTCCGGCCAACTCATGGATCGCTACGATGGCGTCGTACCGCAAAAAATGGAAGAACTGACTAAGCTTGCAGGCGTGGGCCGCAAGACGGCAAATGTCGTATTGGGCAACGCCTTCGACATCCCCGGTTTTCCCGTCGATACCCACGTCATTCGACTGACCGGACGCTTGCGCTGGCGCAACGACTGGCGCAGCACGCATCCCGACCCGGTCAAAATCGAAAAGGAAATCACCGGCTATTTCGCCCCCGAAGAATGGACAAACCTTTCGCACCGCCTCATCCTCTTCGGCCGTTCTACCTGCCACGCTCGCAAACCCGTATGCGTCGATTGCCCGCTCAACGACACCTGCCCTTCCGCAGGGCAGTTCGGCTGAGCACTCGGGCAACGTTATCCGTGAAAATCCAAGCATTTCAGTCTTTTCACGTCTCTTTCAGGAATCATTCAGCACCGGATAGTAAACTGTTGAGTCATGTCACGTCATAAGCAGCAAATGAGCGGGCCGATGAGGGGTCTCGTCTTCCTCGGTGCTGCTGCGGTGCTCTTCGCCCTTGTAGGTGTCGGCTGGGCTCATTTCGACCATCGCTCCGTTGACGCCACCCTGCTTCATTCCGGTTCGGAAGTCACCGTCGGATTGGATGCCACGGCCCCGCAGTCTCTCGACATCCGCACAGTGCAAGGCAAAGAGCTCGACCAGGCGTTGCTCGGCAATGTATACGAAACCCTCGTCGGCCGCGACCAGGACAACAAACTTGTCCCGTCCATCGCCAAAAGCTGGGATGTCTCGAAAGACGGCCTCAACTATACGTTCACGCTCAATGCGGATATGCGCTTCGCCAACGGGGACGCTCTGGATTCCACCGACGTGGTCTACTCCCTTCAGCAGGTCATCAACAGGAACTACGTGGGCTCCGAGGATCTCACAGGTCTCAAATCCGTCAAAAACCCTGACACCTCGACGGTGCAGATAAGTCTTTCCTCACCCAATCCGCGACTTCTGCGGGCGCTTTCCTCACGTGCCGGAATCGTCTATGATTCGACTTCCAACATCAACTATGCCAAGCAGGCCGGCGGCAGCGGACCGTTCACCGTGCGCAGTTTCGACCCCGGCAATTCCATCGTATTCACACGCAATCCCCTGTACTGGAAACAACAGTCGGCCAGTTCACAGATGACCCTGCGCTATTTCGACTCCGTTCAATCGCTTGGCAAAGCCATGAAAGACGGAACGGTCCAGCTTGCGGTGCTGCGTCCCTCGGATTCCCCGAAGCCATTCCAAGGCAGCAAAAAATACAGCGTTTCGAAGGGATTGACGACTTCAAAGTTGACGCTGGCGCTCAACAACAGCAGCGATTCGATCTTCTCCGACGAACGCGCGCGTTCGGCCGTCCGCTATATCCTCGACAACGAGGCCATCACCAAAAGCCAGCCCAACGCGGCGTCCGTGCTCAACGGACCGATCAGTCCGCTGGAACCCGGTTACGACGATCTTTCCGCGATATTCCCGCACAATCTGGACGCTGGAAAAAACGATCTGAACTACTGGATCACCCGGCCGGGGTATTTCGGGGACATCACGTTCCTGGTACCCGACGAATACGCGTCGCTTGGCCAGCAGGTGCTCGACCAGTTCAAGACCACGCAGCTCCATCTGGTGATGCAAGTCGTCGATGACGATACGCTCAGGCAACGGCTCGACAACGGCGATTACAAAATGGCTATCGTCGCCATGCAGGGGCCGGACGATCTGGGCGCCTTCGCCGAAGGCCGCTTCGGCTATCAGAACAGCGAGGCCCAGCAGGATTACCGCAACGCTCTGGCCTCCACCAACGATATCGATTATCAGCAGAATCTCCGCGCCTATGCCAAAACCGTGAGCTCGGACGCCGGAAGCGCTTGGTTCTATAACGAAAGCAGCATGGTGGCCGCGGACAATAACATCGCCGGCTACCCCAGGAATATGACCGACGAACTGCTGCCGTTACGCGATGTGAGCACAAAGTAACCCGCCAACGCCCGCATGCCAACCACGGCGGCGCTGATGTCACCATTGCTTTCTAAAATTGGTCGTTATGACTGATCAGGACAATAGCATTATCCACGCAAGCCTTTCGCCGCTGCCCGACCGGGTCGGCGTCGACGGCCTGGAAGACAAATGGCGTTCCGAATGGGACAACGACGGCACCTACGAATTCGAGATTCCGCGCGACGGCAACGGCGCACCCGACCGTGCGTCCGTCTACTCCATCGACACCCCGCCACCTACCGTTTCCGGCAGCCTCCATGTGGGCCACGTCTTCTCCTACACCCACACCGACGTCATCGCCCGCTACGAGCGTATGCGCGGCAAGCACGTCTTCTACCCGATGGGCTGGGACGACAACGGCCTGCCCACCGAGCGCCGCGTGCAGAACTACTACGGCGTGCGCGTTGACACGTCGCTCAAATACGATCCTGATTTCAAGCCGCCGTTCGAGGGCACGGACGGCAAGAAGATCAGCGCCCGCGACCAGGTGCCGGTCAGCCGTAAGAACTTCGTGGAGCTGTGTGAGCGCCTGACCGCGCAGGACGAGAAGCAGTTCGAGGCGCTGTGGCGTTCCTTGGGCACGTCCATCGACTGGCGCCAGACCTACCACACCATCGGCGAGCATCCGCAGCGCGTGGCACAGAAAGCGTTCCTGCGTAACCTTGCACGTGGCGAGGCCTATCAGAAGGATGCGCCGAGCCTTTGGGACGTCACCTTCCAGACCGCGGTGGCGCAGGCCGAGCTGGAAAGCCGCGAATATGACGGCTTCTACCATCGCGTCGCCTTCCGCTTCGAGGACGGCACGCCGATCTACATCGAGACCACCCGACCGGAGCTCCTGGCAGCCTGCGGCGCGCTGATCGCCAACCCCGACGACGAACGTTACCAGAAGTATTTCGGGCAGTACGTTTACTCTCCGCTCTTCAAAGTCAAGGTGCCGATCATGGCGCACCCGGCCGCCGAGATGGACAAGGGCGCCGGCATCGCGATGTGCTGCACCTTCGGCGACCAGACCGATATCGAGTGGTGGCGTGATCTGAACCTTCCGCTTCGCCCGATCATCCAGCGCAACGGCCGCATCATCATGAGCGTGCCGGATTGGGTCGTCGACGAAGGCGGCAAGAAGATCTTCGAGGAGACCGAAGGCAAGACCACCTTCACGGCCCGCAAGATCATCGTGGAGCATCTGCGCGAGTCCGGCGATCTCGACGGCGAACCGAAGCCCACCAAGCGTATGACCAACTTCTACGAGAAGGGCGACAAGCCGCTCGAAATCGTCACCTCACGCCAGTGGTACCTCAAAAACGGCGGTACCGATATGAAGCTGCGCGCCGAGCTGTTGGAGCGCGGCAAGGAGCTGCAATTCCATCCCGACTTCATGCGTGTGCGCTATGAGAACTGGGTCAATGGCCTGAACGGCGACTGGCTCATCAGCCGTCAGCGCTTCTTCGGCGTGCCGTTCCCGCTGTGGTATCCGGTCAACGCCGACGGCGAGCCGGATTACGACCATCCGATCACCCCGCGCGAAGACCAGCTGCCGATCGATCCGACCAACGACGTGCCTGAAGGTTACACGGAAGACCAGCGCGACGTGCCCGGCGGCTTCACGGCCGAAAAGGACATCATGGACACCTGGGCCACCTCGTCGCTGACCCCGCAGATCGTCACCCACTGGGAAGAGCCGGATCAGGAGAGCAAGGACCTCTTCAAGGCCACCTTCCCGATGGACCTGCGCCCGCAGGGTCAGGACATCATCCGCACCTGGCTCTTCACCACGATGGACCGCGCGCATCTCGAGAACCACTGCCTGCCGTGGGCGCATACCGCGCTGTCCGGCTGGATCCTCGACCCCGACCACAAGAAGATGTCGAAGTCCAAGGGCAACGTCGTGGTTCCCAAGGAGCCGATCGAGAAGTACGGCGCCGACGCGGTGCGCTACTGGGCCGCTTCCGCCAAGCTCGGCCTCGACGCCACCTATGACGAAGGGCAGATGAAGATCGGCCGCCGTCTGGCCATCAAGCTGCTGAACGCCACCAAGTTCGCGCTGGCCATCGGCCGTGAGGACGACAACCATCACGTTGGTGCCGCCTCAAGCGCCGATTGGAATCCGGCCGACGTCACCGAACCGCTGGACCGCGCGGTGATGGCTCGCCTGGCAACCGTGATCCGCGAAGCCACCAAGTCGATGGACGCCTACGAGCACTCCAAGGCGCTCGAACTCATCGAGACGTTCTTCTGGCAGTTCTGCGACGACTACATCGAGCTGGTGAAGAACCGCGCTTACGGCACGGCAGATTCCACCGGCAAGACCCCATCTGAGGCCGCCGTGAAGTCCGCGCACACCACGCTGGGCCTCGGCCTTGAGGCGTTCGCACGTCTGCTCGCGCCGTATATGCCGTTCGCCACCGAAGAGGTCTGGCACTGGATGCACGCCGGCGAGGGATCCGTGCACACCTCCTCCTGGCCGACCGCCGAGCCTTACGAGGCCGCCGCAGGCGACGCCGACCCGGACATGCTCGTTTGGGCAGGCAAGGCACTGGCCGAGCTGCGCGGTTTGAAGTCGCAGGCCAAGGTCTCAATGAAGACCCCGATCTTGAAGGCCACGCTCAACGCGGCCAACGAGGCCGGCAAGACGGCCATCGACTTGAGCCTCGTCGACATCGCCGAAGCCGGCAAGGTCACTGGTCCGCTTTCGGTTACGGTCGACGCTTCCGACGATACCCCGGACAACGAGATTATCGTTCGTGTCAGCGACGCCGAACTCGGTGAGCCGCCGGCCAAGAAGCCCAAGAAGAAGTAGTTTCCGATACGTTGGTTTGATGAAAAGGCCTGATACGTTTGATACGACGTGTCAGGCCTTTTCAGTACCTGCTTTGCCCATCTGCTTGTCCCCGATTTCCGAGGCTTTGAGCGACAATATTCGCGGCGCGCAAACCTTGTGATTGTACATCAATCGTTTCTATATTGTTCCATTTTGCGATACGACTGCTGAATCACCGAAATTCAACAAACCCTTTCAAAGGGCGTCAATCGATTTGACAACTTTTGTTTTCCGACTATTTTAAATTAAACGCTGCAATATTTTCATCACATCGTCGGTTTCGTATTCACCATGTGGCAGCCGTCCAAGAATCAAATGTCCAATGAGGGAAGAGCGATGCACAACAACACACAATACGTATACCAGTTTTCGGAAGGCGACGCTTCGATGCGCGACCTGCTGGGCGGCAAAGGTGCCGGAGTGGCCGAAATGACCAAGTTGGGAATGCCGGTGCCGGAAGGCTTTACGATAACCACCGAAGCCTGCCGAAAGTATATGAAAAACCCGGACGGCATCGACGCTGAAATCCGCCAACCGGTGCTCGACGCCCTGAACCAACTTGAACAACGCACCGGCAAGACGCTGGGCGACCCAGATGACCCGCTGCTGGTATCGGTGCGTTCCGGCGCGCAGGTCTCCATGCCCGGAATGATGGATACGATCCTGAATCTCGGGCTCAACCGCGATGTGGTCGAGGCGTTGGGTGAAAAGTCCGGCAACGCGCGTTGGGCTTGGGATTCCTACCGTCGCTTCATCCAGATGTACGGCAATGTGGTCATGGGCATCAACGAAGATATTTTCGAGCATCGCATCGATGAACGCAAGGCCGAACGCGGTGTGGAATCCGATGTCGACCTCGATGCCCGGGACATGCAGTGGCTGGCCGATCGCTTCCTCGAAGATTACCGGCAGGCCAAAGGCGAGGACTTCCCCACCGAACCTGCCACCCAGCTTTTCGAAGCCATCAAAGCCGTCTTTCGCTCCTGGAACAACCCTCGTGCCGTCTATTTCAGACAGATGAACAACATTCCCGACGATTGGGGCACCGCTGTGACCGTGCAGCGCATGGTCTTCGGCAACCTTTCCGAAAATTCCGGCACAGGTGTGGCCTTCTCGCGCAACCCTGTCAATGGTGAAAAAGGCCTGTTCGGCGAATATCTGATGAACGCGCAGGGTGAGGATGTCGTTTCCGGTGTACGCACCCCCGAACCCATCGAGACCTTGAAAACGCGGAATCCCGCGCTGTACGAGACCTTTGACCAGATCGTGCATAAGCTCGAGCTGCACTATCGAGATATGCAGGACATGGAATTCACCATCGAAGACGGCCATCTCTTCATGCTTCAGACCCGCAATGGCAAGCGCACCCCGCAGGCCGCCTTCAAAATCGCCAGCGACCTGGTGGACGAAGGCGTACTGACACAGGAGGATGCCGTCTGCTCCATCGACCCGACCTACATCACCGCGATGCTGCATCCCAGTTTCACCGACGAAGCCCTGAAAAACGGCACGGTACTTGGCACCGGTCTGGCAGCCTCGCCGGGAGCGGCTGCAGGACGCGTGGTCTTTTCATCCGATGACGCCGAAACCTGGTCGAACCGGGGCGAACAGGTCATTCTAGTACGGCGCGACACCACTCCGGAGGACATCGTGGGCATGCACCATGCCGAGGGCATCATGACCGCACGCGGAGGCATGACCAGCCATGCTGCCGTCGTGGCCAGAGGCATCGGCAAATGCTGTGTTTCCGGGGTTTCGGCCCTGCAATTCGACGATGCCGGAAACTGCCGCATCGGCGGACATGAACTCGATGAGGGCGAGTGGATCTCCTTGGACGGCAGCACGGGTTCGGTCTACGAAGGCAAACTGGAAACCGAACCGGCGTCCATGACCGGAGCGTTCGGACGAGTGATGTCATGGGCCGACCGTTTCCGCAGACTTGAGGTTCGCGCCAACGCGGATACTCCCGAAGACGCACGCCGCTCACGCGAGTTGGGCGCCGAAGGCATCGGCCTGTGCCGTACCGAGCACATGTTCTTCCGTCCTGAACGCATCGACGCCATCCGGCGGATGATTGTGGCACGGAACGAGGAGGAACGCCAAGCCGCACTCGACGTGCTGCTGCCGATGCAACGCGAAGATTTCACGGCGATGTACGAGGCGATGGAAGGCGAACCGATGACCGTGCGTCTCATCGATCCGCCCCTGCACGAATTCCTGCCCAAGACGCCGGAAGCCGTGGCCGCACTGGCCGAGACGACCGGCCAAAGCGTCGAAGACATCAACCGCGCCACCACCGAGCTGACCGAAGTCAACCCGATGCTGGGCCATCGCGGCTGCAGGCTCGCGGTCACCTATCCCTCGATCGCCCGCATGCAGACCAGGGCCGTGCTGGAAGCCGCCGTGAACGTCAAACGCGAGCATCCCGATTGGACAGTGGCCCCTGAGATCATGATTCCGCTGGTCAGTGAATCGGCCGAATTCGATTACGTAAAGTCCATCGTCGAAGACACCGCCAAGGAGGTCATCGCCAGCTCCGGCATCTCGCTCTACTGCTCGGTAGGCACGATGATCGAGACGCCACGCGCCGCCCTGACCGCCGGCGACATAGCCGCCAGAGCCGAGTTCTTCTCCTTCGGCACCAACGATCTGACGCAGATGACCTTCGGCCTGAGCCGAGACGACGCCGGCTCGTTCCTCCAGGATTATTACGACAAGGGTCTGCTGAAAGAAGATCCGTTCTCGCATCTGGACCGCAAAGGCGTGGGCAGGCTCATCGGGATGGCCGTCGAATCCGGCCGACGCGTCCGTCCGAACCTCAGGGTCGGTATTTGCGGCGAACACGGCGGGGACCCGGAATCCATAGAGTTCTGCGAAAGCTCGGGCCTGGATTACGTTTCGTGCTCCACCTATCGCGTGCCCGTGGCCAGGCTAGCCGCCGCGCAAGCCGCATTGGGACGTCACGCCCCCGAACGCAGGTGAGCGCAAACGTTTGCGATGACGTCGTTGAGCAAGCTCTCGGATACGACTGCAGCTGAACGATACAAGATAAAGCCGCAAATTCCGTCTCATTGATGATGATTATGATGGATGGCCTGCAACTGGAAATATCACCGGCTGCAGGCCATCCATCAGACATTTTTCGCTGGCGGCTATTGACGAGTCTTGCCCAAATCCAACCTTTTCAACTCAGGGATATCGTCCAACGAGGCGTTACGGCCGTCCTCAGTTCGATGCTCGCTGAGGTCATCATTGGCCCGGCCATAACCTCTTTCGTTTCCTGCTTTGTCCACTTTGCTGTTGCCGACACTGTTGCCTGGCAATCCTTCTGCCGCATCGGATTCGTTCAACGGACCGGTTTCGCCCAAAACCCCGGCATCCTCCGCTTCCGCAGCATCGGCAGCATCGGCAGCATGGGCAGCATCGGCAGCATCGGCAGCATCGGCAGCATCGGCAGCATCGGCAGCATCGGCAGCCGCGAGATCAGACGTTTCACTGTCGTAATCCCCAAGGCCGTCGACGCTGTCAATCCCCTCATCGATATCATCAACGTCATCCAACGCGTCAGGATCGGCGTATTCCTTGGCATCCTCGAACGCGACGGCCCCGGGAGAATCTGAGGCATCAAACCTGCGGTCGTTCTTCGCCTCACGCTCTTCCTCGCGCGCGGCGATGGCCTGCAACGTGCGGGCGAAACGCATCACCTGATCGTCGGTAATCGCTTCAAGCTTCTCCTTGGTCATCACCGAACGCATGACCATACGGATATGCGCAACGTCAAACGCAGGCCCCTTCTCCCGCTTCGACTTGTTCTTCCTGGCGTAGATCTCCAAGCCGTGCTTGCCTTGACGCGCATGAACGAACGGCTTCCATTTGCCCCCGGTTTGCGAGGCGTCAAGCAGCGTCGCAAGCCTCGCTATCAAAATCGCGCTTTGCATGGTCGAAAGCCCATACCAAGAGCACATCAGATACCACGAAACCGAGCGTTCCAGCGTTCCGCCCAGATATTCGTCATATTCATCCATCGCCATCTGCATCAACAACACCCGGTCTTGAAGCCGCTTCTCCTCGGTGTCCAGATTGTCGATGACCTTGAATTTCTTTCTGCTGACGATTTTCTTGCTACGTTTCTTGCCCATATCAGCCTCCTTGCCGACAAATACAAAATACGTTACACCATATTCTATCGTCCTCGAATGATTCTTTCCCTTACAGCGTTCGGCGTAAACCATATCCAAGCCTTTCACCGCACCCCGTCCCCACCATGTGCGGGAGCCCGATACGTCTACGGATAAGCGCATATCCGCTATCGCCATTGCTACGGCGCTTCTTATAACCGTCGTGGCCACCCCCCCCGATACCAGTACACCGCTAATCGCCGTATCATCTCGGCTCCCAGCCCCTTCCACACATAATTTGACAACTCACATTCATTGCATCATAATTGGCGGCAAACCATAGATGGTTTCTCTCTCAAAGATGTTGTGTATCCGTCCAGTGTCATAAAAACTAGTTTGTGCATAAGGAAGGTGCTATACAATGCGTCAATTATCCCAAAAACTGCTATGCGCATTCATTCCGCTACTCACAGTTTTCTCATTTACGACTCCTGCCAACGCTGCGTCCAGACAGCTGAACGTGCCGATAGAGACGCAGCTGCGGTCCAATCATATTCATGGATGAAGTCAGCCAGCGGACATGCCTGGACGCACAGCCGCTACAACATTTCACGGTAAAGGAGATCAATCATGAAACGGCAGCCCTTCATCATCATTGCATCTCTATCGTCGATCGTCTTCATGAGCCTTTCACTGCCGGCATCCGCAATCGCAGCAGTAAGCATTCCCGACGATGTCACCGAATTCTTCAACACTCAGGCTCCGAAAGAAATATCGGAATTTGAACACGAGGCGCACAGCACAATCAGCAATCAGACCATCCAAAAAGATACGGCTCCGGCACTGGAGAACATTCAACAGGAATATATCGTGCAACCGGACGCCAACGGCAAGCTGGAAATCAAACCCACCGGCGACTGGATGGCGGCGGTCCTTCACGACAACACACTTACAGGAATTGCCTACGCCCATCGCAACGCCAACGATCAACTGGAGTCAGGCTGGTCGGAAGACACCACGGTAGCAGGGTATCTTCTTGCCGCAAATCCAGGAACGGATGTTGTGCTGGTGCCGTGGACCAACGCCTATTTCTCCAGGACAAACGGCACTTTGACAGCACTCAATGACGAGGCGAAGCAATCCGCGCCCAATCCAATCAACGAAAACGAGTTCCTCAGCAAGGTACAGTCTTCGTTTGACACAGACAAAAAGAACAACGAACAGTCACTCAATCAAGGCAAGGTACCAGTCAGCGGTTCCTCAAACCATGCGCGGGAGCCCAATACATCTACAAGTAAGCGCATATCCGCTATCGCCATTGCTACGGCGCTTCTTATAACCGTTGTGGCCATCCTTATGCTCGTACACAGGAAATCGAACATAACAAACAAAAAGCAAGACTGATCGGCGCACGACGTCAATCGGATGATTGCACGCAAACGGCCTCAGCTGCGCGGCATGGATTCGGCGATGCGCTGATGACGTTTTTTGGCTTCCGTGACCACGAACTCACGATAGCTCTCTTCAATGCTCGGATCGAGCCCGGCATCGAGAGCCACCTTCGTAAGCCGCTCGGCCTGCCGACTTTCACGTTGTCGATCTTCCGGAGCGAACCCGGACTGGGCCTTCAAAACCCCGACTTCAGCGGTGTATTTGAAGCGCTCCGCAAGCAACGAGACGATGGCCGTATCCACGTTGTCGATGGACTGGCGCAACCGCTTGATGCGTTCGACGGCCTGCGCGGTTTGCGGGTTGGCCCTCTCCTGCGCGTCGTCGATGGTGGTATCACGCCAGCCTTCCGCTTTGTCGCTGCCCGCGGTTTCCGTAGTCATATCTTGCCTATTCATGATGATTCAAGATTACCGTGTACACAACCCATTGCACAATCCGACTTACTGGCGGAATCATGACGCAAAATCCGCCACTCGCGTCACAAAACCACCAACAAGCAACACTACCGGAGGAAACACGACGCAAAATCCGCCACTCGCGTCACAAAACCACCAACAACTTGGACTGCCGAAGGAAACACGACGCCAAATCCACCACTCGCGTCACAAAACCACCAACAACTTGGACTGCCGAAGGAATCACGACGCAAAATCCACCACTCGCGTCACAAAACCACCAACAACCCGCACTACCGGAGGAATCACGTCGCAAAACACCACCTCCGCATCGCAAAACCTCCAACAAGCAACATTACCGGAGGAAACACGACGCAAAATCTGCCACTCGCGCCACAAAACCGCCAACAACCCGCACTACTGGCAGAATCACGACGCTAAACCCACCACTCGCGTCACAAAACCGCCAACAAGCAACACTACCGGAGGAAACACGACGCAAAACACCACCTCCGCGTCACAAAACCTCCAATAGGCAACGAAAAAGGGGACCCTGATAACAGGATTCCCCTTTTCGTATCGCCTCAAGTCGAATCAGTTGTTCATATTACTGGTGTTCTGCTTGATGATGGCCTGCAGGAAGTCACGGTTGGTCGCCGTCTTCTTCAAGCGCGGCACAATGGTCTGATATGCCTTCTCCGGCTCCATGCCGCCAAGCAGACGACGCAGGCTGTAGATGACCGCAAGCTCATCTTTCGCCGTGATGAGCTCCTCACGACGCGTGCCGGAAGCATTGATGTCAATGGCAGGGAAGAGTCGCTTATCGGCCAAATCTCGCGAAAGACGAAGCTCCATATTGCCGGTGCCCTTGAATTCCTCGAAAATGACCTCGTCCATCTTGGAGCCGGTTTCCACCAGCGCCGAAGAGATAATGGTCAGCGATCCGCCGTTTTCAATGTTGCGGGCGGCGCCAAAGAACTTCTTAGGCGGATAGAGCGCCTGCGCGTCGACACCGCCGGAAAGCACGCGACCAGAAGCCGGAGCGGCGATGTTGTAGGCACGGGCAAGCCTGGTCATGGAATCGAGCAGCACCACCACGTCCTGGCCGAGCTCCACCAAGCGCTTGGCACGCTCGATGGCGAGTTCGGCGACAGTGGTGTGGTCGGAAGCCGGGCGATCGAACGTCGAGGAGATGACCTCGCCCTGCACGGTGCGCTCCATGTCGGTGACTTCCTCGGGGCGTTCGTCCACGAGCACCACCATCAGATGCACTTCTGGATTATTCGTAGCGATGGAATTGGCGATGTTCTGCAAGGTGATGGTCTTGCCGGCCTTCGGCGGGGAGACGATCAGACCGCGCTGGCCTTTGCCGATCGGCGCGACCAGATCGATCAGGCGACCGAGAATCTTGTTCGGAGTGGTCTCCTGCTTGAGGCGTTCCTGCGGATAGAGCGGGGTGAGCTTGGAGAACTGCGCGCGGTTGGCCGCATCCTCGACGCTCATGCCATTGATGGTCTCGATGGATTGCAGCGGCACGAACTTCTGGCGCTGGTTGCGGCGTTCGCCTTCGCGCGGTTCGCGGATGAAGCCCTGAACGGCGTCGCCCTTACGCAGACCGTATTTGCGAATCTGGCCCATCGAAACATACACGTCGTTGGGGCCCGGCAGATAGCCGGAAGTGCGGATGAACGCATAGGAATCAAGCACGTCGACGATGCCTGCGACGGGGACCAGCCCCTCCTTGGAATCGTTGCGACGATCCCGCATATCCTCTTCGTTCACGTTTTCGTTGTTGTAGCGACCGCCACGATCGGCATGTTCGCCGCGATTGTCGTGGTCCTTATAGTCGTAATTGTTGCGATCGCGTCCACGCATCCTGCGCTGATGACGCTCGTTGCCGCGGTCTTCATGGTTGTAGCGATCGTTGCGGCGATTACGGCGGATGAACTCGTGACGCGGCTCTGCCTCTTTGGCATCGCCGGCATTTCCCTCGTCATTGTCGACAACCGGCAAGGTGGCAAGAATGTCATCCAGATCCCGAACCTTATTGGATTCGGTATCGTGACGCGACTGCTGCTCCGCGCGATAGTTCCTGCGATGAGTGCGGCTCTCGCCTTCCTCTGCCATCTCGTGATCGCCACGATGATGCGAGACGAATGACCTGCTACGCCGACGAGAAGACTCTTCATCGTCGAATGCAGTGAGCTGGGAGGCGCGGCCTTCACCGCTCTGCCTAGACGAAGACCGTTGCTCGTCGGCCTTTTCGGCTTGTGCATTCGATTTCTTCAGCCGGGCATTTTCCCGACCAGCCGAAGCGTGCGTCTCGGCTTTGTCGGATTCGGCCTCACCACGAACCTCTTTGGCATCCCCGACCTTGCCATCGGGGTCGCTGCCGGAAACCGGCTGCTTGGATGCATGGTCGCTTACGGAAGTCTGTTCGTGCTCGGCATCACGATTTTCGTTCTTTTCCGCAGCCCTTTTCGGCGCGGCTTTGGGAGCACGAACCGTAACGCCACTAGGCGCTTCCCCGCCTGTTCTTGCAGCTTGAAGGGTGGCGAGCAGCTCGGGCTTACGCATCGTTGACGTGCCACGAAGCCCCATCTGTCTGGCGAGCGCTTTCAGCTCAGGCAGCTTCATATCCTCAATATTCTGGCTAGTTGCCACTATAATGTTGCCTTTCCTCGACTTCCTACGGCATTGCCCGGAAGCTATATGAAAAAGATACGGCATATTGTAAAACCGCTTATGAAATATCCGATACCACCATGTGGTTTTCGAACTTTTCTTTAGATTACAACCGTGCCCTGACCAACCCCGCTCGGCGTGGCGAACTCACAATCCATTGCCACTTCGCATCCGCGCTCCCGCTGACTCTGCTGCTGGGAAACCGCAACCGGCAAACCCTCAAAGTCCGATTACCAGCACGAACACACTTTAATGCTGGAAAACCGCATCTGGCAAACCCTCAAAGTCCGATTACCAGCACGAACACACTTTAATGCTGGAAAACCGCATCCGAACGAACAACAGATGCTGTTTCCCAGCAACAATGAGCATGTCTTGCTCGAACAATGACAATGCAAAAGGCGGACGACCCTTGCAGATCATCCGCCTTGAATAAGAACGAACATACTGGCAGAAACCAGAACAGTCAGCGACTAAGAGCTACGCGATCACGCGGATTTTTCCTCATGATAGGACTTTTCGGTGTTGACCGACCAGACGTTCTTCTTGTCGGCGCGGCCGGTCTTGATGTTGTCGACGGCCTCCATCGCGCTGGCCATGGAATGGTCCTGGTTGTTGTAGCGGTGCTGGCCGTTGCGGCCCACGCAGTAGAGGTTGCCGAACGAATCCAGATAGTCGATGAGCTGCGGCATCTCGTCGTAGGTGTCGAAGTAGGCGGGATACGCCTTCTTGACGTGCTCGCGGTGCGAGTCCAGCACATCCTGCGGCCCGTTGATCACGCGCATGCGAGTGAGTTCCTTGATGGCGAACGCGGTGGCCTCCTCGTCAGAGAGGTTCCAGAAGTCATCGCCCTCCTCGCAGAAGTACTCGAGGCCGACCCACACCGTGTTGTCGACGTCCTTGACGAGGTAGGGGCTCCAGTTGTTGAAAATCTGCACGCGGCCGACCTTGTAGCCCGGATCCTGCACGTAGATCCAGCAGTCCGGCACGATCGGCGGGTTGCCGAGCGTCTTCATGTCGGTTGTATTCTTCAAGCGCAAGTGCTTCACCAAGAGGCCCACGGTGACGAAATCGCGGTACGGCAGGCCGTTGGCGATGCGCTTCATGTCTGCCGGCACGTCCTCGGAGGTCGTGGCGATTTCCTTGGATGCGGAAGTATTCGCGGCTTCGGAACCGTCGACGGCCTTTCCGCCTTCATCCTCTTTCGCGGCACGATCGATGGCGTTGACCAGATCCTTAACCGGCATGGAGCTGATGAAATCATCCGCCGCCAGTTCGGTGCGCGCACCCTTGTCATCGACGTACACGACCGAGGCGATCGATCCGTCATCCTTCTGACGCAGCTCGACTACGTTCGCATCGGTGATGACCTTGCCGCCATTGTCAACGACCTGTCCCTCGACGATCTCCCAGAGCTGGCCCGGACCGAGCTTCGGGTACCAGAATTCCTCGATCAGCGAGGTCTCCACCTTGCTGGAGTCGCGCTTCTGCGGACGCATCTTGGCAATCGCGTTCTTCAGCACCGTGATCACGGACAGGCCGCGCACGCGCTGGGCGCCCCAGTCCGCCGAAATCTCGGCGGGCGTACGGCCCCAGACCTTGGTGGTGTAGCCCTCGAAGAACATCGAATAGAGTTGACGGCCGAAACGGTTGATATAGAAGTTCTCGAGATTGTCTTCAGGAAGCTTGTGAATCATGGACCAGAGGTAGCTGAACCCGGCCTTCAGCGTCAGCTTCAGACCCAGCGCCTTGAAGAGGCCGGCGGAAAGCGAAATCGGATAATCCAGGAAATGCTGGTTCCAGAAGATGCGGGAGACACGGTGACGCTTCAACATCACCACATCCGTCTTCTCCGGATCCGGGCCGCCCGGCTCGAGGTCATGATGTCGTCCGAGCTTCTTGTCATCGTACGATGGCGCGCCCTGCAACGGCATGATGTTCTTCCACCAATCCATCACGCGGTCGTCCTTGGAGAAGAAACGATGACCGCCGATATCCATGCGGTTGCCGTTGTGCTTCACCGTGCGCGAAATACCACCGAACTCGCGCGTCGCCTCCAACACCGTCACATCATATTTGCTGGCTCCGCCGTCCTTCAGCAGTTCCCAAGCCGCAGTCAGACCCGCAGGCCCGCCGCCGATAATCACCACAGACTTCTTGTCAGCACCCTCAGCCACAACAGCCTCCCCAAAAAAATACTTATTTTGAAGCCAATACGCCCCATACACAAATCAAAACCAGCCTACACGAACGCGCAAACCAGCACCATCATTGTCTAAAAACATACACGAACCATCTGCATGTTTGCTGAAAATATTCGCTTAAAAGCGCTTCAGAACCCCGACATCGGCCCAGTCGACTCCTAGCAGATTCTAAGGCTGAGGCCTGGAAGGGGAAGATATGCTTTGCTCGGGCGTAAAGACTTGGCCTGTGCAAAATTGGAAATTTTGCCTTCGCGCTCGATACATCGCGCTCACTTCGCCTACGAAAAGCCCACAGGGCTTTCCGCTTAACGGCTCAGCCCGGAGCGTGTCGAACAATGTATGTCCCACCCTCCCGAACCGTCATAAGCGCTAAAGAATCATGTCAGAGAATCGGGAATATCGATGTCGGTCTTCTGCACTTCCTCTACGTTGACATCCTTGAACGTGACAATCCGCACGTTCTTGACGAATCGCGAGGAACGATAGACGTCCCAGACCCACGCATCCGTAAGCTGTACGTCAAAATAAACGTCCTGACCGGCGGAACGCACGTTGAAATCGACCTTGTTGGCCAAATAGAAACGACGCTCTGTCTCCACAACGTAAGTGAACAGCTTGATAACGTCACGATATTCCTTGTAAAGCGCCAATTCGGCGTTCATCTCGTAATCGTCGAGATCTTCAGCGCTCACTGAACGCTACCCCCTGCTTTGTCGTTTTTGGAATCGGCCGTCTTGTCGACGTCGCCTTTTTTCTGCCCGGTATGTCCAAGATTACGCCACCAGGCCTTTTTGGATTTCTTGCTTTGTGTGGCGGAAAAGGGCCATGACGTTTCATCGGAATCGTCATTTTTATGCTTCTGACCATCGTGCTCCGACGCCGCAGAAGAGTCGTTTCCGCGAGCCGTGACCGCACCTGTTGTATCAGACTTGGAGCCAGCGGACGCCGAAGCAGCGCCATCGGTGGATTGGCCGCCTGCAATCTTACCGTCTCCCTGTTCACGTTTGGCCGCTCGAGTGTCGCTCCCACCCGTCTCCCCACAGCTGGCATCGGGAACCGAAATGTCGTCTTTGTTGTTCCGAGACCGGTGCTGTTGGATTTCGATGGAATGCTCACGCGCCGCCATAGCCTCCTTGACACCGGGATTGCCCTCGATGACATGCATACCGAAGGCGTCGAGCGAACGGATGGGGTCATATTCATCGACAAGCGTATCAAGAACTATCAAATCCTGATACTTTCCGATAGAGGCGTCCCACAGCGAATCGCGGGAGGTGCCTGACTTGATGAAGCCCAGAGACTGGTAGACCGAGAGGGTGCGGGCGCTTTTCTCCGGTACCGCCACCCAAATACGATGCATTCCCAAACCCACCGGGGTGGAAGCGAACCCGTAGGTCATCACTCGGGGCATCGCGTCGCGCGAATAGCCGCGGCCACGGTAATCCTTGCCGAGCATCACCTGGATACGAGCCGAACGCGCCCAGCCGTCGATGTCGATCAGGAAAATCATGCCGATGACGTTGTCGGTCTCCTCGGCATCGATTTTGCCGTCGGCGTCATGGTCCGAATCGGTCAGAATGGTCCAGGCCATCGTGCGCCGGGCCTCGGGATCGCCGACTCCGGATTCAGACGCGGCAATGCCGTTGACCCATGCCACCGAACGCTTGACCCAAGCTTGGACGACGGCGCGCTCGGACTGCTTGTCTTTGCCGGTGTCGCCGGAAGCGTTGAAATAAACCTCAAGCTGATCGAGCTTCGGCAGATCATCAAGGGTCGCGGGGCGCAGATGCACCATCTCACCACGAATCTCCGGTATGACGATACGTTCCGGCAGTTGACGCGGCGTTGCATCCACTACAGGAATTTCGGAGTTTTCAGACATAGTCACTCACCCTCCAACGAACATGAGACATACCTTAAGATAAGGATAGTGTATTCGACTGACGAGAGCGAAAGCCATACAAGACCACGGCCATCTGTCGATTGAAGATGGAATACATCGTGGTTGCGAGGCCAAAAGGACATTGCCGCACGCCAATGGCCTCGTGACCGGTTCAAGCCACGAGGCCATTGGCAACCATGCCGAGCCGCCGTTACCATCGGCTGGCGCAAACACCGTCGATGATTACCGCAAACAACGGCTCCTAGCAATCACACTTGGCAATCGTCTTCAGCGACGGCTTTCGGCAATCGCTTCGGTAATCGCTTCGGTAATCGCTTCGGCGACCGCTCTCAGCGCTCAAACCGACCCTGCTTATATTGCGCGGTGACCACCTTGCGATGGGTATAGAACTCCACGGAATCCTTGCCGTTGGCGTGCAAATCGCCGTAGAACGAATTCTTCCAACCAGAGAAGGCATAGAAGGCGACAGGCGCTGGAACGCCGAGGTTGACGCCAAGCATACCGGCGTCGATGTTCTCACGGAAGTAGCGGATGGCGTCAGCGCTGTTGGTAAACAGGCATGCCCCGTTGGCCAACTTGCTGCTGTTGGCCACGCTTACGGCTTCCGGCAGATCCTTGACCCTGATGATGTCAACGACCGGGGCGAAGATCTCGTCGGTCCAGATCGACATGTCCGTCGTCACGCCGTCGAAAATCGTGGGCCCGACGAAGTAGCCCTCGCTCGGCAGGTTCTCACGACCGTCGAGCAGCAGCTTGGCGCCGGCCTTCACACCGGCATCGATGTAGTTGAATGTGCGCTGCTGGGCCTCTTTGCGGATGACCGGGCCCATGAAGTAATCATCCTCGCAGGTGTTGCCCATCGAAAGTTTCGAAGCCGCGTTGACGAATTTCGAGACGAACTCGTCGGCAACGGATTCCTGAACGACGATGACGGAACCGGCCATGCAACGCTCACCGGCGGAACCGAAGCCGCCGCCGATGGTCTTCTCCACCGCGTCATCGATGTCGGCGTCGGCCAGGATGATGCTGTGGTTCTTGGCACCGGTCAGGGCCTGGACACGTTTCATATTGTCGGTGCCGGTCTTGTAGACGTAACGGCCCACCGGCTCGGAGCCGACGAACGAGATCGCCTTGACCGTCGGGTTCTCCAACAAGCCGTTGACCACGTCCTTGCTGCCCTGAACGATGTTGAGCACACCGGCCGGCACGCCCGCCTCGACGGTGAGATCGACGACCTTGCCGACCAGATTCGGGGTTTTCTCGGAAGGCTTCAAGACCATGGTGTTGCCGCAGGCGATGGCCATCGGGAACATCCAGAACGGCACCATCATCGGGAAGTTGAACGGGCAGATGCCGCCGCACACGCCGATCGGATAACGGTAATTGGTCACTTCCACATCCGTGGCGACCGTCGAAAGGCTGTCGCCCATCAGCAGGTTCGGGATGCTGGCCGCGTGCATCACGTTCTCGATGCCGCGCCCGACCTCGCCCAGCGCCTCGGCGTGGTTCTTGCCGTTCTCCAAGGTGATGATGTCGGCCAGTTCGTCCTGATGCTGCTCAAGCAGCTGCTCGAGGCGGAAGAGGATGCGGGCACGCTTGGTCACCGATGTCCGGCTCCAGGTCTTGAACGCCTCGGCCGCGTTATCGACCGCGGCGTCGAGTTCGGCGCGCGTGCTCAGCGGCACCTTCGCGATGACCTCACCGGTCGAGGGATTGAAGACGTCGAGCATATCCGTCGACGAGCTTTGCACCCATTGCCCTCCGACGAAGTTCTTGATGATTTTTACTTCATTGGCCATTTCCATACTCCTTTGTGATGGATAATATTTGTCCGGACATATCGTCTGAACATCATGCCGTGTGGCAAAAGTCATTGTAAATAAAAAATCTCACAAAATACACTATTCTATGTATGTAGACGCGGTTCATAAACAAAGATGTCTGAAAAGCGCCGTTGAAAGGAAGGAGGCTGCGATGGAGCAGCAACAACACCATACGAACGTTGACCCGGGCGGAGTGAAACCGGTAAAATCCGCCGCGAGAACCGTACTGATTCTCGAATACCTCGCCAAACACGCGGAGTCGCCCAGCACGTTGTCCGAGCTTTCCGCCGCCATCAAGGCTCCGCGCAGCAGCACCTACGCGTTGCTGCGCACGCTGATCGATTACGGATGGATTCGCTCTGACCACCCCGGCAACCTTTACCGACTCAACCTGCGCACGCTTCTAGTCGGGGAATCCTACCTTGACGCCGATCCCTACGTGCGTATCGTACGGCCGGTATTGGCGGACCTGAGCCGCAAAGTGACCGGAACATTCAACATGTCGCGCATGGACGACAACCGCATGGTCTATCTGCTCACCCAAGAGTCACGAAGGGATTCCACGCTGTTGCCGAGGATCGGACGCTGGCTGCCCACCTACGCCACCGGGTCGGGCAAAGCGCTGCTCGCCATTCGCGGCAAGGCCGATATCCCGGCGAAACGGCCGCCTATCACCTCGAAAACCATCACGGATCTCAAGGAACTGATGGCCGACCTCAACGCCACCAGACAACGCGGCTACGGGCTGGAGGTCGACGAAAACAACCTCGGCTACTCCTGTGTCGCCGTGGTGCTGCGCTACCAGTCGCCGCCGCAGGACGCCATCAGCTGCACGCTGAAAACGCGGGATTTCACAGAGAAACGGCGGCGGACCATCATCGATGCGCTGATGGAGGCGCGGGACAAAATCGAGAAGGCCGCGCCGCTGCCGGGCACCTGGTACTGAAACGCGGCAGAAAGCTCGGCAATAAAGCTGGGCCATAGAACAAAGGCCGGTGGCGTTGCCTGCCCCAGCGCCATTCAAAAGCGCTGAATGCAGGAAGCCGCCACCGGCCTTAACAAGGAAGTTCTATCAAGCCAATCGGTTGATTTACTTCTCCGCCTCCCTTTGGTCACGGGCAAGGTCTTCCATCAGGATGCGATCGCGGGCGCGGATGGCCTCCGTGGCCTTGTCGCCGCTCCAGTCGTAGAAGCCCTGGCCGGTCTTGGCACCCAGATTGCCCTGCTCGACCTTCTCCTTCAGAGCCGGATCCTCGCCGGTGTTGTTGGCCAGATCGTCATAGAGATACTTCGAGATGTTGTCGAAGACGTCGAGGCCGCCCTGATCGATGCCCTCCAGCGGGCCGACGATGGACCAACGACGTCCGAGGCTGTACTTCATGATGTCGTCGACGGCCTCCGGGGTGGCGATGCCGCGGCGGACGATCTCGTTCTCCTCGCGGATGACGGCCATCTGCAGGCGGTTGCCGACGAAGCCCAGCGACTCGACTTTCAGCGGCACGGCGTGCTTGCCGAGGCTGTTCATCAGGTCGACCGTGACGTCGACGGTTTCCTGGCTGGTGTTCTCGCCGGGCACGACTTCGACCAGCGGCATGAGCTGGACGGGATTCCAGTAGTGGGCCACCACGAAGCGTTCGGGATGCTTGAGGTTCTTGGCAATCGCGCTGGGGCTCAGACCGGAGGTATTGGTCGCCAGAATGGTGTCATCGTCCACCACGGCTTCGGCCTTCTCCCACGATTCCTGCTTGACCTGAAGGTTCTCGAACACGCATTCGGCGATGTAGTCGACGCCGGCAAGATCGGCGTAATCGGTTGTGGGATGCACACGCGCCATGATCGCGTCCTTGTCTTCCTTGGCCACGCCACCTTCAATCATGGTGGTCAGGTCGCGGTCAATCAGGGAAAGGCCACGCTTCAGCGCTTCGTCGGTGGCATCGACCATGGTCACGTTATAGCCGTGAATGGCGAATTCCATCGCGGCGGCATGACCCATGGTGCCCGCTCCGAGCTGGCCGATCCTGTTTCCTATCGTTTTCATTGTTAGCTCCTTTGCTTCAAACCGATTTTGTTGTTCTTGCGTTAAGGCCCATCGTTGTGGCCTTAACGCGGTCCGCAAACACTTGGCGGCACCGATAGAATCGTCAAGCGTTCGAGGTAATTGCCATGCTATTAAAGCGTTCGGGAAATGCCTTATTGTTTAGCCTGCAGCATGATTATTTGACATTTCAGAAATTCATCGGTTTGTGGCAAGAAATGGCCATATCCGCTCACCCGTCAGCCAGGCCTTCAACATACCCAATATCAACGAAAGGCTGGCCGGAAGGGCATGCGCCTGTAATGACCCAAACAAAAAGGTGAAACCCCTTACGGGATTCCACCTTCATGTTTCGTACATCGCGCTCAATTAGCTACGTGAAGCCCACTGGGCTTGGTTGCAGGAATCCCACTCACCAAGCAAGAACTCGCACGCAAACCAAAGGTTTGCCTTCGCGCTCGTACATCGCGCTCACTGAGCCTACGAAAAGCCCACTGGGCTTTTCGCTTAACGGCTCAGCGAGTTCAGCCTTTCATCTTTTTGATGACCAGAGCGCTCACGGCCTTGGCATCGGCCTGACCGTGAGTGGCACGCATAACGGCGCCGATGATGGCGCCCATCGGCTTCATGTTGCCGCTCTTGAGCTTCTCGGCCACATCCGGGTTGGCGGCAAGCGCCTCATCAATCGCCTTGTCGAGCGCACCATCGTCGGAAACGACCTGATAGTTGTGCTTCTTGACGACCTCATCAGGGGTGCCTTCGCCGTCCAGCACGCCGGTGACGGTCTGCTTGGCGAGCTTGTCGTTGAGCTTGCCTGCGGCGACGAGCTTCTCGACCTCGGCCACGTCGGCCGGGGTGATCGGCAGCTCTTCAAGCGAGACGCTGCGCTCGTTTGCGACGCGGGAGATCTCGCCAAGCCACCACTTGCGGGCGCCGGCAGCCGAGGCACCGTCCTTGACGGTCTCTTCGACCAGGTCGAGCGCGTCGGCGTTGATCAGGTCGCGCATCTGCAGATCGGTCAGGTTCCATTCCTTCTGCAGGCGGGCACGACGCTCGCGCGGCATCTCCGGCATGGTCTTGGCAATCTCGTCGATGTGCTCCTGCGTGATGTGCAGCATCACGAGGTCGGGATCGGGGAAGTAACGGTAATCGTTGGCATCGGACTTTACTCTGCCGCCAGCGGTGGTCTGCGTGGCCTCGTCCCAGTGGCGGGTCTCCTGCAGAATCTCGCCGCCCTCGTCGAGGATGGCCGCCTGACGGCGAATCTCGTACTGCAAGGTCTTCTTGATGCCACGGAACGTGTTGACGTTCTTGGTCTCCGAACGGGTGCCGAGCTCCTTAGTGCCCTTCTTGCGCAGTGAGATGTTGACGTCGGCGCGCATGTTGCCTTGCTCCATGCGGCCATGGGAAATGCCCAGGGCGCGCACGATGTCGCGGATGGCGCGCATGTAGGCGTCCGCAATCTCCGGGACGCGGTCGCCGCCGCCCTCGACAGGCTTGGTGACGATCTCGATCAGCGGGACGCCGGCACGGTTGTAATCGACCAGCGAGTGGTCCGCGCCCTCGATACGGCCGTCGGCGCCACCAACGTGGGTGTTCTTGCCGGCGTCGTCCTCGATGTGGGCGCGCTCGATCGGCACGCGGAAGGTGGTGCCATCGTCGAGCTCGACGTCGAGATAGCCGTTGCCGTTGGTCGGCTTGTCGAACTGCGAGATCTGATAGTCGCGCGGCATATCCGGGTAGAAGTAGTTCTTGCGGGCGAACTGGCTCCACTCGTGGATCTCACAGTGCAGCGCCAGACCCAGCTTGATCGCGAAGTCGACGGCGGTCTTGTTGACCACCGGCAGGCTTCCGGGCAGGCCGAGGCTCACCGGGGTGAGCTCCGTGTTCGGCTCCGCGCCGAACTCCTCGTGCGCCGGGCAGAACAGCTTGGTCTGCGTGCACAGCTCGACGTGGGTTTCCAGACCGAATACCGGGTCAAATTCCTTGACGGCATCGGAATACTTCATCAATTTTTCAGCCATGATTTGTTTCTCCTTGCCGTCCGATTACTTTGCGCTCTTGAGCCACGGGGTCTTGAGGCTCTGCCAGACCGGGCCGCCCCACTGCTCCTCCAGGGCCGCCTCAAGCGCGGCGGCGGGCTTGTACATCTGCTCGTCGTGCTTCTGCGGGGCCATGAACTGGAAGCCCACGGGCAGGCCATCGTCGGAAAGCCCGGCGGGGATGCTCATCGCGGGGGTGCCGGCCATGTTCGCCGGAATCGTGGCGATATCGCTCATGTACATCGTCAGCGGGTCGTTCATCTTCTCACCGAACTTGAACGCGGTGGTCGGGCTCGTCGGCGCGACCAGCACGTCGGCCTTCTCGAACGCCTTGTTGAAATCGTCGATGATCAGGGTGCGGACCTTCTGCGCCGAACCGTACCATGCATCGTAGTAGCCGGCGGAAAGGGCGTAGATGCCAAGGATGATACGGCGCTTGACCTCGTCGCCGAAGCCGGCCTCGCGGGTATAGGCCATCATGTTGGCGGCCGTTTGCGGCACACCTGCCGGCGGCATCACACGCAGACCGTAACGCATGCCATCGTAGCGGGCCAGGTTGGAGCTGACCTCGGACGGCATGATGATGTAGTAGGCGGCGAGCGCGTAATCGAAGTGCGGGCAATCGACCTCGACCACTTCGGCACCCATGTCTTGCAGAAGCTTGACCGCTTCATTGAAACGGGCCTCGACACCGGGCTGATAGCCATCGCCGCCGAGTTGCTTGACAAGTCCGACCTTCATACCCTTGAGGTCGCGCTTGTAGCCTTCGCGAGCAGCCTTGACGATTGGCGGAACGTCCATCGGAATGGACGTGGAATCACGCACGTCGTGGCCGCCGATGATCTCCTGCAGCAGCGCGGAATCAAGCACGTTGCGCGAGACCGGGCCGATCTGGTCGAGCGAGCTCGCCATGGCGATCGCACCGAAACGGGAAACGCCACCATAGGTGGGCTTGACGCCGACCGTGCCGGTCAGGCTGCCGGGCTGACGAATCGAACCGCCGGTATCGGTGCCGAGCGCAAGCGGGGCCTCGAATGCGGCGACCGCGGAAGCGGAACCACCGCCGGAGCCACCAGGGACACGGGAGGTGTCCCAAGGATTATGGGTCGGGCCGAACGCGGAGTGCTCCGTGGAGGAACCTTGTGCGAACTCATCAAGGTTGGTCTTGCCCAAAAGCGGCATGCCCGCGGCCTTGAGCTTGGTGATGACCGTGGCGTCGTACGGCGGGATCCAGCCTTCGAGAATCTTCGAAGCGGCGGTCGTTTCGATACCCTTGGTAACGATCATGTCCTTGATGGCGATCGGCACACCGGCGAGCTCCGGCAGGCCCTCGGTCTCGCCTGCGGCATTCTTCTTATCGAAGGCGTCGGCCTGAGCGCGCGCCTCATCGGCGGATACGTGCAGGAACGCATGGATGTCCGGTTCGGCGGCATCGATGACGTTCAGCTCGGCATCGACCAGCTCGCGGCTGGAGACTTCCTTGTTGCGAATCTTCTCCGCCATCTGTGCGGCGGTGAGCTTCACCAATTCATTTGCTTCGGCCATCAGGCTTCACCTCCGAGGATGCGCGGGGCTACGAACATACCGTTCTCCGTGGCTGGGGCTCCGGCGAGCGCGTCCTCGCGGCTCAACGGCTTTTCGGGGACGTCGGGGCGCAGATACGCCTCGAGCGGAACCGGGTTGGCAGTAGGTTCGACGTCATCGGACGCGACTTCCTGCACCTTGTTGATGGAATCGGCGATGACGTTCAACTCGCCTTGCATGCGGGTCGCTTCCTCGTCGGTGAGCGCGATCTGGGCAAGTTGGCCCAGATGCTCGACTGTATCTCTTGTGAAAGTAGGCATAGCCTCAATTGTATGAGTCATCTGTGACGTTCAGATGACGGCGTCCGGACATAAAAACCGATTCCGACGACAAATAAATCGACACTGCCATACCAACTGCCTCTAACAGGTCAATCCTGCCTCCCGACGTAGGTTTTCGAAACCCAAAACACACGCCAAGAGGCAGGAATGACCGGATAGGGGCACAACTGGCCTGTTAGAGGCACAACTTATCGATCCTAGGCAGCAGACCTGTGAACATCTCGAGGAAAGGAGTTCCCAAGCCCAACCCCTACGGCCGCTATAGTGAGCTCTCACCTGCAACCCATAAACCCTTGGCGTTCAAATCAACAGAGCCGAACATCGAAGCCAGGATTTACCTCCAGAGGCACAGCCAACGGCCACGACGGCGAACCGTTACTTCACATCGCGGCGACGCGCGATAAGCGTGCCGACAGCATAGAAAACGACGGCCCATGCAAGCATGATCAGACCGCTCTGCCACCAGCCCGGAACCGGCCAGCCCTTGGGTACCATGCCGGCCTCAAGCTCGTTGCTCTTCCCCGACAGGAACGTATTGACCAAGCTCGAGGGCATCAGCTGCGAGCACCAGTTGGCCCAAAGCATATGCTTGGAGAGGCTGGAGATGATGCCGAAAATCGTAGTGGCCATCATATAGATCACGACGAAAATGACCACACCGCCGGCCGTCGAGCGCACGATAGCGCCCAGACCGAGCGAAAATTCAGCGACCAATGTGGTTATCGCCGCACCCCCGAGAATGACAATCAGCGGTAGCCAATGCTCTTTGGCAGTCAGCGGCGTCTGCTTCGAGCCCGCAAGCATGGCTTCTACCACACCCCATGAAATGAGCAAGGTCACCAGCGAAAGCACAAAGGAGTAAATCGCCACCGCAAAGGCCTTGGCATTCATGAACATCACGCGTCGCGGGTTGACGACCAGCGACATCTGCACCGAGGACGTGGCGTATTCGCCGGTGACCACGAGAATGGCGATGACACCGATCAGGATGATGGCGACGACAAGACTCTGCGAGACGCATTCAAACAGAACCGAACGAGGAATGGGCATGGCCGTCGCCATCCACTTGCCCTTATCGTCATAATGGCTCTCCTGCTTGATGCTCCACGCAAACAGCGCGGCGAAACCGACCGTCGACAGGACTGCGATGCCTGAAAGCCACCATGTGGAGGCGATGCTGCGCAGCTTCACCAACTCGGAACGCACGCTGCCGAAAAAGCTCAGGCGGGCGCGTGCCATGCTGCGGCTTACTGTATATCGTGCGACACCGGCCTGAGAGCTGGAAGCCACATTGCCCGTCGGCACGCTCACAGGCGCCGACGCTGTTGAAGCGGGCATCGTCGGAACAGGCAACGACGGCAATGGCAACGGACCGGCCCCGGCAGTCGGATTCGGATTCGAACCAGGGTTCGGATTCGGATTCGGATTCGAGTCCGGGCCAGGGTTCGAAGGATTCATGGTATTGGTCTCGCTCATCGCGTTTGTCCTTCCCCATTAAACTGCATGTTCCCGGCGGTTGCGAAATTGCCGTCCATATTCTGCTGCACATATTCGATCGGCCGTTCGCCGGGAAGCTCCTTGGCTGTGTACTGCGCCTGGGAATGCGTGAGTGACAGGTAGGCCTCTTCGAGCGACACCTTTTCCTCGACGAGTTCGTAGGTCACCAGCTGCGCCTGCGCGAACACCTGCGCGGCGGACTTCAGGTCGGCTCCGTTGATGCGGAAGACCTCGCCTTCACGCGGGTCGGACGCTGTGCGTTGTTCAACATGTACCTGGACCTCCGGGGCACTGGCGAAAATGGCCCTGAGTTTCTGCGGCTCCGGGGTGACCACACGAATCGAATGGGCGGAGTGCTCGGCGACGAAATCGTTGACCGTGGTCGTTTCCAAGACCTTGCCCTGCCCGATGATGACCAGATTGTCGGCGGTCAGCGCGACCTCGCTCATCAAGTGTGAGCTCAGCAGCACCGCACGGCCCTGGCTGGCGTAGAACCTGCACAGTTCACGCACCCATTTCACACCTTCAGGGTCGAGGCCGTTGACCGGCTCGTCGAGCACGAGGTTGTGCGGGTCGCCCAACAGCGCCGCCGCGATGGAAAGCCGTTGGCTCATACCCAGCGAAAAGCCGCCGGTTTTGCGTTTCTTGACGCTTTCCAAGCCGGTGAAATTGATGACCTCGTTGACGCGACGCTTGGAAATGCCGTTGGTGAGCGCCAGAGAAAGCAGATGATTGTATGCGGAACGGTTCTTGTGAGCCGACTTGGCGTCGAGTACTGCGCCCACACTCGTCATCGGGGCGCGGGACTTGCGAAAGTCAGCGCCGTCGATCAACGCCTTTCCGGAATCAGGCGCGATCAGCCCCAGTGCCGCGCGCATCGTCGTTGATTTTCCCGCTCCGTTAGGACCGAGAAACCCGGTCACCTTGCCGTCAAAAGCAGTGAAACTCACACCGTCGAGCGCGGTTTTGGAGCCAAACCGCTTACTCAGATTGGTTATTTCTATCATATTCTAACCGTATCATGCGGCCAATGCGACGGTCATCGGCCTCGGTGACAATTCAGGGTACGTTCAAGATTTCAAGCAGTCAAATGCTGGGAAATCCAGCAGTGCATGGAGACCGCGGCGGCGGCACCAGCATTAATCGAGCGCACCGAGCCGAACTGGGAAATATAGACCACATCATCGGCCAGTTCCAGCGCCCGCTGAGAGAGACCAGGCCCTTCGGCTCCGAAGAGCATCAGGCAACGGTTCGGGAAACGGTAGGTTTCGATGGGAACCGCGCCGGGGATGATGTCGAGTGCGATGATACGGGAGGCCCTGGCCTCCTCGGCAATGCGGTGATAACGGGCCTTGTCCACACGGAATTCGGCCTTGGCCTCGTCCGCTTCGGCTTGCTTGATTTCCTCGGCGATTTCCTGCTTCCAGCTCGCCACCAGCTCTTCGATGGAGGGATGGTGGTCGACGTGCTGGTAGAGCTCGGTCATCAGCGCGCCCTTGCGGTTCCACTTGTGCGGGCCGACGATATGGACCTTGCGTGCAGCGAAGGCATTGGCCGTACGCACCATCGATCCGATATTGAAATCATGCGTCCAGTTTTCGACGGCCACGTCGAAACCATGACGGCCCCGCTTGTCCAGCTCAGCCTTGATGGCGGACACTGACCAATAGCGGAATCCATCGAGCACATTACGGCGGTCACCGTTGTCAAGCAGTTCCGGATCGTAGCGTTCGTCGAAATTCGGCGACTGCGGATTGTCGGGACGAGGTTCGTCTGGATGGGTCTGCGCCCACGGACCGACACCGATCTCGCGGAAAACTGGCTCGCCCGAAGCCTGGGCCGCCGCGGTTATAGGATTAGGCTCACGCACGATAATCAGTACTCCCTTCGATCATGGCCTTGACGTCGGCATCGACCATGCTCGCACTATCAATAGATTGCAAACGCCTATGCCGCACGAAATACGGTTGCTCGCTGCTCTCACGAGCGACTATAACAGCGGTCATGCGGGTTGGCTCATCCATATCAATCGGTCTTTTCTGCTTCAGTCGCGCCACCACGCAACCCGTCCTCGTCGAAAACCGTTACAAAAGGCAGATTGCGTTGCTCGCCGGAAACGGGATTAATGACTTTGATGCCGCCAGCGTCGGCATCGCCACTGACCCCGCCGATCAATGAAGCGATGGCAACGACTTCTGCGCCTTCATGCTCCACAACGCTGAAATCAAGACTCAGCTCATTGCCGTTGCGCAAGGTGACCAGCGACGAAGTCTGTACATACGACTTTTCGGAAAGCCACGAATCGAGCAAGACCACGCGCCTGCCTGAAATAGAAGGGCCTTTGATCGACGGATAGACAAAATCCATCACGAAACCGTTAAGCTCACGTCCGCGCTCATGAGCGGCGTGCATCACCGCAGTCACCATCGGCACGGCGGCAGCGGTCAACGCGCCGACCGCATCAAAGTCACCAAGAGCGAAACCGCGCTGCTCCAACGCGTCGAGCAAAGCGTCACCAATAAGCTCGAAGCCGTGCGCATCAAGACTCACTGCAAACAGCTCGTTGAACGGCTTATCGGCCATCGCCGCACGCAACAGCTCACCAAGCTCGCCACTTCGATCGGCTCTTTTACCCTTGGCACTCATTGGCTCTCCTACTCTTTGTATCAGTCCGACCCATATTATGGCCTGCTTGCCAGACGCCGACCACCGACGTCATGAAGAATCACGATTCTTCGCGCAGCCACAGCGCTATGGTCTTATTCACCGGACGATTGTTCCTGCTCTTTCGACTCAAGGTCCAACTCGGGAGCCGTAAGCTCATGGACGTCAGTTTTCTCGGAATCGGCCATCTCGACCGGCTCGATAACCTTGCTCGAATCAATCTTCTGCATTTTACGCGCGGTGACCAACACACGCGACTCCAACGACGAAGCGAAAGCATTGTATGCCGAAACCGTACGGGTAATGGAATGGCCAAGCTTGTTGGCTTTGTCGCCAAGAACCGCAAAACGTTCATACAGCTCACGCGAAAGATCGAAAAGCATCTTGGCGTCATCGGTAAGGCTCTGCTGTTGCCACGCGAAAGCGACCGATTTCAGCACCGTCCACAAGGTGACCGGCGAAGTCAACGCAACCTTACGCGCGAATGCATCGTCCATCAACGTCGGGTCGACCTTCAAAGCCGCCTCAAGCAAGGCATCGTTGGGAATGAAAGCGATAACAAAATCGGGAGTGGTCTCGAAAGCATTCCAATAGGCCTTGTCGCCCAAGGTCTTGACATGCTCGCGCAACGCTTTGGCGTGGGCCCGCAGCAACTCATCACGACGTTTGAGCTCGTCAACAGAAGCCGTATCGGGAATCTCGCAGGCACGCTGGTAATCGGAATACGGTGCCTTGGCATCGATGGGAATCGTCTTGCCGCCGGGAAGATAAACCACCATGTCCGGCCGCTGTATGCGACCTTCCGGATCGGCCACGACCACCTGCGTATCAAAATCGACATGCTCCAGAAGCCCTGCGGATTCCACGATGTTGCGCAGCTGCGCCTCACCCCATGCGCCACGCACCTTGTTGTTGCGCAACGCGGCCGAAAGCGAACTGGTCTCCTTGTCCAAGCGGGTCTGTTGGTCGTTCAGCCCCTTGAGCTGCTGGCCCAAGGCACCCATCTCGTGCTTGCGGCCTTCTTCAATCTGGGTGACCTTCTGCTGCAGGGCATCAAGGTTTTTCTGCACAGGAGCGAGCGCGGAAAGCACCTTGCTCTGCTCCGCCATCGCCTTGGCCTGCTCGGCCTGTTTGCGTTCGGCTTCCCTCCGCTCCTGCTCCTGCTGTCGTTGCACACGAAGCTGCTCGGCCTGCTGGGCCTGCGCCAATTGCGATTTGACGAACGCCAGCTGCTGATTCAACCCATCGCACTGCGTTCGATATTGCGCGGCCTGCGTGGTAAGCTCACCTACCTGTCGCCGAAGCTGGTCGTTTTGCGCCTGCGTCTCTTCGGCACCGGTGTCTTTGACGGTTCTCGCGGTCTCCTGCCCTTTGGATTTGCCCAGCACAAATCCGGCCACCAGCCCCAGCGCCGCTGCGAGGATGACCATTACGATTGCCACTACAGGATTTTCGAACATATGTTCTATTACACAGGATGCCATGGACGAAGCCGAGAACCATACGACTGTGCGTATATCTCGTGTCAATCAACGTCCCAGTGTAGCCACCGGTGCGATTTGCTGGGATGATGAAAGGGTAATCAAGGAGGCACCATGGAATTCGACTTATTTATGGGCGGCTTGGCAGTAGTGCTTGCCGCGCTGGCGACGTGGCTCATCCTCCTCTTTTTCCGCTCTCCCGCTTCCGCTCAGTCCTCAGTCGAAACGGCTCTCCATGGGCTTAGAAATCTCGACGCCCCCACTGCCGATATCGACGCTCAGGGACAGTCCAATCGAACTACAGCCCAGATTCCGTATGTCTCACGTCTGCTGACGCTCTCGCTGCTCCTTACGGCCATCGTATGCATCCTCTCACTGCTAAGCCGTTTCAGCGATGCTCCGATTCCCAGCTGGCTGACCAACCCATGGGTACAGGCCATTCTGAGCACACCGGCGATGTTTTATTGTGGTTCACCGATCCATCGAGAGGGCTGGCACGCATTGAAACTGCGCATGCCCGACGTCAATTCACTGATCTCGTTGGGAGCCACCGGCGCTTACATTTACAGCCTGGCCATCTGCGTGGCCGGCAATCAGTTCCCCGAAGGTTCCCGCCACGCCTATTTCGGTTCCGTCAATATCATTGTCGCCCTGGCGCTGAGCATCGAACTGCTGGAACTTTTCATCCTGCGCGACGCCGAACGTTTCCAAGATTCCGCCGCACCAGCGGCAGCCTCCACGCCGAAAACGCCGAACGATTCCATAACCGATCACGCATTTGCCACACTCATCGCCGCAGTGAGGAGGCTTGCCCGTTTCTCCCGCGTCTTCACGATTACCGTCATCATCATCGCGGTCTGGGCGTTCGCGCTGCTGGTAGTGTTCGGCCCGCAACCACGGTTAGCCGTCGCGCTTTTCGGCGGAGTGGGGGTACTGGTTATCGCCGGCCTTATCCTCGCTATTCTCGCGGTTATCCTTATTATCAATGGACGCAGAAAAGTACAGCAAGGCAACGATTGATTGGAACAAGCCGATAACGTTCGCCATATGCCTCTGAATATACGAATATGAATATAACGAAGGGCCGGGCTGTCACATTGCTGCAACAGTCCGGCCCTCTGAACGCGCACCGTTCTCAGGTTTTACGCGCTTTACGCTTTTCAATCACTCGTCGTCGCGGTCCTCGTCCAGCGGGTCCTCCGGCATCGTGCTCAGCTCAAGGTGATCGCCGCCGGTCTGGTCGACCAGAACGGTGTCGCCGTCGTGGACTTTGCCCGAAAGCAACATCTTCGCCATCTGGTCGCCGACCTCGGTCTGCACCAGGCGACGCAACGGACGAGCACCGTAAGCCGGGTCGTAACCGGCATTGGCGAGCCATTCCTTCGCAGCTTTGGTGACGTCGAGCGTGATGCGGCGGTCGGTCAGACGAGACGCGACCTGACGCACCTGGATGTCGACGATGTCGCCCAGCTCCTCGCGGGTGAGCGGATGGAAGATGACCAGCTCGTCGAGACGATTGATGAATTCCGGCTTGAAGTGCGCGTGCACCGCATCCATCACCGCGTTCTTCTTCGCCTCGTCATCCAGATCGGGTTGCACCAGGAACTGCGAGCCGAGGTTCGAGGTCATGATCAGAATCGTGTTCTTGAAGTCCACGGTCCGGCCCTGTCCATCGGTCAGACGCCCGTCGTCAAGCACCTGCAAAAGGATGTCGAAGACCTCGGGATTCGCCTTCTCCACCTCGTCGAACAACACGACCGAGTAAGGGCGACGCCGCACGGCCTCGGTGAGCTGACCACCTTCCTCGTAGCCGACATAGCCTGGGGCCGCACCGATCAGGCGGGTCACCGAGCCCTTGTCCATGTATTCGCTCATGTCGATGCGCACCATGGCCTTCTCATCGTCGAAGAGGAAGTCCGCCAACGCCTTGGCGAGCTCCGTCTTGCCGACGCCCGTGGGTCCGAGGAAGAGGAACGAACCGGTCGGACGATTCGGGTCGGAAATACCGGCACGCGAGCGCCGCACCGCGTCCGAAACCGCCTGAATGGCTTCCTTCTGGCCGATGACGCGACACCCAAGGAACTTCTCCATATTCAGCAGCTTCTCGTTTTCGCCCTGCATCAGACGGCCGACGGGGATGCCGGTCCATTCGGAGACGATGCCCGCCACCGAATCGGCATCCACATGGTCGGGCACCATCGGCTC
Source organism: Bifidobacterium sp. ESL0704 (assembly GCF_029392075.1). NCBI lineage: Bacteria > Bacillati > Actinomycetota > Actinomycetes > Bifidobacteriales > Bifidobacteriaceae > Bifidobacterium > Bifidobacterium sp. ESL0704. The sequence goes on from NZ_CP113929.1 coordinate 2,176,448, forward strand.
GGTCTCCTGGCCGTCCGCATTTTCCTCGTCCGCGGCTTGCTCAGCCAGATCGAGCTGCTTCTGGATCGCCGGAATCTCACCGTAAAGAATCTTGCTGGCCTTCTCCAAATCGCCCTCGCGGGTAAATTTGTCGGCCTGCACCTTCTTGGCGTCGAGCTGGGCACGCAAGTCGCCGACCTTGTTGTGGCCGGCCTTCTCGGCGTCCCAACGCGACTTCAGGCCCGAAAGCTTCTCACGGGTATCCGCCAGATCGCTTTGCAGCTTCTTGAGCCTGTCCTTACTGGCCGGGTCCTCGGCCTTCTTCAGCTGCATCTCCTCCATTTCCAGGCGGGTCTCGCGGCGCTGCAGCTCGTCAATCTCCTCAGGCTGCGAATCCAGCTCCATGCGTAGGTGCGCCGCCGCCTCGTCGACCAAATCGATGGCCTTGTCGGGCAGCTGACGGCCGGAAATGTAGCGGTTCGAAAGCGTCGCCGCGGCTACGAGCGCATCGTCGCCGATGGTCACCTTGTGATGTGCCTCGTAACGTTGCTTCAAGCCACGCAGAATCGCGATGGTGTCTTCAACACTTGGCTCACCGACGAAGACCTGCTGGAAGCGGCGCTCCAGCGCCGGGTCCTTCTCAATGTTCTCGCGGTATTCGTCGAGCGTGGTCGCGCCGATCAGGCGAAGCTCGCCGCGCGCCAGCATAGGCTTCAACATATTGCCCGCATCCATCGAGCCTTCGGCCGCACCCGCGCCGACGATGGTATGAATCTCGTCGATAAAGGTGATGATCTCGCCGTTCGCGCTCTTGATCTCATTCAAGACGGCCTTCAGCCGTTCCTCGAACTCGCCACGATACTTCGAACCGGCCACCATCGATCCCAAATCGAGGCTGATAAGCTTCTTGTTTTGAAGCGTCGTCGGCACATCGCCGGCAACGATACGTTCCGCCAAGCCTTCAACGACAGCGGTCTTGCCAACGCCAGGCTCGCCGATCAGCACCGGGTTGTTCTTGGTGCGGCGCGAGAGAATCTGCATGACGCGACGAATCTCCTGATCGCGGCCGATGACCGGATCGAGCTTGCCTTCCTTCGCCTGCGCGGTCAAGTCGGTGGAGTACTTCTCCAACGCCTTGTAGCTGCCTTCGGCGTCCGGGCTGGTCACTTTCGCACCGCCGCGCACGCCCGGAACGGCCTTGCGCAAGGCTTCCGGCGTCACGCCGTTGTTTTTTAGAATCGTCGCGCTTTCGTTCGGCGCGGCGTCGGCGATGCCGATCAGCAGGTGTTCGGTGGAGACGTATTCGTCGCCCATCTGCTTCATTTCCTTTTCGGCTTGAGCCAACGCGGCCGTCAACTGGCGGCTCGCCTGTGGTTGCGAGGTCGAGGAACCGCTGGCGCTCGGCAGCGCGACCAAGGCGTTGCGCACCGCGGCTCCGATTGCTTTCGGATCTCCGCCCGCGGCGCTGATCAGTCCGGTGACCACGCTGTTTTCCTGACGCAGCAGCGCATCCATCAGATGCAGGGTGTCGACCTGCGGATTGCCCGCAGCCGACGCGCTTTGAATCGCGTCACCGATGGCTTCCTGAGCCATGGTCGTAAATTGTTGTTCCATGTTTTCCTCCGTTTGTTCGCCCTGACCCGTCGCAAATCGGCGGAATGGCAAGGCATCGTTCAATCTCTGATTAGTACAACCACAAACGGAAGGGTTCTATTCCCAAAACTTGAGTCTCTTCGACTCAACTTTTAGACCTCATTGTCTAGTTCAATATACGAGCCAGCTCACTACGCCGACAATCGACAGGGTTTATCGGCACGACTTCCCGCTCGAGCGCATGTCGAAATCCGCTTTCAAATCGTCGGGACGGAACTCGCAGACACGGAAACGACCGGGCGAAACACGATCACCCGACCAACCGACGAAAACAGGCCGACCGGCGGAATCTAATCCACCAATCGACCTATTCAATATACATACCTTTATATATAAGACACTTAAGCTATGTAGACCTTACGAAACCAACAGTCTCAGTCCTTGACGACCACGTTGCGCAGGGATCCGATGCCCTCGATGTTGACGATGGCTTCGTCGCGCGGCTTCAGCGTGCCGGAAGCGTTGGGGGTGCCGGTCATGATGACATCGCCCGGCAGCAACGTCGCAAAGCTTGAGATTTCGGCAATCTGCTCGGGAATCGAATGAATCAGGTCGGCGGTGGTGCCGGAAGCGGCGGGCACGTCTTCACCGTTCAGCGTGAAGGAGATCTTCGCGTCCTTCCAATCAAGGTCGGTCTCGATCCACGGGCCCAGTGGGCAAGAGGTGTCGAAACCCTTGGCGCGCGTCCACATCGGGTCGCTGCCTTGCAGGTCACGCAACGTCACGTCGTTGACGCAGGTGAAGCCGAGCACGTAGTCCATGGCTTTGTCGACCGAAACGTTCTTGGCGATGCGGCCCATCACAACGGCCACTTCTGGCTCAAAATTCATATCGTTGGAATAGCCGGGAATGACGATCGGATCGTCGGGGCCGATGACAGAGGTGGACGGCTTCATGAAGATGACCATCTCACTGGGAGCATGCTCAACGGTGGACTGGCCCTTGGCGTGCATATATTGCGCATGGGCCTCGTAATTCTTGGCCAGACCGTAAACCTTGGAGGGGATGACCGGAGCAAGCAGGCGAACACCGTCCTCGTCTATCAGGTGGCGCTGGCCGGTGGGGCCGACGGGCTGCGAGCCGAAGGGGTAGCCGTCGAGCTCGACCAAGTAATCCTTCTTGTCGTTCTTGTCGGTCTGTACGAAGGCATAGTGCGGAACATCGTTATAGGAGTAGCGTGCGATTCTCATGGCTTCAGTCTACGCCGATACCGGGCAGAACGAGCGAGAATCAAGAATGGGCTGAAATTAAAAAGCCCGCCAATGCGTCACAAATCCACCAACAGACGACGCTAGCGGAGGAATCAAGACAGAAAAGACACTCAACGCGTCGCAAATCCTCCAACAAGCCACACTAACGGAGGAAACACGACGCAAACCTGCCCCATAGCGTCACAAATCCTCCAACATCTGACGATAACGGAGGAATCACGACGATCAGCGTGACCATAGCGTCGCAAATCCTCCAACATCTGACGATAACGGAGGAATCACGACGATCAGCGTGACCATAGCGTCGCAAAAGCTCCAACATCTGACGATAACGGAGGAATCACGACGATCAGCGTGACCATAGCGTCGCAAAAGCTCCAACAAGCCACACTAACGGAGGAAACACGACGGGAAACGAACAATCAGCGTCACAAAAGCTCCAACAGATCAACGGAACAACAGCACAAACGCAAGCCAGATACGACCAAAGCGACAAATAGCAATGAATGTATCGCAGAAAGCGATTCAACGAGCGTCGCGGCGGACGCGGAATGCGGAACCATCGTCGCGGGAAAGCGGGATTTCCGTGGTTTCCACATGATCGACGTGGCCCCATTGCGGACCGCGACCAAGCCGCTCGACAAACGCGGCGACCAAGCTCTGCTCACCCTGCGCCTCGGCTTCGACCGTTCCGTCAAGGCGGTTGCGCACCCAGCCGGCAACATCGCACCGCCGCGCCTCATTGACCGCGAAATAGCGATAGCCGACGCCTTGCACCATCCCGGAGACCACCGCGCGAACACGAACCACCCGATTGCCGCCTGCGGCACTATGCATCTTCATTTGCCAACCTCCCACGATACTCGCCATAAACAAGCCACTGAGCAATATTGAGCGGCCCATAAATGGCGGAGTTTCAAAAGGCGCCATTTTTAAGCCGGTAGACCGCGCCCAGTGGCTTGTTTATGGCGCAAACGGCTGAATTTGCTCAGATGAACGCACGCTCGCCGAAAATCGCAGTGCCGACGCGCACGATGGTCGAGCCTTCGGCCACGGCGTAGTCCATATCGTGGGTCATGCCCATCGACAGTTCGCGGCATTGCGCTGTTCCGGGCTCACCGGACGCCAGAATCGTGTCGCGGGTGCCGCGCAGATGTGCGAAACCGGCGCGTATCGTCTTTTCGTCATCAACGTGGGCACCGATGGTCATCAAACCTTGCAATTGCAAGCCGTCGATGGCACCGATTTGATAGGCAAGGTCTACGGCCTCATCGGGTTCACAACCGGATTTCGAGGCCTCGCCGGATTCGTTGACTTCCATCAGCACGCCGACGACGATGTTGCGAGCAACAGCGCGACGCGCGATTTTCTGCGCCTCATCGAGCGAGCCAACCGACTCAATGGTGTCGACGTAGGGCAGCACCTTGCCGATTTTGTTGGATTGCAGCTGGCCGATCAGATGGAAGGGAATGTGACCGTTCGGGGTAGTCTGAGAAGCTTGGGAAGTAGCGGCACCCAGCGAGAAGCCGCGCTCGGCACATTGACGAATCAACCCCTCGGCCTTAGCGGAAATCTCCTGAGGACGATTCTCGCCGATCATGCGAACGCCTGCATCGATAGCCGCCATGATTTCGCCGACATCGCGGGTTTTCGTAGCCGCAAGCAGACGCACCGACCCGGACTCACGCCCGGAAGCGGCCTCGGCCTGCGCGATGTCATCGAGCACGCGATGCACGCCGTCCGTGATTTCCTTGACCCGCGCCTCGTCGATGACCTCGTTGGCGAGATCCTTGTGATCCATATAAGCAGTCATCATTCCCCGCTTCCCACTTCGATTATCCGCCTCTATATTATGCCCGCCCATGTCATCGCGCAGACAATAAAAGCCGACGTCATGCGTCACAAATCCACCAACAACCGACGGTAGTGGAGGAATCACGACGCAAAACGAGCGAATAGCGTCGTAAAAGCTCCAACAATCCGGGCTGGCGGAGGGAATACGACGGCAATCGCAACTATAGCGTCACAAATCCACCAACAACGGGCACTAGTGGAGGAAACACGACAGCAATCGCAACCACAGCGTCACAAATCCACCAACAGTTGACGATAGTGGCGGAATAGCGACGGCAGCCACAAAAACGCGGGCACACGCAACTCCTCAACCGCCAACACCACCTAATGCTGGGAAACGGACTTTAGCAGTGGCTCAGGTGCAGTTCCCCAGCACCAACTCGGATTTAGTGCTGGGAAACGGACCGTAACAGCTACTCAGATGCAGCTTCCCAGCACTACACGGCTTTACTGCTGGAAAACGGACTCCCAGCAGCACCCAGATGCAGTTCCCCAGCACCAACTCGGATTTACTGCTGGAAAACGGACCGTAACAGCTACTCAGATGCAGCTTCCCAGCACTACGCGGCTTTACTGCTGGAAAACGGACTCCCAGCAGCACTCAGATGCAGCTTCCCAGCACCAAAATGCGGGCACAACGTCCGGTGACGAATGTGCCCGCGATTCGGTTTCTGGTTTTGCGGTTTACTACGCTACTCAGTTCAGGGCGTGAACGGCCTCGGCCATGGAACGGACATAGTCGGCGACATAGGGCACCGCGTCCTCGCCGTACTTGCCGACGATGCGCACGATGGCCGAACCGACGATGGCACCGTCGGAATCGGCGGCCATCTCGGCGGCCTGCTCGGGAGTCGAGATACCGAAACCAATGGCGACCGGCACGTCGGTGGCGGCACGCACCTCACGCACCATCCCCGCCACGTCGGTGGTGATCTCCTTGCGCACACCGGTAACGCCCAGAGAGCTGACACAATAGATGAAGCCCTTGGCGTCCGAGGCGATGCTGCGGATGCGCTCGTGCGAGGTCGGCGCAATAAGGCTGACCAGCTCGAGCCCTGCGGCAGTCAGCGGCTCGTCGAATTCCGGCTTTTCCTCGTGCGGCACGTCCGGCAGAATCACACCGTCGAGCCCGACTTCGGCCGCCCGACGCGCGAAACGCTCAAGCCCGTAGGAATAGAGCACGTTGGAGTAGGTCATGAAGACCATCGGCGTATCGATCTTGTGCTCGCCTCGCAGGCGCTCGACCAGCGCGAAGGCGTCATCAGTGGTCGTTCCGGCAGAAAGCGCACGATTACTGGCTTCCTGGATGACCGGACCTTCGGCCGTCGGATCGGAGAAGGGCACTCCCAGCTCGATCAAGTCCGCTCCGGCATCGATCATCGCCGGAACCAGTTTCTCGGTCAGAGCAATCGAAGGATCGCCGATCGTGACGAATGGGACGAACGCCTTGCGACGGCTGCCATCGGGGGCCGTGAACGCAGCCGCGATACGGGAACGGTGCGGCGCGACGGGTTGCGATTTCGCAGCGTCGCCGTCCGGCCGCGCACCCTGCGCATCGCCGTCATTGTTGGCAAACAGTCGCGCTTCGGCCGCTGCTGCGCGCGCGGAAGCGGTATTGGTGTTTTCAGTCATGAAGATCCTCCCCACGGTAGCGGGCGATGGCCGCCACGTCCTTGTCGCCACGTCCGGAAAGGGTGACGATGATGTTTTGGTCTTTGGGCAATGTCGGCGCGAGTTTCATGGCATAGGCTACGGCGTGCGCGCTTTCGATGGCCGGGATAACGCCCTCGGTGCGGCTCAGGTATTCGAAGGCGTCGACCGCCTCGTCGTCGGTGATGGCGACGTATTGGGCACGGCCGGAATCCTTCAGCGCCGCGTGCTCGGGGCCGACGCCCGGGTAGTCGAGGCCGGCGGAAATCGTGTAGACCGGCGCGATCTGCCCGTATTTATTCTGGCAGAAGTAGCTTTTCATACCATGGAAGATGCCGAGCGAGCCGGTGTTCATCGTAGCGGCGGTGCGGTCGGTGTCGATGCCGCGGCCGGCCGCCTCGCAGCCGATGAGTCGCACGCCTTCGTCGCCGATGAAGTTGTAGAAGCTGCCGATGGCGTTGGAGCCGCCGCCGACGCACGCGATCACGGCTGCGGGCAACTTGCCTTCGTCCTCGAGAATCTGCTCGCGGGCCTCCTTGGAGATGACGGCTTGGAAATCGCGTACCATAGTCGGGAAGGGGTGCGGGCCCATGCACGAGCCGAGGCAGTAATGGGTGTCGTCGATGCGCCGCGTCCATTCGCGGAAGGTCTCGGAAACCGCGTCTTTGAGCGTCCCGGTGCCGCTGGTCACCCCGCGCACTTCCGCGCCCAAGAGCCGCATGCGGTAGACGTTCAGCGCCTGACGCTCCATATCGACCTGGCCCATGTAGACCACGCACGCCATGCCGAAAAGCGCCGCAACGGTGGCGGTGGCCACGCCGTGCTGGCCCGCGCCGGTTTCGGCGATGAGCCGGGTCTTGCCCATACGTTTGGCCAACAGCGCCTGCCCGAGCACGTTGTTGATCTTGTGCGCGCCGGTGTGATTCAGGTCCTCGCGCTTCAAATAGACCTTCGCGCCGCCGAGGTCGCGGGTCATATTCTCTGCGTAATACAGCAGCGACGGACGGCCTGCGTACTTCTTCTCGAGGTCGTCGAGTTCGGCGAGGAAATCGGGGTCGTTTTTGTAATGATTGTAGGCCTCCTCCAGCTCGCCCACGGCGCCCATCAGCGTCTCGGGGATGTACTGGCCCCCGTGGATGCCGAAGCGCCCCTTTGAATTCGGTGAATTCGTCATGAGATTGCTCCTTACTATATACAGTTGGTTTTGATTATTGGCGATGTCGTTGGACCGTCGGTATTGCTTGGTTCGGGCGGTCGAAACAGCGGAACGTTTACCCTGTAGATTTTGTTGTCGGATTACGTATCATTTGCGTCACTCGCTTTCGTACTATCGGCCATTTCGCGCACGGCTTTGACCGCGGCGAGCATCTTGACCGGGTCCTTGAGACGTTCGGTTTCGATGCCCGAACTCATATCGACGCCGAACGGATGCGTCGCGCGAATGGCTTCGACAACGTTTTCGGCAGACAAGCCGCCGGCCAACATAAACGGACGATCGACCTCGGCCACTAGCGACCAGTCGAAGGACTTACCATCGCCCGCACCCGCGTCGAGCAGCACCATATCCGCGGACGATTCCACAGCTTGCGCCACGTCCGTTGCCTCGCGTACCTTGAACGCCTGCATGATCGGCATGGTTACGAGCTCACGCAGTTCGGCAAGATAATCTTCATCTTCGTGCCCGTGCAGCTGAATCACATCGAGATCGGCTTCACGCGCAATCTGCGCCACACGTCCGGCCGGTTGATCTACGAATACTCCCACCGCAGCCGGCGACGTTACACCGGTTTCATCAGCTCGAGTCTTCATATACCGCACCAGCTCAGCCACACGTTCTGCAGAAATCGAGCGATGGGATTGCGGAAAGTCGATGATGAATCCGACGGCATCAGGACCGGCCGCCAAGGCAGCGTCCATATCCTGCTCGCGCTTGAGCCCGCAGAGCTTGACTTTACAGGCATTTGCGATATTTGCAGCATCCGCGTCAGCAGTAGCAACAGCGTCATTGCGCGAAACCGTATGACCCAAAATCGTATGAGCACCAGTGGCGTCATCTTCAAACGGCACACCATTATCGAGCGGTTCCAAAGACGCGGCGCGAACCGATGCCATCGAATTATTCATCGCACTACCTCTCATTCTCAATTACGAATAGCCCATGGACGGACAAACTGCCAGACCCGCAACCAGCAGGAACAGCTCCGATGGATGCCACCAGACTATTCATCAGCTCGTCTCTTACTTTCCAGCTACAGCAGTACCGCCCGCCGCGTCACCACGAAGCTCGGCGAGCGCCGCAGCTTTGTCCGACGAGCGCATCAACGTCTCACCGATTAGCACCGCGTCCACATTTGCCGCCTCAAGACGAGCAACATCGGTACGGGTATATACGCCGGACTCCGAGACGAACACACGATCCGGGCCGACGGTGGGCCGCAGACGTAGGCTGCGCTCGAAATCCACTTCGAAATTGCGCAGGTCACGGTTGTTGACGCCAACGATCCTGGCACCGGCATCCATCGCCCGTGGCACCTCTTCGGGTTGGTAGGCCTCTACCAGGGCATTCATGCCGAGTTCGTGGGCGAGCGCGATGTAATCCGCAATCTGCTTATCATCGAGAATCGAGCAGATGAGCAGAACGGCCGAGGCGCCGCACGCACGGGCCTCAAAGATCATGTATTCGTCGACGATGAAGTCCTTGCGCAGCACCGGGATATCGACCGCCGCCGCGACCTGCCGCAGATGCTCGTTGGAACCTTTGAACCACGTCGGTTCGGTCAGGCAGCTGATGGCCGCCGCCCCGGCCTTTTCGTAGTCGCGGGCGATGCTGAGGTAGGGATAATCCGGCGCGATGAGGCCCTTGCTGGGCGAGGCCTTCTTGAGCTCGCAGATGAAGCTCATGCCGGGAGCCTTCAACGCACGTTCGAACGGGAACGCCGCGTCGCCGACCTCCCCCGCTGCTACCTTTCGTGCGGCGACCTCACGAGCCTGAACCTCCACCACGCTCTGCGGAGTCTGCGCCTTTTCCTCAGCCACGCGTTCGCGGGTTTTCGCGGCGATACGCTGCAGAATATTCTCGGAATCAGCCATTACCTTTGCACCTTCTTATTGCGGATATCGACAGCCACATATTCACAAACCAATGTCATACGTTTAACAATATGCGGTGAATCTATTGCCATTCAACTCTGTATCGGCGCCGTTAGGGGCGAGAAGTTCACGAACGCACAAACCAATGTCGGCCATGAGACAACCCATTCGTAAACTTCCCGCCACTTTTCACCCATCACTTTTCGGCGTCGGCCTTGGCGAACTTCTGCGAGCCGGCGACGAACGCCTCGAGCGTCTTCATCGCGGCACCGGAGGCGATTTGCTCGCGGCCCAGTTCCACGCCTTCGCCGATCGAGTCCGCAACACCCGAAACATAGAGCGCACAGGCGGCGTTGAAAAGCGCGGCTTCCAGCTTCGGCCCGGTCTCCTTGCCCCCAAGGACGGCACGGGTGATGGCGGCGTTCTGCGGCGGAGTGCCACCGAGCAGGTCTTTCTTCTCACAGCGGGTCAGGCCGAATTCCTCGGGTGTCAGGGTCATCGGGTGGTATTCGCCGTCGCGCAGCTCGCAGGCGGCTGTTTCGGCGGAAAGCGAGACCTCGTCCATCTTGTCGCGGCCGTAGACAACCAGCGCACGCTTGACGCCTAGGCTTTCGAGCACATGGGCGATGGGCTCCACGAGATATTCGTCGTAGACGCCGAGCAGGAAATATTCGGGACGCGCCGGGTTGGTCAGGGGCCCCAGAATGTTGAAGACGGTGCGGAAGCCGAGTTCCTTGCGAATCGGGCCGACGTAGCGCATCGCGGTGTGGTAGCGCTGGGCGAAGAGGAAGGTGAAGTTGTCGGCCTTGAGCAGGTCGAGCGCTTCATCGGGAGAGAGCGAAATGTTCGCGCCCAAGGCTTCGAGACAGTCGGCAGTGCCACACTGCGAGCTGGCCGCGCGGTTGCCGTGCTTGCTGACGTGAGCACCAGCCGCCGCCGAAATCAGGGCCGCGGTGGTGGAGATGTTGAAGGTGTTGGCGCCATCGCCGCCGGTGCCCACGATATCGATGGTCTCGATACCGGGATGCGGCACGGGGGTGGCCAGTTCGCGCATGGCGGCCGCGCAGCCCGCGATCTCGTCGATGGTCTCGGCCTCGGCCGATTTGGTGGAAAGCGCCGCGAGGAAGGCCGCGTTCTGGGTCGGCGTCGATTCGCCGCCCATGATCTCCTTCATCGCATGGTAGGCCTCGTCGTAGGTGAGGTCGTGCTTGTTGACGATTTTGACGATGGCTTCACTGATCATCATGACTTCCTTGTTATTGATTGGTTAGTTGATTTATTTATTGATTTATTTATTGATTTATTTATTGATTTATTTATTGATTTATTTATTGATTTATTTATTGATTGATTTATTTATTGATTTATTTATTGATTTATTTATTGATGACTATCGATATTGATGAGCAAACCGTTGATATTCCGATCACCGAATCAACTTTCCGGCCAATCGGCTCAACGCACCGCTCATCAGCACTCGCCCGTCCGCCATCGGTCGACCACGTCGATGAAATTCTTCAGTATCTGCAAGCCCTGCGGGGTCAGGATGCTTTCGGGGTGAAATTGGACACCGAACGTCGGGTCCGTAACGTGGGCCACGGCCATGATTTCATCGGTGCCGAGCGTGCGGGCGACGACGCGCAACGTTTTCGGCAACGTCGCCTTGTCGGCCTCAAGCGAGTGGTAACGCGCGGCTTGGATTTCACGCGGCATGCCTGCGAACAGCTGGCAATCGTCGCGCAGCTCGACCGGCGAAGCCTTGCCGTGCATGAGTTCCGCGGCGGGGATGACCTTGCCGCCCAGCGCCTCGCAGATGGCCTGATGACCGAGGCAGACGCCCAGAATCGGCAGTTTCCCGCCCAGTTCACGCACCACGTCTTCGCAGATTCCGGCATCTGCGGGCTTGCCCGGACCAGGCGAAAGCACGATACCGTCGGAGCCAAGCGCGGCAAGCCCGGCCACGTCGAGGTCGTCGTTGCGCACCACCTTGATGTTCGGATCGATGGAGCCGATGAGCTGGTAGAGATTGTAGGAGAAGCTGTCGTAATTGTCGACGATGGTAATCATTTCAGGCCTCCGTTCGCCTGGTTGATGGCGTCCACGACGGCGAGCGCCTTGTTGCGGCATTCCTCGAATTCCTTGTTCGGGTCGGAATCGGCGACAATGCCCGCGCCGGATTGCACCGTCACCTTGCCATCGTGCTTGAACGCCAAGCGGATGCCGATGCAGGTGTCAAGATTGCCGGAGAAGTCGAGGTAGCCGATGGCCCCGCCGTAGATGTCGCGCGGGGAATTTTCAAGTTCCGCGATGATCTGGCAGGCGCGGATTTTCGGGGCCCCGGAAAGCGTGCCGGCCGGCAGCACCGCGTCGATGACGTCGAGCGCATCCTTACCGTCAGCGAGCTTGCCCGCGACTGTGGAACCAATATGCATGACATGCGAGAAGCGCAGGATATCGTGCAGCCGTTCCACTTCGACGCTGCCAAGCTGCGAGACACGGCCGATGTCGTTACGTCCGAGGTCGACCAGCATGTTGTGCTCGGCCAGTTCCTTTTCGTCGCTGAGCAAATCCTGTTCGATGCGCTTGTCCTCTTCCGGCGTCGCACCGCGCGGGCGGGTGCCGGCCAGCGGATAAGTCAGCAGCTTGCCGTCTTCGAGCCGTACCAGCGTCTCGGGCGAGGCGGCGGCGATTTCGATATCGTCGCTGGACATGAAGACCATGTAAGGACTCGGGTTTTCGGCCCGCATGAGACGGTAGGCGTCGAACAGGCTTCCCGAGGCCAGAGCAGTGCTGGGATTGGAAAGCACGACCTGGAAGATATCGCCGGCGTAGATGTGCTCCTTCGCCTTCTTGACCATCGAACCGTACTGCTCGCGGTTGAGCGTGAGCTGCAATTCGCCCTGAAGTTCCAGCGGCTTAAAATCGTAGCGCTTACCGTTCTCGAGAATCTGTTGCATTCCCTCGATCTGGGCGACGGCGCGCTCGTAGGAGGCGTCCACATCATCGGTATCGACCCCGGCGATCAGCTGGAGGCGCTGACGGTAGGAATCAAAGGAGATGAGCTGGTCGAAGAGCATCAGATCGACATCAGGCAAGGCCTTGGGGTCCCGGGTTTTCTGCCGCAACGTCGGCTCGGCATATGCGAAATAGCCGAAGGAGAAGTAGCCCACCAAGCCGCCGGCGAACGGAGGGAAGCCTTCGAGCCGCGGGCTGGCATATTGGGCGAGTACCTTGCGAATCGCATCGCTCGGATGATTGACATGCCTGCGCTCGACCACGACGTCGCCGTCCGACGAGCCGGCAGGAGCGACGCGCTTGATGCTCAGCTCCCCGGCTTTGCAGGTCAGTTCCAGCGTCGGCGCAAACCCTAGGAAGCTGTAGCGTCCCATACGCTGGTCGGCTTCGGCGCTTTCCAGAAGGAAGCAGTGATTGGAAGCGGCACGCACCCGGCGCATCGCCTCGATGGTGGTCAGACGGTCGGCAAGCAGCTCGCGCATCACCGGGATACGGCGGTATTTGCCGGTACCAGCCAACTCGCGCACTTCATCAAGCGTCGGCCGAATGCCAGCGTAACGGCTCTTGCTACCGACAACGCCCCGCACGGCCGCATCGCCGTCCGAACCCGCACCAGCTTCCGCACTCATGCTCATCATGGGCACCTCCTGAAGGCTTTCGCCTCATTCAGGGACTAAAAAAGCCCGTCCCAGCTGTCAATTACAGCCAAGGACGAGCGAATATATGCCCGCGGTGCCACCTTGGTTCACGGTCTCCCGTGCCCTTATCGGAATGCCAACACATCCCCGGCAACTGACGTATGCCTTACGTCGCAGCCTCATGGCCAAAATCCAGCCAATCGGTGCGCCCTCAGCGGCCCACTCAACGGTTCGCATCTCGTCCCGGCTCTCACCATCCCAGGCTCGCTCATCGCGCGTTTCCGTCTACTTCCCCGCTTCATCGGTTTGTAGTGTTTTTTAGTTATTGATGCTTAGGCTACACTTCCGTTTTTCGGCCTGTCAACTTCATCTGCCCAATCCGGGCTTAGAATGCGGTCGGATTTGTTCGCACGAATATCGTCAAAAGTGAAGCATTCCAAGGCCTCTCGTGCGCTCATCGCAACCGGCGCGGAAGTGTCCGAAATGTGGACAGCCCCAGTTGTGCGAATGCCAAGCAACCATGCACAATACCCGATAATCTGCTCCGGACGGACCCCATCGGCACGCAACGCTGCGATATCCAGTGAATGTTTGCGCTTGGCCAGACGCACACCCGCAGGGTCGTCGATCAGCGGAAGATGGGCGTAGGCGGGGTTCACCGCTGAAATCATGCCGGCCGGTTCACCTGAGCCTTGCGCGATTGCCCCATCATCACTGTCTGCATTACACCTATTTTCCGGTGAAGAAATCCTATCGACGTTTCCGTCAATCCCGTATTTTGCGGCGAAACCGGAGGCCACCAACGCACGTCGAATCCAAATCTGCAGGGCCGTGGAACGCAGCAAATCGCGGCCGCGTACGATGTCGTTGACCCCCATCAACAGATCATCGACCACCACCGCCAGCTGGTAGGAAAAGATGCCGTCCGAACGCCGAATCACCGTATCGCCGACCTCACGCGATAAATCGAAACGCTGCTTGCCAAATACCGCGTCATCAAATTCGACAACACTTCCCGGCACCCCGGCTTCCGGGACCGCTATACGCCACGAATGACGCTTCCCGGCTTCCAACCGCGAGCGCACAACGTCAGGCCGCTCGGCCAGAAGCCTCCGGCACGTTCCGGGATAGATCAGGAACCGGTCGCCCTCCTGCGGCGCCGAGGCCGCGCGCAAATCGGCACGCGAGCAGAAACACGGGTAGACGAGCGGGAAACCGCCGGCGACTCCGTTTCCCAGAGAATGCGAACGTTCGGCAAGATCCTGCATCCACTTGACGTACGAAAAGCTTTGGCCATCCGCAGCATCGTCGGAACCGCCCGATTTCATAGCTTTTTCAAGAGACGAATGCAAAACCGTATCTTGCGCCATCCTGCCTTGTAAAGAATTTCTATCATCCAATACATTTTCGGAACCATTAAGGTCATCTGCCGAAGAATTCCGCGAATCCGCAAAAGCCCCATCAGCCAAAGCGACGTCTTCGACGCTCACCGACCCCATCGAGCGCAAGGCCTCCTCGTAGATTTCCGTGCGCTGCGACTGATAGACCGGCTCGCCGTCCCAGTCAAGCCCGAGCCAGTGCAGATCGTCCATGATCCATTTATCGGCGTCCTTGAGCGCCCGGGGGCCGTCGACATCCTCGATTCGCAGCAGCACCTTGCCTCGGTTGACGTTGCAATCAACGTTGCGATCGCCCAAACGGCCATCACCGGCCTCTTGGCCCGCACCGTCGCCCGCATGGGCCGAGAGCCATGCCGCAAGCATCGCATAGACGTTGCCGATATGCATCCTGCCGGAAGGAGTGGGAGCGAACCGGCCCACTTTAGCGCCTTGCGCTGTCACGGGAGCCTCGGCAACTGCCGGCTCGATGGCGGCAGCCTCAAGGCACGACAGGGAATGCAACGGACCCTCGCCACTACCCGCAATCACCCCGGTCATTTCACCCACAGCTCTGAATCCAACGGCCATTCGTTGGGCGTGCAGCCGCGCAGGCTCATCGATTGCTCCTGCATCAGCGGCGCGGGCGACCCCGAAGCTGGGCATGAAGGCTGGTTGTCAAGATGGCCGAGGCGGTGGCCCGTCTCGTGGTTGATAACCATTTCGCGGTAACGGTCAAGACTCATGCCCGCTGAGAGCAATTGCGGCGTCGCCTCGTTGTAGCGGTCCTGATTGATGATGACGTTGTCGCCTACGCAACAGCTGTAGCTATTGGAACAATTGGCTGAAAACGTCTGCATCTGCGAGGCCTGAGCAAGATAAACGGTAAAATCGCAATGACTTGAATCGGCGTTATACGTAAACGTGGCGCCGGCACGAGGCCATCCGCGCGGATCGTTCAACGTACGGAACACGACGTTTTCAAAACTCTGGATCACACCGGCATCGCCGACATCGCCCTTGCCGCTCACACAGTACGAGTACTGGCGAACCTGCTTGCCGCTGGCAGCAGCGGTTTTCTGCGCCGCCGCGGCGATCACCGCACGTCGATGATCGTTCAACATCTCCCGACCGGCCGCTTTGCCCGCATTCGGTTTCGGCGGCTTTCTTTTCGAGGTATCGTTTGACCGCGTCGCATTCCCCGACTTATGCAGGGCTTGCGACGAGGCTTGCCGGGCTGCGGAATCACGGTGGCGGACAACGGCCGACACCACGGCTCTGCAACCCACAACGACGGCGACGACGACGATCAACGCCGCTACCGCGACGACGACCCGACGGACGAGATACACCGATTTCATCTCCGGTTGCGAAGCGCGCCCTGGCCTGCGCCTCGCTTCGGTGTTCCGAACAGCGTTCGGGGAATGTTCGCTCCCCAGCAAGGAACCTATGAAACCCTCGGAAATCGCGGAATTCCGATGCGTACTTTTCACCCGGGAATCGCGGACGCCATGTGCCGCATCTCGCCTGGACGGTGAACCCGAACCCGTCTGCCCATACGCTTGATGCGAGGCTTCTGATTGATGCAATCCCAAGAAACCACAAAAAACGCGAAAACCGCGCCTTACGCCGTGATTGAACGCACGGACGCCCGCAATCAGGATACCCGAGAACCAACGCAGGAAAACCCGAATGGCCCCGCCAATCTCCCCCAGCACGACGCTCGCCGGCGATGCTTTCACCGGCTTTTTGCCATGCGGAGACCTCGAGTCTGGCCGTCCACCACGTTTCACATTTGCTCCCACCTAGGCATGGATTGTTATGGGTCAATAATAGGGATTCTTTATGACGGGGAAATTCCGCGCGTCACCAATTTTCATAATCATCGCAAACGCACGCATGAGAACAATCGGCAATACGCAATTTTCTGATATCCGCAACCAGGTAAAGCGGCGGCACTGCCGCTCGATCGGGCACCAGGCACCAGGCACCAGGCACCAGACAAGCGAAAAGGCGCGACCTGCGAAACCGCAGGCCACGCCACTGTTATCAAACAACAGGATACAGGTCTTTTCGCCCCTGCCTATCAGCCGAAGCAGACCTTGAAAATCCACGCGCCGATGATGGCGCCGACAATCGGAGCCACGACCGGGATCCAGGCCTCGCCCCAGCGAGAAGTGCCCTTGTTGGGAATCGGGAGGATCCAGTGCAGGAAGCGCGGCACAAGGTCACGAGCCGGATTGAGGCCGGGGCCAGTGGATCCGCCCATGGAGGTCACCAGACCCCAAACGATAAGGCCGACAACGATGGCTGCAGCCGCCGGGTCCTTCTTGCCCCAAGGCAGAGAGAGCATGCACAGGGCGCCGAGCACGAGAACGAGGGTGCCGAAGAGCTCGTTGAGGAAGTAGACGACTTTGTTGCCGGAGGCCTCAGTGGTGCTGAACGTCGCAAAAATGGCGTCCGGGCTGGTCTCCATCTTGTAGTACGGGAGATAAGTGATGTAGATGATCAGCTGGCCCAGAGCAGCACCAAGAAGCTGCGCGATGATATACGGCATGACCTCGGACCATGGGAACAGGCCATTGACGGCTTGGCCGATGGTCATCGCGGGGTTGATATGCGCACCTGAGACGGAACCGATCATCATGACCGGGAACATCACGCCGAAACCGTAGCCCATCGCTATGTTGAGCCAACCGGTACCATGACCCTTCGTGCCTTTGAGTTCGGTGTTGGCGACCGCACCGTTGCCGAATATCATCAGAAAAGCGGTGCCGATGAATTCGGCAGCCAATTTTGCCGTAAGAGAGAATTCCATTATTCCTCCTTCTCGAGTGCGACGCATGCACCATCGCCACAACCGCGTAGCTTAGGCACAGAACATCTATCGTTCTTAGTCATTATTCGAAAATGCTATGCTCAAACGTTGAACATATTCATATCCGATAGGAAGAATCCTATCTCGCCAAATCGTTGCAACATTCCGATTTTAACGATTTTTCTTTTTTTTAAAATGAAATGTGAGTAAAATCACTTTTTTAATACAATAATTTATTCGATTCTGACTTAAAAAATAGTTATTTTACATCATTATACCTAGTCGAAAAAATACAAAAATATGCACCAGCCTTTTGAACAATAGAGATCAGACGCCTTCTCGCCGAGAAAAGACTCCCCCACTCACCATGAAAGTATTTACCGGCGCCATTGCTGTGCCCAGCACGGCAAACCTTCTTACAACGAAAACA
Organism: Bifidobacterium sp. ESL0704; assembly: GCF_029392075.1. Taxonomy (NCBI): domain Bacteria; kingdom Bacillati; phylum Actinomycetota; class Actinomycetes; order Bifidobacteriales; family Bifidobacteriaceae; genus Bifidobacterium; species Bifidobacterium sp. ESL0704. Next base: position 2,194,162 of record NZ_CP113929.1, read on the forward strand.
GCATTTCGGAGAATCGAGGACCCAGCAAGATCTACAAGCGCGATATCACACAGCCGCACATTGCAACCGCAGAACCCATGCGACGATTCCCTTTCGCGCCCGATCGGCAAACGAACGAATCAGTCTTATCCCCCGAAAACAACGGAACGCAACACTCAACGACACACCGTCTTGCGTAAGTTTCAATGCGTATGTATACTATTTTCTTGGCTCTTGTAGTTTAGACCAGCGCCCCTATAGCTCAGCTGGTTAGAGCAGCTGACTCTTAATCAGCGTGTCCGGGGTTCGAATCCCCGTGGGGGCACAATCAAGGTATCGTCGTTAGGCGGTGCCTTTTTTCGTATTGTTTGTCAGATACACACCGCTTGCAGCGCCCGTCACCGCCCGTAAGGCTGGCCGGTCAAATCCTCCAGCGTGGCACGAACCGACGGTTCCACGTCATTTGCCTCGCCACCGGCTGCGATGCGGGCGGACTCGGCAAGGGCGATGCCGTCCGTGCGCTTATCGAGATCGAACCTGCGGACAACGATGATGCAAATGACAATGGAGAGGGCATACCAGCCAATCATCAGGGCTCCGAGGCCGTTGCAGGCGAAAGAGGCCTGCACCCGGCGCGAGGAATCAAAACCGACGAATCCCAAGATAGCGCCGACGACAATCGAGGAAAGCCCCGAAGTCAACTGACGCAATCCTGCCTGTATGCCGGTGAACGTCGAGGCGCGATATTTGCCGGACACGACCTGATCGACGTCGGCGATGAACGGGAAGACGGCCCACGGCAGATAACCGGAAGGCGCTTTGGCGATGAAGAAGAACAGGGCGCCGGCGACGGCGAAAACCGTCCACCACGGTTCCGCGATCACCCCGACCAAACGCCATGCCGCGAAGATCCAGGCCAGGCCGACGAGGCTCGCGGCAAAACTCGCCTGATACATGCGTTTCGGACCGACCTTGATCATGGTCGCGCCGAACAGCGGGTTCAACGGCACGGTGATGATGCCGGAGCTTAAGAGCAACGAGGCGAACGCGGCGGATTTGTTCCAGTCATAGATGACGAAAAACACGAAGGTCTGGCCGAACACATCGCCGGCGGTGAGCATCAGCAGGTACAGCGCCAGGTGGCGACGGAAAATCGCAATGCGCAACGTGCTGGCGTACTCGCGGAACATGACGATCAAGCGATGCCACCACAGCTTGATTTCCGCACGAATCGAAAGGCGCTCAGACCGCTGGCGTCCGGCAAACCCTTCGGATCCAGCGTACTGGCCGAATCCCGCCTCCTCGGGCGACATCTCCCACGTGCTCTTCCAACAGATCAACACCGCCACAGCAAAGCAGACCGTGATGGCGATGGTGAACATCATATATCCTGTCGGCCGGTGTTCACCGAAAATCGAAAGCGTGCCCCCACCGATGAGCAGAATAAGCGTGCCGGAAGCCCCTGAAATCAGCAGACGTATGGTCGAGAGCCTGGTGCGGTCGTCGAACCCGTACGCCATCTCGCCGGGCAGCGTGTTGTAGGCGGAGGCGAACAGCTGGGCGACGGTGACCCACAATACATAGACAAGGAAATAGAGCGCAAACGGCAGACCAGGAATCCACAGAAGGATGCCGACCAGAATCAGCGGGGGCACCAACATAAGGAAGAAATGCCGACGGCCATAACGGCGGCCGAACGAGAAACGGTAGAGGTTGTCGCCGAGAATACCGAACGAAAGAGCCGCCACACCACTGATGATGGCGCTTAAGCCCACGACCGATTGCGCCGAGGAAATGGACATGCCGCAGAACCGTGTCCAGAACAGCACCAGGTAGGTGCCAATGAGCGTGAGCTGGCCCCCGCCGAAAATGTCGCCGACGCCGTAGCCGATGGCGTTGCCTAGCGTGATTCGGTCGTGCCGGGAGTGGTGACGGAATCGTGTCTTGCTGCCTTGTCCGCCTCTTCGTCGAGTCCGAATCAAAATCTCATGCTCCTCATATCGAACGCCCTGAAACAATCATTTTTATGATAGACAAGACGTATGGCAACACGCCACAACCTATATATTCGTCAGTCATTTCGATCAAATCACCATTCCTGTATCGCCCTGCTGACGGCGGATCCCTCGAGAACAACATCTCATAATCGGCACACGCGTGAAACCGCAAATCCGCTTGCCCGCGATTACTACAGTTACGAAAGATGATCATTCTTGGCATCAATGGTTATTCGGGAGCTATCACTATGCTGTCTTCTACTGTTGCAGAAAGAGAAGAAGAAATATGTATCTTAAATGCCTAGAATTATCGAATTTTAAATGCTACTCAGGTTCACAAAAATTTGTTTTCTCTCCAGCCACCAACTATTTTGTAGGCAATAACAACGCAGGAAAGACAACGGTTCTAGATGCCATTGCCTTTTTAAGAGACGGCTTACCCAACGGGACAACCATAAAAGACTTCAAATCCCTTCGGCCAGAAGGAGACCAATTCTTCGTCGAAGGAACCTTTTCGGGAGAGGATTTGCCATCTATTATCGAACAATCAATTCCCAAAAATGCCTCTAGACTTGTCAAACGCATCGATGACGAAGGAAACCTCATCATGCGCCGTTCGTTTTCCGACGATACCCAGGTCAAAAAGGTGGATACCTACAATCCAGAAGATGGCACATACAGCAACGTCACTGGCATCTCGGCACCGATTCAGGCTATTTTCGAGCCTACTTTCATGAAAGCCACAGATACTCCTGACAACGTCATCAGCTTTAAGACAAACAAGACACTCGGTCGTCTTATCGCCCCATACACAGAATCTTTCATGAAATCGAAACAATGGGATAACTTCAATACCGCTTATGCCGCTGCTTTCAACGATACGGAAAAAGGCTACGTGAGTTTTCTCGACGAGCTCAAACAAGAAATCAATACACTCACCAATACACAGTATGGCAAAAACCTATCGCTACAATTCAAATTTGAGCCGCCCGAGCCTAAGTCGCTTTCCGAGCAAGGCACTATCAGCGTTTACGACGGATTCGTCGATTCAGACCTCAAGTCCAAAGGGAATGGCATACAAAGAGCGATAGCCTTCGCCATAATTGAGATTTATGCGAAACATAAGAAATCCGAATCCGGAACCCCGTTATTCCTCTGCTTGGATGAGCCGGAAACCTGGATGCATCCACAGGCACAGGTTCAACTTGCCGAAGCCATTTCGGACATTTCACAAACCGAACAGGTATGGGTATCCACACATTCGCCATATATGCTCAGATGTTTCGCAGGTCCCAGCTCTGAGGAGTCAAAGAAAACCGACAAACTGTATCTTTTCCGCGATTTCGATGATTCCATCCCAGCACAAGAACATATCGTCCCCAATGGGGAACTCGGAACATTACGTGTAGGACACCCTTCCTTGGCAGAAATAACGTATCAGGCTTTTCAGATGCCTACACCTGAATTCCACAGCGAACTATACGGCCTGCTTCAAGAAAAGCTTCAATGCGACGGACCCACAGCGGTCGACAACAAACTGATTCCAGATATCAAATACGAAGACGATCATGCCTTTTGGGAACGCCGGCACCAACAATGGATTTCCAAAGGCCGAGAAGGCAATGAGCCCCGAGAACCCGGACGCGAAAATTATCGAGAATATGCCCCCATCGCAGACATCTTTCGTGATGATCCAGAACTCAAACAACATATCATCGATACTTCGACTGTACGATTCGATAGCCGATCCCTTCAAAATAGTCGATCCATTAACAGAGGATGCAATCCAATCGTCAAGGAAAGTCTTCCTACTTTTATTCGCAATTCTTTTGACCATCCGGAGAGCCTCATCGATCGGGACAAAGCCAAAACGTTAGTGACGCAGGAAGAGGAATGGAAATTCTTCAATCAGGCAGACGAACTGGAAAACACACGCAAACATTGGAAACAGGCAGAACTCAAGGATTCAACGGAAATACTCATCAAACTTGTCAAAGCTCTGCCCAATCCCTCCACTGAATAATCCCTCCAACACACGAATCAAGTCAGATTCTACGAGAGCTTGGGTGCGGTCGTCGAACTCGTACGCCATCTCGCCGGGCAGCGTGTTGTAGGCGGAGGCGAACAGCTGGGCGACAGTGACCCACAATACATAGACAAGGAAATAGAGCACGAACGGCAGACCGGGAATCCACAGAAGGATGCCGATTGCCGGCACATCAAAACCATATGATGTACCGGCAATCAAGAGGATGCCAAGCAGCTAGCTCAGGCATCGGTTGTTGATGCTCAGGCGGACCCAAAACGCTTCAGCGGCTTGACATCGCCGCAAAGCCCATGCCGCTTAAGCAGCTCGGCGATAGATACCAACCCTTGCGAATGGTAGGTGCGCGCGAACTCATCCACGTCGGCTTCGCTATGTTGCTCGTCTACGTCGAGCACAAGCTGTTCGACGGGCAGCGGACGGATGCCGGAGATTTTCACGTCGATGACGCTCGGCCCGTCGTAGTTGGCCAGCGCCTTCGCAAACGCATCGTCGAGCTCGGCGAGTGTGCGAACCTCAAAGCCCTGTGCGCCCAGAGCCTCGCACGCACTTGCATAGTCTCCGTCAATCAGATCGACGCCCGAATGGGGCTGATTGATGTCATCCTGCTCGCCTTCGATAAAGCCCAGCGTCTCATTGGTCAGCACGATGTTGATGATCGGCTCATGGTACTTCACCTGCGTCATGATATCCTGCATGTTCATCGCGAATCCGCCGTCACCGCTGATGGAGAAGACCTGACGGTCGGGGTAGCTCTCCTGCGCGCCGATGGCGGCCGGCAGCGCGTAACCCATCGTGGCGTACCATGCGGAGGTCGAAATTTTTTGCTCGGGGCTCACCTTGAGCATGCGGTAACTGTCGATGGTCACGTTGCCTACGTCGACGGCAAAGATCGCGTTCGACTTGGCGTTGCGATTGATGCGGGCGAAGACCGTATCCGGTTCAAGCGGTGTACTTTCGAGATCTTCACGAGCCGCCGACCATTCGTTCCAGTTGGCAAGATCCTCCACGATCACGTCATAGTACGGACGCGAATCGACCTTGGGCGCGACCTCAAGCATCGCCTTCAATGTGGCCTTGGCATCCGCCACGATGCCCAGATCGACGTGGTGACGTTTGCCGATATCCGTGGGCTTGATGTTGACCTGGATGAATGTGGTCTCCGGATGAACAAAATAGGAAGCGAAAGGCATGTTGGTGCCGATGAACAGCACCGCGTCCGCGGATTTGGCCGCATCCACGCCCGGCTTGGTGGCCACGCGTCCGGCGCTGCGCACATACGCCTTCTGACCTTCCGGCAGCACACCGAGACCGAGCGCTGACGACATCATCGGGATCTTCATTTTCTCGGAGAGCGCCACCAGCTCCTCGGCCGCGTCCTTGGCACCGGTGCCGAAGTAGATCAGTGGCCGTTCAGCGTCATTGAGGATTTGGACGGCCTTGGCCACGTCCTCGGCGCTCGGCTCGACACTGACCGTACCGCGGCTGAAATCATGCGCCGTGGAGCGGAAAGTATCGTCAATCGGCGTCCAACCCAAATCCTTGGGAATGATGACCACGGCGACACCGGAATGTTCGTAAGCCTGCCGGATGGCCTGATCGACCACGGCCGGCAGCTGTTCGGCGGTCATCACCGTGCGGTTGTAGACGGCGACATCGTCGAAGATCGGCCCTTCATTGATTTCCTGGAAATAATCCGTGTTCATCATCGTCGTCGGCACCTGTGCCACCAACGCAAGCACCGGCACATGATCGTGTTTGGCATCGTACAGGCCGTTGAGCAAGTGAACGGCACCGGGCCCTGCGGAACCGAAGCACACGCCGATCTTGCCGGTGAACTTGGCTTCGCCGGCCGCGGCCAGCGCACCCGCCTCTTCATGGCGAACCTGAATGTATTTCATAGTGTCGCGCCGGTTGTGCAGCGCGTTCATCGTCGAGTCGAACGACCCGCCGGGAAGCCCGAAGATATGGGTCACGCCCCAATCCTCAAGTACCTTGATCATCGCGTCGGATGCATTGATTTTGTCGGCCATCGTCGGCCCCTTTCGCTTCATTGCCATATTCTGGTTCACGATGTGAGGTCGCGTTTACCGTTTCGTTGGCTCTTGCAGGATCGCACGTTTCGTCGAAACACCAGACCCCGTAAAAGTTTCATTAGCCAGTAAACCAATCAATTGCCTTCACATCGATTGATTTCAACACTAATGCATCGGACTGCGATTTACGCATTACATATCCGCTTTCCAGCCCTAAGCGAATATGATGAAAACTACCCTGTGATACTCATTGCATTATGCATCACATATACGGCTTAGCCCATCCACACAACGGACCGCGTTCCAACCGACGGACGCAATTGTCATTTTTACTTGTTTACGGCAACATCTGCGTAAAAGTGACGGCCGGAAACCGTAAATATATCTTTTTCTGATAGTCCTAAGCAAGCAAATAAAAAGTAACAGCCAGAAACCGACCCACACGAAACAGCGGATCAGACTTCGACCGGCCGCATTCCGACGGACGGAGTTTTGCGAACCTTGATGGAAACAAGCGTGATGCAGAGCGCCACCAGCGAAAGCACGATCAGCAGAGCGAAGGCATTGCTGGCTCCAGCCACCGACGCCGCTTTGACGTTGTGCGGAATGCGGGCTTCGCTGAAGGAAAGCGAGGCGGAAAGCACCGTCGTTCCCAACGATCCGGCATACTGCTGCAGCACGTTGAACAGCGAGTTGAAATCGGTCTGTTGCGGACCGGCGACAAATTTGCTGGCGTCCGACATCGTGTTGCCGTAACCGAAGTTGAAGCCGGCACGCAGGAACATATAGAGCAGGGTCAGAATCACCACGGTCGCTTTGCCGGTCATCGCCCACAAAGCCGTGGCTCCGACGATCAGCGAGATGTTGGAGATCAGAAGCACCAACGTCGGGCCGCGGCGGTCGTAGAGCCGGCCCACGAACGGGGCGATGGCGGCACCAAGCAACGAACCGGGCAGGAGCATCAGCCCAGCGGCCAACGAATCGATGCCAAGGAAGTTTTCGGCGAAAACCGGCAGAAGGAAGGAGCTGCCGATGTTGATGAATTGGAGAATGGCGTAGTTCGCGCCACGCAGGCTCACGATCGGGTTCTTGAACAGACGCAGGTTGAGTAGCGGCGACTTGGAGGCGAGGCAACGCCAGATGAACAGCGCGAGCAGCACCACGGCCACGCAGATGGCGACGGCCACCTTGTACGACCAACCGCCGTCGGCTCCGAACTGGTCGAAGATCTCGGTGAAGCTGATCATGAAGAAGCTCAGCAGCACCAATCCGATGCCATCGAAGGACTTGCCGGCTCCCTGCGCCTTCAGCCGCAGGTTCGTCTCTCCCAAGACCCACGCGACGATAAGCAGCGGCAGCGTGAATACGAAAATGATGCGCCAGGAGAAGTAGTAATTGATGAGGCCGCCGTAGGTGGGGCCGAGCGCGGGGGCGAAAGACGTGACCATGTTTGCCACACCGACGTAGGTGCCGCGTCGGCTCACCGGCACCAGCGCAAGAATGACATTGATCATCAAAGGAGTGGAAACGCCTGTGGCCGCCGCCTGAAGCAGACGGCCAAGCAGCAACAGCCAGTAGTTGAGCGGCAAGCAGCACAGCACGGTGCCGACGATGCTGACGATGATGGCGCAGCGGAAGAGCAGACGAGTGTCAAAACGCTTGAGCAGGAACGATGACGTGCTCATCACGATGGTGACCATCAGCAGGTAGCCGGAAGTCAGCAACTGGATGGTCGAAAGCGGCAGACCGAATTCTCGTGTCATCGTCGGGAACGTGACGTTCAACGACGTCTCGGTCAGGATGCCCGTAAACGAAAGCAACGCCGCCGCGGCGATGGATAGTTTTGTCTGTGTAGATACGCGTTCTTCTTGCAAATTCTTCAAACCTCAATATGCTTTTGCTGTCCCAAGCACTCCAGGGGTGTGGCAACAGTTGGCGCGCCCCGACCCCACCGAACGCGCAACTTACCTAGTATACGCCAATAGCCATCATCGCTTCAAACCAGAACGAGGAGATGGCCTCTTGCCGTACCTACCGGCCCACAACCGGCCCGACTCAGTCGGTTGCCACAACATGCGATTCCGCTATATTTAAGCCGCTGAGCCTCCCCCAGAGACCCAAAACTGGCGCGAATCAATGGTTCCGCCATATTTAAGCCGCTCACCACAACCCCGTGGCTTAGAATATGACGGAACTACGATGTTGACGATTGACGGGCGGCTTGATGGGATCGGTGAGCCCAGTCGTTACTAGCGTATACCGGCTTATACAAGAAAGTCCCGCTGACACGGCATTCGTGCAGCGGGACTTCCCTTGCTTAAGCTTCGGGTATCAACCCGTTATGAATCTTGAAATTACTCGGCAACGACCTTCACGGTGAAGTTCGCGGAGATTTCGGGATGCAGGGCCACGGTGGCGGGGAACTCGCCGGTGGTCTTGATGGTCTCGACCTTGATCGCCTTCGGATCGACAGCGGCCTTGGACTCGAGCGCGGTTGCGATGTCCATGGTGGAGATGCCACCGAACAGCTTGCCGGACTCGGAAACCTTGGCGCTCAACTCGACGACGGTGCCGTCGATAGCGGCCTTGGCGGCCACGGCGTCTTCACGGGTGGCTACGGACTTGGCCAGACGTGCGCGCTTCATCGCCTCGATCTGGGAGGCAGCGTTCTTGCTCCACGCGAAGGCGAGGCCCTGCGGGATCAGATAGTTGCGTGCATAGCCAGGCTTGACCTCGACGACATCACCCGAGTGACCGAGATTCGCGACGGACTTGGTAAGAATAACCTTAGTTTCAGCCATTTTCCTTGCCTTTCCTATCAGCGACCGTTGGTGGCGTAAGGCAGCAGGGCCATCTCACGCGCGTTCTTGATGGCGCGGGAAATCTCGCGCTGCTCCTGGATGGTCACGCCGGTGATACGACGAGAACGGATCTTGCCGCGATCGGAGATGAACTTGCGCAGCAGAGCGGTGTCCTTGTAATCGATCTCGGTGATCTTCGCAGCCTTGAGTGGATTCGGCTTCTTCTTAAACGGCTTTACCGGTGGTTTTGGCCTTTTACGTGACATATCAATGTCTCCTTAACACTTGTTTCAACGTCTATTGCTTGGCTTCTTGCGGTTTCGCGTTTCTAGCGGCTATCTAGAACTCGGGTTCGTCGGAATCCCCGCCGAAATCGGAGCTGCCTCCGAAGCTCGAGAATCCATCGCCCGAGTTGGCGGAACTGCCCCATGGGTCGTTGCCGGTGGCTGGGGACTGTCCTTGCTGGGATTGACCAGCCGAGGCACCTCCCGAGTAACCTGCACCGCCTTGGTATCCGCCGTTGCCGCCACGGTTATAACCGCCGCCATTGTTGCCGGCACCGCCGTTATAACCTCCGTTGTTGCGGGAACTACCCTGGAACCCGCCGTTCGAAGAGGACTGGCGTTGCACCTGGGCGGTGGCATAGCGCAGGGACGGGCCGATCTCGTCGACCGTCATCTCCACGACCGTGCGGTTGCTCCCGTCGTTGGCCGTGTACGAACGCTGCTGCAGACGGCCCTGCGCGATCACGCGCATGCCCTTGGAAAGCGACGACGCGCAATGGTCCGCCATGTCGCGCCACGCCGAGCAGCGCATGAACAGCGCGTTGCCGTCCTCCCACTGCTGGGTCTGGCGGTTGAACGTACGCGGCGTCGAAGCGATCGTGAAACTCGCGACCGATGCCCCGCTGCCGATGGTACGTAGCTCCGGATCAGCCGTAAGGTTGCCGATAATCGTGATAACCGTATCTCCTGCTGCCATGACGTGCCTTCCTCACCAACTTTGCCTCAAATGCTCGAAGCAAAAACCAATAGACTAAAATTCAATATTCCCGCGCAGGGACTTACTTGACATCCTTGCGAAGAATCTTCGTACGGATTACGGACTCGTTCAGGTTCAGAACACGGTCCAGCTCGTCGCTCGTCGCCGGCTCGCAGCTGTAGTTGACCACGACGTAGTTGCCTTCGTTCTTGCCATCGATTTCATAGGCAAGCTTGCGGCGTCCCCAGATATCGGGGTCGGAAACGGAACCGCCCTCTTTGGTGACGATTTCCATATACTCTTGGGTCAGCTTCTTCAGGGCTCGTTCGTCAAGCTCCGGATCGGCAATGAACATCAGTTCATACTTGTGTGCAGACATCACCCACCTCCTTCGGACTACAGTCGGCCGCGGTCTTTCCGCGACAGGAGTGTGTATGCGTGCCATATCACGACGCAAAACCGCGTCAGACATAGCTTTTCTATAATAGTGGTTCCGGCCGACTTCACCGGCCAGTCAATCCGAACCGATATAAGCACACATTTTCCGATAAATACGGCCGAAAAGCCCTATGGTTGTTGACCCTGCGACATATTGTTGACTAATAAAAGTAATACCCCGACAATGGGGTCGCAAAGAGCAGGAAGCGGGGAGAAAGATGATTTGCCCTCACTGTGGTGCAACAATATCGGAAAACGCCAAATTCTGTCCGCGTTGCGGGCAAAGCACGGCACCTGCCGGCTCACGGCAGCCGCAGAATCCCAATGTCGGGGCAAGCGGCGTCGGCGTTGATGCCCACGCGTCCGGGGCATCCATGCCTTCGATTCCCCTGCCGGAAACCCCTGCCTCAGATTTCTCAACGGCTCCCGGAGCAGCTGCAGGCAGCACAGGAATGCCGATGCCACAAGGTCCAGCCACTCAACCGGCACCCTCCGGACAACCAACCGGGCCCGTTCCTTCATACGGCTCCGCGCCCAATATGAACGGCACCATCCCGACCGCGGGCATCCCCACCGGCACCATCCCGACCAGCAATATTCCGACTGGCAATATTCCGACCGCAGGAGTACCGACTGGCACCATACCGACTGGCGTTATCCCGACCATAGGAGTACCGACCAGCAATATCTCCACTGGCAATAGCCCGACTGGCGCCATCCCGACCGCAGGCATCCCCACCAACACCATCCCGACCGGCAATATCCCCAACGGCACCATCCCCAATAACGGACAACCCTCACAAGCGCAGAGGCTTTACAAGGAAATCGTCACTCCCGCAAGTCTCAAGACGATGGGATCGTCCTTGGGCTTCGGCATTGGCGCGGCATTCGTCTTTGCCACGCTCAACGCGGCGATGCTCTCGGCCATCAGCAGCAACGCGATCTCGTCGATGATGAACAATCTCGGTAATGCCTCCCAGCTGCTCGATGTCAAATCCAGCAATTTCTTCTATACCATCATCACCATGCTCATAGCAGGCGTTTCGGGGTCGTTCTCCCTGAAGGCCTCGGCGTTCGGAATCTCGACCGACGCCCTCGGAGCCAGTATCTCGATGTGGCTGCCGATGAGCCTCTCCGGCGTCGCGCTTCTGGTCGGGGCCGCGTTCGGCGCCTACTTCATCGCGCACCGCGTCGGCGTCCGCTTCAAGTTCACCGGTATGGTAAGCGCGGCTGTCGTGGGACTTGCCACAGGCTTGATCTACGTGGTCCTCGGGGCTCTTTTCCCCATGAATTCCTCGACTTCCATAGGCATTCTGGAAGGCAAAACCGCACTCAACGGGGCCACGGCACGCACCTTCATCATGGCCTTCCTGATTTCGGCCATCGGCTCGTTGCTTGGGCTTGCGCTGGCACAATACGCCTCCGACAGCACCAACGTGTTCGTCGCCGCTTGGCGTTGGGGCCACCGTTTGCGCGGCCCGGCACGCACCTTCGTAGAGGCTTTCTTCATCTACATGGTCAGCTATACGCTCATCGCGTTGATCGCCCTCATCATCGTTTCGATCGCCGCCAACGTGCCTTCGGCCATTGTGCTGATTCCTATTATTATGCCGTATCTGCAGTTTGTGCTGCTCTCCTTCTCCTCGTTCGGAGGAATTGCCACCGTAGGTGACAACGCGATTCCCATCACCTTCGGCAGCCTGTTCGCCGCCAAGCCATGGGTTTTCATCCTCGGGGCAGTCATATTCATAGCCATCACGCTCTATATCGCGTTGAGGGCCTCGGCACGCGCCCTGCAAGACAAGTACTACGCCCGTTGGGAGCACACTTGGAAAGCTCCGGTGGGCACCCTCGTCCTCTGGCTGCTGATCGCTTTCGTGCTTACCAGCATGGGCGCCTCAAGTTCAGGCTCCAGCTCCGGAGCAGTGACCATCGTTTCGTGGTATCCCCTGCTGGCCGCAGTCTGGGCATTTGCCATCGAGGTGGTCGCCATGACCTTCGGACCGGCAATGCTCACCTCCATCCCCGGCCTCTGGCAATTCGTGCGTGGAGGCTGCGTGGAACCGACACCACAAAACGTCAACGCCTACGTGGATGCCTGCGGGGCTCGGTTCAGGCATATCGGCGGCAACGGAGGCAACGCGGCCAATGGCTCACCGACGCCTCAAACCCCCGCCCAAAACCATACAGCCGGCTTCCCGGGCCAAAACGGGACGCCCGGAGCAACCCCGACCTCAGCGGCACCTATGCCCGGTCAGGCCGCACCCGCCGGCGCCCAGCCTTTTGCACAGCCAGGTCAGAACGACGCAAATCCGCAGGCCTACGCCACGGGCAGTGTGCCCAACGCTCCATACCCAACGGGGAATCCGTCGCTACCAACGTATACGAATCGCGATAACCCTGCCGGCTTTGAAGATTTCAGCACGGCGTCACCCGTCGCCCCTGTCTCCGGTGCCGCCGCAAAGCCGATGGATCCCAAACAAAAGCGAATCATCATCATTGGCTCGGCCATCGTCGGGGCATGCGTGCTTCTCGGCATCATCTACAGCGTGCTGAACGCGACCGTGTTCAGCCCCAAAACGGTGGTCGACCAATACACCGCAGCCATCGCCGCCGGCGATTTCGATCATGCCAACGCCATTGCCGATCCGCAGGTAAGCGGCAAAAAAGCCGCGCTGCTCACCAATAAGGCCGCCAAGCAAGGCTCGACCATTTCCAACGCACGCGTGACCTCCACCGCGAGGAACTCCGACGGCTCGACGTCGGTGGCCATTACCTATACCCTTTCGGGCAAGACGCACAACGAAACGCTGAATCTGGCCGCCAAGAACCGGGAACTGCTCGTTTTCAACAAATGGACGATCACCACACCACTGGTTGCGAATCTACGAGTTTCCGGACCGAGCGCGGTCAAGGAACTGAATATCAACGGAATAGGCATCTCCGCAGAGAACTCGAGTGACACCGGCAGCTCAAGCTCGGACTCACAATCGATCAAGGCATACAATTTCAAGGCGTACCCCGGAACCTACACCGTCAAAGCCGCGGCAAACGAATATATGACCGGCAATACCTTGACGTTGGAACCGATTTCTTCTAATGACATGTCTTCTGTTTCAAGCTACGAAAACACCATTACGGTCAAGGCGACAGACAAGCTCAAAAATGCCCTGAACGAAGAGGTCAAGAAGAAAGTCGACGATTGCTCCTCATCCACAGATGCCGATCCTGCCGATTGCCCATTCGGCGATTCGTTCTATGAGGACAATTCGGATTATTCGAACTTCTCGTGGAGTGTAAGTTCCTATCCGGAAGTCGATGACGTCAATATGAGCGACTCATCATTCTCCACCGCATCCGACAGCGGCGAAATGGATCTCTATTATCAATACCGTTTCTTCTCTGGCGACGATTGGCAATCGGATAACGACAAACGAAGCATCTACGAAATGAACGGAACGTTCAGTATCGACGGCAACAAGGTGAATGTGAAGTTCGACGACTTTGACTGATGGGCCTTGCGTTCATACGACTTGAAGACGTCGGATCATGTCTGCTGATCGAAGCAGGTTGATGCACTGATCTAGGCCTGATCCGACAAAGCCCATCGATTCCAACCCTGCGCAACCCGCCTTTGAGCAATTTGCTCGGGGTTGCTTGTATCATAGAGACGGTTTCTTGTATTTCCTTTGTCTCGATGCGCTCGAAACGTAAGATATGGAATCGACGTTCGAAGACAAAGCAAAACTATCGGAAGGCGAGATATGTCGGCGATTCTCGAAGGTAAGTCCAAAAAACGACTGGCGTTGGTGACAGGTCGGGCATACCCGGAGCAGGCGGCGGCTACGGCCGAGTGTCTTGGTACCGTACCGCTGGAGACCACAGCCTATGACTTTGCCAACGGCGAGATGTACGTGCGCTATACCGAACCGGTACGCGGCGCCGATGTTTTCGTGCTGCAAAGCCACACTGACCCGATCAACAAGTGGATCATGGAGCAGCTGCTGATGATCGATGCGCTGAAGCGCGCATCCGCCCGTTCCATCACCGTCGTGGCGCCATTCCTCGGCTATTCGCGTCAGGATAAAAAGGGCCTGGGCCGCGAGCCCATCACCGCCCGCCTGATGTTCGACCTCTTCCAGACCGCCGGTGCCGACCGCATCATGACCGTCGACCTGCACGCCTCGCAGGAACAAGGCTTCTTCGACGGACCTGTCGACCATCTGACCGCGATGCCGGTGCTGCTCGACTATGTCAAGAACTCGATGCCGCTTGAAAACGCGACCATTGTCTCCCCTGACGCCGGACGTATCAAGGTCTCCGAGCGTTGGGCCGCGAAGCTCGGCGGGCTGCCGCTAGCCTTTATCCACAAGACGCGCGACGTCACGCGTCCGAACCACGCTGTGGCCCATGGCATTATCGGCGAGGTGCGCGAGCGCGACTGCGTGGTCGTCGATGACATGATCGACACTGCTGGCACCATCTGCGAGGCCGTGCGCACACTGCGCGAGGCAGGTGCGAAATCCGTGACGCTCGTGGCGACCCACGGGCTCTTGTCCGGCCCGGCTACAGAACGGCTGCGCGACTGCGGCGCCCGCGAAATCGTCTTGATGGACACTGTTCCGATTCCTGAGGAGAAGCGTCTGCCGAATATGACAGTGCTTTCTATCGCCCCGCTCCTGGCGGCCGGCATCCGCTCGGTCTTTGAATCCGGGTCAGTCTCGGGCCTGATGGACGGTCTGCCAGAGGACATGCACCCGCGCAACATGTACGCGTGACGAATCCTTCCATTTAAATGTCGTGAGTCCTCCAGCAACGTTGTTTGTTGGAGGACTCACGACGTTCAAACCTACCTTTCCGTCGCAAAACCTCCAACAGCTTTCACTCCCGGCACTTTCACGACTCAAACACACGGTCTAGCGACACAAAACCTCCAACAAGCTCCAGTAGCGGCACTTTTGCGACGCTTTGACTTGATATAGCGACGCAAAACCTCCAGCAATCCCCACTACCAGAGGATTCACGACGTTTCGATCCGACATAGCGTCTCAAAATCTCCAGCAAACTCTGCCAGTGCACTTTATGGCTACGACGCTTCGGCCCCTTCTGACCGTCGGAAGCTTTTCTCAGCTCAAGCCACTGGCACTTTGTGACGCTTTAACCTGATATAGCGTCACAAAACCTCCAGTAAACTCCAGTAACGGCACTTTTATGACGCTGTACGATAGCTTAAAGCCCAACAAGCCGTGTAATCACAATTTCATGCAGGGGACACCCGCATCTATCAACTTACGCACCATTTCCTTACGCCCTAAAACATCACGGTATGTAAGTCGAACTATTCGCGAGACTCCGTTACGGAACAGAAAGCGTTCTCGTTCCTGCTCGCGCCGGACGACTTCCTCAATTACAGCCCCATGCGTCATCGACGGATTGACATACTTTTCCATACCGTCAAATTCGACAACAACAATCTCCCCGCTACGTAGCTGATATTGAAAATCAACTCGGTAGTTCGATCCATTCCCATCAGAATATTCCACCTGAAGCTGAGGGACCGGAAAGCCCTCCTCAATCATCGTGGCCCTACAGAACGATTCGCCGCCACTTTCGCTGCGGGCATCAGCGAATCGAATCAGATCGGCCACCTTCGTCCGTCCATGTCGAATAGTCCGGCACTCAGCGATAATGTCATCTTTGGCGACCAGCTCCGCGGCCAAAGCCGAATCATAGATAGGCAATGAATCTCGGAATGAGCAACGATACCCACAATCCACAAGCGTTCTAGCCACAGACGTCACCGGAATGCCACCGACATCGTGAACCTCAACATGCGGCATCGAAACACAACGCAACAATGGGTTTCGCGACGAACTGGGACTTTCCTTTGTAGCGATGCAAATACTGCCGTCATACAGATTCTGGCGCACACTCAACCCATAGAACGCCGCAGCGGTAACCGAAGCGAACACCCAGCCGGAATGCTTGTGATGCAGGGCACGCGCCACATACAATGTATGCTGGCCAGGACTTAGCGCATTCCACTCCTGGAGCGGGAAAAACAAGCCCGGATACGGCTTCACCAGCTCGCCCGCGACTTGACGCCTATACAACGCCCTGTTCACCGAGGAACTTCCGCCGGCGCAACAACGTTGTTCTTTCTGCGCAGCTGCAATCAGTATGCTCGCCTCTTTATGGTTTCTCATACAGTTACCATAGATGAATCTTGCAAAAAGCAGAGAGAAATCAGAGTGCTGTGGTCGGATGCTATGGCTTATCCACAATTCGGGCGTGTCGCAAAAGTTATCCACAACGCGGCACAGTGCCAACGGCTAACCAACCCGACCGACGCTGCCCTTTGCCGCTCTGCACCGCCATTTTCCGGGTCCATCTTGCCGGCTTTTCATAGGACCATTACGCCCAACGCTCTTGCTCATGTTGCTCATCCCCATTCCCAACAATTTCGCCGCGTCGCCACCGTCATCGCTCCGCCGCTTCGCTGCTCCGCCACCGTCATCCTTTTCGCTCCTTCCCAACCGCCCGCTCCTCTTCTCTCGATCGAGCCGTCGCATAGGCAGCTCTTCCGTTTTTACTTCTGGAGGATTCACGACGCTCAAACGATGATTGGCGTCACAAAACCTCCAGCAACGCCTTCTACTGGCACTTTCGTGACGCCCAGACAGTCATTCGCGTCACAAAACCTCCAACAACCTCTTCCACCGGCACTTTTACGACGCTTCGACCCGATATAGCGTCATAAAACCTCCAGCAACGCCTACAACCGGCACTTTCGTGACGCCCAGACCATGATTGGCGTCACAAAACCTCCAGCAACGCCTTCTACTGGCACTTTTACGACGCCCAGACAGTCATTCGCGTCACAAAACCTCCAACAACCTCTTCCACCGGCACTTTTACGACGCCCAGACAATCATTCGCGTCACAAAACCTCCAACAACGCCTACAACCGGCACTTTTACGACGCCCAGACCACGATTGATGACACAAAACCTCCAACAACCACTTCTACTGGCGCTTTCGCGACGCCCAAACGACAATCAGCGTCGTGGAACCTCCAGTAGCCCCTTCTAGCGGCACTTTTGCGACGCCCAGACCACGATTGGCGACACAAAAGCGCCAACAGCTGCCTGCATTCCAATGAAATCGGAGCCCAATGATTATGCGACCAGCTTGCAAGCCTCTCGGCATCTACCATTTGCCTGCCGAATCCCTGCGCCCCCCCTATCATCAAGGACCATGCCGAAACAAGCAGGATACTCACCCTGAGATGAAAATTTGACTTGTTTGATAAAGCGTTTTACCATAGAGCGATAGTAAAGTAATCGTAGGCTAACACAAAATGTAGATTCCGGCTACAACCTACCTTCACATCAATTACGCGAAACGAGGATGAGATGAGCGCAACGACCCTTCTACACAGTATTTCCGGATCCATCAGCATCGTTGGATCGATGAATGCGGACTATACCGTCACAGCCGCACGCCTTCCCAAACCAGGAGAGACCATTGCCGGTGGCCCTCTGAAGATCCTCCCCGGCGGAAAATCGGGGAACCAGGCGGCGGCCGCGGCCAAGCTCGGGGCGCAGGTCAACATGTTCGGCGCAGTCGGCAGTGACAAGAACGCCGATTTCCTCCTTTCCCAACTCAACGACGCCGGTGTCGACACCTCGCACGTCCTGCACGTCGAAGGCGCCAGCGGCACCACGGTGATCACCGTTGACGATAACGGCGAAAACACCATCGTCTACTCCGCAGGGTCCAACGGCAAGGTAAGCACCGACTACATCAACGCCCAGAAAGACGTTCTGCTGCAGTCCTCAGTGCTCGGCCTGTGCCTGGAAAGCCCCATCGACACCGTCACGGCAACGGCGAAAATGTGCCACGACGCAGGCATCAAAGTGCTCCTGAACGATTCGCCGTTCACCGATAAGCTGCCCGACGACCTGATCGAGTACTCTGACGTGCTGCTGGTCAACGAGCACGAAATGGCGCAGCTGCTCAACATCGCCGAACCCGGCAACGGGGACTGGCTGGGAATGGACTGGAACTACATCGCACGCTCGATGCACGAGTTCGGTTTCAAAGAAGCCGTGGTCACGCTCGGTGGCGACGGTGCCATGGTTATCGAAAACGATCGGACCTATCATGTCAACGCCGCCAAAATCAATGCCGTCGACACCACCGGCTGCGGCGACGCCTTCATGGGGACGCTGCTGGCCGGTCTGTCCTCAGGATTCTCGCTGAACGATTCCGCCTCTTTGGCTTCCTATGTGGCGGCCTACGCGGCGACGGATTACGGCGCACAAGCCTCATACGGCACCAGCGATCAGATCGAGGCCTTCTTCAGCAAAGACCGCGACTGAGCCGATCGGCAGACGAACACACAACGTGGATGACATTTATCAGTAGCTGGTCCATGGTTATCCGCGTAATCGACAAGTGTGCTGACCATCCATACGAGACGGTCAGCACACTTTTTTATGGCGAATTTTTATGGCGAACCAGAGATAGACAGGACGCAGCGCCTAATGCCAGAAAATTATGAGGCCAGCCATTCGGCAACGGGCCTCCAACCATTCAACGACCAGCTAGCTGACTACCTGCAATTCCCCATGAAATAGGCGATAACCCAAGAGAGGGGAATGCCGACAAAAGCGCGTCCGCAACAGACTCCAAAATATTCTTCAAAACGTTCTGCCATATAACAGATAATCCGCTGGAAGACCGAAGACCAGCGAGGCCCCGCCGCCCTTTCAACGTTTCGGCGCTGATTGCGGACACGCATCTTGGCCACCCACCAGACGGCGGCTCATCCGGACTTTAGAGCTTCTCGCCTTCCTTGAGGTAGGACGTGTCGCCGATGCTGAGCACGTTCAGCTTTCCATCCTTGTACGTGATCTTCGTGACGCTGGCGTTCTCAAGAGGGGCGCTCTTGTATTTGTCCGTCATGCCGGCGAGCATCACATTGATGGCCATGCCGTGGCTGACCACGAGGACGTTGCCGCCCCCGTTCTTGCTCTGATCCTCGCCGATCTTCTTGATCGTACGCAGCATGCGCTTGCGAACGGTCTGGGAACTTTCGGCGTAACCGGATTTGTCCGCGAAGTAATGGGCGTCGTCAAGCCACGACCATTTATCGTCGCTCTTGGGGCGTTTTGCGGCTTCGTACGCTTCATACGAGGGGAAACCTGCCGATTGCGCCTGTTGCGCGCTGATGTTGTCGAGAGATTCACCCTCGAACTGGCCGGAGCACGCCTCGCGCAGACCTTCCAGCTCATGAATGGGCTCCTTCTGGCCGGAGCCCTTGAGCACGGCCGAAGCGGTATCGTGCGCACGCTTCAAATCGCTGGAATACACGGACTTGAACGTGATGTTATGCTTCTTCAGCCCCTTGCCAAGGTCGACGGCGACCTTTTCGCCATCCTTGGTGAGAGGCGTATCCGACCAGCCCTGAACCTTATTCAGCTCATTGAACATGGTTTTCCCGTGTCGCGTAAGATAGATGGTCACCGCCGCGGGTTTTGTCTGAGGCTGCTCCGGCTTGTCCGCAGCCGACGTGGCTCCGCATCCGCCAAAAAGCAGCGTGCCCACCGCCAGTAGTCCAGCCAACCATTTCTTGCTCATTCTCATTCCTCCTCGAATATCAGAGAATCCCTTATTTCTTTTAAGTATCCCGCCTAAATCGCAATTTAAACAAAATACCTAAAATAATACAAGAAAGCACAATCTCCGTTGATACGAATAGATAAAGCGCTTTATCGCACAATTGACATGTTACTGTAAAAAAGCGGCATGTCAAATCAAGACGCAAGTCACTCAAAACCGCCAAACCCCGTTCCCATGCGGCATACCGGCTAACGACTACACTTTGTTTGAAGCGGTCGATCGCAAATCAACATGAAAAAAAATGCGTAAACGGAGCAATATGAATCACAAGGCGACATTGAAAGATATCGCAAAAGCCTGCGGCGTCTCAGTCACGGCAGTCTCCCTAGTCCTCAACAACCGTCCGACACGCATGTCTGCGGAGAAACGCGAACTTATCGCAAAAACCGCCAAACAGCTGCACTACGTACCCAATCAGGCGGCTCGCAGCCTGGCCACCAACCAATCCATGCTGCTCGCGTTGCTGATACCCGATATCGAGAACATGTTCTTCGCCTCGCTTTCCAAGGCATTGGAAGACATCAGCAACGCAAGCGGCTATTCGCTGCTCATCGCGAACTCGGACGATTCCTGGAAAGCCGAGCACCGCCTGCTCCGGCAATTCGCCTCACGCGGCGTCGACGGACTCTTCCTGATCCCCTCAAGAGAGTCGGTCAAAGATTCCTCAAAGCTGCGACAAGACGTTGAGGGCTTGGATTTCCCCGTGGTCATCACCGACCGATTGGTCAGCGACAACTGGTGCGACGCCGTCGGCACCGACAACTTCATCGGTGGTAAACTCGCCGCCCAACGGCTCATCGCCGAGGGGCACCGTCGAATCGCATGCGTCTCAGGAGACACCCGCACCGGCAACGACAACCGCCGTATGGCCGGATTCCACGCCGGTCTCGAAGAAGCCGGGCTGCAACTGGAACCCGAGCTCAATGTCGTGGGCAACTACCGTTTCGACGGAGGCTATCACGCGGCGGACCGCATCCTCGACGCCAATGCAACCGCGGTATTCTGCGGCAACGATCTCATGGCCCTCGGCTTTATCCGTCGACTCGAGGAACGGGGCCTCTCCTGCCCCAAAGACTGTTCGGTCATCGGCTACGACAACATCTCCGAACGTTTCGGGTTCAATCACGCACTCAGCACTGTCGACCAGAACATCACCGCCGTCGCCAAAGCCTGCCACGACCTGATTTCGACCCACTTGGGACCGAGGAAGGCGAATGCAGATAGCAAACCCTGGATCGAGGCCCCAAAGCAGCGCCTTATCAAGCCCAAACTGGTCGACCGGTCAACCGTATCCAGCGTTCCGGCGCTATGAAACGATGGGAGGCAAGCACCTATAGCGACGAATCACGATAATATATTACGTCAGAAACTCTCGTATAGTAATAATTACAGAAAAGACAAACACCGGATTTGACGGCACCAATAAAACGCTTTATCATTAATGCCTATAGTGATAAAACGTTTTATCATTACAAATAAAACAACGGCCATACCGCAAAGACGCTGTCACCAACAAAGCTGGAGATTAGCCACACGCCCAACGACGGCCGTAGGAACGAAAGGCAATTATGAAGAAGAAAATCATTCTGGACCTGGACACCGGCGTCGACGACACCCTCGCTATCTCCTACATCCTTGGTAGCCCCGAAGTCGAACTGATCGGCATCACCAGCACGTTCGGCAATGTGCTCGTCGAACAGGGCATTCGCAACGATCTTGCGATCACCGACCTGCTGGGCCACTCCGAGGTTCCGGTCTACCGCGGCGAATCGCACGCGCTGAAGGCCGACTCCTTCACCGTCTCCGACATCTCCGCGTTCATCCACGGCAAGAACGGCATCGGCGACATCGAGATCCCCGATTCTCCGCGCAAGGCCGAAACCGACATGAGCGCCGTCGACTTCATCATCGACTCCGTTCATAAGTACGGCAAGGACCTCATCTTCGTGCCGACCGGAGCCGAGACCAACATCGCCACAGCTCTGCAAAAGGCCCCTGAAATCAAGGACGAGATCGGCGGAATCGTCATGATGGGCGGCGCCCTGACCGTATGCGGCAACTCCGACGCCTGGACCGAAGCGAACATCTCGCAGGATCCCGAAGCATGCGACATCCTCTTCCGTTCCGGCGCACCGGTGACCATGATCGGCCTCGATGTCACGCTGCAGACGCTCATGACCTACAAGGACAGCCAGGTCTGGCGCGATATCGACACCCCGGCAAGCCGCTTCCTCGCCGATATGGTCGACTTCTACATCAAGGCCTACGAGACCACCTCCCCGCATCTTGGCGGATGCGGCCTGCACGACCCACTCGCCGCCGCAGTGGCCGTCGACCCGACGCTGGTCAAGACCCTGCCGATCAACATGAAGGTCGACCTCGAAGGACCGACCCGCGGCCGCACCATCGGCGACAACACCCGCCTCAACGACCCGAAGAAGACGGCGCAGGTGGCGGTCGAGGTCGACGTGGAGCGCTTCCTGCACGAGTTCATGACCCGCATCGGCAACGTTGCGGCAGCAGCGAAGTAAGCCGAACACCATCGATTCCAAGGACGGAAATATGTCAGAATCAACCAAACAGGGCACCGTAAGCCCCACGAACGAAAAACCGAAGGGCAATGACCCCGAGATCACCAGCGATATGGCAGTCAAGGCGCTGATCCCGCTGCTGATCACCTTTATTTTGGGTACGCTGTGCCTGCAGGGCTTCAACCTGGTCTTCACCCAGGTCGGCAAGGACGTCGGCGCACCGGCCCAGGCGTCGCTGATCACCGCTCTGCCCAGCATCGTGCTCGGCATCGTCTGCTTCATCTACGGATCCCTCGGCGACTTTGTCTCTCTGAAGAAGCTGGTCGTGGTGGGCATCACCCTGCTGCTGGCCGGCTCGATCTTCGGCTTCGTGGCCAACTTCTTCTTCACGGCGAACATCTGGACCGTCATCGTGGCACGTATCATCCAGACCGCCGGCGAGCAGGTGGCGGGCTCCGTCTACCTGGTCGTGGCGACCAAGTATCTGAAGAACTCGTTGAAGGTCGTCTTCTTCGGCATCTTCACCGCAGGCTATCAGGTCTCGGCGGCCATCGGCGTCTTCGCCGCCGGCTTCCTGACCTCGATCCATTGGCAGTATCTCTTCCTGATCCCCGTGGTCACCGTGATCTTCCTGCCGCTGCTGCTGCACAACCTGCCGAACAAGTCCGGCACGGGTGAAAAGGTCGACGCGCTCGGCTTCGCCATCTTCGGCCTCGCCACCGCGTTCCTGACCCTCTTCTTCTCCTACACCGCTTGGTGGATGCTACTGGTTTCTCTCGTGCTCTACGTGATCTTCGCGGTTTACATCCACAAGGCGAGCAACCCGTTCATCACCCCGGCGTTCTTCCACAACAAGCGCTGGATCATGGCCATCAGCCTCATCCTTCTCTTCTACCTGCCGAATTACTCCTTCTCCCCGGTGTTCAACGCCATCGGCTCCGAGATCTATCACCTCGGCACGCAGACCGTGTCGCTTTACATCGTCTGGGCCTTCATCGTGGCCGCCATCTTCGGCACCTGCTCCGGCTGGATCGTCGACAAGATCGGCAGGAAGGCCGGCATCATCTGCGCCGCCCTTCTGCAGCTCGCAGGTCTGATCATCGCCGCGTTCTGCGTCATGTCGGGCCCTGTGGCGCTGGCTTGCGCCGGATGCCTCTACTACGCAGGCGTCGGACTGCTGTACTCCCCGGTGGTCGACACCGCTCTGGGCACGCTTTCCAAGGACGAGTCCGGCCGTGGCGTGGGCATGAACGATCTGGCCATGAACGTCTCCGGCTCCGTCGGCATCGCCATCATCGGCGGCCTGATGAGCTCCAAGTCCATGACCGGCTTCAGCCTCGCCGGCTTCACCGGTTCCGCCGCGAACTATGGAAACCTCTTCCTCGTGGCTTCCATCGCGACCATCGTCGGCTTGGTGGTTTACCTCATCTGCAACAAGAAAATCTATGCGGATGCGTGAATATGAATAGTAGATAGCCGGGAAGCGATCGCGACACAACGATGAAAGCTTTCCGGCTTTCTTTTTCCGAGCGCCGGTGCCGGCCACTGTATTTGTTAAGCGGTGGCCGGCACCGGCGTTTTACTTTGCCGCATCGGTCTGAGCCGCTGTTTCTTCCTGCGCCTTCTGCACCTGCTGCTGCTCTTCCATTCCTTCCAGATCTTCCGAGCTTCCCGAGCCGTCGTTTCTCCCTGTTCCTCCCACCTCTCCCGTTCTTTCCATTTCTCCTGCGCCTTTCCTTTCTTCTGTTTTCCGTTGCTTCTGTTTTCCGTTGCTTCTGTTTTCCGTTGCTTTTGTTCCTCTCGTTTCTTTCAGCCCCGTTCCTATCGTTCCCGTTGCTCCTCGCTAGCCACCGTTCCTTCCGAACCTACTGTTCCTTCCAAGCCACCGTTTCTTCCGTTTCTTCCGTTTCTTCCGTTTCTTCCGTTTCTTCCGTTTCTTCCGTTTCTTCCGTTTCTCCCGTTTCTCCCGTTTCTCCCGTTTCTCCCGTTTCCTCCGTTTCTCCCGTTTCCTCCGTTTCCTCCGTTTCCTCCGTTTCCTCCGTTTCCTCCGTTTCCTTCCGCGTCTCCCGCGTCTCCTCTTCTGTTCCTTTTGCTTTCTTTTTCATTTCTTCATTTCTCCCGTTTCTGAGAGACATGACGCATAACAAACGAAACGAACACAATATGCATGTCATCGAACCGCCGAATCCGTATTTCTTCATACCAAGCACTACGCTGAAGTCATGAACGAGACAGAATCTATAAATTGTGTCGCAAAAAATATGTGGATATGTCACCCACACAACGCGATACCAACATCGAGCGCGCCTACCGTCTCGCAGTCAAACCTCCATACGGATGACCATGTCCATAACGGCGCGATAGCCTCAACAACTTCCGCGCATCAGCCGCGACAACACTCTCACCATCACGGCAATATCTGGCTACCCGACCAGCCCGGGGCATGGGTCATGGCACTTTTCCCGGCACTCGGGGGCATTGTCATCGGCGGGCCCTCTTGGCGCAACGTCTGGCTGCTCATCGCATGGGCACTGTGCTACTGCTTCCAATTCTCAGCGGCCCGCTGGCTCGCCGTCCGCGCGCACGAGGTCAAAACCGAGCGAAAACGCCGACCCAAAGCCCAAAATTCCAACAATACCAATGCCACGAATTCGATGACGAAAGGCTCGTCGAACCCAACTTCAAGCCGAGTCCGCCAACACCCGGACCGACCCAATGCACTTCACCCAGACACGAACCGCACCCACGCTCCGCACAAGGCACGTCATTCGAGCATCTATCTCACTGCGACGACGGTCTATCTCATCGCCGTAGCGGTTATCGGCATACCGCTTCTGGTTTCCACGCCCAAACTGCTGTGGTGGATCCCTCCTTATGTCGTCATCGCCGCGCTTTCGTTCCTCGCGGCTTGGCGACGCAGCGAACGAACGCTTTGGGGCAATGCCGTCTCCGTCATCGCAGCCGGCTGCATGAGCCTACTGGCCACCTCGCTCGGCTCGAAGTTCTTCATAATGACCAGCGCGCACGAAAGCCTCGGGGCCAGATTGTCGCCGATCGGCCTTCACCTTGCCTCGACGTCGCAGCATTCATCGCAGTTTTTTCTCGGTTCGCCGCTACTGCCGAAAGCCGGGGCCGTCGCCGCGCTCGGTTTCATCCTCACCGAATACGCCTCGGTCGTTTTTGTCAAAACCATGTTTCGTCAGTACGGCCATTCCGGTTATTACGCACTGTCGGTCATCTACCACGCCGCCCTCGCCGCGCTCGGATTCGCCGCACCTGTGCTGCTACAGAATTTTGCCGGCATGGCATTGCCGCACGGCGTCGCCGAAACCAGCCTGCTTTGGGGCATCGCCGCCACCATGCTGCTGCTAATTGCCATCGTTTTCCCACGCCTCAAGCGACTGAAGGCCATGCAGGTCGGCGGCATCGAGGCCTTCACCAGTCTGATGAACCTCGTCATCATCGCAATCGCGTTGGCATAGGCGATGTTCGGCAACTGCCGTGCGACCGACCGCCCGAGCATCCCGAACCGTCCAGAACCGCCGCCGAACACGACCGTTAGCGATCACCCAAAGCCGCTTCAGCACACTTGCTGCTGGGAAACTGCACCGCACGAACCCTAAAAACCCGTTTACCAGCAGCACCTTGCGATCATGCCGGAAGCTGCACTGTACACCATTTACCAGCAGCACCTCACGCTCATTGCCGGAAATCACACCGCACAACCGCCGCAACAACGCCTACCGGCAGCAAACCATCCGTCGACATCCGTCAAGCATCCACAGACATACGTAGACCGACACGTCGCCCCCCCCAGATTCCAAACGATTGGACACCTCAGCGCGAAAGATACGGGTTGCCGGCGATGATGAAACGACGCGGCCGGTCCTTGGCCTTGGTGATGCCGATACGCTGTGTGGTCTCGACACGTTCACCGGAACGCAACGAGCCCGCTTCCAGCTTGAGCGGAGGCGTGCGCAGGTCGTGGCCGTACAAATCCATGGTGATGCCAAGCGACTTGCAGATTTTGCCCGGCCCATTGAGGCAGTCCTTGATGCGCCTTCCACCACGGCGTTCTTCGATAATTTCAGCGGTTCGCATATCCATCGGTTCGGCGGCACGGATAAGCGCACCCGCGCCGAAACCCTCCTCGAATGCGGTGACGTTCATGCACAGATTCGTGCCATAGACCAGGTAGATATAGGCGTGGCCGGACGGACCGAACATCGCTCGATTTCGCTCGCTTTTCCCGTGAAACGTATGGCTCGCGGGGTCAAGCTGGTCGTAAGCCTCGGTTTCGACGATGCGAACGGTCAAAGTCTCGCCGTCGATCTCGCGCGCCAACGTGCAGCCGAGCAACCGCCGCGCCACGGTTTCAGCGTCCTCGTTCAGAAATGCAGGAAACATACTTCTATTGAAGCCCACCCACCAGAATTCAGCAATTCGCGATTTTGAGGCATCTTGGTGCACCAAGTACCCTCAAAAACCGCGAATTACCCCTCAATCCTCAAAAAACGGCCTGCTTGGTGCACCAAGAACCCACGAATTCGGCAAATGACCCATGAATCTTTCAAAAAAGGCCAACTTGGTGCACCAAGAGGCCCCAAAATCACGGAATGCGCTGAAAACGGGAAGATCTGGGGCCGGTTTCGTATATATTCCGTATCTTGATGAACAGCAGAGCGGCATAATCATCATCGATTCGCGCTGCGCCGGCACCGACACATCGACCTGCCATTCAAAGACGACATACCAGCACAGCCAGATCGACCGACCGCTCAAAGACGACATACCAGCACAGCCAGATCGACCGACCACTCAAAGACGACATACCAGCACAGCCACATCGACCTACCATTCAAAGACGACGTGCCAGAGCCGCCAAATCGACCCCCAGCAAACGCGCCTCTTCAGCGGTTTTGCCGGTGACCAGCAAACCGGTATGCCGCAAATCCGCAACGGTTTTTGCGCCGAGCAACGCCATCAGCGAGCGCACCTGATTCTTCCATCCGTTGATTTCGGCGATCAAGCCGTCTTTCCCGTCTGCGTTGAGCACTTGCAGGAAATGGCCGGAGACACCGACAGCCCGCGCCCCCAAGGCGAGCGCCTTCACTACGTCAAGCGGGTTGCGCACACCGCCGGAAGCCAGCACCGCCATGGCGGTTTCGCTGTAATGAGTTGCTTTATAGCCGGCCTTGCTTGCCTCATCCGCACACGAGCTGGCATCCCTTGCAATGCCGTCGGAATTCGAGACAGAATCGACAACGCCACTATTATTTGACATATTGCATTTATTTGTCGACAATCCCAACAGGCACAACGCCGTGGACTGGCCCCAACCGGCCATATAACCGTATTCGTGACCGGCCCGTCTCGCGTTCTCGATACGCGCGAAATCGGTACCGCCACGGCCGCTCACATCGACGGTACACACACCCAAATCCGACAGCTGACGGACGGTACGCGCACTCATGCCGAAGCCGACCTCCTTGGCCATCACCGGCACCGGCGAGGCCTTGACGATGGCGGCGATACGCTCCGGCCATGTCTCGAAGTCGCGTGCGCCCTCGGGCATCACCAGCTCCTGTGCGGCATTGATATGAACCTGCAGGGCATCGGCCCCAATCATCTCGATAGCACGCAGAGCTTGCTCGACGCTCACTGAAAGCCCGACATTGGCGAAGACAAAGCCAGAGGGGTCATGCTTGCGGATCGCAGTGAACGTCGGCTCGAGCTGCGGGTCACGGATGGCGGCATGCTGTGAACCGGAGGCCATGGCCAAGCCGGTCGCGGCAGCGGCACCGGCGAAGGCCGCGTTGATGACACCGGTTTTCGCCGACCCACCGGTCATCGCATTGATATAGAACGGCACGTCCCAGGTTGCGCCGCAAACTCGCGTGGACAGGTCGACATCACTGACGTCGACACTGCCCAAACTGTGATGGACAAAGGCCAGATCGTCGAAAGCGTTGCGTTGGCTGTCACCGTGCTCGGCGAGCGCGAGACGAACGTGGTCGTCCTTACGATTCGAGCCGGCACCGGAAACCCGCGAATCCGCACCGAACAACCGGCCCACACCGCCGGCAGCAATCGAATTCGAAACCGCCAAATCACTTGTTGCGCAGTCGCCGCCCGGGTTGACGCCGACTTTACTTTGAAAATTTCGATAGGCCCCCACACCGCCGGCACCTTCACCAGGCACGAAATCCCCGGCTCCACCCATCCAATCGGCAAGCTGAATCCGGGGGGCCTGCACCGACAAATCCAGCGGAACGATGCTTTGCTCCTGCCAACCACGCGTGACGGCGGCCCTGTCAGCACTGGGCCCGGCAATCGCGATGCCGCAGTCGCCGCCGCCCGCACCGGAGCTTTTCGCCGCAGCTCCATGGTTTTCGGCCACTTCGACCAAAGCGCGCAAGGCCGGCGTCTCGATGGTCACGCCGGTAAACGATGAAAGGTTCTGCAGCAGCTTGCGAGCCTGACGCACATGCGCGATGACGGCCTGTTCATCATCGGCGACCAACGCCTTCGCCAACGCGTCGACGCACGCATCGCTGCCGTTCAAAAAGTCCTGATACAACCGTTCATGTTCGGCCGCGCTCTGTTGCTGGACATGACCGACCAGCGACGGCGTGGAAGCCGGGTTCCCGGTCCATCCGATCATCAGATGCAGATTGCTGCCGGGCTCGAACGCACGAAGCCGCGCAATGCTCAGCCCAGGCCAGGGCATGTTAATCAGGTCGCCTAACGCCGTGTCCTGCAAGCGATTGGTGACCCACTGACGGTCGACCGCCGTGAAACGGATGCAGCCGCCGAACAGGCTCGCAGCCAAATCGCCGCCGGAGCCGACTTTCTGCGCCCGGCTGGCCGAGACAAAGGCGAGTTTATATTGCTGCATCGGCTCGAGTTCAAGTCCATAGAACGCGGTCAGCGCCTTCATCATGGCCACCGTCACCGCAGCCGACGAGCCGAGCCCATACTTGCGGCCGGAGGCGTCATCAAGCTCGCTTTCGATATTGACGTCGTAGATTTTGAGGTCTTTGCCCTGCTGTTGCGCCAATTCCTCGACCGCGTGGATGACGGAAAGCACGAACGCCGCACCCGGCTGCTCCACGTCGGGCACCGCGCGTCCGGCCCGACGCCGCCACGTCACCGACGCTTCGGGGTGGCCCGCGGAATGGATACGGCCGACGGGATCGACGCCGAAGGGCTGAAGTTGGGCGGCGGAAGTGTCGTGTTCGGTGATGCGGGCGGTCAGGAGCCGATTAACGGCGATGAGGATTGCGGGATGGCCGTGCTCGACCACGGCATATTCGCCGGCGATATACAGCTTTCCAGGGGCCGTCGCTACGCTGCTGCCTGGTTCCTGGGCTCGCCTACCGCTCATCGTTATGCCGTTCCTTCCTCTCATCAACCACATCTGCGCCGCCACCGGCCCTTAAAGCTTACGTAGCACAGCGCAACTAACCAATATCCATGTCAATATTCCAAATGTACGCACAAACCAAGCGAAGATGAACACCTTGAGCCTACTCTGCACCAAATACCCCGATAATCTGCGCAGCACCACCACATTACCCGCACTCTCCCCTATCACCGGACTTCCGCGGGTATCGGCCCCGCACACCGGTCTGCGCACTACCCCAGTCGAGATCAAATGACCGCCAAGACCTTGAACGCCCGATCTGAGACGCACCAACGATAACGGCAGGAAACGAACAACAACAGGCAACGCAACGACCCTTCCCTTTCTTGCCGTTGCATTTCGGTAACGAGAGAAAATACGCGAGCCGCCCCCAAAAAGTGACATAATCCGCCATCAGCAGCGCGCGAGGGCATAAGATTGGCAACATCGAGATTCCCAACAACGAAGGAGCCATCATGCCAGTCATCCATACCCACGTTTCCGTTTCCACCACTCCCGAGCAGCGCGAGGCGTTGAAGGCCGCGTACGGCAAGGCCATCACCGCCGTCCCCGGCAAGACCGAGAGCTGGCTGATGTGCCCGTTCGAGGACAACATGCCGATCTATTTCGGCGGAACCAGCAGCTTGCCGGCCGCCTACGTCGAGGTCAACGTCATGGGAGAGCCGGGAAGCGTCGACCGCGCTGTTTGGGAATCGATGTCGAAGCAGATCATGACCGCGCTTCACGATGAGCTCGGCGTCCCGGAAGACCGCACCTACATCCGCTATACGGCCACCGGCGACTGGGGATGGAACGGCGGGAATTTCTGATCTCGCTTATCCAGCGGCGCTGAAAGGCACCGATACGAATTGTGCAAAAGGCGATAAGCCGGCCGGAGTTCCGCTTCACGCCACGGTTTATCGCCTTGTTCCCACCTTTTCGCCGGGAAGTCTGCTGTCAGGGACCATAAATGATGAATCAAGCATTTGGTCCGAATCCGAATAGTCACTCCCGGGTACGGTGCAGCGCACCCTTATTTACTTGATTCGTGAAGCCTCAGCACAGAAACAAAAGATACCGTCAAACGACGCTATCTTGCTAGCGCTTATTAGCCTTGAACCGACAATCCCCCCCAACCGAAAAGGAAGCTACCTAATTATTGACAATGTTCGGAGACTTTCCTACGGCTGTCACGATGATCAAGTTTGCCTGACATCCATTACAACGAAGGCAGAAAAAGTCCTATAAAAGTACGCCATGAATTGTCGAGGAACCTGCCGAACGGCTTCATTCCAAGACACCGGACCAAAATCCTTGTCCTGACCAACGCGCATATCCGAATAACGTATCATTCAGTTCTTCATGATTCACGGAGACTTGCCATGACCGCGCATACCGTAGTTTTACAACCGTAACGGACCTGTGACGATGCCAGTCTAAAGCCATGTATAACAGCGATTTCGGGATATAATTAAATGTCATGAGCGAGATCAAAAGCAATGAGGCTTCGGCATTATCACATACGCATGCCCTGTCGATAACGGCGGATGACATCATGGGTACAGTGAATTTCGGCTTTTCGGTATCGAATCTGCCGGCTGCCGGGGCTGCGAAAGCTGCATGCTCGTCCCTCGAGACCATGTTCCGGGACGTCACCGACGCCGTCCACGAGATAGGACACGAATCCGCAGAGACCCATAAGGGTCTGTCCCAAGCGGACCAATTGAGTGCTGGCGCGATGTGATGAGCGACGAAGAACACGAAACGCGCATAAGACGTTTAGACGAACGAATCGCGGATTGCGAACGACGTATCAGCCAAGCGCACGAGAAAACCCGCGAATCTGAAAAACAAGCGAAAACCTACGACGAGGCCAGTAGCATCATCATCAACTGGAACCGGCAGGTCACCGACGCCTGGCAGGACCTCCACCAACATGTCAAAGGCGACACAGAATGGCGACAGCTCGAGCAGGACAACGAGGAACGAGAAGCTGGATTTCGGCAGACACAAAACGGCTGCGCCGAAACATACGATATACTCACCAACCAGGCCAGACGGCAACATAAAAACGCGCTCGATATCCGCGACGAGCAGGAGAGCCTGTACCGCACGAAGCACAAATACGAGAACAAGGAGAAGCAAGGGAGGGGCCCATGGGACTGATCGTCGACAAACCAGAGCTGTTAGCCGCCCTCGGCCAGGCCGACCATGACATTAGGGCCCGCCAGCAAGAGACAAGACGAGCCATACGCACCCTCGATGATCTCGCTGCTGACACCACACTGACCGGCCAGGCATGGACCGCCGCAAAGCGACAGGCCACCGACGTGGTCAAACCTCGGCTCGAACAGGCCATCAGCCAAAGCGAACAGATCATGGCCGACAACCGCGAGTTTCGCATGCGCCTGGAGTCTCTGATCGAGGATGACTACCTCGACGAGGACGGCATCGCCGACTGCGTCAACCGTATACGCCAAGCCGACAACCTTCTGCGCCGGGCCCAAGATCTACTGCCTGACGACGCCGGAGAACTCAAAGGACTGCTAGACCGCATGTGGTGGCGAAGCGAGCAACAGGCCAACAGGCTCGAGGACAAGATCCAACGTCTCCACACCCTTGACCAAGCCACACGTCACCTCTACCAAAACAACCAGAACAAGTACGGCAAGGTCGGACACGGTATCAATCCCGACGGCAAAGATGACAGTCCTATTTATTGGGCTGTATTGGAAGGTCCGATCGGCTACGATCCACTGGATCCCGGAGAAAATAATCAAGGACAAATTGGCGACTGTTGGCTAATAGCCACGCTCGACGCCATGATGGAGACCTCTGAGGGACGCAAACAACTCAGGAACGGCGTCAAATGGGACGAGAAGCACCATTGCTACAAAGTCAGGATATACAAGAGCGGCAAGCCTCAATGGGTCACGGTCACCGATATCGCCTCCAACGGTGTGACAAGAGACGGCCTGCCCGGTATCGCCTCCTTGTATGAGGCAGCCATTGAGAAAGGCTTCGGCAAAGGTGCCTTGGATGGCAACACCCCCGGCAACGCCTCCCTCGCCCTAGGTGAAGGCAACCTCGCCGAATCACAGAAATACTTCCAGCTGTTCGGCTTCACCTTCCACGATATAGCCAGTGACGCCACCAAATCCGGCGGGTCCGAGGACGGCGGCATATCCGTCGCCAGCAGCGGTGACTACGGCAAGACCGATAACGGGGAAGATAAATATTCTCATTCTCTATGGGCCACACAGGCACCCGGTTCGGGCAAAGGCGCCAATATCCGAATTGTACCCAACCACGCCTATGAGGTCGTCGGAGCCAAAGACGGGATGATCGGCCTGCGCAACCCATGGGGCAAAATCAGTCAGAGTCCAGACTACAAGGCCGATGACGAGGACGGCGTGTTCTGGATCAGCAAGGAAGACTTCAACCGACTCTTCACGATGGAATCCCAGAAATGACCGACTTGAACGATAAAACGAGACAGGCAGGAAGACACGGCCGCAAACATCTTGTGCTCATCATCATAGCCGCGTTTGTGGCGGTCGTGACGGCGATCATCGCAGTGGATTTCACAAACCTGCATATGGAAGGAAAACACATGAACCAGCAGCAGGGACCAATCGTCAGGGAATCCGCCGACATTTCCCAGGAACGCATCGACAAGGGACGAGTCCAGTCCGCACAGCTCGGCGGCACTATGGATTTTGGCGATGTGGGTATGGGAGTGCCTCATACTTTGGGTAAGACCGACGGCCATTACTCGATTAATCCAGTAATCGGGAGCAGCAGCGACCGAACCGATGATCTCAATCCTATTCTGGATTTGGAGCTCGGCAAGACGGTGACCGTAAAGAAATTCGGTTGTTCGGTGACGTTGATCAAACTCATCGATTTCGACGGGGTTCAGGGCATCACCGTACTGGTCGAGCCCTACCACCACGGCCCTGTCACCCAACAATCGGCTAACATCCCCCAAGAACAACTCGCCCAAGGCCGGACCAGCACCGCGGCATTGGGCGAAACCATCGACTTCGGGGACGTACAGGCCGACCTGCCCTATGGACTCGGCACCCGAAACGGAGATGACACGTCAGCACACATCGTCGTCAGAAGGAACCACAAGTCCTACCCGATGCAATCAGTGGACCTCCGTCTGGGAGAGACCAAGACAACGGAAAACAAGACCTTGGGGTTCAAACCGGTATCGTTGACACTCGTCGCCCTCACGAATGCCAACGGCTTCCAAGGCATCACCCTGCTGGAGACAACGGCAGCCCCCACGCAATGACCAAGCGCTATACAGATGGACACTTAGGAACCTTGCTTGCGGGAACCTTGCTTGCGCCGTCGTCGATTATTGCTGTGGACGGTCCGAGAGGGCGAAAGCGTTGTGCATGTGCTCGCTGGAAATGTAGAGCACCTTGTCGAGCAACTGCTTGCTGCGCGCCTCGAGATAGTCGGCCATGCGCTGGTTCGCGGCTTCCATAATCGGACGCGCAGCATCCGTCTGCCGTTCGTCCAGTACCGATTGCGCCTGCTCAGCGGTTTGCGCTTCTTGGCCATCAACCGGCGCGGCCGCGGCTTTCCGCACCGCCTGCAAAAGCCGCGCATCGGCCTCGGCGACGAAACGATGACCGTGCGAGAAGATGTCCTCGCGGAACGCCTCGACGGCGCTATCGGTCAGGTCGAAGTGCGCATCGGCGAGCACCGCGATGAGACGGTTGGTCCAGTAGAGCGTGGAAGTGGAGACCTCGCCGGTCGTATCGCGCAGATACGCGGGCGTGCGCGAAACGTTGGTATAGAAGGGCGCGTTGGCGGTTGTGGGCTGTGAACCAAACGCCAGCCACATCACGGATCGGTAGCTCGCGGCCTCGGCGGGCAGATAACCGCGGATCTGCATGATCGCCAAGTGACCGGTGCGGCTGATGCCGATCGGACGGAAGCTGTGGCGCGTCGCCGGCGTACCCGCGTGACCATACGGATCGTACGGAGTGTCCTGATAATGCGAGCTCAGCACGACGCTCACGTCTTCGATGCTGACCTTGCTTTCCGGCCTGCGCACCCACGGGATGTCATCGGAAATCGGCGTATAGCGGGCGGCAGGCGAATCCCAGTCCTCGCTGGGGTTGAGGCAGCGCTGCATGTACCAGGCACGCGGGGTGTTGTAGATATGGTCGCGGAACGTCGAGGTGCCGAAAAGCTTGCGCGGGTTGAGATGACGCCAATGCTCCTCGGAGCTGTCCATGCTGCGGTCGAGGTGGTTCGCCTCGATGAACTCACGCAAATCGGCCGAGCAGAGGTAGTCGCGGGTGTCCGTCTCGCCCGGCTTCGGTTCGGCCAGCGCCTCCACCAAATCGAAATGGTCAAGACCGAGCTGGTTAGGGATAGCGGCATAGCAATCGTCGGGCACGCGACGGGCGATCCAATGGTGGCCGCCGATAGATTCGAGATACCACACCTCGTCGCCGTCACAGATACTCACGCCGTTGGCCTCGTAGGTGCCGTAACGTTCGAGCAACCCGCCCAGACGGATGACACCTTCGCGTGCGGAGCGGACGTAGGGCAGCACCAACGTGATGATGTCCTCTTCGCCGATACCGCCGGGAATCTCGCGGCGGGTGCCGGCTGAAATCGCGCTTTCAGCAGGGTTTTCACCAGCGGCTTTACCACCCACAAATCCGCCGGGCTGCAGCCGGCTCTCGCCACCATGGGCAAGGTACACGTCCAGCCCTTGATTGGCGATGTCATCGGCACAACCCGCGTCATAGGGTTCAGGCTCGCCGATCGACGCCCACAGCGCATCGACGGATGGTGCGGGCTCAGTGCTATTGACGCCGTTATGACCCGTGCCAGAAGCGACTTTGCCATCACCATCAGCGGGCACGGTATGCAGCTCGACCATCGGATCGGCGCCAAGCACGCGTTCGTTGACGGCGATGGTCTCGGTGGCGCTCATCGCCACGTTGCGCTCGCTCACACCGGCCTCGGCGAGGATGCCGCGGTTGCGCAGAGCGTTTGGTGCCATGACGTAGGCGCACGGATCGTCGGGCAGATCGATTTCGACGTGGCTCAGCACACTGCGGTAATGGCGAGGCTGGTCGGCCGGGCTCACGGCCACGAACCGCTTCGGATCGTAGCGTCCGCCACCGCTGTCGTCATTGCGCGCGATGAGCGTGGATCCGTCGTAGCTGGCATTTTTTCCTACAAGTAACGTTGTGCAAGGCATGGCCCCAGTCTACGACCCGGTTGCTATGAACCACGCGCCTGCCGCACGTCGGCGGAAAGCGAATATGCCAATGAAACATCGCGCCAATCCTTGCCGACACACAACATCGTCATATACGTTCTACGTGCGCAGCGAAACCTCTTTCCATCATCGCCGAGCCGTTCTATCATCAAGGCAGATTACCGGCATCCGCCGAATACGGCAGACGAATCAGAAAGGAGCCAGCACATGGCAGACAACGTGAACATCGAGATCTATGGGGCCGACTGGTGCGGCGACTGCAAGCGGGCGAAGGCGGCGCTGGAGCGTTTCGGCGTGGCCTACAACTGGCACGACATCGAGCACGAGGACGGCGCCGAGGCCAAGGCCATCGAAATCAGCGGCCAGAAGCACATCCCGGTCGTCCTCTTCTCCGACAGCAGCTTCCAAGTCGAGCCCAGCGCCACCGACCTCAAGACCAAGCTCGAGGCCTTGGGACAGCTCTGAGCGCAACATGCGGGTCGCGCGTTTTCACGCATGTGCGGCAAGCGTTCGACCCGCAGACCTGTAAATCTCACCCTATTTATTTATCTATTACGTGATGTGAACCCTCAAGCCAAACCATCGCTTCCTGCAACCGCACCCGATACGACACACAATATCCCACATCTCATCTGTTACAGCAATCGAATCGGTCGCTCCAACAACACCAATCACTCCAAACGAATAATCTTTATTACATATGGTGTGATATTACACATATTTGTGCTTACTTTCTGATAAAATTTATCCTCGTATATACTGCCGTCCTTGCTGATTCCGCATCGGGACAGCGATATTACGGAGAGCCAGACAAAGAAGAGGGCACATCATGGGAGATAAAGGGAGCGGCAGCAGCAGACGCCGTCGGTCAATCGTTGCAATCATCGCCACCATCATCAGCGTTGCGATGTTCGTGCCACAGACCGCATCCGCGGGGCAGCCCGCGATGTTCGGCTCCGGCCAGCCACCGGGGCAACCCACCACCGCGCAGACGGCATCGGCATCAGCATCAGCAGAAAAGCAAGAAAACCAGTCGAGTTCCAATTCGAATCAGACATCCGACCAATCCGGCCAATCTGCCGAAGCCGCCGCAACAGCAACCCCACAACCCTCATCCACATCGGGCCAACAAGTCCAAAATCCCTCAACACCGGTCTCCTCCCAGCCGACGCAACCGGCAACGCAACCGGCAACGTCCAAGCCCACTTTGGCGGCACCCACTTCACCGCTGACCGCAACGACGCAGCAGACAAAACCGACACAACAGCAACAACAGCCGCAAACGCCCAAAGCCCAATCCGGCACCTGCAATATCGGCCAAAGCACCATCGCCGACTGCTTCCCCGACCCGCAGCTGGCACAAGCGGTGGCCGAAGCGTCAAATTCCAACACCACCACCGTCTTCTCACGAGACATTATCAGCAAAATCCGGTATCTCGACAATTTACGAGGTATCGGCAATCTCGAGGGCATCCAATATCTGGGGATTACAAGCCTAGAGATCGATGAATACGCGAACCCAAAGCTTCGTGATTTCACACCGCTCTATCAGATGCACAATCTCTCTTTCCTCAAACTCCACGGTTTCGACCGATCACAGAATTACCCCACTGAGGCATCCACCCCAATCAATCTAAGCCAATTCTCTTCGATGCCGACATTGCAGTTTCTCATACTCGAGCAAGACCTCATCACGGCCGACCAATATCGGTGGGAAGAAAATCATTCCCTTTACGGATTGAGCCTCGAGGCTTCGACAGTCACCGATGACTTCACAATGGAATCAATAGCCTCATTCCGGAACCTGGCGCAGCTCAATATCAATGCGCTGCAAAGGCAACGCGACTATAGCGTCCCACCCTCACAGCAGCAACCCATCGATCTTACCCCACTCGGACAATTGAAAAATCTCAAAGCGTTGAGTGCAATGCTCCTGTTCAAAGATCCTAGCATAAGCAACCCCGACAATCCCAGCGACAATAAAAAGCCCTTGGAACTCAGCTTCATCGCCCACCTCAACCAGCTTATTTGGCTCGATCTTTCCGGCACAAACATCAAAGACATCACGCCACTGAGCTCGCTCACGCACCTTGTATACCTTGATCTGAGAGGGAACGCAATCGATGACATCACGCCTCTGGCAAGCCTCACCAATCTAGGCAATCGCAACGGCCTCTCTTCCGATGACCAACAAAAGATACTCGGTGGCATCGGTGGCTGCATACACCATGACCCGGACGAAATCGCCCTCAACCTGTCTTATAACAAAATCAGCAACATGGATGCGTTGAAAGACTTGCCCAGTCTCGACAAGATCGATTTGTCGTACAATAACTTCACTAAGACGACCATTCACGTCCCGCCTCACCTTGAGAATCTTGATTTGTCAAACAACAACATCACCAAGGTGACATTTACCGACCAATCCCTACCTGATGTATCGCTCAATAGCAATAAATTGACCAGCATCCCCACGTTTGCCGCATCAACAAAAATCAGCAGACTGGATTTGAGCAACAACAGCATTGACAATCTGAAAGGGATCGAACAGATTACCGGCATAGATAGCCTGATCTTGCGTAACAACCGCATCAGCGACCTGACCCCGTTGACCGGTCTTTTCCCAACTCTCACCAAGACCTCGCTGTCCAGCCTCAATTTAGACGGCAATAACATCACCGACATCTCGCCTCTTAGCGGACTACCAGAATATCAGTGCGCAGCATGGTGGTGCCACACCGATCGTCAGGTTTCCGTCAACAGCCAGAATATCAAGCTCAAAGACGTTGGCTCCGTAGACCGCATTGCCATCAAGACGGCAAAAGGAATCAACAGCGAATACCTTCAACCCGAAAGACTACGCCCAGCATCCACCAGCCACTACGACACCGACACCGGCACCGCGACCTGGGGGTCGCTGGCCGGCACCGACACCGCGAGATTGGACTTCGTTAGCAGCCCGCCCACCTTCAGACACAACGGCATCAGCTTCAGTGGCACGATATCGCAACGGGTTCTCGACTCGTACCAGGTCTCCTTCACGGACACCTATGACAGTTTCTCATCATATCCCACACAACACATAATCAAAGGCCAAAAGGCCGCGCGCCCATCCAAAGACCCTACGCGCTACGGCTACAAGTTCATAGGCTGGCAGGTCCAAGAGGAAGACGGCTCGTGGTCTAATTACGACTTCAGCTCACCCGTCACCAGCGACATCACGCTGCGCGCCGCATGGAAACGCGTCTACACCGTCAGTTTCGACTCCAACGGGGGCAGCAAGGTCGAGAACGTTCAGGTTCCCGATGGCGACTCGCTGTGGTCCGTCGGCTATGACGTTCCGAAACTCACCGGCTACAAGTTCGCCCACTGGCAGATACAGAAAAACGGCCAATGGGTCGACTTCGATTACAACTCACCAATTACCGACAACATCACGCTCAAGGCCAGATGGAAGGCCCTGTATAAAGTCACCTTCGACACTGGCGAGGGCGGCACCGCCATCGATCCCCAATACACTGCAGGCTGGGTGGTCCACGTCACCCCTCCGACCCGCACCGGCTATGTGTTCGTCGGCTGGCAATACGACAAGGACGGCAACGGCAAACTCGTCGACGCCGATCTCACCTCAGGCGTCAGCATCAACCGTGACACCACTTTCATAGCACAATGGATAGCAGGCACCAATGGGTGCTCAATCGGCGTGAGCAAAATCGCCAACTGCTTCCCCGATCTCACCTTTGCCGGCCAAATCGCCAAGGCGTTGAACGCCGACGTCACCTCGACCTTCACACAAAAGATGGTCGACACCACGAAGATCCTGAATCTCAGCGACAGCAGTGCCACATCCATCGAGGGAATCCAGTATTTCACCAATCTGACCTCGCTCAATCTCTCCGGAATGCGGCGAATTCAATCCATCGAACCCGCAGGCACACTCACCAAACTCACCTATCTGAGGCTCAACCAAACGGGCGTTTACGACCTTGCGCCGGTCGCCAAGTTCAAGAACCTCACACAGCTGGAATCCTCCGGAGTCGCGCTCAGCGACATCTCAGCAATCAAGGGACTCACCAAGCTCACCGATCTCACCATCAACGGCAGGACAGGAAGCACCAACGGCATCCAAGACATCTCTGCGATCAAGGGACTTACCAACCTGACCTCGCTCAACCTGGCTTGGAATGCGGTCAGTGACTTCGGGCCGATCCTCGGTCTGCAAGACCTGCACTATCTCAACCTTTCCGGCAACGCCATCACCAAGCTTCCGTCGGCAGAGCAAATAGCCAAGCTCGACGAGCT
This sequence comes from Bifidobacterium sp. ESL0704, assembly GCF_029392075.1. NCBI lineage: Bacteria > Bacillati > Actinomycetota > Actinomycetes > Bifidobacteriales > Bifidobacteriaceae > Bifidobacterium > Bifidobacterium sp. ESL0704. Next base: position 2,234,625 of record NZ_CP113929.1, read on the forward strand.
TACCGAAATCCACCTCGACAGAAACTCCCTGACCGACCTCAAGCCGCTCACGGCGCTTCCGGAACTCACGACGGTCTCGTTCGCCAACCAGTTCGTCAGGGCTCCGAAATCGGCGACTTGGACCAACGCCACCATCAAGACCCCCAAGTTGCCCGATGGGTCGTTCCTCACCTCCCCGAGCCTGAACCCGGCATCCGGCACTTACGACCAATCTACCGGCGTCGCCACATGGGCCAAACCGGAGGACGCGGATCAGGTGTCCGTGTCGTTCAACCAGAGCGTCAGCATCAACGACGCGGCGAGCGCCCTGTTCTCGGGCACCATCACCAGCGCCCTGCCCGCCCGCAGCAAGTTCTACGTCAACTTCAACACCGGCTGCGGCATCACCGTTCCCATGCAGACCGTCTACGAGGGCAACACCGCCCAGGAGCCGCCGGCGCCGACCCGACAGGGATACGAATTCAAGGGCTGGCAGTATCAGGATGGCAACGTATGGACGGACTATGATTTCAGCAAGCCCGTCACCAAAGACATCACTCTTACCGCCCAATGGAAACGCATCACCCACAAGGTCACCTTCGACACCGGCAAGGGCGCGTCCACCATCACCCCGGTGAACGTCGGCGAGGGCGACACGCTCACGCTGCCCCAAACCCCAATCCGCGAAGGCTACAATTTCGTCAACTGGCAATACAAGGATGGCAACGGCCAGCTGGCCGATTTCAACCCCAACCAGCCTATCAACAGCGACCTCACCCTGTACGCCAAGTGGGCGCGCATCATATACAAGGTAAGCTTCGACACCGGAGAAGGCGCGAGCACTGTGGAAGCGCGGAATATTCCATATGGAGAGCCGATCGGCTCCGTCGCAAAGCCAACCTTCATCGGCCATACCTTCAAAGGCTGGCAGATACGCGGCAAGGACGGCAAGCTCACCGACTGCGACCCCGCCACAACAATCGTCACCAGCGATCTGACACTCATCGCCAAGTGGGAGCGAACCGTCTACACGGTCCTTTTCAGAACCGACGGCAGCCCTGTCAACATGCAAAAAGTCGCTTACGGCGACAAGGCGAACAAACCGGCCACCGACCCAACGCGCACCGGCTACACCTTCGCTGGCTGGCAGATATATGACGACGAAGACGGCAAGATCGTCGATTATGACTTCGACACCCCCGTCACCAGCAACATCACCATCATCGCCAAGTGGACCCCCATCCCCTACACCGTCACCTTCGACACCGGCAAGGGCAGCAAGGTCCCTCCGCAGACAGTGAATTACGGGGAAAAGGCGCACAAGCCCGCCGACGAACCGACCTATGAGGGCTACACCTTCATGGGCTGGCAGATACGCGGCGAGGACGGCAAACTCACCGACTACGACTTCGACACCTCGATCACCGGCGACACCACCCTCATCGCTCATTGGACGCTGACGCCCTACACCGTCACCTTCGTAACGAACGGCGGAACCCCGGTACCCGAGCAACGCGTCGCTCCCGGAGACCCCGTCAAGCAGCCCGAGAACCCGACGCATAGCAGGTATGCGTTCGCTGGATGGAAGACCAACCTCGCCCTGACCGGCAAGAACTACGATTTCTCGACACCGGTGACACACGACCTCACGCTCTACGCCAAGTGGGTCATCTACGGCACCTGCATCATCGGGCAGAACTCCATCGCCGATTGCGTACGCGACCCGAATCTTGCCGAAGCCATCGCCGAACAAGTGGGCAACGCCGACCCGACATCGGTGCTCACCCAGGAGATGGTGGACTCCATGACCACACTCGACGCCGCGGACAGGGGAATCAGAAGCCTCTCCGGATTGGAGAACTTCACCAACCTCACCACCCTCGACCTCTCCGACAATGGCCTCACCAATATCTACACCCTGAGTAAGCTCACCAGCCTCACCGACGTGAATCTCAGCGGCAATTACCTGGAAGACACCGAGACACTGGCCACGCTTCCCGCTTTACGCACGTTTGACTTGACAAATCAGACACTGCAATACAAGATGCGATCCCTGTCGCCCGCAACCTATGACACGCCAGGAATGAGCACCATCAGCTCGCTGGACGCCACATGCGACCCGACCGGCTGCCAAATCCTCTCCGGCCAAAACCTCATCAACCGCCGTATCACCGTCTATGCTCCGGTGGGAGTGAACCTAGTCATCGCTCACGTAAAGCAACAAGGCACGTTGAACCACGCTTCGGGAACCTTCAGCGCCAATGTGACGCTCTTCACCCAGCCACCGAACGGCGATGGCGATGGCGACCCCTCATCCCCCGGAGGCAGCTTGCCCCCAGACGGCGGAAACGGGAGTTCGAAAGGCGGAAGCCTCACCGTCACCTACGCCGCGTTCTTCAGATCCGAAGGCGGCAGCAAGGTCAAGACCCAGACCGGCCTGCACGATGGCGACACCGTGACCAAGCCGAAGGACCCCACACGCGCCGGTTACACGTTCGGCTGCTGGCAAGTTCGCAAGAACGGCAACGGCGAGCTCGTCGACTATGATTTCTCGACGCCAGTGACCAGCAACCTCACCTTGCACGCCACGTGGACGCAGGGCGACCCCGAACCCCCGTCACCGCCAACATCCGGGACCCACACGGTCACCTTCGACACCGGCGAGGGCGGCAGCACCATCAACCCCATGCAGGTCAAAGATGGGCAACCTGTCGGGACGGTGGCCGACCCCACACGCAACGGGTACACGTTCAAGGGCTGGCAGATCGACAACGGCAGCGGCACGCTGGTCGACTACAACACCGCCACCACACCGGTCAAGTCGGATATCACCCTCGTGGCCAAATGGGAGGCGAAGCCTGGTACGCCTGGCAATCCCGGCAACCCCAATCCCGGCAACCCCGGTAACCCCGGTCAGCCTGGTAACCCCGGCAATCCCGGCAAGCCCAATCCCGGCAAGCCCAATCCCGGTAATCCCGGCAATCCCGGTAATCCCGGCAATCCCGGCAATCCCGGTAATCCCGGTAATCCCGGCAATCCCGGTAACCCCGGTAACCCCGGCAATCCCGGCAATCCCGGCAACCCCGGTAACCCCGGCAATCCCGGCAACCCCGGTAACCCCGGCAACCCCGGCAACCCCGGCAACCCCGGCAATCCCAATCCCGGTACGCCCGGCAAGCCCAATCCCGGCAACCCCGGCACACCCAGCAATCCGAATCCCAGTAACCCTACACCCGGCAACCCTAGTAACCCCGGTAATCCCAGCAATCCGGGTCATCCTGGTACGCCCAGCAAACCTGGTACCCCCGGAACGTCGGGAACACCGAGCAACTCCGGCAAGCCCACGTCCCCGAGTAATCCGCATCAGACGGGACAGAGCGACAGCAACAAGCGTCCGGGCGCAGCAAGCACCACGGACCCCGCCAAAGGCAAGTCGAACCGCAGAATCGCCGTAACCGGTGCTTCCGTCGTCGCAGTTGCGCTTATCGCGGCCGCCGCACTCGCCCTTGCCGCAGGCATCAAACTGTTCGGAAAGAGCAAAGGCCGCCATAGGGGCTAACGCCACCGGCAATATCTAGACGCGTGGGCGCTACGCCATATATTTCATGCGTAGCGCCCACGCGTTTGTATTATCTACCATCTTGGCCATACGTGTCGTACGCACTCAGCGCGTAGCTGGCGTAGCCATACTGCGGGGCACCGCCGAAGACGATGGCCATATTGAGCCCCTCGATCAATTCATCTCGAGAGACTCTCGCATCGGCCGCCGCACGCACATGCGTCATGATGCACCGTTCGCTGCCACGCGCCACACCCATCAATACGGCGATCAGCGCCTTGGTCTTGCCGTCAAGCGCCCCCGGCTTCAAGGCGTCGCGCTTCAAGGCCAGAAAGTCGCCGACCACCTGCGGGCTGGCTTCCTTATACGCGTCGCGCGCAGCAACAAAACGGTCTGTTTCCTGGGTGATGGCTTCGTCAATCATTGCTGACCTCTTTTATCGTTCATCGGTTCAATATTTATTGAACTAGTTTGACTATCGTATCATGGAAACATGAACGACCAGCTGCACACCGACCCCAAAGACGTCACCCTGCCACAAGCGATGTTCGCTTTGAGCGACCCGCTTCGACTCCGCATCGTTGCGCTGCTCGACGCCAACGGAGAGATGCATTGCGGCGACATCTACCGTGCGCTGGGCATCACCAAAACCGCGGCCTCCCACCATTTCAAGGTGCTTCGAGAATCAGGCCTGGTCTGGCGCGACCACCACGGAGTCCAGCAGAGCGCCCGTCTCCGCCGCCCCGAATTCGACGCGGTCTTCCCCGGCCTGCTCGACGCCGTGCTCAGCAATTTCGACAAGCGCACTGCCTGATTGCTTCGGAAAATTTCGCAACCCCTAAAACAAAAAGGCACCGCCGAACGACGGTACCTTGCTTGTGCCCCCGTGAGACTCGAACCCACAACCCACGACTTAAAAGGACGCTCAACAGAAAAAATTCTGGCGAGCATCCCTTCTCTGGAACAAAAATCAGGCGGTCTGCAGCGGGCCTTGAAGCAGGTGACGCAACCACTCGGAACGATTGGTACCATGCTTTTGCGCCTGCCGGTCAGCATTCTTGCTCCACGACTCAGGCACCAGCACCTGAAGCCTCACCGTACGCTCCTTCTTCTGCCCCGCGCGCGGACGGCCGAGCATAACGGCCTGCGCGTCATCGACATTGTCCATGCCGGTCATTTCCATCAGCATGGCCGCGGCCTCACGGCTCGCCTGCTCTCCTGTCGATTCGACGGCCTTTGAATCGTCCCATTCCCAGTGCTCGAGATCGCTCATAATGCCTTTCCTTTCAGTCCTTGTTCCAGAAGTTGCCCTGTTCGGCGTTTACATGGAAGACCACCAGCCTGCCGCCGGCCTTCTTCATCATCACCTCGATAGTGGGCACCAACGCGTCGCCACGGTACTTTCCCGTAAATTTGAAGTACGTTTCCCCGTGCGAGACGAAGGTCAGCCTGCGAGTCTCATGGAGGAACGCGTACAACACGTCCTCCACCGTGTAGCCGTGCCGTTCAGCCGACTTCGCGAAAATAACCCCATCAGAACTCATGAATTAATTATACTCTAAAAGTATACTCTAGCCAAAACGATTAAACACACCTTATCTTTTAAATTACGCACACTGTGTCCCAGATACAAGTACCCAACTATGCTGTATAACAACAATGACAGGCGGGATGAAGATAGTGTATCACAAAGAGCATTGCGAGCGAACTAAAAACTTTCGCAACTTCCGCAAAACAAAAGAAAAGATAACTGACACCTATAACGCCAAACGCATACGAAGAAAACGATTGTGACAATGCGTCTTCACCATATCCACTACTTTAATTTTGACAATCTGGCTCTGCAAGAAACCGCTCTTTTCTACTTACGGAAAATTCTCAATACTGCTATATTTCTTAGCCGGCTTCGAAATCGCATACTGTATATTGGTATCCAACTTTGCGTACCGTTTCTACATCAGATTGCTCAACCCTGTATCAAGGGCGATTTTCGCGTCCAGCTCGATATGTTTCTTCTTTTTGCCTCTATTCTTGTGCGGGTTATTACGCAACCCAAATAACCGACAACTATTACGCTACTTGCTCTTATTCTGTTCAGCTATCATCACCTGCATGGCGATAGCTTGGTTCATGGATTTCATATTCGACTTTACACAATACTTTTTAAGACGAGACACTAAAACCAAACAGCCACAATCAATCGCTTACAAACCTGTATTCGCTACCTGATCCTCCTTAAATAGCGCTGCCTGCACTATTTTTCTTGGTGCCGGATCGCTTACTCTTGGCGCAACCATACAAATAATCTTCAACGCAACAGCCGTATATTACGTTCTGTACTGGATCAGCGCGGGAATTCTCTTCTTCTTATTCGCCCTATGCATTGTGAGCTTTATATATATCCCAGCTCAGTTTTCATCTTTACCTGATATTCCACAACGGAAAAGCGCCATCTTGCAACGTATCGTGGCAATGTTCCTCATTCTTATATTGCTCGCAATATTGATATTGCTTATCTGGCGTCTTATAGAAATCATCCTAGAAGATACGACAATCGCTTGGGAAATAGTACCGATCATTTTGATATTATGGCTATGGTTATATCTAGGCGCTGCCACACGCAAAGGAAACATCAATTTCGTATACCGAGCAAAAATCTTCTGGAGCAAAATCGGAATCACTGCCTATTCGCTTTTCTTGACATTTCTTTTTCTTACCGTCATTGAAGCACATCTATTTACCGATAGCGATTGCCTCATCATTCTTATACCAATCCTTTTAGCTATGATTGTCCAGTGTTTTGTTGTGATTCTCGCTTTGAACGATGCACGTCATAGTAGAAACCTAAAATGGGTTGCCGACACATTCCCTTATCAGGTCGCGGGAATATTGTTCTGCGGCTTGGCAACAACCCTATTCATTTTCGAATTACTTAGACTCAACGCTCTTTTACCTGAACTACATAAATTAGAAGTACTAGCATTGAACGACCCCAGCAAAAATCAGCTGGTTGCAACATTGCAAATATTGCGCGGAAAAGATGGCTTTCCAACCACAACAGCAACCATTATTAAAGAAATGATGACCACTAATGAAGTCGGTATCGCCACCATTCGTAATTTGCTTTCTGCAATGAGCACATTCATCACATTTACTTTTATCACCGAATTATGGAAAATGCGCGCTTTTGAGAATCCGACCAAAACTCCTTGGGAACGAATACAAGAAATACCGTCTTGGTTTATTCAAAAAAGTGTCAGCTGAGACAAACACTCAATCATGTCCGTCAAAGGAAACAGCCAGATAAAAGCAAACGAAATGACTAAGAAAGGGCCTGCCCGAACAAGCCGGGCAGGTTTTACCGATCAGCGATTGCGCCTATCCTCATAGTCCATCACCAGCAGATAGCCAGTAACGGCTATCAACATAACGTCCACGACGAAACTATCCGTCTTCGCAATGAAAACGGCAAGCAGCGCCGTTATGAACTCCTGCAGATGATTGCTCTCGCTCGGTCCTTTCTGTTCGTTGGGCATGACGATGCCTATTCCTTGTACAGTGCCGCGCCACGTCGGACGCGGCAGCGGCGCACAGGCCGGGCAGCCCGCGCGATCACTTCCACCCACACCATATGGGCTTCCGCGACGGATACAGCATATCTGAAAGGCTGAATCTTGAGGGGCGGTTATACTAGGGGTATTGGTTGACTCACCATTCGTTCGCACTGATAAAGTCGGGCAAAAAAGCTTTAGCGGACGACGCCAATCAATAAGGTGTTTTCAGCGCCTTTTGTACAGTGCCGCAGGTCGGTATTCAATTCTTTGGATGCCGACCCAACGGTTTCCATATCACAATCAATTGATTTCACTCACCGGTTCTGCTATGATTTCCGCCTGCAACTTTCAATCATCCTATTACCCGGGTTATTTGTGTAAGATCGCGGAGCAAAATGCCATCACGGGCGGCAACGACTATATAGCAAAAAACAAAACCACAATTCCAAAGTATCCCGGAATAGCCTATAACTCGAAAAAAGTCGCCAGAAACAAGCCCGGCGACCGAAAGTGCCCCCCGTGGGACTCGAACCCACAACCCACGACTTAAAAGGACGCTGCTCTAACCATTGAGCCAGAGGGGCAACAGAACACTATTATACAGCCACTTCTCGATTTGCGTGTCAAGTTTTGCGTGTCGCAATAATCTTCGCACTGATTCCATTCAAATCGGCATGTCCAAACCGCTTCTGCCATAAAAATGCCACTCAGACACCGCCAGCAGCCCCTTGATGGCATTCATCAATAAGTCCTGAAGTCCTGCCTAAAAGTACCGCTGAATATCAGCAACCGGCTTGTTTATGGCGGAACCAAAACCACAGGGCCGCAGGGCTACAGGAACAACTCATTTCTGCCGCGCCGATCCAACATCTCCACGATGTTTGCCGCGCGCAAGCCACAGGCCAAGCACAAAAACCACGACGCCGAATACCAGCGGCATCCACAGCGTCTGCAGCGGCGCAGCGCCACGAAGCCGATGCGCGAAAGCGACCTCGCACATCCCGATAAGCCCAATCGCCGCAACGATTTTGACGATGGTCGCCGGCCAATTGGCTCGCCACGCGTGCACGAGCGTCGGCACGGCGCTGATCATCAGCACGACGTAACAGACCCGCGCCACCGTCGCCCAACCCTCGACCATGCCGACCGGTCCAAGCACACCGACCACCAGCGCGAGCAGCACCAATACCCCCGCGACAATATGCATCCAACGCCAAACAGCCATAACAGCCCCGATTCGTTCTCTCATCCCGCTCACATTGTCGAATCGAATTGGATACCGCAATAATGCGATCAGCAACGATCAGTCGGCAATGTCTTATAAAGGAGAGGATATACGAAAACAGTCGCCGTTACCGGTTTTTAGATACATTTTCACCAAATCCGTCGCAAAAATCAGGTAGATAATCCGCCAGCTCGTAAGATGGGCAGGCAATCAGACAACCAAACAGACAATCAGATGGGCAAGCAAACAGACACAGGCGGGCAGGCGAGCAGTCATTCGGTCAGACAAACCGACAATCAGACAGACAACCAAGCAGTCAACCAGACAAACAAAAACGAGGCTCCAACTTAATGAAGCCTCGTCCGATCAACGTTCCAGCTCTTATATACCTTCACACAGCCGCATTCGCATTCGCATCAGCATCGAGTAGTAAGGCGCACAGCCGGAACCGCCGCGTCCTTTACAGCATAACGAGCGGGAAACCGTGGGAGACGACGAGGCCGGCCACCGTGACGACGACTACCAGCACAATCGGCACCCAGATGGCCACAGCCGATGCCGTATCCTTGCTTTTCTTCGCAAACCCGATTTCCGCCAGCGCGATCAACGCGAGCGCAAGCACAATCTTCACCACCAGCAGCACGCTGATATGCGGCCAGGCGTGAACAATCAGCACGACGCCGCTCAAAATAATGAGGATATAGCAGACTCGGGCAATCATCGCCCAGATCTTCGTCATTTTCGCCGGCCCCAGCAGCCCCACGGCCACCGCGACGATCAGCACCACGCCGACAACCAGATGCATCCAAGCCCAAAGCATACCAATTCCCCACTTTCACAAACAACTCAATACCAATACTTCAAATCATAGAGCGCCTGACCGCTACTATCAACATCGCTCGTTGCAAGCGTAGCAATTCCGACACCACACAAGTGCTGAAAAACAACGAATGGCGAGACACCCGCTTGGGGCATCCCGCCATTCGTTCAATTAAATCCAGTCAGGACCGATTAACTCACAATATTTGCTTTCGCTGCCACTCACTCACCCATGTGAGGCACCACGACGGCGCGCTTGGAGAGCTTGCCATCGACCAGCTTGTGGTAGGCGTCGAGCGCGTTGTCCATCGAATAGGTCTCGATTTCGGGGGTGATCAGGCCCTCGCGATAGAGCGCGGCGACCTCGTGCAGCTCAGGCATGGAGCCCCAGTAGACGCTGGTGAGCTCCTGCTGCCACGGGTTGCTGTACCAGTCGTAGGAGGCCTTGCCACCGGCGATGCCCACGATGGTCACGCGGGAATCGATGGCGGAAGCGGCCTGCGCGGCGGCGATGGTCGGCGCGATGCCCACGAAATCGAAGGCGGCGTCAACGCCGTGGCCTCCGGTGATCTTGCGGATGTTCTCGACCTCGTGCTCATCGCCCTTGACGGTGATGGCGCCCTTTTCCTCGGCCTTGGCCATGGCTTCCGGCTTCATATCGGTGGCGATGATGGTGGCACCGGTGATGGCTTTCAGAATCTGGATGGCAATCTGGCCCAGGCCGCCCAAGCCGATGACCAGAGCGTACTTGCCGCCACCCTGCAGGTGAGGCAGCGCAGCCTTGATCGCATGATACGGAGTCAGCGCGGCATCGGCGAGCGGGGCCGCGGCGATCGGGTCGGCGTCGCCCAGCGGCACGAGGTTGCGTGCGGGGACGACCATGTACTCGGCCATGCCGCCGTCGCGTCCGAGGCCGATGGCCAGCGACTTGTTGGTGGCCATGTTCTCGCAGTAGTTCTCTTCACCCGCGACACAGCGCTTGCAGTGGCCGCAGCCGGTGGGGCCGTAGACCAGGTAGGCATCGCCCTTGTTGAAACCGGTGACGCCGGTGCCGACCTCTTCGATCCAGCCGGAGGTCTCATGGCCGAGGATGAACGACGGCTTGGTCTGCGCGCCGGTGACCTCGTCATAGTCGCGGAACACCGAAACATCGGAATGGCAGCAGCCTGCGCCGGCGACCTTCAGCAGCACCTCGCCCGGCCCTGGGGTCGGCTTGTCCACTTCTTCAAGTGAGGGGAACGTCTTATACGCTTTAAATACAACGGCTTTCATAGCTGTCCTTTCGTTTTCGGGGATTGTGGTCACACAACACAACCATGGCAACCATGGACGTGGACTTGCGCAACCCCAATACTGTATCGCTTCTCTTCCTGCTTTGGAAGCGAAATCGATATCTACAATCATACAGTTTCAAAAGACTTTAAACACCAGAATATCAATGTTTCTGCAGTTTTGTATAGAATGTCACAAAATCAAGGCAAGCTTTTGCCTTTCGTGTTGACGCAGAAATTCGTCAAACGTTTTACATATTCACTCACTAAGCGTCCCGTGCACCTCCACCCCGCATACCGCAGGACGCTCAGATACGATGCCATTTGACGATTGATGGCTCGAGCGCAAAACCGTCATGAATCACATTTCGCCTATTCGCAGGCGACGCCGTCATGGTCCCGATCCAAAGCGGCACGGTACCCAGGCTGGCCCGAATACAACGGCGCCTTGCCTGCGGCACGCACAGCGGCGCAATTCCGGTAATAGGCATCACCGCCGTCTTGCGGTGCGATGGGCGCAGGCGCGACAGGCGCAGGAGAAGCGGGAGCAGGCGCAGGCTGGGCGGAACCCGTGTCGCCGCTATTCCCCGACTGGGAACTTCTGGAGCCTCCGACAGCGCTACCGGCCGACGCGCCAGATTGGGACGCCGCCGCGTTCCGGGCAAACGGACCGTTATCGACCGGCACCGTCTGCGTCGGGCACGAAGCGAGCACGCGTTGCATCGCGGCTTTCTCCGCCTTGGTAACCCACAGGCCATACTTGTGTTTCACGCCGATCTGGCGTGAAACATAGGAGCAACGGTAAGACTTCTTCTTCGGCAGCCAAGTCGCGGCGTCACCGTCGCTTTTCTGCTGGTTGCTCGGCCCGTCGACGGCCAGCAGATTATACGGGTCGTTGGCCATCTGCTTGCGCTGGCCAGCACTGATCTGCTGCGCCCCGGTCTGCCAGGCGTTGGAGAGCGCAACGACATGGTCGATCTGCACCTTGGACGAGGTCTTTTTGCCCTGCTTGAACCGAATCGTCTTGCCGGTATACGGGTCCTGCAACGTACCCGACATCACCTTGCAATTCTTGGTCCTGGCCTTGAACTTCTTGTCTTTGAGGTCGCGCCCCAAAATGTCGTTGCGGGTGTCGCAACCGTTGCGATCCACATCGGCCCAGGCCCGTCCGAATTGGGCTCGCTTATAGCCCGTTTTGGGCGCGCGTCCCTTGAGCGGCAACGATTCCAGCACGCTCGTGGCGCTCTCGCCCTCACCGGTTGTGTCGGACACGGCGACTGCATCGCCCGCCTCGTTGGTGTTGGCCGAAGCCCAGTCGGGAGTGAAGGTGACGGAAAGCACCGGAACCAACAGCACCGCTGTCAGCATGGCTATGACCGACTTCAATGATCTTGTTATCGTATTGCCGATATTATTCGTCATCGTTTTATTCGTTATCGTATTATTCGCCGTTTTCGTCGTCATCCTGTTCGCGTGATCGTGATTCATAACGTAGTCAGTCATCAATGGTTTTATCTGTGTCCTCAAATACCTATCTATCAACTGCGCTCAATCCGCAGCATCTCATCGCTTCCAATTCTAAATCACCGAACCTACGTAGATGCGTATTGTGAAATCATCATGCGCCGAACGCCGCCATCCGCAGCCGGCCGATGTCAACGACCGCGCAAGACGATGCGGTATTCGACCGTCCTCTCACGACCGAATACCGCAGACCGATCGCCTCAAACCCTCGCCGCCGGACCAACGTATCCAACCCTGTCGCCTCGAACCCATCGCCGCAGACCACATCAGCAGGACCATCGTCTCCGAACCCATCGCCGTAGGCTCCTTCACCTCAGCCCCAACGCCGCAAGCCCCAACAACCGGCACGGCAACGGACTTCAGCAAATGGATGCAACAACGTCAGCGGGAATACGGAATCATCGTAATATGATAAATACATGCTGAAACGAACATCGCCGCCGACCCCTTGCGCCCCCGCCGAAATTCGGCGAACAACATAAGAGTCAGGCTATCTGCGCAATCTCGCGCTGGGAGTATATAAGTAACCATGACCACGATCAAAGAGGTAGCCAAAGAGGCGGGAGCATCGGTGACCGCTGTCTCAATGGCGCTGAACCACCGGGAGAACGGGCACGTCAAGAAAGAACTTGCCAAGCATATCCGCAAAATCGCCAAGGAAATGGGATATCGCCCCAATCCCCTCGCCCGCTCCCTGCGTACCAGCCACACGCGCACCATCGGTTTCATCAGCGAGGAAATCGCCACCACCCCGTACGCCGGAGAGATGATTTTGGGCGCTCAGGACGCCACGAGCGAGCTGGGATACATGATGCTTTTGGTCAACGCGGACGACGAAGGCGACGAAGCCGGCGAGATCGACGCGCTCAGACGATACGGCGTGGACGGCTATCTTTACGCCAAAATGTACGACAGAATATCGAGCATCCCCAAGCCTCTTTCCCACGAAAAAACCGTCCTCATCGACGCGACGTCATCGGACGAAAGCGTGCCGTACATTGTCCCCGACGAAGTCGCCATGGGCTACGATGCCACCACATACCTCATCGAATCAGGCGCCAGGCGCATCGCCTACATCGGCTGCTGCGAAAATCTCCTTGCCGAACCGCTGCGCCTGAGAGGCTACCGAAAGGCCCTCAGAGAAGCGGGACTGCCCTTCGACCCGGAACTCATCGCGAGCGTGGCCAACAACGGCGTCGCGCTCAAGGCCGTCTCCGAGCTGTTCGATCGCGCGCACCCCGACGCCTTCTTCTGCTTCAACGATGCCCGCACTTGGTACGTCTACCAGTGCGCCGCGCAACGCGGGCTTGAGATTGGCCGCGACATCTCCGTGGTCGGTATCGACAACAACCGCATCATCAAGGAGACCTTCGAGCCGCGACCGACCACCATCGCGCTGCCCCATTACGAAATGGGTTATTGGGGCGCACGCAAGCTGATCTCGATGATTGAGGACCGCGATCTGCGCCCGACCGACAACAAGAAAACCGTCGCCGCAATCCCGGCACTCGACGCACCGAATCCAGTACGCATCCGCTGCACGTTGCTCGAACGTGGGTCCGTGGCCAATAGGGGTTCCGCAATCAATACGAGCTCCGCAGCCAAAAACAGGTAAGCATTCGGGCGCTCGTCTGCGTCCCCGGCCGGCGCTTGATGGCACATCGACAGACATTTGCCGGCACATCGGCAGACACCTATCTATATTCCGGTAAACGCTTAGCGGTATTCCGACAGACGCCTGCCGACATTCCGATAGACGTCTGCCGACATTCTGTCTGTTCTACCGACAGATACTTGGCGGAATCCCACTCGTCATACCTGCATAGAACACCACCGGGCTCTCCGCCCACCCGCCCGGATATACGACAGTTGCGACGATAGGAACACACAAACGTCGCGCCTAACGTACCAGGGCCGAGGCAAGTCATACGGCAACTACGCCGGAAACAGCATATCGGCGTCACATTGGCCGCGCATTTACCCGAGCATGCGGCGAGCTCGGCACCAACGCTTCAAGCCGATTGACCAAGGCGATACCGTGATTATTAGATACATGCATACCAATAATCCAAATATATGGTTCCTCTTTATCCGAAAACGCCGGAAACGATTTACAATTTGACGTAAATCGTTTCTCGCCGTATATTTTTACCAGTTTCTTGCCCAGGGCAATGCCGCAGAATTCGGCAAGGACGACAGTAAAAAGGCATCGCGTGGCAGCAATGCCGAAAAGAAAGGTGATGAAATGGCAATTAAAGGCGCCAAGACGTACCGAAACCCCTCGTATCTTCAGAGCTCCACCGGTATCTTCATGTTCTTCTGCTCGTGGGGTATCTGGTGGTCCTTCTTCTCGATCTGGCTGACCAGCCCGGCTCCCAAAGGCATGGGCATGACCGCCGCCCAGCAAGGCGACATCTACTCCGTTAACTCACTGGTGACACTGTTCATCATGTTCTTCTATGGCATCATCCAAGACAACCTCGGCATCAAGCGCCGCCTGGTAATCGTCGTCTCGTGCATCGCCGCATGCGTCGGCCCCTTCGCACAGTTCGTCTACAAGCCCCTGCTTTTGGCTGGCGGCACCACCAAGTTCATCGGCGTTCTGCTCGGCTCGATCGTCCTCTCCGCCGGCTTCATGGCCGGTTGCTCGCTGATCGAGGCCATCACCGAACGCTACAGCCGTCACTTCGGCTTCGAATACGGCCAGTCCCGCGCTTGGGGCTCCTTCGGCTACGCCATCGTAGCGCTCATCGCCGGCCCGCTTTTCAACATCGACATGAAGTGGAACTTCTGGCTGGGCTCGCTCTTCGGCGTAGGCATGCTGTGCGTCTATCTGTTCTGGCGCCCGGCCGAGCAGCAGGAAGAGCTGAAGAAGGAAGCCGACCCGAACGCCCCGCGCACCAACCCGACGGCCAAGGAAATGATCTCCGTGCTCGGCATGGGCTCGCTGTGGGCACTGATCATCTTCATGCTTTTCACCAACACCTTCTACACGGTTTTCGACCAGCAGATGTTCCCGAGCTACTACAAGAGCCTCTTCGCCACCCCGGCCCAGGGCGCGGAATGGTACTCGATCCTGAACGCCGCCGAGGTGTTCTGCGAATCCGCGATGATGGGTGTCGTCCCGGTGATCATGGATCATATCGGCGTGCGCAACTCGTTGCTGCTCGGCGCGGTGACGATGTTCCTGCGCATCGGCCTGTGCGGCGTCTTCCACGACCCGGTGATGATCTCCGTGGTCAAGATGTTCCACGCCATCGAAACCCCGCTCTTCTGCCTGCCGGCCTTCCGTTACTTCACCTTGCATTACGATACGAAACTTTCGGCGACGCTCTACATGGTCGGCTTCCAGATCGCTTCCCAGGTCGGGCAGGTCATCATGTCGCACCCGCTTGGCTCGCTGCGTGACGCCCTCGGCCCGCAGAAGACCTTCTTCACCATCTCCGGCATCGTCCTGCTCGCTTTGATCTACGGGTTCTTCGTGATCAAGAAGGATGACCAACAGGTGGGCGGCGACCCGTTCATTCGTGTGCGCGACCGCAAAAAGGCCGAGGCTCAGGGCGAGGCCATCCAGGCCGATGAGGCGGCGGACCAGCTTCCGGCCTAGCGAGACCTTCCCACCCGGCGCTGCTGGAGGTTTCACGACGCATTCGGACCGATTAGCGTCGTGAAACCTCCAGCACCCGACACTACCGGAGGATTCACGACGCATACGCATCAATTAGCGACACGAAACCTCCAACATCACACCCAACCAGAGGATTTACGACGCATACGCATCAATTAGCGTCACAAATCCTCCAACACACGACACTACCGGAGGATTCACGACACATCCGAAGCAACCAGCGACGTGAATCCTCCAGTATCCCACTCAGCCGGAGGATTCACGACGCCCAGACGATGATTAGCGACACGAAACCTCCAACATCACACTCAGCCGGAGGACTTGCGACGCATCAGCATCAATTAGCGTCACAAATCCTCCAACACCCGACGCCACCGGAGGATTTACGACGCATCAGTACCGATTAGCGTCGTGAAACCTCCACTGCATTCCATCACCGACAAGAAAGGCATCAAAGATGACTACCGAATATCCTGTTTACACCCCGATCCGCGACCATGACGAGGAACTCGCCAAAGCCGAAGCCGGTGTCGAGACGCTCGCCCTCGAACGCGAGGATCGTTGGTATCCCAAGTTCCACATCGCTTCCAACGGCGGCTGGATCAACGACCCGAACGGTCTGTGCTACTACAAGGGCCGCTGGCACGTCTATTACCAGCTGCACCCCTACGGCACCCAGTGGGGCCCGATGCACTGGGGCCACGTCTCCAGCGTCGACATGGTCTCTTGGCGCCGCGAGCCCATCGCCATGGCCCCCAGCCTCGAACAGGAAAAGGACGGCGTCTTCTCCGGCTCGGCGGTCATCGATGACAACGGCAAACTCAAGTTCTATTACACCGGCCACCGCTGGACCAACGGCAAGGACGATACCGACGGCCAGTGGCAGGTCCAGATGCTCGCCGAGGCCGAGGACGACGAGGCCACCAAGCTCAACAAGCGCGGCATGGTCATCGATTGCCCGCGCGAGCGCGTCGATTCCCACTTCCGCGACCCGAAGGTCTTCAAGCTCGATGGCGTCTGGCACCTGATTCACGGCGTCTCCACCGCCGACCACCGCGGCCAGATCTGGGCCTACACCAGCGACGATATGATCAACTGGAAATTCCAGAACGCGCTCTACGATGACCCGGACCCGGACGTCTTCATGCTCGAGTGCCCCGACTTCTTCCCCTTGAAGGACAAGGACGGCAATACCAAGTGGGTCATCGTCTTCTCCGCCATGGGCTCGAAAGCCAAGGGCTACATGAACCGCAACGAAAACAACGCCGGCTACATGATCGGCACCTGGAAGCCGGGTGAGGCCTTCAAACCTGAGACCGAATTCCGCCTGCTCGATTGCGGCGCGAATTACTACGCGCCCCAGTCCTTCGAGGCCGACGGCCGCCGCATCATGTACGGCTGGATGAGCCCGTTCAGCGAAAGCGCGCCCATGCAGTCCGACGGTTGGTGCGGCCAGATGACCCTGCCGCGCGAATGCTATCTCGGCGAGGACGGCGACCTGCACACCGTGCCTGTCACGGAAATCGACAAGCTGCGCATCAACACTTTCGACCACGTCGCCCGCCCCATCGAGGCCAATGAGGAAATGCTGATCGACGAGGATGCCGAGGCCGTGGAGATCGAGCTGGACATCAACCTGAAAGACACCACCGCCGAGCGCGCGGGCCTCAAGGTGCACGCCACTTCCGACGGCTCCTATACCTATGTCGCCTATGACGCACAGGCCGGCACCGTGGTCGTCGACCGTCAGGCCGCGGCCCGTGGCGATCGCGGCTACCGCGCCGCCAAGCTGACCGACGCCGAACTGGCCGCCGACGAGCTCAAGCTGCGCGTCTACGTCGACCGCGGATCCGTCGAGGTCTATGTCAACGACGGCCGCCACGTGCTGAGCTCCTACAGCTACCCGTCCGAAGGCAAGCGCGCGGTCAAGCTTTCCGCCGAATCCGGCGTCCTCGCCGTCGACCGGCTCACTGTCCACGACCTCAAGAGCATCGGACTGGAGTAGTCGGCACCGATAGCCAAAATCCCCATATCATATTGAGCCTGTCATCGACAACTCACGTTGATGACAGGCTCAATTTATCGGTTCAGACGGGTTTAACGACTCCATTCAGCAACCATAAAAAGCGCAATTAAACGAATTTTCACCATCGCTACCTTGCGATTTTCACCGGCCCTACTATAGGATTTTCACCAACCCTACCTTGCGATTTTCACCGGCTCGCATTATTGAATAGTCATTGAACCGGCATGCAACCGACAACCGTCTCTGTTAGCTACATCACAGCGATATCCCGCGTGCCGTCCTGCGAAGCCATGTCCTACCGACTACTATATTTAGCGGTATCGCATTGCCCAATCACTAGATGTAGTGTTGCCGGTGTTGGAAACCAATCGCTCTATGTCAATGGAATACGGGAGAATGAAACGTCTCAAACGTATTCGCGAGCAGCTTGCCCAAGCGCAACGCGGGTACCGGAAAACTCGAATACAGAACGGCATAAAAGTAAGGAACACTCATGACAAACGAGGTCAAACTCGCCGATGACAAGATGATGGCCGATTCGCTGACACCTCCGCAGTGGTCGACGGCCTTCGCCAAGGGCGCGGATCCGAACTCCATGCGCATCCGCCCGGTCAACTGGAACAACATCCAGGACGACAAGGACCTCGAGGTGTGGAACCGCCTCATTGCCAACTTCTGGCTGCCCGAAAAGGTGCCGCTCTCGAACGACATCCCGACCTGGCGCTCCATGACCGAGCACGAACGCACCACCACGGTCCGCGTCTTCGCCGGCCTCACCACGCTCGACACCGAACAGGCCACCGTCGGCGAACTCGTCCAGATCCCCGACGCGCTGACCGAGCACGAGCAGGCCATCTACACCAACATCGCCTTCATGCAGTCGGTGCACGCCCGCTCCTACTCCTCCATCTTCTCCACGCTGTGCTCCTCCGAGCAGATCGACGAAGCCTACCGCTGGGCCGTGGGCAACGACCTCGTGCAGGAGCGCGTGCGCATCGTCATGGAGCAGTACCAGTCCGAGGACCCGCTGAAGCGCAAGGTCGCGGCGGTTATGCTCTCCTCGCTGCTGCTGTACGCGGGCTTCTACCTGCCGCTCTACTTCTCCAGCCGCGCCAAGCTGATGAACACCGCCGACATGATCCGCCTGATCCTGCGCGACAAGGCCATCCACGGCTACTATTCCGGCTACAAGTACCAGCGCCACCTCGAGCACCGCACCGCGGCCGACCAGGAAATGCTCAAGAAGTACACCGACGATCTCTTGAACCAGCTTTACGACCTCGAGGTCAAGTACTCCGACCAGGTCTACGAAGGCTTCGATTTCATCGACGACGTGCAGGCATTCGTTCGCTACAACGCCAACAAGACGCTGATGAACCTCGGTTACGAGGCCAAGTTCAGCGCCGCCGAGACCAAGGTAAGCCCCGAGATCATCGCCGCGCTCTCGCCGTCCGCCGACGAGAACCACGACTTCTTCTCCGGCTCCGGCTCCTCCTACGTCATCGGCAACGCCGAGGCCACTGACGATGAGGACTGGGACTTCTAAGTAAAGATTCCGGTTGCAAAAGTCGACAGATAGAAGAATTGAATGGCGGATTATCGCCAAACCGTTCTCTATCTGTCGACTTTTGTAACTGCGGTTTCCATCCACCCGACTTCAGACGCGCATAGGTCGGCAGATACAATACAGGAATCGGCGGAAAATAGCCGTTCTTGATTTTGCATCTGCCGACCTTTGCGCATCGTAAGGCGCCCATATGTCCGTCCATGAGACTCAGCGCACCTTGGCGCTGTCGGCTCTTTCCGCCCGTCCGCCCGTCCGCCCTGCCAACCGGTTCTGGTACAAAGTGGTCAAGTTCTGGTACAAAGTGGTCAATCATACGATTTTGTGGTCATTAACACCGCCGAAAATGACCACTCTGTCGCAGTATTGACCACTTTATTGCAGTACCGACCACTCTGTCGCAGCAGTGACCACTTTTACCAGCAGAGTTGCGAATCCCAATAATCGCAGTCCGCCAAGCACCGTTTTGTTTCCCATTACCCGGCATATCGGCTATAATGGAAGGTAATAGGGTACATACATCGGTGTGCATGCAGTGAATTGGGCATAACCCTTCAGTTTGTACCAATACTAGGATTATGAAAGTACACATGTTGAAGACGTCAAAGGCAACCAAGGCAACCAGGCGAGGCACGATACCGGCCGCATTCGCGGCAGTGGTGCTGATGCTGGCTTCGCTGCTGCTGCCACAGACCGCGACGTTCGCCACCTCGGCCTCGCCGCAAGACGACACATGCGTCATCGGCGCCAGCACTATCGCCGAATGCTTCCCCGATTCCCTGCTGGCCTCTTCAGTGGCAAACGCGGCCAGCGATGGCGGGCATAACGTCACCACCTCCAGCCCTTTCACAGCAGACATCGTCAAGCGCGTCGTCAACCTCGACATCGCCTTCAACGGCTTGACGAGCCTCTCGGGAATCGAGCATCTCACCAATCTGACCTCGCTGTTCATACCCTCAAGCCAGCTTCGGGACCTGACCCCTCTCAAGGGCTTGCACAAACTCGCCAATCTCACCATCGACAACAGCCCCAACATCCGCCTTGCCGACATTGCCGGCCTCTACCCCGTGGAAACGCTCAGCCTTTCCAACGACAATATCGACAGCGACTCGAGGGCGCTGCCGAATCTTTCCCAATTATTCAATCTCTATAGCTTGGATCTCAGCAACAACGCCATCAGCGACATCACCCCGCTGAGTGGGCTCAGGCAGTTGATGACGCTGAATATGGCCGATAACGACCTCAGCGACATCAGCGTGCTGAGCGGCCTCAAGCAGCTGTACCGTATGAATCTTTCCAACGACGATGCTGTAGCAAACGGTCACGGCAACGCCATCAGCGACCTCACCCCGCTGGGTGACCTCCCTCTGTTAGTGGAGTTCAGCATCATCAACCAGCGCGCCGCTACTACCAGCAACACTGCCGGCACCGTGAGCCTGCCGACGGCCAAATCGACGGACGGCACTTTCATCGCGCCGCAGGCCGGCAGCATACAGCCCAATACCGGCTCTTACAATCCGTCTACCGGGCAGGTGACATGGGCCGGGCTGAAGCTCGGAGACAAAGCGTCGTTCTCGGTGTTCGCCAAGGATTTCCCTAACTGCCCCAAGGGCTGCACGGTCTACAGCGGCACGATTTCCACGACCATCACCCAGCCTACCGAAACCGAAAGCCTGGCCCCCAACCTGAACAAAAAGGCCATTGACCCGGTTCCCGACCCCGAGAAGCCGAAAGAGCCGCACCGTCCTTCCCACAAGCCGACCACGCCGACGGACCCTACACCGGATCCGGATCCAGATCCCGACCCCACTCCAGTGCCCACGGATAATTCTTCGCAATCAGACACGTCGAAGCAATCTCGAAAAAGGAACGGCCGGACCCGTGCAGCGTCCGAGCAGCAACGTCCACGCGGCTCGATATCGAAGACCGGGGCCGCAGTAGCGACGGTGGCCATAGCAGCGATTGCGCTTGCAGGTCTCGGCATTGCCGCCTATACCTTGGCCCGACGCCACAGACATTGAATGCAGTAGTGTCTGTTGCCGGTTTGCTGCAGCGTTAGCAAGCATCGTTGGCTGGCATCGTAAGCAAGTATCATTAACCGGCGCCGTTAAACCGGCACCGTTGGCAGGTACCTTGAGGTGGCATCATTAGTCGGCATCATTGCCGCGTATTCGGCGTCTTCGATACCGTCTTCGGCATTGTCACGTATTAAATATCTTTGCCATCAGCTTCGGCATCATTGCCCGTACTCGGTATCATCTTCGATATCGCCTTCAGTACCATCTTCGGCGCAACGTCGCATCGACCGAATTCGTCACAGGTATGCCTGACAGCACTGATAACGCCTATTCACCAGTGCAACCAAGCAACAGCGTCAACGCCCGGCCCTAATGCCGTGCGAACCTTGCTTTACCTGGCGTGCACGATGATTTTTGACGATGGCAGCGGACGCCAGCCCCATGACCGTCAGAGCCAATCCCGTCGCAACCCCGGCAATGGTGCCCATAACGTGCTTGCCGAAATCATCCGGATAGGAGGTATCCAACGAATAATCCCTCACTCCGGAAACTAGCAAACGGTGATCGTTGACCCCGTAGGGGGTGCAGGTCATCAGCGTGACCCTGTCGACGCCGGGCTCGATTTTGAGCTTGCTTTCGTCATCTGGCTTGATGACATTGATGCGGTCGACCCTATAGCCCATCTTTCTGCCGGCTACGTTGAGGTAAAACACGTCTTTTTTGTTCATCTCGTCAAGTCGGGTGAACATCATCGCCGTGGTCATGCCAGTGTGCGCGGCAATGACGGCATGGGTCGAGGGACCGCCCACGGGCAGGGAGCTACCATACAGATGCCCTGCACCGATATCAAGAGTGCTCATTGCAGTGCCGTGATAGATACGTAAATCAACGTGGATTTTGGGGACAATGACCGTGCCCATGATGCCGCTATCATAATGCAACAGACTCATATAACGCTTGTCGCCCATTGCGACCGAGTCTTCTTTGGCCTGCTTGCGCGCCACCGCCGGATCGCTGGAAGTATCCGGATCAAGGGAACCCATCACCGGCTGACCGTAGGTGGCAAGGTCACGATTGTATTGTTCGGCCTGCGCCAAAATCTCGCGGCCATGCGGGTCTTTGGCCATGTGCCGAGAAAGCTCATCACTGGCTTTCGCCTGTTGAAATGACGTCACGCCTCGCGCGGCGAACGGATAGCCGACAATGACGACACCGACCAGCAGCAACAGCACCGCGATCGTTTTCATGCCAGCAAGCAGCCAATCCACCGATTTCGAACCGTTGCCTTGCGGCTGGGCGTTCCCCCGAATCAACGAGGAAAAAGACGAGGCCATGCCTCCTCGATCGACATTGCCAACCCTACCATTCAGTTGGTTATCGACCTTCGGACGCATGGCCTCATATCTCCAATTAATTCATTAATTGTGGTCAGTACACGTTACCGTGCCATCGTACCTTGCGCACGCGAACGCTGGACATGACGGATGCCGAAGTACAGCGCCAACGCGATAGCGATCAGCAAAGCACCCAACACCACGCGCATCACGATGCCCACCATACCAGTTGCCGGCAGCTCGGTAAGTGACTTGATATTCAGCACGTGAAGCTTATTGGAATTATTATCTACAGCGCCAGGCGTGGTCACCAATCCGTAGTCATCGCCAGTCACTGTATAGGTGTACTTAGCCTGATCAGGGTGATTGTCCTTATCAGGAACCGTGTGTTTCACCTCAACAGTGAACTTGAAACCAGCAGGAATCATGTATCCTTTAGGAGTTTCCCTCTCGACAAAGGTATATTTCCCATCGGCAAGACCATTAATCACGAATGATTTGCCGTCAGAAGTAACGATATTATCAACTCCTGTTTTGCCACCAAGCAATGGCTCATGATAATAATCCGTTGTACCGTTGCTTTTGCCAGTGTCTTTAACGAATAACAACGCGTTGCCCTGTTCTGTGTCGCCTTTATAAACTTGGAACTTGACACCGCCCAGCTGCGCACCGATATCATTCGATATCTTGTCCACTTTAATGGAACCCGAGAAGAAATAAACATGGTTACGAGGAGTGCGAACCCAGTTGCAGCAGTCTCCAGTTCCATACATACTGTAAACCGTGTTTTTATTGCCATTTCCATCCAGTTCGGCATCTTCATTGAGCACTACTGAGTAATCGATTGTGACTGTCTTCCCGCCTGCTGACCAATCCTTCTGAGCGATTTTGTTGTTGATATATTTCGACAAATCAAAGACGAGCGTTGCCTGCTTTATTGGATCGCCAGTAAAATCCGTCGAAGTCGGGCTAACATCATCACCACAAATCTTTGGCTCATTAGGCTCGGTGTCTCCCTGTTGTGCAGAACAGCTAGCAGATTTGTTGGAATTAGAAGCCTGGCTGGCAGAGCTGGCCGAGGCGGCAGGGCTAGCGGGGGTGGAGGAGGTGGGGGAGGAAGGTTTATATGCCTTCAACAAGTAGTCCGCACCTGGACCTTCCTGAAGAGGGACGCCTCCGACTTTCACAGTGAACTTAGAAGCGTCAGGATAATAAGTCAAACTAGGAGACAGAATATCCACAATCCAGAAATGGAAAGAGTCGGGAGCACCTGTATAACCTGTATAAATAGGTATCTCACTACTAATAGTGTAATGGACATAATCGCCAATATTGTAGCTTGTTTGTTCCACTTTCTTATCGGTCTTAATGTCGGGAGCCTTGACATTAATCTCCGATGAACCGGAACCCGGAATTCCCTTCACCTCAGTACTAACAAGCATAGGAATAGACTCCGGCTTCTTCTCTACATTTGAAGTATCTACTCCATCAGCGGTAGTAGTTACATCGAGGATTAGATAAATACCGTTGGGAATATTGAACGTTACATCTGTGGCCTGGTCGCCTCCAACCACTTGAATGGTCTTTGGATCTGTATCTAACTCACTCTTTATCACCTTGTCAAGAGTTACAGCATTCTGGCCATCCGGCGGAACCTTCGTATTGAGAAGTTCCGTCACGAAATCACGCACTTCTCCGGTATATTGCCCTGTCAGTTCCTTACCTTTGTCTGAAGCCAGCCCCCACTGCGTGGCAAGCCACGCCATAGGATCAGCCTCATTCACGGTTTTGCCCGGAGCGGCTGTTGCCTTCGCTGCCGAGACAATAGCCGCTTTGAGATCAGCATTATCGCGAATGGTAGAAACGCCATATTTGCCCTCCGCGCTATTCACCCCGACATAGTCAGCGAGTTTCAAAGCCCTAAACTTGTGACCACCAATCGCCTCTTTTTTGCCCTTAAGTTTGAGAGCCACAATCGGCTGAGGCCCTGGCAGTTCAGTCGCCGAAGCGCTCACGGCACCGGCGGCCATGGTGGCGACGCCGACCACGCATGCAATCGCAGAAGCGAACAATCGCCTCATCTTTGTTTTTTTCATTGTGTTTCCCTTTCATATCTCTTATTTGAGAGTTTTGGAAATATTGTTTTACGAGGCCGAAACCGGGCACGCGTTCCATTGCGCACCGAGGTCCGAGCCGTTCATGAACGTTTACGGCACAGCGGCCTGTCCATGGATACAAGCGATTAGTTTCCGAACGTTTACCAACATCTCACTCATCCCCCCGCCTATGCTGCGCGGTCACGCGGGAACCAGCCAGTACACGTTCCCTGATCGCAATCACGCTCAAAACTACGGCGCCCGCAAGCAGCACCATGAGCCACCACCATGTGGTGACGGCGGAAGACAAACGCGAAGTGGAGCTCGCAGCACTGTCAACGTTGTCGCAATACGGCAACGCCTCACTGCGCGTACCGAACCAGGCCGACTGCTGCGCCATGTTCAATACCGTTCCGTCACGAGACAGGCACTTTGGCTTCTGCTCATGACTCCGCGAACTGCCATCAGCGCGACGATCACCCTGCTGAGATGTACCGTTGCTTCCGTTCGCCGAGCGACCGGAGTTTGCCTGCGACCCGTTCTGCGAATTTCCCGACGTACGCGGCGAGGAAGCCTGGCCGCGAGACGAGGAGTGAGCCAACGCGTCAAGGTCGATCACGCCGTCATCCACGACGTTTCCGGAGTCGGCGGTCGTTGACGAATGGTCGACGCCGACCTTCTGCCAGCGCGCATACAGCGTATTGACACCGGGACGCATATTGAGACGCACACCCGGCTTGTACACGCCATCGGCGTCCCGGCTCTTGGCCCAGCCTTCGAATGTATAGCCGGATACCTTGTAGCCGTTGGACTTCAGGGCACGCTTGCTGTATTGGAAGCCGCTATTCGCCGGCACCTTTGCGCTGAACACGTCATCGGACACGGAACCGGTGGCCGCCGCTCCCTCAGGGGTATTGGCGTCATAGCGCACGACATACTGGGCATCGACCGAAGGACCATGGCTGCTGCCGGACCCGGTGCGAACCCACTGGGCGTACAGTACGACTTTCTCGCCGCGACTGACCGAAATCGAGTCGCCGGAAGCGTAGGCGTGGCCCGGGTTGCCGGCCGAGTCCCGTCCGCCATCCCAAACCGTGTTCCAACCGGCGAAACGGTAGCCCGCGATCGCGGGATTCGACGCAGGAATCGTCTGCGGCATACCTGCGACATCGGCGCCGCTGACCGTGATGTCATCGGGCAAGCTACCACTCAGTTCACCGGAGGCATCGTCGGGAAGGTTCGGATCGAAACTGATCGTCCCCTGCTCCTGCCACACATAGGTCTGGGCGGGATCGCCGCTTGCTCCCGTACCCGGGGCGCGGGCGGCGAGCTGCGCATTGGCGCTGGAGTCACTGGTGTCGTTGCTGGTCCACGCGTTGTCGCTGCTGGTCCACCGACCGGTATATCCCTTGCTCTTCAAGGGCTCGGCGCCGAAGAACTCAGGGGTAAGCCTCGTCTTGGGGCCCACCACGATCTTGTTCAGGTATTCCGGCAGCACGCGGCAGGTGCCGCTGTCCGATCCTACCGTCCCTGCGGCGCACGCGGCCACGTCGGCGGCATTGCTCGCTTTGGCCACGACATGCGTGGTGTCCCAAGTCGAAAGGTCCAAGGAAGTGATCGAAGTGCCCTGGAACATATAGGTCATGCTCGTCACCTTGGAGGTGTCCCAGCCGGTGACGTCGATCTTCTTCAGATTGTCGTCGCCACCGAACATATCCCACATCGCGGTGACATTGCCGGTCTTCCAGTGTTCGACGTCATTGAGATCGGTGCGTTTGCGGTTGCGCTGGAACATTCCCGCCATGGATTCGACCTTGGAGGTATCCCAAGAGTCCATGCCGCTGATACCGCTCAATGCCGTGTCATAGCGGAACATACCCTCCATATTGCGCACCTCTCCGGTGTTCCAACCGGAAAGATCGCCATTGCCAAGGGAGGTCAGCGCGCCATCCAAGTAGAACATATAGGAGACATCGGTCACACCGGCGGTGTTCCAATTCGGGTTCGTGCCGTCCAACCCCCTAACCCGGCCAAGCGACCTGTCGCCGGCGAACATCGCACGCATCGACGTGGCCGAGTCGGTCTTCCATTGCGACAGATCAAGCGAGGTAAGCCCGTCTAGTCCCATAAACATACGGTCGAATGCCTTGACCTGGCTTACATCCCATTTGCCAACATGGTCGAAAACGGTATTGTCCATGCCAATCGGCGCGGCTGCCGCACCTTGTTCCGCGTCATCGCGTACCGGCAGCGAAGACACCTTGTCGTACATGGAGAACATGCTTTCCATATTCTCCACCTTGCCGGTGTCCCAACCCGTAGCGGGATCCATGCCATCAATCGTCGTCAATTTCCTGTCTTCGGCGAACATCTGCGACATATCGGTCACCTTGCCGGTGTTCCAACCCGAAAGATTCAGGTCCTGCAACGCGCTGTCCCCGGCGAACATACCGGACATGTCGGCGACGTCGCCGGTTTTCCAAGCCGACAGATCCAGATGCTCCAATGCGGCCGCGCCACGGAACATCGATTTCATCGAAACGCCCTCGGCCCCGGCAGCCACAGGTTTCAGACCTTCCAGCCCCTTGATTTCCGTCAATGTCGAATCGCCTTCAAACACGCTCGACATGTCGGCGACGGCGGAAGCCTCCCAACCGGAACAATCAACGGAGCGCAACGCCTTGTCTCCGGCGAACATATGGGCCATATCGGTCAAAGCGCCGACGTTCCATCCGGCAAGAACCACACCGGTCAAGGCGGTATCGCCAGCGAACATCATGGACGTCTTTTTCGCCGCGACGCCGGTCCAACCGGAACAATCAACGGTCGTAAGCTTCGGGTCATTACGGAACATCTGCGAGAAATCACCGTCGGTCCCGCTCAAGTCAAA
This sequence comes from Bifidobacterium sp. ESL0704, assembly GCF_029392075.1. NCBI lineage: Bacteria > Bacillati > Actinomycetota > Actinomycetes > Bifidobacteriales > Bifidobacteriaceae > Bifidobacterium > Bifidobacterium sp. ESL0704. The sequence goes on from NZ_CP113929.1 coordinate 2,262,112, forward strand.
GTTACCCGGGTTGTCCATTTGCAAGGACTCAAGATTGGGCAACGCCGAGAACAGCCCGGCAACATTGCCGGTCAGACGGGTTTGGCCATCCGCATTCGCTATATGGATTTCGACAATCTGGCCGCGCAATGGGCTTCCCTGCGCCCAAGGAACGACGGCGGAACCGTTGACCAGCCCGGCACTCACCGTGACGACGCAACCAGAGCCACTATCAGCCGACGACCATGAAGCCGAGCCCGACGATGAATCCCATTGCCCGGAATCGCCGCAGGTCGAGTTCACACCTTGAGTATGGACGGCCGGGGCCGGTGTGGTTGCGGCATTCGCATGGTTTTGTGAGTCTTGGGAATCCTGAGAATCCTGAGCGGTAGTGCTCCCATCCCGATTATCCTCATCACCGCTTGAAGCAACACTGTCATCATCGGCATTCGGCTGCGAAGCGGCATCGGTCTGACCGGAAACGGAAACCCCCTGCCCATCAGAGGCATCCGATGTGTTCGAACTTTGGGCGGCGGACACGCTCCCATCAGTCTCATCCGCGTAAGCGAGACCAGGGCATACGAACAGGGCAAGCGCGGTGGCCGCGCCCACCAGTGCTCTCCGCCACTGCCTCATTCTCGCCCTTTCTCAAATTCAAAAGCCGTATGCCGCCGTTGCCACGAAATCAAGTTGTCACAATCAATTCACGACAAACATAAAACCTTTTTCATTTGTGTTCAAAACACATCGCGTGCTTCTATTTTGATTATAATCACATCATTCAATAATGTAATATCCAGTTATTCACTTTTGATAAGTCTTTACATTTAAGAAAAAAACTGTGACCGCCTCCACATTGTACGCAAACAGTGCTTCGCCGAGACAACACCTTTGCCTTCTTCAATAACAATAGCGTAAAACGCTGTCATAGAGCCGTTTTGTGCATACATAAAAGACCGAAAACCGGGCAAGACATCGACTTCGGCAAAAGAAACAGTGGCTCTTTTGTCGGTAAATACCACCATTGCCCTTCGTTTACCCAAGACTATATATCTCAAAAAATGCCGCCAATATGTGATGACAATCACACTCAAATAATCGAATTGCAAAAAACGTTGAACGAATATTTGTAAAACGATTACAAATCAACGATTTTCAAAACAGCTCTCTAGCGCAGACGCACATTCCCGCGGCAAGACGGAGAAGTGCGATAGCCTTGCACCTTAAAATAACGCCTCCCGAGCCGCACTTCTCACTTTCAGCTTCTGCCGTGGGCACCGACGCCCGTCCGAATAACTCGTCGGCCCCGCCAACGCCACCGGCATCGCCGCACTGCGAATACATCCACGGAAACATATTATAGAAGAGTAATTTTTATCACATTTGTTCATACATTCCGATATTCTTATCTGTTGTTTGCTCTGAAGTTATGCGTGGTCGGCATAGTTGTGATCGCGCTCCTTACAGACCACGCCGCAGCTGTAAGCGGCTCCTTCTAAAGAAAGAAGCGTAGGAATCGCCATGAAACGGAACACCCATAAGACGCTATTGCGCAGATCGCTCATCACCGGCATTGCGGTGGCATTAAGCGCAGCGATGCTCGCGCCAACGGCCTCAGCGGCCAACCAATCAGCGATGTTCAGCACCGGTCAACCTCCGGGTCAGACCGCAAGCACCGCATCATCGCAGCAACCGAACCAAACGAAACCTTCAGCGTCAGACCAACAAACGCAGTCAAACGACTCCTCCGTCCAAACACCGTCATCCGCATCGGCAACGAAGCCGAATTCAGCCACCACGGACGTGCAAGGCAATTCTTCAGCCCCCGCAGCACAACAATCAGAGCATCCGGCAAAGCAGACAACGCCGTCCAAGCAAACCACGACGCAGAACGTATCGAAGCAAGCCGATTCACAGCAAACAGCCACACCTGAAAACGCACCCCAAGCCGGCAACTGCGCCATCGGCCAGAGCACCATCGCCCAGTGCTTCCCCGACCCGAACCTCGCCAAGGCCATCGCCGCACAGGAAAAGGCCCGAACCACTTCCACATTCACCCAGTACATGGTCGACCACACCACCAAGCTTGACCTGAAGGGCAAATCCATCAGCTCGATCGAGGGCCTGCAGCTCTTCACCAACCTCGGTCACGGCATCAAGCCAAAGGCACAGACCATAGTCCGAGGCGGCTCCACCGGAGATATCAACCCGGCTGCCACCGAACTCGATCTCAGCGGCAACGACCTCACCGACGTCAGCTCTCTTGCCGGCCTCACCAATCTTCAAACACTTAATCTGAGCAACAACCGAATCAGCGACATCGCACCGCTCGCCGGACTGACCAACCTCACATTGCTGGGCCTGAGCCACAACCAGCTCATCGACCGACCTCTCGACAACGGCTTCAACAATAACGATTCGGCGAACAGGCTCGACCCCTTGGCCCACCTCACCAAGCTGGAAAGCCTCGACCTGAGCTTTAACAAATTGACGGCCATGCCTTTCGTCGATAACAGCAACCACTTCATCAGCGCTTTCGCGCCGCTCAGTCATCTCCCTCTCAACCGGCTGAACCTCAGCCACAACCAAATCAACGAACCCGGCACGGAATCCTCCACCGATTCCAACGCCAATCCCTTCTCCTCCATGCGAAACCTGGGGTACCTTGACCTCAGCCAAAACCGCATCGGACGCATCGAATTCCTGAACGCGCTCGGCGGCTCAGAAGGCAATCCACCACTCTACTACCTCAACCTCAACCACAATCGCCTGCAAGACGAGCCAAACGACAACTGGGCCCCGGCAGTACTTGCCCCGCTCACTCACCTCACCAATCTGTCAGAACTGGGACTTGGCTTCAACCGCACATACGACCTAAGCCCGCTGGCCAAATTGACCGATCTTCACGAGCTCAATCTCACGGGGACCCAATCCGAAGACCTCACCGCGCTGGCCGGACTCACACAACTGAACCAGCTGTATCTCGGAACCGGTGACCTCACCAACAATCATCGCAGCAATTACATCAATCCAAATACTCCAGGAGGGTTCTACTGGGGAAGCGTCTATGACGACGGAACATGGGACGGCTTTAACTCCTGCTCGAACACAGGTGATTGCACGTCCTTCCAATCCCAACCGTTGAGTGATATCACCCCACTGAAAAACCTTACGAATCTTGGAACGCTTTACCTGAATAACAGCGCCGTCACCGATCTGACAGCACTGGCAGGACTCAACGGCCTCTGCCAGCTCGACCTCAGCAGCGACCTCCAAAACGGCGAGAACGTCGGAAAACTCGTCGATGTCACGCCGCTCGGCACGCTCAACAATCTCGGAGACCTCAATCTGTACGGCAACCACATCACCGACATCACCGCGCTGTCGCACCTTCAGAACCTACGAAACATCGACGCGTCCTATAACGAGATCCGCACCTTGCCGTCACTGGAAAAGATGGGCTCTGCCTATACCGATTTCTATTTCGCATACAACCAAATCAACCATATTGCGACACCTTCAACTACTGTCCGCTCCTTGGGAAGCCTGAACTTGGCGCACAACCAAATCCGGGATATTACGCCGCTCGCACAATATAGCGGTTTCCGAATCCTGGATCTGAGCTTGAACCAAATCAGCAACGTCGAAGGACTCGCGCGCCCCAAGATCTCCGACGAACTCAGACTCAACAACAACCGCATCTTCGACATATCTCCCATGCCAAGCAATATCGGCATCAGAACGTTGAGGCTTGCCAACAACCACATCAGAGACATCGCAGCACTACGCGCCATGCCCAATCTCACTTTCGTCAGTCTTGCCAACAACCAAATCAGCGACATCACACCGCTCGCATCGACTAAGCAACTGACATCGCTGGATTTGACGAGCAACGTCGTTCACGACATCACACCGCTCAAGGGTCTGACCGAACTGCATGATTTGAAGCTTTCCAGCAATTGCATCAGCGACACCACGCCACTTGCCGGACTCAGCAAAGTGGGATTGGTGGACCTCGAGAACCAGAAAATCTCATTGCCGGACGCGGTTGCCACGGCGACCATGACCCTTGAATCGGCCAAAGGCCCGGATGGCACACATCTGCAGCCCACAACGATCACACCCGCCTCAGGCGTCTATGACGCGACCACTGGGCTGGTGAGCTGGACACAGCTCGACGGGGTCAAGAGCATCGGTCTTGAGTTCAGCCAGATGATACCAGTAGGCAACTTCGCAAGCACCTTCAGCGGCACCATCTCACAGAAAATCGACAATTCCGGCAACGGAAATTCAGGCAGCACCACGCCATCGACCCACACCGTCACGTTCGACTCGACCGGTGGCAGCGCCATAAATCAGGAAACCATCAACGACGGCGGCAAAGCCACCGAGCCGAACAAGCCGACACGAGACGGCTTTGTCTTCGATTGCTGGCAGATCAAGATCAACGGCAAGCTGGTCGACTACGACTTCAGCAAACCGGTCACAGGTGACATCACGCTCTACGCCAAGTGGACGCGTACCTACACCGTCACCTTTGACACAGACGGCGGCACGTCGATAGACCCGCAAACCATCGTCTCCGGGAAAAACGCCACCGCTCCCAAAGAGCCGACACGTAACGGATACCTGTTCCAGAAGTGGCAGATCGATCAAGACGGCAAGCTCGTCGACTACGACTTCAATACGCCGGTGACCGGCAACATCACGTTGCACGCGCTTTGGACCAAGCTGCAGGGCTGCGTCATCGATCACACCAGCATCGCCGAATGCTTCCCTGACCGCCGACTGGCCGGTGCCGTCGCAAAAGCCCAAGGGAATCGCGCTATCACCGTCGCTTCGACGTTCACGCAGACGATGATCGACAAGACGACGGCGCTCAGTTTCATCGGCGACCCCGACCACCATATCGGAATCAAAGACCTGACCGGTCTGGATCGGCTTGTCAATCTGACGCACCTCAATCTTGACACCAACCTGATCACCGACATCACATCCGTCGGCAACCTGCACAAACTGGCATGGCTGAACCTCTCCAACAACCGCATCAGCGACATCACACCCATCGGCAACCTGCACAAACTGGCATGGCTGAACCTCTCGCGCAACCGCATCAGCGACATCTCGCCGCTGGCCAACCTCGGCACCGGAAACTCTGCTGCAAGAACGTTGGCAAGGCGAGCGACGGCTTTGACTCTCGGAACCCAATCGCCGGCCATGCCATCACTGCCGATCATCGGTTCACAGGCCGATGAAGAGCCTCAGCTTGGCGAGCTCAATCTGGCCGATAATGAAATTGTGGATGCAACCGCACTTTCCGGCTTGACCTCGCTGACCACGTTGGACCTCTCCGGTAATCAGATCAGCGATATCAGCCCGCTCAGCGATCTGCAAAATCTGACCAAGCTGAATATTGCTAATAACAAGGTCACCGATATCAGCCCACTCTCCGGCCTGTCCAAGCTCACCTCGCTCAACATCGACGACAACCAGATCGAGAACGTCAAACCGCTCGCCGCATTGAACGGGTTGACCAATCTGAGCCTAAGCGGAAACCACATCGACGACACCAAGCCGCTGACCGGACTGTCTGGTCTCACGACGTTCGATCTGAAGAACCAGAGCCTGAGCGTCACGGTGGAATCCCTGTCGCCGGCGACCATCGACCTGCCGACCATGAACAGGGTCGACTCCGCCAACGCCACCTGCGCGCCCACCGGATGCTCGGTCTCCGTCGCCGCGATGCAAAAATCCAGCGGATACCGTGCGGTGGTGAACTATCCGAAGAATATTAAGGAAGGAACGCTCAGCTTCGACGAAACCGGAGCGCTGGGGAGCGCGACCGGCGTCATCAGCGGCATCATCACGCTGAAGCTCTCCAAATCCGGAGAGGCCGACGGGTCCAAGCCCACGCAACCGGGCACAGGCCAGCCGGGCCAACAGCCCCAGAAACCGGAGTCTCACCCATCAGCACCCGACAGGCACAACGACGGCACCCATTCGCAGCAGGACAAGGGGCATGCAGCCCAAGGCATCGCCTCCACGGGAAGCACGGTGGCAGCCATGGCGATAGCGGCCGCAACGTTGTTCGTCGCGGGACTGTCGCTGACGATCGTGCGGCACCGTTACACCCCACGGCACAAACCGATGACGCTCGGTAGATAACCGGACGATTGGCCTATTCCGGCCAAATACCTCGGAGACGAAGGCAATCCCACCCATTTATCGCTTTCGTTTCCGGGGTTTAACCCCGTTCCGCAGACCTACCCCGCGAACCCAGGCCACCAACAACGCCACCAACAACGCCACCAACAATAGGGAGGAGAGCCATATCCAGCAGCGAACCGCAAGACTTCACAACCCATGCGCTTTCCCGCCATATCGGCCTTCCGACCGGGCAAAGCACGAAGATATCTCCAACCGATCACCGAGACATCGTTTGATGCACAATCACCGATAACTCAATAATCAGATACCATCCAATATTCGGTAGTTGAGCCACGTAGACGTGGACTCCGTAACCGAACTCAAAGAAGACAACAGAAGAGCAAAGAGGACACCATGGACGCCAGACACGCCACCAGAAAACCGCATTCCCACAAAATCGTCATCGCAGCGATAGCCGCCATAACCGGCCTGGCCATGCTCATCCCGACCGGGGCGCAGGCCATGCAGCCACAGGCCGTGCCGCAGACGCCGCAGGCCGAGCAGACCACGCAGGTCCGGTCCCAAGCGAAAGCACCCGTCCAGGCCCGAAAGACGCAGAACACGGCGGCATTGAAACGGACCCCCACCCCGTTGGATTACAACTGCACCATCGGCACCAGCACCATCGCCGAATGCTTCCCCGACCCAGTACTCGCGGCTGACATCGCCCAAAAAGAATCAACCACCATCAGCGCAGCATTCACCCAAGCTATGATCGACCATACCACCCAACTAAATCTTGGTCATCGGCTCGTTTCACCAACCATCAGCAATCTTCAAGGCATCGAAGAGTTCACCAACCTCACCGAGCTCGACCTCGCGTACAACAAGGTCAGCGACCTCACACCAGTGAAAGGACTCACCAACCTCACCAAGCTCTACCTCTCAAACGACAAGGTCAGCGACCTCACACCAGTGAAAGGACTCACCAACCTCACCGAGCTCGACCTTGCCGGCAACAAGGTCAGCGACCTCACACCAGTGAAAGGACTCACCAACCTCACCAAGCTCTACCTCACAGATGACAAGGTCAGTGACCTCACACCACTCGCCAACCTCACCAACCTCACCAAGCTCTACCTAACCGGTAACCAAGTAAGCGACCTCACCCCACTCAAAGGTCTCATCAACCTCACCTACCTCGACCTCTCATTCAGCCAGGTCCGCGATCTCACACCACTCGCCAACCTCACCAACCTCACCAACCTCGACCTTACATATATCGAGGTCAGTGACCTCACGCCACTCGCCAACCTCACCAACCTCACCAAACTCGTCCTCGATATGGATCAGGTCAGTGACCTCACGCCACTCACCAACCTCACCAACCTCACCAGACTCGGCCTCAACTACAATCAGGTCAGTGACCTCACGCCACTCACCAACCTCACCAACCTCACCAACCTCGACCTTAGGAACCAGAAGTTAGAACTTCAGCAGGCGACCTCATGGCCGATGACGATCGAGACCGCGAAGGCGGCCGACGGCAGCCACATCACCCCCACGCTGAATCCCGCAGCCGGAACATACAACTCTTCCACGGGCATAGCTTCATGGACGCAGCAGCAGATGAATGGCAAGGACACCGCTAAACTCACTTTCAGCCAAAATGTCACCATCGGCACAAAGACAACCCTGTTCTCCGGCCAAATCACCCGTAAGCCGGCAGCACCGCAAGTGACCCACACGGTCACCTTCGACCCCAACAACGGCAACGCCGCCACCACGACCGAGGTTAACGACGGCGACCCTGTAGCCAAGCCGACAACCGACCCGACACGAGCACACTACACATTCAAGGGATGGCAAATTACCCGTGACGGCACAACCACCGACTACGACTTCGACGCCCCGGTCACCGCCGACCTCACCCTCACCGCCAAGTGGGAGCAAATCACCCACACCGTCACCTTCGACCCTAACGACGGCGAGACCGCCACCACGGCCGAGGTGAACGACGGCGAGACCGTAGCCAAGCCGACAACCGACCCGACACGGGCACACTACACGTTCAAGGGATGGCAAATTACCCGTGACGGCACAACCACCGACTACGACTTCGACGCCCCGGTCACCGCCGACCTCACCCTCACCGCCAAGTGGGAGCAAATCACCCACACCGTCACCTTCGACCCTAACGACGGCGAGACCGCCACCACGGCCGAGGTGAACGACGGCGAGACCGTAGCCAAGCCGACAACCGACCCGACACGGGCACACTACACGTTCAAGGGATGGCAAATTACCCGTGACGGCACAGCCACCGACTACGACTTCGACGCCCCCGTCACCGCAGACCTCACCCTCACCGCCAAGTGGGAGCAAATCACCCACACGGTCACCTTCGATACCGGCACGGACGCCAGCACCCTCGACCCGATGACCGTCAACGACGGCGACCCCGTCGGCACGGTCACGAACCCGACCCGCGAGCACTACACGTTCAAGGGATGGCAGACCAAGACGGGCGAGACCTACACCGACTACGACCTCAATACCCCGGTCACCGGCGACCTCACCCTCTACGCCAAGTGGGAACGCGACCCGGATCCGACGCCAGATCCAACGCCGACGCCAGACCCGACTCCAACTCCAACTCCTGATCCGGCACCGACGCCGACCCCTGCGCCAACGCCCGACCCTACGCCAACTCCTACGCCTACTCCGACACCAGCACCCAAGCCAGAGCAGCACAAGAAGGACCACCCGAAGACCGATTCGAAGCCAAAGACCGAGACTGCCACGAAACCCCAGTCCGTTCTGGCCCGCACCGGTAACGTCGTGATTCCTGCCGTTCTGACGGCCGTAGCCCTCCTGCTCCCGGGATTGGCAATCGCCGTCACCGCCCGCACCAAGAAGCGGAGCGAGTAATCCTAGTAAGTCCCCGCTCTCGCCGTCACGCTGCGTCACTTCGATGACGAGGTCGGAGACTTCAGCACGTATCAGCATAAGGTCGGCGGATACGGAACAGAGATCAGCAGTAAACAGCTATTCTCAGTCCCGCAGCTGCCGACCTATATTTTTTTCCATCAACCTTCACGGACGTATGGTCATACCGCTACCGTGAACGCTAACATTCTTATATACCGCCAATTCTGCCCACAATAATGTGACGCAGGACACATTTTTTCGTCCGAAATCCCTACAATGAAATAGTGAGCATTCGGGGCATCGGCCCGCGAAACCGAAAGGAATGACTATGAAAGCTGTTCGTATTTATGGCAAAGAAGACGTACGCGTCGAAGACATCGACATCGCCGATCCGAAGCCGAACCAAGTGCAAATCAAGGTGAAGGACTGCGGCATCTGCGGTTCCGACCTTCACGCCTATTCGGTGGCCTGGGGCCTGCCCACGCAGCCGCACCCGCTGACCGGCAAGACCGTACCGATCACGCTGGGACATGAGTTCTCCGGCGAGGTCGTCAAGGTCGGCAGCGCGGTTACCGATTTCAAGGTCGGCGACGGCATCGCCGTAGAGCCGCTGATCGCATGCGGCAAATGCGCCAACTGCCGCTCGGGCAACTACAACTTCTGCGACAAGGTCGTGGCAGAAGACGGCGCCGGCAACTTCCTCGGCTTCTCCGAAGACGGCGGCATGGCGGAATATGCCAATATCGATGACGTTTTCGCACATCACCTGCCCGAAGGCCTGGATTACGAGCTGGGCGCTATTTGCGAGCCCACCTCCGTCTCCTTCGAAGGCATCAAGCGCTCCGGACTGCGCGTCGGCCAGACCGTCGCAGTGCTCGGCGCAGGCCCGATCGGCCTGACCACCGCTATCTTGGCCCGCATCGCCGGCGCACCCCGCGTCTACATCTCCGACGTCTCCGACGTGCGTCTGGACATGGCCCGCAAGCTCGGCTTCACCGACGTGCTGAACCCGACCAAGGACGACGTCAACGCCGTCATCCGCAAGGATTGCCCCGACGGAGTGGACGTTTCCTTCGAGTGCGGCGGCGTGCAGGCCACGTTCGACACCGCTTTGCAGGTCACCCGCCGCAACGGCACCGTGCAGCTCGTCGCGCTCGGCAAGCCGCTGAACGTCAACTTCACCGATGACGTGATCATGCAGGGCTTCACCATCACCACGACGCTTGCCTACGAGAACTGCTTCGACACGGTACTCGGCATCATCGCCGCCAACAAGGAGCAGTTCAAGCCGCTCATCACCAAGAAGCTCGGCCTCGATGACGCCATCGAAGGCATCAAGGCCCTGGCCACCGACAAGAGCCAGGTCAAGGTGATGATCGACCCGGCGCTCTGAAGCCCGCCAGCCACCGGTTTGGATGAGTAAGTCATATAGCATTCCTCGCCTCACCGTCCAAACCGGCTTGCAACCCATCGCGGCGGCCTGCGTCTCCTTATTTATAACTATGGGAAACGCAGACCGCCGCTTTTGTATATTCGGGTACAGCAGTACAGCAACAGGCGACCTCACCAACATCCTTGCCGTCGGTTTGCAGCCACAACCGCATCCAAGTGCATAGCGAGAAGTAAAATTGTTAATTATAATGCTCAATCCATATCTGAGATTGCCGAACGAGCACTGTAATTAACAAAATGAAGAACAGCGTCTCTGCCTATGACAATCAAGGCATCTTACCTACTGTTGGTTTGAACGGACTCGGCAGCATCGGTCTCGATACAAGCGGAGCCATCAACATTTTTCTCCGTCAGGTCATCGGTGACCAAGGTCTGTCCTTCCGCCCCAAGCGCGACGCAGTAAACGCACGTGCCCGGTACGAAGCTGAACACCATATCGGCAAGACCTTCAACTCCGCAAACGCGCCTACGCAAGAACTCGACAACGCTTAAAGCAATTGCGATTGATGTATCTGCAACATTCACGAAATTTATTTTATATTTATCAATATAAGACTTGGAACCACAGTCACATTATCGTACAAACAGAGCAAAACGAAGAGTCGTACGGCTTGTTGTAAAATTGAATTCGTTAAGATGAGGACGTGAGGCTAATGGACAGCATAGGCGCTTTGCATTTAACCATATTGGTACTGCTCCTGCTCCTTGCATATTTTATGGCTCTCGCCGCACACAATAAACATTCGAACACATTTTTAAACGACACCCCGAAAACTGACTTCAAACTTCAAAGCATGGCTCCACATTATGATTCCAATAAGCCCCTGCAGAAGATATACGTAGATTATCTCGACGACGCATTAAGTAATACCAGAAATCACAACATTGCCCTTTCCGGCCCCTACGGATCAGGCAAAAGCAGTATTCTTGACGGTTTAAAGCAGCAGCCCAAATATGAAGGGCATATACTTACCGTCTCATTGCTTACCTTTGTTCCGCCGAAAGACAGCAATGCTAATTCTTCAGATTTTGTTGGAGCACACGCGCTGATTACCACGCCCGCCAATGATTCAACAAAAGAACCCGAGACAACGACTCATCGTTTGCAAAGAGCCATTGTCGAACAGCTTCTCTTTACCAGCACACCTGACAAATTAAGAAAATCAAAATTCAAGTTAGCTCATAAAACAAGTCTCAAAACCGCTGTCTTTCAAGGGCTTTGCGCTGAAATCGTCATTGCGTTTATTTTGGCTTTTTTGGTTGCTACCGACGATAAAAAGGGTGATATTTTTAGCAAGATACCAACCCTTATACAGCACCATCTTGTATTCGTTTCTATATGCCTGGCCCTGTCACTTGCACTACTATCACTTTTCTTTTACTACATATTCCCGCGTTTGCGCTTTTCAATGATCAACACAGGTAGCGCATCATTCCAATTCAGCGATATTAAAACCACCTATTTCGACGATTACCTTGACGAAATCGTGTACTTTTTCGAAGCCAACTATCAATACAATATCGTTGTTTTCGAAGACTTGGACCGTTTTGACGATATGGGAATATTCCTGGATCTCAGAGAGCTCAATACAATCATCAACAAAAGGCGACATGGCAGTGTCCGATTTATCTACGCCGTAAGAGACAGTCTTTTTGGCGATTCCAATACGAGCAAAAGCGCAACATATGACACCACAAACGCAGATGCCAGCAACAGCACATCACCATGGGACTCACGAGCCAAGTTCTTCGATAGCATCATCTCCGTCATCCCATTCAACTCATCGATTGCCGCAGCGGATCTTCTGATGCAGACCTTCCAAGACGAATTTACCGACGCAAACGAAGAAGGCGCCCAATGACAGACAACCAAAGAAGTTCCCTATCTCAGCATGCGGAGTTCAACCGATTGTTCGCTATTGTCAGCCCGTACATTACAGACAAACGTTTAATGATTACGATCAGAAACGACTATGTCATCTATCACGAGGCTCTTAAAAATACTTTTTCAGATCCCAGCAATATTGAACGAATGACAAGCAGGCGCTACTCATGGGAAACCAGACTACTTGCCATGACCATATACCGCAATATCTACATTGGTGACGCCGAAAAAATTCCGAGTGGCGATAGCCTGTTAAATGACATCTACGATATCTATGTGGCAATTCTGAACAGGATTTCCGCCCATACGACGATGCAGGATCTACTTGCCGATACACAAGAATACGGCAACAACGTTGACCGCAAATTCGTAGGTTTCCCAAACGACAACATCATCCACAAAACGTTGCGTTGCGGATTGTCAACTGACCTCATAGCAAACAAAGAATTCCCGGCTATTATCGATTACTTATGCGAGCATGTGTTTCAAGATCCGGTTCGCCAAAATCTCATCAGGATTTTATTGTCACAAGGTTACATAGACGAAGATTTTATGCTTTTTACTATATCTTTGCCTGAGAACGCCACTATTAATCAAGTTCTTTTTGAAATGCACTGCATTAAAGGGCGAAATCCTAATTATAACTATCCACTGTCCGATGAGGATATTCGCACGCTCATTGAAAGACATCCCCTCGAAATTACGCAACCCTATAGTTTCAATATCTATATTCTTATATTTCTTTTAAATCACAGCGATGAATATCTCTAAAGATGGAGGATACCTTTACATTGCAAAAAGAACGCTACGTAGATTACGCCAGAGCAATTTTCCGGGAAATGAATAAATCTGCTGTAAACAACAATGATGGCTATCAGTTTCTTAGCTCTTTTCTTACCAGTGAGCAAACCAAAAACGAAATTAATCCAGGGATAAGATATAAGGCCATTGACCTTTTCACCAAGGAATCGTCTACAGCTTTCGATGTCATTCTTAATGATTTGACAATCAGCGATGATGATAGACTCCGTTTTTTGGAACGCGCAATCCAAAAAAGCGAAACAAGCCATAGAGCATACCCATATGGAATTCCCCAATTATTGATGTTCATCATCGACAAATCGAGCGAAAACAACCCCGGCAGACCGTTCATGCCCAAAGCTGACAAGCAAACCCTCGATGAACGGGTCGGGCAGATCGCCAATCTTTGCGTAGATTATGTGAGCTTGAGAAATATGGATCCCAACGGTAATGGGCTTGCCGTTTACGACACTGTACCCAATCTTCAAGCAGTTCCTGCCCGTCTACGCCATGCTTTTGGAGAACACGGCATATTCAAACTCAATCGGGACAACCTGATCGAAGCTATTCGACAAATACGCAATAGCAATTCATCAGATACCAAACTAACGCCAGGCAATCCCGAACTTACCTTGGATTATTTACGTCAGCTTTCGAATATCCCCGGATACGAGGGAAATGTGTCTGATGTGGATAAAACCCTGTATGGGTCGATTCTCGTTCGGTTAGATGAGTACCTCGACATCTTGAATGCCGATGAAGTGGCGATTACCGACACAGCAGACGAAGATACTATAGCGAAAATCTTCAGAGACATCGCCATTTTTGACCCTGAAACAGAGCTGGCAGAAGATGACGTAAACGATTTTGAGCGTCATATCAACGATATCTTCAAAAAAATGAAGAAGCATACCTATGTTCTTTCTTCATTCATACCCCAATTTACTAAGGGCTTCCAGATTTATCAGCATTCAATAAATCTGAAGGCGCCCGAATCGACGTACACTTATGTTTTAATGTCATCGCTGGCAGAACAATCTTTGTTCTCGCTCAACCTTGCCAATATCAGTTTTTATCTTGATCACACCAAAATCGACTTCATTCCGGAAACTACCGCACCACCATCTGCTCATAAAGAGCGCTACATTGTAGATTCAAGTCTAGCAACGATGCTTCAGAAAGCCTGCCCTCGCCCTTTTATTGGCTTTCCTAGCTACTCCAGCGCGGATTCGCTCCAAAAGCAGCAGCTGCGAAATATACGGGACGCAATCGTGAGCGGAACCATTGCCGGATGCTTTACCTCTTTGAAGGATTCAGATTCCGTATCTAGCACTAAGCAAGCCGTCGAGCAATCGCTCGACATACCGGTTGCTCTTATCAAACAGTTGGGAACGCCGCCCGTCACCAATGTCACTCCTCTCATCCCATCCTTCGAAACTCAGCCAGATTACGATGAGTCCGATTCTTACCACTGGCCGGATCCAGATCCTATCTCTGGTTATACCGGAATGATCCTGCAACGTTTTAAGAAAGAAGGCATCATTCTCGCCATTCCTGAAAATTACCAGGAATCAGATGAATAGTTCAGACATGAACTCACTGCAAATCTTTAAATCGCACGAACCCATCAACGTCCAATTGTGATTCAAGCGACAGTAACGTCCACCGAATTCGTTTTACGCCGGGCGATATAGGAGTTGGCACTACACTGGAAAATATGAGTGAACAACAAACTTGGGTGAACCCTCTGCGTGACCCGCGAGACCTGCGGCTGCCACGCATTGCCGGACCCTGTAGCCTAGTGATTTTCGGCGTCACCGGTGATTTGTCGAAGAAAAAACTGCTGCCGGCCATCTACGATCTGGCCAACCGCGGACTGCTGCCGCCGAGCTTCGGGCTGATCGGATTCGGCCGCCGCGAATGGAGCAACGAGGAGTTCGCCAATTTCGTGGAAGGCTGTGTCAAAGAGCGTTGCCGCACACCGTTCCGCGAATCGACCTGGGCCAACCTCGCCAAAGGCATGCGCTTCGTCACCGGCACCTTCGACGACAAAGCCGCTTTCGAACGCCTGAGCCAGACGGTCAAGGAGCTCGACCGCGACCGCGGCACCCGCGGCAACCACGCCTTCTACATGTCCGTGCCGCCGAGCGCTTTCCCCATCGTCTCCCAGCAACTGGCCGATTCCGGGCTCGCGCGCTCCAACGACGACGCATGGCGCAGGGTCATCATCGAGAAGCCGTTCGGCCACGACCTTGAAAGCGCGAAGGAGCTCGACCGCGTGGTCTCCGAGGTCTTCGACCCGAGCTCGGTCTTCCGTATCGACCACTACCTCGGTAAGGAAACCGTGCAGAACATGCTGGCGCTGCGCTTCGCCAACTCCATGTTCGAGCCGATCTGGAACTCCAATTACGTCGACCACGTGCAGATCACGATGGCCGAGGATATCGGCATCGGCGGCCGCGCCGGATACTACGACGGCATCGGCGCCGCGCGTGACGTCATCCAGAACCACCTGCTGCAGCTGATGGCTTTGACCGCGATGGAGGAACCGGTGAGCTTCGCCGCCAGCGACCTCACCGCCGAAAAGACGAAGGTACTTTCCGCCGTTCGCCTGCCAAAAGATCTCGGCGCGTACACCGCCCGTGGCCAGTATTCCGCCGGATGGCAGGGTTCGCAGGAGGTCTGCGGCTACCTCGACGAAAAGGGCATCGACAAGTCCAGCACCACCGAGACCTACGCCGCCATCACCCTCGACGTCGACACACGCCGCTGGGCCGGGGTGCCGTTCTACCTGCGAACCGGCAAGCGCCTGGGCAAGCGCGTCACCGAAATCGCCGTGGTCTTCAAGCGCGCCCCGCACCTGCCCTTCGAGCAGACCGCCGTGCGCGAGCTTGGCAACAACGCCATCGTCATCCGCGTACAGCCCAACGAAGGCGTCACCATGCGTTTCGGCGCGAAGGTGCCGGGAGCCACCGCCATGGAGGTGCGCGACGTATCGATGGACTTCAGCTACGGGCGTTCGTTCACCGAGAATTCGCCGGAAGCTTACGAGCGCTTGATTTTGGACGTGCTGCTCGGAGACCCGCCGCTCTTCCCGACCACCGCCGAGGTCGACCTGAGTTGGAAGATCCTCGATCCGATCGAAGAATATTGGTCCACGCTCGGCCAGCCGCAGCCTTATCGCGCTGGCACTTGGGGCCCACAAGAAGCTGACGAAATGCTCGCACGCGATGGACGCCATTGGAGGATGCCATGATCATCAAAATGCCGAATACCCAGACCAACGCCGTTGCGCGCAAAATCGAGGAGCTTCATCAAGAGCGCGGCGAGGCCGGCAACGACCGTGTGCTGACGCTGATCATTTCAACCGATGAGGGCGAGCTTGAGAACGCGCTGAAAATCGCCAATTCCGCGGGGCGTGAGCACCCCTGCCGCGTCATCGCCATCGTGCCGAACAGCAAGGAGCTGCCGTTCTGCGACGTCGACAAGGAGCCGGACTGCTATGTCACCGATTCCGGCGACGTCGAGACCGACCTTGATGCGCAGGTTCGCTTCGGCGCGGACGCCGGTGCAGGCGAAGTCATTATCCTACGTCCGCGCGGCGGGCTGTGCCAGCATACCGATACGTTGGTCATGCCGCTGCTGGTGCCCGATACACCGGTCGTCACCTGGTGGCCAACCAATCCGCCGGCGAACCCTTCTAAGGACCCGCTCGGCGCGATGGCCGGAAGCCGCATCACCGACGCCTTGCGTTCGGACGATCCCGACAAGACCTTTGACACGCTCCGCGCCAACTGGGAGCCCAAGGACGTCGACTTCTCCTGGACGCGCCTGACCGTCTGGCGCGCGATGCTGGCCACCACCATCGACCAGCCGCCGCATCTGCCGATCGAGTCCGTCAAGGTCACCGGCCAGCCTGACTACCTGCCGTTGAAACTGCTCGCCGCGTGGCTTGCGCTGAAGCTCAACGTGCCGGTCGAGCTCGGTTACGTCACTGGTACCGAAGCCATTACCGGCGTCTATCTGAACCGTTCCGACGGGACGATTGCGTTGGAACGCCCAGATTCGCGCGAGGCCGTCATCAGCCAGCCGGGGCAGACGCCGCAACGTGTCGCCATGCCGCTGCGTTCGCTCGAGGACTGCTTGAGTGAGGAACTGCGCCGCATCGACCCAGACGAGGTCTACGCCGACGTCATCACCAAGGGCTGGAGCAAGGTCAAAGGCTGAGCCCAAGCATTGCTGATGCCTCGCCCAAGGCGTTGCTGTGTGAAAGGTGCATTTTGGCGCTGCTAAGTTGCACCTTTCCCACAGCACCGTCAGAAACATACACGTCCGGGTCGCCAAAGCGGACCTCCCGCACACCAGCGTCAAAAAGATGCACGTTCCAGTTACTAAGGTGCATCTTCCACACGCCAGCGTCAAAAAAGTGCATCTTAACGGTGCCAAAACGCACATTCCAAACAGCACCGTCAGAAAAATGCACATCCGGGTCACTAGGCACCCTTCACACAGTGGTGTCAGAAACATGCACATTCGGGTCGCCAAAGCGCAACTCTCGCACACCAGCGTCAAAAAAGTACACCTTAGCGGTGTCAAAGCGCACATTCCACACGGTACCGTCAGAAAAGTGCATATCCGGGTTACTAGCGTGCACATTCCGAACAGCAGCATCAGAAAAATGCACCCTAGCCAATGCCAAGCACCTTCCATACAACAGCGTCAAAAAGATGCACATCCGGGCTACTAAGGTGCATCTTTTACACAGCAACGTCAAAAAAGTGCATCTTAACGGTGCCAAAGTGCACATTCCGAACAGTACTGTCAGAAACATGCATGCTGGCGTTGCCAAAGCGCACCTTTTACACAGCAGCGTCAGAAACGTGCATGTAGCATGCTGCAAATAGCACTTTCCCGTGCCTATACCCGATCCTCACCGCAAGCCATTCATTGATGCATGGCGAATGATGATCCCCTGATATCGCCGTCATTCCAACGTTTCTCATTATCCAATTACGATATTCTCGCTATCGGCATTGCCTAATTATTTACTACGAACAAGCAACGGAAGGCTCATTCCAAACGCATGGCCTATACCAAAAACTAGACGATTGCAACGGTTTTGCATTCCTGATAACAACAATATACACTGAACAACGTTACGGGATATGTAATAGAGAAGAGTAATTATGCGAGAAATCATTCGCCCCACTCGAAACATCTCAAAACGACTGCTGGCTGCCATCGCCACCTTGAGTATGCTGGCATTGCCGGCAGCAGCCAATGGTGCCGAGCCCCGGCAAGGATGCGACTTGGGCCGGAGCACCATCGCCCAGTGCTTCCCAGATCACGACATCGCGCAAAACGTCGTGGAACATATGTCGACCACTTTTCACGCCACGACCAACAGCGTTCTCACCCAGCAAATGGCCGATTCTGTAGATAAAATCGACCTTCAAAACTCAACGGGGAACATGAAAAACCTTGAGGGTCTACAGTATCTCCGCAACCTTGACGGCGTAACGGTCATCAACAATGGGGTTCAATCTCTCGAGCCGCTCAGAAACCTCAACAATCTGACGTCGGTCTCCATTGAAGATTTGGATAATGGCGACATCACACCCATCACCAGCGCCAACCACATCGACAAGATGTTTGACATCGACATCGAAAACAGCCCGAGCTTGCACGACATCTCGTCAATGGCAAACTACAAGACCTCCACAGCCCTGCGCTACGTCGATCTCAACTCAAATAGCATCAGCGACATCACGGCTTTCAAGGGGTTCACCCACCTCTCGAGCCTTCGACTCGAAGATCAGCACATCATCGAACCCGACGCAACATCCTGGCCGGTGAGCGTCCAAGCACCAAAAGATGAGGACGGACATTACCTTTCTTCTACGCAAACCTCTCCGGCCGCAGGATCGTATAACGCCACGACAGGCAAGCACACATGGAGCAAAACGGACGGCGGCACCTCGAAAACCATGGAATACACTTTCGACATCTCACTGCTCTCCTCTGCCATGCCCGTCTGCGGTAGCAGTCCAGGATCCGATATGTGTTCCTACAGCGGCTCAGTACGCAGAGACGTCAAGCACAAAGTCACCTTTGCCACCGGTGAAGGCGCCAGCACCGTAAACCCGCAAACCATTTACAACGGCGAAACCGTCTCAATCCCCTACCGAGATCCTTCGCGCCCGCACTACGATTTCGTGGAATGGCAATATAAACCGGACGGCACCACCCTCACCACATATCCTGAAGATACGCAAGTCACCGATGACATGACTTTGTATGCAAAGTGGGCGCAAATCACCCATCAGGTCACGTTCGACACCGGAGACGACGGCAGCGCGATCAGCGACCAAACAGTCAACGACGGCGACCCCATCCGCGTACCGCAAGCGCCCACACGCCCCGGCTATACCTTCGTCAAATGGCAGTACAGCCCGAACCATGACGGCAACCTCGTCGACTACAACAGCGCCGCCCCCGTCACCGACAACCTTTATCTCGTTGCCGAATGGAAGATCTACACGCATAAGGTCACCTTCGTCACCGGCGAAGACGCCAGCACCATCGATCCGATCGACGTGCAAGACGGGCAGTCCATCTCCATCGCCCACCATCCCTCCCGCCGCGGTTATACTTTCGACGGCTGGAAATACCAGCCAGACGGCACCACCTGGACAGACTATGACGACGAAGCGCCTGTCACCACCGACCTCACGCTTACTGCCAAGTGGAAACGCAACATCCACCACGTCAGCTTCGACACGGGCGGAGAGGGCAGCAGCATTCCCGATAAAAACGTCACCGATGGCGACACCCTTGGCGAGGTGGAAACCCCGACGCGTACCGGCTATACCTTCGACGGCTGGCAATACTACGATTCAGCCACCGATGGCCTAGTCGACTTTGACGTCAACACGCCTATCGACTATCGCTTCGACGAATATATGACGCTCTTCGCGAAGTGGAAGCCCGTCACGCCGACGCCGGGCACACCGACGCCTACTCCAGGCACGCCGACACCGACACCGACGCCGACACCGACGCCGACACCAACACCCACACCCACACCCACACCAACACCCACACCCACACCCACACCCACACCGAAGCCGAAGCCGGTTCCTACGCCTACGCCCAGCGCGCCCACGCCCAATGCCGACAAACACAATGCCAAGCAGCCAACTCCCGCACAGCCGACACTCAGCGCCACCGGCTCCTCCGTTAGCGGCATTGCGCTTATCGCAACGTTATGTGCCGTATTCGCAGGGATCCTGACACTGGCGATCGGCTCTCACAAACATCGCGCGTAGGCATCACCCCGTCAGCGATTCCGCTTGACAAGTCATCCATCTCGATTCCGCTTGATAGGTTTATCCGCCTCATCAAGCGGAATTGTTATCAGTCGTTGCCGCCATGCGAACAGCATCCCTTGCATATACCTAAGCTGGCATGTGTAAAAAGTGCGTTGAAGAGGTACTCATTCGCACTTTTTGTGCACCCGACCAACTGGCATGTGCGAAAGGTGCCATTTATAGTTGTGAGTTAGCACTTTTACACAGGCACTTGAGGAAGGCTCGCATATGGTACAGCGAAAACTGGAAGTATATAAGGACCCGGAAACCGTGGCTTTAGCCGCGGCGCAACGCACGTTGCTCGCCATTCTGGACGCGCTGAACGAATGTGACGAATCCGGCAAACCGCTTCGCAGCCGCTACGATGTGGCGCTGACCGGCGGATCCGACATCCTGCGGGCGCTGAGCTATATGGCTTCAAATCCGCTGGCCGAAGCCATCGATTGGACACGCGTGCACTTCTGGTGGGGCGATGACCGCTTCGTGGCGGCGACCGACGAGGACCGCAGCTCCTGGCAGGCACGGCAACGCTTCCTCGGCAAACTGGTCGCCGACGGTCTGCTCCCCGAATCCAACATCCACGAGATGGCCACGGACACCCGTACGCCCGATGCAATCGCGGCCGCCAGCGACGAGGAAAACAAAGCTCTGGTCGACAAAGCCGCAGCGGATTACGAAGCCGAACTCTTCGAAGAATTGGGCGGACAACCCCAACATTCAGCAAATGAAACCGTCAAAGATTTTTGCAATATAAATGGTGATGGCGAGAATGCTGTAGACAACAGTAGCAACCAGGCAACCGCGCTACCGGCAATGGACCTGCTGATTCTCGGCATGGGCCCCGACGGGCACTTTGCCTCGCTCTTCCCCGGCCACAACGAGATCAAGATCGGCACCTCCGACGCTCAAGCGGCCAAAGCTTGCTATACAGGCAACGTCAACGATCCCGCTGCTACCGATACCGGAGCCACCGCTTCCGCCGAAACCCCAGCCACCGCTTCCGCCGAAACCCCGGCCGACACTTCCGCCGAAACCCCAGCCGACACTTCCGCCGAAACCCCAGCCGACACTTCCGCCGAAACCCCAGCCGACACTTCCGATAATGGTAACGTTAATTCTTCCATAGAAGCCGGCAACCCGTCTCTCGTCGATGCCAATGTCAGAAACGGCGTTCCCACGAAAACCGCCGTAGCTGATTCGCCCGCATACCCGCTGGCCGTAGGCGTGACCCACTCTCCCAAGATGCCACCGCTGCGCGTCTCGATGACCGCACCGATGCTCGCCCGCAGCCGCCGCACCTGGATGCTCACATGCGGGGCCGGCAAGGCCGATGCCACCGCCGCCGTCTTCGCGCAGCCCAACAACCCCGACTACCCGGCCAGCTTCGCCACCGGCACCGAGGAATTCGTCTGGTTCACCACCCCCGACGCAATCGCAAAACTATAGCATTCGTCAACGTGGTCGGTTTCAAAAAATATCTCTGGACCCGACCACGCCATCGTTGTTGGCGAACGATATTTATTTCAACGATTTCAAGATTTCGTCAGTTTTATCAAGGTCCTCACGATTTCAGTGCTGGCAAACCGCACATAACCAACCGCCAAAGTCCGCTTACCAGCACAACCAAGGTCCTCACGATTTCAGTGCTGGCAAACTGCACATAAGCACTCACCAAAGTCCGTTCACCAGCACAACCAAGACCCCCCACCGTTCCCAATGCTGGCAAACCGCACGTCACAAACCGCCAAAGTCCGTTCACCAGCACAACCAAGACCCCCACCGCTCCCAATGCCGGCAAACCGCACATAACCAACCACCAAAGTCCGCTTACCAGCACTAACCGCTATATTTGCGCCATTGCGCCCGTAAACGAAGCAAACATACCCTTCAAATACAGAACCGTCCTCCGCCAGATACCGAAACTATCAGCATCCGACAGAGGACGGAATAATTCAGATTCTCGCAGCTGACCACATACTCATTCAGCCACGAAAATCAGACGATCAAACGTCGACAGCCAACCAATCAGTCGCTCATCTTTTCTTCCGGGCGACCAGGCTCGGCCCACAAGGTGTGGAAGACGCCGGGCTCATCGACGCGGCCGTAGGTGTGCGCGCCGAAGAGATCACGCTGGGCCTGGATGATGGTGGCGGGCAGACGCTTGGAGCGCAGGCCGTCATAGTAGGAAAGCGAGGTCGAGAAGACCGGTGCGGGGATGCCGCAGCTCGCGGCCTTGCCGACGACGCGACGCCAGGAAGCCTGTGCCTTCTCGATGGCGTTCTTGAAGTACGGGGCGAAGAGCAGCGAGACATTGGCCTCGCCGGACTCGAACGCGTCGGAAACGACGTTGAGGAACTGGGCACGAATGATGCAGCCGCCGCGCCAGATGCGAGCAACCGCGGCCAGATCGATCTTCCAGTCGTACTGCTTGGCTCCGTCGCTGATCTCCTGGAAGCCCTGGGCGTAGGAGACGATCTTGGAAGCGTAGAGCGCCTGACGGATGTCTTCAATGAAGGCCTTGCGCTCGTCGTCGTTTGCGAACGTAATCTTGCCGTCAGGGCCGGTCAGGTTCTGCTTGGCGGCGCCTTCACGCAGTTCGGTCTGGTCGGAAAGGCCACGGGCGAACACGCCTTCCGCAATCGCGGTGACCGGGGTGCCGATCTCGAGGGCGGTCTGGACCGTCCAAGTGCCGGTGCCCTTCATGCCGGCCTGGTCGACGATGATGTCAACCAGCGGCTTGCCGGTCTTCTTGTCCTTCTCGTGCAGCAGGTCGGCGGTAATCTCGATGAGGTAGGAATTGAGCTCGGTCTTGTCCCAAGACTCGAACACGTCGCCGATCTCGTCGGGAGTCATGCCCATGCCGCGACGCATCAGGTCGTAGCTTTCGGCGATGAGCTGCATGTCGGCGTACTCGATGCCATTGTGCACCATCTTGACGAAGTGGCCGGCGCCGTTCTCGCCGATGTGGGTGACGCAGGGCTCGCCTTCCGCCTTGGCCGCGATGGACTTGAGGATCGGGCCGAGGGTCTTCCAGGATTCATCAGTGCCGCCGGGCATCATGGACGGGCCGTTCAGCGCGCCTTCCTCGCCACCGGAAACGCCGCAGCCGACGAAGTGCAGACCGCGGGCGCGGATTTCCTTCTCACGGCGGATGGTGTCTTTGAAGTAGGCGTTGCCGCCGTCGACGATGATGTCGCCCGGATCCATGGCATCGGCGAGCGCCTCGATCATCGCGTCGGTCGGCGCGCCGGCCTTGACCAGGATGATGGCCGTACGCGGCTTGGTCAGGGAGGCCACGAACTCGTCAATGGTCTTAGCGGGAACGAACTTGCCTTCGTCGCCATGATCCTTCATAAGCTTTTCGGTACGCTCATAATGGCGGTTGTAAAGCGCCACGGTGTTGCCATGATGCGCGAGATTCCTTGCGAGGTTCGAACCCATTGCCGCCAGACCGACGACTCCGATATTTGCTACAGCTTCCGTCATTGTTAGCCTTTCAACTTGACTTTTCTTCAGCGGCGTGACGGCCGAAACCGTTCTGTCGGCTTGCCATATCATCCGCCCAAGCTTTAATGTTTCCGGACTTTACCAGGCCCGAAACATACTCCCTTAGTCTATCTCCATCCAAGCCTATATGCATTCCCGGAAAGTGGAATATGCCACATTACAATATGTCACCGGCAGCAAATCCTGGCAACACACCGCAATCAGGCTTACCCAGCTTCCAGCGTCGCAAAGCCGCCACCACTCGGCGCGTCGCAAAAGCGCCACTACAAGGACCTACCAGAGGATTTGCGACGCTTATCAGCCACTTAACGTCACAAAAGCGCCGGCAGAAATAGCTAACGGAGGAATCACGACGCAAAACAACCAGATTGCGTCGCAAAAGCGCCAACACAAGGACCTACCGGAGGATTCGCGACGCCCAGCAGCCACTTTAGCGTCGCAAAAGCGCCACAAGAGGCACCAACCGGAAAAACACGACACTAGACAATCCTCAAGCGTCACAAAAACGCCAACACAGACGCCTACCGGAGGATTCGTGACGCAAAACAACCAGATTGCGTCACAAAAACGCCAACACAGACGCCTACCGGAGGAAACACGACGCCTACCGACCAACTAGCGTCACAAATCCGCCACCACAAGGACCTACCGGTGGATTCGCGACGCTCAACAGCCACTTAACGTCACAAAAGCGCCGGCAGAAATAGCTAACGGAGGATTTGCGACGCTCAACAGCCAATTAGCGTCGTAAATCCTCCGCTTACAGCACTGAGAAGGCCGCCGTCGGCATGCCGACGGAATCCGCCTATTCCACGAACAACGCGCGCAAGCCGGTCACTTCGTCCGCGCTCATGCCGTTTTGCAGGCAATATTGCTCCACGTCTCCGTATTCGCTCTTGATGCCGGCGAGCACGCCACGCATCAGCTCCGGCGGCGAGGCGAGCATCGCGGTCTGAGCAGCCGTGATCTGGCCGACGCCCTTTTCATCGCTGGTCAGGCCGC
The DNA here is from genome assembly GCF_029392075.1 of Bifidobacterium sp. ESL0704. Lineage (NCBI taxonomy): Bacteria > Bacillati > Actinomycetota > Actinomycetes > Bifidobacteriales > Bifidobacteriaceae > Bifidobacterium > Bifidobacterium sp. ESL0704. The sequence goes on from NZ_CP113929.1 coordinate 2,287,186, forward strand.
TCAGCACGGCTTTCTTGAATGCGTCGCCGAGATTCGCTCCGGACTGGGCATAGCAGGAAACCACCATGTCGTCGCTCACGCCGAGCAAGCTCATCAGGATGCCCGCGGTGATGCCGGTGCGGTCCTTGCCAGCGGTGCAATGGATGAGCATCGGATGACCGTCATCCTTCAGTAGCTTGCGCAGGATAAGCACAATCTGCTCGGCCGAGCCGAAGACGATATCGTGGTACATCTCGGCCATATCGATGCCTTTGGCCATGTTCTTCATGCCGCCGTTCTCGGTCATGGTGGTCTTCAGCAGCGGGACGCGGTCAACGTGGATGTCATCGGGAAGCGTATACGGCCATTGCTCAATTTCAAGCGGATCGCGCAAATCCACCACTTCCTTGACATTCAGCCGGTGCAAATCAGCGATACCGTGCTCACCCAAAAAATTGAGGCCAGCGGTCCGGAAGAACAGCCCGCCGCGCAACTTGTGCCCGTCCGCCGTCGGGTAGCCGCCGATGCCACGAGAGTTCGGAACGCCATCGATCTCGACGCCGGCTCCGTCGCCGACAGGCCGGTAGCCGAGATAGGCTGTGCCCTCTGCAACTCCGTCGGAAACCACGCCCGTAATATCGCCGGCATCATCCGCTTTCAGATTCGTCATAACACTCCTGCTTTCGTGGGCCCGGGCCCAATCAATCTGTCAATCTGTCATTAATACAATGAAACAAGTTTATCGACAAACCTCAGCGTTACCTGAATGTTGTCATAATATGAAGCAAGGGCGGCGCAATTCGCAATGCACAATACGACATCGCTGTTCGCACCAGTCATGTCGCTTCGTGTCGTCACTACATTATTCTTTTCTGAGCTCACGCACATTCCAACCGCATCCCTGCCATATCCCGCCGCATCCCGCCATATCCTGCCATATCCCGCCATATCCCTGCCATATCCCGCCGCATCCCGCCATATCCTGCCATATCCTGCCATATCCTGCCATATCCCGCCATATCCCTGCCATATCCCGCTGCATCCCTGCTGCATCCCTGCTGCATCCCGCCATATCCCGCCATATCCAGCCATGTCCAGCCATGTCCAGCCACGTCCAGCCACGTCCAGCCACGTCCAGCCACGTCCAGCCACGTCCAGCCGCATCCCGCCGCATCCCATCCGCATCCCATCCACGTCCAGCCACGTCCAGCCGCATCCAGCCGCATCCAGCCGCATCCAGCCGCACCCAGCCGCATCCAGCCGCATCCAGCCGCATCCAGCCGCATCCAGCCGCATCCAGCCGCACCCAGCCGCATCCAGCCGCATCCAGCCGCATCCAGCCGCACCCAGCCGCACCCCTACCGCATCTCCGCCGCATCTCCGCCGCATCCAGCGACATCCCGGCCAACCGCCAACCGCCAACCGCAGACAGCCAACCGCAGACAACCAACAACCAACCGCCAACCGCCAACAACCGAGACGTCAGAAACCCGGCCACCAGAAACCCCGGCCACCGGAAACCTGGACCTACGAAGAAAGCGGCGTATCAGGAAAACGTAAGCAACGTAGCGAAAACAATGGGAATTACCTATCGAAAACACACAATAGCGCATCGAACAATGATTGCGTTACCTTTTTAACCTTTGACATACGACAACCGCGATGGCGGCAATTTGCTGCGTCGAATAATACGTATTGCATAAAAGTACTGAAATAAAGCTGTTTCGAAGATGACAAATATCATTATTTTTTCTATAATGGTTCTTACTTTTAATGTTTACGCAAACATTGAAACGGCTAATCCAACGAAGGAATTAGAGAAAGAAGACAAATCCATGAAAGGCAAAGTAGCCGCAGCCGTGGCCAGCCTGACGTTGATTGCGGGCAGTATCCTGCCGACAACCGCGATGGCCTCCACGAGCGTAACGACAAGGGACGGCGAGGCGATAACCTCGCTGACGCCTAATCCATGGTTCGCCAATGGCCCGTTTGAGGGTTGGGGGACATCATTGGCCTGGCTGGCAAACGCCACCGGCAACTACGGTGAGCCGGGATCAATCAAACATTCCAGCGGCGACGCTGCGAAGGACGCCCAGGCGCTGCAATATGGCAAGGACCTGCGCGAACAGTTCTATCAGAGCATTTTCGGCCGTGACGGACTCGACCTGAACATGGCCCGTTACAACATCGGCGGCGGCAACGCCTCGGATGTCGCCTACGGCTACCCGTTCATGCGCCAGGGCGCCGCGGTGCCCGGTTACTGGGCCCAGGACCCCGACGGCTCCCTCGGCCTGTACGGCGGCACCGGCACCAAGCAGGCGGACAAGAATGCGCTCGACTCGAAGTACGACGCCAACAGCGACGATTCCTACGTCTGGGGCGCCAAGAGCAAGGATTCACAGGACGCGAAGAACGTGCAGGCCCAGGAATGGTGGCTCAAGCGCGGCGCGCAGAACGGCGACATCACCGACGTGGAGGCCTTCGCCAATTCCGCGCCGTGGTTCATGACCGAAAGCGGTTACGCCACCGGCGGGCAGAACTCCTCGAGCAACAACCTCAAGGACCCCCAGAAATTCGCCCAGTACATGGCCAAGGTCGTGCAGCATCTGAACACGCTGCAAGCCGAGAACGGCAACAAGGTCAAGGTCAACACCGTCGAGCCGCTCAACGAGTCGGAAACCGGCTATTGGGGCACCCCAAGCGATATGGCGAGCGCCCATTCCGCCGGAACCAGCGCCGACGCCCAGCTCATCCAGCGCTATTGGAACCGCTACTACGCGGCCGCGGGCAAGGACCAGAGCAAGACCCCGTACTCCACCGCGGTGAAGAAGCCGCAGGAAGGCATGCACGTCGACAACGACGTCGCCCAGACCACCATGCTCGCCCTCGCCTCGGCGCTTAAGGCCGACGGTCAGAAGGACGTCAAAGTCTCGGCCACGGACGCCACCGATTCCGGTCAATTCGTGGATTCGTACAACCAGTATTCGCAGGACGTACGCAACGCCATCGGCCAGTACAACACCCATTCCTACGGCACCAACCGGCAGCGTGTGGCCCGCGACATCGCGCAGAGCGACAGCAAGCGCCTGTCGATGAGCGAGGTTGACGGCTCCTGGCAGGGCGGCGGCTTCAACCCGTACGGCTTCGACAACGGCCTGGGCATGGCCGGCAAGATCAACAACGACATCTACGCGCTGCAATCCGACGACTTCACCTTCTGGCAGGTCGTGGAGGACCTCTACAACATGTCGACCGGCGACACGGACATCAACGGCCACACCGCCAACCCCAAGGGCGAGAACACCAATTGGGGCACCGTGCTGATCGACTTCGACTGCAACGTGGCCGGCCCCGACGGCAAGCTCTACTCCGAGCGCGACGTGGACAACAACGGCGGCAGCACCAACGGCATCAAGGCCTGCTCGGTGGTCGTGAACTCCAAGTACAACGCCGTGCGCGCCTACACCAAGTTCATCCACCGCGGCGACCAGATCATCGCCAACAACGCCACCGCGAACAACCTGACCGCCACCTCGGCCGACGGCAAGACGCAGACCGTGATCCACCGCAACAACGGCTCGAACGACGAGAAGCTCGTCATCGACCTGTCCAAGTATGGCGACATCGCAGCCAATGCCTCCGGCAAGCTCTTCCTGACCACGGCTCCCGCCTCCAAGGATGACAAGTACGCCGCCACGCTGGACTACATGAACCAGTACAGCAACGTGGCCCAATCCGCCGACGCGGTGAGCATCGACCGCAACGCGAAGACCGCGACGGTGACCATCCCCGCGAAGTCCATCGCCTCGATCCAGCTCAACGGCGTCACCGGCGTCGCCAAGAACGTGGCGCTGAACGACGGGCAGTCCTACCAGCTGGTGGGCCAAGGCTCCAACCGCAACCTGCAGGCCGCAGACAACGGCTCGCTGACCATCGAGGACGCTGCGGACACCACCGCCAAGGCGAAGGCGCAGATCTTCGCGTTCCACGAGGTCGCCGCCGATCCGGCACGTCCGACGCTGCACCGTTACGTCATCTCCTCCGCCGACGGCACCAAGATCCTCAAGAACGACGGCAAGTTCGCCGCAGGGAATGTGGCATCAGCCAAGAGCGACAAGAACGCCATCTGGACACTCAACACCGAGGACGGCGAGCACTACAGCCTCGTGAACGCCGGGGCGCAACAGGCGCTTGAAGTCGGCGGGCAGAAGACGGCCGCGGGCTCATCGGTCGGCACGTACATCTCCAACGGCGGCACCAACCAGGCCTGGTCGATCCGCGACGTCGTCGCCACCGGCATCAAGCCCGTCAAGGTGCAGACGCCAGTCGGCACCATGCCGACCATGCCGGCCACCGTCACCCCGTACTACACCTGGGGCACCGGCCAACCGGCGAGCGCCACGTGGGACACCTCGTCGCTGGCTGGTCAGGTCGCAAAGGCGGGTACCTACTCCGTCAACGGACAGGCCACCGACATCTACGGCAACACCCTGGCGGTGAAAGCCACGGTCTACGTGGGCAAGTTCACGGTCACCGATCCGGCATCCATCACCGTCGTCAAGGGCAGCACGCTCGCTGACGTCAAGGCGAAGGCCCCGGCAACCGTGAACGCGCACGTCGGCGACTCCCCCGAATTCGCCACGGCCGCGCAATGGCAATGGGGCAGCCTGGCCGACAGCGATTTCACCGCCATCGGTACGAAGCATGTGACCGGCACCGCGAGTGACGGCGCACAGGCGACGATCCCCGCCGTGCTGACCATCTACGTCACCGCACCGCAGAACACGAACGGCGACAACCTAGCCGCCAAGTTCTGCACCAACGCCCAAGCCTCGTCGACAGAAGGATCATATTCGGTGTCCAACACCTGCGACGGCAAGACCGATGATCACGCATGGTCGAATTGGAAGCAGCCGGCCACCGACACCGATCCGTGGCTGAGCTACACCTTCGACACCGCGCGGCAGTTGAACTCTCTGGAATTCGTCTCCTTCGGCGAGGCGACACCAAAGAGCTTCAGCGTGCAGTACCGCAACGCCGCCAATGACGCGTGGGTCGATTCCAGCATCACCGCGCAGACCAACGGCAACAACCGCGGCGACACCACCAAGGTGGACATCAGCTCACTGCCCGCGACCGCAGGCATCCGCCTGAAGCTCAACTACCGCGACGACGCCAACTACTACGCCAAGGTCTCGGAGGTGCGCATCTTCGAGAAGAAGGTGGTCGCCTCCCCGTCCAGCGACGCGACGCTCGGCGACCTGCGCCTCGATGGCAAGCAGATCGACGGCTTCAGCCCCTCGAAGACCGCCTACGAGGTCAGGCTTCCGTTCGACACTGAAGGCAACCCGACGCTGCAGGCCTACGCCACAGACAACGACGCGGAGCTTTCGGTGAAGTGGGAGCAGGCCCAGGATGCGCAAAACGCGAGCCTGGGCGGCAAGGCGGTCATCACCACCGTCGCCGCCGACGGCACGACCACCCAGAACACCACCGTCACGTTCACCCCGACGGCGCAACTGAGCAGCCTTCGCGTGACCGCCCCCACCAAGACGCAGTACCGCATCGGCGAGCAGTTCGACACGACCGGCATGACCGTCATGGCGGTCTACACCGACCTCGAGCGCAGCGAGCACACCAAGGCCATCGCGCTTGACGACCCGCAGCTGTCCATCACCGGATTCGATTCGGCAAGCGCCGGCGACAAGTCGGTCACCGTCTCCTACCGCGGCGTGAGCAGCGCGTTCACGGTCCATGTGAAGGCGAACCCCGCCAACGCAGGCACACCCGGCACTTCCGGCAAGCCTGGCAAGCCCGGCACCACGGCGCAAAACGGCAAGAACAAGGGCAAGGCCGAACTGAGCAAGACCGGTGCCGCCATCGTGGCCCCCACGGTCCTCGCCTTGGTCGCGCTTGCCGCCGGTGCGCTGGCGATGGCGTTGCGTCGCCGCCAAGCCTGACCACCATATGGCCGTGTCGATCTGACTGACACGTCGACCGGCACGACCATCCTTTCGAGACTCACGTCTTTTTGCAATTTCGCTTCACCCACACCGGCGCGGGTCTCGGTTATTCATGGACGGCTCCCTAAATTGGGCGGCCGTCCTCTCTATCGTTTTTGAACCATTAAGGAATCGATATGAAATTCCATTCCACAGTTTTCATTGGCGCGCTGGCGACAACGGCGCTCTGCGGTTCGCTGATACTGCCAGCGGCATCGGCCGCCGAACCGCAGACGGCGCAACCGCCCACGATATCGCCCGCAGCCACCTCATCCTCAGCAGCCGTTCCACAACCGTCGGCCGCCCAGCAAGGGCAGCAGAGCACGGCCAATAGCCCAGTCTTGGCTGCAGGCACCTCAACATCGGCAAACGCTGACGCCTCTTCCGTCACTTCGGCACAGCCGGCCGCCACAGCGGGCAAGACCACTTCGTCCGCTGCAAAAACACAATCATCCACATCACCGGCATCGTCGGCCAAGCCACAATCCGTCACGACCAAAGCAGTGACGGACAAGTCCGGCCTCACCGCGTTGCTGGCGGCGACCACCAAGGAAAAGCTGCAACCGCTGACTTCGGGAGGTCATGCGAGCAACAGCACGGCTCTCTACGACAAGGCCACACCCAATGCCAGCGACGTGAACAAGCTCAACGCCGCCCGCACCTCCGCCCAGCAGGTGATCGACAACGCGAGCGCCACCCAGAATGACATCACGCAAGCGGCGACCGCGTTGCAGAACGCCTTCGATGCCGTGCGCTTCATCTACCATTACACCGGCGTCACCGGCACGAACGGCGCCCGTATCTTCGACAACAACGGCTCGCTCATCCAGGCCCACGGCACCGGCATCCAGAGGGTGAAGACCTCGCTGCTGGCCCCGGCGGACCGGTCGATCGATGCCAACGGCGACGGCAGCGTCTACGTGATGTGCGGCGAGGACAAGACGGACCGACTGGTGGCCCACGGCGTGCGCATCTACTATTCCGACGACCTCTACAACTGGGTCGACAAAGGCTTGGGCTTCCAGACCTATCTGGGTGACGCCGACCTGGCGAACAAGAAGAACGGCGCGGACGCGACCTACCAGCGTTATTACAACGTCGCAAACATGGAAAGCGACCCCGACTACACCAACATCTACGGCTCCGACTTCTCGGCCTTCGCCAACGACGCCTCCAACTACAACATCTCCAACGCCCAGCAGGCGCTCGACAAGCTGCTGTGGGACTTGAAGGCGCTCAAGGGCACCGGCACCAACCCCACCCAGACGAGCGCGGTGTTCGAGCGGCCGAAGATGGCGTATAACCAGGCCACCGGCCGCTGGGTCATCTGGTTCCACTCCGACGGGCCGAAGTACGGCAACGAGGATACGGCCACCTACTCCAAGGCCAAGGCGGGCGTCGCCATCTCGACGACCTCCAACCCCGCAGGGCCTTACAAGTACCTCGGTTCCTTCCGCATGAGCCCGGGCAACAACGCCGGCAACCCCGGCATGGCCCGCGATATGAACCTCTACATCGACAAGGGCAAGGACCTCAACCATGACGGGGCCGACGACGCCTACCTCATCTACTCCAGCAACGAGAACCGCGACCTGACGATCTCGCTGCTCGACAAGACCTACACCAAGCTGGCCAAGCCCGTCGCCCAGCAGCAGAAGGGCACCGACGTCGCCGCCGGCGACACCTACAACATCGCGGCCACGAACAGCAAGGAGTCCCCCGCACCGTTCAAGTGGAACGGCAAGTACTACATCATCTATTCGGAGACCACCGGTTGGGCGCCCAACGAGAACAAGTACACCGTCAGCTCCGGCGACAACATCCTCGGGCCCTACCACGAGGCGGGCACCCCGTTCATCGACGGCAGCGGCTACGAGCAGAGCCATACGAACTCGTTCTACACGCAGTCGAGCTCGGTGATCCCCTACGACGAATCCAAGGGCATCTTCCTTTACTGGGGCGATCGTTGGTTCAACCCGGACACCGGCGCCGACATCAGCCAATCGCGCTATGTGATGACCCCCATGCGTATGGTCAACGGCAAAGTGCAGGTATTGCCCGCGGCGGACTGGAAGACCAGCGAGCTGCCCAACTATCAGGCAGTCGACGTGCAGACCCAACTGCCGACGAGCACCGGATCGATGAGCGAGCTGATGAGCGGCCTGCCCAACACGCTCGACGTCAAACTGGGTGGTAGCGAGACCACGACCAACACACCAGTGGCCTGGGATCCGTATTTCGGCCCTGACCAGCCCACCGGCGCGGTGACCGTGACCGGCAAGCTTACGAGCCTCAACAACGCACGGATCAGCTTCACCGTCTCCGTGTACCCCAAGAGCACCGTGCTCTTCATGGACGCCGGCAGCGACCCGAGCCATGAATCCGCGTACTACACCGAACTGAAACGGCACGCGACGCTTCTAGGCACCAACGCGCAGCACAGCGACCAGGCCTATTCGGCCGGCGGCTGGGGCATCTCCAGTTCCGTGGGATCCGGCAACGGCACGGACGTCGACAAATACGAGACTGACAGCACCGATATCTACGCGACCGGTTACTGGGCCAAGGCCGGCAAGACGATCGACTACAAGGCCGACCTGCCCGCCGGCACCTACACCGCCCAGGCAGGCTACAAGGAATGGTGGAGCAACAAGCGCCAGACGGTCTTCACCGTCTCCGATGCCACCGCCAACAAGCAGCTGGCCCAGACCACGATCGTGCCGACCGGCAGCGGCAACGCCACCGACGCGCAGCAATTCACGCTCAGCGAGGCGGCCACCGTACTCTTCTCGACCAAGTCGACCGGAGGCGGAGACCCGGTGCTCAGCTGGATCAGCGTGAGCAAGGTGGAGCCCGACCAAATCGTCTCGGTCACGCCCGAGCCCGGCATCATCTCCTTCTTCGACGGCAAAGCACCAACGCTACCCAAACAAGTGACCGTCAACAAGGGCGACGGCAGCTCGGAAAGCAAGCCCGTAACCTGGCAGAACGTCGATAGCGCGAATATGCCGATCTACACACCCCAGACCGTTCAGGGCATCGTAGACGGCACATCGCTTCCGGCCGTGGCAAGCGTCGAGAAGATTCCGGAGAACCTCGAATACTTCATCGACGTCGACGGCGGTGACACGGGCTCGCAGAACCCTTCGGCCAGTTACCAATCCACCGTCAAGACGATGGCCTCCAACGACGAGACGCTGCTCAACAGCAAACCCGACCAGGTCTTCGACGCCAGCGCCGGCACGACTTGGGGCAACGCCTCGACGAATTATGCGCAACGCAATTCGGACTCGACGAACCCCTTCGACTACGGCATCTACGCGGGCAAAGACGGCACCAAGGACACGCTTTCATACGCGCTCACCCTGTCGCCCGGCAAGCATACGGTCTCGATCGGCATGCACGACTGGTGGTGGCAGACCCGTCCGACGACCATCACCTACCAGACCGCTGATGTGCAGCAGACAGGCAAGGCGAACGCTCGCACCGCCATCGTCGGAACCCAATCCGACCCGCAGCCCTTCGCCACGGTGACCGTCAACAACGCGCAGACCATTGCCACCGGTGAAATCAACATCAGCGGCGAGCGCGACCAGCTGGTGACGTTCACGCTCACCTCCGACACCGGCACCGGACCGGTACTCAGCTGGATCGCGGCGACCGAGGCGCCAAAGGGCACTACTCCGACACCACCGGCGAATAGCAACCATGCCCCGGTGATCTCCGGCGCGAGAGACACGACGGTGGCCTTCGGGACCATATTCAACGCCAAGGCCGGAGTGAGCGCCAGTGACGCGGAAGACGGTGACCTGACCTCGCGCATCCAGGTTTCGGGCACGGTCGACACCTCGCATGCGGGCGTGTACACCCTGACCTACACGGTCACCGATTCCGCCGGCGCCACGGCCACAGCCACCAGAAAGGTCACCGTCTCTCCGGCGATCAACAACGGCGGCAACAACCCCGGCAACAGCCCCAGCGGCAACAAGCCCGAGTCACCTTCCAACGGCAACAACAAGCCGAAGGATCCGACCAACGGCGCTCACGGGACGGCGAATGGCCACACTTCCAACCTCGCAAAGACCGGAAGCACAGCATCCGCGGTCGCAGCCGCAATGATGACGGCGCTCTGCATGGCGTCGGCCATCACGGCGGCCCTCGCCCTGCACAAAAGGAGCTGAACCACACGCATCCCAGGCACATTCGGCCGCATTCCCGCAGAAACAAGACCAATCCCTGCGGGTATGTGGCCGGCCCAGCCGCATCCAGTCGCATTCCCACCGATTCCAAGCTGATTCCGAACTGATTTTGGCGGGTAGGCGGCTGGATGACAAGGTGCGGGAACGCACAATGCAAATGATTCGCATCGAGGCGCGCACCAGCGGCCAGCAATCGCCGCGCCTAGCAACCCGATGAAAATGAGGCTGCTGATTGCATCATGTTGAGCAATCAGCAGCCTCATTCATGCCACTAGATGGCAACGGCGAGCGCCGCTTATCCCCTCACCGATACCTCCATAATGGGCGGGAACGGTCTGGTGATGGAACAATAATCATGAATTAGACATCTCACGTTCCGACGCGGAGCAATATCAACAAAGACGTGACACTACAAAGGGTGAAGATCATGCAGTATATCAACAAAACCATCGACGGCATTGACGGCAGCAAAGCCGAACTCACCGTCTATTCCATCGACAACAGCGAGGAAATGAATCCGCAACGTCGGCGCCCCACCGTGCTCGTCATCCCCGGCGGAGGATACGTGTTTACCAGCGAGCGCGAAGCCGAGCCCATTGCGCTCAAGGTTCTAGCTGCCGGCTACAACGCGGCCATCCTGCGCTATTCCTGCGCCCCATCCGTCTATCCCACCGCACTGCTCGAAGCCGCAGAAGCCATGAAACTGCTGCGAGGCAACGCCGAAGCCTGGCATATCAAGCCCGACGCCATCATCGTCGCCGGATTCTCCGCTGGCGGGCATCTCGCCGGCAATCTCGCCACCACCGCAGGCGACGAGACCATGCGCGCGCACGGCTATGACCCGGACGAGGTGCGGCCGAACGGGCTGATGCTCGGCTATGCCGTGACCACTTCCGGCAAGTACGCCCACCGCGACAGCTTCGACAAACTGCTTGGAGCCGATTGCAAGAGCGATCCGGCGCTGCTTGAGGAGGTCTCGATCGACAAGCATATCGACGCCAAGACCCCGCCGACTTTCATCTGGCACACCGTGCCCGACGAACTGGTGCCCGTTGAGGGTGCGGAAATGACGTTCGCCGCCTGCGTGCACGCCGGAGCGGACGTCGAGGCCCACTTCTTCCCCACCGGCCACCACGGCCTCTCGCTGGCGAACGCCGACGTGGCAGGAGCCGGCGATCCGGCTGGTGTCGACGAGGGCGTGCAACAGTGGTTGCCGCTGTTTATCAACTGGCTCAAGCGTCATTTCGGGGAAGCGGAATAATCGCCGATAGCCGGGAACAAAAACGCTTGCTGTCCCAGCACTCGAAACCGGCCTTCACGCAAGCGGCACCATCACTGTAAACATTCGCATTCAATGCTTCCTGTGCTACGATGAAATCGATCGTGCCCATGCACGATGAGGCATGCGCTGTTTCAAGGAGGATGGGGACGCTCAGCAGAGACCGAATTCGCCTCCTTGCAAAATACGGCCACCCGTGACCATGCCCCGCGCGCAACAGGCAGAACCGTCAATCCTGCACTGGCTTGACCCATTCAACAGTCAATAGAGATATCTCTATTGATTATCCGCAGTAAAGGCGCAACCATGCGAAACAATATCGAAGATGTGGCGAAACGAGCCGGAGTGTCCATAGCGACGGTATCGCGTACGTTCAAGCATCCGGATCTCGTAGCCGCAAAAACACGGAACAAAGTCATGGACGCGGCCAACGAACTGGACTTCTCCATTTCGCGCTCGGCTTCCGTCTTCCAAGCCGGACGCACCTACCGCATCGCCCTGCTGATCAACGACCGCTCGTCCACCTGGTTCAACGCGCACATGTACGAAGGCCTCGACTCCGTCTTTCACCCGGCAGGTTACGACATCACCTTCTCGCATATCGTCACCAGCGACACCCGCCGCGCGTTCTTCGAAAACCTGCCCATCAGGCGCAACGTGGACGCGGTCGTGGTCGCCTCGTTCGACATCAGCCGGCAGGAGGCCTCGCGTCTGCACAGCATGGGCATCCCCATCGTCGGCATCAACGCCATGCCCCAAGACGCGTTCTCGCTTTCCATCTCGATCGACGACGAAAAGGCGATGCACCTGATGACCCGCCATCTCATCGCCATGGGCCACCGCGATATCGTGTTCATCGCCTTCCCTTCAAAGCCCGAAAACGTCGGAACCTTGCGTTTCAGCGCCAACGAACGGAGCAAAGGGTTCCAGCGGGCCTGCGAGGAGAGGGGGATCGATCCATCCGTCATCCTCATTCCGGACGACGAGAACATCGTCGACAACGCACTGACGCGGCTTTTCGACCGCGATCACATGCCGACGGCCATCTGCTGCCAGCAGGACTCGCTGGCGGTTCCCCTCGTCACCAGGCTGCAACAGTTCGGCTATCGAATTCCCGAGGACATTTCCGTAACGGGATTCGACGACCTCGATTCCGCGCGACAAATCGGCTTGACCACGGTCCATCAGGACCCTACGCAGATGGGGGCGGCCATCGCGCAACGGACCTTGGACCTGCTCGATAAAAAGCCCGTAAACCCAAGTCACGAAACGTTGGATACGCAGATCGTGTTCCGCCATTCCACCGCGCCCGTCAAAGACGTCACGACATCGTGAGACGCAGGCAACTCAGCCAACACAACTTTTATCGGCCCTGAGACGCCTGCCCGAAAAAGCCGTCACTTCACGCTTCCTATACCAGCGTACGTCACAATACGCTATGAAAACATTTTCTAATACCGGCTTTCTTTATAAATAAAATCAGGGTACACTAGTTTTACACATATTCGTATGATTGATTTGTTAACGTTGTCATAAGACAAACGCACCTACGTTATCAGCTGCATTCTAGCCATCCAAGGAGGGAATCCAATGACCGCCAACAACACACGCGCCGACTGGTGGAAGCAGGCCGTCGTCTATCAGGTCTATCCACGCAGCTTCAAGGATGTCAACGGCGACGGATTGGGCGACATCGCAGGCATCACCGAGAAAATGGGGTATTTGAAGACGCTGGGCGTCGACGCGATCTGGCTTTCGCCGTTCTACCCCTCCGAGCTCGCCGACGGCGGCTATGACGTCATCGACTACCGCAACGTCGACCCGCGCCTGGGCACCATGAGCGATTTCGACAACATGGTCGCCACGGCGCACAAGGCCGGTATCAAAGTCATCGTCGACATCGTGCCGAACCACACCTCCGACAAGCACCGCTTCTTCAAGGAGGCGCTCAAGGCCGGACGCGGCAGCGCCGCACGCGACCGCTACATCTTCCGCGAAGGCCGCGGCAAGAACGGCGAATTGCCGCCGAACGACTGGCAGTCGCTCTTCGGAGGCCCGTCCTGGCAGCAGGTCGACGACGGCCAGTGGTATTTCCACATCTTCGCCGCCGAGCAGCCCGACGTCAACTGGAAGAACCCGGACATCCACGAGGAATTCAAGCAGACCTTCCGTTTCTGGAGCGACCACGGCGTCGACGGATTCCGCATCGACGTGGCACACGGGCTGGCCAAGGACTTCGACAGCAAATCGCTGGAAGAGCTCGGCCGCGAATACAGCGTGGAAAACAACGTCAACCACGACGGCAAGAACCCCATGTGGGACAGGCCGGAAGTCCATGAGATCTACAAGGAATGGCGCCAGGTCTTCAACGAGTACAACCCGCCGCGTTTCGCCGTCGGCGAGGCCTGGGTCGTTCCCGAGCACCAGCATCTCTACGCCTCCCCCGACGAGCTCGGCCAGGTCTTCAACTTCGAGTTCGCCAAGGCCAACTGGGACGTCGACGAGATGCGCACCGCCATCACCGAAGGCCTCGAATCCGCGGCACAGAGCGGCGGGTCCACCTCGACATGGGTGATGAGCAACCACGACATCCCGCGCAACGCCTCCCGCTATGGCCTGCCGCAAGTCAAGGCGAACGGCCAGCATCAGATCGCCACCGATTGGCTGCTGCGCGACGGCAAAACCTACATCGAGGACCGCGAGCTCGGCACCCGCCGCGCACGCGCCGCCGCGATGATGGAATTCGGCCTGCCCGGATCCGTCTACATCTACCAAGGCGAGGAACTCGGCCTCTTCGAGGTGCCGAACATCCCATGGGACCGCCTCGAGGACCCGACGCCGTTCCGCACCGCGCGCAACTTCAGCGACAAGGGCCGCGACGGCTGCCGCGTCCCGCTGCCATGGATTGCCGGCGACGAGCCGAAGCCCGCCAGCTGGAGCGAGGACGGGGCTTTCGGTGAGGGCGCCTCGTTCGGCTTCTCTCCGGCCAAAAAGGCCGACGGCAGCGCGAGCGCCGAGCCGCACCTGCCGCAACCGCTTTGGTTCAAGGATTTCGCCGCCGACAAGGAAGCGGCCGACCCGCAGAGCATGCTGAACTTCTACCGCGAGATACTCAAGAACCGCGCGCAGCTGCTCACCGCCACCGGCAACCACGATGCCATCACGATGCTGGACATAGGCCACGACGTCATCGCCTACTCACGCCCGTCCACGGCCGCAGGCGATAAAGCGGATGCAACATTCGTCAGCGTCACCAATTTCGGGGTGGCTCCTGTGGCTCTGCCGAACGGCAAGACCCTGCTGACCTCGGCACCGCTCGACGCCGACGGCAAGCTCCCGCAGGACGCGAGCGCCTGGCTGTTGCTGGACGAGTAAAACTGACCGATTATGCGAATCGCAAAGTGCCTGAACCCAAAATTCACAATGGTTCAGGCACTTTGCGATTCCGTTCGAAACGTAAGAGCCCAACGCAACAAGTTCCGAACGTAAGTCATCCGTTTATTCGTCTCACACGTTCCAGCGCACGATGACGGGGTCGTTTTTGTAGTAGCCGAGCTGCGAATAGTGGGCGGTATCGAAACGCAGGAGACGGCCAGCTCGCGGATCGACGTGCAGCCACTGAGTGGTGAGCACACGCAGGATATGGGCGTGCGCGACGAGCAGGACGTTGTGGCCGGCGAGGATCAGCGGCGTCACCCGTTCAATCACGCGCCGGGCACGGGCAGCACCCTCATCCACCGTCTCGCCGATGCCGCTGTGGACATCGATTTTCTCGCCGTCAGGCAGTGTGCAGACCCAATCACCCTGCAATTGCGCAGGCAACGTTTCCGGCCCCTCTTCCCACACGCACCAATCGTGTCCGATCGCCGAGCCGACTTCCTCACGCCGACGTCCCTCTGCCGGGCCATAATCCCATTCTTCGAGATCGTCAAGCGTTTCGAAATCCGAATAACCCGCCAATTGTGCGGTCTCGCTTGCACGATGCAACGGACTCGAAAAAATATGCCCACGCCCGAAACCGTCCGGGAAAGCCTCGCGCAATCGTTTTCCGCCGGCCATTGCCTGCCGCCGCCCCTCTGCGTTCAACGGCACGTCCGTGCGCCCTGTATATTGCCCGCTGACACTCCATGCGGTCTGACCGTGACGCAGCAACACCAAGTAACCAGGTTTCGAGGCATCCTCGCCTGAAGTAAGATAATCACTCATAGTGCAACTCTAACTCGGACCGGGCGTCTCGTCCACAACGGTGCGGCATTGCGCAGACATCCTCGACGAACGTGTCGGTTGCATCATCACTTCCCTACGCAAGCCGGAAGTTGGAAAACGGTAGGCCGCAGGCGGAAAGCAACAAGCAACAAGCAACAAGCAACAAAAGTGTAGAAATGAGTCGTATCCGGCCTCAAAGGCCCAAACGATGCGCCGCTTCAAACTGTAATCAACAATCAAGAGAAAATAACCACGGACAGTGCGCCGTCTATCATGGAACCATGCATGCACGTCACAGCAAAACCGCAGTGAAAGAAGCCGGCCAGGAAGCCCTCACTGAACGCGCGGAGCACTCCGGCGTTTCTGCCGAATCGGGCAATCGCGCGCCAGACAATACGTCGGCATGGGGTTCCTTCATGCCTTCCACGCCTGCGGATGCCGACGCTTCAGATGACGCTGCACAATTCGGCGATTCGGACGGAATCGGAGTCCGAATACGCGACGACAATAACGCCTTGCACACCGCTGAAGCGCCATCTTCTCCGGCCCAGACCTCGGCGACGGAAACTCGGCCGTCAGCCTCATCTTCACCGACGACTTCGACCTCGTCGTCAGCCTCATCTTCACCGACGACTTCGACCTCGTCGTCAGCCTCATCCGCCGACCGCATCGTCGAAACCCTCCAACACGTCGACCAGAAAGTAGAAACCATGCGTCAGAACCGTTTGCAAGACCCAGACACCTTGGGCGACAAAATCGTCAAAATCGTTTTGCCAACCGCCTTGGGGGCGCTGGCCGGCAAGATATTCAAAGCCGTTTGGGACAGCCAAGTGACCAACCGCCGCAGGTCGACGGGCGGCATTACCGAAGACAGCCAGCAACAGGGGCTTATCGCCAGCATCATTTTCGCCGCAGCTTCAGCCGCGTTCGGTTCCGTCATCTCCTCATTGAGCACGCGTGGGTCGAATGCGCTGGTCACCCGCCGCCAGAACCGTCGCAGCGGAAAGTAACGGCCCGAATCGGGCACGAGCCTATCTGAATGCCGAAGCGAACGAACGATCTCAACAGCCTTGATATGGCCATCCCGCACGAGCTCATCAAATAAACCCTCTATGCCTGCCGTCAGCACCACTTTTCGCATATTAATGGCTCGCAACCGGGAAATTCTGTCGGGTTGGCACAACCTTCTGCGGCCGGTCGCGTTGCGACGCCGGACACACATCGGACGGCACCACAATGCGATGGCCAAAGCCGATAGATACCATCCATAATATTCCAATATTCCCATATTCCCGCACCGCTTGCCTGCCGATACCCACCAATGGACGCTTTTACATGCTTGCTCGCATGGTTCATGCCAAACACGACATCTGCGTCTCCTATTCCGGCATAGGCCCAAATCACACCCGCCGTCTTACTCAGAGCGAAAAATCACCGGCATGTTCCGCACCGGTTCTGCGAGAATATGGCTATGAACGAATCTCAACATAACCTACGCACCAACGAAACCATCACAACGCTGCTCAACCGCCGTTCCATCCGCAAGTTCAAGTCGGATGCCATCGACGAGCAAACCGTTGCGACGCTGGAAATCGTGGCGCAGCACGCGGCATCAAGCCAGTATCTGCAGGATTGGTCGGCCATCCGCGTTGAGGATCAGGCCATCAAGGACGCCATCGCCGAGATCTGCCACCAGACCTACGTGGCCGAAGCCCCGTTGCTCTACCTCTTTGTCGCCGACGAGCATCGCAACGCCGCCATCGCCGAGCGCAAGGGCGTCGACGTGCACGCCGACGAATTCACCTTGAACTCCAGCTACCGCTTCTCCCAGGCGCAGAACGACGCGGTTCTCGCGCTGCACGCCATGGAGACGGCCGCCTACTCGCTGGATCTGGGCTGCGTGATCCTCGGCTCCGTCCTGAACAACCCGCGCAAGCTCATCGAGCTGCTGCACCTGCCGGAATTCACCTACCCGGTGCTCGGCCTCGCTATCGGCAAGCCCGACCAGTCGCCTGCGCTGAAGCCACGCATGGAGCGTGACGACCAGTTCTTCGTCGACCGCTACCCTGCCGATGACGCGCAACTGCTCCACGGGCTCGATGCCTTCGACAACACCGTCCACGAGTATTACGATTTGCGCAACACCGACCGCCCCGTCGACGCCTTCAGCGACCAGATCGCCAACAACTCGGTCGACCGCGGCGTCTTCAGCCGCTCGGTAGTTCCAGTAGCCGAAGACCAGCACTTCCGCTTCGACCGCTGACGCCTAGGCCGATCGTACTTGCTACCAAGCCAATCGCTCTGCTGGAGCTTTTGCGACGCTAATCGTCCCATTCGCGTCACGAAACCTCCAGCAGAGCACGATAGCGGAGGAAATCAGACGCTAAATGGCTTGTTGGCGTCGCAAAAGCGCCAGCAGAACACGATAGCGGAGCAAACACGACGCCAAACGGCCCATCTACGACACAAAAGCGCCAGCAACGCCTGATAGCGGAGAAAACGCGACGCCAAACACGCCAATCGCGTCACAAAAGCGCCAACAAAGCACGTCGACGAAGACAACACGACCTGGAACCACTCCACTCACACCTTCCACTGCCCCACCTGCGTCGCAAAAGCGCCAGCAACGCCTGATAGCGGAGAAAACGCGACGCCAAACACGCCAATCGCGTCACGAAACCTCCAACAGGGCACGATAACGGAGGAAATCAGACGCTAAATGGCTTGTTGGCGTCGCAAAAGCGCCAGCAGAACACGATAACGGAGCAAACACGACGCCAATCGTCCCATCTGCGTCACGAAACCTCCAGCAGAGCACGATAGCGGAGGAAACGAGACGCCAAACGCGCCAAACGCGACACAAAAACGCCAACAACGCCCCATAACGGAGCAATTACGACGCCACCCAATGGGCATATAGGCCTCAGCGAGTCAGGCAAATCGGCAACAGCGCCAAGCCTGCCCGCAGCCGGACCCTGTCTTAGCGCCGCCGCGGCTTGAAACCACGCTTGCGCGAATGAGGCTTCGCACGTCGCGCGGCAGCTTGCGCGCTGACACCACGCAAGAACTGTTCCTCTTTGGGATCGTGATGAGTCAAGTGCCAGCCACCGCAGAACTCGCATCGATACACCCACAGCTCGGCATCACGCTCGATAAAAGCCTGACGAGCTGCGCGCTCGGCCTGGGCCTTGTCGTGGTAGATGATCTTGCGCGAGCTGGCGCAACGTTTCGGCGTGAAGTAGTGCACGTATCCACCCTAGCAATGCGGGATTACAGCAATCTGAAAGCGCTCAGACCGTCCGCCGCGGGATTACAGCCAGCTGAACGACCGTGGAACCGCACCATAAGCCGATTCACGCAGATACTATGCTGCTGGAAAACCGCATATAACCAACAATCAAAGTCCGTTTACCAGCATCCGCGACGCGCATAGATACAAAATGCTGGTAAACTGCACCTGAGCCGAAGCCAGATGCAGTTTACCAGCATGAATATGTTGAATCAGCGATTTACGGCAGATCGTTGCCGGCGGCGAAGTAGAGATCGTACCACTCCTGCGCGCTCAGCTCGACATCGGCCCCGGCCACCATCTCGGTCAGACGGCTCGGCGTCATCGAACCGAGCAACACCTGCATATGCGCGGGATGACGCAGAATCCACGCCACGGCAATCGCGTTCTTGGTCACGCCGTGCGCATCGGCCACGCGCTGCATCACCTCGTTGAGTTCCGGGAACTTCGGATTGTCGATGAAGACGCCCTCGAAGAAGCCGAACTGGAAGGGGCTCCACGCCTGGATGGTCATGTGGCGCAAACGCGAGTAGCTGATAAGCCCGCCGTCATGGTCGACGCTCGGCGCATCGGTCATGTTGACGTGCATCTCCTGACGCACCATGCCGGTGTGGCCCAAACCGAACTGCAGCTGGTTGACCTCGAGCTTCTGATCGAGGCCGCTCTGCAGCATCTCGACCTGCATCGGGCTGAAATTGCTGACGCCGAAATGACGCACCTTACCGGAGTTCTGCAACTCGTCGAACGCCTCGGCAATCTGCTCCAGTTCCATCAGCTGGTCCGGACGGTGCAGCAGCACCGAATCGACGTAATCGGTCTGCAGATTCTTCAGCTCGCTGTTAACCTGATCGACGAGGTACTGCTTGGTGAAGTCGTAGCGGTTGGCCTGGTCGTCGCTATCCGTGTCGCGATGGATGCCGACCTTGGTCTGCACGTAGATCTTGCTGCGGTCGACCTTGAGGTCCTGCAAGGCCTGCCCGAAGTGTCGGCTACTTTCGCCGTGCGTATAGCAATCCGCGGTATCGAAGAAATTCACGCCGCCATCCAACGCCGTACGCACGATTTGCGCCGATTCCTCTGCTGTTTTAGAGTTCATCCGCATCACGCCGAGAGCGGTGCACGAGGCATTCATGCCCGACGTTCCTAGCTCACTATATTTCATAAATGACCTTCCTTGGTGGGTACATCAGCTTCCAGTCTAGGGCAAGAGCGTGAAGTGTCTGAGACGCGGACGCTCACTTTTCGCGAGGCGCAACATTTCCTGCGGCGTCCTATCAGAGCGACATCCCTGCCGCAACCTCGCAGTACGACGTCGCTACCTCGCCACCTTCCAGCACGACACCACAACCCCGCCACCTTTCGGCACGACACCACAACCCCAGCACAACGTCATAGCACAACACAGCAAGCAACAATCACACAACAGTCTGCACCTACGAGCAAAGCGCTCGAAGACAAGTCCCACGATAAAATATGAGCAAACGATTATGGAGGCAAAATGAGCGAAAGCAACACCGCAGGCGACGAAGCGACAACGACGGGCACGGCCGCCGAAAAAATGGCCATGAGCACCGATGATGTGCGCCAATACCACGAAGCGTACAACACACAGCCCGCGGCCCGTGCCAACCATGTCGCCGCGAATGCCGCGGTCAACAACGGCGTGCTCAAGGCCGCGACCAGCTACGCCGGCACGCGCGAGCTTGCACACGATTTCTCGATCGAGCTGAAACAGGGCACCATCACCAACCAGCGCCAAAGCGGCCGCTGCTGGATGTTCGCGGCGCTCAACACCCTGCGTTACGAGCTGATGCACCGCTTCAAACTGGAAAACTTCGAGTTCTCCGAGACCTATCTGTTCTTCTGGGACAAGTTCGAGAAGTCGAACACCTATCTGGAAAACGTGCTGGCCACACTCGATGAGCCGACCGACAGCCGCACCTTCGAGGCAATCAACAGTTATCCGGCCGATGACGGCGGCTGGTGGCAGATGTTCGTCAACCTGGTCGACAAGTACGGGCTGGTACCGAAATCCGCCTATCCGGAATCCGCGAATTCCGAGAATTCCGACGCCTTTACGCAATACCTGACCACCAAGCTGCGCCAGTTTGCCATCGAACTGCGCAACCATCACGAGCAGGGCGCCAGCATCGACGAGCTGCGTGCGTTCAAGAAGAAATACATGGAGGACATCTATCGTATCTGCGCGATTGCGCTCGGCGAGCCGCCTGCCACGTTCGATTGGCGAGCGCGCGTCAAGGACGGCGACGACGATAAGGATTCGGCCGATAAAAAGAAAGCCAATGGCAAGGCCGCTGTCAACACCGGCACCGATTCCAAATCGAGCGAAGACAAATCCGCAACTACGATCGCAGCCAAAGACGCCAAGGGCGAATCCGGCATCGACGAGCGCAAACAGATCGTGGAAATCGGCATCACGCCGCTCGAGTTCTACCACAAGTACGTCCCGGTCGATGTCGACGATTTTGTGACGGTGTGCAACAACCCGATGCCGAGCCGCCCGTTCTATACGCATTTCCAGCTCAAATATTCGACCAACGTCGCCGAAACCGGCAATCTCGACTTCACCAACGTCCCCATCGATGTGCTGCGCAAGGCGGCCGTCGACCAGGTGAAGGCCGGGCATCCGATCTGGTTCGCTTGCGACTGCATGCAATACAGTTTGCGCGACAGCGGATATTTCAGCAAAGACGCGGTGCGGGTCGACGAGCTGTTCGGAACCGATTTCAGCATCGACAAGGCACACGGCCTCGAATACGGCGATTATCCGAGCAATCACGCCATGACCATCACCGGGGTCAATCTCGACAAAGACGGCCAGCCCAATCGCTGGAAAATCGAGAACAGCTGGGGCAAAGACAACGGGGATGACGGCTACTACGTGGCCGACGGCAAATGGTTCGACCAGTTCGTCACCGAGGTCATCATCCGCAAGGAGTTCTTGGACGAGAACACACTTAAGGCAACGGCCAGCGAACCTACCATCCTTGAACCGTGGCAGGTGCTCAGCGCTCGTTGCGACTGAATACGATGAGGCCCGCCTTCGCCTTCTGTGCAAAGCGTGGGCCTCATTGGCCAGCTTCCATCGGTCGATCCTCTCGTTCAATATCCATTAGTCAGCTTACCGGCTTGTCGGCTTACCGGTTTACCGGCTTACCGGCTTGTCGGCTTACCGGCTTACCGGCTTACCGGCTTACCGGCTTACCGGCTTGTCGGCTTACCGGCTTACCGGCTTACCGGCTTACCGGCTTACCGGCTTACCGGCCACCCGTTGGCTCGTCTCCCACAGCGGCGACACCGCGACGGGCTCGAAAACCGAGGTATCCCCCAGCTACTCACTGTCGAAATCCGTGTATGTTACTGGATCAGCATCGGTTTATGCATCCACGGAAACGAATACCCATTCGAAAAGCCGACGAAACCCGGAGGGCTGGGCACAAACAGGCAAAACCTACACAAAAAGAGATGCCCGGCGGAGAGAAGGCCGCCGGGCGAGAGAAGAGAGAAGAAGGTTCAATTATGGGATTCAGAGAAGAATCTCGCCAGCGGTTGAACCGCTGACACCTCTAATATAGCAGCATCTTCCTTGGGAAAATGATGTCCAGAACTCAAAGAAGCCTGTGAAAATTGTAACAATTATGCAACGATATGTCGAAATATGTGACCGCGGACACCTTTATATGCCTTTAACCGAATAAATCAAGCCCAACTCATCGACATACGGAAAGCAACTGTCGCTTTACCGACGAAAACCGTAATCGCAAAAGCTCAGCTCAAAGCACAAACCCCGCCAACGACACATGTCGCGGACGGGGTTGCCATCTAGCATCATGAGGCTCTAAGCCCCTACCGAGCTATCAGCCGTCAAGAAACCGTTACTTGCCGTTCTTTTCATCGGCAAGCTTTGCCTTGGCCTCCTTGAGACGTTCGGCTTCGGCCTCCTTGCGGGCGGCAAGATCGGCTTCAAAACGCGCCAGTTCTTCGTCGACGGCCTCTTTCGGAATCTTCTGGAAGATAGGCGAGGGCTTCGGAATCGTGGTACCTACGATCAACGGCTCGCTGCGCCACGGATGAACCGTGCGTCCAAGCTCATAGTCTCCGGTGATGATCGGATAGGTGAAACCGGGCTTATCGAGATCCTCGACCTCCTCGATATGCGGCAACGGCGAGAACGTGCCCACGCCGCCGAGCGCCTCCCAGACCTTCTGCGCGGCCTGCGGCAGGAACGGGGCGAGCAGGTGGTTCGCATCCGAGACCGCCTGCGCACACGTATGCAGCACAGTGCCGAGACGCTTCGGGTCGTCTTTGATCTTCCAAGGCTCGACCGCGGAGATGTACTTGTTGATGTCGCCGACGACTTTCATCGCCTCGTTCAGGGCGTTCTTCTGGTGGTGATGCTCGATGAGCCCGCCGACCGTATCGAAAGCGGTGGCCGTCTCCTCGAGCAGAGCACGGTCCTCGGCCGTCATGGAATCCTCGTCAAGCACCGGAATCTCGCCGAAGTTCTTGTACATAAGGTTGGCGACACGGTTGACCAGGTTACCCCAGCTGGCGGCAAGCTCCTCGTTGTTGTGACGCACGAACTCCGACCAGGTGAAATCGGCGTCGGAAGTCTCGGGGCCGGCCACGGAAATGTAGTAGCGGACGGCGTCAACCGGGTACCGCGCCAGAATATCCTTGACATAGATGACGATGCCGCGCGACGAGCTGAACTTCTTGCCCTCCATGGTCATGAACTCGCTGGCCACGACCTGCTCGGGCATGTTGAGTTTGCCGAACTCGCCCGGCTCGCCGCCCTTGGAACCCTCGCCGTTGTAGGCGAGCATCTCGGAAGGCCAGATCTGGGAATGGAAGGTGATGTTGTCTTTGCCCATGAAGTAATAGGCCGGAGACTTCGGATCGTTCCACCATTTCTTCCATGCGTCAGGCTCACCCTTGCGGCGGGCCCATTCGATGGAGGCGGACAAGTAGCCGATGACTGCATCGAACCAGACGTAGAGCTTCTTGTTGGGGTTGTCGATCCAGCCGTCGACCGGCACGGGGATGCCCCAGTCGATGTCGCGGGTGATGGCACGCGGCTTGACTTCCTTGAAGAGGCCCAGCGAGAAGTTGATGACGTTGGTACGCCAGCCCTTGCGGGTCTTGAGCCACGCCAGATTCGCCTCGGCGAGCGCCGGCAGGTCGAGGAAGAAGTGCTCGGTCTCCTTGAATTCCGGCTTTTCGCCGTTGATCTTGGAGACGGGGTTGATCAGTTCATCCGGATCGAGTTCGTTGCCGCAGTTGTCGCACTGGTCGCCGCGAGCGCCGTCCGCCCCGCAGATCGGGCAGGTGCCCTCGATGTAGCGGTCGGGCAGGGTACGGCCGGTGGAAGGCGAGATAGCGACCTTCTGCGTACCTTTATATATGTATCCGTTTTTCAGGCACTGCTTGAACAACTCCTGGACGACGTGCTCGTGGTTGCCCGTCGTGGTGCGGGTAAAGAGGTCGTAGCTTAAGCCCAGATCGCAGAGATCCTTGGCGATGACGCGGTTGTAGCGGTTGGCCAGCTCCTGCGGGCTCACCCCCTCCTTGTCCGCCTCGACCAGAATCGGGGTTCCGTGCTCGTCGGTGCCGGAAACCATCAGGACATCATTGCCCTTCATACGTTCGTAACGCGCGTATACGTCGGAAGGCACGCCGAAACCGGCAACGTGGCCGATATGGCGTGGACCGTTCGCATACGGCCATGCAACGTTTACCAAAATATGAGTCATAACTACTGATTATTGGGCCCAGCGGGGACAGCGAGGGGCTTTCGCCTTCAAGCAAGCCAACAGATTCGAGGCGATAAGCGGAACTGAAGCACTTGTTGACCGTGTCATCCACAATTGCGCCAATGCGACAGCCAGCTGTCCACATGTCCACCTTTTACCTGTTTTGTGTTGCAGGTCATACCATGTCATACCTATATTGCCAACCATGAACACTGCAACCATAGACGCACAGCGCACAGAGCACCCTTACTTCCGCAAACCGACAGACCGGGGTGGAGCGCTCGGCACCGGGCATCCGCCGCCGAGCGCCCGAGCAGATGCTGGCCGGCACAAAAGCACCGGCAGGCCGGGCATCCTCGGCCGGAAGCAACGCAAGCCGGCAAATCCGAAACTAGGCAAAGGCAGAAGCGAACGTTTCGAGCCAAACGTGCCAGACCTCGCTGCCCGCGGCACGATGGAGCGTCCCGGCAACATCGCCACCAGCACCGCGCCGCCCATTAACCGCACCGCGCCGCCCATTAACCACACCACGCCACCCAACCGCAGCACGCCCATGCTCATGAGCAATCGCGACCTGCCGGGCCCGTTAAGCATGAACCGGCTTGACGATTTCGGCGCCCTGCACCGTCTCGATGACATCAGCGCCTATCTCGCCGAATACTCGGACACGCTTTTCGGCAGAGGGATCATCATGACCAAAGTCGTGCCGAGCCACGCCATCGCCTGCAGCCGCAGTGCCCTGTGGGTATGGATGGGCGGCGGTTTCCCCGATGTCATCGACATCATCTCCGGATCGCACTTCCGCTCGATGGCCTATGGCCGTCCGATCAAAACATACGATCGCTGCGTCCCCGAAGGGCACATGAGCACCATCGCGGGCCTGAAAGTGACCTCGCCGACCAGAACGGCATGCGACATCGCGCTGATGAGCGGCGCCACCATACCGGGCAAACGTCGCTCGGAACTGATCTGCGCGATTATGCGGGAATACCATATCTCTCCAGCCGCTTGCCTCACGATCCTCGAAAAGAACCATTTCTGGCCGAATGTGCCGCAAGCCCGTCGGTTCTTCAAAGCCGTCCAATACTGTTTTTAGAATCCGCTCGTCGTCAATAGACAGATTGACGATTAAGCCCTACAAGAGAATAAAAAAGGTGAAGAGCTATCATGGTGTAATCGGCGTTCACGCTCACAGGCGATTTGAAACGCGCATCGAGAGGACAGATTTGCCATGTCATCACCGAATAAGCAGAACCGGAACCGCAGTGCGGCGAATGCGGAACGTGCCTCACACGGGGTCCATCCGATACAAAGCGTCAAACAGGTGATGCACATAGGAGCAGGCTCGCCGCAAGGCAAAACCGACAAGCCAACGATGCAGAAGGTCCATGTTCGCCGTCGCTTCCTGCGTGCCAAAGACATCACCGTCGTCGAGGAAAAGACGCTGAAGCAGGCCATCGCCGGCACCGTGGTCGGCAACTTCATGGAATGGTATGATTTCGGCATCTACGGCTACCTGGCGGTAACGATGGCCAGCGTCTTCACCAGCGGGCTGCCGAAAAGCATGAGCCTGATCGTGATGCTGCTCGGCTTTGCGGTGAGCTTCCTCGTCCGGCCTCTCGGCGGCATCATTCTCGGCCCGCTCGGCGACCGCGTGGGTCGGCAGAAGGTGCTGTTCCTGACCATGGGCATGATGGTGGTCTCCACCGCGCTTATCGGCATCCTGCCTACCAGCCATCAGATCGGAGCCTGGGCCATTGTGCCGCTCTATGCGCTGCAGATGGTGCAGGGCTTCTCGACCGGCGGCGAATACTCCGGGGCGACCACCTACATCTCGGAATTCTCACCCGATCGCAAACGTGGCTTCTACAGCGCCTGGCTCGACATGGGCTCCTACATCGGCTCGGCGTTCGGCGCGGCTATGGTGGCCATCACCACCATCGTGGCCGAACACGGCTGGGGCGCGGACGCGATGGTCAACGGCGGCTGGCGCATCCCCTACTTGCTGACCATCCCGCTGGGCATTCTAGCCATGGCATTGCGTACCCATATCCCCGAAACCCCGCAGTTCGCGGCGCATCAGGAACGCCAGGAAGAGGAACAGGCCGAACTCTCGCACGAGGCCCGCGAAGCCGCGTGGAGGCAGGAATCACCTTGGGACCGCCCCGGCACCATGCTTTACGTCATCAAGCGCCACTGGCGCCGTTTGCTCATCGCCGTCGCCATCGTCGCAGCCACCAACACCGCCGGTTACGTGCTCACCAGCTACATGCCGACCTACCTGCGTGAAGAAGTCGGCACCACGCCCACCATGGCCGCCGCTGCGACCGTGCCGGTACTCATCATCATGGCCCTGTGCCTGCCGCTGATCGGCCACCTTTCCGACATCATCGGCCGCAAACCCATCTATGCCATCGCCGTGATCTCAACGTTCGTCCTGATCTACCCGGCTTTCCAGCTGCTGCATCACGGCACGTTCTGGGCCATCCAGGGAGCTTTGGCGATGATCGCCATCCCCGTGGCCTTCTACGCCGGAGTCTCGGCGAGTACGCTGCCGGCGCTGTTCCCGACCGAATCGCGCTTCTCCGGCATGGGACTTTCCTATAACTTCGCGGTCTCGCTTTTCGGCGGCACCACGCCGCTGGTCTCTCAGGCGTTGATCACTTTGACCGGCAATCACGACATGCCTGGTTTCTATATCATGTTCTTCGCCATTTTCAGCGGCATCGCCTGCATCGTGATGCGCGAATCCTCGGCTTCGCCGCTGCCCGGATCCATGCCGACGGTAGGTAGCGAAGAAGAGGCACGCGAGTTGGTGCTGACCCAGGAGCAGAACCCGAAGATCGACACTTCGACCATGCCGATGCCTATGATCACTGTGGAGATTCCGGTCGGTCAGACCCTCCCCCAGCGCCCGGAAAACATTAAATTCACGCCGAAGAAATCATCAACCCCGGAGTCAACCTCGAAGCAAGACGATCGATAAAACACAAAGAGCACAACGAAGGCGCATAGACAAGCTCGGCATCCCGAAGCAGGCCAGTCGGCAGGATGCCCAGGAGCGCAATACCGATATGCCTATCGATGAAAGCCGAAGGTAAATTCGTACACACCAAGGCACGCTCACCAAGCCCGAACCGCCTAGTCAGCGCTTGAAGAGAGTCTGCCTCCTGCGTGGAACCGCCCCGGCCGGCACCCATCGAATGGCATGAGACATTACGGAAGGCCTATCTCACCTGCACGCGGGACGCCCGGTAACTTGGGGACGAGCCGCATGCAGGATCGGCCAGGTGCAGGATCGGCCAGGTGCAGGATCGGCCAATGTGGGACTGGGCGCGTACAGGACCGGCCAGGTGCCACTACATATATATAGGTGTGCCCGGAAAGCCAATATAGACTTTCCGGGCACACCCAGAATTCAGGACCGTCAACCGACGCTCGTGATTCGCCACCACTCCGCGTTCACAGCGGGCAGGAACGGCTCACCAACACCGGTCGGCGACCGAACGCACTCACGCGCTCAGCTTGCGGCGGGTCACGATCAGCAGGCTGGTCGCACCGGCCAGCGCCACGACCACGAGCAGCGCCAGCACCACACCAGCACCACCAGTCAACGGCAGCTGAGAGACCGAGTTCACGTTCTTGACCAAGATTGCACCTTTATCAGTGCTCATCGCCACATCGGTCAACGTTGGTTGTGCGTCAATCAGACCGAACACGGCGTCCTTGGTGTTGGTGTAGGCATCCGTGGCCGGCGTGGTGGCGTTGCCCTTCAACGTCACAACCGTGGACGGAAGGAACGTGCTCGAGAAACCGGGAGCTGCCTTCACTTCAGTGACGGTATAGTCGCCTTCCTTCAGCCCGTCGACGCGCAGTTCACCAGGGTGCTGCGCCTTATCATCACCACTGTGAGTACTCGGAGCAGAGGCCTCCGAATGGACCGCAAGATTTTCGACTGCATCCTCGGAATCTTGCTTGGCAGCCTTCTTGTATGAGCCGTCATCCAGCTTGTTGAACTTCACGACCTTTTTGGTGGCATTGTCGGTCACCTTGAACTCGGCACCAGCCAAGCCAGTGCTGTCGGCCTTCTTCAAGTTGATCAGATCAAAGTGACGGAAGTAGATGGTAGCGCTGGTGTCGCCACTGTCGCTGCCATCATTGCTGATGGAGCCATTGGAGCATTTTGTCGTATCAGTGGCAGTGGCGCAGTCGGTAACCTCACCCTTGCCGTCGCCGTCGGTACCAATTACCGCCTTATCTGTGCTGGGCTGCTTGCTGCTGTCGTTGGAATAGCCGAGCTTCACGCCGTTCTTCAGAGTGCCGCCCTGCGCATTATCATTGACCTTCATTGAATAAGTGATGACGATAGCATCCTGATACTTCAGGCTGCGGATAGACGGGGAAAGATCGAAGACCACATACTTGATACTGCCGTCGGCGTACGTCTGCGAGGTATCAACCGTGTAATCCGTGCCCTTCGTCAACTTCGTGCCACCGACGGTGACTATAGCATCGTTATTGTAATCCAAGCCAGTCTGTGAAGGCTGATCGATCATGGTGAAAATATAGTGTTTGAAACCAGTGGTCAGCGGCACCGCGCTGGTGAGCTTGTAGTGCAGCGTGCCACCAATCGACGGATCATTGTTGGTGCCATCGAGCACCTTCTTGACTGTCGGCGAATCGCTCTTCATATTGACTTGATTCAGAGCCAGGTCACCAAGCTTGTTGTAAACGACCGTATCGTTACCATTCTTGATGGTGATACCAGTGCTGACCAGCATCGGAATGGATGCCTTGCGAGACGTACCGACAGCGGCCGACGAGAAATCGGAAGTCACATCCTCGACGATGTACATGCCAGGGTGGGAGACAGAAAGCGTGGCGGTCTTGTTGTCCTCAGCAACAGTGGAGTTAGAGGCACCGATCTCGCTCTTGAAGGTGGCGTTGTCGCTGAGCTCGGTGACGAAGGTACGCAGGTTGCCATCGTAGCCATGCTTGCTTGGATCTACTGCCGTGGCAGTGTTCGATGTGGTATCATCACCGGACGTTCCATAGCCGAGCCACTTCGAAGCGACCTCGCCCACCGGGTTGTCCACGTACGCCGAGTCCTCAGCAGTCGAAACGCCGATGGCAGTCTTCGCATCAGTCAAAGCCTGCTTCGCAGCGGCCTTCAGTGTGCTGGTAGTACCAACGGACACGCTCGAAAGCGTTCCGGTATCGGCATCACCCGATGCGTTCTGGTAGTCACCGATCTTCACCGCGGCGAACTTATGACCCTTCAGCTTGGCCTCAGGAGAATTGACGGTGATGGTCTCGCTCTGAGCCTTGCTCAAGTCAATGGTGTCATTGGCTGCGTTTGCCACACCCAGCGGTGCCAATGCCAGCAAAGTAGCCGCTGACACTGCTACTCCCGCAAGCGTGCGTATGTTGAATTTTGTCATGGGAGTACCTCTCTCTTTCCCTATTGTTGTTTGATTGTGACAAATTTTTGATATGTTGCCGGGCATGCATCCGCCGCCTCACGACGACAGACGCTTCCCGGAAAATTTACCTTCGTCGAATGCTATGTCGAGCCTTGTCGCCTCGTCTGACGGCATGCAGGGGCCGGCCTTCAGCCAAGCCGATTCGATAGCGCTTCAACAGTTCGTACCCGCCGACCGTGACCACGATCATGGCCAATGCCAGCAGCCACACACCCCAAGGACGGTTACCGGTGAACGGCAACTTCTCAAGCGGCGGGGCCGGAATCACGGTCATGCTCTCCAGCGCAGACTGGTTGGTCAGAGTGCCATCGGCATCCACCTCTTGCGCCTGCACGGTCACCTTGCCTTTCGGAGTGCCGGGCTGCAGCGGAACTGACCAATTACCATTGGCATCGGCCGTGGTCGAAGTTTTTGCGCCTGCCGGCGTACCCTCAGGCCAGGTGATGGTAATCTTCGCGCCTGCTGCAACAGATTTCAGCGCCGGTCCGGTCGGTGAGACCACACCGCTAAGCCCGTGGTTGTTGGCGGTTTTCAGCCCAGCCTTGGGAGCGTAAAAGTCAACGGCCGAAGTCTTTTCACTGTTGATCTCGTCCCCCTCGCTATTGGCAGTGACGGCGGTGAAAGTGAACTCACAGCCCTTCTTGCCATTCGGGGTATGACCAACAAACCATGAGGTCGGCACCTGACACGTCCACTCGGTACCCGTCAGCTTGCCGGTGCCAGCGTCCGTCGTGCTCTTGGCCACGTTGGTCTGCGCACAGACCGTCAACTCATCGTTCGACGTCGGCGCAGCCCGACCAGTTGCCTGTTTCGAACGAACGACGGCGGCAACGGAGCGTACAGACCCTGAAGTCTTCGTCTTACCTGCCTTCGTGGAGCTCAGCGCTTGCGCCGACCCCTTGTCGACATGCTGGGCGTAAAGCTTCATCGACGAGCCACCCTCGTTCGAGTACACCTTGCCGGAAACGGTGACCTGCGGATCGGTGCCCTCGAGTTTGCCGTTGACCGTATACGGAGCCACGACCTTGTCGACGCTCGGCGCCGGATCCAACGGCATCTTGAACTGCACCAAAGAAACCGGCGAGAAGAAGGATGACAACTCCATACGCATACCATTCATCTGTGTTGTCATATCCGTCTGATAGGCGTGGTAACGCCGCAAACGTTCAGTCGGCTGCGTAGCATCGACCGTGTCATCTGCGTCAGTGGCCTGTATCGACCACTTGCCGTCATCGCCTACCCTAGCCTTGCCAACCAGATGACCTGTGTTCTCGTAATCGTCAGTCGTGCCTTTGACGATGATGTTCTTCTTACTGCCGTCCGAATAGTTACCAGGCGAATTGGGAACATCCTCGTACAAGGAAATCCACTGGCCAGGCGTGCCGGTGCCTTTGATAGTGGGCTGGCTTGCACCGGAACGGGCGATGGCCTTGTTGTCACCAAGAGCGAACTGACTATCACCGCTTGCCATATCGGAGAAGGCAATGTCGGAGTTATCTTCGTTATCGGCAGAGACACTAGTAATCGTCGGCACCTTCGGACGGGAGACGTCGTACTTATAGAACGCCGTGTTGTTGACCCAGCCCTTGTCCATCTGAGCCTGCGCCACGTCCGGATGATTATTAGCCATATCGAGGGTAATGCCCGGGTTGTTTGTGTCCGCGTTGGTCGCACACCCATTGGCATCGACGTTCGGCCAACTGACCAGCCTGAAGTAGCCGTCACCCGGGTCTTCGGCCTTCGCTTTCTTGAAGTCGATGGAGCCATCCGCGTTCTGTGCCGGCTGCATGGGACCGCCAGCCTGGTTCGTGCCTTCGGTCGGACGATAGTAAAGATTGTCCTCATGTTTGCCTGCATTGTTCTCGTTGTAGGCAAAAGGATCGTCGTTGTCGAGCCTATAGGCACTGCTGGTACCACCATCGGACCTCTCTGAGGCGGCACCAGCGCCAGTAACCAGCCGCGCGCCGTCACCGGTTAATGAGGTTACCGGCACCCACTTGGTGTTGTCCTTGAGCTCCATCCATTCGTACCAATACGACTTATACCGATGACATGTGTCGATTCGAGAAGCGTTCCTCTGGTTGTCATACCAACTAAGGACAAATGAGTTCGGTGGAGCTACTCCCTCATCGGTTCCGTTCGGGTGATCCGAGGGACTATAAGTTGAATGCGTCGCGCCACCTTTTCTATCTTGGTCATGATTGCCTCTGCTGTCATCCAAATTACTGTAGAAGCTACCGCCAAGGCCGTAGTCAGACACAAGGCCCCAATTCGATTGATTGCCACTCCACAGATATGGCGGCTGATTGTTATAGCTCATAAAGAGGTTAGGCTGATCACAACCTTTGGTCCAATCACCATTCGACCCGTCACAATACGGGAACAGCTGCACATGATAACCCGCCATGATGTTAGTCGTCAGGCCGTAATGGCTTTGATACCAATCCAAGTCCCCGCGTCCATTGATTTTATAGTTAGCGGAATCAATCGCTGCATGTCCTACCATCACCCAGACCTGGGCGGCATCAGTCGTGCGGCCATTGGCCTCAGTATCTTTCCACCAACCGTCTGACCTGTCATCCGGATAGTTGACATCCGCTACGAACGACACGGTGACATAGTCGTAGAGACCAGAATGAACGATCTTGTGGATTGTGTAGTACTCGTGTTGGTTGGCCGCCCACTGATTTGCACCTAATTTGCCATCAGCGGTAGCCGCATACTTGACAGCTCCACCATGCTCATAGACCTCACCCAATCCATTTCCGTTAATCTGGTTATCGACGAAATTGTATACAAAGCGCAGACCCGTATCACCAGACCATGAGCCTGTCTGAATCACGTGACCGTCCTTTTCGGTCGACACCTCACCATGGGCCACGCGTATCACCGCGTCAATACGAATCTCATCGATATCGGTGTTGATCTTGTCGTTGTACGAAAGCATCTGGAAGAGGTGCGGCGTCCGGTCAGCCCCATTGGGAGCTGTCTTATCGTAAGAGTCACGCCACTTAGTGTCGCGGGTATTGGCATCGCGGGCGTCCACAGCGGAATCAGCCTGGGCGTCATCGGCAGAAGCCGACGAGAGGACATACCCTCCGCCCAGCACCGTCATGACTGCGACGAATACTGCCAATACCAATCTCACCACACCACGATTCCGCAAAACAATCACGCTCCATACCGGCGTGCCAATCCACCAAACGGTGTGAGATGACACACATCATCGTCCTACATCAAACGATACTAATTCCAAATATCCGAACCTGCACGCAATCCTAAAGAGAACTGCATCACAATCCGTGCATGACGAATATAACACTTTCCCCCGAATAAGTGAAATACAGAAAATCGTTTTACTTAGCGATCTTCCATCACGAAACTCCGCTGATACGATACTCCCGATAGTGATGCAAATCATGACAAAGTATAACAATTACAATCATTTTCTGTACTTAAGCAGACACCTCAATTCGTATTGCAAAATTAAAAAAATAGAAAAATAATTTTTCTCTATCTGCGTAATTCATATGATGTGCGTCACAAAATTTCAGCTATCCAGACGCCGCTTGTCCGCCTCAAGCTCACACTCACGATAACGACGCCTCCTCGCGCCTACGCATCTTCCTCGAAAGGCACCATCGCCCTTCAACGGTCTGGCGTCAACGCCATATAGCGCTTGCCTGTGCAACCACCGACAAGCGCATACCTCGACATGGAAACCGGCTACAGCCGCATCTGACGCCTGATACGCGGGGGACGCGGGCCCTCGGCCGCATGCCGAATCTTCCACGGCTTACGATGCGAGA
Organism: Bifidobacterium sp. ESL0704; assembly: GCF_029392075.1. Classification (NCBI taxonomy): domain Bacteria; kingdom Bacillati; phylum Actinomycetota; class Actinomycetes; order Bifidobacteriales; family Bifidobacteriaceae; genus Bifidobacterium; species Bifidobacterium sp. ESL0704. Next base: position 2,321,206 of record NZ_CP113929.1, read on the forward strand.
ACCGCACCGCTGGCAGCCCCAGCAGCAGACCTGCCACGGCAACGAGAATGCCATAGAGCATGCCGTCGCCCTTGGCATTGTCCGGCTCAGGAATCGGTTCAGGAATCGGCTGCCTGGTTCCGGTGACGATCAGACGCTCCGTGTTGACCCCATAAGGCGTGCAGGTCATCAACGTGACCAGATCGCGGCCCGGAACCACCTTGTAAAGATGGGTGTCGCTCGGCTTGATGACATGGATGCCGACCACGCGGTAGCCCATGGTACGGTTCAAGGTCTGCACGTAGAAAATGTCGCCTTGCTTCAGCTCGTCCAAGCGGGTAAAGAGCAGTGCGCTCGACAAACCGGTGTGCCCGCTCAGCACGGCGTTGGTCGAAGGGCCTCCCACCGGCAGGCTCGTGCCGTAAAGATGGCCCGCGCCATGGAGCAGGACTTCATCGGAGGTGCCATGGTAGATCGGCATCTTCACCGAAATCTTGGGAATGCGGATGACACCCATCACCCCGGTGCCGTCATTCAACAGCGACTGGTATTCGGTGTCCTTTTCGCTCAGCGGTTTCGCCTTGGCGCCGCCTTTGTCGAAGGGATCGGTGTACTCCCCCAGCTGGGCCTGGCCAGATTCGAAAATACGGCGGTTGTAGGACTGGGCGCGATGGTACTCGCTGGCGACCTTGCCCTGCGGCCAGCGCGAGATGCGATCGATCGAGTTCTGCACGGCGGCGTTCTCCCGATACATGTCGATCGTCCAGCGTGCGGGGAACCAGCAAATCGACACGATAAGGGCCACCAGAAAAATCGCGATAAGCGCGTCGACGATATAAATGGCTACCTGCCGACGATGGCTGATACGCCCGCTGTTATCGTTGATAATCGTCTCGAACGTAAGATCATCAAGCTCCACGCTGCATCTCCATATCCCTAGCCGTCACCAGACACCACAATGTAATGCCGACACTTGAACGAACATACCACCAAAGCTACCGGAAATCGAATGCGGTCACCCTATGCGAGCTTCGTCGCTGCGCCAAGCAGCCAGCAGGGAGAAACCATTCCCCATGGCGGCTTCTGCCGCGGGCGGGCAGCCTCAATGCCATACAATCCGCCAGAGCCAGAGCCGCTGCGTGTTCATATCGAGGTCTCAACGTGCCCCGGGCTGCGTTGACGGCGAGCTCCAGCATCACGTCGCAACACGCCGATTCGTCCCGTTGCGCCATAGACCATCCCCGGTTTCTCCGGAACCGTAAAAGTCTTGGTATCCCTATGTGCGTATCGATATGCCGGAGAGCCTTCGGATCATCCTGCACCGTTTCCGGCACAACGAGAAACCCCGTCTGCCCCGGAACGCCGAAGCGCGTCGGAAGCAGACGGGGTGATCACGGTTCCACGGACCATGCTCAATGACCGAGCAACCATGCCAAAGACACGGCCGGCCGCAGAGGCGCTAATCCACCAACTCGGAGAACTGGCTGTTGTAGAGGTCGGCGTAGAAACCGCCGGCAGCCAACAACTCGCCGTGGGTACCGCGCTCGACGATGTCGCCGTGGTTCATCACCAGGATCATGTCCGCGTCCTTGATGGTCGAGAGGCGGTGCGCAATCACGAAGCTCGTGCGGCCCACCGTCAGCGCGTCCATCGCCTGCTGAATCAGCTCCTCGGTGCGGGTGTCGACCGACGAGGTGGCCTCGTCCAAGATCAGGATTGGCGCGTCCTGCACCATCGCGCGGGCGATGGTCAGCAACTGGCGCTGGCCGGCCGAAAGCGAGGTGTTGTCGTCGAGGACGGTGTCGTAGCCCTGCGGCAGCGAGCGCACGTAATGATCGAGCCCGACGGCCTTGCACGCCTGCTCGATCTGCTCATCGGTGACGCCTTTCTTGGCATAGGCGACATTTTCGCGCACGGTGCCATGGAAGACCCACGTGTCCTGCAACACCATCGAGAACTGCTCGTGTACGTTGGCTCGCGGCACGGTGGAGGTGTCGATGCCGTCGATGGTCATGGAGCCGCCGTCGATGTCGTAGAAGCGCATCAGCAGATTGACCATGGTGGATTTGCCGGCCCCGGTCGGGCCGACGATGGCGACTTTCTGGCCCGCCTTCACCGACGCAGAGAAGTCGTGAATAATCGTCTTGCCGGGCTCGTAGCCGAAGTTGACATCCTTGAATTCGACGTCGCCACGCACACGCGCGGGCTTGCCGGTCTTCGGGTCGCGGCCGAGCAACGCGGGCTTCTTGCTCTCGTCGCTCATCTCGGGCTCCTCGAGGAAGCCGAAGACGCGCTCGGATGCGGCGGCGCAACGCTGCAGGTTCTGGAAGGCCTGTGCGAACTGCGAAAGCGGCTGGGTGAAGAGACGGACGTACATCATGAAGGCCACGATGACGCCGAACTCGATCTTGCCGTCGATGGCGAGCGCCCCGCCCACAATGCAGACCGCGCCGAAGCTCAGGTTGCCGATCATGTTCATCATCGGGCCCATCAGGCCGGAGAGGAACTGGCTCTTCCACGCGGAATCGTAGAGGTCGTTGTTGTACTTCTCGAAGCGGCGGATGGAGTCGGCCTCACCGTTGTAGGCCTTGACGACGGTGTGGCCGGCGTACATCTCCTCGACATGGCCGTTAACCTCGCCGAGCGCGAGTTGCTGCTGGGCGAAGTACTTCTGCGAGTATTTCATGATGAGCATCATCACCACGATGCCCAGAATCGAGACCACGATGGCGCAGACGGTCATGATGACGTTGTTGTAGAACATCATCGCCAGCGAGCCGACGAAAAGCGTGACCGAGGTGATCAGCATGCCCAGCGACTGGCCCAGGGTCTGGCCGATGGCGTCGACGTCGTTGGTGATGCGCGAGAGCACGTCGCCATAGCTGGTCTTGTCGAAATACTTGAGCGGCAGCTTGTTGATCTTGTCGGAAATCGAGCGGCGCAGGCTCTGGCCGACGCGCTGGGTGACCGTGGCCATCATCCACTGCTGGACGTAGCCCAGCACCGCGTACCCCGCGTACAGACCGACCAGCAGCCACGCGATGCGCGTGACCTCGCCCATGTCGACCGCGCCCATCACCGGCTTGCCGTGCACCATGGCGGGCAGTCCCTTGGCGATGGCGTTGGTCATGTTCTTCAGCTGGTCAGGCCCGATGATCTGGCAGATAGTGCCGGCGGCACCCAGCACAAGCGCGACGACGATAGCGGGCACGTACTTCTTGCAGTACCGCACCAGCTTGGCCATCACTCCGCCGAAATCGGCCGGCTTCTCGACCGGTCCCCTCATTCTTGGCATTTGTTCACTACTTTCGTTTTCAAATTCCTACGTTGATTATGATTTCAGTATCTGCGTGCAGCTGCTGCGTGCGGATTCATTCATTCCTCCGCTGCCGAAGTGGGTCTACGACATGGGTTTGTAGCTTTTCGACGAACCCCGGCTACAAACCCAGCATCAAGGCCCGCTTAAACATGGGTTTGTAGCTTTCGTACGAATAAAAGCTACAAAACCTGCATCTGCACCTTCCTCAACATGGGTTTGTAGCTTTCCGACGGACTTTAGCTACAAAACCTGTTCCTGCACATTCCTCACGTGAATCGGCACCGTGCCTGACGCACGATGAGCACCGTTCACGCAGCCAGCTCGTCGGGACTCAGCTGGGACTCGGCGATCTGCTGGTAGACCTCGCAGGTGGCGAGCAGCTCCTTGTGCGTGCCGAGGCCGACGACCTTGCCATCATCGAGCACGACGATCTGGTCGGCGTCCATGATGGTGCCGACGCGCTGGGCAACGATGAGCTTGGTCGCGTCGGCCGCGTGCTCCTTCAGGGCGTCGCGCACCGCACGGTCGGTCTTGAAATCGAGCGCGCTGAACGAGTCATCGAAGACCATGATCTCGGGGTGGCGGTAGACGGCGCGGGCGATGGAAAGCCGCTGCTTCTGGCCGCCGGAGACGTTGGAGCCGCCTTGCGCAATCGGCGCATCGTAGCCGCCTTCCATGCGGTCGACGAACTCGCCGGCCTGCGCCACCTCACTGGCGGCGCGGACATCGGCTTTTTGCTCGGCGCTCAGCTCGTCGCGCTGGCTTTCACCGGCAATCAACTCCAATTCGCGCTTGCGCCCAGCCGCGGTTGAGGTGTCGGCCACCTCGACGGTTTCGGCATCTCCGGGCTGGTCGCCGTAGCTGACGTTGGACGCCACAGTGCCCTTGAACATCACCGATTGCTGTGGCACGTAACCGATCTTGTCGCGCAGCGCCTTGATGTCGTAATCACGGACGTTGACGCCGTCGATCAACACCTCGCCCTCGGTGGTGTCATAGAAGCGCGGCACGAGATTGACCAGCGTGGATTTGCCCGAACCGGTGGAGCCGATGAAGGCAACGGTCTGGCCACGGCGGGCGGTGAAGCTGACGCCGCGCAGCATCTCGTCGCGGGTGTCCGGGTAGGCGAAGCCGACGTTGCGGAACTCGACGGTGCCGGTCTCGCCGGGTTTGCCCTCGCGCACGGAACCAGACTTGACGGAAGGCTCGGTGTCCAACACCTCCATGACGCGCTGGGCGGAGACGTCGGCGCGCGGCCACAGTACGAAGACCATGCTTAGGAGCAGGAACGCCATGATGACCTGCATCGCGTAGCTGGAAAAGACGACCATATTCGAAAAATCGGTAAGCTTGTCGGCCGGCAGCGCGGCGTCCTTGATGAGGTAGGCGCCGATCCAGTAAATCGCCAGGCCCAGCCCGTTCATCACGCTGGACATGACCGGAATCATCGCGGCCATCGCGCGGGTGGTGAACAGTTGCGTGCGGGTCAGGTCGTCATTGACGCGGGCGAACTTGGCCTCCTGATAGTCCTCGGCGTTATAGGCGCGGACGACGCGCAGGCCGGTCAGGTTCTCGCGGGCGACGGCGTTGATATTGTCGGTCAGGCGCTGCATCGAGCGGAACTTCGGCATGACCAGAGTCATGATGATGACGACGAACACCAGCATCGCGACGGTGGCGATCCCTGTGGCGAGCGTCCATTGGAAGCCCTTACCTGCGATCTTGCACACCGCCCAGACCGCCATGATCGGAGCGCGGAAGACCAACAGGACTCCCATCGTGATGAACATCTGGATCTGCGTGATGTCGTTGGTGGAACGGGTGATGAGCGAGGCCGTGGAGAATCTGCTCATCTCGGCCGGCCCGAAGGACTCGACCTTACGGAACTCGAGCGAGCGCAGGCGTTGGCTGAACGAGGCGCCGACGCGGGCCATGAAGTAGCCGACGGCGATGGCGCAGACGACCGAGCCCAGCGAGACGAGCAGCATCTTGCCGCCCTCTTTGAAGATGTCAGCCATCTTGCTGCCCGGCGTCTCGACCAGCGCCGTGACCCGTGACATGTAGTCCGGCAGTTTCAGGTCGAAAAAGACCTGGCCGGCAATGAAGGCAAGGCTGAGCAGCATCTGACCGATCTCCGTTTTGGAGAGGTATTTGCTGATACGAAGCATGGATCCCCTTTCATACTTCTTTGGAATAGCCAACGAATTTATTGACTACCCATAGATTACTTACAGTGTTAGATATTTGATTATCTGCGCGGTACATTACACGCAATCTTTACCTTTGATGCGAATTTCGCCACGCGCTTGCACGCGCGTACTGCTCCAGCTCGCACCCGTCGCGAGTTGATGCGGAAACCTTGCTTCACGCCTTCGCGCCAGCCGAATCCGGCTCATCTTTACGGGCTGCGCTCACACTTTCGCCACCCGAGTCGAGCCATGCCCGATGACGCTGCTCCCAGTCCGCAAACGCCTGCGAAACCTCGGCGGCGCTGGGACGATCCTCGCCAGGCTTGCACACCGTAAGGTAGACGATAAATTCCTCGGCCAGATTCACGAACTCACGAGCCCTGCGCTCACCCATCTGCGAAAAGATCCAGCAGACGGCCGAGTCGATCTTCCCCTGGTCGCCGGCGGCCTGTTCGCGGCCGGCATCGGTCAAGGAGACCAATACATTGCGCCGGTCCTTCGCGTCGATCTCACGCGAAACGAGCCCCTTCGACTCCAAAGCCTTAAGCAGCGCGGAGATGCGGCCGGAACTGGCATGGAGCGCAACGGCAAGCTGGGTGGGCGTAGCGGTACCGTGCCGCAACAACTGGCGCAACACGAACGGCTCGCCCCGGTTCGAACGGTCCAGCTCGTTCCACAACACTGATTTGCTGTTCGCCGCGCTCCAGTTGAGGTCGCGCAACGCCTCCTGCTCAAAACCCATCATTCACTCCGTTACTCTTCTTCGATGGCATTAATCCTAACACCGATGAATAGTTTGCACTAGAAGCTTTCGCGGATACAGGAACATCTACCGAAAAACGGATTCGCATTCTTTGCCCCCTCCACGAAACCGACAACCGCACAAACAAAAACTTCCCGCCTCAAGGGACGAACCCAAGAGACGGGAAGACTAAAGTCTAAATTTTTAAATCCCGAACAGAACCCTATCAGGCCTTTGCAACCGGACGAAGATCAGCATGATGACGCTTGAGATACTCACCGACCGCCTCACGAATGAGTACAGAAGGACGAACCTCTTCATCCGCCGCTCCCGAAAGAACCCAATCAGCGAGCTCCGACGTCGCACGAACGCACCAAGTACGCTCTTGAAGCTGACGAACCCCATGCTGTGCCTTAACCGCCTTAGCCATTTCCTACCTCCATTATTATGAATAAAACTTGTGTTACCGATAGCCTAACTGTAACACATTTTCGGTAAACCGAAACAGTTACACACCGATTGTGAGCCAACTATCATCACACAAACCCCGTTGGTGCAAGTTCCCTAAACACCAACAATATTCAAGGTAATACAGCTTTCAGATTTGTCAATCTGTATTTCAGCCAACACCGCGATTTCACCCAATCCATTTCGGATAAAAATTATCCAAAACCCAATATTTGCAATATCTTTCGGGGACTTAAAACCTTTTAAAAAAGATTTTACGCTCTTGGCGTAATCCTCGAAAACCGTGGTGCGACACGCCCGAAATGGAATATGGCACACTCATCAAACGTTCTAACAAAAAAATACCGATTCATTACCCATTTTCGGTTCAGACCAGCAGCTCGACCTCTCTGCCGCGGTAACGAATCAGGCTGTAACCGCCGAAAAGCACCAGCCAGACCAGCCCGGCGATAGCCGAACCACGGGTGTCGGGAGCCAAGAACAACGTGGCGTAGATGAACACGAAGAAGAAGATCGTCAGCGTATTCGTGAGCTTGTAGGCCGGCATCACGAAACCGTCGGCCTCGAAATCGGCGGAACGGCGATAGCACTGGTGCGCCACCATCGTCAGGATGTAGATGAAGATGATCGCGGCGCTGGAGGCCGAGGCGAAGAGCACGAACGCGCTGGAAATCTGCGGAATCGCGTTGATGACCGGCGAAAGCAGGATGAAGCAGGCGGAGACCACGATGGCGCGGGCCGGAACCCTGTTCTTCGAGACGACGCCAAGCTTCTTGAGCGTGGGCGAGGTGGAGACCTCGGCGAGCTGGAAGAGGTGGCGACCGGCGGAATAGAGCAGCGAGTTCAACGCGGAGGACGCAGCGGTGATGACCACGAAGAAGACCAGCGCCGAGGCCCACTTGAGGCCCGCGTACTGGAAGACCATGATGAACGGGGAGGCGAAGGAGCCGTCCTTGTTCGGCTTGAACGACTGCCACGGCACAATCAGCATGATGGCGATCAGCGCGCCGACATAGAAGATCAGGATGCGCATGATGATCTCGTTGATGGCTTTCGGCAGCACCTTGCGCGGGTTTTTGGTCTCGCTGACGGTGACGCCGACGAATTCGATCATCTCGTAGGAGAAGAAGACCATCTGGAAAGCCATGAGGAAGGCGACCCAGCCGTTGGGCGCCAAGGTCAGGCCGTTGAAGATGTTGTCTAGGCCCGCATGGCCGGCCGGGCTGATATGGTCGACGCCGTGGACCTGCACGGCGGGATAGTGGAAGTTGACGATGACCATGACCACGGCGGTGACGATCAGGCCGACTATCAGGGTGATCTTGATCATCGAGAACCAGAATTCGGTCTCGCCGAACGCTTTGACCGCAATGAGATTGATGATCGCGAGCAATGCGAGGAAGCAGACCTCGATCAGCGGCTGCCACGCGCGCAGATCGAAGCCGAATGTGTCGAAGAAGGTGACGAAATACGTGCCGACCGCGGTTATTTCGCTCAAGCCCATAAGGATAAGGACGATCCAGTAGGTCCAGCCTGCGAAATGCCCCCAGCCGGAGCCGAGGTAACGGCCGATGAAATTGATGAAGGTATGCTGGTCCGGATCGTGATACATCAGCTCGCCGATGGCCCGCATCAGGAGGAACATCATCAGGCCGACGAGGATGTAGACCAGGATGATGCTGGGGCCGGTGAAGGCGATCGACTTGCCGGAGCCCAGGAACAGGCCGGTGCCGATGGTGCCGCCGATGGCGATGAACTGGACGTGGCGATTGCTCAGGCCACGCTCGAGCTGGTTGCTCTCCTCGCCCGCGCTGCCGCCGCCAGGTCGGGAAGCGTTTGCCGACGTGCCCGTTGCCGTGGCGTTGGCTGCTGACGATGCATGTGCAGCTTTGGCGTTGGTTCCGGCATCGGTCGCGGTATTCCTGCTTCCATCCATTGGTGTCATAATCTTCCCTTCGCTTCTTGCTGCTTCAAGCGCAATAGTGAATAGAGTACGCCGGAAGAGATGACATCGGGGTTTCCGGGGGCGGTTTTCGGGGGAATTACCGCCGATAAAGTGACAATATATGATGAAAACTGACACAAATAATCGACTTTTCCGCGCAAGCAACACGCCATTTCAGCGTTTATCGCTCGTTGATGGCGCAAATGCAAAAGTTTTGGTCAGTGTCTCATAACGTGGACTATTTCACAGCGCCAACGAAGGCCAACAGCGCAAACCAAGCGGAACCGGCTCGAATTGAACAAACTCGAGACGCGCACTTCAAGGCGAGGCGCGGGAGAGCCTTTGTCAAATCCCGAACCAACCAACGCAAATATCCCCTTACGGCCTTAGACTTTCGAAATGTTGGGGAAATTTTCAAACGAGCCGCACACGCCAGCCGCCAATCACGGTCGAACGACCCGCGTGGTCTATTTCCGTCAAAGCGCCGCGCCGAAACGCGCGACACGTAATACACGAGCAGGGAATCCCGTGAAAGAGGAGCGCCACATGACTGGTCAGTCGGGCACAATAACAGACAACAATACAAGCGGCGGAAACGGCATAGGCACAAGCCGCGCGAACGCTGGCACAGCAGCCGGCAACCTTCCTAGCAGCGGCGGCGATGCCGGAAATATCGGGAAATCTGCAAAACCAAGAAAACAAGGCGGCAACCACGTCCTGCGCAAGCTCAAGACCCGACAAATCTCGATGATCGCACTCGGCGGGTGCATCGGCACCGGCCTTTTCATGACCTCCGGCGGCACCATCGCCGAAGCCGGGCCTGGCGGCGGACTCGTGGCCTACGCGGCCATGGGCGTGATGATCTACTTCTTGATGACCAGCCTCGGCGAGCTCGCCACCAACATGCCCGTCTCCGGATCGTTCGCCGTCTACAGTTCCAAATACGTCGACCCGGCGCTCGGCTTCGCGATGGGCTGGGACTACTGGCTCAACTGGGCCATCGCCGGCGCCACCGATATCTCGACCGCCGCGCTTTTGATGCAGTACTGGTTCCCGAAGTCCCCGGGCTGGGTGTGGAGCCTGACGATGCTCGTTATCATCTTCTGCCTCAACGCCTTCGTGGTCTCCGCGTTCGGCGAGACGGAATTCTGGCTGGCGCTGATCAAGGTCGTCACCATCATCATCTTCATCGTCGTGGGGCTGCTGATGATCTGCGGCATCATGTTCCAGCCGGCCGTCGGTTTCAAGAACTTCACCTATAAAGGCGGGCCGTTCATCGGCGGTTTGCCCGCAATCATGGGCGTCTTCCTCATCGCCGGCTACTCGTTCCAAGGCACCGAGGTCGTGGGCGTGACCGCGGGCGAATCCGAGAATCCGACGCAGGCGGTGCCGAAGGCCATCAACAACGTCTTCTGGCGCATCATCCTCTTCTATCTGCTTTCGATCTTCGTGATCGCGGCCATCATCCCCTACACCGACCCGAACCTGCTCGGCGCTTCCGACAGCAACATCGCGATGTCGCCGTTTACCATCGTTTTCGAGAAGGCCGGACTGGCGGGCGCGGCAAGCATCATGAACGCCGTCGTGCTCACCTCGATTTTGTCGGCCGTCAACACCGGCGCCTACGCCTCCAGCCGCATGCTCTACGGCATGGCGAAAGACGGCTATGCACCGAAGTTCCTGGGAACCACCACCAAGCGCGGGGTGCCGCTTGCAGCGCTGATCACCACGCTGTGCATCGAGGCGCTGGCGTTCTCGAGCAGCATTTTTGGGCCGAAATTCTATATGTGGCTGGTCACCGCGACCGGCCTGACCGGCTTCATTTCCTGGATCGGCATCGCGCTGAGCCACTTCCGCTTCCGTCGCGCGTTCAAGCTGCAAGGCCACAAGCTCTCTGAGCTCAAGTACCGCGCCAAGCTCTTCCCGTTCGGGCCTCTCCTGGCCATCGTGCTCTGCTTGCTGGTGATCTGCGGACAGGACCTGCCAGGCTTTGCCTCCGGTAACTGGGGCGAGCTGCTGGCCACCTATTTCAGCGTCATCCTCGTCGCCATCCTCTACTTCGGCTTCAAATTCACGCGCCACACCCACATCGTGAAACTTGCGGACATGGACGTCTCCTCGGCCCGCCCCGAAGTGCTGAAAAAGCAGGCCGAAGCGTCCACCAAGTAAGGGATCCTCGGCCGCCGGATAAGAAACCGCAACAACCAAGCAGGAGCCGGCAGTGGCCGCAAAGTGGCATGACCATCATTAACCCGCCTGGCCGCAACGCACACGAATATCATGCACCGTTCCCGGCCAGGCTTGCTGGAGGTTTCACGACGCAAATCACCCAACCCGCGACACAAAAGCTCCAGCAACCGTCGACAGCGGAGGTTTCACGACGCAAAACACCCAACCCGCGACACAAAAACTCCAACAACTTACGACAGTGGAGACTTTGCGACGCAAAACACCCAATCTGCGACACAAAAGCTCCAGCAAGCCACAGTAACGGAGGAAACACGACGCAAAACAGGCCGATAGCGACACAAAAGCTCCAACATCCGACGATAATGGAGGAAATGCGACGCAAAACAGGCCAATAGCGACACGAAACCTCCAACACCAGACGATAATGGAGGAAATGCGACGCAAAACAGGCCGATAGCGACACAAAAGCTCCGACAACCCACGACAGCGGAGGAAATGCGACGCAAAACAGGCCGCTAGCGATACCAAAAGTTGTCAATAGGCCGGCACGTCCAAGCTCGCAGCATTCGCAAGTTGGCATCAAATCGCACAGCATCCCCGAACACATCTTACGCAAAAAGAAAGTTGCCTCTCGATCCGCTTCTCGCCAATCGGGAGGCAACTGAACAACCAGATAAAAGTCAAATCACTGCTGTTGCCGGCGCTGTAAGACCCGGCGCCAAGCGCAACCATGCAGACAACCGAGTAGAGGCAACGTCAAGCAACAAGATATGTTGCCATCTCGGATCCAGCCTCGGTTTCATCGATACCGACCGCATAAGCGGCGGATTGAATCTTGGAGTCGGCGGTGCGGCCGGCCTTGTCGCCTTGGTCGGGTTCGGTGGCCGGATTCACGTGAATCGTGCTGTCCGGTCCTTCCTGAGCCTCCGATTCGGTCTGCATATAGACTGCGGAAACAGGATGCGGTGCCTCGACGACCGTATAGGTATGCATATCTTTAAGGATTGCGAATACGGCCACAGCGGCAAGCGCAAAGAAGGCGAGGCGGTAAACGATGCCTTTGATACGCGAGATGGCTGAGCCACGAGACTTTCTGCGGGCCGTCTTATCTACGAACCGATTGCTTCTTGCCATGGCTGCCGTCCTTAAACGCGTAAATTCGTCGCCCCTCGCCCAGCGATTGGCGATTCAGCCCGCCCGCGTAAGAAGTGATTGATCAATATTCAACAAGTGATTGCTGAATGCGTAAAAAGACTATCGTTCTCACAGCGCGTCAAAAACCAAAATTTGCGTATGGCGGCGCATCGTTGCACAAACGTCATTCGCTGATTATTGGCCTGATTATACAAAAACTGTTGATTTTATACGGTTTGCAGCCACTTTCATACGCGCGGACCCGCCTTCTGGAATTTCGGGGAATGTAACACCACTCACAGATCAAAAATCCCATACCGCGCAAGAGAGCATTCACCTAACGTAATGGGCACCGTTCCAGCAAACGCCGTATTGTCAAAATATGCGAGCGACGCCGCCACATCCTTATGATTTCAGTGCCCAACCCGGTATCCACAGCACGTAACGACACCACTGCATCCACACGGTTCCAGCGCCCAAACCAGTATCCATAGTTCATAACACCACTGCCACACCCGTATGACCCCGGCACCCAACCCGATATTCGTAGCGCGTAACGCCACCGCCACACCCGCACGATTCCAGCGCCCAACCCAGTATCCACAGTTCATAACACCACTGCCGCATCCGTATGACTCCGGCACCCAACCCGATATTCGTAGCGCGTAACGGCAATGCCACATACGTATGATTTCAGCACCTAATCCGATAGCCACAGTATGTAACGATATCCGCATTACGTATGACAACCCGTGATTGCCATTTTCGCAACAGCTGGGTCTGGGCCGTTTGCGCTCCATGCCACAGTGCGCAAAACGAACGCCAAGAAGAATCCATCCATGCTTACTTGTCGGGTTTCCCATGAAGGTAATCATTTCAGATAAAGAATATTATGCATTTTACCTAGTTATTCATGTGGTTATACATTTTGCAGCATTTCGTGCCGGAAATCCGCCGTCGATGATCCGACATGTTGCCCGCGCGGCCACCAGAGACGTCGATTCCCGTCGGTCGGGCATCGCCAATGGCCCATCCGCCTGCACTGTTGTTCGTTACTGGAACTTTTGCGACGCAAAAAGACCAGACAGCGTCACAAAAGCTCCAACAACAAACAATAACGGCAGAATCACGACGCAAAAAGACCAGACAGCGTCACAAAAGCTCCAACAACAAACGATAACGGCAGAATCACGACGCAAAACAACCAAATAGCGTCACAAATCCGCCACGAGCTCACTGTCCAGCAAAAGTCATCCCACGATCCGCACAAGCACACAAGCCACGCAAACCACGCAAACCACGCAAACCGCACAATCCGCACAATCCGCACAATCCGCACAATCCGCACAATCCGCACAATCCACACAAACCACACAAACCACACAAACCAGCCAGCCACCAGCCAACCAACCAACCACCACAAACAACAAAAATTGCCACCGGGCCGAAACCCGATGGCAACCTTTCACTCTCTATCTCTCGCCGGCAAACCCGACGAACGGCGTAACGCCGCCTATATCAACGAATCGAATTACTTCTGCACCTGCGTACGGGCGATGGAGCCGTTGAAGGACTCGTTCTCATCGGCGTCCGCAGCCTTGCCCTTGAGCCAGGAGAACATCGAACGGAGCTTCGGGCCGACAGTCTCGATCTTTTCGTGGCTGTACTTCTCCTGCAGTTCCTTGAAGTGCGGGGCGCCAGCGGCCTGATCGTCCATGAATTCCTTGGCGAACGAACCGTCCTGAATGCGCTGCAGCTGATGCTCCATGTTGTGGCGGGTATGCTCGTCGATCACAGTGGAAGTGAAATCGCCGTACTGTGCGGTGTCGGAGCAGGACCAACGCGCCTTGTTCAGGCCGCCCTCGTTCATCAGGTCGACGAGCATCTTCAGCTCGTGGCAGACCTCGAAGTAGGCGATCTCCGGCTGATAGCCGGCGTCGGTGAGGACCTCGAAACCGGTCTCGACCAAGTGGTTGACGCCGCCCATGAGCACGTCCTGCTCACCGAAGAGGTCGGTTTCGGTCTCTTCCTTGAAGGTGGTCTTGATGGCACCGGCGCGCAGGGCGCCAAGAGCCTTGGCATAGGCGAGGGTGATGGCCCAGCCGTCGCCCTTGTCGTCGTTCTCGCAGGCGACAACCACCGGCACACCACGGCCGGCGACGTACTCGCGGCGAACGATGTGGCCCGGGCCCTTCGGAGCGACCATGAAGGTCATGTGGCCCTTGCCCGGCTTGATGTAGCCGTAACGAATGTTGAAGCCGTGCGCGAAGGCGAGCGCCGCATCGGGCTTCATGTTGGGCTCGACCTCTTCCTTATAGATCGTGCCCTGATACTGATCAGGAGCCAGGAACATAATGATGTCCGCAACCTTCGCCATATCAGCGACGGACATGACCTCAAGTCCCTGCTCCTTGGCGTACTCAACGGACTTGGAGGTAGGCCGCAGACCGACGACGACGTCCACACCGGAGTCGCGCAGGTTCAGCGCGTGGGCGTGACCTTGCGAGCCGTAACCGATGATACCGACCTTCTTGCCGTCGAGAACGGAAAGATCAGCGTCGTCTTCGTACCAGATTTGTGCTGCCATAATATGCACTCCTTGCATAATTTATTATTATTTGCCCCGGATCAGGCACCTTGCCTGCCGAAGCCTAGAAACTGGCTCTTGATCAAAAGGGATTTTGTCCCGTTAACTGCTCATTGTAACGCCGGTCACAGCGCAAACCACGCCGCCGTCCAATTATCGAACAGTTATTTTTCGGAATCATCCCAGACCGCTCAAAGTCACGAGCCAGCCTCACATCTTCACTATTCTTGCTATTCAGTTATTGATATTCAGTTATACGAATTACGAGCCTTCCCGGATATCCACCGCCCCGGGCCTCGCATGGCCAACGGCTTCCTCATCGCGGGTTTGTAGCCAATCAGAAAGTTAATGCTACAAACCCATGTTTAGGAGCTTCCTTATCTCGGGTTTGTAGCTCAACCGAGATAGAAAGCTACAAACCCATGAAAAAGGTCACCATATATGGGGTTGCGGGCCGCGGACCGCAGCGCGGGGCACAGGACGGATGACGGGCTGAGGCCGGCGATCACGCGGTGAAGTCGGTGTCCTTGGTTTCCTTGCAGGTGAGTAGGGAGACCAAGCAGCACAACGCCATCACGGCCATATAGAGGCCGACCGAACGCACGCCCCAGTGGGACGAGAGCCAGGTGGCGACGGTCGGGACGAAGGCCGCACCGACGATGGCGGCGAGGTTGTAGCCCAGACCGGAGCCGGAGTAACGGATGTTGGCGCTGAAGAGCTCGGGCAGAATCGCGCCAACCGGACCGAAGGCGATGCCCATCAGCGCGAAGCCGACGCACAGGAAGACCATGATTTCCGCGAAGTTGCGGTGGCCCATCAGCAGGTAGGGGAAGACGAACGAGAAGACGACCAGAGCGACCGCGGAGAACATCAGCACGCGGCGACGGCCGAGCCTGTCGGCGTAGACGCACGAGAGCACGATGAATGCGGCGAAGACGCAGACGGCGACCATGAGCATCAACAGGTACTCGCGGTTGGTGAAGCCGAGACCACCGCCGCCCTCGCCCTTGGGCTTGGTGCCCCAGGCCAGCGACCAAGTAGCCAGCGTGTAGAAGAGGGTGTAGGTGACCGCGACGATGAACGTGGCCTGCAAGACCTGACGCCAGCTGGTGCGGAAGACTTCCTTCAGCGGCGATTTGACGGTCTTCTTCTGCTCTTGGGCGAGGCGGAAAATCGGGGTTTCCTCCATGTGGACGCGCACGACCAGGCCGATCACGACCAGCACGATGGAAAGCAGGAACGGCACGCGCCAGCCCCACGCGAGCATCTGCTGCTCGTTGCAGAACGATTCGAGCAGGAAGTAGGTGCCGTTGGAGAGGAAGAACCCGATCGGAGCGCCGAGTTCAGGGAACGAGCCATAGAGCGCACGCTTGTTGGCCGGGGCGTTTTCGGTGGCGACCAGCGCCGCGCCGGACCATTCGCCGCCAAGCCCGATGCCTTGGATGAAGCGGCAAAGGCAGAGCACGACGACGGCGAGCAGGCCCCACTGGCTGTAGGTCGGCAGGCAGCCGATGAGGAACGTGGCCAGGCCCATGGTCATCAGGCTGACGACCAAGGTGGTCTTGCGGCCCATGCGGTCGCCGAAGTGGCCGAAAATCAGGGAGCCCAACGGACGGGCGACGAAGGCGATGCCGAAGGTCAGGAGGCTGACCAGAAGCGCCACGGTCGGGTTGGTCTTGTCCGAGAAGAAAATCTTCGGAAAATAGTTGGCCGAGGCGGTGCCGTAAGCATAGAAATCGTAGAATTCAATGGCCGTGCCGACCATCGAGGCGGCGATGACGGTGCCGACCGAATCGTGGGCCATCGCCTGAAGTTTCGCCGTGCTTGCGGCCGTTGCCGCATTGCCGTTGCCGCTGCTACTGCCGTTCCCAGCCGCTGTGTCGACTGATGTCATAATGTTCTCCTCCGATACGCCATGTACCGATTACTGCTTCATTCGTTCTCTCGTCGCTCTCGCCGCCCGCAGCCTGCAGCTTGCAGCCCGCACCCGCAGCCCGCGTTGTGCTTGCTGTGCGGACAGTTGGTTTGGGAATCCTCCAATATCGCCTGAATTCCGTCTGCATTGTCGGTTTGAGTCTTGCGTTGTTGAGTTTTATTGTTCGTATACGTTCTTGCGGCACTACCACGGTGACCTTTTGGGGCGTAATAACAAATGAACCCTGCCGTTGGATGCAGGGTTCAGAAAGCTATATGCTTCGATATCTTTGATATCGCCATTCGTTCGACCGAACGATTTGCTTGCTTGCCCTGCCTTCATTGGCGGGGCTCAAGCTGAATGCGAAAATCAGGCCGCCAACGAAGACGGGCTAATAATTCGTGCTGATTGTGCGCTGAAACTCATCAATCCGTTCCTCATGGCGTCCTCCCTTCACGTTTACCGAGTTCTTTCGGGCTCTTGACCCGTTTAGTTAGAACCATAGACCCGGCATCGCGCGACCTTCGGCACAATGTCCGTTATGTGGACAAAATTCAATGATCTGGTGCACACAATCGTCATCCCGCTGTCTGGCATAAATACGGCGTACATCATCAGTTGCACCATAAACAAACTGCTTGCTGCTGCGCAACGGCTTATATATGGCGCAACTGACTGCTTATTCGGCGATGAGACGGGCTGACAGCGGTCAAGCTTGTGTGCCAGTACCTCCAGGCTCATCAAGTTCATTGGAACCGGCGGAATCAAGCCAATCGGCCGGGTTACCGGAATCGGCAGGTCTACCAGAATCAACCCAATCAGCAGAGTTACCAGAATTTACGGAACTACCAAAGTCGGCCGAACTACCAAAATCGGCCAAATCAACCGGTTTGCCAGAACCAACCCAATCAACCGGACCACCAGAGTCGACAGGACCAGACGGACCAACCGGACTAGACGGACCAACCGGACCACCAGAATCGACAGGATCAACCGGACCAACCGGACTAGACGAATCAACCGAATCAGATGAATCAGATGAATCAGATGAATCAGATGAATCAGATGAATCAACCGGACCACCGATTCCATCGAACTTGTTCACGCTATCATCGCCCTGTGCCGCTGAACGATGACGCAGAGCAACAATCACGCCACCTGCCACAAGCAGAATGACCATAAGCGCTACGACGCCGGCGATAGCCGCTCCTGTCGTAGCTAACAGACGTACACCCATCAAGTCTCCCTAACTAGTGGTCCAGTAATCCAGCAATTACACCTTAACAGCATCGTGGCCATATCGTCACTTACTCAGCAGGAACCTTCGCACCTTGCCGGTGCTGGTCCGCGGCAAGGAATCGACCCGGTAGAACCGCTTCGGCACCTTATAATGCGCGAGGCGAGCACGGCCAAATTCGCGCAACCGCGCAACCGTGGAAGCATCCGGCTCATTGCGACCGTCGGCAGCAGCCTTTTTGGCAGCCGTAGCCGCAGCCTCAGCATCGCAACGGCACACCACGTAGGCGACCGGCACCTCGCCCCACTTCTCGTCCAGCTCGGAAGCGACGGCAATCTCGTCGATGCCCGGGCAGTCGGCGTAGACCCGCTCGACCTCTTCGGGGAAGACATGCTCGCCGCCGGAGATGATCATGTTGTCGAGCCTGCCGTCGATATAAAGATAGCCGTCGACGTCAAAATGACCGACATCGCCCGTCTTATACCAGCCGTCAGCGGTTTTCTTGGCTTCCATCGCACCGGGCCGATTCAGGTATCCGGGAGTCAGCGCTCCTGTTTTAATGAGAATCTCGCCGGTCGCGCTGGCCAGCTTCATCGAAGTGGTGAAGTATGGCTTGCCGCTGGAAAGCAGCTTTCGAGCGCCGTCGCCCGTGCTTGTGCCGACAATCTGCGAGCAGGTTTCGGTCATGCCGTATGAACGCACGACCACCATACCGAGCTTATGGCAACGCTTCAGCAATGCAAGGTCAGACTTCTCTCCGCCCAGAATAAAACCTTTGAACGTCGACGAATAACCGAAATGAGAAGGCAACAGCTGCGTCGAATCGGCTTCATCTGCCGAATGGTCCGCTTGCTTTCCGTCTGCCGACGCAAGCGCCGCATCCGACGTAGCATGTCGTTCCGCGCCAAACGGGTCCGAAACCGCGCCCGGCATCATGGTTGCCGTCACGTCCAGTGCGCCGTCAGATCCTCCTCCGACCAACACACGCTGCTCATGTACCGGCACCAGCTGTTTGAGCATCGTGGGCACTACCGAAACCCAAGTCACTGGCTCTTCGGCCAAGATCCGTTCCATCTCTTCAGCGTCGAAATGGTTCATCAGCCGCACGGCGACGCCGAAAATCAGGCCACGCAGAATAATGGAATATCCACTGATATGGAAAATCGGCACGGCGCACAGCCATTCGTCGGACGGTTCGGTGCCGAGATTGAGCGCCACGCTCGTCGCCGAGGTGAAGTGGTTGCGCACGGTCTGCTGAATGCCTTTCGGCGCACCCGTCGACCCGGAGGTGAACATGATGCTGACCACCTGATCGTCGGCGAATTCCCTCGGAATCGCCGAAGCAGCAGCATCCAAACCTTCGGCATCAGATTCGCTGATGCCCACGCCGACAACGCTGGCAACATCAACAACGCCGGTCGCGCCGTGAACATCCACGCCATTATTGTCCACGATTCCGGCTTCGGCCACGCCCCCATAAGGGTCACCGGGTACCACGCCACCGGCGCCAGCCTCAAATCTGAACGTTGTATCGGCACCAACTGAGCTGGAATGAAGGCCATCGGACTTCAATTCGCCGGCTTCGGCGAACACCTGATCAAAACTCAGCACACGGACGCCGGTCTCGCCAGATGCCTTGTCGCCCAACAGGTCAACAGGCAAACTGTCATCCTTCAGACAGCAGGCGACTTCGGCGTCGCTCATTTGCTGGGCGAGCTCGTCATTGGTCAGACGCTTGTTGAGCCAGACCACCGTCTTGCCATACAGCAGCAGGGTAACGGCCATCAGGTAACCACGGAGGTCGTTGTCGGAAACCAGCGCGACATTCCGCGTCTTGAACGCCCCGAACCGGTCAAGCGCCGAGCCCAGGGCTTTGGCCCGTTCGAACACCTCACGGAAGGTGTAGCGCACCTCCCCGTCATCCACCGCCAGCCGCTCCGGTGTCAACTCTGCCCGTTTCAGCACCCAGTTATCCATCAATACCCCCTGTATTCATCCGTTTTCAGCATCTTGGTGCCACCAAGTCGCCGAAAAAACGAACACTTCGATGATATTTCATGTTTTTGCCCCATCTTGGTGCACCAAGACCCCCGAAAAACGAAGAATGAGGCCCAATTTCGCAAAAATAGGGGGACTTGGTGGCACCAAGATGGCAGAAAGCGCGACCTTTTCGGAAATCGGGACGGCGACTTCGCGCAATTATCGAAGTCCACCGCCCCTATGCACAACTTGCAGGATCACGGGAATTTCGGGAACTGGTCGAAATTGGGCGTGCGCTTCTGGTTGAACGCGTCGCGGCCTTCCTTGGCCTCGTCGGTGGTGTAGAAGAGCATGGTCGCGTCGCCGCCGAGCTGCTGCAGGCCGGCGAGCCCGTCGGTCGCGGCGTTCATGGAGGCCTTGATGAAACGCAGGGCCATGGGCGACTTGGTCAGCAGCTCGCGGCACCACTTGATGGTCTCGTCCTCGATGTCGGCCAGCGGCACGACCTTGTTGATCCAGCCCATCTGCAGCGCCTCCTCGGCGGTGTAGAAGTGGCCGAGGAACCAGACTTCCTTCGCGCGCTTCTGGCCGATGACGTCGGCGAGCAGGCCGGAGCCATAGCCTGCGTCGAAGCTGCCGACCTTGGGCCCGGTCTGGCCAAACTTCGCGTTGTCTGCCGCGATCGTCAGGTCGCAGACCAGTTGCAGCACATTGCCGCCGCCCACGGACCAGCCGCGCACCATCGCGATGACGGGCTTGGGAATGATGCGGATAAGGTGTTGCAGGTCGAGCACGTTCAAGCGCGCGACGTGATCGGAACCGACGTAGCCGCCGTTGCCGCGCACTCCCTGGTCGCCGCCCGACGAGAACGCGAGATCGCCCGCGCCGGTGAAGATGATGACACCGACCGTCGCGTCATCACGGCAAATCGTGAAGGCGTCGATCAGCTCCTCGATGGTCTTCGGTGTGAAAGCGTTGCGCTTCTCGGGCCGATTGATGGTGATTTTGGCTATATGGTCGAGCCGCTCGAAGAGTATTTCGTCATACTCCTTGACGGTCTCAAAGGTTTGGTCACTTGCCATTGCCTCTCCTTTATTGCTTGTTACATCTACGGCATTAGGCACACCATCCGACATGCCATCAGTCACGGTGGAAAGCGCTGTCGGAATCCTGACGAAGCGGGCACGAGACCGACGGACAAGCCGACGTGATTCGTCATCCAAGGCACGGCTGGTCAATCTTTCACAACACAATTGTCGCCGCACCGACCACGAATACCGCAGAGCGCTCAAATCCGGATGCCGAGATACCGGTTTCCACACTACCCCATCAAAGCGGGCGTATGCTGTGAATGTGCGGTGCTTCACCTTACGGTTTCAATTCCACCGGATTCAATCGTCGGGCCACCGGCTTCGCCCCTCATTTACCTCGGCAAACGCCGGACAACGCACGTTCCATCCCCCATCCCCCATACAGATACGATACGAGGTTCTGATCCGATGTCATTTGCAAACTACCTAGGAATCCGCCAACAAGAGATCTCAGCCACGAAGGTCATCCTGACCTTGCCGGTCACCGAAAACCTGCTCCAGCCATTCGGCGCGCTGCACGGCGGGGTGAACGCCGTGCTCGCCGAGGAAGCCGCGAGCCTAGGCGCCTTGGCACGCCTCGACAAGGCCCACGTCCCCGTCGGCATCGACGTTTCGACCCACCATTTTCGTCCGGTTTCTTCAGGCACGCTGACGGCCACCGCCACCCCTGATTTCGTCGGCCGGACAACGCAGACCTGGCGTGTGGAGGTACGGATGGGCAGCAAACTCACCAGCGTCTCGACGGTGACGCTGGCCGTGCGCGAGCGCCGATAAGCCACATATCATCGGCAAAACGGCCCGCTACGGCCCATCGCCGCCAACCGGCATACAAACCTTTGCCGTACTCAATTTTCAAACTGGCGATTACAAGATTATTGACGTATGGTGTCGGTAGTTGCTCAACCGTGACCACGCCCCGCGAAGCCGTACACCGAAATCGGCTACCCGCCGGATGCGGCCCTTCCTGAAAGGATTGTGGTTCCCGATATGGCTTCCGCCTCGACCAAGAAGAAAATCCCGCTTATTGTGTTTCTGCTCTGCTGCGTAGGACTGGTGGCGATGTGGTTCACGCCCGCTCCGGCGCATGTGCAGACCGCCGGCTGGCATAGCTTCGCCATCGTGCTCTTCTTCCTGGCCGGCTGCGTGCTCAACGTCGCGCCGCTGTCGATTCTGTCGCTGACGATGATGTCGCTGCTGGGCCTGACCTTCACCATGCCGGCTGGTACGCTCATCTCGTTCTTCGGGTCCGGGCCGGTGTGGCTCGTGCTTTTCGCGTTCTTCATGGCCATCGGCTTCCGCAAGACCAATCTCGGCGCGCGCATGGCCTACTGGCTCATCGCGCATTTCGGCCGCAGTCCGCTGGCGCTGGCCTACGTCATGGCCATCTGCGACCTCATCCTGGCGCCGGTCATCCCCAACACCAACGCGCGCGGCGCCGGCATCCTCTTCCCCATCAACCAGTCGCTGGTCGAAGCGCTTGACGAGCCGAAAGATCCGAGCAAACGTTCGGTCAGTTCGTTCCTCACCTTGGCCACGTTCCACTTGAACCTCATCATCGGCGGGCTCTTCCTCACCTCAATGGCCACGAATCCGCTGGTGGCAAGTATGGCCGCCAGCACCTTCCATATCACAATCTCATGGTTCCAATGGTTCGCCTACGCCAGCGTGCCCACGCTGCTCGCGGCCGTGATAGTGCCGATTGTCATCCTCGCCATCCATCACCCGGAAAGCCAGAGTGCCGACCTCTCCGTCGTTCACAAAACCGCCCAGGATGCGTTGAAGAAGATGCCGAAGATGGCCGTCAACGAGTATCTGATGATCGCCGCGTTCGTTCTAGTCGTCATCCTTTGGGGCACCTCGTCGGTCACCAAGCTCGACAACACCATCATCGCGCTGCTCGGCCTGACCGTCCTGCTCGTCCTGCGTATCATCGACCTCGATGACGTCTTCGCCGAAAAGCAGGGCTGGAACATCCTGCTGTGGCTCGCGCCGCTTATCGGCGTCACCGGCTACCTCAACGAGACCGGCGTGGTCGGCTGGATCAAGAAGGTCCTCACCTCAAGCGTGGCGGGCATCCCGGCATGGCTGGCTATCGTGGTCATCGTGTTGCTCTACCTTTATGTGCACTACCTGCTTACCAGCGTGCTCGTCCACGTGCAGACGTTCTTTATTCCGTTCGCGCTCATCCTGGTCTCACTTGGGGTGCCGCCGATTGTGGCGACCATGCTGCTCGGCCTGTTGACCTGCGTCTCCCCCGGCACGACCCACTACGGCACCGGCACTGCGTCGATCTACTTCTCGACCGGATACGTCAGCCAAAAGGAATGGTGGAAGACCGGCTTTATCGTCAGTCTCGTCAACCTCGTCATCTACGCCGGCGTCGGCACCCTTTGGTGGAAACTGCTCGGCCTGTGGTAAAAGGCGCAGAAGAAATCCTGCGGCAAAAGGCCGATTACCGTTCCATGCGCGCTCAATTCCCGTCAGCATACAATGGTCTCATATATTCCCCGCAAAGGGGCGAAATGTCCGGCACCAAGTCGATGAGGATCCGCACGCGGCAAATCGCATTGTACGAAAGCAACGAGCGCAATGCCCATCTCGATATACAAGTGCAAGAGGAAACGGCCTGGCTTTCGTAACAATAGATAGGAACGCTATTTGACAGAGATATAACCGCCGTTGGAAAGCACATAGCCAGCGACGCAGCGGGAACAGGAAACACCGCAGAATCCTTGCCATAATCCTTACCGAACATGATCGGCGTCCAACCCTGTTCATTCCTAAAACAACAACGGAATAACACTTTTTAGAGATAAAGATGTTCCTATCTACATTTATTTGGAGATATTAATATGCGCACCACAATATATATGCTTATCGGGGACACCGCTTGATCTGGAAATGTCCGTTATCCCGGGTACCGATTAACGGGCTGTACGAGGAAAGCGATGACGCTACCGGCTTGCGACGGTTCCCGGAAGTTGCCCCGAGTGGCCGGCCATATAGCGGTCGAGAAGGGCGTCGTAGATCGGCTTGGTGCCGGTCAGGTCCGATACCAGCAGGGCAATGAAACTACAGGCGGCGACCGGAAGCATATGCATCAAAGTGCCGCTCATTTCAACGGTCAGAAGGATCGAAGTCATCGGCGCCTTGACGGAAGCGGTCAGCGCTCCGGCCATCGCGCACACGGCGAATAATGGAATGATTTTGGCTTCGACGATCGGATTCCCGTTGATTTCGATCGCATGAAGCGAGACCCCGAAAACGGAACCGGTGAGCGTACCGACCGCGAGAATCGGCATGAAGATCCCGCCGGGCACGCCGCTGCCGAAGCTCGTGGACGTGAACAGCATCTTGACGACCAACAGAATCACGAGGAATGTGACGCCACCGGTCGCACGTTCCGCGAAACCGATAAGGCTTTCGCCGCCACCCAAGACCTGCGGCAGGAAAATACCGACCGGCAGCGCGACAGCCAGCGAAATCATCGGACGAATCCACCACGGCAATTTGTTATAGAGCGTCTGGAAACCAAGCAGCAGTTTGTTCATCGACACGCCGATCAGACCGGCGACAAGGCCCAGCGGAATCATCCACCAATACTCCGGCAGGCTTAGTTGTGTCAGACGCGCGAAATCAAGCACCGGCTTCAGGCCGAACCAATATTTCGAGACGAGATCGGCGGAAAGGGAGGCCGCGGCGGCTGAAAGCAGGATGACCGGCGAAAAGTTGTGATGAACCTCTTCAAGCGCGAACATCATGCCGGAAAGCGGGGCGTTGAACGCGGAGGAAAGGCCGGCGGCGGCGCCTGCGGTGATAAGAATATTCGTTTCGGCAGTTTTGGGCCCGCCCGCGCCTTCGCTGCCATCCGCCTGACGGTGAGCTTTCGGCGGAAAATCGCCATCGGCTAGGCGGCCGTTGGCACTGGTGGCACTGGTGGCATTTGTATCGGTGACGGTAGCGGCGTTATTGACAGTATTGACATTATCGGCGGCATCGACAGCAACGGCATTTGTATTGGTGACGGTATTGGTATCGGTGACAGCAGCGACGTCATCGACATTTGTATCGGTGACAGTATTTGTATCGGTGACAGCAACGGCATCATTGGCGACATTGGTAGCGGCATCGATGCCATTGGCGACAGTGGCGGCACTGTCGGCTTCGTCGGCAATATTGATGTTACTGGCCATTCCCCCCGCTACGACGGTGCCGGATTCCTGCATATTTGCATATATGGCTTTACCCGTATTCACACCGAGGTGCGAGGCGTTGCTTGCTCTGGCGTTCGTGCCCGCATCCACATGGTTCAAACCAGCCGCATCGGCCGATTCTGTAACGGTTCCGCCTTGACGGCGAAGCCTTCTCGCAATTTGTGTCATACCCTGGCTGGAGGCGGCACCGATCTGGATCGACGGGCCTTCGCGTCCGAGCGACAGGCCGAACATGCCGCAGAGCAGACCACCTGCGAACCTGACGACGAGCACTATGCCCGCCCGCATCTTCAAGCCAAGCCGCACGACGCCCTCGACTTGTGGGATGCCACTGCCGGACGCCATCGGCTCGAGCCGTATCAGCCAGGCGACGAATAGGCCGACAAGCGCGGCTGCAAGAGCCCAGGGCGCGATAAGCCACGGATTGCTGCGGATTTGCGGGTACATCCAGCGCGCGAACTGCGTACCCCATTCGATACCCTGGCGGTAGCAGGTGACCAGCACCCCAGCAACCAGGCCGCAGGCCACCGCACGCGCCGCCACAATCCACTGGCTGCGCCGCGATATACCCACCGTTGCCATCTGTTGCCGATTCCTTCCCGTACCAGTTCTTCACAGAGCCACTGACCGTTCGCGCACTTTTCTGACGCTGCCGTCGAAAAAGTGCTAGTTAGCAACTCTTAAATGCATTAATCTGACGTTACCGTAAGAAAAGTGCAGGCTGGCATGCCTAAAGTGCACCATTCCAACGCTAGCGTCGAAAAAGTGCACTTTGCAGTTCCCGGTACCATTCTCACGCCAACCGTCGAAAAAGTGCATCTTACGGTTCCTTAAATGCACTATTTTGACGCCAATGCAGAAAAAGTGCACCCTAGCAATCCTAAAGTGCACTTTTTATACAGTATCAGCAATACGCTCTGGTGCTCAGTCGACGAGCGAGCGCACCTCGATGATGTGGTCGCGCTGCGGGCCGGTGCCGATGGCGGAGATACGGCAGTTGGAAATCTCCTCAAGCCGCTTGACATAAGCCTGGGTATTAGCCGGCAAATCCTCGAACTTGTGGACCTTCGAGATGTCCTCGGTCCAACCGGGCATGGTCTCGTAGACGGGCTTGGCGTTGGCGAACGCCTCCTGGTCGATAGGCATGTCATCGTAGCGGGTGTAGGTGCCGTCACCGTTGTCGACATCGTAGGCGACGCAGATCGGAATCTCGTTGAGGCCGGTCAGCACGTCGAGCTTGGTGAGCACGATGTCGGTCAAGCCATTAACCTGCGTGGCGTAACGGGTGACGACGGCATCGAACCAGCCGCAACGACGCGGACGGCCGGTGGTCACGCCGAACTCATGACCCTGCGCGCGCAGCCATTCGCCGGAATCGTCCAGCAGCTCGGTCGGGAACGGGCCCTCGCCCACGCGGGTGACATACGCCTTGGCCACGCCGATGACGCGGTCGATCTTGGTGGGGCCGACGCCCGTGCCGGTGCAGGCGCCGCCGGCGGTCGGGTTGGAAGAAGTGACAAACGGATACGTGCCATGGTCAACGTCGAGCATCGTGGCCTGGCCGCCCTCGAAGAGCACGGTCTTGCCATCGGCAATCGCCTTGTTCAAGAGCAGCGAAGTGTTGGTCGCGTAAGGCTTCAAGCGCTCACCGAGCTTCAGCAGTTCGTCGGTGGTCTCGTCGACATCAATCGGACGGCGGTTGTAAAGCTTGACGAGCATCTGGTTCTTCTGGTGCAGGCTGGCCTCGACCTTGTCGTGCAAGCGGTCGGCGTCGAAGAGATCGTGCACGCGGATGCCCACACGGTTAATCTTGTCGGCGTAGGCCGGGCCGATGCCGCGGCCGGTGGTACCGATCTTGTGCTTGCCGAGGAAGCGTTCGGTCACCTTGTCGATAACGCGGTGGTACGGCGCAATGACCTGCGCGGATTCGCTGACGCGCAGTTTCGAGCAGTCCACGCCGCGGGCTTCAAGTCCATCAATCTCCTCAAAGAGCACTTCAGGATCAACCACGACGCCGTTGCCGATGACCGGCGTGACGTGCGGGTTCACCACACCACTGGGCAGCAGGTGCAGCGCATAGGTCTCGTCGCCGACGACCACCGTATGGCCCGCATTGTTGCCACCGTTGAAGCGCGCGACATAGTCGACCTTCGTACCGATAAGGTCGGTCGCCTTGCCTTTGCCTTCATCTCCCCATTGAGCACCAATCAGAACAATTCCAGGCATACTAACCTCCCGAGATTCGCGTTATTTCGCCGTTACAAGCCTACCGTCACGCCTATACCAGCAGCCGCTGTCCCCTCTAATCAAATTGTGAATTCTGCGTTATTGAGCCATCTTGGTGCACCAAGATGCCGTTTTTACGGTAATTTCCCCACCAAAGTTACGAAAACACCTATTCTTGGTGCACCAAGATGCCGTTTTTATGGCAATTCCGCAGCCAAACCACGAAAATATGGGAACTTGGTGCACCAAGATGCCAATAAAATGCGGATTTTGCAGGTCTTTCACATTTTAACGGCATATATTTAGCGCCTTCAGTTCAAGCACACGAACATATCAACACGCAAAAGCAGGTGTTCTTTTATACATCCCGTTCGCGCAGGGCAGTCAGGGCCCAAAGGATCGAGACGACGTCGATGGCCTCCTGCATGAACGCCCCAACCACTACCGGAATGAGGTTGAACGCGGCGGCGACCATGCAGACCAGCGCCAGCCCGAGGCCAGTGACCACGGCCTGCAGCATGGTGCGCTTGGTCTGGCGAGCGATGGCGACGGCGCGCGGCACGTCGGCGATATCGTCATTCATGATGACCACCTGGGCGGTTTGCGAGGCGGCAGTGGAGGTGCCGTCCGTCATCGCGATGCCGATATCGGCCGCGGCCAGCACCGGGGCATCGTTGACGCCGTCGCCGACCATCACCGAAATCGGGCGCGGCTTCGGTTGGCCGGAAAGCCGATCGAGAAGCGTCTCGATTTTCGAGGAGTGCGACAACGTTTCATGTGAAACAGCCTTGACTGCCGCTACCTTATCCTGCGGCAGCAGATCGGCGCGAACATCGTCAATGCCAACTTCCGAAGCAATTACGTCGGCTGAGCTGCGGGAGTCGCCGGTCAGCATGGTCACCGCACCCACACCCAAGGAGCGCAGACGCCGCAACGATTCGCGAGCATTATCGCGCGGCACGTCGCGCAGCACGATACGTGCGGCCAGAAGCCCATCAACCGAAACGTACGCCACCATTTCGTCGGCCGCACGAGGGCTAAACCGCGAAGTCGAGAAAGCATCGCTCTCACGTGAGGCGGCATCCGCATCATCGCTTGATGAGGCAGAATTTTCCAAGTAATCGTTATCAGCCCGAACGCCTGCAGACTTTTCCCTATTATTTCGGTTGTCTTGATTATCCTGCGAACATACAGCAGAGCCGCCTATCTGCGCCGAAGCAGAGGTACCGGCAATTTCGGCAACGCCGGATTTCGCGGCGACGCTTACGTTGTCATCGGCATGATTCGGCATTGCCACCCCAGCAAGCGCACCACCGCCGCCAGCGTTTGCGCCCGCTGCGAAACTCAGCCGGCCGACGCGCACCATGTGGCCCTCGACCATGCCCCGCACACCGCTGCCAGCATCTTCGTGCACGTCCTTGACCACCGGGAAAGCAGTGCGACCGTTGTGCAACTTCTTCGACGCCGCGGCCCCGGCAGCGACGATGCCCTGCGCGAGGATATGCACCGAATAGGTCTCCACCACCGCGGCAAGCTCGACGATGACGTCTTCAAGACGTGACGCATCGGAAGATTCAGACCGGCCAGCGCTATCGGTACCTACAGCAACAACCTCACCGGCGTTAGTGGGACCGCTCTCATCGTTGTGCACGGCAACGGACTCACCGGCATCGGCAGAATCATCCTCACCGCCATCAGCGTTTCCGCCGTTGTTGCCAACACTGCCCATGGCAGCGTCATTGTTTTCGTCGTTGAGGCCAGCCACGGAATCGGCTCTTAAGCCCAAAAGCCCAGGCAGCCGCCCACGCGCCTCGTCCGGCACGTCAACCCGCACAACCTGCGGCCTGGTGACCGTAAGCGTGCCAGTTTTATCGAAGAAAATATGCGAGACCTTGCCGAGATTTTCCAGAACCTCCTGCGTTTTCGTCAGGATTCCGGCCTTCGCGAGCCTTCCCGTTCCAGCCATATACGCTACAGGTGCGGCGATGAGCAGCGGGCAGGGCGTGGCCAGAACGAGCACCTGCGCAAACCGTTCCGGGGTGCCGGAAGCGATCCACGCGGCAACGCCGATCACCAGCGAAATAATGGTGAACGGCACCGCGAGCACATCGGCGGTCTTCACCACGGGCGCACGCGAGGCACGCGCGGAATCGACCAGCTGCATGGTCTGCTGATACTGCGAATCCTGCGCCAGCTGCGTGGCACGCATCACGATCATCGTCGAGCCGTTGATGGCTCCGCTCATCACGCGAGCGCCCGCAAACACGGTGCGTGGCAACGGTTCGCCATTGATGGCGCTCAAGTCGAGCGTCGCCGTGCCGCTCAAAAGCTTGCCGTCCACCGGAATCGTCTCGCCGGGCAAGACCACCAGCACATCGCCGAGCGCCACCTGGCCGACCGGCACGGTGTGGAAATGAGCGTCTTGCGCGGCCTGTGATTCCATGGTTTTCACAGCCTGCGAGGTTCGGGCCAGCGATCCGCCGATAAATGTATGCCGTGCCAGCGAGCCTGCCGGCTGGGTGCGCTTCCCTCGGGAATCTTGCGAACCGTTCCGGGAGCTTGCGGCATTGTCCTTCGCCACGGAAGAAAGCTCGCAGTTGCAATCATCGGCATCAATCACGCACAGGTTGTTTTCCCGTTCGCGCGCATTCCCTTTCGGCAACGCGGCAGCCAACGTTGCCCGGAAACCGTCGGCCAAACGCTTGTCGCTGCTGGCAAACAGCGCGGCAAGATGGTCGTTTTCGGCAAACTCCTCCCGTTTCATGGTTTCGGCACAAGTGGCGCCGACTTTGCTCGCCGGAGAATAGCGTTTGACCGTTTTATCCGGATTCTCAGGAACGCCCGCACCCCCAGTATTGCCGACCGTTTCCAGACTATCGGCACGCTTAGCGTCACCAATAGTCCCAACGTTATTTGTATTATCTATACTTTCGATATCCGCATGATTCCCGTCGTTCTGCGGTCCGGTTGTATCGGCAGAGTGACCGCCATCCACTTTCCCGGCCGCACCGACCCCGGGCAAATCCGAGATATGCGCCATCTGCGGGGCGGCGGCGACCAGGGCGCTCAGGTTGCTTTCGGCCTTGGTCTGCGCGAATTCTTCGATGGCTTCGCCCGACCAAATCATCAATACCACGGCCCAAGCCGCCCAATACTCCTGCACGCCAAGTGTGGAAAGCAGCGCAAGGATCGCGAGCACGTCGATGCCCACATGGCCGGCCTTCAAGGAAGCGATCATGCCGCAGATGGAATCGAAAACGGAATAGGCAACGAGCAGCACCACGATAAGCTGGCCGACGGAAGGGTTGAACGCGAACGGACCGACGTGCCACGCTCCGACAGCTGGCGGAGCCGCCACAAAATTGCCGATTTTCAGTGCACCGAAGCCGCCCAGCCATGGACGATAATTCCAGAACAATGCCACAAAAACCGCAGCAACAATAGTGATGGGAAGCATCGGTACCTGTCGGCAGATACCAGCAGCCTTGCGAATAATCCGCATGATTCTCCTTGCGCGTGTGCTGCTAAAGCCACGAGTCACACAAGTTACGCGGCCAAAGCAAGTTGGTCACGCCTTGTTAACCCACCGGCGACGCGAAGCCACCGATACACGGCGTAAAGATTATGAAATCAAGTATAGCGGTATCACGTCGACAACCCGTCCCAAAAACTCGCGTGGGTCGCCACGGATCCTGCAAGGAGCAGCAGCCGCTATATGATGCCGAAGAAATAAGCGACGTGGGCATCGAACCACGCGTAGCCGAGGTCGAAGACGGGCAGAAAACCGGTGCGCATCATCATCCCGAATGCGGCCCACGCACAAGCCAAAGCGACGAAAGCCAGCAACCAGAGCAACGTGGTGAGCAAGGCGATTTTCGCCCGCAGACGGCCGGCCGAACGGTGGCGGCGACCGAGACGGCTTGCATCACGGAATTCCTGGTCTTGCGCCTCGAACCGGTCAAGGGCATCGGCAAGGATACGGCTCAGCCGCGCACGGCGGCGACGGGTGAGCGCCATGCCCACCGCAGCCAGCATGACCAGCACCAGAAACAGCCACATCGTCCACAAGGGCGCACCGCTCGGCTGGGTCGCGGGCACTCCCTCCCCCACAAAATGGCCGCGAACGAGCAGGCGATGGTCGTTGACGCCGTAGGGCGTGCAGGTGAGCAGCGTGACGTAGTTGCCGCCGTCAATCGGCTGCAACCGGCTCACGTCGTCGGGCAACACCACGGAAATCCGGTCGACCCGGTAACTCAGCCGATGGTTCAGCACACGAATCTGAAAAACGTTCCCACGCTTCAATTGCGTGAGGTTGTCGAAAAGAATATGGCCGACGAGACCGGTGTGGCCGGTGACGACGGGCTGGATGCCGGTGTCGTCGGTCGGCAGCGGGGTCGTGGCGAGATGACCGGTGGCCCGCGCCAGCGCCTCGTCCGAAGTGCCGTGCTCGATAGGCAGCTTCACATGAATCTTGGGGATGTCGACATATCCCATCATGCCTTTGCCATCCACATTGAGCGTTTGGTAATAGCGGTCGAAAGGCGCTTTGATGTTGGCGTTGCGGAACGGGTCGCGCACCGGCAGACGCCCGATTTCGGCATTATACGACTTGGCATCGTTCCACATCCGCCGCTGGGCAGACGGCGAAAGCTTGGAGACGATGGCATCGTAGGCGTCGATGGCGGCCTGCGGCTGGCGATAGTTCACATAATCCGCGACCAGCGGATAGAGGAAAATCGCCAGCCCGACCAAGAAAATGACTATATCGATGAGGCTGCGGGGCTTGCGCGCCTTCGCGTGACGGGCAGACAAACCGGGCGCGACAGAAGCAACCGAGCCCGTGCGGCTGACGGTTCCATCCGGTTCGATGGTTCCATCCGATTCAACGGTTCCAACAACCGCGCTCGTCTGATCGGGTTCAACCGGTTTGGCCAACACGTCAGAGCCAGTCGCCTCAGCTGCCTTGGCTGCCTCCGCATGGCCGGCAGCATCCACCGAATCGGTCGTCTCGATTGCCTCCGCCCCGGATGTTTCCGCCTTGCCGGCCGCGTCCGCTGCCTCGGTCGAAGAACCGCCCGATCGGACGGTACGGCTTGCCACGACCCTCCTCATCGACTTCGCCGGTTTCACCGCGCGGTCGTCTGTTCCGCTTTCAGAACCGCACGATGACGACGCCATGCGGCGAGCGCCATCACCATCGCGCCCAGCACCAAGAAGAGCACAATGCCCATGCCACCGGTAAGCGGCAGTCCCAAAGGTCGGCCGAAGATATCGGTGGCCTTCCAGTTCTTCATGCCGACAGTGATGAGTTTGCCGAAGACGTCCTTGGCATCTTTGGGTGCGCTCTCGTACGCGCCGAACAAAGAACTCGACTTAGTGTTGGACGGGTCGTAACCGGCAGGGAAGATACCTTCCGGGTTTGAAGTGACGATGTCTTCCTCGCTCTTGCCCGCAATCGCGCTGAAGTCGAGCTGTTTGAAGACCTCGCGCGCACGCGCGTACCCCACGGGTGCCTTGTATTCCTCGATGTTGACCTTGAGACCCACGCCCTTCCAGGTCGTCGGATCGGAAGGATCGGTTTTCTCCATCACCGGCAGATCGACGAAGCTGACGATACCGGCATTGTTGGAAGCCGCCTCGATGAAATCGACACCTTCCGGCCGCTTGTCGCTGTCGGCGTAGAACTTGCCATCGCTGGCCAGGAAGCGCGCGTCGCTGTCCGGATCCGAAAGCCGGAAGACTGCCCCCGGCAGGCCGTTGCCGTCGGTGTCGGTTTTGACGAACTGGAAGCCGGCGGTCGGGCTATGCGAAGCACCAGGCAGTGGCTTCGGAGTGTAGTTGTGGTCTGCGAAGGCGATGTTGCCCATATGCCCGGCGTCGACGCTGATGGAGTCGCCGTTCGCGGTCACTTGGGTCTTCAGATCGATGCGCAGCAGGATACGATGGTCCTTCTGGACTCCTGTAATCAGGCTCTTGAACGTGGCGACGTCCTTGAAGAAGTCGAAGGTCAGGTAGGTGGTGCCCGCGCCGTCAGTGCCGACCTCGCGACCATCCTGGGTGGTCATCGACTGGCCTTTGTACGTCGAATTGATACGCTTGGGAGCGGTATGGCCCGTCGAGTATGAGTACACTCCCGCCGGCACGTCATGAGTAACCTGCCGGCCGTTGTCGGCGGTGAACGTCACGCTCACCGTAGGATCGGCGATGGTCTTCAATGAAGCGGGCAAGCGGTCAATGATGCGCAGCTGCACCCCAGTTCCGTCGGTGGCAATGTTCGTGTCATCGATATTCGAAAGCTGTAGGAGGCTGCTGTCCTTGCTGGCCTGCGGATTGCTGTCGTTGGCAATCACTTGGGTGATCTCGTAATCCTGCTTATCGCCGACCTGCGCGATGGCGGAACCGGTGGTGTGGGTCATGACCTTGGAAAGCTGGTTTGTGGTTTGGTTCTTGGGGAACAGGTGGAGGTTATAGATATAGCCGACGCTAGTCGTGCCGTTCGTGTCGGTCTGCGTGGTACGGTACGGCAGGCCGAAAATGGAATCCTCGACGAACGCGCGGCTGCTGTAGCGGCTGCCGGTCTGATGGAGCAGATAGTGGTGCTCGCCCTTGGGGAAACCGGTGCTTAACGTCTTGTGATCAGCATCCACGAACCACTGGTTCGAGTTGATGGATCCGTCGGCACCGGTCGAGCCGTAATAGACATGCCCCTCACCCATCTTCACGAATGTGTTCGAGTCGTTGACCGAGACCTGCGACCACCGCAATCCTTCGGCAGGCTGCACTTCGCTGAGTTCGAAATCGGCTCCGGAATTGGCCTGGCGACCCTCGGCGGCCTCATGCTGATCGTTGGCGGAGCCGGTGGAGGCGAAGCCCTCGTCGCTGGAAAGATACGAAGTCACCGTCAGCGTCGGCACCTTGTTCGGATCGATGGCACCGGCGACGAAATCGTCCTGGTCCCCGTAAGTCGGCAGCTTCGACGTGGGATCGACACCATCTGCGGCCTCGGCGCGGGCGACGGGACCCGCCAGAGCCAGCAGCGTCGCCAACGCCAGCAACAGCGCTACGAAACGCTTTCCTTTCAATCGATTTTGCAATAATCTGCTCAATGGAGCACTTCCCCTCGTTTTACAATCATTGTCATCGACAGCCGTCAAACGGTGTGATGGAGGACAAAACGGGTACAAGTGCGAACCTCAAACCCGGCATACAGCGCCTTACATCGCGAATCATGCCTGCTGTGGTGACAATGGCGACGGAAAAACCGACGCCCTAACAAACTTTGCCTATGCGAATATAGCGGAACCATCATGGTGCGTGACGGAGCACTCGCCCACAGCAGATATGAAATAACTCACGAATACTACTGATTGGCCTAAGTTTTTAGTCATTTATTCATGAATAGTCTAAATAATCATGAGCGATGGCCGCGCTTTGCCAGCTGCGTTCCCCTTGCCCGATACCGGCGTCGCCGAAAACGACAAAACAACAGCGACATGGCAGGACTTATCGCATCAAATCGTCTCAGACCCCATTTGGCGACTATCACACAATTCACGGCCGCGCAAACCCGTCGCAGACATTGAACCATTCATTTCGCCTGAAGCCTAGCGCAACGGTGTACCCTCTGTACGTCACCAGATACCAATCGCGGCAACACAACGTAAGGAGGCAGAAAGTGCGTGCATTCGGCGAAAAATCACGCTGGAGCGCATACGCCCACGGCCTTCTTGCCCTGTCGTTGGCAATCCTTACGCTGCTCTCGACCCTAATCGCCATCCAGCCTTACGCCACCGCGCAAAGCGCGATGGACGATATCGATGCGACGACACCAATCACCCAGCCACAGCCTTCTCACGCACCCATCCAGAAAACCGCCACCGCCGGCACACAGGCGACCGGCGTCGACCACAAACCCCGCCTCTACCGGATGCTCAATTACAACTCACGCATCGACGCGTCCATGGACGAGCTGCGCATGGACTTCGTGCTGCGAGTGGCGCACGGTGACGTTAACCCGCAGAGAAGCAACCCCGGACTGACCATCGTCTACTCCTACGACGGCACGACCACCAACACGCGCACAGCCACCTACCTCGGAGCGCAAAGCGACGCCGGCAAGATCAAATACTGGACGGACAACGAGGCCGATGACTTCGTGATCCAAGCGAGCCAGACGGTCGGCGATTACGACTATCTCGCGATTTCGATACGCGGCGATTTCGACTATCCCAACAGCCCCGACCCTAATATCATAGGCGGCACGCAGGTGCCGCTGTATGTCTACGCCGTGCTCGGCAACGTAGGCGCGCTCTCGGTGCAGCAGATGGAGAGCATGCCGTCGATTGCCACCAACATGGCCACAGACCCCACCACCGGCAAGGCGCTGCCGTTGCACACCTACGCGACCGACCGCTGCACCAGCCCGGCACCGGTGAACGGCAAAATCACCTGCACCGGCAACGGGCCGATCCTGGGCATCGGCTACGACTCCACCCCGCAGATGTTCAACAGCGAGGCCGGCACCGGCTGGGGGCTCAACGTAGCGCACGGCTTTTCGCAGGTTGGCGCCGGCCCAGGCATCGCGCCGGCGCACTCGTTCTTCACCTACTTCAACGACTACGACCTCGTCTCGCGCGACAACGGCACCTCCGACGGCGACGGGCTGGCCAACCCGCACCCCTACTCCGTGGTGAGCTCGTTCTATTTCCAATGGCTGGCCTTAAGCGAAACCGGCCAATGGGTACCGGCGGACGCACTGACCCCGACCGCGCAGATCGGCACGCAAAAGCCCGGCAACACGGCCAATTTCAACAAATGGAACAACTATTCCGCACTCAACCTCCCAGCTTCCGGCACCAACACCGCCATGCTGGCCTCAGGCGACGCGCAACGGCCGGACGGCTCCATCGATTTCGCCCGCGCGATGGCCGAACAAAAAACAGGCGGCAGGCCCAGCGGCTACTTCAAACTGGTGGTCTGGCCGATCACACGCAGTTCCGCCGGCAGCGACGACCGATACATCACCGCGCAGGATCAAGACATCTTCAACCCGCTCACCTCCACAGCAAGCGGCACCAGCAACGGCGGCAAGGGCGTCACCGCAGGTATGAGCGCAGCCGAAGCAAAACGAATTATCGACCTCGGATGGTCGAACGCCTCCGTCTTCGACGGTTTCGCGCTTGCCAAGCCCACACCTCCCACCATCGACGCGCCAAAAGTCGGGCCCAGCGGCCTGCTCTACGCCTCCACGCAGAACGTCGGCGGTACCGGAACGCCGGGGATGGACGTCGATCTGTTCGTCTCCACACCGGACCCAGCCAGTGGCGAAGTGGCCAGCACGACCGCCAAACGGGTGGAATCGTACGTCGGCACGGCCACCGTGGGCGCGGACGGGCGCTGGAAGCTGCCGGACAGCGTCGACGAATCCGACCCCTATGCCCGAATCCGCTCCTACCGCGCCTGGCAATACCCGCCGCCGGGTTCAGGCTCCAAAACCGCGTCATCGGCCCAAAGAACACCGGCATCGGCCCAGGAAGCCACCGCCGCAACATCGGCCCCGGGCAACTCCGTCAATCCGCTCGACCTGTCCGGCTATTCGAATATCTATACGGTGACTTTCACACCTGCGCCAGCCAAGACTCCTGTCATCAGCTCCGTCAGCATTCCGCACACCCTGGCCTCGGCCGGGGGCAAACTGGCTACAGGGGCAGCGGTCAAGGTCTCCGGCACCGCCGTCTGGCCAATCGGCGAGGCAGCCACCACGTTGAGCCTCTGCGTACAACCCGCCGACGCCGATTATCATCCGCTCTCCGGCAGCGCAGCCGTCTGCACCGATGTCACCGTCAAACCCGGCCAAAAAACCTGGTCGGTCGCCATACCCGCTCTGCGCCTTCTGCCGCCTGCGATGCCGAAGGGCACGAACCACGCCGTCCTATCCGCCGCGCTGCGCAACGCGCGAGGCGCACTTTCGAAAGCAGCCCAGCGCAAAGAGATACTGGACATGGTTGCGCCGACATTACAGGTCGACAGCGCCGACAATCTTGCCATCATCGGCGGGACCGAGGATGACACCGACCGGCCTGAAACCGGTGACACTGTCACCATCAGCTGGCCCGACGGGCAACGCTCCACAACAACCACCGACCACGACGGCCATTGGCAGATCACCGTCCCGGAATCGTCCGCCTCACCAAACGCCAAAGGACAGTACACCGTTTCCGTCGTGGACGATCAGCACAATGAGGGCGCCGACCAGGACTACGACCTGCCGCTGCCTCCCCCGACCTCGCCTCTGCCCAAAGCCGGAAGCGCGTCGGTGTGGGTCTGGCTGGCGGCACTGTGCGCAAGCGTGGCAACGGCGATTGCACGTTATGCGTATAAGCGCCGAACCTGTGCCGCAACCGCATTCGCAGCCGCGCAGCGCAAAAATCGACACGATTAGCGCGATTGACGCGAACGCTCAAGACCACTGGTCAGCAGTCCCAAGGCGAGCGCCAACAGGGCGAGAGAAGCAACCACGAACGCATCGGCTCCGGTCTTCGCCAGCTTCTTGCCGGCAAGCGCCTGCCCATCCGGCATCATCCCCGCTGGTTTTGGCGGAACAGGCGTGTAGGCGTTGGTGAACGTCGGCACGCTCTCCGAGTGCCCCTTGGCGTCGGTGTACGTGACGCTGGCGACGAGCTTATGGCTATCGGCATCCTCACGAACGCTCACCACGGCATGCTGAACGCTGGTGTCATAGGTGACGCGAGGGCGTGAGCCGCTCGCCTCACGGATGGTGTAGTGGTAATCACCAGTGTGGGTGAACCGCAGTGTCTTGAATGTCGCATGCCCCGTACCCGAGGTAGCGTCGACAAACGACCTGGTCCCAGCGAGCGACGGCTCGGCATGCGGCAATTCACTGGTCTGAGAGCCGACCATAAAGTCAGCGGTCTGCGAACCGTTGGCCGGCGCATGGGATTCATGGCCGTCCTCTTCAAGCGTGGCTTGGAACTCACGGTTCTGCAAGTCCCGACCTTTCAGATGCTTGTCGGCACTGAGAACGGCATCGGCCTCCGTCGGCGTGTAGACGTTCGTGAACGTCGCCGAAGTGGCGCTTTCACCCTCGCCAGCCAACGCATACGAGACCGAGGCCTTCAGCTTGCCGCTCTCGTCGGTCACCGTCACGGTGGCCGTGTACTGGCTATCGTCATATTGGCTGATTGTCGAATCATGTCCAGCTTGTTCCTTGACCGTGTACTTATAGACGCCAGGCGCGCTGTACGTCACGTCAGGGAACTTGAAACTGCCATCACTACCGTTGGTAACGCTGGTCTTGCTCGGCATTGGGCTGCTCACGTCCGAGCTATCAGCACTGTACTTGCCACCGGCGTCGGCGATGGTGAACGTGAATTCGCCATCCTTTGGTTGACGTGGCGCGGTCCCGCTATCGGTGTTGCGGATGACCTTATTACCGCCGACATGGGCCGTCGTAGGATTCGGCTTATACGTGTTGTTGAACGTGATGCCGATGCCGTCGGCAGGCGCTTCGCCCTTCTTATTGACCGAATGCGAGGCGATGACCAGATTGCCGTGCTGGTTGTCTGTAATCGTCCATTTAGCCTGCCACACCGTCTGATCCCTGGAGATGCCGGTTTCACTGGTGGCGTCCTCGGTAACGTCGAAGACGTAGTCGCCGGCCTTGTCGAACGAGACACCGGGGAACGTGATATTGCCATCGGCGTCGTTGCTGGCATGCTGGGCCG
This sequence comes from Bifidobacterium sp. ESL0704, assembly GCF_029392075.1. Classification (NCBI taxonomy): domain Bacteria; kingdom Bacillati; phylum Actinomycetota; class Actinomycetes; order Bifidobacteriales; family Bifidobacteriaceae; genus Bifidobacterium; species Bifidobacterium sp. ESL0704. The sequence continues at coordinate 2,360,166 of NZ_CP113929.1, forward strand.
TGATAGTGGTAGAACCATCAGGCTGGCTGACCGGCGTCATGGTGAAGTTGAACTCGTTGCCCGCAAGAGGAGCATGACTCTGGTGCGCGCCAATCTTGAGCTCCTTGCTTGCTTTCAGCACCACCGGCACCGCAGACGGCTTATAGGTATTGGTAAAGGCCGCTGCAGTAACGGCAGCTCCGCTGGCGTCAGTCAGCGTCGCGGTGACGTCCTTCTTATAAGTGACGAAATTGTCTTTGACCGTAATCGTCAACTTGTACTCGGTGGGTATGCCCGACGCCTGCGAGACGCCCGCAGGAAGGTCCGTGGTGTCCTCGGTAATCGTATAGACGTAAGTGAAAGGTCCCGGCGAAGGGAGCCTCAACTTGTCGGCGTCGATATTGACGGTGGTCTTGCCAATGTCGCTGCCGGTACCGCCTACGGTGACGCTGGAGGGCAACGCCTGTCCCGAACCGGTCGCCGGCGCGTCGCCGACGGGCGTGATGTTGAACTTGTACTTCTCGCCGCTCGTCCAGTCTCGTCCCTCGAGCTTCTTGGTGATGTCGAAGCTGGCCTTGTTGGCCTCTAACGGACCGACGAATCCCGCGTTCTCGTACGTGTCCTCATACAGCGGGCTGGACATTTCCTTGGACGTGGGGAACTCGTTCAAAGATATGCCGGAGCCCCTCATGGCATCTTTGTCAGCCTTGCTGTTGACGGTCCTATCGCTACCTTGATTGGCTTTGGTGAGCCCCCAGCCGTCAGGCACGTCAAGTTTCACACGGTATCCCGAGCCCGCCGGAACGCCATCGAACAGATAGCTACCATCATTTTGGGTCTTGGCTTTCAGCGGATGACCATAAACATCATTCACGGTGGCACCGGCGTCGTTGACCAGGCTTATGCCAATATTAGACAGGATGGGCTCAGTCGAGTCCATGATGCCGTTGTGGTTGTAGTCATACCACAGGAATCCGCTGACGGTGCGATCATAGGTCTGTAGCAACGCGATGACGTTGTTGGAGCCGTCCGCCCACTGCTGCTCGTACTTGTCTCCTGCCTTATTGCCGTTAGGAGCCAAGGTGGTATCGATCTGAACGCTGCCGCTGGGAGGCAACATCGGCAGCTCGAAGGCCATCGCCGTGATGCCGTTGGCAGGCATGGCAGCCCGGCTCTCGGCGGCGATGGAGACGGTATAGTCGCCATGGCCATCAGCGACGAGATCGGCCGTGGGCCAATCGTCCACCTGGACGCGTGTGATGGTCGCCGGATTCACGTCCTTGCTCCGCCAATGCGTGTCCGTGGAATACCGCACCACCAAACCATTCAGCGAGGCACCGCCTTGTGGTTTGATCTTCATGTTCTTGATGCCATAGGTGCCATGGTACGTGGAGAGCGTGTCGCTACTGGTACCCAGTTTGTGGTCGTTATACGGCATGATCTCCACCGCATAGGGGTTGCTTTCATCCGCCTGCGCGTAATTGCCGAACGTCGATATGTAGCCGACAGGCTCGGAAGTCTCGTTGATGAGCTGCTTGGCCTGCGTGGCCAGACTCGCGGCTCTGAGCTTGGAGACCCTCATGCCCGCCGAGTCCAACGTTCCCTTGGAAGCATTAGGCGCAACATGGTAGTTCGTGGACATTACGCTGGCCTTCACTTGGAAGTCGGCTCCGTCTTTCACGTCCTTACCCGGGTCGATTTCGTCGCCGATCGTGGTGCTGAAGTGGATGGCGCGGTTTCGATCATCGCGTGCTACGTCTGGAATCTGCCAGACAAGGGTGGTGGTGCCGTCAGGATTATTGGTGATGGTCGGTTTAAGTAAGGTTCCGCCGATCACCGTACCTGGGTCAGGCACATGCTGTTGGTAGTCGCCATCGAGTTTGGACGAGTTCTCCACATAGTGCAGACCCTTGGGCAAGGTGGCGGTGACGCTGACATCCGTCTTGCCATTGCCGCTCATGCTGTGTACTCTGGCGGCAATGGCCCAATCAACGCTACGCTCTCGCTTATCGAGGTCGTACACGGACTTGGCCACCGATCCCGTCCTCTGCGCGACGCTGATATCGACCGCCGGCTTCTCGCCGGCCACATAGAGCGCGTCGCCCCATTGCCGCACGTGGGTGCCGGTGCCGGAATTCGCCACATAGCCATTTTCATCATATGCAGGCTTCTTGTAGTTGTTCTGGAAGGTGGCCGTGTCGATCTTGCCTTTGAGATTGTCCTTGAAATACCAATCCATCGGGTTCTGGGCCGTGCTCCAGTCGAGCCAGTCCGTGTCATCGCCGTCGAGCGAATAGCTCAGCTGCTTGGCCGTCTTCATCTGCCCGCGCGTATACATGTAGGCCACCGCGCTCAGCTGCGCCACTCTGCCCATGGGGGCATCAGCGCGAACCTTGGCTTTGATGTTGCCCATGCTGAATTTGGTCTCGATGCCTTCGCTTGAGCTCAAAGCCGCTTGGTTGGAGGCGAGCAGGATGCCTACGATGGTGCCATGCGACTGCGCCTCGGCCTTCGTGTCGTAATATTTCAGGTCGTCAATGCCGGCCTTGTCTTGTTCGGCGTCGCTGGACCATCCCGACCCATTCGGCTTGACCGCGTATTTGGCCTTAACCGGCGAAGCCTTGTTCCAGAACGGATTGGGGTCGTTCCAGCTGTGGAAGAATCCGTTCTTCCCGCTGTAGCCACCTGCGTCGAGATGGTTCTCATCCTCCAAGTCGATGACTTTGGGATCGATTTTCAGCAATATCATATGGCCCACAGGCAGGCCTGAGTACTGTTGCGTAAACACGTACCCTGGCGTGAGGCGAATCGGGTCGCCCGGCGAGGCGACGTCCGTGTCCTGTTGGTCATCGGCGGCCATCCACCCGCCGCAGTCGACGCCATCCTCCTCATAATCGTGATCCGTGGCGCAGGCATAGCCGAAGAACGGCGCGATGGAACCCGGAACGACCAAGCTGATCCTGTTTGGCCGCCAATTGTCGTTATCGCCCGAAGCCTGGTCGCTGCGATCCAGCATGCCATTGGCATGATTGTAGTCTTGTGAATTCCCCTCGGCATCGGTATACTGCAGGCCGCCTTCGTCGGCTTGGTCCAATGCGGTTATGCCTGTTCCATATGTCTGCCCGATTTGCTCGTCACTCATAGTGACCGGATGGAAAAGATACAGATAGCCGGTGGAAATCTCACCGATCTTCTGTGTAGTGCAATTGTTGCCCATGAACGTCTCGTCGCATCCGGTATCGCCCTGTATCGAGCTGCCCTGCCGCGCCCAGAACGGACCAATCGCGTAATCTTTCAAAGTAAAGTTATAAGAGGCCCAGCCGGCGCCACGGCTTCCCTGCTCAACCGTATAGTCGCCGTTGTCGTAGGTCACGTTGTGGTCTTTGGTGTCCTTATGGGTACGGAAACCACCGGCGAGCGTGTAGTTGTCGAACCGAGGCATGTAGCCCTGCGTGTCGTTGTTGAGCTCTCGTCCTGGCGTCGAGGGCGTCGCCTTCTGTTTCACCGCGTCCGCGTGGCTCATGATCGGAGTCGTGGCCGGAGCCAGCCCCCAGAACTTGGTCTGCACGCTCTCGTCGTTAGTAGCCCGACCAGGTCCGTCGGTACACTGCTGATCGGTACTGGTATCTTTGCACCAATTATCAACGGTGTTCACGGTGAATTTCAGGTCCCCCTGAGGAGCCTCCAGCCCCTTCATGCCCTTGCCGCGGTTGAGGTCCGAGTCGGGCCAACGCAAATCGACGGCCCACGGCAAACCGGTGATGTAGCCACGCTGCTTGCCAAGGCCGTAGTTGGGTTGATGCTCCGCGCCAGGCTTGTCGAAATCGAACGTTCTGACCGGCGACGCTTGGGTGACATAGCCGTTTCCAGCGTTCGCGCCAATGCGGATGTCGAGGCTTGTCTTGGCGCTGATGGTCAGCTCCTGCGGTATGTCGGTCTGGCCTGCGGTGTCGCCCGTGTATTCGGAGCGCGCGTTCACGGTCGGCTTGATCTTTTCACCATTGTTCATGGCATTGATCTTCAGAATGATAATGACCGATGCGGTGCCGGGAGCGACATAACCTCCGGGGGTGTTGTTCGAGACGTGGCGCCAGAAAACATAATCCTGCGTCCCGTCCGGATTATCCGTTTCCGTGCTGGGATACTGAGGGTCCTGATCAATCCAAGTCATGGAGGCGGTGTCGATGACCGCCTTGGTCTTATTCACCGGAACGTGGACATCGAAGCGTATCCGGGCATCACGGTAATAGTCGGTTGGTGACGCCGGGGTCAGCGTATAGCTGTAATCGTAGGTGACTTTATCGAAGGAACGGACGATGTTGTTGCTGGCGCTGGAGTCATTGCCTTGATCGTCGTTGCTGTCGAATGGCACCTCGCCCGTTTGCATACTGGCGAGCTGAAGCTTGCTGACCTTGACGTCGTCGTTCTTGGTGGCGGCATCGTGATAGGTGATGTTGCCGTCCTCTCTGGCAGAAAGCGCAGTAGCCGGCGTGCTCGCTTGAGAGTTGCTGTTGGCTGGCTTGGCTCCATTATCGGCCTTAACGGGGCTAGCGGCATTTGAACCCTTCGAGATACCGCCGAGCTGCGCATCCGACTGCGGAATCTGCGAGCCGCTCGTTGGCAGGATATTGGGCACCTGTGCGGCGGAAGCGGAACTCTGACCCGACTGCTGTGCGTCCTTCGAGCCTATGGTGATTCGGCTCTTCGTATGAGATGAAGGCGATGCGGACGTCGACACCGACGATCCCGAAACGTCACCATTGGGCACGTTCGTCGCCGAAACAGCGGAAGGAGCGAACATCCCTAACGCAACGATGCCACTGACCGCACTGACTACAATATGTACGAATTTACGATATGACACGATAAATTCAGCCTTCCAAACTCCTACTTTTTCAAAAGGCTTCAGACCTTTGCACATTCGCCTGCATGCTATATCGAAAATAAGACAAAATTGTTATACATAATATGTTTGCCGTACGTTCTCCCATTGTTTCTCTATATGGATGAGATAGCGATCAGCCCCGGCTTATTCCCTCGAAACAGAGGGATAAACCGGGGCTGATCACAATCTTCGCCATTCGAGCATGGGCCAATAAGCCACAAATGCAATGGCGATCAACGACCTCGCTTTACCAGAGACCGAACGGATCAAAGAGGCCGCCGCCGTCTCCGTCGCTATTGCCGGAACCATCGCCATTCTGACTCTGGCCGTTCTGGCCTTGTCCATTCTGGCCGTTGCTGCCGTTCTGCTTCTGGGTTTCGGAACGGTTGCTGCCCTTGACGTCGCTTTCCTTCTGGTCGAGGGTGACTTCGACGTCCATGGTCTTGCCACCGCGGACGAGGGTGAGCTTCACCTTGTCACCGAGCGCCGAGGCGCGGACGTAACCGAGCAATGCGGAGCTCGAGCCGACCGCCTGGCCGTTGAAAGCGACGATGGTGTCATCGGCCTTGAGTCCGGCCTTGTCCGCCGGGCTGCCCTTGACAACCGCCGAGCCGCCGGTGGAAGGCGTGGTGATCTGAGCGCCGCCGCGGGTGATGCCGTCAGATTCGACATTGGCGGACTTGATGGTCACGCCGAGCATCGCGTGCTGGACGGAACCCTTCTCCACGATTTCATCGGCGACGCGCTTGACGAGGTTCGACGGAATCGCAAAGCCGATGCCGATGGATCCGGACTGGCCGGAAGACGAGGAAGCGGAGGCGATCGAGGAGTTGATGCCGATGACCTGGCCACCTGCGTCGAAGGTGGGGCCGCCCGAGTTGCCGGGGTTGATGGCCGCATCGATCTGCACGGCGTTGGTCACGATTTCGGAATTGTTGTCATCCATCACCGAAACCGGGCGGTTGAGCGCCGAAACGATGCCGGTGGTGGCGGTGTCGTCGTAGCCCAGAGGGTTGCCGACGGCCATGACGCTTTCACCGACCGCGAGTTTGCTGGAATCCGCGAACTCGACCGGCTTGAGGTCGCTTGGCGCATTCTGCAACTGCAGCACCGCGAGATCGGTGGTGCTGTCTGCGCCCACGACGCTCGCCTTATACATCTGACCGTTGGAAAGCGTGACCTGGATGTTCTGGCCACCGCTCACCACATGGTTGTTGGTGACGATGTGGCCCTTGGTATCGAGAATCGCGCCGGAGCCCTTGGCGATGCCCTGGCTGACCTGCGTGGTGATCGAAACCACGGAATTGGACACCTTCGATGAGACGCCGGCCCAGTCGGGAGCCTGCCCGCCCTTGACGTTGGCGGTGCCGGAACCGGATTTGTTGGAAGTGATGCCGGATATCGAGCTGGAAGTCGGAACGGTTACCCATCCTTTGGAAATGCCGAGGAAACCGATACCCAAGCACAGCGCCGCCGTAACGACCGCGGCGACGATGGCCGTGACGACGTTACTGTGCGACTTCGGCTGAGCGTATCCATAGCCATTGCCGTTGTTGCCATAGCCATAACCACCGTTAGGCGTATTCGGACCACCAAGATTGCCGCCGTTCGGCCCTTCCGGCTGAGCGGGTCCAGCGTTGTAGGAATTGTAGGAATTGCCGTAACCGTTGTTGCTCTCGCCGCTCTCGTTGCCGTTCTGACCGGCATTCGGGTTGCGACCGAAGCCGCCGAAGATACCGTTCCACGGCATGCCGGCAGGACCGTTGTTGCCTGGGGCGTTCGGCTGTGAAGCATTGCCGGAACCGAACGGGGCATTGTTGTTGCCGTAGTTGTTGCCATAGCCGTTGCCGATGTGATCGGGCAGCGGGCCATACGCGCCATATTCGGGAGCCGGACGGTACGGGCTTGAGCTGCTGCCGGAGTCGTCGGGAGCAGGGGTCTGATAAGGATTGTCCGAAGAAGTGCTCGTTGAAGTCGGAGCATCTGGCCGGTATCCCGTGGTGAACACCTCTGTCGGAACGGTATTGATGTCTTGCGTATTCTGCGTCACGGCAGGCTGCGTAGTGCCGGGCTCGGAATCAGCTGTGTTATCCGCTTGCGGACCAGGGTAATTGATATTGCCGCCTTCAGCATGTTCACCGTAGCCGGCATAACCGCTATCGGCAGTAAAGCCTGACGAGGCGTTCGCATCATTGTCCGGGTGTGCAGGCTGACCACTGCCCCACTCATCTTTGTTGTCTTCAGCCATTGCTGCTCCTTATATTTTCCCGGATGGCCGCGGCGTTAAGCAAATTCTGGCGTACCACCACTCGTGAACCACTAGTAATGAGTAAAGACAAGCGGTCTGAACGTTTCCTGAACGTTCATTGAAAGAAAGTTTCAAACCTCATACCAATCTGCTGATGTCCTCGCCAAATCCCAGTTCTTGGCTAATTTTATAGGTCCCCATGAACCTAATCGTCGCTGAACGAATTTGTGGTATGGCTCCGCCTAGAGTGAACGTATAACCAGCTTTCGTCGGACAGCACGACCGGCACGGGCGCAATAGCACAGCAAAGCGAGCAATACGGAATTACGATGGCGGAAACGAATATGAGCACCTCAATGCACAGTCCAGAACATCAGCTTGACAGCAAAGGCACGGCAATAACGAACATGACCAATGACGACAGCGGCGCGAACACCGCTCCTCAGAGCCGAAAAGCCGCGAAAGAGCGTGCTATCAATCAGGCTTCCGGCCAACCGCTGGGTCGTACGCAAACCCATATTCCGGGACACAAGGATGTCGCATCAGTGGCAACGTCATATGCGCAGGCCCATTCCGGCAGCTCGGTCTCGCAACTGGTGCCGAGCATTTCGGGATTGTTGGAACGACCTTTGGGAGCGGCACCCGGCAAACCCGGCGAGCGCAGCAAGTTCTACTTCGAGCAAAAGACCCGCCTCTCGGATTCGGCAGACGGTCTGGGGCGCGGAGGTGCGCGTTACGGACGAACCGGCGTCATCCATACCCCGCACGGCGATATCAAGACCCCGGCCTTCGTGCCCGTCGCCACGCAGGCGGCGATGAAGGGCGTGCTGCCGGAGACCATGAAATCGCTCGGCGCGCAATGCCTGCTTTCCAACGCGTTCCACTTGTTTGAACGACCCGGCGAGAGCATCATCGACGAAGCCGGCGGGCTCGCGCGCTTCGAGAACTGGGACGGGCCGACCTTCACCGATTCCGGCGGGTTCCAAGTGCTTTCGCTAGGCGCCGGGTTCAAGAAGACGCTGGCAATGGACGTCACCGGAATGAAGTCCGACGACGTAATCGCCAAGGGCCGCGAGCGCAAGGCCTTCGTAGACGAGGACGGCGTGACGTTCAAATCGCCGCTTAACGGTTCGGAGCACCGGTTCAGCGCCGAGATCTCCATGGGTATCCAGCACAAAATCGGCGCAGACATCATGTTCGCCTTCGACGAGCTCACGACGCTGATGAACACGCGTGGCTATCAGGAGCATTCTGTCGAGCGAACGTTCCGGTGGGCTCGTCGTTGCGTTGCCGAACATCAACGGCTCACCGAGGCGCGGGTCGGCAAACCCTACCAGGCGCTTTACGGCGTCGTGCAGGGTGCGAACTACGAAGATCTGCGACGCAAGGCCGCTTCCGAGATCGCCTCGCTCGACTTCGACGGCGTGGGCATCGGCGGTGCGATCGAGAAGCGCGTCATCGGCAACACCTGCGCGTGGATCTGCGACGAAATGCCGGAGTCACGGCCCCGGCACGTTTTGGGCATCGCCGCGGTGGATGATATCTTCGCGTGCGTGGAGAACGGCGGCGACACCTTCGACTGCGTAGCCCCCGCCCGCTGCGCCCGCAACGGCGCGATCTACACGCGCGACGGCCGATACAACATCAAGCGCGCCGCCAACAAGCGCGACTTCGGGCCGCTCGAGGAGGGCTGCGACTGCTATACGTGCACGCACTACTCGCGCGCCTACGTCGATCATCTGCTGCGCGCCCACGAAATCAACGGCGCGACGCTGGCCACCATCCACAACGAGCGCTTCTTCATCAAGCTGCTCGATGACATCCGCGCCTCCATCGACGGCGGCTACTTCGAGGCCTTCCGCGACGAGACCCTCGCCCGCTACTACGCCCACGGCTCCAAGGGGTGAGACGCCGAATTCGACTCTTGCGATTTTCACCCATTCAGTGCTGGTAAACGGACTCTAACGGCCGCCAAAAGTCCGTTTACCAGCACCAATCTGCCCGGCTGACACATACCTGCTGGGAAACGGACTGTAAAACTCCCTTATCTACCGTTTACCAGCACTATTGTCAAAATTATCCCTCTACTGCTGGTAAACGGACTCTAGCAACTGCTAATAATCCGTTTACCAGCAGTACGCTGTCGTCCTCATTGTCAACGCTGCTAAACGGACTGCCGACATCATTGCTAGTCCGTTTAGACGCATAAGTCTGCGTAGCAACTTGCTTGCTGCTTGCTGCTTGCTGCTGGAAAACGGACTCTAAGATCCACTTACGTGCAGTTTTCCAGCACCAGCCGCATCCATCCGAACAGTTTGAACGGCAAAGTTCCATTCCCTGCCTGCTACAACAGCTCCGGATTACCGCAAAATGTGTCATTCGTCACTTTCTACGACGCACCGAACTCGCTAAGCCGCACCATACCAAGTCAATCGGTATGATGGAAATGTTCACCGATGACAGGCAGAGGGGCAAAATGGATCTGAACGAGGCGATGACGGAGCGCCATTCCGTACGTATGTATACCGACGAGCCTGTCAGCAAGGCCCTGCTTAGTGAAATCGCCTCGGAAATCGAGCGCTGCAACGCCAAGTCCGGCCTACATTTCCAGATGGCCGCCGGGCTCGACGACGCTTTCTGCGGTTACAAGACCCATTACGGGCGGTTTAGCGGTGTGCACAACGCCATCGCTCTAGTTGCGAAAATTGGTGTTCCTTACGATCTACATCCAGCGAAGAAGCAGGCCCGGCCCAATACCAGCAATGCCGCAACTTCTTCCAGTCTGAATTCAACTTCGCGCGCGGATCAGTCAGCAGCCTCCGCCAATTCGCGCTCAAATGACCCGACGCCCGACGCTCACTTTATTTCCCAAACGCCCGGACCGACGGCGAACAACCGCCATACAACGGACTCTGCCGAACAACCCATCGACCCCGTTCCTCCAGAAGAAGCCGAAACCGAGGAAAAGGTGGGTTATTACGGAGAGCAGCTTGCGCTCACGTTGGTTGGGCTTGGGCTCGATTGCTCATGGGCCGTGCTCGATGACGCCACAGACGGCTGGTGGAAGCTGGAACCCGGCGAGCGCATGGTGTGGATCCTCGCGTTCGGCCACGGGGCGCGGCCAGGCGCCAAACATCACAGCAAACCGCTCGATTCGTTCTGCTCGTTGCCCACTAGCCTTGGCAAGAACGGCGAGGCACCGACTCTGGCCGACGCGCCCGATTGGTTCCAGCGCGGTGTCGCCGCGGCCTCACTCGCGCCGACCTCACTGAGCCAGCAGCCCTTCCATTTCACGCTTGAAGACGCGCGCGCCGCTGAAATGACAAATGACAAGAGTCTGAACGCAACAGACCCAGCCACACAAGTCGAAGGCTCATCTGGCCAAAGTACCGCGAACGATTCTCCTTCCGTTACAACAGTCAATTCGATGGCATCCAGCGCAAGCCCCAAGCCTCGCGTCAGCGCCTGCGTCACCCCCGGTCTCTTCGCCCACGTCGGCCTGGGCTGCGCCAAACGCCACTTCGAAATCGGCGCCGGCACCAGCAATTTCGTATGGGCCTGAAACTGACTCGTCCAGAGCTGCTTTCTAACGCAGCCCCTCACTCCTCTGCGCTCAAAAGCAGAATCAGCGGCCTCTTTTTCTGCTTTTCAACGCGAGTCATCACCCTGCAGCGTTCAAAAGCAAGATTTCGGCACAGCTTTTCTGCTTTCCAACGCAATCACGCTAAGACGAACCTGAGTTGGTCAGTCTTGCACACACAACACGCGCCGCAACCGCCTCTTGCGTTCGTCGGCACTGCGCAGTAACCTTATTATTTGTCTGCGAGTATGGCGGAATGGTAGACGCGCTGTCTTCAGGTGGCAGTGAGCGTATGCTCGTGGGGGTTCAACTCCCCCTACTCGCACGAGATTATAAAACTCTCGGAAACGTTAGATTATCAATGTTTCCGAGAGTTTTTGATTTTCAGCATCAAGCAGTTTTGCCTGTAAATTGCCCACCGGAGTTTATACACCCTTCACTTCAGCTGCTTTGATAAGTCCCTGCGTGCATAAATAACTCGTGCAACTGTCACTTGTCTGCGAGCTTCCTCAATCCAGTAGAAAATCTCATAATTACCGACAGACTCACGCCTATATTCGTGTGTCAATGTTCCTGGGGCTTCATATAACGGCCTCGAATATGGCAACTGCGCCAAACTTTCAAAAGCAGCGTAAAAATTATCGGCGTAACGCAACGCAGCGGACCGATTCTCAAGACTCTCGGCAATATAAGTGACAACCTGCTCGACATCTCGTAACGCTACCGGCAGAATTGCGACTTGATAGGATCCACTCTGATTCTTAGCCGTCATCATCATGCCTTCGCAACAGTTTCAGCGCCTTCAGACGCACAGCCAATCGCTGAACGCATAGCTCGCAACGCCTCTTTTGGCGAAAAACGTTGGTCGGTCATTCCCTCTTCGCGCTCGGCTTCCAGCAGCGCCGAATAAACCTGGCTGTCGTATTGCCGATTCTCATACGCCTCCATACTCATGACCACCATGTCTCCGAATCCGTTTTTGGTCAGGAACACTGGCTCTTCACTCTCGTGGACACTGCGAGAAATATCTGCGAAATGATTGCGCAGGTCTGAAACCGGACGAATCTGCTGTACTACCATAAAGCACCTCCTGATCTAAAATTTTAGCATAATTATGCTAAATCAGGAGGCGCATAATTGCATTAATCCATCTAAGTACGACAAACTGTTTTGATAAACTGATTTCATGCGTTCCACATCGTTGCCGTCGTTTCTAGTTGCAGCAAAAGCCGCTACCTACGCTGCGGAAAAACCAGTTGCCGCCGAACCTACGTTCGCAGGATCGCACGAATTCAGATTCACGCAAGGCGACCTGCATTACCGCGATATCTACTTCGGCGGCTTTCGCTTTGCCGGCCAGGAAATCGTAGAAGACGGTTCGCAGCCAATCTGGTCGATGGTTTATTCCGGCACAATATTAGAAAACGACATGAATCAAGGTAACACCGACGAAAACGACGACGCAACGGAAATCTACCAATTCCTGAAACTCGCCTTGCGGCAAGTGAGCCCAGCAGCGCCCTATCGCGGACCGGACTCATTCGAATCCGGCAAATATCGCTATACGAACCAATACGCCGGCGATATCAGGGATTTCAACGGCGAGGAAACCATTTGCGCCGGTCCGCTACCCGTTTATCGCTTACACTATTCCGGCGGATATCTGCGATAACGGACGCAATTCCAGATGGCCAGACGCAATTTCAGACGTCTATATTCCGGTTTTGGGAATCTGCTTTGAATCCAGACGCCCGCTAATCGCCAAAATCGTCGGCGGAGACAGTGACGCAGCCCGCTGCCTGCTTTAGGCGCGGCACTGGTCACCGAGACATACCGGCGGTATCGGCGTAACTACTTGCGCTCGGGGAAGGTGCGGATTTGCGGGGGCTGGTAGGTGGCGGCGAAACGGGTGATCTCGTCGACCGAATCGGTGACCAGCAGTTTCGCGCGATCGGCGGCGGTGAGGAAGCCTGCCGCAACCATGCCGTCGAACATCTGGGCCAGCGGCTGCCAGTAGCCGTCGAGATCGAAGAGCACGCAAGGCTTGTCGTTGAGCCCGATGCGCGATGACGAAAACGCCTCTGCGATCTCCTCGAGCGTGCCGGGGCCGCCAGGAAAAGCGATCAAGATATCGCCCAGCTCCATCATGCGGCGCTTGCGCACGTCCATATCGTCGACGACCTCCATTGTCGTCAGGCCCGTCGCGCCGGCGTTGCGGTCGATGAGCATCTGCGGCATGATGCCGTGCACCTTGCCGCCGCCGTCGAGCACCGTCTGCGCGACCGTGCCCATCAGCCCGACACCGCCGCCGCCATAGACCAGCTCGCCCTCGTCAAGCCCCGCAATCCACTCGCCAAGCCGCTTCGCCGCCGCCGCATACTTCGGATCGTTGCCGCTCGACGCGCCGCAATACACCGTAATCTTCATGCCATTCTCTCCCTCATCTGTAGCCGATACCACTATCGTTTCGGCCGATTGCAGACAATTATAAGCCACTCGCTAGCGCCGGTGCAGCCGCCAATCTGCACGTCAGCCGCCAATCTATGTTCCGACACAGCACAACACCCGGCCACACGTTACTATCGCGCAGCTCAGCTCGCCATTAGATAAAAACATCCATAATATCTATTTTTCCGTCCACAATATGAAATCGGCCGTTACCGACAGAACGACACCGCGCATACTACGAATACCGATGACGGCGCTATACAGCGTATCCGCGCAATCCGCGCCGTACATCGTCGCCGAACCGTAGCGGCCACGAAACCGCAAGCGGAGCGAGAGAAGAGGGGTAATGAAATGAAGTACGGAATCATCGGAGCCGGGGCCATGGGCCTGCGATACGGCGTGCTGCTGCAGGAGAAGGCCGGCAAGGAAGTGGAATACGTCGAGCCGTGGCAGCCCAACGTCGACAAGATTCGCGAGCAGGGCGGCGCCTACGTCTCGCGCGACCACGAAAACCGCCACCTGGTAAAGGCCGACATCTACTCCCCCGAAGACTATGGCGAGAAGCTCAAGCGCGAAGGCGGCGACCCCGACGTGTGGATCATCATGCTCAAGCAGATGCAGCTTGCCGACGCGCTCAAGCGCTGCGCCGACGCGGGTATCTTCAAGGACCATCAGGTCGTCTTCTCGGCGATGAACGGATGGGGCCACTTCGACAAGATCCTCAACTACTTCCCCAAGGAACGCATCTACGGCGGCACCGCGATGGTCGCGTCCGTCTTCAACGGCCCCGGCGACGTCGATTTCATCGGCAAGCCCGGCGCTGGCACCATGCATATCTGCGCGATGACCGAGGAGATCACCGACATCGAGAAGGAGATGGTCGCCGACCTCGACAAGACCGGTTTCAACCCGCAGGTCACGCAGAACTTCCGCGGCACCTGCCTGGCGAAAGTCATCTTCAACTCCGTGATCAACTCGCTGTGCACGATGTACCAGATCACGATGGGGCAGTTCATCTCCTACCCCGGCGCGATGGACATGGCACGCCAGCTGATCAACGAGGCCTACGACGCGCTCGAACGCGACGGTTTCAAGCCGATTCAGGACCGAGAGGCCGCCGTTCAGGAGGTCGATTACGTCAGCCGCGTCGCCAACCCGCTGCACTATCCGTCGATGTACCAGGACATGCACAACGGCCGCAAGACCGAGGTGGACTACATCAACGGTTACATCGCCGAGGTCGGGCGCCGGGTCGACAGCCCGTGCCGCACGCAGGAGTTCCTGCGCCATTGCCTACACGTCGCCGAGCTCGCCTTCCAAATCCACAAGCAGGAAACCGCTGAGGCAGCAACAGCGACCAAGTAACGTAGCCGGTTTCGGTTAGAGGATAGTTGGCCCGCTTAAAGGTCGGCGGTCAATCAGCGCGTTAAAAGAGACGATTGAAATTCTCAGAACGTCCTTTTAACGCGCTTTCTATTGCTTTTGTATAAAAAGCAATAATATACAACGCCTCGTTATATATACATAAGCAAACCGCGGCACTAGCCGATGAAGACCAAAGCCCCAAGGCTCAGCGCAAAAACGAAGCAAACCGGAGTGTATAGCCAAGTATCCCAGTAGGCGAAAACCGTATCGCGCTCGCGCTTGAAGACGCCGACAACGTTGGTTTCACCGATGAAACGAACGAAAAAGACCAGCGTCGCCACGCCGAGCAGCACTCGCACGACGATATTGGGACTCACCCAGTCCATGACCAGCAACGCAATCTGCACAACGAAGCAGAAAACCACACACCACGCGGCCCAGGCAGGCGGCTGATCCCCCGCCTTGACGTGGAGCAGATGCGGCTTGTAGTCGTTTTTATAGGCCGGCAGCACATATTCGGTCAGCTTCGTACCGCCGCAACCCCAGTAGGCATGTACCGAAAGAATGGCCACACTCATCACGATGTCGAGCACGATGAGGATATGTTTCAGCAGTTCCATACGTTCCATGCTATCGCATCCGGACAGTTAATATCCGCTTCCATCACTATTGCATATAGAGGTATCGCTTTGAATGCTAGCCGCTTTACGAGGTGCCGCTATTTCTGCCGATTAAAGCATCCATTACGGCACCTCGCCCACGCATAACAGACAATGCCGTCGGCGTAAACAGGCTATTACCGCAGAACCTCAGTCGATGAAAACGTACTTCGACAGGCGATCCATCGCTTCCTGCACGCGGGAAAGCGGCAGGGCGACGTTCATACGGATGGCGCACGGAGCCTTGAACTGGCGACCGTCCTGCACGGCGACGCCGACATTCCACGCGCGCTTGAGCACCTCGTCAAGCGTGACGTTGTGGGCCTCGCACCAGCCGGTGCAGCCAAGGAAGAGCATGTAAGTCCCCTGGGGATGTGCGAAGGTGACCTCCGGGAAATGCTCGGCAAAGTAATCGCAGACGTAATCGACGTTGCCGGTGAGCACCTGCCGCAGCTCGTCCAGCCACTCGTGGCCTTCGGGCTTGTAGGCACCGATCAGCGCATGCATCGACAGCACGTTCATCTCGTTGTAGACCGCCTTCGAGCTGTAGGCCGTCACGCGATCGCGCAGGTACTTGTTGTAGATGATGTGGTACGAGCCGATCAGGCCAGCGAGGTTGAAGGTCTTGCTCGGCGCGTAAAGCGCGACGGTGCGGTTGCGGGCGTCGTCGCTGACCGACTGGGTCGGGATGTGCTTGTGGCCCTCGAGAATGATGTCGGACCAGATCTCGTCGGAGACGACCACGCAGTCATTGGCGCGATAGACCTCCATTGCCTTCTCGATCTCCCAGCGCTCCCAGACGCGGCCGCAGGGGTTGTGCGGGCTGCAGAAGACGGCGACGTGGATGTTGTTTTCCTTGATCTTCTTGTCCATATCGTCGAAGTCCATGCGCCAAACGCCCTTGTCGTCACGCTTGAGCGCCGAGTGGACGATGTGGTAGCCGTTGGATTCGATGGCATTGGTGAAGCCCACGTAGGTCGGCTGATGCACGAGCACCGAGTCGCCGGGGGTCGCAAAGGAATGCAACGTGGAGACCAGCCCGCCGAGCACGCCGTTTTCGTAGCCGATATCCTCCGGCTTGAGGTCGGTCACGCCGTTGCGCGTCTTTTGCCAGTCGATGATGGAATTGTAATACTCATCGCTCGGGTTGAAATAGCCGAACGCCGGGTGCTTCGCACGCTCGATGATGGCATCGGTGATTGTCGGAGCCGTGGGAAAATTCATGTCGGCGATCCACATCGGAATGACGTCGTAACCATCCTTCGGCGCTTCGGGCGCGAATCCGGGCCGCGAGCCGAGACCATCCACCGCAATGGCGTCTCTGCCGTGTCTATCCATAATCGATGTGAAATCGTACTTCATAATCCTTCTCTCCCTAATTATCAAAGCGCTAATTAACCAGTTCTTTACCGAGGAAGCACATCAGGCCATCTATTGCCGAAATGCCCAGTTGTCAACTCCTCGTGGGTACAAATCCGCCGAGCACATACAATATTTTTAGGTTTCAAAGGGCTATACAGCACCAGCACATCATCTCGCAAATGAAACTCCATACATCCGTTATACAAACCACCGGGGTTGTTGAGCGGATGAGGACGATACCCGTCAGGGACGCAACCTTGCACCATTAATTCGTCTACCATCAAAGACACCAGTTCCTGCGCCAAACCCGCGTCATAGCGCGCCAAACGTGACAAATCAGCATCGAATTCTGTCGAAAACTTCAGATCAAGCATGGGCCGCACCATCGATGATGGCTTCCATATGAGCGCGCGCTTCGTCCTTGGTATGGCAGACGATACCTGGGACCGACGTCACTCCGTCATCTGAGAGCGCTCCTGCGATGACATTCTGCACAGCCTGTTCCACAGCCGCAACCAGATCGTAACCGCTTTCGCTACTCTTTGCAGCGGCGGCAGTGTACTTCTCGGCATCCACAGGTACCCCGATTGTCAACGTCACCATAGCGGTCTCCTTGCTCCGGCAATAATGTATCTTATTTTACACACTACTCACTGTTACATGAGAGAGAATCACGGAACGAACCGCGTAATTCCTCTTTATTCCTCTTCGGCGACCATGTCATCCACGGATTCGCCGTAGAAGTCGATGATGCGGTCGACGTAGGGGCCGAGGATCGCGTTGGGCATGCTGAAAATCTCGTGGACCGCCGGCTCGACTCGTTCCAAAACCACGTCCCCGCTTTCGACGCGGACGCGCTCGACGAAACGGTTTTGCGCCCCATTGTGCACCCACGTATCGCGGCCGGCCTGGAAGAGCAGAATCGGCGTCTCGATACGCGAACAGGCCTCGCGCCGCAGAATCGCGCGCGACATCTTGAGCGCCTGATTGACCCAGCCGAACGTGGCGGCGTTGGTCTGGTAGTGCTTGTCTTTCACACGCCAGCTGAAATACCATTGCACGCGCGCTTGCTCGGCACCCTCGTATCCCTTGAGTTTCATGGTCGGCGAGAACTCGGTTTGCCCGGGTGCACGGCGGCGCGAAAGTCCGACTGCACTGGCGAGCGCAGTGGCGGGTCCGGCGATGGCATTGGACATTCCGGTGACCGGCTCGATCATCGGCGAAGACAGCACGGCGCGGTCGAAGAGCATCGGGAAGCTTTCGAGCGTCGCCGCCGCGATGCCGCCGCCCATCGAGTGCGAATACAAGTGCATCGGCTGATCGCCTGCGTACTGCCGTCCGACGGTCTGCGCGAATTTGGCGAGATCGGCGACATACCGCCGCCAATCGTCAATCCAGACCAGCGATGGATTGCTGACGTCGCGCACGGAATAGCCGTGGCCGCGATGCTCCAAAATGCAGACGGAATAACCCGCGAGCAGGAAATACCACGTCATCTCGGCGTGCTTGGCGGCGAATTCCGTAAAGCCGAACGAAAAGACAATCGAGCCGCGGAATTTGGCGCTGGCACCGTCGATATTGAGGGCGTCGAACTTGTGCGCGTCGAAGCAAACATAATGCAATGCCCCGGGCGTCGGGGGCGCGGGCAACGACGAGATACCAAAGAGCTTGCTGTGCATCATTCGCTGCTCGTCCGCTTCGTCCGGACCGGTGTCGATGCCGCCGCCGCTGATTCCGATACCCGCATCCCCCATACCGATGTGGGTGGTGCCGCTGGCGTCGCCTGCGATATCGGAGGCAGCCGAACCCGCGGCTCGGGAATCGGCATCCGTACCATTCCCGCCATCGGCAGTATCGGGATTATCGATATCATCCGAAACGCTTTGATACGCGCTACTTTGCACCGTGAGGTTAGCCGAATCGGCGTCAGATACCCCGGCAGGCGACATCCATCCTTCCTCGCGGCACTGCGCGAGCGCCGGCAACACGGTTTCGCGCATCACGTCGGCATAATGGTTCTCGTCAATCAACGGCATATGCATATCGCCAGTCTATCCGCACCCGCTGGCACGTTTCACGCCGATTCCATACACATATGTTCGCAATTTAAAAGCGAAACGAAAGCGGGAAAACGACCTCGCTATGCAGCAACCTCGTTCAGCCCTCGATTCCCAGCGCATCGTAGAGGAAGTCGCGCTGGAGGGTCAGGAGGTTTTCGGCGACCTTCGGGTCATTGGTCATGTGGGTGATGCCCGTGAGCGGCAGGTAGGTGTGGGGACGGCCGGCCTCCATCAGCGCCTTGGAAAGCCGCAGCGAGTTGGCGATGCTGACGTTGTCGTCGGCGAAACCGTGGATGAGCATCAGCGGGCGGCGCAGCTTGGGCGCGTCGGCGACGATGGAGTTGCGCTCGTAGACCGCCGGGTCGAGGCCAAGATAACGTTCGGTGTAATGCGTATCGTACAGCGTCCATTCCGTTGGCGGCGCACCGGCGCAGGCCGCGCGGAAGACGTCGGGGGCATCGATGGCGACGAGTGCCGAAAGGAAGCCGCCGAACGACCACCCGATCATCGTCACGCGGTCGAGATCGGCTTCGGGCGCGACCTGCGGCAGCGCGTGCACGGCCTCCACCTGATCGTCGAGCGAGACGAATTTCATGTCCTCGAACATCTCGCGATCCCACTTCGGGCCGCGCCCGGTGGTGCCGCGGTTGTCGGCGGTGACCACGATGAAGCCCTGGTCGGCCCACCACTGGGCCTCCCAATAGTTGGCCTGCGAGAAGGTGACCTGCTGGAATCCGGGGCCGCCGTATGGCTTCATCAGCACCGGCAGCTTGGCTGCGCCGGCAAATTTGCTGGAAGCGCTCGGGCGGGTGATAGCGGTGAACATGCGGTGCTCGCCGATGCGTACGAACACGGTATTCGGCGTGAAACCAGGGGTTTCGGCATGGCTGGCAACTGGGGCTTCCGTCACGTAGCCGGAGTCGTTTGTCAGTACGTTGTCAGTACCAACCGGTTTGGTTTGCGCGACAGATTCATTTCCAGCAAACTCGTCGTTCAAGCCGTCAGCAACCGCGGAACCATCAACATGTGCCATATCGGCTTCGCCATTTCCAGCCGCAGGGGCCGCAACCGAATCTTCCAAACCGTGCACCATCACCGACCCGGGATGCGCCATGTCATGACCTGAGACGACGATGCCGTCGCCCGCGCGGCTTGCGCTCCACACGCCCGGACGTGCAGTGACCGGCGTGATGTTGCCGTCGAAATCGATGGCGACCACGTCATAGCTGCGGGCGTCGTGCAACGCCTCATCACCGCGCCAGGCCGCGGGAACGGCGGGAAGCGAACCGCGTTCCGAAGCGATTTCCATGGACTCGCGGCCGATGCCGACACCGGCTCTCGAGTCCGCACCCCGAAGCACCGCCTCAGCTTCCGACGCACTTGCAGTTTTGGCCGCATTGATAGCCGCCACCGTCCCAGCCGTACCGGTCGAAGTTGATGAGCTAGCACCGGTTTTCACCGCACCGGCCGAAGCCGATGCACCCGCCGCGCTTCCACCTGCATCCGCAACCTCATGCGGCGTTCGCTGCACCACCGCAAGCACGTTCTCGTCGCCGACATCCAGCACTTCGCGCACCTGCCAGTCGACCGGCGTGAACGGTTTGCCGTCGACAGTCAGCCGGTTGGTGTCGGTATCCATATCGTTCAAGGCACAGACTAGGCGCCCGTCCGGTGTGAAGGCCGGAGTGCCGAGCACGAGGTCAATCCACTGGTCGTTGGCATGTTCCTCCAAGACGCGCGTGCGCCCGTCAGGCTGCACCTCCAGCACCTGGTCGCACGTCTGCCGACGGTTCTGCACCAGCACCAGCGGCTCGTGGCCAGCCTTCCAGCTTACGACCGCCACATATTCGTAAGCTTCGCGATCCCACGAAACGTTCTGCACATCGCAACCTGCATAGTGTTCGTCGCGCCCGTCATCGAACTCGAGATGAGCCAGCATCAGCCGCGTGACGGCGTTCTTGGTCAACGCCCTCGCGTAACGCCGCCCAGCCGCAGGCTTGTCGGGATGCGCCGGATCGCTGATATACCACATCGGTTCGGGCGAGCTATCATAC
Organism: Bifidobacterium sp. ESL0704; assembly: GCF_029392075.1. NCBI lineage: Bacteria > Bacillati > Actinomycetota > Actinomycetes > Bifidobacteriales > Bifidobacteriaceae > Bifidobacterium > Bifidobacterium sp. ESL0704. Next base: position 2,380,806 of record NZ_CP113929.1, read on the forward strand.
ATTTCGAAGAGCAGACCACGCGAGTCCGGGGCCCACCAGAAGCCATCGTAACGGTCCATTTCCTCACCGGCCACGAATTCGGCCAACCCGATTTTGAGCGTCCCGTTCGGATCGTTGCCAACACTCCACACGGTGCTGAATCGGTCGCCGGAAGTGTTGGCATCGCTGACATCTGCGCCTTGGTGACTCTCTTGTGTATCGGCCGCGCAGGTGTGCGGGTGCGCATGATTACGAGCATTCGAAATCATGGCGCTCCCGCTATCATTGACAACGGCAGAATCAGCATCATCAGCGTCTTGGTTTAAAGCCATTGCGGCGAATTGCGCACCCTCGCGACCGGCTTCAGCAACACTATTGTCACCATTATTCTCAGCGGCAAAATCAGTACCGGTGACGGCTTCATTTACAGTCGCATCATCGAATCCGCTATCACCCCAATCGGCGATATCCACCATCACCAAACGCGCGCCGGTCGTATAGGCGATATGCCGTCCATCCGGCGAAATCCTAGGATTCAGCACCGGCAACCACTTGCTACTGGCCGGCGAACCCTTCGAATCCGAAGCAACCGTATCATCGTCATTGCCGCAATCCGCAGCATCAGTGGCATGATTGCCGTCATTGCGAATATCGGAATCGCCGTAATCCGCAACGCCTGTCTGCCCATCGGAGCATCCATCACTACCTTGGCCGCCAATCGCGATCTGCCGTGTACGAGCGCCGTCGCCATCCTCGTCAATCTCGCTGACGAACAGCTGGCCGTTAATGGTGAAGGCCACGCGACGCCCCATCGAATCCGCGGAATACGAAACGATGCCCTGTCCGCCTTCACGGGCACGCTCGCGCCGCGCCTTCTCCTCGGCCGGCACGTCCTCGTTGTCGGCATCGGCGAGCAGTTCACGCGGGTCGGCCAGCAGCACCTCACGATGCGAACCGTCACGCCCAATCACGCTCATCCAGAGCGAGGTAACCAGATCTTCCGGCCCATCCGAGCGCAGAAACAGCGCCCGCGACCCGTCCCCAATCACCGACGCGGACCGAGGCGCCCCACCCGTGAACCGCAACGAACGCGCCCTGCGCCCCGGAAACTGCGCAATCGCCTTCGCCTGCGCGTCCAAATCATCACTATTTTCAGTCTTCCCTAAAGTCATGTTTCTAGTATAAGGAATTCACACTCGTCCTAACCCATGGTTGCCAAAAGTAAGATGGAAATACGTACAGTATCTTTTGGCGGCCATAGGTTAGAGCGAACCAAACATTTTGGTATCCAGCGTCGTACAATGTAAAAAGCATTAAAAGAGAAAAAGGAAACAATGAAGTTTTGCAACAAATGCGGGCATCGGCTCGACGACAACGAAAAATTCTGTACGCAATGCGGAGCTCCTGCCCCTTCGGCAGGCGCAAACAGCGGCGTACCCGCGCGCAACGACGCACCTCACCCCCTCGGCGCAGCGTCCATACCCCTGCCGCAACATTCGTCGCAGCCACAAGGCAACGCAGCCTCGGGGACGGGGCAAGCCGGGCCGAACGCCAATTCTGCGAACCCAGCACCAGCGAACCCAGCATCGGCGACGAGCCCAGCATCGTCAGCCCCAATACATGCGGCAATAGCGCCAGCAGCTGCGAGTGCATCGATGACGAACCCGGCAATGGGGCCGGGACCTGAAGTCGGAGCCACTACAGCCGCAACAGCCACCACGGCACCAGCCAAGGCAGACAGCAAGAAGCGTCTCACCATCCTCATCGCGGCAATCGTGGCTGTGGTCCTCGTGGTAGCGGGCGCAGGTTTCGGCACCTACAAAGCCCAACTCTGGGGCGGCAAAACCGTGCCCAGCCCCGCAAGTCTAGGCATCGCCAAATCCGCGAAAACCCACGAATTCACCGCCAAGGACGTCGAGGCTTCGCTGCACAAACGCGGCTTCAAGACGGTAACCGTTCCGACATTCTCGGGCAAACCCAAGGGCACCTTCCTCAAATACCGCAACATCAATCCCAACAGGCGTTACAGCACCAGCAAGGATCGCATCACCCTCATCTCCTCGAACGGCCCGGGCGTGCCCAAAGGCACCAAAGGGCAGTCCGTTGAGAAAGTCGTCAAGACCATGGGCGCAATGAATGTGCCCGTGCATTATCACCGAGTAGTGGTCACAAACCAAAAGACCAAGGCCGGCACGGTCATCGCCTCCGAGCCTTCCGAAGGCCAGCCCGTCCTCGATACGAAAACCGGCATCAACATCGGCGTCGCCGAGCAAACTAAAGGCATCGGCTACGACGTCGTGGGCCAAGACAAAGACGAGGCCCGGCAGCAGTATGCGAGCGCCGGTTTCACCGTCATCATGCGCCCGCGCTTCTCCGCCAAGGCGAAGGTCGGTAAGATCGTGAACTCCAACCCGAAGCCCGGCACCGAAACGCCCGGCGGCAGCCTCGTCCTTTATTACGGCATCGACGCCAGCGGGTTCAAGGACGCCGTGAACGGCAAAAACGTCTACGCAAACGATCCGAGCGAACAAGACACCGAGCTCAACATGATGGTGGGCACAGCGGCACCCGTGGAAGGCAAATACTGCACCAACGCCGGCAAATGCATCGAATTCAAGAACGACAATCTGGACCCATCCGCCGCCGAGGATTACGTCTACAGCACCGACGCCCCACCCCAGTCGGGCATCGGCGAAAAGGCCGGTTCCCCAAGTGCGCTGGTATTCTGCGGCGCGGCACAGCAGCAATTCTGCAATCCGGAAGACGATTCGCAGGCCTTGTATACCCAGGACGCCGGCGCGTTCGAGCTGACCACGCACGATGCGGCGTTCAACTACACCTGCGGCAATACCCCGATGCAGGAGGACTTCGGCCTGTGCGTCAACGGCAAACGCCTCGACCTCGAAACGGCGATCGATCAGGGCGCCTCCTCCGACGAACTTTCGGGAGCGCATTACGATATGGGCCCGCTATACGTCTACTTCCCCGTCGGCGCAGACGTTTCGAAGGTGGTCAAGTCCGATTACTTCGACAAGGACGCGGTCACCAAGGCCGAGAAGCAAAAGAAAATCGATACTTCGCGCCCGTTCTTCATCAGCCGTGACAAGAAGCTTTACGACAAGACCAGCCTCGATATCACCTCGCTGACGACCCGCAACCCGTACGCGCCTTCGTTCGCCTCGAAAAAGAAGACCCTTGAGCCGGTCAAGCCCGCGCCCAGCGACGAGACGGCCTACTATCTGGTGGATGATCCGCAGCTCGACTGGGGGTCGTTGCCGGAGTACGCCGTTCCTGCGGCGGGCAAAGACAGCGGCAAGACGAGCGGCAAAAACGCCAAACAGCCTAAGGCGGACGCACACAATGCGACGCCAGACCAGATCACGGCAGCACTGAAAAAGAATGATTTCACACTCGTTGCGGGCAAATACTGCACCAAGAGCGACGAATGCGTGCAGATCAACCAGAAGGGTCTGCTCACCGGCGGAGGCGGCAAAAACTCGATGCTCGAGCACGCAACCAGCCAGCTAGCTCTTTCCGTCACCGAGGAGGACGGAGGCGGCGCGTCATACACCGTCAACCCCAAATCACCGTTCCTCCAGCTTCACGGTCCGGACAGCGAATACCAATGTTCCGGAGGCACGGGGCTTGACCAGTGCAAGGGCGTGATGATGAACCAGATGACCAGCACGCCGACCAGCCTCATCTATGTGTTCAAGGGAGCCGATACCTCCGGCTGGTATACGAACCCCAACGACACGACGCCGACCCCCGGTTACCTTTACGACGGGCCGCAAGACGGCACACCGGCGAAAACCGACAGGCCATATCTCTCGGCGCTCAACAGCCATAGCACCTCGATGCTGACCCCACCCTCAGATGATGACGTCTATTATCTGCAGGACTGACGGTTATCTGCAGGACTGACGATTTCGCCGCTCTTTTTTAACGCTACCGTCAAATATGTGCACCTTACCCAAGCTAACTTGCACTTATCTCACGCCAGCGTCTAAAAAGTGCAAGTTACCGACGCCAAAATGCACTTTTCAGACGCCAGCGCAACAAACATGCACATTACCAACAGTGAGCGCCTCCCCACGTCAGGGGCTTAGATATGGCGGGGACGGATGGCGTAAACAGGGCAACAAGAACGGCATTCGGCAGGCATTCGGCAGGCATGCGGCAAGCATCCGGCAGGTCAGTATGACTCGGTAACCACCCCACAATGAAGAAATTGCACGGATTGGGTGGAAAATCATCACTCGTTTGCGGCCTCGCGTAAGATAGTATCTGATAAGAAAGGGGCTACGATGAGCGTTTTTGATCGTTTTGAGAAAAGCGTTGAGGGAGCCGTGAACGGTGTCTTCTCGAAATTCGGCTCGAAAGACCTTCAACCGGTTGACCTCTCCAGCGCTCTTGAACGCGAGATCGACGCGGAAGCGATGCCGGTCGGGCGCGATCGCACCGTTGCCCCGAACGAATACCGATTCAAGTTGAGCACACCCGATTTCGACCGCATCGAACAGTGGGGCAGCGAGACGCTTGCCAACGAGCTTGCAGACAATCTTACGCAGTACGCCAAAAGCCAGCACTACGCCTTCGTCGGCCCCGTCGTGGTCATCTTCGAGGAAGACCTTGACCTGAGCAAGGGCAACTTCAAACTCACCAGCGAATCTGTGCAAGGCAACGCCGTTCCGGTGACCACCGAGAACCAGTCGCAAGACAGCCCGATGCTCGAGATCAACGGCAACCAATACCTGCTGACCAAAGAGAAGACCATCGTCGGCCGCGGATCAGGCTGCGACATCGTCATCGACGATCCGGGAATCTCGCGCAACCACCTCGAAATCGACATCACTCCGAACGGCACCATCGCCCGCGATTTGGGTTCCACCAACGGAACCTACGTGGAAGGGCATCAAGTGCCGGCCGCGACCCTGCTCGACGGTAACACCATCACCATCGGCCACACCCGTATCCTCTATTGGGCTTCTCAGCAGGATCAGGAATAACGGCCAGACCCCAGGTACATCCCCTATGATCACAGAACTTACCTTTGCGATTCTCAAGTATGGGTTCCTCGCCCTGCTCTGGGTATTCGTATGGCTTGCCGTCCGTTCGCTGAAACGCGACGTCGAGACGCTGAGCCCGCACAAATCGTGGTCGCACCGCAAAAGTGCCCGCCGCGCGCGCAAGGCCGCCGAGTCCAACCCCATGCCGGCCAACGCCCCTGTGGCCACGTCGCACCGCGGGAACCCCGGCTTACAGATGGGCAATGCCGGCAGGTCCGGTGTCAATGCCAGGCCAACGCTTCTGACCATCATCGATGGGCCGCTCGCCGGTTCGTCCGTTCCGTTGAGCAACGGCACCATCACCCTCGGCCGTTCCAGCTCCAACACCGTGGTCCTGGACGACGAATTCGTTTCCTCCCAACATGCGCGCGTCTACGCAGACCCGGCCTCCGGTTCCTGGGCCATCGAAGACCTTGGCAGCACGAACGGCACCATCGTCAACCACCGCCGCATCACCTCGCCCGTGGTCCTGCCCGCGCGAGTGCCCGTGCGTATCGGCGCTACGACGTTCGAATTGAGGTGATTGCGAATGCCAGATACCTCGAACTTTTCAACTTCTTCGGCAGAAGGCCCTTCTATACAGCGCACTTCGATGCAGCCGCCTTCGCCAACGCAAAAGAATCATGCAGATTCCGCAATGCCGCCTTCAATCCCTGTAACCGAGAATCAGACCCACGACGCTAACGACGCAGGCGCGCCGCATACGCAACACATCGCCGTCGAACCGGCAGGGAAAACGGGAAAGATGCCCCAAGTGATTCCATCGGCCACCACTCATGCCGGCACTTCCAACAGCCAACAGCTTTTCCTCTATTCCACAACGGTTTCCGACGTCGGCACCGTACGTAGCAACAACCAGGATTCGTCATTCGCCGGCGAGCGCCTCATCGCCATCTGCGACGGCATGGGAGGGCACGCAGGCGGCGACACCGCCTCCACCATCGCCATCCGCTCCCTGGCGCACATCGAGCAGAGCGGCACCAAAAACGACGTGGCCTCCATCGCCTCGATGATGGAAACCAGCGTGATGGCGGCTCACGACGCCATTGTGGGCAAAGCCAAGCGCGAGCGCACCCTGGCAGGCATGGGCACCACGGTGACTGCCGTCGGCCTTGTTTCGGGCCATTGGGTCATCACCCATATCGGCGATTCACGCGCCTACCTGCTTCGTGACGGCAAGATCCGCCGCATGACGCAGGATCACAGCTACGTCCAGCACTTGATCGATACCGGTCGCATCAGCGAAGCCGAAGCCCGCAACCACCCACAGCGCAATGTGGTCATGCGCGTGCTGGGCGATTTCGACATCGACCCGCACCCCGATATCGCAATCCTGACCGCAAAACCCACCGATCGCTGGCTGCTGTGCTCCGACGGTCTTTCCGGCGTGTTGGAAGACGACACACTTGAGCAAATGCTTGCCACGGTTTCCGACGAAGAGGAATGCGCCCAGCAGTTGGTTGCGATGGCGCTGAAGGCCGGAAGCACCGACAACGTCACGGCGGTCATCGCCGATGCGACCCTCGCGCTCGATGCCAGTTCCTTCGACCTGCCTCACCAGACCCCGATTGTCGGCGGTGCGGCGAGTTCCAATCTCGAAGCCATCGCCGACATTATCAAAGAGCCGGTCGCTTCCTCGCCTGCTCTGCGGCTTGGCAAGCAGTCCCCGGCACAGCGGGCCGCCGCTTTGACCCGATACGCCGCCGACAAGGGCAGCGATGACGGCGATCCCGGCCAATACCCCCCTGCCATCCAACAGCTGGTTTCACCCGATGCGTCGAACGGCAACGGAACTTACGACACAGACGCGCAAAGCGACCAGCCGGCCCGGAAGAGTCGCCATCGTCACACCAAGCATTCCGACGATGCATCGCCATCCGGCAGCAAAGGCGATACCGATAAGGGCAGCGGCAATATCGTCCACGTCGCCCAGCCTTCGGCCGTGCGTGACGAGAACGACAACAAGGCCAACATGGATACCGGCGAGATTCCGGTGGTCAAGAAAAAGGACGGCCGCGTCTCCGCCGATCCCAACGATCCGGAGGTCGCCCGCGCCATCCGCCGCGAACATTTGCGTGTACGCAGGGAAGAGCGTCGAAAGCACAATCGAGGCCGTATAGCGGTTATCATCGCTTTCATTATTGCGCTGGGCGCTTTGCTCGGCGTAGGATTCGGCGCATATCGATGGAGTCAAACGAAATATTACGTGGGAACGAGCGACGGCACCGTCGCCATTTACCAAGGCGTCAACACCAATCTGTTCAGCCTGCCTCTTTCGCACAAGGTCGAATCCACTGATATCAAGCTGACAAATCTGCCTCAATCCTGGAACGATGCGCTGGATGAAGGCATCGCCGTCGACACGCTCGCCGAGGCGAGAAGCCATGTCACCATGATCAGGAAAGAGGCCAAAACCCTCCAGACTTCTAAGAAGAAGAACCCGCCCTTGCCATGGGACCCCGCAGCTCCAGTCATGGTTCACCCCAATAGCGACAAGCCAGATGACGCCGAAACCGAGGCCGCGCAACCGGCAGATGTCTCCACGACCGTAAACGATATAAACGACACGGCCTCCTCCACGCAAGGCTCAGAACATCTTTCGGGCTCCATCGCGGCAACGCCCCAAACCACCAGTGCAGAGGCGGCGAGCGCATGATCGCCACCCGCTTCCGTCAGATTGGTCTGCTGCTGTTCGCCATCGCGATCAGCGGCATCGCCTTTTTTCAGCTTTTCGCGCGCGTCTACAGCGGCTTCCCCACCAACCTCGTCACGGCTCTGGTGGCGGTGGCCATACTGTTCATTGTGCTATGGGCGCTGCTGCTGAAATTCCAGCCCTACGCAAGCCAGCAAATCCTGCCGTGCGTGCTGCTGCTGACGGCTATCGGCACGATGATGATCGCCCGCATCGATTACACCAAAAACACCACCGTGGCCTACCGCCAGTTGATCTGGGTGTGCGTCGCACTGGTGCTGACCTGCATTTTCATCATCGCGCTGCGCGATTACCGCGTATTACGTCGCTTTTCGTATGTGAGCATGATCGTCGGCTTGGTGCTTCTGCTCTCCCCGATGATCCCGGGCCTCGGCAAGGAAATCGGCGGTGCGCGCATCTGGATCGGCTTCGGCTCGCACACCCTGCAACCCGGCGAATTCGCCAAATTGTTCCTCGCTTTCTTCTTTGCGGCCTACCTGTTCAACCACCGCGACCAGCTGGCCGTCGGCGGCAAGAAAGTGGTCGGCCTGCAGCTTCCCCGCGTACGCGACATGGGCCCGTTGATTCTGGTGTGGTTCGCCTCCATCGGTGTGTTGGTGGTCCAGCATGACCTTGGCACCTCGCTGATGTTCTTCGCCATGTTCGTCTCGATGCTTTACGTCGCCACCGGCCGCGGCAGCTGGCTGATCATCGGCGGCATCGCGTTCGTGGTCGCGGCGGTGTTCTCGGTCAAGTTCTTCGCCCACGTCGGCTATCGTGTCGACGGCTGGCTGCATCCTTTCGACGCCGCGGTTTATAACCGCAAGTACGGCAGCTCCTATCAGCTGGTCACCGGTATTTTCGGGCTCGCTTCCGGCGGGCTCCTGGGCACCGGCATAGGGCAAGGGCACCCCGGACTCACCCCGCTCGGCAACTCCGATTTCATCTATTCGTCCCTCGGCGAGGAACTTGGTCTGGCCGGCCTGATGGCGATTTTGATGCTTTACTTGATTATCATCACTTCCGGCTTGCTCACGGCTATGAAAATCAAGGACGGTTTCGGCAAACTTCTGGCTTCCGGCCTCGTGTTCACCATGGCCTTCCAGGTATTCACCGTGGTCGGCGGCCTCACCCTGGTCATTCCGATGACGGGCTTGACGCTGCCGTATATGGCTGCAGGCGGTTCGTCGCTGGTGGCGAACTATATCCTTGCGGCGCTGCTGATCGTGATTTCCAACGAGGCCAATAAGCCGGAGCCCGAAGGCGAACTTTCCAACACCATGCAGTACGAGGCGATGGCGGCGCTCAACGAACGCAGCGCACAGAAAAAGAACCGCGAAGCCAAGCATTCCCGCTCACGTTCCCGTGAAAGCGAAACCGAACCCTCGACTTCGAGCTTCCCCGCCTCGCCATCCCCCTCTGTCAGGTCCACGACCTCGGCGACGGGCGATGAAAACGATTCCTCGCATTCCCCGATGCCGTCGAACCCCACGGTGCAGGAACCGCAACAGACGGCAGATGTCCAACCCAGCCCGCGCGTGGCTGCGAGCTCGACTGCGGAAACGTTGCCGCAAACGCCGGCCCCCGCAAACTCCGATCCCATCCAAGGCCCCGATGCAGCCGCTCGGCCTTCGGCGATGCCGGATTCCGGCGATGCCATGCCTGTGAATCCTCTACATTCTGCCGATTCGGAAATCCTTGATCTGAACTTTGATGACCTGCTGGGAGGCAAACGATGAACAAATACCTCCGTCAGCTTTTTACCGCCGTCATCATCCTCTTCGCGATTCTGGGACTTTCGAGCACCATGATCACGGCCATCCACGCCAACAAGCTCAACAATGACCCGCGCAACCAGCGAGGACTGTACCACGAATTCGACGCCCCTCGCGGCTCGATACTCGCTTCCGACGGTACGGTGATGGCCAAATCCGACCCGGTCAACGATCCGTTCGCCTACCAGCGCTCGTATGCCAACGGTCCGTTGTACGCGCCGGTGACTGGCTACTTCTCCATCAGCCAACGCGCTGACCGCGGTATCGAGGATTCTCGCAACAAACTGCTGACCGGCGAATCCAACCAACTGTTCTGGCAGCAGTTCAAGTCGCTGTTCACCGGTTCGGCCAACAAAGGCGCTTCCATCGAAACCTCCATCGACCCGAAGCTGCAGACCACGGCTTATGCGCAGATGGCCGGCAAAAGCGGTTCCGTGGTGGTCCTCGAGCCGAAGACCAACCGCATTCTGGCGATGGTTTCGACGCCCAGCTATGACCCGAACGTACTTGCCAGCCACGATACAACGAAAGTCAATCAGGACTATTCACGTCTCACCGGCGACCAGGCGAACCCGATGCTCAATCGCGCGATTTCCGAGCTTTACCCGCCGGGGTCCAGCTTCAAGACCGTCGTAGCCACGGCAGCGCTGGAAAGCGGCAAATACCAGTTGGATACACGCATTCCGGCCGGCGCAAGCTATACGCTGCCCAACACCAATACGAAACTCACGAACCAGGCAAGCGCTGCAAACGGTGGCGCCGACGGCCAGATCTCGTTCGAGGACGCGCTGGCCTATTCCTCCAACACCGCTTTCGCGCAGCTCGGCGTGACACTGGGCGCACAGACCATTCAGGACACGGCCAAGAAGTTCGGTTTCGGTTCCTCGATCCGTATCGACGGCTCCAATTCGACCGGGGAGCCGATGCAGGCCATCGCTTCGAAATTCCCGGACAATCCTGCCCCGGACCGCCTCGCGCTGGCTTCCATCGGACAAGGCGACACCCAGGAGACGCCCTTGCAGAACGCGATGATCGCCTCGGCCATCGCCAACGGCGGAACGCTGATGCGTCCGACGCTGGTCGACCGTGTGCGTTCCAGCGATCTGACGGTCATCTCGAACACCAACCCGAGCGTGATGAGCCAGCCGATGAGCAAGGACACGGCCAATAAACTGACCGAAATGATGAAGGCCGTCATCACCAAGGAGAACCCGAATCTTGCGATTCCCGGCGTATCGATCGCAGCCAAAACCGGCACCGCGCAAATCGGTGTGGGCAACCAGAGCAACGATGGTTGGATCATGGGCTTCGCACCCGCAGACGACCCGAAAATCGCGGTCGCCGTGGTCGTTCATAATACAGATAGGGCAGGCAGTGATGCGGCCGGACCAATCATGAAGGCGATAATGAGGGAGGCACTGGGCAAATGAAGCTCGTTGAAGGTCAACTGATTCACAACCGGTACCGCCTTGATCACCGGCTCGCGCAAGGCGGGATGGGTGAGGTCTGGAAAGGCTATGACATCCAGCTCGGACGCGTGGTCGCCATCAAAGCGCTGCGTGGAGACCTGACCGACGTGGAGGCGAAGCGGCGCAGATTGCGTATCGAAGCCCACAATTCCGCCGATCTGGCCCATCCGAATATCGCCGCATTGTTCGATTACTATGAGCACGACGGCATTGGCTTTTTGATCATGGAGTTCGTCGACAGCGAGTCGCTGGCCGACCTGTACCACGAAAAGGGCGCGATGGATCCGCTGGAATTGCTGCCGATTCTGGTGCAGGTCGCCCGTGGGCTCTACGTCGCGCACTCCCATGGCGTCATCCATCGTGATGTGAAACCCGCCAATATCATGGTCTCCAAGGACGGGCAGGTCAAGATCACCGATTTCGGCGTCTCCTATTCCACCAATCAGGCGCAAATCACGCAGGATGGCATGGTCGTCGGCACGGCGCAATACATTTCGCCCGAGCAGGCCCAGGGCAAGAAGGCCACCCCTCAGTCCGACATCTATTCGCTGGGAGTGGTGGCGTACGAAGGCTTGTGCGGGCAGCGCCCGTTCACCGGTGCCACGCCGGTGGATATCGCCGCCGCACATGTCAACGACGCCGTCCCGCCTCTGCCGGACACGGTAGACGTGCAACTGGGGCAGTTCGTGATGTCGATGCTTGCCAAAGACCCACTCGACCGACCGAAGGACGCACTGGTGGTCTCCCGCACGCTTTCGCATATCGAGCGTCGGCTTTTCGATCAGGAAGCAACGCTGAACGAGACCACTATGGTCTCCCGCGACGGGCGTATCGCGCGACGCGTGGTCAGCGCCCCATATTCTCCCGACGGTTCGGTGGCAATCAGGCCAGCCGTCACGCCGCTACACACGGTAACGACCATCGAAAACAGCAGAAGCGAGGGCCGCGTTGTCGAGAGCAGTCTTGCCGACAACGACATAGATGACTCCACTTTGGGCAGCGAAACCCGCAATGTCGTCGTCAACAGCCTTGCAAGCTCTGACGAAAACCACAAAGCCGGGCCGCAGGCCGTATCGCAAAGCGATGACGCGGAGCAGGTCGGGAGCGCCACTTCCGACAGCTCCGCCGAAAACACCTCCGCTGCGACTATGGACACTGGCGACGCAATCGACTCGACCGAGCATAATTTGTCGAATGAAACCGGCAACGGCACGCAAGCCGAGGCAAACGAATACGACACCATTGCGAATAACGAGTTTTCGCCGGCCGCCCAGGCTGCCATTCAGACGATGACCCAGACACTGCGTGCGATCACGGACTATCAGATTCCCGCCATACAGACGCTCGGCAGTCAATCCGTTGACGACAAACCGCCTCAATCGCCTCCGCGTTCTATGAGCGCAAACACCGATTCGGCAAAGACCACTGGTGCCACGCTAGATGCGAACGCGAGCGCCGTCGACAAACCGATTCCTTTACCTGTAATTCCACCCATCAATATCATGAACCCCGGCAGCGAAACCGCACAGCAAATCGCCGCCGCAGATTCGTCAAACCCCTCTTCAGAAGCTGCCGAAACCAACATTCCGGTCACTCAAGTCAACGACCAGGCAGCGAATACTGAAAACCGGAAGGAGCAGCAATGAGCACCAATATGCCAACTTCACTGGCAAATGGCCGTTATCAGCTGGGACAATTAATCGGACGCGGCGGCATGGCCGAGGTCCATATCGCCCAAGACACCCGCCTGGGACGCGTCGTCGCAGTAAAAATCATGCGCTCCGACCTCGCCAACGATGATATCTTCCTGCGCCGCTTCGCCCGAGAGGCGCACTCCGTCGCCCAGATGAACAACGTCAACATCGTCAACATCTACGATTCCGGTGAAGAGGCCATCACCACCGAAGACGGCAACACCGAACGCGTGCCGTATATCGTCATGGAATATGTCAAGGGCCAGACCCTGCGCGACATCATCAAGGCGAACGGGCCGCTGAGCCAGCGCGACGCCGAGCAGGTGATGCTGGGAGTTCTCAACGCTCTTGACTATTCGCACCGGATGGGCATCATCCACCGCGATATCAAGCCCGGCAACATCATGATCAGCGAGCAGGGCATGGTCAAGGTCATGGACTTCGGCATCGCTCGCGCGCTCGACGATTCCGTGGCCACCATGACCCAGTCGCAGGGCGTGGTCGGCACCGCGCAGTACCTCTCTCCTGAGCAGGCACGCGGCGAGGCCGTCGACATGCGTTCCGACCTCTATTCCGCCGGTTGCGTGCTCTACGAAATGCTGACCGGACGTGCGCCTTTCACGGGCGATTCGGCCGTGGCCATCGCCTATCAGCACGTCTCGGAGGTCGCCACCCCGCCCAGCGCCATCGTGCCCGGCCTGCCCAAGATGTGGGATCAGATCTGCGCCAAGGCGATGGCCAAGGACCGGCAGAACCGCTACGCGACGGCCGCCGAGTTCCGCAACGATATTCTGACCTACATGAACGGCGGCATCCCGGTCGCCGCGGCGTTCAACCCGCTCACCGACCTCGCCAACATGAAGGAACGCAAGCAGGCCGAGCAGACCGCCGCCACCGAGGCGATGAACCCCGTTGAGACCACGGCCACGCAGGCTTTCGACCCGCTTACGGGCACGTACGGCAATCCTGCCGCCGCGCAGCTGGCGCCGAACACCGGTACCGCTCTCAAGTCGCGTGCCGAGAAAGCCGCGGAAGAGAAGGCGAAAAAGAAAAAGAAGATCATCATCGGCTCGGTCATCGGTGCCGTTGTCGCCATCCTCGCCATCGTGGGAATCATCTACGGCGTCACCCACATGAAGAAGGCGGAAATGGTCACCGTCCCCACCTTCAATTCCACCACCACCCAGGCCCGGGCCGAAGAACAGCTCGACGAAGTGGGGCTGAAGATGAAGGTCGAGCAGGATACCGATTCGAGCGAGCCTAAAGGTACGTTTACCAAGCAGAATCCTGCGGGCAACGCCAAGGCTCCCAAGGGATCGACCGTCAAGGTCTGGTTCTCGACCGGCCCGCAGTCGGGTCAGGTGCCCGACGTCAAGGGCAAATCGGTGGAAAGCGCCAGGGCCATACTCAAAAAGGCCGGTTTCAAAGTGTCTCCCGCCACCCAGACCGAAGACAGCTCGGACGTGGCCCAAGGCATGGTCACGCGCACCGACCCCGCCGCCGGCTCGGCCACCGACAAGGGCACGTCGTTGATGCTATACATCTCCTCCGGCATGGCCAAAGTGCCTGACGTCACCGGCCAGCAGCAGGATCAGGCCCTGAACCAGCTCAAGGCATTCACCGTCGTCGTTCAGCAGGAGACATCGGATAATGTGAACCAAGGCCTCGTCACCCGCACCGACCCCGCCGCCGGCTCCAGCCTTGCGCAGAGGGGCAATATCACCGTCTATGTTTCCTCCGGCAAGCCGAAGGTGACGGTGCCCAACGTCGATACCAGCGGCAAATCGACGGTCGCCCAAGTGAGAAGCGCTCTCATGGCTGCAGGTTTTAAGGTCAATCCCGAGACAGGCAACGACAACCTGATGGTAATCGGCATTTCCCCGACCGCAGGCTCGCAAGCCACCAAGGGCGACACCATCACCCTGAGCACGCAGGCACCTGCCCAACAACCGAATCCCGGTACCGATGATTCGAGTAATCCCGGCGGTAGTGCCGTCAAGCCATAATATTCACCGCTTTGGCTGAAACTGGTAACTTCGCAGCGCCAATCAAACTCCAGCTTCAGATGCCAGTAACTAGCGGTAGCCGACAATCGCTGGTTCAGTCCGTAATGATCCGGTGGTGGGTTCTTGCCCGCCACCGGATCATTACGTTACGCCGCCTCATAAGAAGCAGCGCGGTTCAGCCATCCGTCTTATAGGATCGCTACCGCATGCACTCGGCGCCATAAGGCACGGATTGCCCCATGATAACAGCGCCATCAAGGCAATATCGAGATTCCTATACCGAAATCAAGAAGCCCCGAGAGAATCAGGCAATCCGACATCGCCATCATATGCGCGATTGGTCGGTGAAAGTCATCGCGCCCCGAGCATTGCCCGGGTCATTCAGGCTTCGTCTCATGGGCTTTACCGGTAGAGCGTTTCATGGTTATCGTCCTCATTCTCCGATTGATCGGTGCAGGTTGTGGCTTCGACTGGTAACCCGCGCAGATTTTTCTCGTGAAAGAAGATGCCTGCCCCAAGCTACTTGCCGTCAATCCACGTCACGATGATGCTTGCGCCATTGGCTGCGAGACGGGATGGCTCCCAACGGCGGAAGGCCACGGTTATCGAGGCCTCTGAAGAGGGGAACGCGACGAGGCACGACAGACCCATCGTAATGCAGCGGCATCGGAACGAGCACTCGGTAATTACGCCTCAGCACCCACGCCAGACCGAGCAACAGCACCACTGCAGCGACAACCGCCCCAATCAGCTCACCATCCTTCTTGCTGCCGATCTGTGGCACTTCCTGCGGAATCCTGGCACGCTCGCCGGTGATCACGAGCCGCTGGGTGTTGACGCCATAAGGCGTACAGGTCATCAATGTCACCAGATCCTTGCCGGGCACGACTTTATAGAAGCGCGTGTCTTCCGGCTCGATGACATGAATCGCCTTGACCTTATAGCCCATCGTTCGGTTCAACGTCTGTATATAGAACGCGTCCCCGATATCCAGCTGGTCGAGACGCGTGAACAGCACGGCGTTGGCAAAACCCCGGTGACCGGTGAGCACGCTGTTGCTCGATCTGCCGCCTACCGGCAGGCTCGTACCATACAGATGGCCTACGCCCGAGGCAAGCGTATCCGGTGACGTGCCGTGATAGATCGGCAGACGTATGGAAACCTTGGGGACGCGGATCGTGCCCATCACCCCGTTGCCGCCATCGAGCAATGACTGATATTCCTTGTCTTGAGCCGATCCGCTGTTGTCGTCGCTGCTGTTCGACTTGGCGAAAGGATCGCGGACCTCCCCGAGCCGGAATTGGCCGGACGCAGCGATTTTCCGGTTATACGCCTGCACCGCATGATAGCTCCGAGCCACTTGCCCTTGTGGCCATTTTGCCATTGACTGCGTTGCTTTGACCGCCATGTTGGCTTCTCGCTGGGCACTGAAGCCCCAGTTGATCGGAGCCCACAGAATCAGCGCCACGGTCAGGAGCACAAAGAAATCATGGACGATTTCAATGAAAATGCGATAGGCATAGTGTCCAAGCCTCTTCTGCGGCCGTACGACCTGCGCGAAAGGCATCGATCCCAAAAACTGCTCGGTGCCGGAAGACGCCGAACGCAACTTTGCGGAAAACGCCTTATGCTTCATCGACCCGACCCATCGCTACTCAATGCCATCGTTGCCAGTCTACACATGATAATTGATTGCACGTTATTCTCACTTGTCATTCGCGCCATGGGCCTTCGTCGAGCCGATACGTTGGGATTCGCCGCGTTCCGCCTCATACAATGTATGAGTCCGGCTCGATTGGTGTGCATACCGAGAAACCCCAAATACAGTAGCGGTCAGATTCGGAATCTCTTCTGAATCTGACCGCTACCCGTTGTCAACAACAGAAACTTCAGTCATCGAACATCGCTGGATATCGCGTTATGCTATAAGCCAGCAACGTTCAACTCTTCGATAACAGCTCAGCCGCGATTCGCGCTACGACGGCGAAGCACTGCCGTGCCGCCCGCGATGCATCCGGAGATGACGATCAAGGCAGCCAGCAGCACGATGCCCACGCCACCGGTCAGCGGCAACTGCGTGATTGAATTCGCATTCTTCACCGTGAGGATGCCATTCCAGCGATCACCAGTGTTCTGCGTGATTGAATTCTTAGCCACCAAACCCAGCGTACCCTCGGTGTTGGTGAAGTAAGCGTTATCCGTATGAGCATTGGCTTCAACCTCAGCTGTACCCTCGACGTTCTTCTTAATGGTCACGTTGAACGAGGTCTTGATGTAACCGCTTGCGGCAGCTGTCTGATCAAACGCATAGGTTCCAGCGGGCAGGCCATCGACTTTCAGCTCTCCGTCATTCAACGCTTCCGCGGTCCCCTTGGTCGCCAATTCGTCCTTAGTTCCCGTATTGTAGGTGTAGAAGCCGTCACTGCCGCCAAACTTCAATGCGTCACCGGTCTTCTTGCCGCTTTCGTCGGTCTTGTACACCGAGAACTTGCCTCCGGTCAATCCCGTGCTATCATCGGATGCCTTGACGTTCTTCAACGTCACGGAGTACATGGCGAGGTCAGTCTCCTCAGCGTTGACCGTGCCCGTAGACGTGCTGCTTGAAGAATCATTCGAATACTCGAGAGACGCCTTGTTGCTCTGCTTCTGCCAGGTCGCGTCAGTCACCTTGGCAAGCGTCGCCGTATAGGTGATGGTGATGGGAGCTCCGACCGTATAGTCCTTTAACGTCTTGTACGGGAAAACAATCGTCATCGGAGTCGTCGTCGTAGAAGCGGTTATGGTCTGTTCAGAGGTCTTATCGGCTCTGCCGACCGCAACGTTGATAGAGCTTGCGTCATAGGCCAGACCAGCGCTCGGCGTATCGGTGATCTTGAAATTATAGGAATCGAAGCCGGTGGTATTCGGCACTTCGGTGGTCAGCGTGAACTCGATCTGATCGCCGATCTTGGCCTTGTCCAGATTTTCCTGACGATCAGAGCCGGTCAGAGATGTACCGTTGAACTTCGACGCAACCTTCGTGAGCGTCGGCGTCTGGTCCTTCATGTCGACCTTGCCCAAGTCGGTCGAACCCAGCTTAGCGTAAGTATCAATAGTAGTACCGACCAGCATCGGGATTGACGCGGTTTCATGTGCAGCACTAGAGGTCATCGTGTCTCGAATGACGTAAATGCCGACAGGCAGATCAGAGAATGTGGCGGCCTTGGCAGTTACCGCCGGACTCACAGCGTCGGAGAAATCAAGCGCAGCAGTCGAGCTGTCGCCCTTCACCAACGCAGTGACGAACGTACGAATCGTACCAGCATGAGGGGCAGGCGATTCACTGGCAAAAAGGTTTTTCGCAACCCAGCTCATCGGATTGTCGGCCGCACCGTCCGTAGTCGGTGCGACACCGTCATTCGCAACCTTCGCCGCGGCTTTGATCTGGTCCTTCAAAGCGGAAGGGGTGCCGACGGAGACTCCGCTTAACGTATTCGTGGCATTGCTCGACGCGTGCGTATAAGTACCAATCCGCACGGCCTCGAGCGTATGCCCGGCCGGCACATTGTTCACAATAATCTTGCCGTTATCCGCGTTGACAGGGACATCCGTTTCCGCTGCATTCGCGCTGCCGATTCCTACAACACCCGCAGCAAGTAACGTCGCAGCCGAAAGAAGTATGGCCGCTGCGTTGCGTACCCTATTTCTCATCATCATTGAATCCTTTTCTGATTATTAATAACCAAACTTAATATACGAGTATAACAAAAGGCTCGTATCATGAGCTTCTCGGCAACTTTTGCCATTCCAATTCATGCACATCTCAAGTTTTTGTCGAACGCCATGACGCTTTCCACAGGACAGCACAGTGTCACCGTGTTCCAAATCGTTGCGTTTCGGATAGACGCGCTCAGCGCTCACCGGCATCAAAGTTACATGCGTGTAGTTTTCCACAAATGTGGAAAAACATGTGGACAACTTGGGCATAACCAGTGAATTACTGGAGGAAAAGTCACCGACTTATTCACATGCCTATTCCAAAATCCCGAAATTCCAACGTTTTTTAATTGTGTATATTGTGGATAACCGATCATGCACAACGGCACTCTTGTTATGCAACCCTATGTGTACAACTCTCAATTTATCCACACTTATCCACAATCTTTTGCACCTTGCTGTGGATAAGTCGGCCCAACCATAGGGCCATGGACCTGCGGAACCGCCTCGCCGTCATACCGGATCGATGCCAACTGTGCACATAACAAAAGCCCGATGACGCAACCAACGTCATCGGGCTGTATACCGCGAGCGCCTAGCCCGCGTCATTCAACGGCTTAACGCCACCACATCGTCATGATGAAACCAACCATCACAATGACGAAGGCAATCAGCAGATTCCATGCGCCGATACCAGGAATCGGGTATTTGCTGGTGAGGTAATACACCACAGCCCACGCGAGTCCGAGAATCATCAGGAAGCAGAACAGCGGCACGAACCAGCCCGGGTTCGCTTTGGTTCCCTTGATGGTCTCCTCGACGCGCTTGCTGTTTTCTGCCTGCCGCTGGGCAACGCGGCGCATCTGCGGGGTCATCGTCTTCTTGTCGGCACTCGTGGCGCTCAGCAGCTCCTCGATCTTGTCCATCGGGAGGTCGAGGTCGTCGTCATCGGAATCGCCCGATTCGTCGGCTCCATCCTCTCCAGAGGCAGTGTCGGCACCTTCTTGGTCCTTTGCAGCGTCGTCTCTTTCGGCAGCAGCATCCGTATCTTTCGCAGTGTCGTCATCAGCCTGCGTTCCAGGCTCGTCCCATGCCTTTTGCGCCTCATTATCCTGCGTAGCGGCGGCATCGGCGCCCTTGTCCAGCTCTTCGTCAGCCATAAGCGTAGTCTCCATTCAATAGCCTAAACGACATATTAGTGTACACTCGAAACAAGAGAACGAGTGTGGGGCAAAGCGTTGCGCACACAGCACTCTTGACACATAATGATACTAATTGCGATAAAGGATAATTAAGGATTACAAGATCACGATGAGGGAAACCGAAGGCAAGCACAAAGCGAAACGTTCGCGGCTTGGCGGGGTGGCCGTATTCCTTGTGGTCGCGCTTTCCGGATTCCTGTTGATGACCAACCTCCGTGTCAACAAAACCAGCGTGGTCAGCTCCGATACCGCACAATTGGTGGAGCAGCGCGTCTCCCAGGTCAACAAATTACAAAGCCAAGTGAAATCGCTGGGTTCGCAAATCAACACTCTCAACAAATACGCGGGCAAAGACAGCGCGAAAAGCAACAATTCCAGCGAAGACCCCGGGGCAGGGACCATGCTTTCGGCGGTCACCGGGCCGGGCATATCCGTCACACTCAACGATTCTCCGCTTTGGCAGCATATGGTTTCGGACTCAGGCACCGGAACGGCCACGAACATCAACGATTATGTCATCCACCAGCAGGACATCGAATCCGTGGTCAATGCCCTCTGGCGGGGCGGCGCCGAAGCGATGATGATCCAAGATCAGCGCGTCCTTTACAATTCAGCGATTATCTGCAAAGGCAATATCTTGATGCTTCAGGGCAAGCAGTATTCGCCTCCTTATACCATTTCCGCCATCGGCCCCAGCGACACCATGCGCGACGCGCTGGACGATTCGAAGGCAATCCAGACCTATCAGGAATATGTCAGCGCGTTCGGGCTGGGTTGGAAAGTCGAAGACAAAGACAACCTGCATTTCCCAGAGGCACCGGTGCTGCAGACACTCAAATATGCCACCGTGATGAAAACCGATAATAAGGACGGTGACGCCAAAACAACCGGGGCAGCGACAAATAAAGGCAACGAATAAGGACTGATAGCAGAAAAGGGCTATACAAACAGATACAATTGACGCGTACTGGCTGATAGAGCGATAGGCGATTTTACGCCCTCAACTATTGCACGGCAATAACAGATCGATATGGAACGAGAGATGGATTTCATGGCTGATAACGACAAGTACGACTACGGCCGGCGTAAAGACGCCATCGAACCGACCGACTTGGATGAAGCCTTCGAAGATTTCGGCGTTCCCGACCCGCCTTCGGTTTCGGCTTCGAACGACGGGCAGGCACCGTTGATGCAGTCTGCGATGGATCAGGCCGCCAATGGCCAGGCTTTCGACAACCAGGCCTATCCTGGCCAATCAGGAATCAACGGGTCCGGCATGGACCGATTCGGCGCCGACTCAGCTGTTGCGAACGAGCAGACGCAGGTGTTCCAGCCCCTTCAGCTGCAGCAGACAGGACAGAGCGGCATGCAAAACGGATTCGCCGGGCAAAACGCTGCCGGCGTGCAAAGCGGGTTTGCAGCGCAGAACGGCAATTCCGGCAACACAGGGTTCGTCCAGCAAACCAGCAATGCGGCCAACGGCCACAGAGGTAGCGCCGGCAAGTACGACAACAGCCAGCCACGCTCGAAATCAAGGCGTTTGTGGACGGCACTCGGGATTTTCGCCGAACTGCTGTTCACCGTTGCCGCGATTTGCGCGCTGTACGTCGTCTGGCAGATGTGGTGGACCGGCGTGCAGTCCGAACACACACAATATAACCAGCGTCAATCCGTTTCATGGAGCGATCCGAGCAAGGCCTTAAGCTCTTCCAAGGGCGTCAAGATCGCAAAGGCTCAGGACGGCACTCCCCCGATCCAGCCTCAAAGCGCCAATCATGGCGATTTGGTGGCACAGATCTACATCCCACGTTTCGGCGACCAGTGGCAACGCAACATCGTGCAGGGCACTGATATGACCGCACTCAATCAGCACGGCATGGGACATTACACGGATTCCCAAATGCCCGGCCAAATCGGCAATTTCGCTGCCGCGGGGCATCGCAATGGATATGGCCAGCCTTTAGGAGACGTGGACAAGATGCAGGTCGGCGATCCAATCGTGCTGCGGACCAAGGATTACTGGTACGTTTATACCTACACGAGTTTCAAAATCGTGACGCCGGACCATGTTGAAGTGGTTGCTCCGAACCCGGAAAATCCGACGGAGGCGCCGACGGAACGCATGATCACGCTCACGACCTGTGAACCGAAATACTCCACGCCGACGCATCGTTGGATCACTTACGGAAAGCTCAAATATTGGGCGAAGGTCTCCGACGGCGTCCCGCAGGAACTCACCCATCTGGGGCAGAACGGCAAAGTCCAGTTCATCAATAATCAGAAGGAATCGCCTTTCGCCAAGCTTCCTTCGCTGATTCCTGTCATCCTCGCACTGCTCGTTATGTATCTGGTGCTGTTCATCGCCGCCGCCATCGCTTGGCGTTGGCCGCTTCGTCGCGCCATCAAGGCAGGCGATGTAAGGAAGCCGGACCCGAGCATTTACGGCGGATTGACCAGGCTGCAGCCGGGAATCAAGGGGATACGTATACTCCTGGTACTGCTGCTGCTTCTGGCCGCGGCGTTCGCCATCTTGCAGTGGGCCTGCCCGTGGGCGGCCAGCAACATCCCGATCCTGCATCAGATGTCGAACTATGTCGCTGTGACCAGTTGACGGATTGCGTCGGTGACAGCCAGATAAGAGAAGTAATACAAAATAGCTTGATTGGTACAACTCTGTTGCAGCTGCACTGCGTTGGACACCACTGTACGAATTGGAGATACATTTCGCCGTGGCTCCTGCTACGTGGCGTCGTCGCCCAGTCATATCTGCCGCGGCGACGCTACGACTCGCTGCCTCTCCCCATTTCGGCGCGTTCTTCCCGTGCCTCGTCCTACCGTGTCTTGTCCTCCGCCTGTTTGTCTTGTCCCGCATGTCCCGTCCATCTCTCCCCTCCCGTCCACTTGCCCCGTCTCTCGTACTGCACCTGACGACTACTGGGCATCTTTTACATGTAGACCAAGCGGCAAGCACATAAAAGCGACCAACGATGCCCATATGATGACGAAAGCGATACGACGCATATGCATACTACAAAGGGCGAAGCCTGATTCAATCCCTTGCCGGCCCTCGCGCTACAAGCCACTTACGATGCAGCTTCAACGTCTTCCCTCGCTTTTGCATTTCATGACCTATTGATTGCGGCCCTTAGCGCGATTTTCTGCCCTAAAATCAATAGAGACGGCTCAAATTCCCATTAACTCGCTGCAATGTTAAAGTGATTTCATGACTCAAGAGAATACACAGCAGCATAACGCTGAGAATAACGCCCAGAACAATCTGCGCGATGTCATTATCGTCGGCTCAGGCCCTGCAGGATACACAGCGGCCATTTATCTCGGTCGTGCGGGTTACAAACCGCTGGTCATCGCGGGCGCACTCACTCCCGGCGGGCAACTCGTCAACACCACCGAAGTCGAAAACTATCCTGGCTTCCCCGACGGCGTAATGGGTCCGGATCTTATGGACAGCATGCAGAAGCAGGCCGAAAAGTTCGGAGCTGAAATAGTCTTCGACGACGTGGTGTCGGTCGACTTCGGCGACGGCTCGGATCAAGGCGCAATGAAAAGCGTGACGTGCGATCAGGGCGACGTTTACCAGGCTCCAGCCATCGTGGTGACAACCGGCTCCAACGTGCGCAAGCTGGGCGTTCCGGGCGAGCAGGAATACTCCGGAAAGGGCGTCTCCTACTGCGCCACCTGCGACGGCTTCTTCTTCCGTGGCAAGCCGATTGTGGTGGTCGGCGGCGGCGACAGCGCCTTCACCGACGCGGAGTTTTTGACCCGCTTCGGTTCGTCTGTGACGCTGATTCATCGTCGTGACGAATTCCGGGCCGCAAAAATCATGGTCAATCGTGCCAAGGCAAACGACAAGATGTCGTTCATGGTCAATTCGGTCATCGACGAGATCAACGGCGAAAACGGAAGCGCCAAGTCCGTCACCGTGCGCAATGTCAAAACCGGCGAAACCACAGAGGTTCCAGCCGAAGGCGTTTTCGTAGCCATCGGCAACACCCCGGCCACCGAATTCATGCAGGGTGCCCTGAAACTTGACGACAAGGGCTATATCGAGGTCGACGGGGCTTCTACTCGCACTTCCCTGCCCGGTGTCTTCGCCGCCGGAGACGTGGTCGATAGCGTCTATCGTCAGGCCGTTTCAGCAGCAGGCATGGGCTGCCGTGCCGCCTTGGATGCCCAGGACTATCTGGATAGTCTCAAGTAATTGCACGGTTGCATGGCGCCATATGTAATACATATGGCGCCATTTTTGTGTTAACGAACATTTCGTCGTGTTTTAGAATTGTAATTTGCCTCTTACTGTATGGTTGCCACTCACTGCCTCGATGGATGCCACTTCCAGTATGGCGGTTTCCGGGCGTTCAGAGGGTCTATCCTCGGCTTTGCACCTGTTTCGCCATACTCATCGAAGGCAGACTCGCCACTGATCCTGCACCGCTAAAAGATTAAGACACACAACGCCTATTCCCACAACATCAAGCCCCGATTGTAAACACCGCATTCTGGCCTATAACCCGCCATTTTGTGTAGCTACTAACTACGCTTTCCGATAAGAGATACAACATATTGTCAGTACACTCGGTTTAGCATTATTGCCTTGCATAAACCCATAGCCGTATCGAATCATCGTTGATTGAATCGGTACGGCTTTTCTTACCTGAATCCGGCTTCAGCCATTGAACTTCGGGCGCAAATTGGCCTTTTCGTAACATCCCTTAAGCACTATATGTGTATACACAATGCCGCTCAATAGGTTTATATAGGGTTTCCTAAACCGATTTACACCCAACCGTTTTGCTGATTATCATTGCGCTGCGGAACCAGCAACTTGACAATACGATCCATATCCTCGGGAGAAGAGAACACAATTTCGATACGGCCGTGTTCCTTATTGCCCTTGATGGCGACTTTCGTATCGAAACGGTTCTCCAACTTATGCTGAATCGGCGACTGAGCCCACAGATTATTCTGCTTCGCCTTTTGCTTCCTGGAGCTGCCTTTACCGTTCGTTTTCATCGCGACGATTTCTTCGGTGCTTCGCACAGAAAGCCCCTCGGCGATGATACGGTTGGCCAGCTTCTCCATGTCTTCCTCGCTGGGAAGACCGAGCAACGCCCTTGCATGTCCTGCTGAAAGAACACCAGCCGCAACTTTCTTCTGAACTGAAGGCGGAAGATTGAGCAGTCGCAGCGTATTGGCAATCTGGGAACGGGACTTGGAGACAGATTTGGAAAGCTGTTCCTGCGTAAGCCCAAATTCTTCCATCATCTGCTGATAAGCCGCCGACTCCTCCAACGGATTCAATGCCACTCGGTGCAAATTCTCAAGCAGAGCATCGCGAAGCATCTGATTATCAGAAGTCGTTTTCACAATAGCAGGAATCGATTTCAATCCCGCCAAATGAGCCGCACGCCAACGCCTCTCGCCCATGATTAGCTCATATTCGCTATCCATGTTCTTCTGCACATGTCTGCTGATTACACCATGGCTAGCGTCAGCCGAATCAGCGATTTTCTGATTTGCCGGACGCTTACGCACCACTACGGGCTGCAACACCCCGACTTCTTTCAACGATGCTGCAAGTTCTTTCAACTCGTCTTCGTCAAAAATCGTTCGCGGCTGATTTGCATTTGGACCTATGGCATCAAGGTCGAGTTCCACCAAATATCCACCAGCTACCGGCTTCAACTCACCGGAAACAGACTCACCTGACGTTTCGCTCCCTACGATTTCTTTGATCAGCGCGTTGTTTCCGTCATTAACGCTCTTTAGTTCTTTGGAATGCTTGAATCTGCCAGTCCCAGCTTTACCTGCGTCCTCGTTTTTTTCATCATCAACAATGGAGCCAAAGAACAAATCGCTGGGATGGGCCATCCCCTCTTTCAACGAAGGCATAGAAGCGCGTCTCCTTGACGAGCGCAGCGATGTTTCACGTGAAACATTGTTTTTCTTGGACTCATCCTTCTTCGGTTTTTTGGTTGCAACCGCAGACGCTTCTGATACAGATCCTTTAGTTTTCACTGTTTCAGGAGGCACAGCTTGGGATGTTTCACGTGAAACATTGTTTTCCCGCTCATCCTTTGATGTCTTTGAAGTGGGACTTTTCGCTTGTTTGCTTGCCTTTGCGTACGTTTGAGCAGATGTTTCACGTGAAACATTACGCGAAGAACCGACTTTAGCGGATTTCTGGGAGGATTCTGATTCCGGATCAATAACCGAATCTGTTTTCCCTTGATCGCCGGGCAGAGCTGGAAATAGTGCGCCAAGGCCTTTTCCTAAACGTGACTTCGCTGCCATATCAGTTTCTCCTCTGCTTTCTATCTTCCAACGCTTTCAATACTTGTGGCGACCTTCTGGCTATTTCCAATGCAGCCTCGCGATAGGACACCGCCCCGGTTCCCCTTGGATCATATTCGATGACTGTTTTACCAAAACTCGGCGCTTCGGATATCTTTACCGACCTGGGAATAGTGGTTCGCAAAACGATGTCTGGGTAATGATCTTTAACCTGGTCATACACCTCTTTGCTCAGCAACGTACGCTTATCGAACATGGTGACCAACATCGTCGACACCAGCAGCGAAGGATTGTAATGTTCCTGAACGAGACCAATCGTCTGAATGAGTTGCCCCAAACCTTCGAGCGCATAATACTCGGCCTGTATCGGAATCAGCACTTCATTGACTGCACACATAGCATTGATCACCAAAAGTCCGAGACTTGGAGGGCAGTCAATAATGACATAATCATATTTCTTTGTGGAAGAAGATAGGAATTTTTTCAATGCTTTTTTCAGCAAATCATTTCTATCAGTTAAATCCGCGACTTCTAGTTCAGCGCCACTCAAGTCAATGGACGAGCGAACTACATCCAATGTTTCAAAAGTGCCTGAAGTCTGTTTCACTTCATCAATGGTCAGCCTGCCTTCAAGCACGTCGTAGATAGACGGCTCCCCTGTGTTGTGTTTAACCCCAAGTGCTGTAGAAGCGTTGCCCTGCGGATCCATGTCGATAACCAAAACCTGCTGCTTCTGAAAAGCCAACGCAGCCGTAAGGTTAACAGTAGTCGTCGTTTTCCCTACGCCACCCTTTTGGTTGGCTACCGCAATAAGCCGAGTCGACTTTGGTTTCGGAAAACGAACCTTATTCAAGGCTTCATACCTTGATCGAATCTCGGCCATCTCAGAGCCGAGAGAATCACCTTTACTGCCGAAGATACGTCTGATTGTTTCCGAGGCAGATTCCATATCCATCAACTCCCTACGACTATCCGCCGCACATAACAGACTGTGGGATCAGCACAGTAATTACTTGTTCTAATTCTTCTAGTTTCGTCATTCGTATGGACAGATTCTGCATCTACACACTTATCCACACCGATGTGGATAAGTGTGCGTAACTTTTGTGCACAAATTCTTGTGTTCGAAAATTTGTTCGCTTAATCGTTGAAATTTCAATAATTACAGAACCTCCTTGAAATGCATTTAAAAATGTGGATAACTTTTTGAATTGTTGAAAATGTGGATAACTCCGTTCATAAGGGATTGTTTCACGTGAAACATTGCCGGTCTGAATACCCGTGTCGCACAATTAAAATTCCGGACATCCTGAGTCAATCAATTGAACTTATTGTTATTCAATTCAACCAATTTCAAAAACAACTACCACATAAGGATTCATCTAAAGTTTTTTAGATTACTTATAAAGCCGAACAAGTATGTTGACTGTTGCTGGTTCAAAAATGACTCATGTTAAAGGTGCAAATCGAACCGCAACACCTTAACCACAATTAATTCAGAACAGTAATCAATATCCGGCTTTTGAAAATTATTTTTCAGACGTGTTCTAGAAATTGTTTCACGTGAAACATTGCTGATGCAGATGGGAAGAGTACATGTTAACAAGAAAATGCCCATCAACAGTAAGGCAATATACGACAAAGATGATCCATGCTGCTTATAGCAGCAAATCATTCTTGAGCAGCAACTGATTGTTTTAGGAAGCCATGCATCGAATACAGGGCACTCTTTATTACGATACCAATATCAATCCGAGTGATCGGCTTAACTGCGGTGGAAAAATGAAGACTTGATTGACGAAGAATCCGTTACAGAGCTTTATCGTTAATGTCGAAAAAAATATATGCCGTTTTACCTGATCAACAAACAGAAGATTGCGGTATTCCACAACACATAGAAATAGCCATCCTAGAGCAGATCGCTACCCGAGAATCATTCGATCAAACAGCAAATCATAATGTTCAACTCCGAGACTGCCGATACCATACATACCAATAAGAGCACACATCGTGAGTAACGACAAGCAATAATTGATAGTGTTTAGACATTTATGAAAAGAACCAAATGTACTTTTAGCGGAACAATAATCTCATAAAACACTAAGGCTTCATGAATACTCATTACAAAAAATCTGGTTACCTATACACGTTCACAAAAAGATAGGGGAATGTTTCACGTGAAACATTCCCCTATCGAGCAGAATCCAAAGTCTATTTTTTGTCGATGATGACTACATGGGTTGGTTCAAAACCTTCTGCAATTGGAGCTTCAAGAACCTGTGGATTACGTCCTCCACTTTTCTGTATCTCTTTTGCTGCCTTACGGACCTCTGCAGGTGCTGAACGCCCCTTTAGTGCTATTAACTGGCCGCTATGCTTGACGAGAGGCAACGTCCACCCGCTGAGTTTGGTCATCGGCGCAACGGCACGGCTCGTCACAACAGAGAAAGGATGCAACGCCTTATCATGCTTGAGCGTATGAATATATTCCTCTGCCCTTGCACGAACGACCCGAACGTTTCCGAGTTCAAGTTGATCGACACATTCATTGAGCCATTCTACTCGACGCTCCATGGGCTCGATAAGCGTAACTTCGTGATCTGGCAAACATGCTGCTACAACGATACCGGGGAATCCACCACCACTACCGATATCAGCAACCGTCTTAAACCGCTGCCCATCAGTTGAGGATTCAATAAAAGGTACTATCGCAGCTGAATTGAGAATATGCCGTTCCCATATAATATCGACATCACGCGGACCGATGATACCCCGTTCCTCGCCCTCTTGCGTAAGCTTATGCTTGAACGCTTCCATCTTCGGAAGTACGTCACCGAACAAATCCTTTAACAACGCGGACTTTTCTAGTTCTTCGTCCGTATGTATCGTAAAGTCCATCTCAACCCTTATCTATCAAGAACAAATAACCAATCTACCAGAGACTTTGCACATATTAAAGAAAACCGGGAACGATAGCAGTCAGAAATAACAGTACCTTATTCAAGAAAGACAGCCGAACCAACTGAATAATAAATATAAAGAAGAACTACACAAAGAAGATTAGTAATATTCCGGCCAACGACATGATGTAATACATCAAATCGGAATAGACACATCTCGGATATATATCGCTTACTACAATATCCGACACAAAAGCTGTTGTGACCATCAACGTTCAGTAATGCTACCCTCTCCATTCAAGTCGCTAGAAAATATTTCTTACCATAGTTCGTCTCATCGGCTCACATTGCCATGAATACGATGAACAACGGAAAAGAACACAATCCTTGAATCTTGCAAAACGGATCATAGGCCATAGAATTACGTTCCATAAATGGAATCGTACCCACAACCAGACAGTGGACACTCATGAAGCCAATCAATCACACTAAGTCCGAAATAACGATGCAAGAGCTTTCAATGAATTCACGTTCTGCAATCCCATTCATTGATTATTCCATCGATGACAACACCCAACCGATTACCCTTGTCGGAATAAAGATACGAAACATCTACTCCCATAAGGCAAAACGTGGCTAATAAATAGGGAATTCAGACCTATAACCGGCCAGTTACACTGGGGAAAACGAATCGCTCGATCAGTGCAACCATAAAATTTGTGGGCCGCAACTCAATGAACTGCGGCCCACAATACATAACGGATACATCCTTATTCAGTACAAAAAGCGTGCTGAATCAACGCTCGTCATCATCCACTTCATCGTCATAAGCGGAATCCTCACGATCGTCTTCCGACTCTGAAATTTCCTCGTCAAGCCGCTCATCGTCATCGATTGTTTCACGTGAAACATTCGTGCGCTCGTCATCTTCGAGATCGTCATCGTCATCCAGCTCATCTTCCGCAGGACGTGGCTTTACATAAATGGTGACATAGCGATGAGGCTCCTCGCCATGCGAACGAGACTTCAGACCTTCTTCGCGTACCAGATCATGAACAACCTTACGTTCAAAGGAATTCATCGGGTCAAGGTTTGCGGGGTCCCCGGTCTCACGGACCTCGTCAATCACATCGAGCGCCAGATCGCGCAAATGCTGGCGGCGCTTCTTGAGGTAACCATCCACATCAAGAATCAGACGGGACCTATCGCCGGTCTTCTGCTGAACAGCCAAACGAGTCAATAATTGTAATGCATCAACGACTTCGCCCTTATGCCCGATAAGGTTTCTGATATCCTCGTCATCATCGGCGACAATCTGAACGGTGGGGCGCCCGTTACGCACTCCCATCTCAATATCACCTTCGTAATCCGCGATATCCAACAACCCCTCGAGATAGTCAGCAGCGATGTCAGCTTCGTCATTGAGCTGCTCGACCGTCTTTTCCTCATCACGAGACATATCCAACTCCTTTATCCGACGTATTGTCCTTAAGTCTAACCCAAACCCGACCCCGTATAGCATATGTATCACATACACCAACGAGGTCGGGCCCGAACTTACTTCTTCTTCTTACGTTTGCGTTTCGGCTGCTCACGCTGATAGCCATGCTCTTCGCGTATTTTCGCCGCTTCTTCGGCCTTCTGCAAGGCCTCTTCCTCCAGCGAGATCTGGCCTGCCTTCTCGCGACGCTTGTTCTCGTTGATGTGGTCGCGCTTTTTCTTCTCATCATCCGCGCGAGATCCCGGCGTCGGGAACTCACGGACCTGCCAAAGCGAACGCAGCATATTGCAGATGTTGTTAGTCAGCCAGTACACAAGAACTGCGAACGGCATGGAGACTGCGGAGAAGATGTACATCAGCGGGAAGACCCAGGTCATCATCTGCTGTATCTTGTACTGCTGCCCTTCCATCTGGGCAGGCGGCAGGTTCTTACGCATGTTGTTGAACTGCATGTACCACATCGCCAAGCACATCAGGACGGTAAAAATACCGATGACGATCTTGCCGGAAGCGTTGGCCATGCCAAACGTATTGGAGATCTTCAGACCGAAAAGATGGGTGTCGGCGAATTCCAAAGCGGTGGCCTTGTCGAAAGCACCGAGCGTTTCACGGGAACCGTGCGCGATGTAGGGGATGGCCGAAAGCAAGTAGAACATGCACATGAAGACGGGACCCTGAATGACCATAGGCAGGCAGGAACCTGCCGGGTTGTAATTGCTGTCCGAATACAGCTTTTGGGTCTCGCGAGCCATGGCCTCACGGCTTGCCGGATCCTTCTTGCCCTTGTACTTCTTCTGGATATGCATCAGTTTGGGCTGCAAGGCCTGCATTTTCATCATGCCGCGCATCTGCTTGATGTACATCGGCAGGATGATAGCGTGGACGACGAGCACAAGGAAGACGATGGCGAAAATCCACGATAGCCCTCTAGACGGCAGACCGATGAGGGTCATGAGCTTGTGGAACCAATACATGATCTCGCTCATCAGCCATTCGATGGGTGTCAGGATCTTGTATACCCAGCCAAACAGTCCTTGGTCGAGAAGGAAGTGGTTGTAATCGGGATTGGTGAACTGCATTAGGCCGTCTCCTTCACATCTGAGGCCAATGGTGTCAGTCGCGGCTCTTCGTGAGCCTTGGACCAGGAAAATCTATAAAAAATCGAATAATGCTGGGGCACGTCATCGATGCCGCCATTACTCCAAGGCCGGCAGCGCAACAACCTCAGCACGGCAAGCAATCCCCCGCGTGCGGCACCGTAACGGGTCACCGCTTGGATCGCATAGTTGGAACAAGACGGATAATACTTGCAGCAAGGTGGGTTTCCGGCGGAAATATGGATCTGATACCAGCGCACGGCGGCAAGCATTGCACGACAGACGGCGGAATGAGACTTACTGGCGCCGGAAATCAGCATCCTTGTTCCCGCCACCGTTTCCGTATGCATCGTTTCCGTAGACATCGCGCTGCAATCCTCGCTTTTGCAGGCCATATGACCCGTTGCGCTCGTCTTTTTGACCGTTGCCGGCCAATCCGAATTCTGGCGAGAGCCTAAGACCCCTTGTATCGATATGGCTTCAGACACGCATGCTGCAGTCATGATCGATCACCTTCAGCAACGGTTGCCTGTTTGAAGTCGCTGCGGCTCTTCCGCACCTTGCCCTTTGATGCAGCCTTGGACGCTACATCGGCGAACAGCTGCGCAACCTGGGCATCCAAAGACGAGAAATCGGCACGTGCTGCACTTGGTTTAGCACGCATGACAATATCGCAATGCTGCGGCAACGAGCCCTCGTAAGCTTTCGCCAACACTCGAAAACGCCGTTTGACGTGATTGCGCGCCACGGCGTTGCCGACGTTTTTTGACACGGCTAACCCGAGGCGCCGCCCCGACTTGCCTTGCCGGACCGCGTCTAAGGCTATGGAACCTTTCATAGCTCCCATAGCCTTGCCAGCCAGTTGCGCGTGTGCTTCGACGGTATTGTGGCCATTGCCATAACCGCAACAAGAATCGTCGTACACCAAGAAATGCACGACGATATCCTTTTCAGTGACTTTTCTGCGACGCTTCAGCACCCGGACAAAATCACGATGGCTTTTCAGCCGATCCATGCCCTTGCCGCCGATTGATCAGACAGCCAGGTTCTTGCGGCCCTTGGCGCGACGACGGTTGAGTACCGCGCGGCCTGCACGGGTACGCATGCGAGCGCGGAATCCGTGCTTCATGTGGCGACGACGGTTATTCGGTTGGAATGTCCTCTTCATAATATGCTCCCGGTTGTTTTCAGCCATGCAAAAGCATGGCTCCTCATGAGTCAAGCTCTACCAAATTACTCTTACCCCTAGTCTCAAGTCAAACCAAACAGAATTTCACTGATTAAAATGTGGATAACTTTTCAAGTTTTTTCACAATTCACGGCAGCACTTCAACACAGATAAAAGGTTGGAGTTACGCGGTTTATCGTCCGAAAGTTATCCACAAATTACATTGATGTTATTCACAATTCAATGTTTTCAACACGCAAGGCGGTGGATAACTTTTCTATAGGTCGGAGTACATATAGAGTACTGCATCGCGGAAGTCAGCAGTGTGGTGCCACATTGAATCAAACTGGTGCGATGGACAAGGCATCGTTGCCGGGAATGTACGAAGAAACTAGGAAAGAGCCACCATGGCAGATGAGTCGAATGACCCGATAACCCAGGCCATACGGATTTGGGATGACGCCCTTGCGGTCTTGCGTCAGGATACTTCGATCACCCCGCGCAGCAAAGGATGGCTCGAGGGAGTCAGACCTGAAGGCGTGTTCGGACCGACCATCGTGCTTTGCGTCGCCAATAGCGCCACCCAGCAAGCCCTGCAAGGCGAACTCAACCATGCCCTGCTTGGGGCGCTGAAACTCGCGACAGGTCACGAGATGTTCCCCGCGTTCAAAATCGCGGAGCCGGAGGACGAAACCGGCGATCCGGCGGCAAGCGCGCAAAACAGTAACCGCAACGCCGCGGCAGGCGATGGCAATGCGGCTTACCTTGCATCGCAGAACTTTGGAAACAGACCGATCCCCTCAAACCAGGCGGACGAAAACGGCCTTCGCAATAGCATGACAAGCGAAGAAGGCTACGACAGTGCACGCTCCGGGCAAGTCGGGGCACCCGAACAGACCGGCATGAACGGACAGGCCAGGTCCTACCGCCATTATCAGCCCAACGCTTCCCGGGCGAAGACGAATACCCCGCAGGCATCGCAGCTTTCGTTCGATGAACCGGATTTCTCTTCGCAGCAGACTCCTGCCGGCAACGGAAGCCCTGAAGGCAATCAAGGCAACGCTTTCGCCAATCCGGCGAGACAATCGTTGAATGGCAATGAGGGACGGCCGTACGCACAGCCTCAATATGAGCCCCAATATCTTGATCGTGATTTCAAAGCGCGATCCGGCAACAACGGCGAGCGCAATGACCAGAATTTCGGCGGCGGTATGAACGGCACCGGTTCCTCCGCGAATTCCGGCAATACCACTAATTGGGCGGGTACGGTGGCTCCGTCCGCCCAACCATCACAATTCCCGGCATCGCGCCCATCGGCGCCTCAGCCCACAGCAACCCGACCGTCCGCCCAACCTATGCCTCAACCGGTTTCCTCGTTTGAGGTGGACGACCAGAAAACCACGCGTGACCCCGAAACGCACTTGAACAAGAACGCGACCTTCGACACGTTCGTGCCCGGCGATTCCAACCGGTTCGCCCGCACGGTGGCGCTGGCCGTGGCCGAGGGCAGCGGCAAGGACTTCAACCCGCTCTGTATCTACGGCGGTTCCGGACTGGGCAAGACCCACCTCTTGAACGCCATCGGCAACTACGCGCTGGTCAAGGACAGCAGCCTCAAGGTCCGTTACGTCACCAGCGAGGAGTTCACCAACGAGTTCATCGAGGCGCTGCAGACCCCGAACCAGAGCCAGGGCCAGATCGCCGCGTTCAACCGCCGTTACCGTGAGGTCGACGTGCTGCTGATTGACGACATCCAGTTCCTGGGCGGCAAGGAAGCCACGCTCGAGCAGTTCTTCCACACCTTCAACGCGCTCTATCAGGCCGGCAAACGCATCGTCATCGCCTCCGACGTCGCGCCCAAGAATCTCAAGGGCTTCGAGGCCCGCCTGATCTCGCGCTTCGAATCGGGCCTGACCGTCGACGTCAAGCCGCCGGACCTCGAGACCCGTATCGCCATCCTGCGCATGATGGCCTCGATGAACCGCTCCAATATCCCCAACGACGTGCTCGACCTCATCGCCGAACGCTTCACCGAGAACATCCGCGAACTCGAAGGGGCGTTGACCCGTGTCACCGCCGTGGCGTCGCTCAGCAACCAGCCGGTTTCGCGTGCCTTGGCCGAGCAGACCCTGCAGGACTTCTTCACCACCGACGTCGAAATCAAGCCGACCGACATCATCGGTCAGGTGGCCAAGTACTTCCACCTGACCTTCGACGACCTCGTGGGCCGGGCACGCACCAAGAACGTCGCCCTGGCACGGCAGATCGCCATGTATCTGGCCCGTGAGATGACCAGCATGAGCTTGGTGGACATCGGCGAGGTCTTCGGCGGGCGCGACCACACCACCGTGATGCACGCCTACACCCGCATCTCCAACGAAATGCAGGAAAAGCAGGAGATCTACAACTACGTCATGGAACTGACGGTACGGCTGAAGCAACATCCCGAG